>NZ_CAWQXH010000011.1:0-1325647 GCF_963899385.1 Aeromonas sp. MR7
AGGGCTGGGCCGGCGGCCAATACGGCATGATGGCCATCCCGCGTATCGGCCATGAAGTTATCGTCTCTTTCCTCGAAGGGGACCCCGACCAACCCATCGTGACCGGTCGCACCTATCACGCCACCAACCGGCCGCCCTACGAGTTGCCGGCCAACAAGACCCGCACCGTGCTGCGCACCGAAACCCACCAGGGGGAGGGCTTCAACGAGCTGCGCTTTGAAGACCAGGCGGGCAAGGAAGAGATTTACATCCACGGTCAGAAAGACCTGAACGTGCTTATCGAGAACGACGCGGCCTGGCATATCAAGCATGACCAGCACACCGATATCGACAACGAGCGGGTGACCCGCATCAAGGCCAACGACCACCTGAGCGTGGAAGGTGAGAAGCGCGACCAGATCAAGGCCGATTATTCACTCACCGTCGATGCCTCACTGCACCAGAAGCTTGGCCAGTCCCTCTTGGTTGAGGCGGGCAGCGAAGTGCATCACAAGGCGGGCATGAAAATCGTGATGGAGGCGGGCGCCGAGCTGACCCTGAAAGTGGGTGGCAGCTTTGTGAAGATTGATGCTGGTGGCGTGACCCTCAGTGGTGGCTCCATCAAGATGAACTCGGGTGGCAGCCCGGGTTCTGGCTCTGGTTGGGGTGGCCAGATGCCGATCCAACCGGAGGCGGTTGAGGTGGTGGCACCGCCTCCTCCCATCGACCCCGCACGTCAGATTGCGACGTTAAAATCGGCCGAGCCTGTGTGTGAAATTTGCGAGCAGTTGGCCAGGCAAGAGGGTGGCAGTTGATGGCTGCTACCTCCATCGTATCCGCTCCCGATATCGATCTGGTCAGTAGTGAACAACTCTATCTGTTGCTTGATGGTGCTCGTATCGCTGAATTAGAGCGAGTCTTGTTTGAACAGGATGATATTCCCGCTTATCAGCCCATTTACCTTTATGCACCTTGGGACAGCCTGCGAGAAGCGAGCCCCTGTCTGGTTTGCGCGACGCCAAACCTACTGGACTGGTTCATACAAAACCGTGAACCATCATGGGGTTACCTGTTATCGTCCCGGCTTGCCTTGTTGCCCCTGGCCGAACGATTGAGGGCGCTGATCGAAGTTGAAAGCCCCTATGGCAGCCGGATCCTGCTCAAGCTGGCCATGCCGGAAACCATGTGGCGGTTGTTCGTAGATGATGAACCCTGGCTCTGGTTGGGGATGAGTCAGGTCTGGATCCCGGTACGACAAGCCAACCAGCAAGTGTGGTGGTACAAGAGAGCGTCACCTGAGCTGGGGAAGCCGGTTGGCAAACGTCTCAGACTCTCGGATGCGCAGTGGGCTCGCTTGGGGGAAGTCAGCTGGCTGCACACCCTTGATGTGATCCGGCAACATATGGGCAATTGGTTCCCGGTTCGTTTGCAGGAACAAATTGAGCCTGTTGCATGGATTGCCTATTGGGCAGAATGGGCTTATGGCAAGGGATTCGAGAGTGAGCGGGATTTGCTGCTGTTTTTCAATGTGCTTGGCTACCTCGGCAGTGGTTGGTTTGAGCAGGATGAATATCCCCGGATCAAGGCGTTGATCACTCAGCCTTCGGCACAAACTCCCTCGCAACGTATTGAGCAAGCCGCTGAGCTGGCGGAAGCATTGAGCAAAAAGGATCAAGACGCATGAATACGCCCAATCAAGCCGCCCAGTGTGCAAGTCCCAACAACAGCAAGAGCCCGGCTGGCGTGTGTCCACTCAAGAACAAGAACATTGCCATAGTACCGGTACGCTACGCCCTCGATGAGCCTTTTGCTCCACCGCAGAAGCAGCCTCATCCATTACCCGCAGGTGCTGGCTTTGTAGCACCGCTCAAGTTCAAAGAGAGCGGCTATGCCTTGCGTCAGCTGCGTGATGGTTGGTTCTATGTTTATGACGAACAGGCCAAGACGTTCGATGAATATGAAATAAAGGGCGCGACCTTCATCAGTCAGAGCAAGGGGAGCAAGGGTCATCTGCTTTATCCGGCGAGCCACACTCTCTCCCTCATTTATTCTCCACAGCGTTGGACCGGGCGCATCAAAAAAGAGATGGAAAAGAGCAGTGGTTTGTGCAGTGCCTGGATGCGACAAGTCAAGCTGGGCAGCTTCGCCAGCACCATGAAGGCCTCCCATTGCGGCCTGCCCGATTCGCTCGACAAGGTTGCAGATTTGGGTCTGCCGAATCAGGGGTTCGTTCTATCTTGTACCCCCCTTGCCAAGCCAGCCGAAGAGGATAAGCAAGGGATCAAACTGTTGGCACACAAGTCTGCGGGTTCACCAGCCGCCTACAAGGCGGGAATGCCAGACCCTCAAAGTGCCATGGTGGTCGCTCTGGAGGATCCGCTGGCCGATCTTGCCGACCTTTCCATGAAGGTCAATCAACTGCTGGCCAAGCGGGAAGCCTTGATGGGTGAAGATGAGAAACTGCGCAAGGCAAACACGCACAAGCTGATGATGGCCGAGGTGACGCGCAATCTGGCCAGGGTGCGACTCGATGAGAAAGACTTGCCAGCCTCCGTCAGGGGCAATGTCGCTAGGATCCAGGCCTTTGAAGAGGCGCTGGATGATTACCTGGGGGATCGCTACCTCGCCGACACGGAGAACATGACGGCAGAGCCTGGCGTGGTGAGGTTCGACTCCCCCATGGTGAAAAGAGCCGATGCCAAGCTGAAAATCTTGCGGGAACAATATGGTTTCAACCCATCCCATAAGCAGGTAAGTCAGTGGAAAGAGCGCGCCGCCTTCCAGGATGAGGTTAATTGGACTGGGCTCAATGCGTTTATCAAGCAGTATCAGGTGCCACTCAATGAGCTGGAACTGGCATTGGGTCGGGCCCATGAGGACTTGTTCAATGGCGTGACCCGCCTCAAGGCCGATCCGCTGCCCTTTGGTCTGGACAACAGAACTGCCAAGGGACAAGCCTATCTGCAGACCCTGTTTGCCGAGGCTGGGCAGGCGCTCTCCCTCAGTTGCAGCACTGAGACCAGGAAAAAAGCGCTGGAAAAACTGCTTGGCGAAAAGAGCTGTGACAACTTACTGGCGCTGGCCCCTTATGGTTTTGATATTGCGCTGTACAAGGGACTGAGCGAACAGACGGTAGACAATGCCTGGCTCAGCACCTCGTCTGGCGACATGACGGCCCTCTTTGGTAGAACGGCCGATCTGGAAACGCTACTGGGGGATGAGAGGCTCAAGCAGAAATCCTGGTTCCAGACTGCCGAAGCCGTGATCGAGGCCATGAAGGTGGCGGGGAAATCCATGGCCAAGGGGGCTCACGCCCAGATCATGGCGGCTATCTTGCCCCACGCTTGGAAGAACAGCCTTGCAGGCAATCTGAGGCTGGTGCTGCTGGAGTCGTTGCTCGGCGACCAGCCGCTGCAGGTCAACCGCGGCTATCGGATGCTCCACAACAGTTTCCAGCAGAGGGCCTGGTCCATTGTAAAAGAGATGTCGGCCATCAGCTCGCCACCACCCGGGCGCAATACCACGGTGCAAGCCATCAATGGCCAGCTAAAAACCCTGCAGCAACGGCTGGATACCCTGATTGCCAGCGAGATGCCCATGCTGGTCAAACTGAAAGGCGATCTCTACCAGCAGCAGGCCAGGCAATATATCGGCGACTATCTTGCGAGTGTGCGCAGTGGAGTGAATCAACGCATCACTGCCATGAACGAGAGAGTCCCAAATCTGGCGGCCTTTGGTGGCTTGGTGGCCCTGCTCAACCTCTGGAATCTGAGTGTGGTCATCGCAGGGACGGCGCAAAACGCCCAGTCCATCGGCCGAGAACGGGCAAATATGCAGTTGGGCTCGACCTTCGCCTGGACGGGCAATGCCATAGCTGCGCTCTATCAGGGGGCTGCGTGGGAGAAGCTAAAGCCACTAGCGGCTCAGGATGGTAGCCCAATCCGGTCTCTTTCCATTAAAAATGCGATTAAAGAAGGTGATCATGCGGTTTTGGTTAAAGCCTTCACTTGGCGTATGGTGGCGTTTTCTAGTCTGGGTCTGGCTGCAGCAGGGGCAGAGATGTGGGATACCTTGCAGGCCAGCAAGGATCCTTTGATAAGCAGCATGGAAAAGACACTCCTGCAGATGAAAGCGGTCGTATTGCTAGGCCAGGGGGGGATCTTTTTTACTCAGCTTGTGTTCTTAGGTATCAATGGGTTGGGTGGCTCGTCCATAGCAGCGATTTTTGCACCTTGGATGGCGGTTGGGTTATTTGTATTGGGCGCGGCCTATCTGGTACTGACAGTGCTGCTGAATATCTTCAAACGCTCGGATCTGGAGAAATGGTTGCTGCAATCCACTTGGGGCAAGCAACCCGCTAACTGGTCCGCAGAAGACGAACTGGCTCGCTTTGAATTGCTGGTCAATAAACCGGGCGCCAGCCTGACGGTGGTGCGCTCCCCGGCCCAAGGCTGGATGGACACTGGTCGCCCCCAGTGGCAGTTGCAACTCTCGCTCCCCGCCCATTTGCGAGGACAAACTATAGGGTTAAATGTCACTTCTCAATCACTTGCCAGTGCTGGCCAGATGGTGCCGGTACGCTCCAAAGAGGATGTGGCGCGCTATCAGGCAGCCATGCAGCCCAGGATGCTGGAGACACAACGTGGACGTTGGGATGGTCTGGTCTATACCTTGTTTTTGGGGGTCGATACCAATAGTGCCATCGAGTTGGAGCTGGGATATATGGGTGGCATGGTACAGCGGCAATTTGTCTTCAAGGGCAACGGCAATAGTGGTGGACCTATCACTTTGAATTCCAGCAGCGGTGAATTAAGTTCTATGCCCGCCCTAGTAGTTGGTAAGCAAGGGAATGAATAATGAACAACACGAATGAAGTAGCTGAGGCCAGCGAGCAAGAGACCCCTTTTCATCTGCTGCCGCAGGAAGAGCAACAACGTATTATCTATGCCAATCAAAAAAGAGTGCGTGAGGCACAAACTCTTCATGAATGGGATATCCGGGTATCTACAGCATTTGCATGGCCAATAATATTAACAGTCGTTGGCTCGATGATGCTATTTGGAGGTGCGGCGGTATGGTTTGCTGGAGATAATGATTGGACTTTTGTTTATATGATGGTCGGTATGTCGATAGTGATGACGCTCTATTTACGTTACTTGGTGATGGCGGATAAAAACTACCATTACCGGCTGACGACAGAAGGCTTAATCGTCACTTATCATGATGCCATTCCTGAAGTGGCCTACACCATAGTGCGTGGCTTGGCTTGGCTTGGGGTGGTGGTTTGCGTGATGGCGGTGGCTGTATTGGGGCCATTAGCACTGGTTGGTGCAGGTGGCATGGCGCTCTTTGCGGTATTTTTCACTGATTTTAAGAGTGAAATTTTTGAGGAGTTCACTCTATTTCACAAAGAGTGGCCACACGTCTTTACCATCTCGAAGAGACATAGAGCTTTGCGGTTTGAATCTGTACCATTTAAGTCAGCGTTCAGTCGTATAGTTTATTGTAGAGTCGAGGATATGGAACTTATTACGGACTTAATAAAGTCTCAGGTTTTCATTGAGAGTGTGAAATATATAAAAGGTCACCCTGGAATTTAACCAAATAGCCTCAATGACTTATTCGACCTGTTCTGTTAAATAGAGCAGGTCGTCAATTTTTACGTAGTGAAATTTCTACCGTTGTAATCCATCAGGGGCAAGCCATCTTCCTGGTTGATCAAATTTCAGTACTTGGTGGCTAACCTCTTACGGGAGTTGACCATTGGGCTAAGCACTATCGGCCAACCTCTGGCTCGGGTCAGTCAAATGGTGCCGGTACACACTAAAGAGGACTTGGCCAGCTATCAGGCCGCCATGCAGCCCAGAACGCTGGAGACATATCGCGGGCGCTGGGATGACATGGTCTATTCCCTGCCGCTGGGGGTTGATACCAATTCGGCCATCAAACTGGAACTGGGTTATCTCGGGGGTATGATTCAGCGGGAGTTTATTTTTAAGGACAGCAGTAGCAGCGGCGGTCCTGTCACATTGAATAGTAGCAGCGGCGATCTGGGTACAATGCCCGCGTTGGTGGTCGGCAAGCAAGGGAATAAATAATGGACAAGACAAACGAAGTCATGGACACGAATGAGCAGGAGACTCCTTTCCATCAGCTACCGCAGGAAGAGCAACAACGCATTATCGATGCTAATCAAAAAAGGGTTCGCGAGGCTCCGACGCTACATGAATGGGATATTCGAGTTCCAACACCATTCGCTTGGTAGGTGATATTAATGAGTGTGAGCTTCATGACCATTATTATAGGGGGAGGAGGGGCGCTATTAGTCGATGATAACGATTGAGGCTTTGCTTATATGATGCTCGGTATGTCCATAGTGATGACACCTTATCTACGCTATTTAGTGATGGCTGATAAAGATTACCATTACCGCCTTACAACTGAGGGGCTTATTGTTATTTATCAGGATGCCATTCCTGAAATAGTCTATAAAATAGTCCGGGGCTTGGCTTGGTTGGGTGTACTTGTATGTGTTATGGCGGTAGCCGTATTAGGGCCGTTATCCTTGGTCGGCTCTGGTGGTATGGCACTCTTTGTAATTTTCTTCACTGATTTCAAAAAGGAGGAAAGTGTAGAATACACATTGTTCAATAAAAATAAAGCCAATGTGATTAAGGTAGTAAGTAATACAGCCTTCGTTCAATTCGAAACCATCCCATTTGGTTACTCAGGGTTTGCAAGTTTTTACTGCTATAAAAATGACTTAAACAAAATCTTGGCATCTTTGCTGCCAATATTAAATTGCCGATAATATAGAGAATTCAAAACTATTCTTTCATTAAATAGAGCCCCTCACAGTTCTCTGGATGTAGGCGTACCAAGAAGGCTAGATGAGCTTACCAAATAATTTTCAAGAGGTTCTCGCTTGTTGATATTGATTTAGATTTGCCGTGCTGTTCAATATCTTAAAATGCTCGGGGCAAGATAAATGGTTGCTGCAATCGACTTGGGGCAAGAAAAGGTCAAATTGACCTGTCAATGAAGAACTCTCGTGTTTGAGCAACTGGTGAACAAGCCTGGTGCAAGTCTGACAGTTATACGCTCGGTACCTCAGGGCTGGATGGACGCTGGCCATGCCCAGTGGCAAGCACAGCTATATTTTCCTACTCACCTAAAGGGCACACCATAGACTTGATTGCCATAGAGCAACCTTTGGTGCGAGCTGGTTGTATGGCTCCATGTGAGTGCTAAAGTGGAACAGTATCGTTATCCTACAGGAAATTTATGCTGACAGAGACTCTGCACATTCTTGTAGCCAGCCCCTGTCTCTAAAGCGTCCTCTCTTTATCATCAAGTTCTGCATGACATTGATTCAAGGCAGGTGCGGGATCAACCCTATCAGGTGTTGCAGGCTCTTCTGGCGGGGATGGCGGCGGGTGGCGAGGCTGATGCGGGTGGTGAGCGGTTCATCGGCGATGGGGTGATAGCTGACGCCGTGGGGGTGCAGCTCGCTCACCGAGCGTGGGATGATGGCGACCCCGAAGCCGGCCTGCACCATGCCGACGGTGGAGATCACTTGCGGGCTCTGGCTGCCGAGACGGGGGCTGAAGCCGGCCCGTTGGCAGCGCTGGGTGATGGCATCGTACAGCCCGGGCCCGAGCTCGCGGGGGAACAGGATGAAGGGGTCCGCCGCCAGGGCCTCGATGGCGATGGCGCCACTGCCTGCCAGCACATGATGTGGGGGGAGGGCGATCAGCATTTCCTCCTCATCGATGAGGTGGTGGGTCAGTGCCGAGCTGCTGCTGCACGGCAGGCGCAGGATGGCGGCATCCAGCTCCTCGCTCACTAGGTCGCGCACCAGGTTGGGCATGCTGTTCTCGATGGGATGCAGGCTCACCTCGGGCCAGGCCTGGCGAAAGTCGTGGATGAGTTGCAGCACGCTCGGGTGCAGCACTGTGGAGCCGGCAAAGCCCAGGCGCAGGGAGCCAAGCTGACCACGGGCGATACGTCTGGCCTTCTGCATGGCCTGCTCGGTTTGTGACAGTATCCCCTTGGCATCCTGATAGAGGCTCAGTCCCGCCTCGGTCAGCTCCACGCTGCGGGTCAGCCGGTGAAACAGCGGCGTGCCCACCTCCTGTTCAAATTTGCGGATCTGCTGGCTGAGGGGTGGCTGGGCCATGCCCAGCGCCTCGGCTCCCTTGGTAAAGCTCTGCTTCTCTGCCACGGCTACCAGGTAGCGCAGGTAACGAAATTCCATATCTGGTACGTCTCGAAGCTGATGGGTTTGGATATTGGTATCAAACTGTGATCTTGGTCACTATTGAATCCTGATTTGCCAACCTAACAGGATTGGAGGTTAAATCCAAATGGAAACCTATACACAGTGTGACTGTGCCATCGAGATCAGCCAGCAGTTTGTCCGCTGGCAGGCCCGTCAGGGGGGCGGCGAGGTCTATCAGAGCTCCTTGATGAGCGCCCTGCTGGCCGGCGTCTATGAGGGCGAGACCACCATGGCCGATCTGCTGCGCCACGGCGACTTTGGCCTTGGCACCTTCAACCGGCTCGATGGCGAGCTGATTGCGTTCGAGCGCCAGATCCACCAGCTCAAGGCCGACGGCTCGGCCCGTCCGGCCCAAGCAGGTCAGAAAACCCCGTTTGCGGTGATGACGCATTTTCGCCCCTGCCTGGAGCGCCGCTTCGATCACCCCCTCAGCCGCGACGAGATCCATCAATGGATCGATCAGCTGGTGGGCACCGACAACGTCTTCGTCGCCTTTCGCCTCGACGGCCTGTTTGAACAGGCGCAGGTGCGTACCGTGCCCTGCCAGACCCCGCCCTACAAGCCCATGCTGGAAGCCATAGAGGCCCAGCCGCTGTTTTCGTTCAGCCAGCGGCGCGGCACCCTGGTCGGCTTTCGCTGCCCGCCCTTCGTGCAGGGGATCAATGTGGCCGGCTATCACGAGCACTTCATCACCCAGGATCGCCAGGGCGGTGGTCACATCCTCGACTACGCCATGGGCCACGGCCAGCTGCAGTTGTCTGTGGTTCAGCACCTCAACATAGAACTGCCACGCAACCCTGCCTTTCAACAGGCCGACCTCAATCCCGCCGATCTGGACCGCGCCATCCGCGCTGCCGAAGGCTAATCCCTTCGCTTACAAGGAGTTATTCTCATGGAAAATCAACACTGGGGCTGTGGGGCCGAACTGGTGGTGCGCCACCTGGAGGCACAGGGCGTCAAGCAGGTATTCGGTATTCCGGGGGCCAAGATAGACAGGGTGTTCGATGCGCTGGAAGACTCCCCCATCGACACCATAGTGGTGCGCCACGAGGCGAACGCCGCCTTCATGGCCGCCGCCGTGGGCCGGCTGACCGGCAAGGCCGGGGTGGCGCTGGTGACCTCGGGCCCGGGTTGCGCCAACCTGATCACAGGCCTCGCGACCGCCACCTCGGAAGGGGACGCCATGGTGGCGCTGGGGGGGGCGGTGCGGCGGGCCGACGGCCTCAAACTCACTCACCAGAGCCTGGATACCGTCAGCCTGTGCCGCCCCGTCACCAAGTTCAGCGCCCAAGTGGGCACAGGATCCGCCCTTTCAGAGGTGATGGCCAACGCCTTTCGGTCCGCCGAGCTGGGTCGTCCCGGAGCTGCCTTTGTCAGCCTGCCCATGGACATCATCAACGAGCCGACCGATGGCGCCATCCTGGTGCCCAGAGCCATTCCCGAACCCGGTGCCGCCGATGAGGCGGGCATCGACAGGGCGCTGAGCCTGCTGGCGCAAGCCCGCAAGCCCGTGGTGCTGCTCGGCCTGCTGGCCAGCCGGCCGGAAAACTCCCTCGCGGTGCGCGCCTTTTTGGACAAGAGCCGGTTGCCGGTGACGGGCACCTATCAGGCGGCCGGCGTGGTGGATACTCACCATTTCGATGACTTTGCCGGTCGGGTGGGGCTGTTCAACAACCAGCCGGGGGACAGGTTGCTGCAGGGGGCGGATCTGGTGATCTGCATCGGTTACAGCCCCATCGAATATGACCCTGTGCTGTGGAACGGCACGGGGGAGAGGCAACTGCTGCACATAGATGCCCTGCCGGCGGAGATCGACAGCAGCTACTGCCCGGCGGTGGAGCTGGTGGGCTCCATCAGCGCCAATCTCTATTGCTTGACCAAGATGTTGAACCAGCCGCTGGCACGGGATCCCGCCATCGCCGCCCTGCTCGGGGAGATCCGGGCCCAGCGCCATCAGCTGACCCTGCATGCCCAGCATCTGGGGGGCATGCCCATCCATCCGCTGCGCATCGTCAAGGAGCTGCAGGACATCATAGGGCAGGACATGACCCTGTGCGTGGACATGGGCAGCTTCCACATCTGGATTGCCCGCTACCTCTACAGCTTCCGGGCGCGCCAGGTGCTCATCTCCAACGGCCAGCAGACCATGGGGGTGGCGCTGCCCTGGGCCATAGGTGCGGCCATGGTGCGGCCGGGGGAGAAGATCATCTCGGTGTCCGGCGATGGCAGCTTCATGCAGTCGAGCATGGAGCTGGAGACGGCGGTACGGCTCAAATCCAACATAGTGCACATCATCTGGGTCGATAACGGCTACAACATGGTGGCGATGCAGGAGGAGAAAAAATACCGCCGCAGCTCGGGGGTGAGCTTCGGGCCCATCAACTTCAAGGCCTATGCCGAGTCCTTCGGGGCGGCCGGGTTTGCGGTCACCTGCGCCGAGGATCTACGGTCGACCCTGCGCGCCGCCATGGCGGTCGTGGGACCAGCCGTGGTGGCCATACCGGTGGATTACAGTGACAACCACCTGCTGATGGAGCAGCTCAGACCCGAGTTGCTGAGCTAGCGAGCAAGGGGGGGCAGTTCGAGTTGCGCCCGGCCAATAGCAGAGCGCCCCTTGCCGGCAGGCAAGGGGCGCTCTGTCATGACGAGAGGGCATCCGCGATGGCAACAGGGGTCATGGCATGACGGAGGGAGGCATCACCATGGGGCCGGCCACCGCGAGGGCTGTGTCGTCCCCGCGCAGCACCCGCACGATTTCGAGGGCAAATTCGATTGCGCTGCCAGGCCCCTGGCTGGTGATCAGGCGATGAGCCTCATCCGTCACGACCCGCGCCTTACTCAAGTGTGCGGCGGGCAGGCTTGCTTGAAAGCCCGGATGACAGGTGACGCTGGCATCCCCCAGCAGATCGTGGTGTTGCAGCACCACTGCGGGGGCGGCGCAAATGGCCGCCCGCCAGCGGCCGAGCGCCGCCTGCTCCCTGAGCAGGTCTATGGCGAGCGGCGTATCGCGGATCGCTTCGCTGCCGGGCAAACCGCCCGGCACGACTATGGCCTCGAAGTCACGGCTGGCCAGCTCGTCAATATGATAGTCAGCGACCAGCTGCACCCCACGGGAGGCGCGGATCTGGCGCAGACCGGCCGGACAGCAGGAGGCGAGCAGCACCTCGATGCGGGCGCGCACCAGGGTGTCGACGATGGCGACCGTCTCTATCTCTTCCGAGCCGGGGGCTACCAATACCAGTACTGTCATACTGCACTCCTTAGTTGCCCGCGATCTCGCCAGGCTCAGCTCTTCTCTTTGATGGCCTGATAGAGGCCCTGATTGACCGGTACTGCGATGCCGTGCCGGGCGGCCCTGGCCAGCAGGAAGCCGGTGATGGCCTCGATCTCGGTCTCCCGGCCCAGCTCCATGTCCTGATACATGGAAGAGTAATTGTCGGCGGTGAGCTCCACCACCGTCATGGCGCGGCGCAGCAGCTCATCGCTGCTGGTGGGCTGGCCTTCGGCCTGCATCACGTCCGCCACTTCCACGCAGATCTGTTGCAGGACATCGGCGAAGCGGGGGCCGGCCAGCTCACCATTCTTGAGTTTATAGAGCGCGGTCAGCGGATTGATGGCGCAGTTGATGGCGAGTTTTTGCCACTGGCGAGCCAGGATCTGCTCATCCCAACCGGCCTGACCGAGGGCGGCACCGAGGTCGTCCGCCAGGGCGGCATGGGCCTTGGCAGCCTCATTGACCGGGCCGAGCCAGGTTTCACCCTTGCCGGTATGGCGGAACACAAAGTGGCCGCTTTGCATGGCGCCGTGGCTGGTGACACCCGCGATGACAGGATTATGGGGGAACAGCTGGACCACCTGCTCGGCTATGCCCATGCCGTTGTGCAGCAGCACTATGGGCACGCCTGCCGCCAGCTTGCCCACCAGCGGCGTCAGGGCCGATACCACCTGACCAGCCTTGGTCATCACCAGCAGACGCTTGATCTGGCCGGGCTGGCTGATGAAACCGCGTTCGATGGCGATCAGCTGGGTATGGCCCTCCAGCGAGGTGAAGTCGATCCCGGGATGCAGGGTCGAACGGTGACGATCGCGCAGCAAGACGCGGGTAGGTTGACCGCTTAGAGTCAGCAGGGAGGCGAAGACGCCACCCAGGGCGCCGCAGCCCAGCAGTGACCATTGGGGGGAGGAGGGCAGTCGGGAACTCTGTAATCCGCTTGGCATGGAGAGACTCAATCAAGGTAGGGGTTGCATTCCGGTCAACCGCCCGCCGGGGATAAGTGAAGATGTCGCGTGGCGGACACTAACGGGTCTCGCCATTCCTGTGCGCAGGGGATTCTAGCAGAGCAACCCCATCGAAATCAGCAAATTTGCCGGTTTTCTGGTAGATTTGCCCCCTTATAGCGCAACATGAGGAGCCCTGACATGCCGTCATTCGATATTGTCTCTGAAGTCAAAATGAACGAGGTGTTGAACGCCGTCGATAACGCCAATCGTGAACTGGCGACCCGTTTCGATTTTCGTGGTGTTGAAGCCAGCTTCGAGCTGAACAAGGAAGAAGTGAAGCTGGAGGCCGATGCAGACTTCCAGCTCAAGCAGATGGTCGAGATCCTGCGCGCAGCCCTGCTCAAGCGCAACATCGAGAACAGCTCAATGGACGTGGGCGACAGCGTTCACTCCGGCAAGCGTTTCCACCTGAACGTCAAGTTCAAGCAGGGGATCGAGAAAGAGATCGCCAAGAAGCTGGTGAAGCTGATCAAGGATTCCAAGATCAAGGTGCAGGTCGCCATTCAGGGTGATGAAGTGCGCGTCACCGGCAAGAAGCGTGACGATCTGCAGGAGGCCATGGCGCTGGTACGTGGTGCCGAGCTGGGTCAGCCGATGCAGTTCCAGAATTTCCGCGATTGATAATGGGCGGGAGGGTTCGGCCCTCCCCCCTTGTGCGACCGCCACGCGGTGCAACAGTAAAAGGTTCGATGACAGAGCCATAAAAAAACCGGAGCAGCTGCTCCGGTTTTTTGTATCCGCATTACCCGTTCTATTAGAACTTGTAGGTAACGGAGAAGTAGTGGCTGAAGCCAGAGCTCTTCCAGGGGGTAGTGTCGTAGGAAGTGGAGCCATCTTTGGTGCCGTAGGCATCCATGAAGTACTTCAGGCCATAACCCACTGCATAGCGGTCAGAGTGCCAGTAGATACCGTGGAAGGTCGCCAGGTTGTCGCTGGTACGGTCGGCACGGTTGTGGGTGTCCATGTCGAAGGCATAATCCAAGTAACCCTGGTAGGAGACGAAGCTTCCGTTACTGAAGGTGTAGAAAGGCTTGAACCAGTTCATGGCGAACCAGTAACCGTTCCATTCACCCTCTTCTTCAACAAAGAACTGGTTTTCGGTGGAATGACGAGCATACAGGTTCATGCCGACTTTGCCGAACCAAGGCACCTGTACATCAGCACCCAGACCGATCATGTTCTCCATCTGCTTATCGCCGATATTGTTCAGGGAGGCGATGTACACCTCTTGCACCGGACCGAAGGAGAGATCTTTACCAGTCAGCGCATCCAGAGACATACGCGGCGCAAATTTCATGAACAGGTTCTGACCATTGTGCTTGTTGCTGTGACGGGAGTCGAAGATGTCGAACACATCGACGTAACCGTACAGGTCAAACAGGCCGGAGCGACCACCGAATTCCATTTCGAAGTAGGTGTCGTTGTAGTCCTCTTCACCTGTGGTGAAAGGACGTTGGTCGATGGTGTGCATGACGTTGAACTGCATCCACTTGTAATCGTTCTTGTGGATGTCACCGCTGTAGTCAGCAGCGAAGGCCGGGGTGGCGGCAGCAGCCAGCAGACCGGCAGCGATCAGAGTCTTGGTAAATTTGGCCATTTTATTGGTCTCTTGTGCGTTAGTTGAGGTTTTCCGTAGCCTGCCCACAAGGAGCGGAAGGGATTCTAGCCAAATAAATTCATCGGAGAAACAAGAGCCGGGGAACTTTATTCGGAAGTGTGAATCTAATCACCCCCAATTTCACGCAAACGCTTGCTATTTATCCTGTTGCGAGAGCAAATCTCTTCCTCGTTTGGCAACCAGCAAGATCAGGATCAACACAGGAATGCCGAGCAGGCTGGTGCCGATAAAGAAGGTGCTGTAGCCGAACTGTTCGACGAAACGCCCGGAGAAACCCGCCAGCAGCTTGGGCATCAGCAGCATGACGGAGCTGAACAGGGCGTACTGGGTGGCGGAGAAGGCCACGTTGGTCAGGCTCGACAGATAGGTCACGAAGGCGGCTGTCGCTATGCCGGCGCTGAGGTTGTCGACCGAGATGATCAGGGTCAGCAGCTCCAGGTTGTGGCCCACTTCATTGAGCAGGGCGAACAGCAGATTGGTACTGGCGGTGAGCAGGGCGCCGAGGAACAGGATGCGCAGGGTGCCAAAGCGCATCACCAGCACGCCCCCCAGGGCGGCCCCCACCAGCGTCATGATGACGCCATACACCTTGGTGATGGTGGCCACTTCCGTCTTGCTGAACTGCAGGTCCACGTAGAAGCTGTTGGACATCACCCCCATCACCACATCCGAGATGCGATAGCAGGCGATGAGCCCCAGGATCAGCATGGCCGAGCCGCCGTAACGGCGGAAAAAATCGGCAAACGGACACCAGATGGCCTCGTAGATCCAGGCGCCGATGCCGGCCAGCGAGGTGGGCCAGCCACGGGAGAGCAGCAGCGCCTTGTGTGCCTCCTGCTGATCGTTCTGACCGGCGAGATCTATGTCCGGTTCGTGGCAGATCAGGGTGGTGATGACGCCGAGGGACATGAGCCCCGCCATCAGCAGATAGGTGAGTTGCCAGCCACGGTAGTCATAGCCGCTGTTGCTGCCGAGCCAGGCCGCCAGCGCCAGTGCCCCCGCGCCGGCCATGATCATCGCCAGCCGGTAACCCGTCATGTAGGAGGCCGCCATGGCCGCCTGCAACCGCTCCGGCGCCGACTCGATGCGATAGGCGTCGATGACTATGTCCTGCGTCGCGGAGCAAAATGCCACCAGCAGGGCAAACAGGGCGAGCTGGGCGAGCTGGGTCTTGGGATCGCAATAAGCCATGCCCACCAGCGAGAGGGCAATCATCAGTTGGGAGAGCAGCATCCAGCTGCGGCGCCGTCCCAGCCATCGGGAGAGCAGCGGCAGCGGCATCCGGTCAACCAGCGGCGACCACAGCCACTTGAAGCCATAGGCCAGCGCCACCCAGCTCATGTAGCCGATGTCGGTCAGGCTGACATCGGCCTCGCGCAGCCAGAACGAGAGGGTGCCAAACACCAGCAGCAGAGGCAGGCCGGACGAGAAACCCATGGCAAACAGTATGAGAACCCGAGTCTCAAGGTAGACGGCGAGCGAGTCTCGCCAGCTCGGTGTGCGGACAGTGTTCAAATACCTGACTCCTCTGGGAAAATTGCGCCATTTTGTCAGGTTCGGGGGGGATAGCCAAGGCAAGCCGAGCGTGGCGGGTCTGGATTCAGGGGCGCGAACCCATGCAGTGGCGCGGACAGGGGCCCTCTGTGGTCAGATAGTTGGCGCATTCCATCAGCTGCAGGCGCAGCCAGACGTCGGCGATGATCTGCTGCTCATCCCACTGATGCAGGCTGTACAGCAGGTGCCAGAACACCCCTTCCCGATCGGTGGCCGGTTGTTTGTCTGCGGGTATATGGGGCAAGTCTTGCCAGTGAGAGAGGAGCTGCCAGCTCAGATCCTCCAACTGCTGATAGGAGATTTCTCGTGCCAGAAAGTGACGAACCGCCTGGGCCAGCGGGACTGTGTGTTGGGCTAGGTACTCGTTGCAGGTCACCGGAACCTCCTTCTCCTCATGTGGGCCATACCCCGGGAACATGGGGCAAGGCCAGAGTATAGAAAGGGACGCCGGTGACCCGGGCAAAGACGCGGCGGAATGTGATCCGGCCCGCGTTATTTCTCCGCCAGCAACACCACCTTCTTCAGGATGATGGGGCTGGTGGGCACGTCGTTGGCGCGCAGGATGGAGCTGTAACCCGTCTGCACCTGGGCCAGCTTGTCCAGCACCTCCATGCCCTGCACCACCTGGCCGAACACGGTATAACCGGCGCCGGCATTGGCGTTGAGGTTGTTGTTGTCGGTCAGGTTGAAGTAGAACTGGCGGGTGGCGCTGTCCACGGCCTGGGTGCGGGCCATGGCGATGCTGCCACGCTTGTTGGGCAGGCCGCCCTTGGACTCGTTGACCACGGGATCCAGGGTCGGCAGTTGCTGGAACTGCTGGTTATAGCCGCCCCCCTGCACCACGAAGTCCTGGATCACCCGGTGGAACAGGCTGCCGTCATAGCTGCCGTCAGCCACGTAGCGCAGGAAGTTTTTCACCGTCTGCGGCGCCTGCTTGGAGGCCAGCTCCACCACTATGTTGCCGTGGTTGGTCTCCATCCTGACCTTGGGGCCGGCGAACGCCAGCGGGGCGATCAGCATGGCCAGTAACCAGAGTTTTTTCATTTGACTCTCCTCGCTCAGCTCGGCTGACCCTTGAGATAACCACGCAGGGCATTGTCCGCCATGATCTGTTGCAGCAGGCTGCC
Organism: Aeromonas sp. MR7; assembly: GCF_963899385.1. NCBI lineage: Bacteria > Pseudomonadati > Pseudomonadota > Gammaproteobacteria > Aeromonadales > Aeromonadaceae > Aeromonas > Aeromonas sp. MR7. The sequence goes on from NZ_CAWQXH010000011.1 coordinate 16,841, forward strand.
CAGCTGCTGGTTCAGGATGGATTCCAGCTCGGCCATGGTCGGTTCGCCCGGGCCTTCCTTGCTGGAGGACATGTTGAACTGCTTGGTCAGCTTGCTGCCCTGGAAGTCGGCCATCACCTGCAGGCTGACGCGGGACTTGGTGACATAGGTGAAGGTTTTCTCTTCCACCGTGACCGAGGCGCTGGAGATGGCCAGGGTCAGGTTGGTGGTACCGCTGTTGCCCACTTCCAGCCCCTGGCTGCGCAGGCCTTCGGCCAGCTTCTCGGCCAGCAGGTTGTTGAGCGGCTGCTCGCTGTTGACCAGCACGGCGGCCTTCTCTTTCTTCTTGATGGAGAAGACGTAGGCGGCTTCACGCTTGTCGACCCCTTCCAGGGTGATGCGGTTGCCCGAGTAGTACTGCTGATTGGAAGGAATCACCTGCGGGTTGAGCAGGGCGGTTTCCGGCCAGTGAGTCGCACAACCACCCAGCGTCAGGGCGGCCAGCAGCAAGAGTGACTTTTTCATCATGGGTTTCCTTTATCTTTCTGTTTAGCGTTTGATGGCTTTCAAAATAACGAATTTGCTGTTTGACGCAACGACTTGTGCATTGGCAAACAGGCGCTTGAGTTTGTTGTGATAATCCAGGTGACGGTTGCCTACTATCCAGAGTTCGCCCCCCTGGGGCAACACCCGGTGGGCATCGCTGAACATCTGCCAGGCGATATGATCGGTGATCGCCTGCAACTGATGGAAGGGCGGGTTGCAGAGGATCCGATCCGCCGAGCCGACTTCCACCCCATCGAGACAGTTGTTGACCATGAAGCTGGCGCGGGGCAGGGCATCCGGCAGATTGTGTTCGACGTTGAGCCGCGCCGAGGCGACCGCCATGTGGGATTCGTCGATGAAGGTCACCTCCACCTCGGCATCCCGCGCCAGCAGCGCCAGCCCCAGCACACCGTTGCCGCAACCCAGATCGATCACGCGTCGTGCGCTATGGAACGGAAGGTTGTCCAGCATAAAGCGGGCGCCTATATCCAGGCTGGTGCGCGAAAACACATTGGCATGGTTGTGGATGAGCATGTCGGTGCCCTCCAGCGGCCAGACCGTGGGAAAGGGATTGGCCAGCACGGGGCGTTCGGCGGGCGTACCGGCCGGGGTGCAATGAATGAGGCGTGCCTTCTTCCAGGCCAGCGAGGTGCGGGTCGGCCCCAGGTATTTTTCAAACAGCGCCAGAGTGGAGCTGTGAATGTCCTTGGCCTTGCCAGCGGCGAGGATGCGGGTGGCCGGGGTTGCCACCTGGCGCAGGGCCAGCAGTTGCTGTTCCAGCAGTGCCTGATACTTGGAGACCTTGATCACCACCAGCATGGGGGCTGCAGGCAATGGCGCCAGCGCATCCTGCAGCGTGATGGCATGGGGATCCAGCCCGTTCTCCGCGAGGTTGGCCAGGGTGGCCCGCTCGCTGATATGGGAGTCGCTCACACAGACGGGGGCATGGCCGTGCAGGTAGGCGGCCAGGGCCCCGAAGCCGTCATTCATGATGATGACGGGGCCGGTCTGCTCGAGTGGCGCCTCTGCCAGGGTATTGATCAGGTACTCGTCTGCCGCATCCCAGGCCTGCAACGGATCCTGGCTCTGGCGTGGATAGCGATACAGGGTCAGACGACAATGAGCCGTGTCGAGAAGGGTTTGCATAAGCGAAGCGTCCAGATGATTCATAAAACAGGCGCCGGCGGGGCGCAAAGTGGCGCTATTCTAGCGGGGGCGGAGAATTTCACCAGCCCGGCGGCACCGGGCGAGGGGCAAAACCGCGCCTCTTTTCCCGTGCCGGACGATTTCGTCATACTGCCAACCCTGGCTACAATGGCCGGACATCCATTTTGGGAGTTTTGCTCGTGACCATGCAACAACAGATCGAGGCCAAGCTGGCCGCTGCCTTGTCCCCCAGCCACCTGGAGGTGATCAACGAAAGCTACATGCACAGGGTTGCGCCGGGCTCAGAGAGCCATTTCAAGGTGGTGGTGGTGAGTCAGGCCTTCGAGGGCCAGCGACTGCTGGCCCGCCATCGCCAGGTCAATGGGGTGCTGGCCGACGAGCTGGCGGGTGCCATTCATGCACTGGCGCTGCATACCTATACGGAGCAGGAGTGGCAGCAACGGGAACAGGCGCCGACGACCCCGAGTTGCGTCAGCAAGAATGGCCCGGCCTAAGGCTATTGACGAGTTGATTACTCAATCCTCGATTAGTTAACAATTAATAAACGTTTTTTGGCGGCGCCCCGAGTCCTGGCTCGTGGCGTCGCTCTCCCGCCCAGACATCAAAATTTCTAATCTATTTTCGAACATAAACGCCATTACCCATTTTGAGGTATTAATGGCTAACTCGAGGCAAATCCTGAGGTTTAGTGAAGAAATCGGCGTGATTAAATTTCGATGATTTTGTGATAGAGCGGGGATTTTCCCCATTTTGCATGGCAGTAAACTTGCCATAAGTGCTAAACTCAGGCGCTTTTGAATGACCCTGTATGTTGCTGATTTGTTTGTTTCTTCGACATTTTTTCGCAACATGAACGGGCTCATTCAACAACTCGTCGTGATGTATTTCTCGGCGCTAACCAACCTGTCTTCCCTTAACGGTAGTGCAAGTGAGTATGATTACAATTAAAAGAGGACTGGACATCCCCGTGCTGGGTGCTCCGGAGCAAGTAATCTACGATGGCCCGGCCATCACCCGTGTTGCTACACTCGGCGAAGAGTTCGTGGGGATGCGTCCTACTATGTTCGTCAAAGTAGGTGATCGCGTCATTAAAGGTCAGGAGCTCTTCGAAGATAAGAAGAATCCCGGCGTTAAATTCACGGCCCCTGCCACCGGTGTGGTTTCTGAGATCAACCGTGGTGCCAAGCGTGTTCTGCAATCTGTCGTCATCGACATCGATGGCTCTGACGAGCAGGTGACCTTTGAACACTTTGCGTCTGCCGAGCTTGCACAGCTCGAGCGCAGCAAGGTGCAGGAGATCCTGGTCGCATCAGGCCAGTGGACCGCATTGCGTACCCGTCCATTCAGCAAGGTGCCGGCAGTGGGCTCTGCCCCGCGTGCCATCTTCGTCACCGCGATGGACTCCAACCCGCTGGCTGCCAATGCCGAGCTCATCATCAAGGAACAGGCCCAGGCCTTCCTCGATGGCCTGAGCGTGCTGAGCCGCCTGACCGATGGCAGCGTCCACGTCTGCAAGGGTGAAGGCAGTCTGCCGCACTCCAACCTGGCGCAAGTCAAGGAAGCCGTGTTTGTTGGCCCGCATCCCGCCGGTCTGCCTGGCACCCATATCCACTTCCTGGATCCGGTCAGCGCCAAGAAGGTGCAGTGGCACATCAACTATCAGGATGTGATCGCCTACGGCAAGCTGTTCACCACGGGTCAGATCTTCACCGACAAGGTGATCGCCCTGGCCGGTCCGAACGTGGTCAAGCCACGCCTGCTGCGCACCCGCATGGGCGCCTGCATCAGCCAGCTGACCAACAACGAGCTGCGCGCGGATGAAAACCGTGTCATCTCCGGTTCCATCCTGAGTGGTGCCAAGGCCGAAGGGGTCCATGACTACCTGGGTCGTTACCACAATCAGGTGAGCGTGCTGGGCGAAGGCCGTGAGAAAGAGTTCCTGGGTTGGGTCAATCCCAGCGCCGACAAGTTCTCCATCACCCGTACCACCCTCTCTCATCTGATGAAGGGCAAACTCATCAACTTCACTACCACCACCAACGGTAGTGATCGCTCAATGGTGCCTATTGGCAACTATGAGCGCGTGATGCCGCTCGACATCCTGCCGACCCTGCTGCTGCGGGATCTGGTCTCCGGCGACACCGACAGCGCACAGTCGCTCGGCTGCCTGGAGCTGGATGAGGAAGATCTGGCGCTCTGTACCTTCGTCTGCCCCGGCAAGACAGAGTACGGCCCGATCTTGCGTGAGTGCCTGGCCAAGATAGAACTGGAAGGTTAAGCGATGAGTTTCAAGCAACTTCTTGAAAATTTGGAACATCACTTCGAGCCGGGCGGCAAGTACTCCAAGTACTATGCCCTGTTCGAGGCGGCGTATACCCTGTTTTATACCCCCGGGTCCGTGACCCGCAATGCCGCCCACGTCCGTGATGCGATCGATCTGAAGCGCATGATGATCATGGTGTGGCTGGCCGTGTTCCCGGCCATGTTCTGGGGCATGTACAACGTCGGCAACCAGTCCATCGCCGCCATCGCCCATCTGGGCAGCGCGGCCGGTGCCGATACCTGGCAATACACCATCGCGACCCTGCTGGGTGCCTCGCTGGATCCGGCCGTGGCCGGCATCGGCAGCAAGATGCTGATCGGTGCGGCGCACTTCCTGCCCATCTACCTGACCGTGTTCCTGGTCGGTGGCTTCTGGGAAGTGCTGTTCGCCATGGTGCGCAAGCACGAGATCAACGAAGGCTTCTTCGTGACCTCCATCCTGTTCGCCCTGATAGTGCCGCCCGAGCTGCCCCTGTGGCAAGCCGCGCTCGGCATCACCTTCGGCGTGGTGCTGGCCAAGGAAGTGTTCGGCGGTACCGGCAAGAACTTCCTGAACCCGGCCCTGGCGGGTCGTGCGTTCCTGTTCTTCGCCTACCCGGGCCAGATCTCCGGCGATGCCGTCTGGGTGGCCGTTGACGGCTATTCAGGCGCGACCGCGCTGAGCCAGTGGGCCCAGGGCGGCCAGATGGCGCTGATCAACGGTGCCACCGGCGAAGCCATCAGCTGGATGGATGCCTTCCTGGGGAACCTGCCGGGTTCCATCGGTGAAGTCTCCACCCTGATGATCCTCATCGGTGCGGCCATGATCGTCTACATGCGAATCGCCTCCTGGCGCATCATCGCCGGTGTGATGATCGGCATGGTGGCAACCTCCCTGCTGTTCAACGTCATAGGTTCCGATACCAACCCCATGTTCAACATGCCGTGGCACTGGCATCTGGTGCTGGGCGGCTTCGCCTTTGGTATGGCCTTCATGGCGACCGATCCGGTCTCCGCCGCCTTTACCAACAAGGGCAAGTGGTGGTACGGCGCCCTCATCGGCGTCATGGTAGTGCTGATCCGGGTAGTGAACCCCGCGTTCCCGGAAGGCATGATGTTGGCCATTCTGTTTGCTAACCTGTTTGCCCCCTTGTTTGACCATTTCGTGGCGCAGGCGAACATCAAGCGGAGGATCGCACGTGGCGTTTAATAAAGACTCAACCATCGGTACCCTCACCGTGGTGACCGGTCTGTGTCTGGTGTGTTCCATCGTGGTCTCCGTGGCCGCCGTGGGGCTGCGCCCGGCTCAGCTGGAAAACAGGGCGCTGGACAAGCAAAGCAACATCCTGTCCGTTGCCGGTGTCGATGTCAGCTCCGTGGCCAAGCGTGATCTGGCCCAGCTGTATGGCAACAAGATTGAAGCGCGCCTGGTCGACCTGACCACCGGTGAGTTCGTTGACGGCGATGCCGACAACTTCGACACCAAGCTGGCGGCGAAGGATCCGGCCAAGAACATCCGTCTGGCCCCGGCCGACGACAAGGCTGGCCTGCGTCAGATCTCCAGGCTGGTGCCGGTGTTCTTCGCGAAGGATGCAGAAGGCAAGGTCGACAACATCATACTGCCGGTCTACGGCCAGGGTCTGTGGTCCACCATGTACGCCTTCGTGGCGGTCGCGGCCGATGGTCAAACCATCAAGGGCATCACCTACTATGATCACGGCGAAACACCGGGTCTGGGCGGCGAGATCGAGAATCCGGCCTGGCGTGAACTCTTCGTCGGCAAGAAGCTGTTCGATCAAGACGGTCAGCCCGCACTGCGGGTGATCAAGGGGCATGCTCCGGCTGGTTCCGAGCATGACATCGATGGCCTGTCCGGCGCGACCCTGACCGGCAATGGCGTACAGCACACGTTTGACTTCTGGATGGGACCCAAGGGCTTTGGTCCTTTCCTGGCCAAGGTTCGTGCAGGAGAAATCAACAATGGCTGACAAGAGCGAAATGAAAAAATTGCTGTTGACGCCTGTGCTCGGCAACAACCCCATCGCCTTGCAGGTGCTGGGTGTCTGTTCCGCGCTGGCCGTTACCAGCCAGATGAAGACGGCGTTCGTGATGACGCTGGCCGTTACCGCGGTCACCGCCTTCTCCAACCTGTTCATCTCCCTGATCCGCAATCAGATCCCGAACAGCGTGCGGATCATCGCCCAGATGGCGGTGATTGCCTCGCTGGTTATCGTGGTTGACCAGGTGCTCAAGGCCTATGCCTATGACATCTCCAAGCAACTGTCGGTATTCGTGGGCCTGATCATCACCAACTGCATCGTGATGGGTCGTGCCGAAGCCTACGCCATGAAGAGCGCCCCGCTGCCCTCCTTCCTGGACGGTATCGGCAACGGTCTGGGTTACGGCGCCGTGCTGCTGGCCGTGGCCACCGTGCGTGAAATCCTGGGCTCCGGCACCTGGTTCGGTATCGAGCTGCTGCCGCTGGTGAACAATGGTGGCTGGTATGTGCCTAACGGCCTGCTGCTGCTGCCGCCGAGTGCATTCTTCATCATTGGTCTGATCATCTGGGGCGTTCGCACCAAGGATCCCAAGCAGGTGGAGGCAAAGGATTAAGGTATGGAACACTATCTGAGTCTGTTGATTCGTTCGATCTTCATCGAAAACCTGGCGCTCTCCTTCTTCCTGGGGATGTGTACCTTCCTGGCGGTGTCCAAGAAGGTCAAGACGGCCATGGGTCTGGGTATCGCCGTCATTGTGGTACAGACCGTGGCCGTGCCGGCCAACAACCTGATCTACAACTACGTCCTGAAAGATGGCGCCCTGGTATCCGGCCTGGATCTGAGCTTCCTGAGCTTCATCACCTTCATCGGGGTGATCGCGGCGCTGGTGCAGATCCTGGAGATGGCGTTGGACAAGTATTTCCCCGCGCTCTACAACGCCCTGGGTATCTTCCTGCCGCTCATCACCGTGAACTGCGCCATCTTCGGTGGCGTCTCCTTCATGGTGCAGCGTGACTACAACTTCGTGGAGTCTGTGGTCTATGGCGTGGGCTCGGGTGCCGGTTGGATGCTGGCCATCGTGGCGATGGCGGGGATCCGCGAGAAGATGAAGTACTCCGATGTTCCGGAAGGCCTGCGTGGCCTCGGCATCACCTTCATCACCGCGGGTCTGATGGCGCTGGGCTTCATGTCCTTCTCTGGTATTTCCCTGTAATCGGAAAGGAAATATAGATGGAAATTATTCTGGGTGTGGTCATGTTCACCGTGATCCTGCTGGCCCTGGTGGCAGTCATTCTGTTCGCCAAGTCCAAGCTGGTGACCGCCGGTGACGTGACAATCAGCATCAACGGCGACCCGGCCAAGGCTGTCACCAGCCCGGCGGGTGGCAAGCTGCTCGGCGTGTTGGCCGGCAGCGGTATCTTCGTCTCCTCCGCCTGTGGTGGCGGTGGCTCCTGTGGTCAGTGCAAGGTGCGGGTGAAAGCCGGCGGCGGCGATATTCTGCCGACCGAGCTGGATCACATCAGCAAGGGCGAGGCCCGTCATGGCGAGCGTTTGGCCTGTCAGGTCACTGTGCGTGGCGACATGGACATCGAGCTGCCGGAAGAGATCTTCGGGGTGAAGAAGTGGGACTGTACCGTCATCTCCAATGACAACAAGGCCACCTTCATCAAGGAGCTCAAGCTGCAGATCCCCGATGGCGAGAGCGTCCCGTTCCGCGCCGGTGGTTATATCCAGATCGAAGCCCCTGCCCACCATGTGCAGTACAAGCACTTCGATATCCCCGAGGAGTATCGCGGGGACTGGGATCGCTTCAAGATCTTCGAGCTGGAGTCCAAGGTCAACGAGCCGATCATTCGTGCTTATTCCATGGCCAACTATCCGGAAGAGTTCGGCATCATCATGCTGAACGTGCGGATCGCGACTCCGCCGCCGAGCAACTGGACTGCGCCTCCCGGCCAGATGTCCTCCTACATCTTCAGCCTCAAGGCTGGCGACAAGGTGACCATCTCGGGTCCGTTTGGCGAGTTCTTCGCCAAGGACACAGACGCCGAGATGGTGTTCATCGGTGGTGGTGCGGGTATGGCGCCGATGCGCTCCCATATCTTCGACCAGCTGCGTCGCCTGAAGACCCATCGCAAGATGAGCTTCTGGTACGGTGCCCGTTCCAAGCGCGAGATGTTCTATGTCGAAGACTTCGACATGCTGGCCGCCGAGAACGACAACTTCCAGTGGCACGTCGCCCTGTCTGATCCGCAGCCGGAAGACAACTGGGATGGTTACACAGGCTTCATCCACAACGTCTTGTTCGAGAACTATCTCAAGAACCACGAGGCGCCGGAAGATTGTGAATTTTACATGTGCGGGCCTCCCGTCATGAACGCTGCCGTCATCAACATGCTGAAAAACCTCGGTGTTGAAGACGAAAACATCTTGCTGGATGACTTTGGTGGTTAATCAATGCACAGTGTTGTAAAGACCTGGCTAGCCTTCGGGCTAGCCTTTTTCTTGACTGGGTGCGGTCAGGAAACGGTCCAATCCAAGCCGGAGATCCACATCACCGGCAGCACCATGGGTACCTACTACTCCATCAAGGTGGCGGACAACGTCATCACGGATCCGGCCAAGTTCCAGGCCGAGGTCGATGTCTTGCTGGAGCGGGTCAACGACCAGATGTCGACCTATCGTCCCGACTCCGAGCTGTCGCGTTTCAACCAGCACCGCAGCTCGACCCCAGTGGTGGTCTCTCGCGATACCGCGCGTGTGGTGACTGAATCCCTGCATCTGGGCCGTGAGAGCCGCGGCGCGCTGGACGTGACCGTCGGTCCCCTGGTCAATCTGTGGGGTTTCGGGCCGGATGCACGTCCGACCAAGATCCCGTCCGAGGAGCTGATCACCCAGACCCGCCAGAAGACAGGTCTGGGCAATCTGCACGTGATCACCTCCGCCGATGCCGATACCTTGCAAAAGGACATTCCGGATCTCTACGTGGATCTCTCCGCCATCGCCAAGGGCTTTGGGGTGGACAAGGTGGCCGAGTATCTGGAAGCCATGGGGTCTCACAACTATCTGGTGGAGATCGGCGGTGAGCTGCGCATCAATGGTGTCAACGGCAAGGGGCACCCCTGGCGCGTGGCCATCGAGAAGCCGACCGCCAATGCCGGTTCCGTTCAGGAAGTGATAGTGGCCGGTGACAACGGGGTTGCCACCTCGGGTGAATACCGCAACTATTACGAGATGGACGGCCAGCGCTTCTCCCACACCATAGATCCCATGACGGGCAAGCCCATCCAGCATCGCATGGTGTCGGTGACCGTGATCCACCCCTCCTGCATGACGGCAGACGGGCTGGCGACCGTGTTCATGGTGCTCGGGCCCGAGAAGAGCCTGGCCTATGCCAAGGAGCGCGGGCTGGCTATCTTCGTGATCACCAAGACGGCCGATGGCTTTGAAGAGGCGTATTCAGATGCCTTCAAACAGTATCTGGTTAGAAAGTAAGAGGCAGTAGCATGCAGATTTTCTTGATCACCTTCGGGGTGTTTCTGGCGGTCGTGGTGGCCATGGCCATAGGTTACATCTTCCAGAAGAAGACCATCTCAGGTTCCTGCGGTGGGCTGGGCACGATCGGCATCGAGAAAGAGTGCGATTGTCCGGAGCCCTGTGACAACCGCAAGAAGAAGATGGCCAAGGAAGAGGCCCGTCGCAAGATGCTGATCGACAACCGGATCATCTGAGCGGGTCGGGGGCCGAAGTCGTATTCGGACCCATGCTGGATAACAGGCGGGCTGACCTTGTGGTCAGCCCGCTTTTTTATGGCGGTGTGCTCAGTAGTCGTATTGGCGACAGGCTTTCTTGTTGAACTCTGCCTGCCAGCGCGCCAGTTCTTCCCGTGTTCCCAGCTCGTCACCCTGCTTGATGGCCTTTTCCAGTGCCGCTATGCGGTCATACAGCCAGCTGCATTCGGCAGTCGGGTTGTCCTTGCTGCTGCCAGGCTGCGACAGCAGGCAGAACCCCAGCCCTAATCCCAGCCAGAGTGCTTTCATCTCGTCCTCCTTGACCCATGGGGTGGTGAATGGTGCCTTAAGAGTCTATGCCTGTTCGTCGCTTCATGCCGATGGCAGAAACGGCAGCGCTGGGTTAGCATAGGCAGGTTACCTGTTTATCCGTACAGTGGTATGCGCAAAATCATTCACATCGACATGGACTGCTTCTACGCGGCGGTAGAGATGCGGGACAATCCGGCCCTGCGCGAGGTGCCGCTGGCCATCGGCGGCTCGGCAGACAGGCGCGGCGTCATCTCGACCTGCAACTATGTGGCGCGCCGTTTCGGGGTGCGTTCCGCCATGCCGAGCGGCCTGGCCAAGAAGCTCTGCCCGCCGCTGGTGCTCATCCCCGGCCGGATGGCGCTCTACAAGGAGATCTCCCGCCAGCTGCGTGCCATCTTCCTGCGCTACACCGAGCTGGTGGAGCCGCTTTCCCTCGACGAAGCCTATCTCGACGTCACCGACAGCCCCTGCTGTGGCGGCAGTGCCACCCTGATGGCGGCCGAGATCCGTCACGCCATAGTGACCGAGCTCGGGTTGACCGCCTCGGCCGGGGTGGCACCGAACAAGTTTCTGGCCAAGCTGGCCTCGGAGCAGCGCAAGCCCGACGGCCTGTTCGTGATAAAGCCGAATGAGGTGGATGAGTTCGTGCGCCAGCTGCCGTTGGCCAAGCTGCCGGGGATTGGGCGCAAGACGGCCGATCGGCTGGAGTCCCAGGGGCTTTACTCCTGCGAGGATGCGAGAGTGCTCAGCAGCGAGGAGCTGATCGCCCGATTCGGCAAGCTGGGAGAGATGCTGACGGGGCGGATCTGGGGCCATGACGATCAGCCCGTGCAGGCCCAGCGGGTGCGCAAGACCATAGGCGTGGAGACTACGCTGGCCAGCGACGTGCTGGATGAGGCCGCCTGCTGGCAGGTGCTGAGCCAGCTCATTCCCGAGCTGGAGCTGCGCTTTGCCAAGGCTTGCCCGGCAGAGGCGCTGATGGGGCAGGGGATCAAGCTCAAGTTTGCCGATTTTCAGCAGACCACAGTCTATCGTCGTGGCGGTTATCAGCCCGAGCTGTTTCACGATCTGCTCCATGAGGGGCTGCTGCGGGCACAGGGCAAGCCGATCCGGTTGCTCGGGCTGGTGGTCGGGCTGCCCCGTGACGGAGAAGTTAACCAGCTCAGCCTGGATTTCGCCTGATAGGTTAAGTTTTTGTTTCCAAAACCGATACACTGAGCACATCTGTACGAAGTTAGGAATGGTGGCATGAGTTCTCTTTCTGTTCAGGGGCGCATTACCCTGATCGCCGGTTGTTGTTTGTTGGCCAGTGCCGGTGCCCTGGTCGCCTCTTCTCTCTATAGCGCCGCCCGGATGCAGGATCAGGTGCTGACCTCCACCACTGAGGAGGCGCAGCGTTCGGCCGAAAACTGGATGAAGGCGATGGGATCCGAGCAGGCGGCCAAGGTCACCAGTTATCTGGATGAAGCTTATTTCCGCACCACCCTGCTGGCGCAGGGGATCCTGTTCCAGCGCAAGAATGCGGCCGACAACTTCGGCTCCTCCGAGACACTGCGTGGCGCCGTCAATCAGCAACTGCACGATGCGGCGGCCTCCTCGGCCAATCTGCTCGGTGTCTATGCGGTGTTCGAGCCGGATCAGCTCGACGGGGAAGACAGCAACTACCATGGCTCAAGTGCGCTTGGGGCCAACGACAAGGGGCGCTTCTCCACCTATTGGGCCCGGGTCGACGGCAAGATAGAACCCGAGGTGCAAAACGAATCCGTGCTGGCGGACGAGAGTCCGACGGCGGCCGGCGGGGTGGAGAACGAATGGTATCGCTGCAGCATCCGCAGCAAGGCGCTCTGTCTGCTCGAACCTTATCTCGACGATGTGGGGTCGCAGAAGGTGCTGATGACCTCGGTGACAGTCCCCCTGCTGGAGCAGGAGACCCTGCTTGGCATGGTCGGGGTCGATATCTCGTTGGCCACCTTGCAAAACCTGGTCAAAGAGATGGATCAGGCGCTCTATGACGGTCAGGGCAAGGTGCTGCTGGTCAGTCACGAAGGGCGCGCCGCCGGGGTGGATGGTTTTGACGTGACCCTGGGCAGCCCGCTGGGCCAGCAATACCAGGCGCTGGCCGGCGATCTGACCGGCTGGCTCGGCCAGGGGCAGACCATGACCCGCTGGAGCCCGGACGGTTCTTTGCTGCAAACCTTCGTGCCGGTCAGGATGCGTGGCACGGCGCAAACATGGGGCATCTATATCGAGCTGCCTCGCAGTGTGGTGCTGGCCTCGGCCCGTCAGTTGCAAGAGGATCTCTCCAGCCAGGCCAATCGCAGCGTGGTCACCCAGCTGGTGATAGGCGGCGTGATCTCGGCGATCGGGCTGCTCTGCATCTGGCTGATGGCTCATCAGATAGTGGCGCCCATCCGCGCTGTGGTGGCCCGCCTCAAGGACATAGCCACCGGGGAGGGGGACCTGACCCAGCGCATCGACTTGCATCGCGATGACGAGATTGGTGAGCTGGCCAAGTGGTTCAACAGCTTCCTCAACAAGTTGCAGACCACCATCAGTCAGGTGATAGACACGGTCGCCGGCACCCGCGCCAGCGCTGAGCAGGCGGCCCAGGTTGCCGAGCGCACCAGCGCCGGCATGCAGGCCCAGTATCAGGAGGTGGATCTGGTGGCGACCGCCTTCGAAGAGCTCAGCGCCACCGCGCTGCAGGTGGCGGGCAACGCCAACTCGGCGGTGGCGGCAGCCAACCAGGCCGATACCTCGGCGCAGGAGGGCAAGTACGTGGTGGCCGATACCCAGGAGGCGATGCGCAAGCTGATGGCGGTGATCAGCGACGCCAAGCCGGTGGTGGAGCGGCTCTCCGCCAACAGCGAGAACATCAACGACATCCTGGTGGTGATCCAGGGGATCGCCGAGCAGACCAACCTGCTGGCGCTGAACGCGGCCATCGAGGCGGCGCGGGCTGGTGAGCAGGGCCGTGGCTTCGCCGTGGTGGCCGACGAGGTGCGCAATCTGGCGGGGCGTACCCAGAACGCCATCGTCGAGATCCAGACCCTCATAGGGCAGTTGCAATCCGGTACCCAGGCCGTGGTCAAGGCGATCATGACGGGCCACAGCCAGGCGGATGTGACGCTGACAAAGGTGGATCTGTCGGTCAGCGTGCTGGAGCAGATCATCCATGCGGTGGCGACCATACATCAGATGAACGAGCAGATTGCCCGGGCGGCGCAGGAGCAGAGCGGGGTGGCGGACGAGATCAATCGCAACGTCAGCAACATTCGCGATGTGAGCCACACCATACGGGCCGAGGCGGCGACCTCCGCCGAAAACGGGCGCGAGTTGTCGGTGCTGGCGGACAAACAGCAGCAGCTGGTGGGGCAGTTCAAGGTATAGGGATAAGAAAAAAGGCGCCATCCAACCGGAGGCGCCAAACACATTCAGATGACAGACTGGGTTAAATCGGTCCGATTTAAGCCCCTCTTCCCGCAGAGGAAGAAACACAACACCACAATCGCAGACCACTGACTCACAAAAATCACATGTAAACCAACATGGAAGAGAAAAAGTGAGCCATATGACAACGGATTGCGAAGCGAATTATGTTTATTCACTGGTCGGCCCGCAACCGACAAATTATAATGCGGCCCATTAGAAAAACTCATCGTCGGCTGGTCTCATGTCTCGTCGTTTACCCCCGCTCAATGCACTGAAAGCATTCGAAGCCGCGGCTCGTCACTTAAGCTTCACCCGGGCTGCGGAAGAACTGTTCGTGACCCAGGCTGCCATCAGTCACCAGATCAAGGCGCTGGAGGAGTATCTCGGCATCAAGCTGTTTCGCCGCAAGAACCGCTCGCTGCTGCTGACCGAAGAGGGGCAGGGCTACTTCCTCGACATCAAGGACATCTTCAGCTCCATCTCGGAGGCGACCGACAAGCTGCTGGCCCGCAGCGCCAAGGGGGCGCTCACCGTCTCTCTGCAGCCGAGTTTTGCCATCCAGTGGCTGGTGCCCAGGCTGGTGAAGTTCAGCGAACGCCATCCGGACATAGATGTGCGGATCAAGGCGGTGGACATGGACGAGGGGTCGCTGACCGACGATGTGGACGTGGCCATCTACTACGGCCGTGGCAACTGGCCCGGGCTGAGATCCGACAAGCTGCACACCGAATACCTGATCCCCGTCTGTTCGCCGCTGCTGCTGACCGGCCCCAAGCCGCTGCGCACCCCGGATGATCTGACCCGTCATACCCTGCTGCACGATACCTCCCGCCGTGACTGGAAGGCCTGGTTTCGCCAGCTCGACATAGATGCCCCCAACGTCAATCAGGGGCCCATCTTCAGCCACTCGACCATGGTGATCCAGGCGGCGATCCACGGTCAGGGGGTGGCGCTCGGCCACAGCGTGCTGGCCCAGCCCGAGATCGAAGCGGGCCGGCTCATCTGCCCGTTCGAACAGGTGCTGGTGAGCAAGAACGCCTTCTACCTGGTGTGCCAGGAGCAGCAGTCGGATCAGGGCAAGATAGTGGCCTTTCGCGACTGGATGCTGGAGCTGGTGGAGCAGGAGGAGGCCCGTCGCCGGGCACGGCTCGCCGATGCATGAGGCACTGAGGTGATTGCGTGAGAGAGGACGTCATGACTGAGGTGATAAGGGAGGGGGCAAGCGATGCCCCCGTTCGCATTTTGCTGGCCCACGGCGCCGGTGCCGGCATGGAACACGCCTTTCTCGCCGAGCTGTCACGCCTGCTGGCGGGCACCGATATCGAGGTGGTGCGTTTCAACTTCCCCTACATGAGCAAGCGGGCTCAGGATGGCAAGCGCAGGCCGCCGGACAGAGCGCCCGTGTTGCTCGACCATTGGCGTCAGATGACCCGCGAGTTTGCCCACCCAAGACTGTTTCTGGCGGGCAAGTCCATGGGGGGACGCATGGCGGCAGAGCTGTATCGCGAAGGAGAGGACGAGATGAATGCTGCAGGATTGCTCATTCTCGGGTATCCTTTCCACCCCCCGGCCAAGCCCGACAGCTGGCGGGGCGAAGTGCTCAAGCAGATCAAGACGCCGACCCTGCTGTTGCAAGGGGAGCGCGATACCTTCGGCACGCGCGCCGAACTGGCAGATTTTCCCTTCTCACCCCACGTATCGGTCCACTGGCTGACCGATGGTGACCATGGCTTCAAACCGCGAAAGGCGAGTGGGGTGAGCGAGCAGGAGAACCTGCAACAGGCGGCCGATCGGATAAAGAGCTTTATCGCTGCCACTCGGGCTGAGGCCTGACGCTGGTGAGCGAGACAAGGAGGAGCCAAGGATGCAGATCCAGCGAGAGTTTCAGCGGCATTGGTTGGTGCTGGCGGGCCTGTTTGGCCTGACGGCCACCCTGCTGGGGGCCTACGGTGCCCACGGCCTGGCGGCGAGCGGCATCACGCCTTCGCTGCTGGCGGCGTTCAACACAGCCGTGCAATATCAGTTTTTTCACGCACTGGCCCTGCTGGTGCTGGGTTGGTGCGGTGTGCGCAGCAAGGTGATCACCTTTGCGGGCTTCGCATTTGTGCTGGGGATCCTCGGATTTTCCGGCAGTATTTACGCCATGGTGCTGCTCGGCAGCAAGGGGCTGGGGCTCATTACCCCGGCCGGTGGCCTCTGTTTTATGTTGGGATGGGCGGCTCTGATATGGGCTGGCTGTCGTCTTGGAGGAAAAAATGAATAATCTGCTGCTTTATTGCCGCCCCGGTTTTGAGAAAGAGGCGGCGGCAGAGATCACCGAACGTGCCAGTAACATGCAGTGTTACGGTTTCGCCCGGGTCAAGGACGACAGCGGTTATGTGATATTCGAGCTGTATGACGAGGAGCAGGCCGATCTGCTGGCCCGCAAGCTGCCGTTCAAGGAGCTCATCTTCATCCGCCAGATGCTGGTGGTGACCCATGAGCTGAAGGATCTGGATCTCTCCGACCGGATCTCTCCCATCCTGGAGGCGGCCGCCAGCTATACCATCTGCGGCGATCTGCGGGTGGAGACAGCCGACACCAACGAGGCGAAAGAGCTGTCGGCCTTCTGCCGCAAGTTCACAGTGCCGCTTCGTCAGGCGCTGCGCAGCAACGAGTTGCTGACCAAGAAGGAGACGCCGCACCGTCCGGTGTTCCACGCCTTCTTCATGGCCAACGATCACCTGCTGATCGGTTACTCCTACTCGTTCAACAACTCCGAATTCCACATGGGCATCCCGCGTCTGCGCTGCCCGCCGGATGCCCCGAGCCGCTCCAGCCTCAAGCTGGAAGAGGCCTTCTACGTGTTCGTGCCACGGGAAGAGTGGGACCTGCGTCTCACCTCCGGCATGAAGGCGGTCGATCTGGGTGCCTGCCCGGGTGGCTGGACGCATCAGCTGGTGCGTCGCGGCATGATGGTGACCGCGGTGGATAACGGCACCATGGCCCCCTCCCTGATGGATACAGGCCAGGTGAAGCACCTGCGTGACGACGGTTTTGTGTGGCGTCCCAGCAAGAAGAACATCTACTGGCTGGTGTGCGACATGGTAGAGAAGCCGGCACGGGTTGTTCACATGATTGCCGACTGGTTCCGCGAGAACGACTGCCAGGAGGCGGTGTTCAACCTCAAGCTGCCGATGAAGAAGCGTTACGC
The DNA here is from genome assembly GCF_963899385.1 of Aeromonas sp. MR7. NCBI lineage: Bacteria > Pseudomonadati > Pseudomonadota > Gammaproteobacteria > Aeromonadales > Aeromonadaceae > Aeromonas > Aeromonas sp. MR7. Next base: position 33,502 of record NZ_CAWQXH010000011.1, read on the forward strand.
CGAAGCTGTGCACAACATAGAGGTGTTGCGCGGCCTGCTCAAGGAGATCGACAACGCCTTTGTCATCCAGGCCAAGCAGCTCTACCACGATCGCGAAGAGATCACGGTACACGTCTACAACAAGTACTGGGTCTCCAAGCTGGAAGCCAAGGACTGACGTCCGGCGCCTTGCCGTGAACGGAAAACAGGACCGACAGCAGAGATGCTGTCGGTCCTGTCGTTTATGCAGGCCTAGAAGCGATAGTCGAAGCGCAGGGAGGACTCGCCGTCGGTGAGCTTGAGCTCTATGTCGAGGGGGATGGATCGATCGGTCGGGCTGAACTCCAGCTTGACCCCGTTGCCGCGCAACTTGATGGAAGTGTTCATGCCACCGGCCTTGAACTTGATCCTGGGTTTGTGCTGCTCGAAGGAGAGACTCACGCTCTTCTCGGCGGTCAGGTTCAGCTTCTGATAGGGGGTGACCTGGCTGTTACCATTGCTGTCGGTCACTATGTCCACCCCGAAGGAGAGCGGTTTGGGCGCCTTGAGCAGCTCGTTGGTATCCATGGTGGAGCGCCAGACCTGGCTGGCTTGCTGGGTGCCGGATGCCGGTAGTTCTTTCCAGGCATTGTCGACCGGTCTGTCTACTGCCATGACACTGCTGCTGATGAGCAGCAGGCTGAAAATAGCGCGCATAATGGATCTCCTTATCCCTTATCTATTGAACATAGTAGCCAATCGATGAGGGGGATAGCGCGCCGCGAGATAAAACAAAGGGAGCCGAGGCTCCCCTTTAAAATCAATACATTAGACTAGATTACAGCCGTTCTATGATGGACTGGGTGAACTCGCTGGTGGAGGCCGTGCCCCCCAGATCCCGGGTGACCCGATCGCCGGATTCTATGGTGGCGCGCACCGCTTCCCGGATGCGTTCAGCCTTGTCCTGCATGCCCAGATATTCCAGCATCTGGATGGAGGCGAGGATCACCGAGGTCGGGTTGGCGATGTTCTTGCCCGCGATATCCGGTGCCGAACCGTGCACCGCTTCGAAGATGGCGGCGCCATCCCCTATGTTGGCGCCCGGCGCCATGCCGAGGCCACCCACCAGACCGGCGCACAGATCCGAGAGGATGTCGCCGAACAGGTTGGTGGTGACCATGACGTCGAACCGCTCCGGGTACATCACCAGGTTCATGCAGGCGGCATCGACGATCATCTCCTCGCTCTGGATATCCGGATAGCGGGCCGCCACTTCACGGGCCACTTCCAGGAACAGGCCCGAGGTGGACTTGAGGATGTTGGCCTTGTGGATGATGGTGACCTTCTTGCGCCCTTCCTGACGGGCCAGCTCGAAGGCGAACTTGACGATGCGTTCGGCTCCATCGCGGGTGATGATGCTCATCGCCTCGGCGCTCTGGTTGTCATCGCTGCGCTTCTGGCCAGCGCCCGAGTACATGCCCTCGGTGTTCTCCCGTACCGTGATGATGTCGATGTTGTCGTAACGGCTGCGAGTGCCCTTGAAGGAGATGACGGGGCGGACGTTGGCGTAGAGGTTGAATTTCTTGCGCAGGGAGACATTGATGGAGGTGAAGCCACCGCCGACCGGGGTGGTGAGCGGGCCTTTCAGGCTGACCTTGTTCTTCTCGATCAGATCCAGGGTGGCCTGGGGCAGCAGCTCGCCGTGCTTCTCCAGCGCGACCAGACCGGCATCCGCATATTCGTATTCGAAGTCACAACCGGCGTGGGTCAGGATCTGGATGGCGGATTCTATGATGCTGGGGCCAATGCCGTCGCCCGGGATGACGGTAATTTTTCTTTTTGACATGAGAGGTATCCACTTCTAGGGAACAGAGGGGGAGGATTCGGCCGTTTTATACCATTTCTACACCTAACCCTCCATGTTTCTTTACATTCTATCTGCTTTTGTCAACAGCAAGGGTGAGTCCCGTCATGATTGGCAGGATTGCTGGAGCATGGTGGAGGCCCGTCAGGCCTCGCTGTCTGGCACAGGAGGATAGCGTATCTCCCGCAGGTTGAACCCCAGCGGAATGTCCCGCTGCAGCTGCACCAGCCGCTGGGCCAGAAGGGCCTCATCCTGGTGCTGGCGTAGCTTGAGCAAGGGTTTGCCGGCACCCTCCTGCTGGCAGGCTGCGAGCAGGGCCGACAAGCTGCCATGTTGTTGCAGCAACTGGGTCGCTGTCTTGGGGCCTATGCCGGGCACCCCCTTGATGTTGGAGCCAGCTATGCCGGTCAGGGCCCAGAAATCCACCAGTTGCGCCGGCGCCACCCCGTATTGCTGCTCGACGAAGGCGGCATCCAGCCAGCGCTTGTTGAAGTAGTCGCGGATCTGGATCTGCGGGCAGATAAGCTGACAAAATCCCTTGTCGGTGGAGATGATGGTGGCCCTGGCCCCGTGCTGGGCAATGCCGGTGGCCAGGGTGGCGATCAGGTCATCCGCCTCGTCGGTCTGGGAGAGCAGGGCATCCACGCCGCACTCCCAGAACGCATCCTGCAAGCTGTTCAAGCCTTCGCGCAGCTCGACCGGCATGGGGGTTCGCCCCTCCTTGTAGGCCGGATAGACCTCTTTGCGCCAGCTGTGCACCTCGCCGTCAAATACCGCTATGGCGTGGGTCGGCTCGCTGCCGGCCAGCAGCTTGCGGCAGGTGTTGATGAGGTTGGCACGGGTGGCGATCAGCGCCTGGGCCGGGGTCAGCGCCTGCTGGGCTTGCACCGCATGCAGACGACGGATGAGGTTGAGGGCATCTATGATGAGCAGGTGCGGCCTGATAGTTGACATGGGACACTCTTGGCGGTCGAGACGCGCCATTGTAACAAACAGGCCGGCCTGATGGGGGATTGATGGCATTTGCGGGCCAGAGGCCGGTAAAAAAGGGGCGCCAATGCGCCCCCTATTTTCGTATCGCGATGCCAGCCTTAGCGCACTATCTCGTAACAGGGCACGTACTGGCTGCCCGGCAGCTTCATCCGTTGCTGCTTGACGAAGCTCTCCAGCAGCTTGTCCATCAGGTGCATCAGCTCCTTGTCGCCGTGCAGCTTGAAGGGACCCTTCTTCTCGATGGCGCGAATGCCCCCTTCCTTGACGTTGCCGGCGACTATGCCGGAGAAGGCTCGGCGCAGGTTCGCCGCCAGCAGCTGGGGCGGCTGGTTGCGGTGCAGATCCAGGCTGGCCATGTTGGCGTGATCCGGCTCGAACGGCAGCTGGAACTCGGGCTCGATCTTGAGGGACCAGTTGAAGGAGTAGGCATCGCCGACCGACTTGCGATATTCGCGGATCTTGGGCATCGCCTCCTTCATCACCCGGGCCACTTCCGGCGCATCGCCGACGATGATCCGGTAGAGGCTGGTGGCAGGCTCGCCCAGGGTCGCCTTGACGAAGTCATCGATGGCGCGGAAGTAATCGGCGCTCTCCTTCGGACCGGTCAGGATGATCGGCATGGGCTGCCGCTCGTTGGCCGGGTGCATCATGATGCCAAGCAGGTAGAGCAGCTCTTCGGCTGTGCCGACTCCGCCCGGGAATATGATGATGCCGTGGCCCAGACGGACGAAGGCCTCCAGCCGCTTCTCTATGTCCGGCAGTATCACCAGCTCGTTGACGATAGGGTTGGGCGGCTCGGCGGCTATGATGGACGGCTCGGTCAGGCCTATGTAACGGCCGTTGCGCACCCGCTGCTTGGCGTGGCCGACGGCGGCACCCTTCATGGGCCCTTCCATGGCACCCGGGCCGCAGCCGGTGCAGATGTTGAGCTCGCGCAGCCCCAGCTCGCTGCCCACCGCGCGGGTGTACTGGTACTCGATCTCGTTGATGGAGTGGCCGCCCCAGCAGACCACCAGGTTGGGATCCGCGCCCGGCAGGATCGCCTTGGCGTTGCGCAGTATGGCGAATACCACGTTGGAGATGTGGGTGGAGCTGGTCAGGTTGACCAGCCGGTTCGACTCCAGCTGGGTCGAGACATAGAGGATGTCGCGCAGCACGGAGAAGAGGTGCTCCTGAATGCCGCGGATGATCTCGCCATCCACAAAGGCGTGTTCGGGGGCATTGAACAGTTCGAGTTTGACCCCGCGCTCGCGCCGGATCACATGAATATCAAAGGATTTGAAGCGCTCCAGTATCTCTTTGGAGCTGTCGGTATGGCTACCTGAGTTGAGCACTGCCAGCGAGCAGTTGCGAAACAGTTGATAGATATCGCTGGAGGCTGTTTGTTTGAGGCGATCCACCTCGAGTTGTGACAGCAAGTCCATGCTGCCGACAGGATTGATATGCGTAATCATAGGTTCCCCTTTCACTCGCTTGTTATCGTTGTGCTTTTCCCTGGGGAGAAAACGGGATGCCCTGTGGCATCCCTTGAATTTGATAGTAGATGTAAGCGGTGGGGCAGGGGAATAGGGGAGAAGTGCGTTTGCTGCTTTTTTAGCCTGCCATCAGGCCAGGTTGACCTGATCCCGGCCCGAGTTCTTGGAGCTGTAGAGCGCCTTGTCGGCCCGCTCGAACGCATCCGTGGTGTGATCCCCTTCCCGGAACAGGGTGGCACCGATGGAGATGGTGATCTCGACCCTGGCATCGCGAAAACGGAACGGAATGCTCTTGATGGTCTGACGCAGGGTCTCCAGCGGCTTCTGGTACTTGTCCGGGTTGATGTTCGGCAGCAGCACCACGAACTCCTCACCACCGAAGCGGGCGATGAAGTCGGTGTCACGCAGAGCCCCCTGCAGCGCCTTGGCAACCACCTTCAACGCCTTGTCACCGGCCATGTGGCCGTAGTTGTCGTTGATGTTCTTGAAGTGATCTATGTCGATGATGGCCAGGCACAGCGGCGTGCTGTAGCGCAACCAGCGCTTGTATTCGAGTTCGAGCCGCTCGTCGAGGGCCGCCCGGTTGTGCACCTGGGTCAGGCTGTCGAGGAACAGCTTGTGCTTCTGGATGGTAAGGCGCTTCTTGTATTCGGCGGTCTCCTCCTTCATCAGCCGCAGCTTGGCCTCCATGGTGGAGAGGCGGGTGAGCAGGTGGCGCTCGCGGGCGGCCATGGCTTCCCTGTCCTGCAACAGCAGGTTGATGGCCCCCATGTGGCCCGAGATGGCGCCCTTGAGCTCATCGAGGGAGTCGTGGCTGGCCAGGGTATGATCGATGGCCTTCAGCTCCTTGTCGATGGCCTGACGGGTATCCTGGGTGGCGCTTTGCAGGGCGCGCCCCTCGTCGAGGGATTCGGTGAAGCTGAAATGCACAGCCGAGAGGCTCTCGTTGAGGGTGCTGAGAAACGCCTGGGAGGATTTTCGCTCCTCGCGGGTGCCCTCTATGATGAGCTCGATGATCTGCAGGCAGATCTCGGCCAGCAGCGGCGGCGTGATGCCACTCAGCAGCTGGCGACGGATATCCGCCAGGCTCTCGCCGACGGCACCGGCAAAGTCCAGCTCGGTGATGAGCCGCTGCAACTCGTCGGCTATGTGGGCGTGGGTCTTGGCATCAAACGGGATGGTTGGCTCGGGGGACGAGAGCTCGGCTATGGCCACGGCCGGCGTGCTGGCAACGGGGGCCTGCGCCAGCAGGGGCTGGGTCGGCAGCAGCTGGATCTTGATGGCCTGCTGGTAGAACTCCAGCAGCCGGATCACCTTCTTCTGATGATCGCCTATGCCATAGCCATCCGGGCTCGCCAGAAACTCCTTGAGGGACTTGCGGGTATCCTCCGGGAAGCCCTTGATGGACTTGAGCTGCTTGGAGCCAAGGTCGATGGCGGACTTGGTCAGGGTGATGGACTCTTCCAGCGCGTTGCCGTGCTGCTGCAACAGCTTCTCGATGACGGCGAGATCGGCGTCGAGGGCGGAGAGCGGCGGATTGCCATCGAGTTTTTGCTTGAGCTTGGCGAGCTTGTTGTCCAGCTCGCGATCGTGGCCGCGACAGGCCTGCATCAACTTGCCGATGAACTGGATGTTGCGGGCGCGCTCGGTGTCGGAGAAAGAGACGATGCCGTCGAGCTCCAGCTGCTTTTGCTGAAGGGATTCCCTGAGTCTGGCCAATTGTCCTGCTACGGCAGCGATATCATTCATTATTCAGGTCGCCCTGTTGTCATTATCGTTTTTGTGTTGGATAGCAACGGCGGTCGAACCCAGTTCCAGACCCAGTTGATTATCTATATCGTCATTGGTCATCCGGCGCTTTCGTCCGTGAAAGTCGAAGCCAATTAACCCATTGCTTTTCATGAGAAGAATTTACTTTTACCAGTCCCTTGTCAATTGCCATCAAGCAGCATTGCCACACATCCCCATTAAAAAACGCGGCCTGTTGGCAATCGATGGCGGCCAGCTCCAGCCAGACACTTTGCTGGTGTTTTTCACTGAGCTGAATGGCTCCGGCCAGTGCCAGATAACAGAGATCGAACAGGCCGTGGTGATCGAGGGCGGTCGCCGCCTTGGGCAGGAAGGGGTGGCTGACGATGCCGAGGCTGATGTGGCGATCCAGCGGGTGCTGGCAGGGGAAGGCGGCAAAGGCCGCGAGCAGATCCTGGGCCAGCCGGTGCAGGTCTTCCACATGGCGCTGGGGCACCACGTAGAGCAGGTGGCCTTCACGCAGATCGTAGATGCGCCCATCCTGCGGCGTCAGCCCGTTGACATAGCTGCCGAAGGCCTGCTCTATCTCGCGGCTCACCTGATAGCCGTGCTGCTCCAGGCTGTTGACCAGGAAGGGCACCCGAAACAGCAGATAGTGCAGCTTGTCGTCAAATTCGCTGGTGGGCAGCTCGCTCAGATACCAGCGTTCTGATTTTTGCTGGCGTCTGGCCATCTCGCGCGGCCAGCGGCTCATCAGCCGCTGCCAGTTGGCAAGGCCGGTGCGCGGCTCGATCAAGATGGCCTCACCCAGCTGCTTGCCTTGCAGGCGGGCGACCCTGAGCTTGAGCCAGAGGGTGAAGAACAGATAGATGAACAGGGTCAGCAGCAGGCCCGTGATGACGCTCGACCAGAGGTAGCGATCCTGCTGATGCCGGCTGGTATCGAGCTGTTGTTCCAGCTCCTTGATCTGCTGCTCCCGCTCCACCTGGACATAGTTGTCGCGGATCGCCTCCTGCTCCAGATCGACCTGCTGCTGGCGCACCTGCTCGCTGCGCTGGTGGAAATTCTTGTAGCTGTCCAGCGCCTGCTTGAGGTAGCCCTTCTGTTCGTAGGCCACAGAGAGCAGCCGGAAGATCTCGAACTGGCGCTGGGCATCGCCGATCTGGTTGGCCAGCGCGAGCGCGTTTTCCAGCTGCAGGATGGCGATGCCGCCCTCCTTCTGCTTGAGGTGCAGCTCACCCAGCAGCAGCAGGGTGTCGATCAGCGGCTCCTTGTCGTCGCCCAGCTCGTGGGACTGGCGGGCCGCAGTAAGGTAGTTGCGGGCCAGGGTCAGGTTGCCGGTTTGCAGATAGGTCTTGCCTATCTCGTACTTGAGATTGGCGATGCGGGTGCGATTGTTGCCCTCGTCCAGCAGATCCAGCGCATTGAAGAAGTAGACCAGCGCCATGTTCATCTCGCCCTGATCCCGGTTGAGGCGGGCGAGCACGATCAGCGCATCGCTGAGCAGGGAGGGGTTGCCGAGGGCATGGAAGTAGTTGGCGGCCTCATTGGCGTATTGCAGCGCCTTCTGTGGCTCCTGCTCCGCCTGATAGAGGTTCACTATCTGGTTCGACAGCAGCCCGAGGAAGAGGGGATCCTGCAGTCCCCTGGCCTGTTGCTGGGCGTCTATGTAGTCACCGAGCGAGAGCTGGGGCTGCCTGAGGGCATGGTAGAGATCGCCGCTCACCGCGCTGACCCAGGCGCTGGCCAGCGGCTCCTTGGTCTTGTTCGCCCAGCGCCTAGCCTCGGCCAGCTGGCGTTTGGCCTCGTCGAACTGGTGCGCCTCTATGCTGGCGTTGGTGCGCAGCAAGCGGCTGTAGACCTGCAGCTGGCTCTCTTTGAGGCTGGGATTGCTGAGCAGGGTCTCCAGCTGGCCGAGCAGGCCGGCGCTGGAGCCATGGGAGTGATCCTGCAGATTCTGGCTGCGGATCTTGAGATAGAGGCCGTGAGCCTGCAACTCCAGTTGCTGCTCCTTGGCGGCCATGGCGATGCCCTGATCGAGCGACTTCTGTGCCGCCTGGAACTGGCCCAGTTGCAGCAGGCACTCCCCCTTGAGCAGGTGAGCACCTGTGGCCTGGGCGGCCGTGCCATAGCTCAGCAATGGCTCGCGATAGCCGTACTCCTGGCGATTGCTGATGATTTGCTTGGGATTATTGGCTGTGCGTGTCAGGAAGGCCGAGGTGATCTGGACACATCTGGCAGGATCGGTGAGCACCAGGGTCTGGGCCTGCTGCAGATCGATAGACAACTGCTCCTTGGCCAGATCCAGATCAGGAGCCGACAGGGAGGACATCATCATTGCCAGAAAAAACAGTTGATTCATTGGATTAAGGACAGCACAGGGGTGTGGGCATGTTATCCAAGCCCCCCCCTGCCCGTCCAGCGTTTACTGGCGGGGATGGGGGACGGGGTCTGGTATCCAAGCCCCTTGTTGTCAGCCGCGTCCAGCGTTGACTGGCAGTGACAGGGGAAGGGGCCTGGTATCAAGCCCTTCCTGTCTGCCGCGTTCGACGTTTACTGGCAGAGATAGAGGAGGGGCTCGGTATCCAGGCTCCTTCCCGTCAACTGCGCCCGGCGTTTACTGGCGGATAAGGCGCAGGTTGGCGGGGGGAACTTCCCAGTCGCTGCGGAACGGGTTGATATCCAGTCCGCCACGGCGGGTATAGCGGGCATAGACGGTCAGCTGGCTCGGGCGACAGAAGTGCTTGAGATCGGTGAAGATCCGCTCAATGCACTGCTCGTGGAACTCGTTGTGCTGGCGAAACGAGATGAGGTAGCGCAGCAGTTTTTCCCGATCGAGGCGCGGGCCGCGATAGTGGATCACCACGGATCCCCAGTCCGGCTGGCTGGTCACCAGACAGTTGGACTTGAGCAGGTGGCTGTGCAGTGTCTCTTCCACCTCCTCGTTGCTCGCTGCCCCCTGCAGCAGCTCGGCATCGAACTCGTAGCAGTCCACCTCTATGTCTTGCTCGTCGATGCACTCCCCCGGCAGGGTCGCAATGTGGTGGGGCGCCTGGGTCAGCGGGAACAGGGTGACGCTCACATCGCTGCCGGCGCAGGCACTCAGATCCTTGACCAGCAGCGCCTGTACCGTTTCCAGCGAGTCGCAACGGGTCTGGTTGAAGGAGTTGAGGTAGAGCTTGAACGACTTGGATTCGATGAGGTTGGCGCTGGTCGCCGGGACTGAGACCTCGCCGACGGCCACCATGGGCTTGCCTTTGGCATTGAGCCAGGAGAGCTCGTACAGGGTCCAGATGTCACAACCCAGGAACGGCAGCGTGCCGGTCAGGCCGAGGTCGTCGCGGTTCAGGCTGCGCGGTACCGGTTGCAGCAGGGCCGGGCTGTACTGGCTGATGTAGGCGGACTGCTGGCCCAGGCTCAGCCCCTGCAAGGCGCTGGCACCTGCGTATCTCTCTTGTTTGCTCATGTGTTTGATGATCCGGACGTTGAATGGGCCATTGCGCTGGCAGCGGCTGGGGCCCTTGCCCCAGGTCGGCGTTGCGGGAGAATAGCCACCCAGTGGCGACGTCTCGCGCTTCACCTTGTCTGCTCACGGCTTTGATGGTGCAATAGCGGACTTTGGCAGCAATTGTGGGGAATTTCGATGTCGGATCAAGTCTTGTCTGCCCTGGAACACTTTTTTTTACGCTGGCAGCGTGATGGCGAGGCAAGGCGGGGACTGCCCCTGTGTGAATGGGAGGCTGACTGGCGCTCCCCTTGCGAGCTGGATGAGCCCAGAGAGGGACGGGTCGCCTGGCGTCCGCAGCAGCGCAGTGAGCCCGCAGACTTCACGGCCATGGCCGATGCGCTGGAGCTGGTGCTGCATCCCGCTGCCCTTGCCCTGTTTGGCCACTGGTTCAGCCGCCCCATCCCTTGTTCCTACAAGGGGTTGCGCCTTGAGTTGATCCTGCCGTGGAACGAGGCGGATCTGGACCTGCTGAGGGAGAACCTCATCGGCCACCTGCTGATGCTGCGCAAGTTGAAGCGTGCGCCATCTATCTTCATCGCTACCACCCGCAACGAGATGACGCTTATTTCCCTTGATAACGAGAGTGGTCAGGTGTGGCTGGAGTGGCTCGACTCGGGTCGCCGTCTGGCGCTGGCGCCCTCCCTGCCCGATTTTCTTGCGCGGCTGGAGACATTGCCGCAATAAGGGACCTTGCACAAACCCGAACGAAAAGAGCCTTGCCGTGTGGCAAGGCTCTTTTTCATTGTCCCTTTATCACGGCTGGCGTGGCACCTAGTCCTTGAAGTCCCAGGAGAGGTTGGAGACCAGCCGGCAGGGATCGCACTTGAAGTCGAAGATCTCGTGCAGCGGTTCGGTTAGCGCCCATTCACCGCCACAGCCGGGGCAGGGGCGAGCCTTCTCTTCGGCGGCGCTCAGCCCGCCGACCCGATAGAGGTAGTAATAGGTAGGAATGCCGCTCAGGGCCTCCAGCCGCTTGCCGAGATCGCTGCCACGGCGTTGCAGACGGCTGCCTACCTCACCGATTTCGTGCAATGCCGCGTGTTCGGCGATGGAGCCGTTCATCTGCAGCTGATCACACGCCTCCCAATCCTCTTGCCACTTGATGATCTGCTTGTGGTCGCCGTTGGCGATGGCCGGCAGCCGGTAGAGCGGTATGGGGGCGAAGTGGTCGCCACAGCGCAGTGGCGAGCAGGTGTGCAGGAAGCTGGTGTAGAGCAGCATCCAGCTTGGCCGCTCGTCGGTATGGCCGCAAGGATCCGTGCTGTCGGAGAGCAGATCCACCCCTTGCAGCTGGAGTTTTGGCGCGAGCAGTCCCGCCTGATTGAGCTGCTGTTCAGCCAGTGCCACCTGTTCGCTCTGGTTGTCCGGGTGCAGGCTGTCCTGCTCGGGGCAGACCACCCGGCTGATGAACTGCCCCTGCTGCATGCTGGTGGGAAACTCCCGGCCAAGGATCTGGCCCTGATAGCGCAGCATGTCCAGATAGTTGACTATGGCCCGCTCGGCCTCACCGAGGGAGGTATCGCGATAGCATTCAAAGCTGAGTTCGAGAATGTACATGGGGGCTCAGTCCGGCTGGCGTTGAAGCAGCAGGGCGGTCAGGCGATCGACCTTCTGCTCGAGCCGGTTGAGCTGCTCGCTCAACTGCTGCAGGCTGACGGCATCGGCCGCCAGCTCGGGCTTGGCAACCACAGGCGTGGTGGCCTCGGATGATTCTGTGGGCTGGGGTTGCTGTTTCCACTGGCTCAGCACTTTCAGCAGCTCGGCCATGGGCACGGGCTGGCTGAGGCGAGCCTTGACCATGGCGGTGGAGGGGGCGATCCCCTTCGCGGCCAGTTCGTTGGCAATGCGGATGATCTCTTGGGCGGACATGGGGGCTCCTGCGCAGGATGACGGTGATACGGGCTGGACGGGGCACAGAGCTTAACCAAACCGCCTTCGTCTGGAAAGCGGGCTGGCGAGAGGAGGAGGCTCAATCGGTCTGGCGCAGCAGCACATCCAGCTGATCGATGGCTTCCGACCAGTCCGAATCATCCCAGAGCGCATCGCGCAGGAAGTTGGCCTGGGACTGGGTCCAGAAAGCGGCCTCGGGCAGCAGGGTCTGATTGTCCAGCCTGTGTTCGTGAATGAAGCGGTGCAGGTTCAGCTCGTCGTTGGCCAGACCCAGCTGGGCAAACAGGGCGGACAGGTCGTGGGTCAGGAATTCCATCTCATCTCTCCCAGGGGACATTCCTGAAAATTATAGGCCCGGATCCGTGCCGGCTTGCTATTGCGATGGCATGGGCACGATGCGGGGTAGCTGGCCTGAGGTGGTCTGGGGCCAGCGGGAGTCGCGCTGGCTGGCTTACTGGGATGGCATGCGATGGGGTGGCAGATCGACGCCGACTATGTGCAGTCCCTGCATGCGCAACTGTCCCTGATAGTGGCTCTCGCCATCGCTGGAAAATTCAAACTCGTAGTAGGTCAACAGTCGCAGTGGCTGATGGGCCAGCGCACGGTGGCTGCGCGCCAGCGACAGCAATTGCAGATCGTGATGCTGGCAGTAGCGGCGCATGTATTGCCAGGCGAGTTCGGCCTGGCGGCGCTGATGCCAGAAGGCAGCGCCGATGAGGATAAGCAGCAAGATACCGAGCATTTCACCCATCGAGGGCTCCTTCCTTGTGATGTGGCCTTGTGTGGACCGAGTGGCGAGCCACCCGGCCGTTATTCCATCAGATGTTACGCCGCGGCAAACAGACGGCCTATGGCCTGACCGAGCGCATCGCTGCGCGCCGGATCCCGCAATCTGGCCAGCATATCATCGCGCAGGGCCGGCAGGGTCACCAGTTCGGCAAACACCTGATTGAAGAACTGGGTCGGTTGCAGCGCCAGCTGCTCCAGGAACAGGCCGAGCAGGCTCGGCTCCTTCAGATCGGGCCAGAGGCGACCGGCGATGGCCAGCAGCAGGGCCGGGCTCGGCTGGGTTTGCAGCAGGGTCAGCAGCTTGTTGGTGCGCATGGCATTGCCGTTGCAAGTGGCCAGCGCCCGGCACAGGTAGGCCAGGGTTTCCGGGTTGGGCTCGGCGCTCTCCTGCTCCTTGCCGATGCGCTCGAACAGGGCACCCTGCATGGCCGGTGGTAGCGGGACATTTTCCAGGCTCTGGCAGAGGGCGTAGAGCGGCGCCTGGGGCAGCCTTGGCAACGCCTTGCACACCAGCGCCAGATTGCGCTCGTCCTGCAGCCGCTCGGCCATGTCGGCAAAGCCTTGCAGGCCCAGCGCCTGCCAGCCTTCATCACCTGGTGCCGCCAGATAGTGGCACAGGGCGTCGTAGTAGGCGGAAGGGGCCTGTTCCAGCTGGCGGGCCAGCTTGGCATGCAGGCTGGCCATCTTGGCCTCGGCCGGGCGGAAGGTGTAGGGGTTGTCGGCCAGTCGCTGGGCCTTCTCTTCATCCAGATCGCCGGTCAGCTTGTAGCCCAGGGTCTCGACCACCTGATCCATGAAGAGCTTGGGGCCGCTGCCGATGAGCAGACCGCGCTCATCGAGCGCAAACTTGAGGAACCAGAGATAGTGTCTGGACTCCGCCGGCTGGAAGAAATGGACGCCGAGCCAGGCGTGCTGTTGCAGGGGCCAGGGATAGGGTTCTTGCTGCTGCTCGATGCGCACGAAGGTATCGCTCGCCAGCGGCCGCACCTGGCGGCCCATGTCGAACAGTTGAAACTGGGTATCGGCCTGGGTCAGAAACTCGGTCAGCGTGTTGATGGTAGACATGATGTGATCCGGCTAAGGGTGATGCGGGCCGATTATAAAGCGGTTGTATCAGATAGCCAGCAGGGGTACCAAGAGCGCTTTATTACAGGCGCAGCGGGTCAAGCTGTATAAAGCGGTTGCATCAGGTAGTCAGTGGGGGTGCCAAGGGGGTTTGTTACAAGCTGAGAAGGGCGCTGCGGGTCAATCTGTATAAAGCGGTTGCATCAGATAGCCTGTGGGGGCTCGGCTCTGCGTCCAGCCTGCCAATGGAACATGGCAGAGGGGGAGGGGGACGGTGTATAGTAGCGCCCTTTTTTGATGAGCCCGGCCAGCCTGTGCCCGTTTTACCGGGGAGGCTGACCGGTATGTGGTCATGAGCAAGAGGACGACGAGATGAATCAATATTTGCTGGTAGCCGGCCTGTTGGGTGAACTCACCGCCGAGTTGCAGCGCCTGGAGCGCTGGCAAGATGAGCATCCGGGTGAAGAGGCCCTGGCGAGCGAGCTGCCGTTCTGTGTCGATACCCTGAGCTTCGATCAGTGGCTGCAGTTCGTGCTGATCCCGCGCATGGAGCAACTGGTCATGCTGCAAGCGCCGCTGCCCACCAGCGTCTCCCTCTATCCCATGGCGAGTGAAGTCTACAAAGAAGAGCTGGCCGACGTGGAAGCCCTGCTGCGGTTGATCGCCCGCTTCGATCTGCTGCTCTCCGGCAAAGTGGTTGAGCAATGATGAGTGAGCAGGCAAAGGAAGAGAACGCCTTGCAACTGACCCTGCCCTATCAGAAGGAAACGCCGGCTGGCGGTAGCCCCAATGGTTGCCGTACTAAAGACGGCGGCGTGATGAAGCTGACTCTTCTCTATCAGGATGACTGGCTGGTGGCGGTCAACAAGCCGTCGGGCCTGCTGGTGCACCGCAGCTGGCTCGACAAGGCCGAGACCCGCTTCGCCATGCAGATGACCCGGGATCTCATCGGCGGCCGCCACGTCTACCCCGTGCATCGCCTCGATCGCCCTACCTCGGGCGTACTGCTGTTTGCGCTCGATCCTGCGGTTGCCCGCACCCTGACCGAGGCGTTTGCCGCCCGTCGGGTGCACAAGGAGTATCTGGCGCTGGTGCGGGGCTGGGCCCCGGAACAGGGGGTGATCGATTACCCCCTCAAGGAGCAGCTGGACAAGATAGCCGATGCCATGAGCTCCCCGGATCGTCCGGCTCAGGAGGCGGTCACCGCATTTCATCGCCTGCACCAGGTCGAGTTGCCCCATGCGGTTTCCAAGAAGCACCCCACCAGTCGTTACAGCCTGGTCAGGCTGTTCCCGAAAACCGGTCGCAAGCATCAGCTGCGCCGCCATCTGGCCCACCTGTTCCACCCCATAGTGGGGGATACCAGCCATGGTGATGGCCGCCACAACCGCTTCTTTCGCGAGCAGCTGGGGTGCGAACGCCTGCTGCTGGTGGCCCGCAGACTCAGTTTCGAGCACCCGATCCTCAAAGTCCCGCTGCGGATCCAGGCGCCGCTGGGGCCGGACGTCTTGCAGCTGTTTGCCGAGCTGGGCTGGCCCGCCAGCGAGAGCGACTACTGATCTTCACCTGGCCTGCTCACTCACGGTCGGGTGTCGCCTTCGACCGGGTTGTGGCATGCTGTAAAGCCACGCCAGTCAAAGGAATCCGTTATGGCTCAGATAGATATAGTGGTGGGAACCGTTTATGGCGCGGCCATGCTGGTTGCCGAGACGCTGTCAGCGCAGTTGCAGCAGGCCGGACATGTGTGCCAGATCTTCGATGAGGCCGTGCTGGAAGACCTGGACGCCTCCCGCTTCCTGCTGGTGATCACCGCCACCACGGGGCAGGGCGATATTCCGCCCAATCTGCAACCCTTCGCCGCCGCCCTGGCCGATCGGGCTCCCTATATGAAAGGGTGGCGTTATGCGCTCATCGCCATGGGTGACAGCAGCTATGAGCACTTTTGCGGTGCCGGCCGTCAGCTTGACGGCCTGTTGCAGGAGCTGGGGGCCAGGGCTCTGTTGCCCCGTCTGGAGATAGATGCCACCGTCGACGATGAACCGGAAAAAGTGGCGCTGGCCTGGCTAACCGGCTGGGAAAATACACTCTAGTTTTCCCCTCCTTGTGTTCTTTATTTGTCCCCCGTTGGTTTGCCCATGGGGGATGTTTATTTCCGGGCCAGACCAGTCTCAACTGACCATATTTCCCACTTTTTATCCGGTTATTTTTCTGGCATCCCTTCGTTTGGCCGAGCATTTATTTCTGTCATGACCGACATGCAAGAAAATTAAAAGTTCCGCATTGAAAGCGATTTCAGTCATATTTTTGTCATTGATTTGGGCATTTTCAACTTAATCAGCGAAGCGAATTAATGTTTGGTAGCGATTTCAAGCTATGTTTTTTGCTTGTTTGTGTTTTTAATTGGTGAGTTATTGCTAATTTATTGCTTATTATGCCCTATAAAACCCTCTCCGCTGTGGAGTGGGCGATTTGTCGCCATTTTGTGAATCAGCTCATGTTTGTCCCGAAATTGGCTACCTATAATCGGCCTCGGTTATCACCTAAACGTTTTTATGGTGATAAGAACTTGGATATTCAGGATCACACTCCTCTCAGCGGGAATAAGGAAAATGAAAATGAAAGCAAAGTGGCTCCCGATCGCTGCAGCAGTAACCGCAGCCCTGGCTTCCCAAGCCGCCTTCGCCGTTGATTTCCACGGCTACTTCCGTTCAGGTGTTGGCGTTTCTACCGATGGCAGCATGCAGACTGGTTTGTCAGATAATGCTAAGCAGAAAGTAGGCCGCCTAGGCAATGAGGCTGACACTTATGGTGAAATTCAATTGGGCTCTGAGGTTTTCAACAAAGATGGTAAGACCTTCTATGTTGATTCTATGGTGGCAATGACTTCCAATGGCTCCAATGATTGGGAATCTACTGAGTCTAAATTCAAATGTACCTCTGCCAATGGTACTACATTGGATGGATGTGAAAATAAGGAAGACGCAACCTTTGCGCTGCGTCAATTTAACGTGCAGGCCAAGGGGCTGCTGGGTTTCGCACCGGAAGCCACCCTGTGGGCCGGTAAGCGTTACTACCAACGTCACGACATCCACATCTCAGACTTCTACTACTGGAACATCTCTGGTGCCGGTGCCGGTATCGAAGGCATCCAGGCCGGTCCTGGCAAGGTCTCTTTCGCTTGGGTCCGTAATGATCGTAGCGGTACCAATGATGGGTGGACTTACAATGATGAAATGAACGTCAACACTCTGGATCTGCGCTATGCAGGTATCCCTCTGTGGCAAGACGGTTCACTGGAAGTTGGGGTCGATTACGCCATTGCTAATCCATCTGATGCCCAAAAAGATTCGACTAATGCACAATATAAGAATGCCAAAGATGGTGTCATGCTCACCGCCGAGCTGACTCAGGGTATCTTGGGTGGCTTCAACAAAACTGTGCTGCAGTATGGTACTGAAGGTTATTCCAAGACATTTGCCTTCTGGGGCGATGGCTCTTGGTATGGTGCTGAAGCCAAAGATGGCGCCGATGGTTTCCGTATCATCAACCATGGTGTGATCCCGATGGGTAACTCTTGGGAGATGGGCCATCAGCTGGTCTACGGTGTAGGCAACGAGATGTGGGTTGGCAATGATAAATGGGAAACCATGTCTGTCGTTGCTCGCCCTATGTACAAGTGGGATGATTTCAACAAGACCATCTTCGAAGGCGGCTACTTCAAGGACAAGAACAAGTCCACCAACGGTTCTTCCCTTGAGGATTCTGGTTACAAGCTGACCTTGTCTCAGGCTTGGTCTGCTGGCTCCAGCTTCTGGGCACGCCCGGAAATCCGAGTATTTGCTTCCTATCTTGCGCAAGACAAGCAAGAGATGAAAGGCAATGCATTTAATAACGGTACTGCCGACGACACTTGGAACTTCGGTGTTCAAGCGGAAGCTTGGTGGTAAGCACTTCTTTCAGTTAAGTTAGTCACTGCCCCCGTATGGGGGCAGTTTTGTTTCGCCGGGTAACGGCAACCGGGTTATGGAGATAAGAAGAATGAAACTGGTAAAGATGTCTATCGCAGCCGTGGTTACTGCGCTGTTGGCCGGTTGTTCCGGTAGCATGTTGATCCCCGTGCAGGATCACGCATCCATCCTGAGTAATGCCGAACAGGCCAAGCAGGCGCTCTCACAGGCAACCAGCTGCTGCGCTGCTTTCAACGATTTCAATTATGTGAGCCTGCCGGAAGGCGATACCTTGCTGGCTCTCGATGGCAAGCAACCCAGCTTTCAGTTTGACGAGGGGATGAGCTATTTCGCGGCTTATCGCCTGCCCACCAACACCGGCAACCTGGCCATCAAGGTCGCCTCCCAGGTGAGCAAGACAGTACTGGTGCCTCAGGTCATCATGCTGGATGCCCAGTTCAAGGTGACTCGCGTGCTGGGTGAGTCGGTATTCAGCTACCAGCCAGCCCATCTGCTGGACAACGATCGCATCGAAGGCAAGGTGTTTGTCGATCGCAGCATGCCGGGCAACCTGGCGGCTGAAACCTACATGATTGTCTATGCCCCGGCCAACCAGCTGGCGGGCAGTACCACCATATTGCATCCCTCCAAGGCGTTCGCCCGTGCGAATAGCACGGTTGAGCCGGATATCAAGGATCCCGTGATCCCGCACTCCCCATGGGGCCTTGTGCAGATCGAAGTCGTCGACATGGCCAAGGGGCAGGGTCTTGAGGCCGTCTTCAAACCCGAGTATGCAGACAAGGTGGCGATGAGCCAGGCCGCACCGGCGACCGCCGCCGTGGCCGCTGGTACTGTGACGGCTGCAGCCGTTGCTGTGCCCAGCAAACCCGCACCCGCCATGCTGACCGAAACCGAGGCCTTCTATCAGTCCCAGATCGAGAAAGCGGTGAAAGCCGGTGATATCGACAAGGCGATGCAACTGGTCAATGAGGCCGAGCGTGCCGGCTCGACCAAGGCGAAATCCGTCTTTATTGACGCGGTCAAGCGTTCGCAGAAAGACTGAATATTGCCCAGCCTTTAAAAGATAATATTTATTTGAGGCCTCCCTTGTTGGAGGCCTTTTTAATCGGTATTCTAAAATAGAAAAAACAGCAAATGGTTACATTAAGTTACAATGCGTTTCTTTTGGCATTGCTATGATTGGTTAAAATACAATGCGAAACAGCACTTTTCATATTTATGGCGTAGCATGAAAATGCCGAAATATGTCTGAAACCTCCCCGAATTTCCCCTCAGAATTATCTTGTGATCTCCCCTCCAAATTTTTTATTCCCTTGCGCCTGATGGAAGAAATTTCCGATCTGCTGGGTTATATTCAACAGGTCAAAATAAACAACCCCCAATCGAATTCATGCCGATGAAGATGATGCTCGTGATCGTCTATCAATTGGACTGAACCGTTTACGGGAAGACAATTCATTCAGGAGCGCACACATGTTTAAAAATGCTTTCTCTAATCTGCAAAAGGTCGGTAAGGCGCTGATGCTGCCAGTATCGGTCTTGCCAGTTGCAGGTATTCTGCTGGGGGTGGGCGCCGCTCACTTCAGCTGGTTGCCAGAAATTGTCTCCCAATTGATGGAGCAAGCTGGTGGTTCCGTATTTGGTCAGATGGCCCTGCTGTTTGCAGTGGGTGTTGCCCTCGGCTTTACCAATAACGACGGCGTATCCGGTCTGTCAGCCATCGTTGGCTACGGCATCATGACCGCTACTCTGAAGGTGATGGCACCTGTGATGGGTGTTGAAACCATCGAGACCGGCGTACTGGGCGGTATCCTCGCCGGTGGTGTGGCTGCCTGGGCGTTCAACCGTTTCTACAAGATCCAGTTGCCAGAGTATCTGGGCTTCTTCGCCGGCAAGCGTGCCGTGCCCATCATCACAGGTTTCGTGTCCATCGGTCTGGGTGTGATCCTGTCCGTGATTTGGCCGCCAGTTGGCTCCGCCATCGGTGCCTTCTCCGACTGGGCTGCCAACCAGAACCCGGTACTGGCCTTCGGTATCTACGGCGTGGTTGAGCGCTCCCTGATCCCGTTCGGTCTGCACCACATCTGGAACGTGCCTTTCTTCTATCAGGCGGGTACCTGTGTCAACGGCGCCGGTGAAACTGTTCACGGCATCATGACCTGCTTCCTGACTGCCGATGACGCTTCCCGCGCTGCCGGTAACGGCTTCGGTCAGCTGGCCGGTGGCTACCTGTTCAAGATGTTCGGTCTGCCTGCTGCTGCGTTTGCCATCGCTCACGCCGCCAAGCCGGAAAACCGCGCCAAGATCGTAGGTATCATGGCCTCTGCCGCCCTGACCTCTTTCCTGACCGGTATCACCGAGCCGATTGAATTCTCCTTCCTGTTCATCGCTCCTGTGCTGTACGCGATTCACGCCGTACTGGCTGGTCTGGCCTATGTGCTGACCAACTCCCTGGGCGTGGTACACGGTCACACCTTCTCCAACGGTTTCATCGACTTCGTGGTGCAATCACCCCGTGCCGACAACATGTTGCTGCTGGTGGGTCTGGGTCTGGTCTACGCGGTCATCTACTACGTAGTGTTCAGCTTCGTAATCCGTGCCATGAACCTGAAAACTCCGGGTCGTGAAGACGAGACTGCTGAAGAGACCGTCAGCCAAAGCAAGGACGAGATGTCCGCTGCCCTGGTCACTGCCTTCGGTGGTAAAGAGAACATCGCCTCTCTGGATGCCTGCATCACCCGTCTGCGGGTTGGCGTGAAAGACGTGGCCAAGGTTGACCAGGCTGGTCTGAAGAAGCTGGGCGCCGCCGGTGTGGTGGTTGCTGGCTCCGGCGTACAAGCCATCTTCGGTACCAAGTCTGACAACCTGAAAACCGACATGGATATCTGGATGAAGAGCAACTAATCCTGTTGCCTGAATATCAGAGTTCTTGAAGAGGGAGGCGAAAGCCTCCCTTTTTGCTGGGCGAGTGTCAGGGGAATGACGGGCAGGGACCGGGTCCGTCGAGTTGCTCATTCTGATCCAAAGGGATGGGGGCGGGGGCAACTTATGGCCTGCTTCCCTCACCACATGTTGGCCCGCCCATGGCATGCGGATCCCGCACAAAGAAAAGGGGCGCCTGACGGGCGCCCTCGTTGCTGCCGGATCGGGCTTACAACTTCTCCAGATCCCGCTCTATTTCACAGATCTTGTTCTGCACCACTTTTTCCAGGTGGCGCAGGTCACGCAGTATCTTCTGCTTGATGTCCGGGTCGGCCTGCACGTGTACGCCCTGGGTCAGGTTATCCAGCTCATCCACCACGTACTTGAGATTGGCGTTGATCTCGGTGACATCCTTGTACTCATGGGTACCCGAGTCGACCAGCATGGTCTTGCGCTGGCGGGGATATTTGAATTTGACACTCTTGGCGAAGAACTCGCCTTTCTGCTTCTTGAAGTAGATCTTGAGGATGTCGTGATTGGCTTCCTGGCGCAGGGTATAGCTGTCCACTGAGGTGGGTTCCTGGATCCCCAGGCTCTTCAGATTCTCGTACATCGGGCTTCCTCGGTTTGAAACGATCCTGACCCATCTATCTTAACCGAGTCTGTGTGGCTTGCCTGTGACAGGGGCGCCAAAATCAAAAGGGGTCCAAAAGGCCCCTTTACCATGATGGCTGGTCGATCACTTATCGATGGCGCGCAGCAGGGCGCTGTTACCGACAGCCTGGGCCGCAGGACATTCCTATCATCAGGGTGTCGATGCAATCATAAAAAAGGGCGCCTCGAGGCGCCCTTGCAGCAAGCAGTTGGCCATTACTCGTCGATGGAGCGCAGCAGGGCGTTGATCCCTACCTTGGCACGGGTCTTGGCATCCACCTTCTTAACGATCACGGCGGCGTACAGGCTGTACTTGCCACACTTGGAGGGAAGGGAGCCGGAGACGACCACGGAACCCGCCGGTACGCGACCGTAGTGAATTTCGCCGGTTTCGCGATCATAGATGCGGGTGGACTGGCCGATGAAGACGCCCATGGAGATGACGGAGCCCTCTTCCACGATAACCCCTTCAACCACTTCTGAGCGGGCACCGATGAAGCAGTTGTCTTCGATGATGGTCGGGTTGGCCTGCAGCGGCTCCAGTACGCCACCTATGCCGACGCCGCCGGAGAGGTGTACGTTCTTGCCGATCTGGGCGCAGGAGCCCACTGTGGCCCAGGTGTCGACCATGGTGCCTTCGTCAACGAAGGCGCCTATGTTGACGTAGGAGGGCATCAGCACCGTATTGGGGGCGATGAAGGAGCCTTTGCGGGCAGTTGCCGGCGGCACCACGCGCACACCCGCTTCCTTGAACTGCTCGGCTGTGTAGTCGGAGAACTTGAGGGGAACCTTGTCGTAGTACTGGGCATCATCGCCCTTGATGATGCCGTTGTCATTGATGCGGAAGTAGAGCAGTACCGCTTTCTTCAACCACTGGTGTACCACCCACTCGCCGGCAATCTTCTCGGCGACACGGGCCTTGCCGGAATCCAGCAGGTCGATGGCTTGCAGGATGGCGGCCTTGGTGGCGGCATCGACTGAGCCGGGAGTGATGGAATCACGGCGCTCGAAGGCCGCTTCGATGATCTGTTGCAACTCGGTCATGACAGGTTTCCTTTAAAAAATTCCGTTTGTTGTATCACACTTTTCCAATTGTTTTTAAGGGCTCAAGCCGATTTCTTCGGGGGAACGCTGATTTATTGTGCTTGAGTGGTCCAACCATTTGTTCTGCTTGATAAATCAGGATGATGAAAGGCGCCTTGTGAGGCCTTTCGCCGGCTTGTCGCTGCCCTCCTCATCGGCCGACTCCTGGGGATTGAGCTGATTTACCAGCCGCTCTTCCAGCGCGAGCTGCTCGTCCTTGGTCAAGGGTTCGCCCGCGAGAGTGGTGAGGCTGAAGAAGTCCTCTACCCGCTCGCCTATGGTGGTGATCTTGGCGGCATGGAGCGACAGGCCGCACTGCTGGAACACGGCACCGATGCGGGCCAGCAGCCCCGGGGTATCCAGCGCCGTCAGCTCCAGCAGGGTGTGGCGGGTCTCCCCCTTGTGGGGCAAAAACACCGCCCGGGTTGGTACGCTGAACTGGCGGTGGCGCCGTGACAGCGGCTTGTTGCGCAGTACCAGCTTGCCCGGCTCCTGCAAGGCCTTCTCCAGAGCCTTCTTGATGGTGGCGGTGCGGTTGGGGCTGATGGGCTCGCCGCTTGGCTCCAGCACCACGAAGGTATCCAGCACATAGTCGCTGCGCGAATTCATGATCTGGGCATCGTGGATGTTGAGGTTCTTCTGATCCAGCGCCGAGGCCACGGTGGCGAACAGATTCGGAGTGTCGCGGCAGTAGATGAACACCTCGCTGCCCCCCCGGGTCGGATGCTTGCCGATGATCACCAGCGGGGCCGGGTTGTCGCCATGCTCGATGATCTTGCGACAGTGCCAGGCGATCTGCTCCGGGCTGTGGCGCAGGAAGTAGTCGGCCTTGAAGTCGCTCCACAGCTGGTTGATGGCCTCTTCCGGTACGTCCCGTTGAGCCAGGATCTGCTTGGCCTGGCGCTGGTTCTCGCGAATGCGCAGCCGCATGTCGGGCGGGTTTTCCAGCCCCTGGCGCAGCGCCTTCTGGGTGGCGAAGTAGAGTTCGCGCAGCAGTGTGCCTTTCCAGTCGTTCCAGAGGGTGTCGTTGGTGGCGCAGATGTCGGCCACCGTCAGGCAGTAGATAAGGTCGAGATGCTGCTCGTCGCGCACCTTCTGGGCAAAGTCGGTGACCACTTCGGGGTCGTAGATGTCGCGGCGCTGGGCGGTGACCGACATCAGCAGGTGGTGGCGCACCAGCCAGGCGACCAGCCGGCTCTCGTAGCGATCCAGGCCGTGCAGCTGACAGAACTCCAGCGCATCGACGGCGCCGAGTTCTGAGTGATCCCCGCGCCGGCCCTTGGCGATGTCGTGAAACAGGGCGGCGATGCTGAGCAGCTCCGGCTTGCGCAGCCGGGTGAACACCTCGTGGCAGAGCGGGTGGGTCTGGCGGCTGGCCGGATTGGGAAACTGGTGGATGTTCTTGAGCAGCCGGTGGGTGTGCTCATCGACCGTGTAGGCGTGGAACATGTCGAATTGCATCTGGCCGACGATGAGGTTCCACTGGGGCAAATAGGCCGCCAGGATCCCGTATTTGTGCATCAGGGAGAGCGGCTGACCTATGCCGTTGGGATGGCGCAGCAGCGCCATGAACAGGCGGCGGCACTCGGGCAAATCCTGCAGCCAGCAGTTGAGCTTGCGGCGCGCCTCGCGCAGCTGGCGCAGGGTGGCGGAGTGGATGCCGGCAATCTCGGGATGCTGGGCTATCTGGTAGAAGAGCCGCAGTATGGCGGCGGGCTCGCGGCCAAACAGCTCGGAATCCACCGCATCGATGAGGCGACCCCGCAGCTGGAATTCGTCGGAGAGGCGGCGCACGTCCATGGCGGTGTTGCCGAGAATAGCCTCGTCAAACAGCTGCAACAGCATCTCGTTGAGCTCGGAGACCCGCCGCACCGTCTGATAGAAGCGTTTCATCATCTGTTCGACCGGGCTGTTGCCGTCCCCCTCGAATCCCAGCATCTGGGCCACGGTGCGCTGGCGGTCGAACAGCAGCCGGTTGTCGCCCTTGTTGATGGCCATGTGCAGGGCGAAGCGCACCTTCCACAGGAAATTCTGGCAGTCGAGCAGCTCGCGGTATTCGGCCCGGTTGAGAAAGCCGTGGCTGGTCATCTCGAACAAGGTGGTGGCGCCGAAATGGCGGCGGGCGACCCAGGCCAGGGTCTGGATGTCCCGCAGTCCGCCCGGATTGCTCTTGAGGTCCGGCTCCAGCTTGTAGGCGGTCCCCTGAAATTGCTGGTGGCGCAGGGCCTGCTCTTCGCGCTTGGCCTGGAAGAACTGCTCGCTCGGCCAGAAGAGCTGGGGGCCGGTCGCCTCCTTGAGTTGCTGGAAACCCTCCTGGCGGCCCGTGATATAGCGCGCCTCGATCAGGTTGGTGGCGACCGTGATGTCGGCGCGGCCCTGCTCTATGCATTCGGCCACGTTGCGTACCGCCTGGCCCACCTCCAGCTTGAGATCCCACAGCAAGGTGATGAACTCGCCGATGCGCAGCCCCAGCACCTCGTCCAGCTCTTCTCCTTCATAGAGGATCAGCAGGTCTATGTCGGAGTGGGGGTGCAGCTCGCCCCGGCCATAGCCGCCCACCGCGATCAGGGTGAGCGCCGTCTTGTCGAAGCCGAATTTTTGCCACAGCCGGGTCAGCAGCTCATCCATGTATTCGGAGCGGGTGGCCACCAGTTCTATGATGTTGTCACCGGCATCGAATCGGGCGTGCAGCCAGCCGAGAAAACGGCTCAGATACTCTTTGCAGTTCTCGCGGGTGAGCTGATCGTCGGGTAACAGATGGGGGGAAAGCAGGCTGGCATCCATGGCATCTCACACTCTCGGTCTGGCCGGGTAAAGATCAACCCCGGCGTGTGGCCGGGGCTGAATGTCAAACGTGGCGGATAACGCGGTCGATGGTGTCATCGGGGCGCAGGGTGAGCACCTCGCAGCCATCCTCGGTCACCAGCAGGGTGTGTTCCCACTGGGCTGAGTCGCCGCCATCCTTGGTGGTCACGGTCCAGCCATCTTTCGGGTTGATGCGGCAGTGATACTTCTTGCTGTTGACCATGGGCTCTATGGTGAAGCACATGCCCGGCTTGAGCTCCTGCTTGCCGCCGTTGCGGTAGTGCAGGATCTGCGGTTCTTCGTGGAATTCGCTGCCGATGCCGTGGCCACAGTAGTCGCGCACCACCGAGAAGCCGGCCTTCTCGACGATGGGCTGGATCAGGGCGCCAATCTCTGTGATGCACATGCCGGGGCGCACCTGCTTGATGGCGGCGTACAGGCTCTCCTGGGCGACCTTGCACAGCTGGCGACGCAGCGGTGTGGTCTCACCCACGATGAACATGGCGGAGGTGTCACCGTGGTAGCCATCCTTGATGACTGTGATGTCCAGGTTGATGATGTCCCCTTCCCGCAATTTCTTGTGGTTGGGGATGCCGTGACAGATGACGTCGTTCACCGAGGTGCAGATGGACTTGGGGAAGCCGTGGTAGTTGAGCGGGGCCGGGATCGCCTGCTGCACGTCGACGATATAGTCGTGGCACAGGGTGTTCAGCTCGTCTGTGGTGACGCCTGCCTTGACGTGGGGGGCTATCATGATCAGCACATCGGCGGCCAGCTGGCCGGCAACGCGCATCTTTTCAATCTCTTCCGGTGTCTTGATTTTAATGGACATGGGATCTCTCTTGGGGCCTGACTGCGCATCCTGTCGATGCCCAACAATCAGGTAATGAAAAATAGATGCGTTTGCAATCAGGCCAAAATTTTATCCCCAACCCCCGTTTACTTCCAGTGTGATTGTCATCACAACGTCAAATCCTCTGCCCGGCATCCACTACAGGGATCCATTTTTAGCACCCCGGCCGGTGGTGTCCTGACCAAAGTTATGGTATAAAGCGCGCCGGAATGGGGAACTTGCGTCCGCATTTCATCACCCTTACTCAATAACACACACACATCGACACCTGTACCGGGGTGCCCCTTTGGGGTCGGTTACATGGGATGTGTGGAGGCCTAACCCCAATACAGAGGTATAAAATGGCTAAAGTTTCTATGCGCGACATGCTGCAAGCCGGCGTTCACTTCGGTCACCAGACTCGTTACTGGAACCCGAAAATGAAGTCCTACATCTTCGGTGCCCGCAGCAAGGTTCACATCATCAACTTGGAAAAAACCGTTCCGATGTTTGACGATGCCATGAACTTCATCAGCTCCGTAGCTGCCAAGAAAGGCAAGGTACTGTTCGTAGGTACCAAGCGTGCCGCGTCTGAAGCCGTAAAAGATGCCGCTGATCGTTGCGACCAGTTCTATGTCAACCACCGCTGGTTGGGTGGCATGCTGACCAACTGGAAAACCGTTCGTCAGTCCATCAAGCGCCTGAAAGATCTGGAAACCCAGAGCCAGGACGGTACCTTCGAAAAGCTGACCAAGAAAGAGGCGCTGATGCGTACTCGCGAAATGGACAAGCTGGAGAAGAGCCTGGGTGGTATCAAGAACATGGGCGGCCTGCCTGACGTGCTGTTCGTTGTCGATGCCGACCACGAGCACATCGCTATCAAAGAAGCCAACAACCTGGGTATCCCGGTAGTTTCCATCGTTGATACCAACTCCAACCCGGACGGCGTTGATTACGTCATCCCGGGTAACGACGATGCTATCCGTGCCGTACAGCTGTATCTGAATGCTGCTGCTGACACCGTACTGGAAGCTCGCGCTCAGGACATCGTTGTTCAAGCCGAACAAGATGGCTTCGTTGAAGCTGAGTAATTGATAAGGACTGAAAAGCCCTTATTAACCAAGCTGATGTAATTGGTTAGCAGGGGCCCTTGTGGCCCCTGTTTCTTGTCAATTCAAGACCGAGGATACTGGACATGGCTAACGTTACTGCCGCCCTGGTAAAAGAACTGCGCGAGCGCACCGCCGCTGGCATGATGGATTGCAAAAAAGCACTGGAAGAAGCTGCTGGTGATATCGAGCTGGCAATCGAGAACATGCGCAAATCCGGTCAGGCCAAAGCCGCCAAGAAAGCAGGCCGTATCGCTGCTGAAGGCGTGATTTTCGCCCGTACCGAAGGCAACATTGCTGCCATGATCGAGCTGAACAGCGAAACCGACTTCGTCGCCAAAGATGCCAGCTTCATGGCAATGGGCCAGAAGATCGCCGATATCGCCGCGACCCAGAAAATTGCTGACGTCGACGCCCTGAAAGCGACCGATTTCGGCAACGGTGAGTCCATCGAGCTGACCATCACCAACCTGATCGCCAAGATCGGTGAGAACATGAACCTGCGTCGCGTGATGCTGGTTGAAGGTGACAACCTGGGCACCTACGTTCACGGTTCCCGCATTGGTGTTATCACCAAGCTGACCGGTGGTTCCGCCGAGCTGGCCAAAGATCTGGCCATGCACGTTGCAGCCAACAGCCCGCAATTCGTCAAGCCTGAAGACGTGTCTGCTGAAGTCGTTGCCAAAGAGCGCGAAATTCAGATCGACATCGCCATCAACTCCGGCAAGCCGAAAGAGATCGCCGAGAAGATGGTTGAAGGCCGCATGAAGAAGTTCACCGGTGAGGTTTCCCTGACTGGTCAGCCGTTCGTGAAGGATCCTTCCATGACGGTTGCCGAGCTGCTGAAGAAAGAAGGCGCTGACGTTGTCTCCTTCACCCGTTTCGAAGTGGGCGAAGGCATCGAGAAGCAAGAGACCGATTTCGCTGCTGAAGTGGCAGCCCAAATCGCGGCCGCTCAGAAGGCCTAACCGAACCGGTTTTTCCGTTTCCCCAGACCGCGACTTATGTCGCGGTCTTTATATGACCAGGAATCAGTGACATGAGTACCAATCCCAAGCCTGCATACAGACGTGTTCTTCTGAAGTTGAGTGGTGAAGCCCTGCAAGGATCCGAGGGTTTTGGCATTGATCCGGCGGTACTGGAGCGGATGGCCCAAGAGATCAAGGAACTGGTTGAGCTGGGTGTTCAGGTCGGTCTGGTCATCGGTGGCGGCAACCTGTTCCGTGGTGCCGGTCTTGCCAAAGCGGGCATGAACCGCGTGGTGGGCGACCACATGGGTATGCTGGCCACCGTGATGAACGGTCTGGCCATGCGTGATGCCCTGCATCGTGCTTATGTGAATGCCCGTCTGATGTCTGCCATCTCCCTGCAGGGCGTCTGCGATTCCTATAGCTGGGCCGAGGCCATCAGCCAGCTGCGCGCCGGCAAGGTAGTGATCTTCTCTGCCGGTACCGGCAACCCCTTCTTTACCACCGACTCCGCGGCCTGCCTGCGCGGGATCGAGATCGAAGCCGACGTGGTGCTGAAAGCCACCAAGGTCGATGGCGTATTTACGGATGACCCGGTCAAAAACCCGGATGCCGTGCTGTACCATGAATTGAGTTATGATGAAGTTCTTGAAAAAGAACTCAAAGTGATGGATCTTGCTGCTTTTACTCTGGCCCGTGACCATGATCTGCCGATCCGCGTGTTCAACATGAACAAACCGGGTGCGCTGCGTCGGGTTATCATGGGTGAGCCGGAAGGCACCCTGATCCACCACATCGGCAAGTAAGACAAGAGATCAGGCTGGAAGGCGCTCTTATTCATTACGCCAGCAAATAAATATGATAGACACGAGCCGCGTGGCGGCTCGTTCGCCAAAAGGAAAACCACTGTGATCAACGAGATTAAAAACGACGCCAAGGACCGCATGGCCAAGAGCGTAGAGTCGCTCAAGACCCAGATGTCCAAGATCCGTACCGGCCGCGCTCACCCGAGCCTGCTCGACGGTATCCAGGTTGAGTATTACGGTGCTGCCACTCCTCTGAAACAGTTGGCCAACGTGGTGGCAGAAGATGCTCGTACCCTGTCCATCTCCATTTTTGACCGCTCCATGATCCAGGCGGTAGAGAAGGCAATCCTGACCTCAGATCTGGGCCTGAACCCGTCCAGCAACGGCCAGACCCTGCGCGTGCCGCTGCCGCCGTTGACCGAAGAGCGTCGCCGCGATCTGACCAAGATCGTCCGTGCCGAAGCCGAAGGTGCCCGTGTGGCCGTGCGTAACATCCGTCGCGATGCCAACGCCGACTTCAAAGCGCTGCTCAAGGACAAAGAGATCTCCGAAGACGACGACCGTCGTGCCCAGGAAGAGATCCAGAAACTCACCGATGCCTTCATCAAGCTGGTGGATGACGCCCTGGCCGCGAAGGAAAAGGAGCTAATGGAAATCTAAGCCTCTGACAGGTATATTACGAGCGCCGTGTAGTGCCCCTGCACGGCGCTTTTGTCTTTGTGGGAGAAATGAATGTCGCTTTTGGCAGCGTTAGGTGATTGTGCCAACTCGTCCTTGCCTCGTCATGTGGCCATCATCATGGATGGCAACGGACGCTGGGCTCAGAACCGTGGCAAGATGCGGGTCTATGGTCACAAGGCGGGCGTGAAGTCTGTTCGTGAGGCGGTGACCTTTGCCGCGCGCGCCAAGATAGAGGCGTTGACCCTGTTTGCCTTCTCCAGTGAGAACTGGCGGCGGCCGGAAGGGGAGGTCAGTGCCCTGATGGAGCTGTTCCTGACTGTACTGGGCCGTGAGGTCAAGAAACTGCACAGCAACGGGATCCGGCTCAAGGTGATCGGTGATACCGCCCGCTTCAGTGAACGCTTGCAGGCCAAGATCGCCAAGGCTGAGGCCCTGACCGCCGACAACCAGGGGCTGACCCTCAATATTGCCGCCAATTACGGTGGTCAGTGGGATATCGCCCAGGCGGCCCGTAAACTGGCCCGTGCCGTGGCGGCGGGCGAGCTGGACGCCGATGCCATTGATGAGTCCCTGCTGGCCGGGCAAGTCTGCATGGCCGACCTGCCCCCCGTGGATCTGTTGATCCGGACCGGTGGCGATCATCGCATCAGCAATTTTGTGTTATGGCAGCTCGCCTATGCCGAGCTCTATTTTACCCCGGTATTGTGGCCCGATTTCAACGAGGCCGAGTTCAGTGAGGCCGTTGCCTCTTTCGTTGCCCGCGAGCGTCGCTTCGGGTGTACGGGCGAACAGATACGGGAATTGATCGCCGAGCATCAGACCGGCTAAATCCCCTCCCAAGAGAGAGGTTTCTTTTGCTAAAACAACGAATTATTACCGCATTGCTACTGGTTCCCCTGGTGTTGGGGGCGTTATTTTTTCTGCCGTTGAAATTCTTTGCCCTGTTGGCAGCCCTGGTGTTTCTGTTGGCCAGCCGCGAGTGGAGCGGCTTCGTCTCTGCTCGGCCGCAGCAATGGCTGCCGCTGGTGTTCTGTCTGTTGCTCGGTGCCAGCCTGTTCTGGCTGCCGGTCGAGCAGCTGTGGACCCCGCACTTGCATCCGCTGGTGATGGGCGTGCTCTGGACCGCGGTCAGCTGGTGGCTGCTGGGGCTGTTGCTGGTATTGCGTTATCCCCAGAGCGCCAAGCTGTGGAAAGAGTCCATCTGGCTCAAGTCCCTGTTCGGTCTGGTGACCCTGGTGCCCTTCTTCTGGTCGCTGGTGGCCATCCGTGGTTACAACTTCTATCACGACCCCATGATGGGGGCCTGGATCCTGTTGTTCGTCATGGGGTTGGTCTGGGCGGCAGATTCTGGCGCGTACTTTTTCGGCAAGGCCTTTGGCAAACACAAGCTGGCGCCGGCCGTCAGCCCGGGTAAAACCATCGAAGGCATGGTTGGCGGCCTGTTTACCGCCAGCCTGCTGGCCGTTGCCGTGACCTGGTTCATGGGCTTCGTGCCCGCCAAGATGGCCATAGTGCTGTTCTGCTCCCTGCTGGCTGTGCTGGCGTCCGTGCTCGGCGATCTGACCGAGAGCATGTTCAAGCGGGAAGCTGGCATCAAGGATTCCGGCACCCTGCTGCCCGGTCATGGCGGTATTCTCGACCGGATCGACAGCCTGACCGCCGCCCTGCCGGTATTCCTGCTCAGCTATATGTTGCTCAGCCAGGAATTCTGATGCCTCGCCTCGCTGATGATCCCGGGAGCATCCGGCCCCGTCAGTCTGTTACTCGTTCAGGAGTCTTGATGGATAGTCTGATGATCTTGAAGGCTTTCGGCTCCATTCATTCGTTAGCAAGTCGGGAGTGTTGATGCATAACCTGGTGATCCTGGGAGCCTCCGGCTCCATCGGTCAGAGCACCCTCAAGGTACTGCGGCAGAATCCGGGCCGTTGGCAAGTTCTGGCGCTGACGGCGGCCCGCAGCGTGGATGCCATGCTGCGCGATTGTCTCGAATTCTCCCCCCGTTTCGCCGTCATGGTGGATGAAGACGCGGCCGCCATGCTGGCAGGCCGGCTCAAGAGCCATGGCAGCGTGACCCGGGTACTGTCCGGTCAGGCCGCCCTGTGCGAGGTGGCAGCCCATCCCGATGTTCACAGCGTGATGGCTGCCATCGTCGGTGCTGCGGGCCTGGCGCCCACCATGGCAGCGGTGCGCGCCGGCAAGCGCATCCTGCTGGCCAACAAGGAGGCGCTGGTGATGTCCGGCGCTTTCTTCATGGAGGCGGTGCGCGAGCATGGCGCCGAGCTGCTGCCCATCGACAGCGAGCACAACGCGATTTTCCAGTGTCTGCCCGAAGCCATTCAGCGTCAGCCCGGCTTCTGCGATCTGGCGGGAGCCGGCATCAGCAAGATACTGCTGACCGGCTCCGGCGGCCCATTCCGCTACACCGACATTCAGGAACTGGCGCGGGTCACACCGGCCCAGGCCATCGCCCACCCGAACTGGTCCATGGGGGCCAAGATCTCGGTGGACTCCGCCACCATGATCAACAAGGGGCTGGAGTACATAGAGGCGCGCTGGCTGTTCAATGCGGCGCCCGAGCAGATCCAGGTGGTGATCCATCCCCAGTCCGTCATCCACTCCATGGTGCAGTACAAGGATGGCTCAGTGTTGGCCCAGCTTGGCAACCCGGACATGTGTACCCCCATAGCCCATGCCCTGGCCTATCCGGCTCGTGTTGAGTCTGGGGTGGAACCTTTGGATTTCTTCAGTGTCGGAGAATTCAGCTTTATCCGGCCCGATTATGAGCGTTATCCCTGCTTGGCACTGGCCATGAGCGCCTGCCAGCAAGGGCAGGCGGCGACCACGGCGCTCAATGCCGCCAATGAAGAGGCCGTTGCGGCTTTCCTTGCGGAGCGGATCGGTTTTATGGATATTGCCAGAGTCAATGAGGCCATCATGGCGGCGCTGGGCAGTTCCGCCGTGGGCTCACTGGATGATTTGATTGCGCTGGATGGTGCGGCCCGTGCCCGTGCTCACAATTTGATTGAGGAGCTTAGCTGATGAGTGGTATTTCGTGGCATTGTGCTGCCTTCATCCTTGCCTTCGGGTATCGGACCATGCATGAAATCGAGGTGGCTGACTGATGAGTGCTGTGCTGTGGAATGACAAACATGCCTTGATGACTGCCTCCTTCAGTTGTTCGAATGGGTATGATATCGAGGTGATCGGCTGATGGGCGGCGTGTTGTGGAACATAGGTGCCTTTATCGTCGCCCTCGGGCTGCTGGTTGCGGTGCATGAATTCGGCCACTTCTGGGTGGCCCGTCGCTGTGGCGTCAAGGTCGAGCGTTTCTCCATCGGTTTTGGCAAGGCCATCTGGCGCCGGGTCGGCAAGGATGGCACCGAGTATGTGCTGGCGCTGATCCCGCTCGGCGGCTACGTCAAGATGTTGGATGGCCGGGTCGATGAGCTCAAACCCGGTGATGAGCAGCATGCCTTCAACCACAAGAGTGTCTGGGCACGCATGGCCATAGTGGCGGCGGGCCCCATGGCGAACTTCGTGTTTGCCCTGTTTGCCCTCTGGCTGATGTTCATGATCGGCGTTCCTGCCGTCAAACCCGTGGTGGGGGAGGTGCGCCCCGCCTCCATAGTGGCGGCGGCCGGGATCGAATCCGGCATGGAGATCGTCGGTGTCGGCGACAAGGCGACCGGTGACTGGGAGAGCGTGACCTATGCCCTCATCAGCCACCTGGGCGATGATGCCGTGCAGCTCAAGCTGAAGCCAGCCAACACCAGCTATGCGGTGGACAAGACCCTGCAGCTTGCTGGCTGGCAGTTCGATCCGGACAAGGAGTCACCCATCGGCAGCCTGGGGATAGTGCCCCTTGGCGGCAAGGTGCTGCCCGTGGTCGAGGCCATAGTGCCCAAGAGTGCCAGCGAGAAGGCCGGCATCTTGGTCGGTGATCGCATCAAGCGGGTGGGCGAGCAGGAGGTCACCGAGTGGGCCCAGTTCGTGCTCCAGGTGCAGCAGTCTCCGGAGCAGCCACTGCAGCTGGTGGTGGAGCGGGCGGGCAGCGAACTGACCCTGACCCTGACCCCGGATGTGAAAAAAGTGCGGGGTCAGCTGGTCGGTTTTGTCGGCCTGTCACCGCAACTGGTTCCATTACCGGATGAGTATCGAATTCTGTTACAGTATGGGCCTTTGCAAGCCCTGTGGCAGGGAGCCCAGAAGACCTGGAGCCTGACCACACTGACCTTTGACATGATTGGCAAGCTGATTGGTGGCATCGTCTCGCTGGATAATCTGAGCGGCCCCATCTCCATTGCCAAGGGCGCAGGCAGCAGTGCCGATTACGGTCTGGTCTATTTCCTCGGCTTTCTGGCGCTGATCAGCGTCAACCTGGGGATCATCAACCTGTTTCCCCTGCCGGTGCTGGATGGTGGCCATCTGGTCTACTTCCTCATCGAGGCGGTCACCGGCAAGCCGGTATCAGAAAAAATTCAGGAAGTGGGTTTCAGGATCGGCGCCGCCATTCTGATGTTACTGATGGGCATTGCGCTGTTTAATGATTTCGCTCGCCTCTGAGGCCAGAGCATCAACAAGGACACATAAGAACAAAATGGCTGTTAAAAAAGCATTGGTGTTGAGTTGCCTGCTGGGTGCCAGTTTCCTGGCCCAGGCGGCCCCTGCCTCTTTTGTGGTGCAAGATATCCAGGTCGACGGTTTGCAGCGAGTGACGCTGGGTGCCGCCCTGTTGAACCTGCCGATCCGGGTTGGCGATACCGTCGATTCCGTGACCCTGGCCAACGCCATCAAGAAGCTCTACTCCTCCGGCAACTTCGAGGACGTGAAGGTTTACCGTGACGGTCAGGTGCTGCAAGTGGCGGTCAAGGAGCGGCCGACCATCTCCAGCATCGAGTTTTCAGGCAACAAGGATATCAAGGAAGAGCAGCTGACCCAGAGCCTGGAGTCCTCGGGCATCCGGGTGGGTGATCCCCTGGATCGCACCGTACTGAGCTCCCTCGAGAAGGGTCTGGAAGATTTCTACTACGGCGTGGGCAAATACTCCGCCAGGGTCAAGGCCATCGTCACCCCGCTGCCGCGCAACCGGGTCGACCTCAAGTTCACCTTCGTGGAAGGGGAAGCGGCCAAGATCCAGCAGATCAACATAGTCGGCAACAATGTCTTCCCGGAAGAGAAACTGCTGGCCCAGCTCTCCCTCAAGGACGATGTGCCCTGGTGGAACTTCACCGGTGATCAGCGTTACCAGAAGCAGAAACTGGCCGGTGACATCGAGACCCTGCGCTCCTACTACATGGATCGCGGCTACATCCGCTTCGCCCAGGAGTCGACCCAGGTCTCCATGACCCCGGACAAGAAGGGCGTTTACGTGACCCTGAACGTCAAGGAAGGGGATCAGTACAAGGTCTCCGGCGTTCAGCTCAAGGGCGACATGATAGATCGTGGCGGCGAGATGAAGGGCCTCATCCCCATCGAAGCCGGCAGCATCTACTCCGCCAGCCAGGTCACCCATACCGAAGAGGTGCTCTCCAAGTTCCTCGGCCGTTACGGCTACGCCTACCCGAAAGTGGTCACCTTCCCCCAGGTCAATGACAAGACCAAGGAAGTGGAGCTGATCGTCAACATAGAGCCGGGTCCCCGTGTCTATGTGCGCAACATCAACTTCAGCGGCAACGTCACCACCAAGGATGAAGTGCTGCGCCGCGAGATGCGTCAGATGGAAGGCACCTGGCTCTCCTCCGACAGCGTCGAGCAGTCCAAGACCCGTCTCAACCGCCTCGGCTACTTCGAAACCGCGGAAGTGGACACCAAACGGGTGCCGGGCAGCGATGACCAGGTCGATCTCGACTTCAAGGTCAAGGAGCAGCCAGCGGGCTCCATCAACGCCGGCGTGGGCTATGGTACCGAATCGGGCCTGAGCCTGCAGGCGGGCCTGCAGCAGGACAACTTCATGGGGACCGGCAAGAAGATCGGCATCTCCGCCAGCACCAACAAGTACTCCAAGAGCGTCGACCTCAGCTACAACGATCCCTACTTCACCGTGGATGGAGTCAGCCTGGGTGGTCGTCTCTACTACAACCAGTTCAGTGCGGCCGACGCCAACATAGTCGACTACGAGAACACCACAGTCGGCTTCCGCCTCTCCAGTGGTTTCCCGGTCAACGAGAACAACCGCCTCGACTTCAGCCTCGGCCTTGAGAACAACAAGCTGTCCCAGCCCAACCCCTATCTGCAGGTGGATGAGTTCTGGAAGGTGTACAGCAAGAACAAGGATGGCGACAACCGCATGGTGTTCAACACCGTCGACGTCACCGCCGGCTGGACCCGTTCCACCCTCAACAAGGGCATGTTCCCGACCGCGGGTGACCGCCAGCGTGTGAACGCCAAGGTGACAGTGCCGGGCATGGATCTGCAGTACTTCAAGCTGAACGCCGAAGATGCGCACTACTTCCCGTTCGATGCGGATCACAAATGGGTACTGATGGCCAAGGCCCGCGCCTCCTACGGCAACGGTTACGGCAGCAACGGCAACTATGACCACGTACTGCCGTTCTTCGAGAACTACTTCGCCGGTGGTTTCGATACCCTGCGCGGCTTCAAGAGCAATACCGTGGGTCCGAAGGCGCTCTACTACTACAACCTGAGCGGCAACGACGTCATCCAGGGCACCGACAGCTCGGTGGGCGGCAACGCCCTGGCGGTGGCATCCCTCGAGATGATAGTGCCGACGCCGTTCGCGTCAGAGACCTATCAGCCCCAGCTGCGTACCAGCTTCTTCATCGACGCCGGTTCCGTGTGGGATACCACCTTCGACTATGCCCAGTACCAGAACCGCTGTTTCAGTGGTTGCAACTATCTGAGCGACTATTCGGACCCGACCAACTACCGCGCCTCGGCCGGTCTGTCGCTGCAGTGGCTCTCCCCCATGGGACCCCTGGTGTTCGCGATTGCCCGTCCGCTCAAGCAGTACGAGGGCGATCGCACCGAGTTCTTCTCATTCAACATCGGCCGCACCTTCTAAGGACGGACGCACCCCCACCCAGGCGGTGGGGGTATTCAATGATGGGACGCGCAGCTTGCGTGCCTCACCAGGTAACAAGTCGGTCCGGGTACCACTTGCATAATCAGGTAAATCAGGTAGCCCTCACATGAGGGAACAAGGAGTAAGTGTGAATAAAGCGTTGAAAGTAGCTGGTTTGAGTTTTGCACTGATGGCTGCCGGCATGGGCTCCGCCTTGGCCGAGACCAAGATCGCCGTGGTCGACATGGGCGAAGTATTCCAAAAGCTGCCCCAGCGTGAAGCAGTCTCCAAGAAGCTGAAAGGTGAATTCGAGCCGCGCATGCGTGAGCTGCAGAAGCTGGAATCCGACGGTCAGGCGCTGGTCGAGAAGTTCAAGAAGGACGAAGCCTTCATGAGCGCCGAGCAGAAGAAGCAGAACCAGGAGAAACTGGCCAAGCTGCAGATGGAGTTCAACCAGAAGCGTCAGGCGTTCGAACAGGACAACGGTCGCCGTCAGTCCGAAGAGCGCGGCAAGATCCTGACCAAGGTACAGGCAGCCATCGATTCCATCGCCAAGAGCAATGGTTATGATCTGGTGCTGGAGCGCAATGCCGCCCCGTATGCCGCCAGCAAGCTGGACATCTCTGCCCAGGTTATTTCTCAGGTAAGCAAGAGCAACTAATTGATGGCATTCACTCTCGCACAGCTGGCCCAGCAACTAGGGGCCCAGGTCCATGGCGACGGAACCCTGGAAATCCGCAAGGTAGCGACACTGGAAAAGGCCGGGGAGGGGGATATCACCTTCCTGTCCAATAAAAAGTACCGGCATTATCTGGAGCAGAGCGAGGCCACGGCCGTGCTCATTACAGAAGCGGATTTGCCTTTTTGTCCCACCAATGCCCTGGTGATCAAAGACCCCTATGTGGGGTTCGCCCGGGTCGCCCAACTGCTGGACACCACGCCGCAACCGGCCACGGATATACATCCTAGCGCCGTCATCGCGGCCGACGTGCAACTGGGCGAGAGAGTGGCCATCGGGGCCAATGCGGTGATCGAATCCGGCGTCGTGCTGGGGGATGACGTGCGCATAGGTCCAGGCTGTTTTGTTGGCAAGAATACCCGACTGGGAGCACGCTCCCGGTTGTGGGCCAACGTCACCCTGTATCACAACATCACCATGGGCACCGACTGTCTGGTTCAAGCCGGCACAGTGATCGGCGCCGATGGGTTCGGTTATGCCAATGAGCGTGGCGAGTGGATCAAGATCCCCCAGCTCGGTGGCGTGACCATAGGCAACCGGGTCGAGATCGGAGCCTGCACCACCATAGACCGGGGTGCGCTGGAAGATACCCGCATCGCGGATAACGTCATCATCGACAACCAGTGCCAGATCGCCCACAACGTCGAGATCGGTTATGGCACCGCCGTGGCCGGTGCGACCGTGATGGCTGGTAGTCTCAAGGTCGGCAAATACTGTATCATTGGCGGCGCTTCCGTCTTTAACGGGCACATGGAGATCTGCGATCAGGCCACCATTACCGGCATGGCCATGGTGATGCGACCCATTACCGAGCCCGGTGTCTACTCTTCCGGCATCCCCCTGCAAACCAATAAAGAGTGGCGCAAGACCGCCGCCCGGGTGATGCGTATCGAAGAGATGCACAAGCGGTTGAGCAAGCTTGAGAAGAAGCTGGATCAAGAATAATCACGATTGGTATAGGGTACTGTTTTGACTACTGAAAAGAAGAGCCTGGGTATCCAGGAAATCATGGATCTGCTGCCCCACCGTTATCCCTTCCTGATGGTGGACAAGGTGGAAAGCTACGAGATCAGCGACGAGCGCAAGACCCTGCGCGCCATCAAGAACGTCTCGTTCAACGAGCCGATCTTCCAGGGGCACTTCCCGGCCAAGCCGGTGTTCCCTGGCGTACTGATCCTGGAAGCCATGGCGCAGGCCACCGGTATCCTGGCGTTCACCATGGTGGGCAAGCCGTCCCCCAACGAACTCTATTACTTTGCCTCAATCGATAACGCTCGTTTCAAGCGTCCGGTCGGCCCCGGCGATCAGCTGGTGCTCGACGTGGTGTTCCTGAAAGAGCGCCGCGGTATCGCCAAGTTCACCGGTGTCGCCACCGTCGATGGTGAAGTGGTCTGTACCGCCGAGCTGATGTGCGCCAAACGCGAGGTTTAATACACGTGATCGACCAGACTGCCATCATTCACGATACCGCCATCGTCCATGAGTCTGCCGTGATCGGTAAAGGGGCTGAAATCGGCCCCTTTTCTGTCATCGGCGCCGAGGTTGAAATCGGCGAAAACACTTGGATAGGCTCCCATGTGGTGATCAAGGGCCCGACCAAGATAGGTCGTGGCAACAAGATCTTCCAGCACACCTCCATAGGTGAGGATTGCCAGGACAAGAAGTACGCCGGCGAGCGCACCTTCCTCGAGATCGGCGACAACAACGTCTTTCGCGAGAACTGCACAGTGCACCGCGGCACCATCCAGGATCAGTCCCTGACCAGGGTGGGCAGTGGTAACCTCTTCATGGTCAACGTGCACGTGGCCCATGACTGCATCATCGGTGACAACTGCATCTTCGCCAACAACGCGACCCTGGCGGGCCACGTGGTGATCGGCGATTTCGTGATCTTTGGCGGTCTCTCCGCGATCCACCAGTTTGGTCGGGTTGGCTCCCACGCCTTCGTCGGTGGCTGCGCCGCCCTGAACAAGGATGTGCCGCCCTACGTGATGGCGGCCGGCAACTATGCCAAGCCGTTCGGGGTCAACTCCGAAGGCCTGCGTCGTCGCGGCTATAGCCCTGAGGCCATCTCGGCCGTCAAGCGTGCCTACAAGGAGATCTTCCGCTCCGGCAAGACCATCGAAGAGGTATTGCCCGTGCTGATCGAGATGGCGGCCAGCGAACCGGCCGTTCAGCTCTACGTGGATTTCCTCAAGGACAACGAGCGCGGGATCATCCGTGCCTGATCCCGTTCGCATCGGTATCGTCGCCGGAGAGACCTCCGGCGACATCCTGGCCGCCGGGCTGGTGCGTGAACTGCAGCGCCGCTATCCGGACGCGCAGTTTGAAGGGATCGCCGGGCCGCGGATGCAGGCCCTTGGCGTCAAGGCCCTGTTCGAGATGGAAGAGCTTTCCGTCATGGGGATCACAGAGGTGCTTGGCCGTCTGCCCCGCATCCTCAAGGTCCGCCGCGAACTGCTGCGCCATTTTATCGCCAATCCGCCCGACATCTTCGTCGGGGTGGATGCACCGGATTTCAATATCGGGGTGGAGCTGAAGCTGCGCCGTGCCGGTATCAAGACGGTTCACTACGTCAGCCCCTCGGTCTGGGCCTGGCGTCAGAACCGCATTCACAAGATCAAGGCCGCCACCGACATGGTGCTCGCCTTCCTGCCGTTCGAGAAAGCCTTCTACGACCGTTTTGACGCCCCCTGCCGCTTTGTCGGCCACACCATGGCAGACGATATTCCGCTGGTGCCGGATCAGGCCGCGGTGCGCCAGGCGCTGGGCATTGACCCGGGCCGGCGCTGGCTGGCGGTGCTGCCGGGCAGTCGCAGCGCCGAGGTGGGCTTCATGTCACCGGTGTTTCTGGAGGCCTGCAAACGGCTGACCGTGCGTTACCCGGATCTCGGCTTCATAGTGCCGCTGGTCAACGATAAACGGCGCGAGCAGTTCATGGCCATCAAGGCCGAGCTGGCGCCGGATCTCGACATGGTGCTGCTGGAGGGGCAGGGGCGCGAGGCTATGATAGCCGCCGATGCCGTGCTGCTCGCCTCCGGTACCGCCGCGCTGGAAGCCATGCTGGTGAAAAAGCCCATGGTGGTGGGTTACAAGCTCAAACCATTCAGTTACTGGCTGGCCCAGCGGCTGGTGAAGACCGCCTATGTGTCCCTGCCCAACCTGCTGGCCGACCAGATGCTGGTGCCCGAGCTTATCCAGCACGAGTGCACCCCGGACAATCTGGTGGAAGAGGTCAGCAAGCTGCTGGAACACGACAACCGCGAGCTCATCGCCACCTTCACCCGGCTGCACCAGCGCATTCGCTGCAACGCCGATGTGCAGGCCGCCGATGCGGTGGCCGACCTGCTCGGCAGATAATATTTCCGGGCGGCCGATTGGGCTGTGCTAATCGACCCCATGTCAGGCCCTGCGGGGCCTGTTTTGATTCAAGGCTGCAAGATGATGATCGATATTCCCGAAGACAGGCTGGTTGCCGGTGTGGACGAGGTGGGGCGTGGCCCTCTGGTGGGTGACGTGGTCACCGCCGCCGTGATCCTGGATCCCGCCAACCCCATTGTCGGGCTGGCAGACTCCAAGAAGCTCTCCGAGAAGAAACGGCTGGCGCTGTTTGACGAGATCAAGGCCAAGGCGCTGGCCTGGGCCATCGGCCGCGCCACGCCTGAGGAGATAGACGAGCTCAACATACTGCACGCCACCATGCTGGCGATGCAGCGCGCCGTGGCGGGCTTGTCCATCACCCCAGATCTGGTCTTTATCGACGGCAACCGCTGCCCAAGCTTGCCGATGGAGGCGCGCGCCGTGGTCAAGGGGGATAGCCTGGTGGCCGCCATCAGCGCCGCCTCGATTCTGGCCAAGGTGACCCGCGACGCCGAGATGACCGAGCTGGACAGCCGTCATCCCGAGTATGGTTTCGCCCGTCACAAGGGCTATCCGACCCCTGAGCACCTTGCCATCCTGGCCGAGCGCGGCCCCTTGCCCGAGTATCGGCAGAGTTTCAAACCGGTGCGCCGTGCACTGGGGATCGAGTAAACCATGCAGAGCTGCCGGCATCACGACATGCACGCCACTCTGTGCAACGAGAGGGTATGACGATGGCTGAACCCCGTTTTATCCACCTGCGGATCCACTCCGACTTCTCCATGGTCGATGGCCTGCAGAAGATTGCCCCCATAGTCGGGGCGGCAGCGGCCAACAACATGCCGGCGCTGGCGCTGACCGACCAGATGAACATGTGCGGCCTAGTGCGCTTCTATGGCGCCGCCCACGGCAAGGGCATCAAGCCCATCGTCGGGGCCGACTTCTGGGTGCAGAGCGAGGAGCTCGGCGACGAGCAGTTCCGCCTCACTCTGCTGGCCATGGACAACGATGGCTACCAGAACATCACACTGCTCATCTCCCGCGGCTATCAGCGCGGGCACGTGCAGGGGCGCCCGGTCATCGACCGGGCCTGGCTCGCCGATCACGCCAAGGGCGTGATAGTGCTTTCGGGCGGGCGCGAGGGGGATGTGGGCAAGTTCCTGCTCAAGGGCAACCGGCAGATGACGGAGTCGTGCCTCGCCTTCTACCGGACCCACTTCCCCGACGCCTACTATCTGGATCTGCTGCGCACCGGCCGACCCGACGAAGAGGTCTACCTGCACATGGCGGTGGCCATCGCCACCGAGTTCGAGCTGCCGGTTGTGGCAACCAACGAGGTGGTGTTCCTCAACGCCGAAGACTTCGACGCCCACGAGATCCGGGTTGCCATCCACGATGGCTACACCCTGATGGACAAGCGTCGCCCGCGCCGTTACAGCCCGCAGCAGTACCTGCGCAGCCAGGAGGAGATGGCCGAGCTGTTCGCCGACATCCCGGAGGCGCTGGAGAACACGGTGGAGATCGCCAAGCGCTGCAACGTGACTGTGCGCCTGGGTGAATACTTCCTGCCGAACTTCCCGACCGGCGACATGACCACCGAAGACTTCCTGGTAATGAAGTCCAAGGAGGGTCTGGAGGACAGGCTCGCCTTCCTGTTCCCTGATCCCGAGGTTCGCGTCGCCAAGCGCGGCGAGTACGACGAGCGCCTCGACATAGAGCTCAAGGTGATCAACCAGATGGGCTTCCCGGGTTACTTCCTCATAGTGATGGAGTTTATCCAGTGGTCCAAGGACAACGGCATTCCCGTCGGACCGGGCCGGGGCTCGGGTGCAGGCTCGCTGGTGGCCTATGCGCTCAAGATCACCGATCTCGATCCGCTGGAATTTGACCTGCTGTTCGAACGCTTCCTCAACCCCGAGCGGGTCTCCATGCCCGACTTCGACGTCGACTTCTGCATGGACAGACGGGACGAGGTGATAGAGCACGTCTCCGAGATGTATGGCCGGGATGCGGTGTCGCAGATCATCACCTTCGGCAGCATGGCGGCCAAGGCGGTGGTGCGGGACGTGGGCCGGGTGCTGGGCCACGCCTATGGTTTTGTCGATCGCATCTCCAAGCTGATACCGCCGGATCCAGGCATGACGCTCGCCAAGGCGTTCGAGGCCGAGCCCAAGCTGCCCGAGCTCTACGAGCAGGACGAGGAGGTCAAGGACCTCATCGACATGGCGCGCCGGCTGGAAGGGGTGGTGCGCAACGCCGGCAAGCACGCCGGTGGCGTGGTGATAGCGCCCACCAAGATCACCGACTTTGCGCCGCTCTATTGCGATGACTCCGGCAATCACCCTGTCACCCAGTTCGACAAGAACGACGTTGAATACGCCGGCCTGGTGAAGTTCGACTTCCTGGGGCTGCGTACCCTGACCATCATCGACTGGGCGCTCGGCATGATAAACCCGCGCCTGGCCAAGGAGGGCAAGCCGCCGGTCGACATCGCCGCCATCCCCATCCACGACAAGAAGTCGTTCGATCTGCTGCAGCGGTTCGAGACCACGGCGGTATTCCAGCTCGAATCCCGCGGCATGAAGGACCTCATCAAACGGCTGCAGCCTGACTGTTTCGAGGACATGATAGCCCTGGTGGCGCTGTTCCGGCCGGGCCCGCTCCAGTCGGGCATGGTGGACAACTTCATCGAGCGCAAGCACGGCAAGGAGGCCATCTCCTACCCGGACGAGAAGTGGCAGCACGAGAGCCTCAAGCCAATCCTTGAGCCTACCTACGGCATCATCCTCTATCAGGAGCAGGTGATGCAGATAGCCCAGGTGCTGGCGGGCTATACGCTCGGTGGGGCGGACATGCTGCGCCGGGCCATGGGCAAGAAGAACCCGGCCGAGATGGCCAAGCAGCGCTCCGGCTTCGAGGAAGGCGCCGTCAAGAACGGCGTCGACGGCGAGCTGGCGGTGAAGATCTTCGATCTGGTGGAGAAGTTTGCGGGCTACGGCTTCAACAAATCCCACTCCGCCGCCTATGCGCTGGTCTCCTACCAGACGCTCTGGCTCAAGACCCACTTCCCGGCCGAGTTCATGGCGGCGGTCATGACTGCCGACATGGACAACACCGACAAGATAGTGACCCTGGTGGACGAGTGCCAGCGCATGGGGCTCACCGTCATACCGCCGGATGTGAATACCGGTCGTTACCGCTTCAGCGTCAACGAAGACGGCCACATCGTCTACGGTATCGGGGCCGTGAAGGGGGTGGGGGAAGGCCCCATCGACGCCATTCTCAGCGCCCGGGATCAGGACGGACCCTTCCGCGATCTGTTCGACTTCTGCAATCGGGTCGACATCAAGAAGATCAACAAGCGGGTGATGGAAAAGCTCGTTCTCTCCGGCGCCATGGACAGGCTCGGCCCGCACCGCGCCGCCCTGATGGCGACGCTG
Source organism: Aeromonas sp. MR7 (assembly GCF_963899385.1). Lineage (NCBI taxonomy): Bacteria > Pseudomonadati > Pseudomonadota > Gammaproteobacteria > Aeromonadales > Aeromonadaceae > Aeromonas > Aeromonas sp. MR7. Next base: position 77,181 of record NZ_CAWQXH010000011.1, read on the forward strand.
GAGGAGGCGATGCGCGCCGCCGAGCAGCATGCCAAGGCGCAGGCGGTGGGCCAGGTCGACATGTTTGGTGTCTTGACCCAGGAGATTGACGACGTCAAGAAGGCGTTCGCCAACGTACCGCACTGGCCTGACAAGATCTGGCTGGAAGGGGAGCGGGAGACGCTCGGTCTTTACCTGACCGGTCACCCCATCAACCAGTACAGCGGCGAATTGCGTCGCTACACCTCGGGTCGCCTGTGCGATCTGCACCCCACCTCCCGCGATACCGTGACCACGGCGGCGGGGCTGGTGATCGCGGCCCGCAGCATGGTGACCAAGCGCGGCAACAAGATGGGGATCTTCACCCTGGACGACAGATCCGGCCGTCTCGACGTGACCCTGTTCAGTGAGGCGCTGGAAAAATATGAAGAATTGATGCAAAAAGACCGTATTTTGGTGGTTTCTGGACAGGTCAGCTTTGATGACTTCTCCGGTGGCCTTAAAATGTCGGCCCGTGAATTACTGGATATCAACGATGCGAGGGAGCGTTTTGCCAGGGCAATCCGCATCTCCCTCGATGAACAGCGGATTGATGATCGCTTTTTCCCGCGTTTGTGCGAGATTTTGGAACCCGCCCGTGCCGGAGTCTGTCCGGTTCAGGTAAACTATCGTCGCCCCGGCTCCCGGGTGCGATTGACGCTCGGTACCGAGTGGCGGGTGACGCCCACCGATCAACTGATAGATGACTTGCGAGTCCTGCTTGGACGAGAGCGGGTTGAATTGGTTTTTGATTAGAGGATCTATAGGCCCTATGAGTCTTTTTCTGGATTTTGAACAGCCAATTGCCGAGTTGCAGGCGCAGATTGATGAACTCCGTCATGTGAGTGAGCACAACAGTGCTGTCGATCTCAATGAAGACATTCGCCGGCTGGAGAAGAAAAACGAAGAGCTGACCAAGAAGATCTTCGGCGATCTGGGGGCCTGGCAGGTATCCCAGATGGCGCGTCATCCTCAGCGTCCTTACACCCTCGATTATATCGAGCACATCTTCACCGACTTCGACGAGCTGGCTGGCGATCGCGCCTATGCGGATGACAAGGCCATCGTCGGCGGCATCGCCCGTCTCGACGGCGAACCCGTGATGGTGATTGGTCAGCAGAAGGGTCGCGAGACCAAGGAGAAGATCAAGCGCAACTTCGGCATGCCGCGTCCGGAAGGATACCGCAAGGCCCTGCGCCTGATGGAGATGGCCGAGCGCTTCAAGATGCCGATCATCACCTTCATCGACACCCCGGGCGCCTATCCCGGCGTGGGTGCCGAGGAGCGTGGCCAGTCCGAAGCCATCGCCCGCAACCTGAAGGTCATGGCCGGTCTGACCGTGCCCGTGGTCTGTACCGTGATTGGTGAGGGCGGCTCGGGCGGCGCCCTGGCCATAGGCGTGGGGGATCGCGTCAACATGCTGCAATACTCCACCTACTCCGTCATCTCGCCGGAAGGTTGCGCCTCCATCCTGTGGAAGAGCGCCGACAAGGCACCGGTCGCCGCCGATGCCATGGGCATCACGGCCCAGCGCCTGAAGGAGCTGAAACTCATCGACAGCATAGTCGAGGAGCCCCTCGGCGGTGCCCACCGCAATGTGGAGCTGATGGCCAAGCGCCTGAAGGATCGCATCCAGCAGGATCTGAACGCCTTGCGTCCGCTCGAGACCGATCAGCTGCTGGAGCAGCGTTACCAGCGCCTGATGGGCTACGGCTACTGCTAAGCACCGGCTTCATTCCGACATGCCAGAAGGCCCCCGCACTGCGGGGGCCTTCTTTTTTGGGTCCGGGATAAATACTCTTCATATGGATACCAGTTGGCACGATGTTTGCCGAAAACCCCCGTGTCGGATCAACTGAGCGGCGGTTAGTGGCCAAAAAAAGTGGGATCCCGCTCCCGTTTTGCTTAAAGTGACCGCTTCCGATCGGCCCGATTGGAATACCCGCAAGGATGCCCTTCAGACGTAAACAGGATTGACCCTCAGGCATGTTCACTGTTTCGGCGACACTGTTTTCCCGGTTCCGCCTGCCTCTGGTCTTGCGTCACTCTCATCGTGCATCGTCTTCATCTGCAGCGAGTGAATCATGAGCGAATCGGTTTTTGAGATCCATGACTGGACCCTGAGCGTTGACGACAACATGCTGTGTCGCCCCGATCGCGAGGTCTACCTCGAGCCCAGGCTGGTCAATCTGTTGCGGTTTCTGGCGAGCAATGCCGGCACAGTGTTTGCTCGCGACTCCCTGATCAACGAGGTGTGGGACGGGGCCGAGGTCACCGATCAGGTGGTCACCCAGTCCATCTTCGAGCTGCGCAAGATCCTCAAAGATGGCCGCTTTGATGCGACCGACTACATCATCACAGTGCCCAAGCGTGGCTACAAGCTGGTGGCGCCGGTACGGCCATTGCAACCTTTGCAGGTGGTTTCCGTGGTGATGGCAGATGCCAGGTCAGCTCCGACGGCCAACTCGACCCTCTCCGACCTGAGCCCGCCTGCCGATGACGAGGATGAGGAAGCGATCAGTGGGGTGGCCCCCTTCCCGGCCGGTCCCCTGACCCGCGCCATCTCGACCCGGGCCCAGGACGGCCGCAGCCGCTGGAAGATGATCAGTTTCGACATCTTCGTGGCCGTCATCCTGGTCACCATCGTCAGCCTGCTCAGCTACCAGCACACCAGTCCCCAGGTGCACTCCATGCTGGATCCAAACCTGCTGGTGTTTCGCTTTCACTCCGGCATGGAGGGTGACAACGAGAACGTGCGCCTGGCCGACGGCATCACCCGTGCCCTGATGGGGGAGGTGGCGGCCGCCACGCCGCTGCGGGTGCAGTACGGCGCCAATACCCTGATGGGGGGCATATTGCCCGGCAAGGAGCTGAGCGTACGGGTCTCCCGTCAGCCCGGCGGCACCTATCTGGATCTGGAATACCGCAACATCAACACCAACCGGGTGCTGTTCAGCCACCAGTATCAGCTCAGTCGCCACAACGTCCATGCCGTGCTGCAGGCGAGCAGCCAGGATCTGCTGCGCGCCCTCGATCAGCCGGACGCCTTGCCCGGCATGGGCTGGCCCACCGACGATGCCGCCCTGATGGCCATGATGGAGGCGCACTACTACACCAACAGCCAGGATACGGTGGCGCTCAAGCGCGGCATCGATCTGCTCGACAAGTCCCTCGCAAGCCAACCGGATCAGCCGCTGCTGCTGGCCGAGCGCTATCTGGCGGGGGAGGCGCTGGCAACCCTGGCCGGTCAGTCCGAGAGTGAACGACTGCAGGGGATTGGTACCCATCTGGCCAGTCTGGTGCAGGACGGCGGCCTGCTGCCGGCACGGGTATGGGAGGCGCTGACCCTGCAGGCGATACTGGACGGCCAGCAGCAGCAGGCGAATCGCCTGCTGGCGCAGGCAGCCAGCCGGGGCCGCTCAGTGCTCTATCACATACTGCTCGGCAAGCTGGCTGAGCTGGATGGCCGCCCCGAGGCGGCGGGAGATGCCTACAGTCAGGCCTTCCTGATGGAGGCGACCGAGCAGACCTATCTGCTCTGCCAGCGACTCGGTTTCTACAGCAACATGGAAACCCTGACTCCCGCCCTGTTCAACGCACTGGGCCAGAGCAAGGTGAAGCTGTTCTGAGGCGTGGCAACATGCCGCTTTGCTGACCGCAGAGGTTGCGCTCAGCCAGACAGGCTGCCTTGGGGCAGCCTGTTGCTTATATGCCGCCTGATGTGCGGCAGCCCGGCAATGACCAGCCTTGGATGACCTGGCTGCCAGCCGCTCTCTTTATTCCTGTCCCTATTCCTATCCCTGCCACTGGCTCCGGGCCATGGCATCTTTGTCTACCCCTCAGGGGTCTGCCGTTACCCCTGTGCAGATGGCCGATCCAGGGCCTGCTCCCTTCTTCATTATTCCGCTCGCGGTTGTGTCGTCCTGATGCTTGCCCTCCCTTCGGATTACCCAGTCAAGGGCGGCCATTGCCGGGAGGCGTCCGCTTATCCCTTGAGCCGCGTGGCGGGTGGGAGGATGGCGAGGTTTCAACCAGCGGCCTGGCCGAGGTTTCAGGGCAAAGGGGGTTGAATGGGGCACCTCGTGGCCGCAAGGGCATCATGAAAAATATCAAGGTGTATCGACTGAGGCCTGACGGACCTCTCAAGCGGGGGCTGGGATATCAAGGATTTATCAAGACGGCTTGGCGCCTTGCGTCCAACATTATGTTTTTAATTAGTTTTTATTGATTTATGTCGTGGGGCGAAAAAAGTTCACTCATGTTTTTATCCCTTAGCGGGTCTTTATGTTTTCCGGGGCACAGAGGCCTAGTCTGTGGCCATTCGTTGGCGGGACGCTCCGCCAAGCGTGTGTTTGATGCCTTAATATCGACCCGGAGATTTTATGTCCCTAGATACGAGCAAGAAGATTGGCCTCATCGCCTGTACAGGTGTGGTGGCCGGCAACATGATGGGGAGCGGCATAGCGCTGCTGCCCTCGGCCCTGGCCACTATCGGCTCCATCTCTGTATTCAGCTGGGCCATCTGTCTGGTTGGCGCCATGGGCCTTGCCTTCGTGTTTGCCCGCCTCGCCACCAAAAATCCGCAAGAGGGTGGCCCCATCGCTTACGCCGGCGAGATCTCTCCTGTGTTCGGCTTCCAGACCGGTGTGCTCTATTACCACGCCAACTGGATTGGCAACCTGGCCATCGCCATTACCGGCGTCTCCTACCTGTCGGTCTTCTTCCCCATCCTCAACAACCCTATCCCGGCGGCCCTGGCTACCATAGCGGCGGTCTGGATCTTCACCTTCGTCAACCTGCTTGGCGGCAGCTGGGTGAGCCGCCTCTGTACCCTGGGCCTGGTGCTGATCCTGCTGCCTGTGGTCGGTACCGCCGTGATGGGCTGGGGACATTTTGATACCAGCGTCTACAGCCAGAACTGGAACACCACCAGCGGCAGCGACCTGCATGCTGTCATCAGCGCCGTGCTGATCTGCCTCTGGTCCTTCGTGGGTGTTGAATCCGCCGCCGTCTCTTCCGGCATGGTGAAGAACCCGAAACGTACCGTACCGCTCGCCACCATGCTAGGTACCGGTATTGCCGGCGTCATCTACATACTTTCCACCCAGGTGATCAGCGGCATGTTCCCGGCCGGTGAAGTGGCAGCCTCCGGCGCCCCCTTTGCCATGGCCTCTTCCGCCATCTTCGGCAACTGGTCTGCGCCGTTCGTCTCCGCCTTCACCGCTCTGGCCTGCTTCACTTCGCTGGGCTCCTGGATGATGCTGGTGGGCGAGGCGGGCAAGCGCGCAGCCCACGATGGCAACTTCCCGAAGATCTACGGTGAGCTGGACAAAAACGGCGTCGCCAAGAAGGGGTTGATCCTCGGCTCCCTCAAGATGACTGCGCTGATGATCGGCCTGACTGCCTTCACCTCCCAGTCCGCTCACGCCGCCGATCTGTTCAACGTGCTGACTACCGATGCTGTGCTGCTGACCATGCTGCCTTACTTCTACTCCAGCATTAACCTCATCCGTTTCGAGGGCATGACCTCCCGCAGCATAGGCACCATGATCTTCTCCGGCGTCGCCTGCGTCTTCTGTCTGGTGGCCCTGATGGGCGCCCAGGGCTCCAACCTCACTGCCACCTTCGTGGTGTCGCTCATCATCCTGATGTTCTACGCCAAAAAACAGGGCCTGCGTCAACACGACGCCCTGCTCAAAGAGCAAGCAAGCCACTGATTTCGTTTCCCTTTTCCGAGCGCTCTTCACTCACCATCCCTGATGGAGAGCGCCCCTCTACGTGTGGAGTATCACGATGAATATCATTGCCATCCTCAACCACCTGGGCGTGTTCTTCAAAGAAGAACCCATTCGCCAGCTGCAAGCCTCCCTCGAGCGTAAAGGCTTTCAGGTTGTATACCCGGTCGACGTGGCCGACCTGCTGAAGCTGATTGAGAAGAACCCCCGTGTCTGCGGCGCCATCTTCGACTGGGACAAATATTCCCTCGGCCTGTGCAAGGAGATCCACGATCGCAACGAGAAGCTGCCGATCTTCGCCTTCGCCAACGACCAGTCCACCCTGGACATTCACCTGACCGACCTGCGTCTGAACGTGCACTTCTTCGAGTACCGTCTCGGCATGGCCGACGACATCGCCCTCAAGATGGGTCAGGCCACTCAGGAGTATCAGGACGCCATACTGCCACCCTTCACCAAGGCGCTGTTCAAGTACGTGGAAGAGGGTAAATACACCTTCTGTACCCCGGGTCACATGGGCGGTACCGCCTTCCAGATGAGCCCGGCCGGCAGCATCTTCTATGACTTCTACGGCCCCAACGCCTTCAAGGCGGACGTCTCCATCTCAATGCCGGAGCTGGGCTCCCTGCTGGATCACTCGGGTCCGCACAAGGAAGCCGAGGAGTATATCGCCCGTACCTTCAACGCCGATCGCTCCTATATCGTCACCAACGGCACCTCCACCGCCAACAAGATAGTCGGCATGTATTCCGCGCCGGCCGGCAGCACAGTGCTGGTGGATCGCAACTGTCACAAGTCCCTGACTCACCTGATGATGATGAGTGACGTGACCCCGCTCTATTTCCGTCCGACCCGCAACGCCTACGGCATTCTGGGGGGTATACCGCAGAGCGAGTTCAGCCGCGAAACCATAGCCGCCAAGGTCGCCGCCACCCCGGGCGCCCAGGCGCCGCGCTACGCCGTGATCACCAACTCCACCTATGATGGCCTGCTCTACAACACCGGCTTCATCAAGGAGGCGCTGGATACCCCTTACATCCACTTCGACAGCGCCTGGGTGCCCTACACCAACTTCAGCCCCATCTACGAAGGCAAGTGCGGCATGAGCGGCGACGCCATGCCGGGCAAGGTGTTCTACGAAACCCAGTCCACCCACAAGCTGCTGGCGGCCTTCTCCCAGGCCTCGATGATCCACATCAAGGGTGACGTGGAGGAAGAGACCTTCAACGAAGCCTTCATGATGCACACTTCCACCTCGCCGCAGTACGGCATAGTGGCGTCCACCGAGATCTCCGCCGCCATGATGCGGGGCAACACCGGCAAGCGGCTGATCAAGGACTCCATCGATCGCGCCGTCTCCTTCCGCAAAGAGATCAAGCGTCTGCGTGATCAGAGCGAAGGCTGGTTCTTCGACGTATGGCAGCCGGACAACATAGACACAGTCGAGTGCTGGAAGCTGGATCCGAAAGATGACTGGCACGGTTTTAACGGCATCGACGATGACCACATGTACCTCGACCCCATCAAGGTCACCCTGCTGACCCCGGGCATGGGTCGTGATGGCAAGCTGCTGGACAACGGCATTCCTGCCTCCCTGGTCTCCAAGTTCCTGGACGAGCGCGGCATAGTGGTGGAGAAGACAGGCCCCTACAACATGCTGTTCCTGTTCTCCATCGGCATCGATCAGTCCAAGGCGATGCAGCTGCTGCGCGCCCTGACCGAGTTCAAGCGCGGCTATGACCTGAACCTGACCATCAAGAGCATATTGCCGAGCCTCTACCGTGAAGACCCGAGCTTCTACGAAGGGATGCGCATCCAGGAGCTGGCCCAGAGCATCCACGATCTGACCTGCAAATACCGTCTGCCGGAGCTGATGTTCAAGGCGTTCGACGTGCTGCCTGAGATGAAGATGACGCCGCATGCCGCTTGGCAGCAGGAGCTGGCCGGCAATCTGGAAGAGGTGCCGTTGCGTGACATGGTGAACCGCATCAGCGCCAACATGATCTTGCCCTACCCGCCGGGAGTACCGCTGGTACTGCCGGGCGAGATGGTGACCAGCGATTCGCTGCCGGTGCTCGAGTTCCTCGAGATGCTGTGCGAGATCGGGGCTCACTACCCGGGCTTCGAGACCGATATCCACGGCCTCTATCGTCAGGCCGATGGCAGCTACACCGTCAAGGTGCTGCGTTAATCGAGAGTGACAACAACGGGCCGAGAGGCCCGTTTTTCCCTGTGTTTTTTATCCATTTTTGCGTGAGTCGCCATCATGAAGCGAATTCTCTCCATTCAATCCCACGTGGTGTTCGGCTGCGCCGGCAACGGTGCAGCCGTGTTTCCCATGCGCCGCATGGGGATGGAGGTGTGGCCCGTCAATACGGTGCAGTTCTCCAACCACACCCAGTACAGCGAAGGTTGGCAGGGGATGGTGATGCCCGGCGGCCATATCCGCCAGCTGATGACGGGGCTTGCCGACATAGGCGTGCTGGGGCAGTGCGATGCGCTCTTGAGCGGCTATCTCGGCTCGGCCGAACAGGGGGAGGAGATACTGGCGGCGGTGGCCCATCTCAAGGCGCTCAATCCAAACGCCCTCTATTTCTGTGATCCCGTGATGGGTCACCCCGACAAGGGTTGCATAGTGGCACCCGGTGTCAGCGAATTCTTTAAAACCCGGGCCTTGCCCCAGGCCGACATGCTGGCCCCCAATCTGCTGGAGCTGGAACAGCTGACCGGCTGTGAGATAAGCAATGTGCCCGAGGTGCTGGCGGCTTGTCAGCAGTTGCGCGAGCAGGGGATCAAGCTGGTGATGGTCAAGCATCTGGGGCGGGCCGGGTTAAGCCTGGACAGGTTCGAGATGGTGCTGGTATGCGATGCGGGCGCGTTTCACATCTCGCGCCCGCTCTATGCATTTCATCGCCAGCCCATAGGGGTGGGGGATCTGCTCAGTGCCACCATGCTGGCCAATCTGCTGGCGGGACATGATCCCGTGCTGGCGTTTGAGCGCACCAACGCCAGCGTGGATGCGGTGCTGGCCCAGACCTGGCTGGCGGGCGCCTATGAGCTGCAATTGGTGGCAGCCCAGCAGGCGATGGCAGAACCCGGGGTGCGCACCCGCGCCACCCGGCTTTGAGTCTGCGTAATGGCTAGCCGGCGCGGCGGGCCAGCTGGACTCCCTGACGGGCGCCGATCGGTTTGGCGTGGTGCGGACGCTGGGGTGTGCACGCCAGCTTGAGGCGACGCCACTCCCGCCACAGCAGCCAGCACAGCGGCAGGGTCAGCAGCAAGACTGTGGTGGGCTGGGCCATCAGCACACCCTCGCGGCCCCACCAGAGCGGCAGCAGGAAGATGAGCGGCAGCAGCAGCAGTGTCTTGGCCGCCGAGATGATCAGCGCCTGCTTGGTGCGGGCCATGGATTGCAGCAACACTATGCCGAACATGATGATCCCCTCCAGCGGAATGGCGCCGAGGTTGAGGGTCAGGCTGCTGACGGCCGCGGCAAGCAGCTCGGCATCCTGATTGCCGATGTAGAGCATGGCCACCTGGCGTGGCAGCAGCTGGATCAGCAGCCAGACCGCCATGCCATAGATGAGCGTGATCTTGAGCCCCATCTCCATCAGGAATTTCAGATCCCGATGGCGTTTGGCCCCCGTCGCCTGGCTGATGAGCGGCTGGATGCCGAAGGCCAGACCCTGCAGGATCACGATGAACACGGCCTCGGTGTAACCGGCCACTGTGAAGCCGGCCAGATCCTTGATGGCACCATACGCCATCAGCTGGCTGTTGTGCAGCAGCAGCAGCAGCCCCAGGTTGAACTGGGCGATCAGGCTCGGCAGACCGGTGAACAGCAGGTTGGGCATGGCCGGAAAACTGGGTACCATGTGGCGCCATGAGAGGCGCAGTTTGGCATGACTGGTAAAGAAGTAACCCAGGCCAAGCAGGCTGACGATCCCCTCGGTGATGAGCGTCGCCTGGGCCGAGCCCACCAGCCCCAGTCCGAGCCGGCCGACCATGAGGTAGTTGAGTACTATGTTGAGGATGGCGCCACTGCTGACCAGGATCATGGCCAGCCTTGGCTTGCCATCGTTGCGCAGCAGGTAGGGCACCGCCAGGTTGCAGGCCAGCAGCAGGGTGCCGCCGCCAATCCAGGTGAGGTAGTCACTGGCCTGCTTCCAGGTCTCTGTGCCTTGCTCAATCCCCAATGCCAGCAGTATGTCGATGTGCCAGTAGTAAAGCAGCAAGGGCGCCAGGGCCCCGAGCAGCCCGAGCAGCCAGAACGCATTGACCAGCGCCTGTCGGGCCAGCCGGATATTCTTTGCCCCCTGATGCAGGGAGATGGCGGTGGCCGCCCCCATGCTGATCATGGCGGCGAGCCCGATCAACACCATGATGACGGGATAGACCAGGTTGATGCCGGCGAGGCCGGCGGCGCCCACGTAGTGGCCGACGAAGATGCCATCGACTAGGTAGTAGGCACCGGAGACCAGCATGGCCATGATGGAGGGGAGGGCATAGCCCCAGAAACGGCGAGTCATCGCCCGTTGGCGCAACATGAAGTAAGCAGACATATCTGTTCTCTTGGGGAGTTCGATTATCGAGCAGACAGTCTAGATTAATATCTTTTTGTTGATAATCCGGTTTTTATTTGATGAATTGCTGAGTCACGCTCAGTAATCATCGGGTTTGATAGTGTGCCTTGAGCATGTCTATCAGGGCGCGCAGGCCGCTGCCCAGCTGATGCCGGCTGGGATAAAAGAGTGAAAATCCGACGAAGGTGGGGCACCACTGCTCCAGCACGCTCACCAGGTTTCCCTGTGCCAGCTGCTTGCTCACCTCTTCCTCCAGGCAATACGCCAATCCCAGCCCCGCCTCTGCCGCCCCCAGATAGAGCGCCGGCGTGCTGGTGGTGAGGGGCCCGGTCACCTCTATCTCCAACATGGAACCTTCCTCTCCGGCAAACGCCCAGCGGTAGTGGTGGGAAGGGGTCAACCGGTAACCTATGCAGGCATGGCGCGACAATTCGCGAGGGTGTTGCGGGGTGCCGTGCCTGGCCAGATAGGCGGGGGCCGCCACCACCAGATAGCGCTGGGGCGGCCCGAGCGGCACACCTATCATCTCCTTGGGCAGCAGATCGCCATAAAAGAGGGCTGCGTCATAGCCATCCTCGATGAGGCGCGGCATCAGCTCCTGCTCCACCACCTCCACCTGCATGCGCGGGTAGCGCACCATGTAGTCGATCAACACCGGGGCCAGCAGCTCGTCGATGGCGCCCCGTGGCGCACTGATCTTCAGCCGCCCCACCGGCTCGTCGCTGTGATGCGCCAGTTCGTCGAGGGCGCTCTGCAGGTGGTTCAGGGTGGGCAGCAACTGTTCGAGCAGGCGCTGGCCCGCATCGGTCGGCACCACGGCGCGGGTGCTGCGATTGAGCAATCTGACACCCAGGCGGGTCTCCAACCCTTTCAGGCTGTGGCTCAGGGCGGAAGCCGATACCCCGAGCTCGAGGGCGGCCTTGCTGAAACTCTGGTGACGGGCGACGGCGGCAAATACTGCCAGTTCGGCGAGGTCGGTACGGGTGATGGCCATATTAATTCAACGGGGAAATGTTGATGAACAGGGTACGACAGGGCACTGCGGTGCACAACTTGAGCAACAAACAGGCAAATGTAAGCAGTTTGTTGTACCCCAAAGGATATAGATACGGGTGAAACTACCTGGAATTGTTAATGGTTGTTCACAAAATTGGGCTGGCAACGTGATCTCTGACGCCAGAAAGGCGATTCCAGTCAAACTTTGGTTGATTAATTCAAAAAAACACTGTGCTCGGTAAGGGGATTTAATTAGAGTCAGCTCATCAGAACAAAGGTGCGTTAATGAGTTGTAACGGTTGACGTGCTTGCGGCCCTCGGGCTGATGACCCACAGACCTGTTTGTTGCAGTTTGGTTGCTACATGGAGTGGCGAGCAAGTTGCCGAGTCGGTGGGATGAGAATAACAGGGATGGACTGCAGGAGTTCCAGGGAGATGGAACAGGGCATTGCGCCCGGTTGACTAGATTTTTTCTATTTTCCTTGATGACAGGAACACCCCTATGTCTGACATGAACATTGCAGTTGAAGGCAGCTTAGCCAGTAACGCGTCTTCCCGTGGCATCAACAAGGCCGACCTGGTCTGGATGCTGGGCCTGTACGGTACCGCCATCGGTGCCGGCGTCCTCTTCCTGCCGATCAACGCCGGTGTAGGTGGACTGTGGCCGCTGCTGGCCATGGCCATCCTGGCCCTGCCGTTGACCTTCTTCGCACACCGCGGCCTGACCCGCTTCGTGCTGTCCGGCTCCACTCGCGACGGTGACATCACCGAAGTCGTGGAAGAGCACTTCGGCAAGACCGCAGGCAAGTTCATCACCCTGCTCTACTTCTTTGCCATCTACCCGATCCTGCTGATGTACTCGGTTGCCATCACCAACACGGTCGAGAGCCTGATGGTTCACCAGCTGGGCATGACTGCACCTCCCCGTGCCATCCTGTCGCTGGCGCTGATCCTGGGTCTGATGGCGATCGTTCGCCTCGGCGGCCAGTTCATCGTCAAGGCGATGAGCGTGCTGGTGTTCCCGTTCGTGCTGACCCTGATGGGCCTGGCGCTCTACCTGATCCCGCATTGGAACGGTGCCATCATCACAGAAGCGCCGGCACTGTCTGACGCCTTCAACGGTGACTTCATCAAGACCCTGTGGCTGGCCATTCCGGTAATGGTGTTCTCCTTCAACCACTCCCCGATCATCTCCTCCTTCGCGGTGGACAACAAGGGTCGTTACGGTGAAGGCGCCGAGAAGAAGTGCGGCAACATACTGCTGGGTGCCCACGTCATGATGGTCATGACCGTCATGTTCTTCGTGTTCAGCTGCGTACTGAGCCTCTCCCCGGCTGACCTGGCTGCCGCCAAAGAACAGAACATCACCATTCTGTCCTACCTGGCCAACCACTTCGACAACGCCTTCATCGCCACTGCGGCTCCGCTGATCGCCATGGTCGCCATCAGCAAGTCCTTCCTGGGTCACTACCTGGGTGCACAAGAAGGCATGAACGGTCTGATGGCCAAGGCGCTGCGTGAAAAAGGCAAGAAGGTTGATGCCAAGCAGCTGAACAAGGTGACCGCGGTCTTCATGATCCTGACCACCTGGGCCATCGCCACCATCAACCCGAGCATCCTCGGCATGATCGAAGACCTGGGCGGCCCCATCATCGCCATGCTGCTGTTCCTGATGCCGATGTACGCCATCACCAAGGTACCTGCCATGCGCAAATACGCTGGCAACATCAGCAACGGCTTCGTGACCCTGATTGGCCTGATCGCCATGTCCGGCATCATCTACAAGCTGATTGCCTGATAACTCCGGTTAGTCTGTTGAAAGAAGAGCCGCCTCGAAAGAGGCGGCTTTTTTTGTTTGAGCAACGGATAGCCCTTAACAAGCAAGGGACTGCGGCCTAACATGGCGGGGTGTTTTTCCAGTCAGGACAAAAGGATATGTCTGCGTTGAAAAAAGAGCTGGGGCTCTGGCAGGGAATGGGGCTGCTCGCCACCTCACTGCTGGGTACCGGGATCTTCGTGGTGCCGGCGACCGCGGCGTCGCTGGCGGGGGGAGCCTCGCTCTGGGCCTGGGTGTTGCTAATCGTGCTGGTGCTGCCCATCGCCTTCACCTTCGCCAGGCTGGGGCGCCGTTATCCCCATGCGGGCGGGGCACCGCACCTCATCGGGCTCGCCTTTGGCAACGGCGCCGAGCGTTTCTCCGCCTTCCTGTTCCTGGCTGTGCTGCCGGTGGGCTTGCCTGCGGCCCTCACTATCGCCGCCGGCTTCTGGCACGCGCTGTTCGATCTGGGGGAGTGGACCCTGTGGGCCATCCAGCTGCTGACCCTGCTCGGGGTGTTTCTGCTCGGGCTGCGGGGGGCGCGCTCCTCCGGCAACCTGCAGTTGCTGATTGCCCTGGCCATATTGGGGTTGACCCTGCTCATCTGGTTCAAGGGGGATCTCAGCTGGCGCGACGCGGCCCAGCCACTGCCGACGGCGGCTGAGTGGCCCGCCATGGGCACGGCGCTGGCGGTGATGTTCTGGTGCTTCGTGGGGCTGGAAGCCTTCGCCCACATGGGGGAAGAGTTCAAGCGGCCACAGCGGGACTATCCGCTGGCCCTGCTCGGTGGCGTGCTGCTGGCGGGGCTGATTTACTGGGTCCACTCGCTGGTGGTGCTCAAATATGGTCTCTATGGCGACGAGGCGACCAATGCCACCGCCATCCCGGCCCTGCTCTCCCTGCTGTTCGGCCCCACCGCCAAGTGGCTGGTGGCCATTTTGGGCTACCTCTCCTGCTTTGCCAGCATCAACATCTACCTGCAGGGATTTGCCCGGCTTATCTGGAGCATGGCGCGGGAGGGCAAACTGCCCGTTTCCCTCTCTCGCCTCTCGGCCCGGGGAGCACCGCTCAATGCCCTGTGCTGGGTGCTCGTCATCTGCCTCGTCTCCATCACCTTGATCCTCTGGCTGCGACTGCCGCTCGATGAGCTGATCCGCTACGCCAACGGCAACTTCGTGCTGGTCTATCTGCTCTGCATGGCGGCGGGCTGGCGCCTGCTCGGTGGCATGGGCAAGGGGCTGGCGGCCTTGAGCGTGCTGCTCTGCCTCGTCGTGCTGGTGGCGCTCGCCTCCCAGGTGCTCTATGCGGCGCTGCTCAGTCTGGGGTATGGCTGCTTCTCGTTGTGGCGGCGCAGACGTCGCCGCACTCTGGCCACCGACAACATCTGCGCCATCAAGTAACCGACCCGATAAAAAGCCCCGCAGTGCGGGGCTTTTTGCTGGCTACCAGATGCGGTTGTGCTCACGCGTCTGGCAGGTCGCTGCGCAGCAGGGCGTAGTGCCGCAGGGAGATAAATTGCTCCCCCTTCCACTCGCATTCCCGAGCCGTCCCCTCGTAGCGAAAGCCGGCCCGCTTGAGCAGGCGGGCGGAGGGGAGGTTTGGCTCCTCCACCACCGCCAGCAGGCGGTGCAAATCGGTAGTGTGATAGACGAGGGCCAGAAACTGCCGCAATGCCGCCTGCATGATCCCCTGGCCCCAGTACTCGGGATAGAGCCAGTAGCCGAGCTCGGCCCGTTTGTGCTGCGGGTCGGCATCGTTGTAGCCGATGGCCCCCAGAGGGGCACCGCTTCGCTGGCAGCGGATCAGGAACCAGGCCCCGCTCTGGCACTGCGCTATCTCGGCGTACCAGCGCATCTGGGCCTGGCACGCCTCCATGGTGTCATAGCTGATGCCGTAGCAGGCGATGACCTTGGGGTCCGACAGACCGCGATAGATGTGGGGCAAGTCGGCATCCGTGACGGGGTCGAGCCTGATCCCGGGTTGTTGTGGTAAAGGCATAATGTGCTCCTTGCGGCCAGCCGTGGCCGGCCGCGTGAGTTGAGTGAAAGGGTGGAATAAAAGCGCGGATCGCTGCTTGTCTCAGGGTTCGGAAAGACCCAGCAAGTCGGCAAGCCTGCCCAGCTCATCGCGCCAGCCCTGTTGCAGGCGCGGGGTCTGATGTTTGGGCTTGCGGGCGAGATCGGCGGCAAGCAGGGCATCCAGCTCGTACCAGCGCGCCAGTTGAGCCTCGTCATCGTGCTCTGGCATGGGCTCCTCCCCCCTGGCCTCATTGGCTTGGGCGTCGGCGGAGGGTCGATCGGGCGCATCGCCGAGCAGTTCGGCATAGGCCCGCTCGGCGCTGTGGGCCTCGTGGATCCGGCCCTGCCTGATCACCCAGAAGCGGTTGCAGCTGCGCTCGATCAGATCCCGGTCGTGGGAGACAAGCAGCACGCCGCCGGCAAAGCCGGTCAGTGCCTCGGCCAGCTCCTCCTTGCCTGCCAGATCCAGATGGTTGGTGGGTTCATCGAGCCAGAGCAGATGGTGACTCGCCAGCGACAGGGCGAGAAACAACAGTCTGGCCCGCTCGCCCCCGCTCAGGGTCGCGACGCGCTGACCGTGACGGGAGTAGGGGAAGCCCGCGCGGATCAGTGCCTGGCGTAGCGACACCTCCGGCAAAGGTGCCAGCGGATAGAGGGCATCGGTCAGGGTGGCGTGGTCGTCCAGCTGCTGCAGGGACTGATCGTAGTAGGCGATGCTGGCGCTAGGGTGGCGATACCAGCCCTCAGCCGGTCGTTGGTCGCACACCTCGCCCCAGCACTGGCGCAGCAGGGAGGACTTGCCCGTGCCGTTGGCGCCGAGCAGGGCGACCCTGTCGCCGGCGCGCAGCCAGAGATCCTCGGCCCGCAGCAGCGGCGGCAGGCCGGGGGCGGGGCGCACGTCGAGGGCGTCGAGTCGCAGCAGGGCATCGGCGGGCAGCGCCTGCCCGTGCAGTTCGAGGCGCCAGGGGGCGTCCGCCCCGACCACGCTCTGCTCCTCCTGCAGCCTGGCCACCCGTTTCTCCATGGACTTGGCCTGGCGCACCAGCTTCTCGTTGTCATGCTCCCGCCCCCAGATGGCGAGGCGCTTGCTGCTGGCGCTCAGGCGGTCGATCTCTTTTTGCTCGTCGGCCCGGCGCAGGCGGGTTTGCTCGTCCTCTTCGGCCAGAGCCGCCCTGGCCTGACTGCAGGGCAGGGCGAAGCGATGAAGCCGCCGATCCCTCAGGATCAGCGTCTCGCGGGTCACCCGATCGAGCAGACGACCATCGTGGGAGACCAGCACGAAGGCACCGCGCCACGCCAGCAGGAAGCGCTCCAGCCAGAGCAGGGCGGGCAGATCCAGGTGGTTGCTGGGTTCGTCCAGCAGCAAGAGGTTGGGCTGGTGCAGCAGGGCGCGGCCTATCTGCAAACGGGTGTGCTGGCCGCCGCTCAGCGCGCTGACCGGGAGGTCGGCCTGCTCGGCCAGTTGCAGCTCGGTCAGCATCTTGTCCACCTGCCACGCCTGGTCAGCCTCGTTGGCCAGCGCATCGAGCAGCACGGCGCGGGTGCTGAGCGCTTGCAGTTGCGCGGGCAGATGTTGGGCCACGAATTCACAGCGGCAGGGGGTGGCCTTGTGTATGCGTCCGTCATGGGGCTGGCGCTGACCGGCCAGCAGGGCGAGCAGTGTGCTCTTGCCACAGCCATTGGCGCCTATGAGGCCAATGCGATCACCGCTGCTGATGCTGAGGTCCAGGTTGTCAAATAACGGAAGGTGCCCCGCACTCATTTGCAGGGAATGGGTACTCATCAGGGTTGTCATGCTCTTGCTCTCTTAAATGGCGGGATCGAAGATCCCTGTCATCAGAAGTGCTGGCGACAACGGCAGAGTCGAGAAAGGTCTCGGTTTGGAAGGGAGTCGGCTTTGCTCGAACCCGCTATCGCAGCGCGATGGTATGCAGGCAAGAGCACGCGAATGTGCCGAACAGGCGGGCCGAGAACATCGGACACGCTTGGATAACCATTTTTTACCTCCTTATTTTTCGCAGTGGCAAGGTGGGGCGATTATAAACGCAGAAAAAATAGCCGTCCATCGGGGCGCAGGCCCCTAGCCGGGCGGCAAGGAGGCGGGAAAGGGCGTCGGCATCTGTCACCGACAAGGCGGCAGCCCCAAGTTGCGGGGCTGCCTCATGGCGTGTGATTAATTAATCGCGGGGGGTCTTGAGCGCCTGGATCACATCTTCCGTGGGGGCCAGCTCTTCCACGTGGTTGAAGCTGTCGAGCCCCTCTTGCGGATGTATGGTGAAGGCGTCGGCGCTCAGGTAGCTGCCGCTGCCGGCGCTCTCCATGATGACGATGAGCTCGGGCTGCTTGTCACCGTTGAGATCCTGCAGTTTGAGCTCCTTGATGGTGCCGTCGCGCGCCAGCACCTTGCCGTCGATGAACTGATCGAGGGGAAACTGGGGATTGGCGCCTGAGTAGAGGCGCACGTCGTAGCTGCCGATGGAGGCGGGTTCACCCCGTCCCTCGCTGACGGTGACCACCTGGCCGGAGGGCAGCGTCAGCTGTTTGAAGAATCCCTCCGCCGCCTGGCCAGTCAGTGGCAGGGTGAGCAGGCCGAGTGTCATGAATAAGGCTTTCATCGTTGTGACCCTTGTTGCTGCGGTGACGGGCGGCACGCCTGCCCGTCACGGATGTGAATGTGTGGGCCGGGTTCGGGGCATGCCTCTGCCCGGCTCTCTTTCTCTGCCTCGCCGGAGGCGGTCATTACCAGATCTTGACCCGTTTGGCCGGGGCCAGATAGAGCTTGTCACCCGGCTGTATGTTGAACGCCTCGTAGAAGGCGGGGATGTTAGGCACCACGCCGTTGACCCTGTACTCGGGCGGAGAGTGGGGATCCGAGGCGAGCAGCATCTGCATCAGCTCGGGGCGATACATGCCCTTCCACACCTGGGCCCAGCCGAGGAAGAAGCGCTGTTCGCCGGTGAAGCCGTCCAGCACGGGGGCTTCCTCGCCCTTGAGCGACAGCTCGTAGGCTTTGTGGGCTATGGTGAGGCCACCCAGATCGCCTATGTTCTCCCCCAGGGTGAACTGGCCGTTGACGAACTGGCCATTGATGGGCTCGAAGCGGTTGTACTGGGCCACCAGCCGGCTGGTACGGAAGCGGAACTCCTTGAGATCCTGCGGAGTCCACCAGTCGCGCATCAGGCCGTCGCCGTCGGACTTGGCCCCCTGATCATCGAAACCGTGGCCCATCTCGTGGCCGATCACTCCGCCGATGGCGCCGTAGTTGACCGCATCATCCGCCGTCAGGTCGAAGAAGGGGGGCTGCAGTATGGCGGCCGGGAAGACGATCTCGTTGTTGCTCGGGTTGTAGTAGGCGTTCACCGTCTGCGGCGACATGTGCCACTCGTCTCTGTCTACCGGCTTGCCGAGGCGTGCCAGGTTGTCGGCATACTCGAAGGCGTGGGCCCGCTGCAGGTTGCCCAGCAGATCGCCCTGGCGGATCTCGATGGCGCTGTAATCCTTCCACTTGTCCGGGTAGCCGATCTTGGGCCTGAACTTGGCCAGCTTCTCCAGCGCCTGGGTCTTGGTGGCCGGCGACATCCAGTCCAGCTCCTGAATGCTCTGGCCGTAGGCGGTGCGCAGGTTCTCCACCAGCTGCTCCATGCGGGCCTTGGCCTGGGGCGGGAAGTAGCGCTCCACGTAGAGCTGGCCCACCGCCTCGCCCAGGTGATCGTCCAGCACGCCGAGGGCGCGCTCCCAGGGGGCGCGTTGCTTGGGTGTGCCGCTCAGGGTGGTGCCGAAGAAGGCGAAGTTCTGGGCGTCGGTCTGGCTGTCGAGATAGGGAGCGTAATCCGTGATGAGCTGCCACTTGAGGTAGGCTTGCCAGTCGCCGATCGGGGTCTGTTGCATCAGGCCATCGAGGGCGGCGAGATAACTCGGCTGGCCTATGACCAAGTTGCTCTGACCGGCGAGGCCGGCCTGATCCAGGTAGCCATCCCAGTCGATATGCGGAGCGAGGCGCTTGAGTTCGCTCTGGGGCGCCTTGTTGTAGTTCTTCTCCCGATCCCGCAGGGCCACGTTGTCCCACTGGATCTGGGCGAGTTTGGTCTCAAGGGCCAGGATGCGCTGGGCCTTGGCCTTGGCATCCGCTTCACCGAAACGGGTCAGCATGCCGGCGATGTGCTGCTCGTATTTCTGCCGCAGCGCCTGGCTGTTGGGGTCGGTTTTGAGGTAGTAATCCCGATCCGGCAGGCTGAGCCCGGATTGATAGAGGTAGACCGCATAGCTGTCCGGCGCCTTGGCATCGGCGTCGATCCAGAAGCCGAACGGGGCGCCGCCGCCAGTGCGACCGCTCTGGGCAAAGGCCCGGGCCAGCCCGCTCCGATCGCGGATCTGATCGATCTCGCTCAGCAGAGGCAGCAGCGGCGTGGTGCCCTTGGCATCCCGGCTGCCCTGATCCAGATAGCTCTGGTAGAGATCGTGGATCTGCTGGGCCGGGGTGCCTGCTGCCGCCTTGCCGTCGAGCCCCTCGACCAGCACCCGCACGTCCGCCAGGGACTTGTCCCGCAGCATGTAAAAGGCACCGTCGGCGGGCCTGTCGTCCGGGATCTTGGCGGTGGCCAGCCAGTGGCCGTTCACGTAGCGGAAGAAGTCGTCACCGGGTTTGACCCGGGTGTCCATGTTGGCCAGCGCGAGGCCTGAGTGCTTGTCTGCTGTGTCCGGCGCCTGACTACAACCGGCCAGCAAGGCCAGTCCGATGAGGCCGGCCAGCAGGCTTTTTTTATTGTTCATCTTGTTGGATTCCAATTCGGGTTATTCAGCTTCCTGGCCCAAACAGGGCAGTTCTTCACTCTAACAGTCGGGTTGCAGCTTGATAAGCCCGACTCTGCTAAGATCGGCCTGGTCGTTTTGGGGAAGCCTATGATTTCTCGTATTTATTCTCGTTTTTGTCAGACCCTGCCGGCGCCGGAAGGTTCCCGGGGCCTGTTGGTTGCCTTCAGTGGCGGGCTCGATTCCACCGTGTTGCTGGTGCTGGCGGCGCAGTTTGCCCGCGAGCAGGGGCTGGTGCTGCGCGCCCTGCACGTGCATCACGGCCTGAGCCCTCACGCCGATGCCTGGGTAACCCATTGTGAAGCCGTGTGTCAGCAACTGGCGGTGCCGCTCATGGTCGAGCGGGTACAACTGGTGCGTGGCAATGGCGAGAGCCTGGAGGCCCAGGCCAGGGAGGCCCGCTATCAGCGGCTGGCCGCCAGCCTGGGGGCCGGGGAGTGGCTGCTCACCGCCCATCATCAGGACGATCAGCTGGAGACACTGCTGCTGGCCCTCAAGCGTGGCGCCGGCGTGCGCGGCCTGGCGGGCATACTGCCGAGTCAGCCGTTTGCGGCCGGCCTGCTGCTGCGCCCCTTGCTTGAGGTCAGCCGGGCCGAGTTGGCAGAGGTGGCCCAATCGCTTCCTTACGGCTGGGTGGAGGATGAGAGCAATCAGGATGTGAGCTATGACCGCAACTTCCTGCGCCAGACGCTTATCCCGCAGCTCAAGGCGCGCTGGCCCGCCATGGCCCGCACCGCCGCCCGCAGCATGGCGCTGTGCGCCGAGCAGGAGACGCTGCTGACCGAGCTGGCCGAAGCGGACTGGCGGTTGGCCGGTGAGGGGAGTGCCCTGAATATCGAGCCGTTGCACGGGCTCTCGGCGACCCGGCGCAACAACCTGCTGCGCTACTGGATCCGCCGGCTGGGGGGCGAGATGCCCTCCCGGGATCAGCTGGCTCTGCTGTGGCAGGAGGTGGCGCTGGCGCGCGAGGACGCCAATCCGCAGTTCAGCTTGAAGAGTCTGGATTGCCGCCGTTTTCAGGGCCGGCTCCATCTGGTCAAGCCGGGGCTGGCGCCCTGTCACGCGCAGCTGATGGTGGCGGTTGGCGAGTCGCTCGCCTTGCCGGACGGGCTGGGACAGGTGCAGCTAGCGCTGCGCCAAGGCGGTGAGGGGTTGAGGCTGCCCACCGCGCGGGAGCCAATGTCGGTGCGTTTTCAGGTGACGCCCGGGATCATGCTCAAACCCGTGGGGCGCAGCGGCAGTCGGCGCTTCAAGAAGTTGCTGCAAGAGTATGGGGTGCCCTCCTGGCAGCGGGGGCGCATCCCCATCCTCTATTACGGCGAGCAGGTGGCGGCGGTGGCCGGACTCTTTATCTGTGACGGATTCATGACGCGAGCCGCCGGTCTGGAGTGGCACTGGCTGCCAGCGGCTGACAGCTGGATCCCGGAGTGAATCGGGTTCGCCATCAAGACAAAAAAGCCGGCATTGCCGGCTTTTTTGCACTCGTCCCCTGACAGGCTCAATCCAGCAGGCCGGCCTTGCCCGCTTTTTTGCGGGCGTAGAGGTGAGCGTCCGCCGCCTCGTACAGGCTGTGGACCGCCACCCCGGACTGCCAGCTGGCGGCCCCCAGGCTGCAGCCGACCGAGAAGGTGCTGAGCTCCTTGTGGGTCATCAGCATGTGTTGCAGCCGCAGCCAGACGGGGCGCCAGGCCTCGGGCTCGGCGGGTTGCAGCAGCAGCGCAAATTCGTCGCCACCGAGGCGAAACGCCTGATCCGTGCTGCGGATGCAGCTCTTGAGCAATTGGGCGAAGCGGCTCAGCACCAGATCGCCGATCGGGTGGCCCCAGGTGTCGTTGATCTGCTTGAAGTGATCCAGATCCAGCAGTACCAGCACCAGACCGTGAGACTCCCGGCTGTGCTGCTCCACCGCGCGGCCTATGGCCTCATCGAAGTAGGAGCGGTTGCCGAGCCCGGTCAGGTGATCGAGTCGCACCTGTTGCTCCAGTTGTGCCAGCCGCAGATAGAGGGGCAGGGGCAGGCAGAGCAGTTGATGGTACTGCTGCAGGATCCGCTGCTGGCTGCCGCTCAGGACGTGTTCCAGGGTGTAGTGCAGCTGGCCGAACAGCTGGCCATGCTGGCCGCGCAGTTCGAACGGGTAGCTGTGCAGCGTCAGGCTGGCCTGGGGCGGTTGCTGGATCAGCCGCAGTGGCTGGGCGTGATCGAAGTAGAGGCTGTGTATTCGGACAATTCTTGCCGCACGATCGGCAAAGGTTGCCAGCAGGCTGTCGAGATCCGTCTGTACCAGCAAGAGCTCGAGCAGCTGGTTGCGATCCTGGCTGGCCAGCGGCGTGAGCCGCTCCATCTGGCGAACCCACTGCTCTATGCCATGCCCCAAGCCATTCAATGACGATGCGTTTTCCACGGTACAGCCCTCATACATCCTACTTCCTGCCACTTCCCTGCAATCCTTGTGCCCAAAATATGTTCGATCTGAACAAGGGCGGCTGGCTAGGCTTAAGTGGATAAAAAGGGAGGGAAAATTGTATACAGATGTCTTGATCCTGCTGTTTGCCGCCGTCTTGCTGGTGGCGATTTTCCGGCGCCTCGGCCAGCCGGTGATCCTCGCCTACCTGCTCGCCGGGGTAGTGCTCGGCCCCTATGGCGCCGCCGTGATCACGGGGCAGGCGATCATGCAGACCATAGCCGAGCTCGGCATCGTCTTTTTGATGTTCTCGCTCGGGCTGGAGTTCTCGCTGCCGCGGCTGATCGCCATGCGGATGCTGGTGCTGGGGGTGGGCGGTTTGCAGGTGTTGTTCACCTCCTCGCTGTTCTTCTGGCTCGCGTGGTGGTGGGGGCTGAGCCTGCCACAGGCGCTGGTGGTCGCGGGCACCCTGGCGCTCTCCTCCACCGCCGTGGTGATCAAGCAGCTGGGGGAGCAAAAACAGCTGCACACCCGCCGGGCCCAGCTCGGGGTGAGCGTGCTGCTGTTTCAGGATCTGGCGGTGGTGCCGCTGCTGGTGATGATCCCCATACTGGCCAGGCCCGAGATCCAGGGCGGCGCCCTGCTGGCGGAGATCGCCTGGGCCACCCTCAAGGGGCTGTTCGCCCTGTTCAGCCTGCTGGCGGTGGGCAAGTGGCTGCTGCCGCTGCTGTTTCACGAGGTGGCACGGGCCCGATCCGACGAGCTGTTCGTGTTGAGCGCCCTGCTGGTGGCGCTGCTGGCCGCCTCGCTGACCCAGTGGATGGGGCTCTCCATGGCGCTGGGGGCGTTTCTGGCGGGCATGATGCTGGGCGAATCCCACTATCGCCACCAGCTGGAGGTGGACATACGGCCGTTTCGGGACGTGTTGATGGGGCTCTTCTTCATCACCATCGGCATGACCATGGACTGGCAACTGGTGGCACGGGCCTGGTGGCAGGTGATCCTCAGCGTGCTCGGCCTCATCTTGATCAAATCCCTGCTGGTGCTGCTGGCCGGACGCCTGATGGGGGAGCGCAAGCGCGATGCAATGGCGACGGGGATCATGCTGAGCCAGGTCGGCGAGTTTGGCTTCGTGCTGCTGGCGCTGGCCAATCACCACGGCCTGCTCGACCATCAGCTGATCTCCCTGCTCATCGGCATAGGGGTGACCTCCATCGCCATGACCCCCTGGCTGGTGCAGCGGGCCCAGGGTCTGGCCCGCTCGCTCATCGACTCGACCCTGCTCTCCCGCTCCGAGGTGGCGCAGTCCGGCCTCAGCAAGCATCAACACGTCATCATCGCCGGTTTCGGCCGGGCCGGGCAGACCTGCGCCCGCTTCCTCAAGCTGGAGGACATCCCCTTCCTGGCGCTGGATCTCGATCCCGAGCGGGTGAGCGAGGCCAAGTCGGCGGGGGAGCAGGTGGCGTTTGGCGATGCGAGCCGGCGCGATATCCTGCTGGCCGCCGGCCTGTTGCGGGCCCGGCTGGTGATCATCACCTTCGACGATCGCAAGCGGGTCGAGGCCATGCTGGCGCTGATCAAGGAGTTGGCGGTGGATGTCAGGGTGCTGGTGCGCACCCGGGATGACAGCTTTCTGGAGGCCTTCAAGCAGGCGGGGGCCCATGAGGTGATCCCCGAATCCCAGGAGGGGGCCCTGATGCTGGTCTCGCACCTGCTGCTCAACTGCAACGTCCCCATAGGCCGGGTGATCCGGCGCATGGAGCACGAGCGCAGCAGCCAGTATCGCTTCCTGCACGGCTTCTACTGGGGAGATCAGAGCGCCGGCAATCTGGAGACGGACCAGCTGCTCGAGCGACTGCATCCCGTGCTGCTGCACGATCAGGCCTGGGCTGTGGGGCGCACTGTGCAGGCACTGGCACTGGAGGAGGTGCGGATCAAGGAGGTGCAGCGCGGCGAGCAGAGCCTGGAGCCCAGACCCGAGCTGACGCTGGCGGCTGGGGATCGGCTGGTGCTGTTTGGCAATGCGGTGGCGATGGAGCAGGCCGAGCAGCGGCTGCTGGAGGGGCGCTAGCTCGGCTGTCCCCCGGGTTGGCTGCGGTTCATGCCTCCTCCCGCGCCATCTGCTCTATGCCCAGAAACTGTTCGACCCGCTGGCGCTCGTTGAGGGTGTCCCGGTAGCCCAGCTTGATCAGCTGCTGGCAATAGCCGGGGTAGAACATCAGGAAACTGGCCAGGCTGCTGGTCTCATCCCCCGTGACCCCCAGTACCCGCAGCAGGCGGCGCAGGTGCACCGGCAGCTTGCGCAAATAGTTCAGCGCCATGATGTCGAGATCCTCGCTCGGCTTCAGCACGCAGGTCTCCACCCGCTTCAATTTCAAACGGTTGCGCTCCCGCTCCGGAATGAGATCCAGGGTCTGGTTGATGCGCCACAGCCGCTCAAGATCCGAGTTGAGGGTGTCGGTGAAGACGGTATCCAGCAGGTGGCTGGCGATGTTGGAGCTGGTCAGGTGACCGTGATGAAAGGTCGGCGCCGAGTGGGCCGGCGGATCCAGGGTGATCAGCAGGATCCGCTCCGCCCCCAGGTGGATGGCGGGGCTGAGCGGGCTGAGCTGGTGGATGGAGCCATCGCCGTAGAATTTGTCGCCTATATGGGTCGCCGGAAAGACAAACGGCAGCGCCGAGGAAGCCAGCAGGTGATCCGAGGTGAGCAGGGTGCGCACCCCGCGCCGTCTGGCCCGCTCCCATGGCAGGTGTTCGGCCCGTCCCTGGAAGAAGGTGGTGGAGAGGCCGTCATCGTAATCGGACGCCGTGATGGCGAGCGCCTCCAGGCTGCCGTAGAGGATGTTGTCATCGATGCGGTGGTAGTCGATGAGCTGATCCAGCAGGCGGCGCAGCGGCGCGTTGTCGAACAGGTGAAAGGCGTGGTTGGTGTGGGGATTGATGAGGCCTGCCGAGCCCTCGTACATCAGCCGCCACAGCAATCTGCCGGGGTGAAAGTCAAAGATGTGATGGGTCTCGAAGCGGCGCCAGACCCACTCCAGCTTGCGTACCCCCAGATGAAAACAGGAGGCATAACAGGCCAGTGCGGTGACATTGATGGCGCCGGCCGAGGTACCGCACAGTATGGGAAAGGGAATGCCGAGATTGCGGGGATAAAACTCGGCGATGGCCTTGAGGGCCCCGACCTGATAGGCGGCGCGAGCACCACCACCGGTTAACAGAAGAGCTGTGTTGGGTCTGGCCATGACGCTACCCCTTATGTTGTTGGCGGCAGCAGTACACCCTGCTCATGATACTGCGCCTTATGCTTGCCACTGGGGGTGTTGCCACCGAGCAATTTAACTATAAGGCGCTGTATCGAATATAAAAACAGGGTTGCTCACCATTTTTTTGCAGGCCGGTTTCGACCCCTGTCATCCGGCCGTCTGCGACGTGTTCAGCCGATCGAAGGCGGCAAACACGGGGGCGCTGGCGAGGATGCGACCGTGACCGAGGCCGCGGGTGCTGACCAGCCGGGTGCGGCCGTCCCGGCTTGCTCGCAGGGAGTCGTCGTGGGGGGCAAACCTGTCCTCCTCGTCGTGCACTATGGTGGTGGCCCCTGCGCGGCTGGCGAGGCGTCCCAGCGGATCGACAGTGCTGAGAGGGTGCTGGTACTCCTGCTCTATCTCTTTCACCACGGCATCGAACAGCCGGATGGAGTAGCCGGAGCGTGCCACCATGCCGTAGAGCTGGGGCACATAGTCGAGCACGGGCGAGATGAGCAGCAGCGGCAGCCGGTCCAGGCCTGGCACCCGGCTGGAGAGAGTGACGGCGCCCCCCATGCTGTGGGCTATGAGCCCCTGGATGGGGTCAGACTCGTCGCTCAGTTTGGCCACCAGCTCGTCGAAGGCGCGCACGAAGCGGGGCAGGTGGCCGGTATGGCCGGCGCTGTGGCCGTGAGCCGGATGATCATAGGAGAGGGCGGTAAAGCCCTGGGCGGCGATGTGACTCATCAACGGATAGAACTGACTGGCGCTGCCGGACCAGCCGTGCATCAGCAGCCAGACTGGTCCCTGGCCGAGCCGGTAGCTCATCAGCACACCTTCGCTGGTGTGAACGGCCTGTTTGACCAGGCCCGCAGGCGCCGCCGCGTCCCGCTGGTTGCGCTGGGGGGTGAGCAACAGCTTGCTGGCGGTGCGTCTGGCGTGGGCCGGAGCGAGTCTGTGGTGCAACCGGGTGCCGAGCCCCAGCAACCACTTGCTCGGGCTGAAGCGGCGGGTGTTGAAGTAGATCTTGCTGCTCATGATGCTCCTGTCTGTTTTATGTTCGAACGGTCGTGCTTTTTTGTGGGTTTTTAAAAAGGCAGTTGAAAATCAGCGCCAGCTGCTCAGCAGAACCTCCACTTCGGGCCAGAAGTGGCGGGCCGGATCCTGACACAAGTCCAGTGCGTTGAACACCTGATCCCCCAGATAGAGGCCGTACAGCCGGTAGACGGCGCGCCAGGGATCCATGTCGCCGCGCCATTCCCCCTGCGCCTGACCCTGCACCACCTGGCGGGCCAGGTAGTCGAGCCAGAAACGCACCAGCTGGCGTGCAGCCTGCTGCACCTCGCCCTCCTGGGCCGAGGTCCAGGCATCGAGGAACATGCAGCGGCCGGCGAAGCTCTGGTTCCAGGCCAGCCAGGCCTGCAGCAGGGCGATCAGCTTCTCCTGCTGGTTGCCGTGCTGCTGCTGGCGCACCGGCTGGATCACCCGTTCCCGGAACACCTCGGCGGCATACTCCAGCACGGCGATCTGCAGGTTGTCGCGGGATTGGAAGTGAGCAAAGAGGCCGCTCTTGGACATCTCGCAGGCGCAGGCAAGGGAGCCTATGGTCAGGCTCTCCAGTCCCTGCTGGCTCGCCTGCTCAAACGCAGTCTGCAAAATGTTGTCGCGGGTCAGCCGGCCCTTGCTCATCGCACTCTCCTCGTTGGCCCTGCAGCATAAAGTACGACCGTGCTATTTGTCGAGCGGCGGATCCTCATGCAAGACGAGATGAGCGGGTTCAGTCGTCCTTGATATCCATCTGCTGCAGAGCTATCACCGCCTGGGTGCGATTCTTGACGCCGAGCTTGCGAAAGGCGGGGGTGATATGGGCTTTGATGGTGGCAAGGGGGTCAGTCGTCCTTGATATCCATCTGCTGCAGGGCTATGACCGCCTGAGTACGATTCTTGACGCCGAGCTTGCGGAAGATGGCGGTGATATGGGCCTTGATGGTGGCCTCGGAGACGTTGAGCTCCCAGGCGATCTGCTTGTTGAGGCTGCCATCGCGCAGCATCACCAGCACCTTGTATTGCTGGGGGGTGAGGCTGGCGAGCTTGCTGGCGAAATCGGGACCATCTTCGGACTCCGGATGCAGCGAGATGCCGGCCGGCACCCAGTTATCCCCCCCGATCACCGTATTGAGGGCGTTGACCAGCTCCTTCATGGGCACGGATTTGGGGATGAAGCCCAGCGCCCCGAGCCGCAACACCTGCTGGATGATGGCGGGATCCTCCGAGGCGGAGACCACGACTATGGGCAGATCCGGGTGCTGGCCACGCAGGTGGGCGAGGCCGGAGAAGCCGTTGGCGCCCGGCATCTTGAGATCGAGCAGCAACAGGTCCACCTCAGGGTGTTCCCCCAGCAGGCTGGTCAGGCTGTCGATGGAGTCCGCCTCCAGCAGCTGGGCGTCGTTGATGGCCATGTGCACCGCTTGATAGAGGGCGCCCCGAAACAGGGGGTGGTCATCTGCGATGACGATGGTAAATTGGCTATCCATTGCTCACATTGTTGCTAACTGATTGTTTTGGAAAATCAAACTAGCATCGCTCCCCGAGGGGGTCAAACCCGCAGGCGTGCAAATGTGAAGCGACCGTCGGATGTCGTGCCATTGGGGCCGATGGGATGGTCATGAGCAACCCATGCAGGAGGCAATAGATGGGATCCTTGGTATTGACGGTGGGCACTGGCTCCACCTGGGCGATGCGTGCCGCGCTGGTGCTCGCCATGAGCGGACTGGAGTGGCAGGAGCAGGTGTTCGATCTGGAAGATGCCAAGGCGTTGGCGCGGCTCAAGCGCGTGGGGCCTGCCGGCCTGGTGCCCTGGCTGGATCACGATGGCGTGCGGATACACGACTCGCTGGCCATCGCCGAATACCTGCACGAGCTCTGTCCAGAGCGCCAGCTCTATCCTGCTTCCCGCGCCGAACGGGCACTGGCCCGCAGCCTGTGCGCCGAACTGCACTCGGGCTTTGGCCAGATCCGCAGCCAGCTGCCCTTCTTCCTGGGGGCGCCGACCCGCAGCGAGCCGCCAGTGGAGGCCATAGGCGAGCTGGCTCGCTTGCAGACCATCTGGTCCCAGGCGAGGGGACCCTTCTACTTTGGCGAGGCGGGCATTATCGACGCCTTCTATGGGGTGATGGCCTATCGGCTGGCCAGCTACGGCATCCAGCTGCCCGGTCAGGCCGGCGTCTATCAACAGGTCTTGCTGGCCTGGCCCCTGTGGCAGGCGTTGCTGGTCAAGGTGCGACTGCAGTGGCCGGTGGCGGCCCGTCAGCCGGCGTAAGACGACCCTGCGGAATGTTCGATGACTGACATGAAGAGGGGAGCCACTGGCCCCCCTCTCTCTTGTGGCTAATCTGGCCCAGACGTTATTTCTGCCGACCGGCAAACACCACCACTACCTTGTCGTTCCCCTTTTCCCGCACAAAGCTGTAGGGCGCATCGGAGATCTTCTTGTGGCTGCCTGCCGCCACCGCCGGGTGAGCGGCGCGGAACTGGCCGAGTCGCTGCCAGTGCTTGACCAGCTCTGCCTTGTCGCCACTGGCCAGCTCCTGCCAGTTCATGTCAGATCGCACGCTCTGATCGAACACGCCGCCATCCTTGGCGAGCCCCCGGCCCGACTCGTCCCCGTAGTAGAGCTGAATGCCGCCCGGCAGCAGCATGAAGCTGTTGGCCACCCGCCGCTGCAGCGGCACGTCCTGATAGTCGCCGAAGAACAGCTTGGTGTCGTGGGAGCTGATGTAGCTCAGCACGTTGAACTCGGGATCCTGGTTGATGCGGCTGGCGTAGCTGGCATAGGTGGGCTCGTTGCCCGCCATGCACTGGGCCTGGGGCAGGGCGAACTCGCGCTGGTAGTCGAAGTTGATCAGTGAATCGAAGCCGTTCTGGTACCAGAAATCCTTGGCGACCCCGTGATCCCACACCTCGCCCACCATGTAGAAGGGCAGGTCATCCAGCGCCTTGGTCGGGTTGGCCTGTTTCCACTCCTTGAGCGCCGCCGTGCCCGCCTGCTTGAGGCGGGCCCAGACGGCGGGCTCCAGGTGCTTGACTGTGTCGGCCCGAAAGCCGTCTATGCCGAAGCGGCGCACCCAGTCGGTGTGCCAGGCGATGAGGTAGTCGCTGACGCTGGCATTGGGCAGTGGCTTGGCCCTGGTGTCCTGCTTCGCCGCCAGCAGCGGCGGCAGCCCCACAGATTTGGTTGATTCGGTCAGGAAGTCCGGCAACCCCGCCACAGTGCCGGTGACGTCGTCGGTGCCGGGTTGCGGATAACCGGGCAGGCCGGCCCGCACCCAGTCAGGGCCCCACCACTGGTGCCAGTTAGGGGACTGGTAGTCGATAAACTGGTTGTAGCCATGCCAGTTGAGGCCGCCGCTCGGGCGCCACTCGTTCCAGCGGGTCGGCAGCTTACCCGTGTTCTGGGTCAGGCTCTCGAGCCCCAGATCCTGCAGGTCGGCCAGGGTGGCGTAGCCGGCGTGGTTCATCACCACATCGAGGATGATCCGCATGCCGCGCTTGTGGGCCTCGTCCACCAGGGTCTTCAGGCTCTCTTCGTCGCCGTAGTTGGGATCGATTTTGGTGAAGTCCAGCGCCCAGTAGCCGTGGTAGGCGTAGAAGGGAAAGTTGCCCTGCTCGCCGCCGCCGATGAAGCCGTGCACCTGCTCCACCATGGGGGTGATCCAGATGGCGTTCATGCCGAGGCTCTTGATGTAGTCGAGCTTCTCGGTCAAGCCCTTGAAATCGCCGCCGTGCCAGGTAGCCACCTCGTCCTGGCCGTCTTTCTGGCGGCCGAAACTGTGGTCATTGGCGGGGTCGCCGTTGTTGAAGCGGTCGGTCAGCAGGAAATAGACGCTGGCCTGATCCCAGCTGAAGGGTTCCGGCTTGGCCGCCTTGATCGGCTCGAGCAGCAGCAGGCCGCCGCTCTCTTTGGTCGGGGTCAGGGTCAGCTTGCCCCCCTTGACCAGAGCCTCCTGTCTGGAATAAGCATCCCGCAGCCGGGTGCCGTCGGGCCAGACCCCCTTGAGCGAGACGGTGACGGGGCCGCCATCCCACTGGATGCAGGGCTCCTCGGGGGGCTGGCGCTTGAACTCACTCTTCTTGGTGGCCCGCAAGACCTTGAGGCTGGGGGTAGCCGGGTTGAAGGTGAACTGATAGTCCCCCGCCAGCATCACCCGCAGAGTAAAACTTTGATCCTTGGTGCATTTGTCCATGGGTTGCGCCGTACCGAAGGGGAGCGGCTTGCTCTCGCTCGGGCCGAAGCTGGTGCCGCAGCTGCTGTCCGGGTCGCTGATGCGGATCTGGTGGCTGCCCTTGGCGAGGGTATGGGTCAGCTCCACCGGGCCCTTGTCCAGTCGCAGCGGCGTGGCGACCGCTTTGCCATCCACATAGAGATGCACCTCGGGGGCGGCCAGCACCTGGCCGGTCAACAGGGGGCTGGCCAGCAGGGCGAGCCAGAGGGGAGAGAAGCGGGGAGCGCGACGCATAAGCCATTCCTTGAGCAGGGGTAAGCGGACCAGATTCCGTCAATGGGGCTCATTCTAGGGGGCATGGTGGCGGGCATGGACAGGCAAAGCGCCGATTTGTGACCTCAGTTCAAATGGTTACGTTTTCAGAAATGGGAAAGTGTGACACCGGAACGCCAGCCATAAAAAAAGCCGGTCAGTCGACCGGCTTTCTGGTGCAAGTGATTACATCAAACGGTGAAGAACTTGAAGTTGACGAAGGCCACCGCGATGAAGGAGGCCACCATGCCGCTGACGCAGAGCACGGCCGGGCGAATGGCAGGCCAGCGATGGGTCAGCAGGACAATGGCCAGCATGGTCGGATAGAGGCCGAACATGTAGCGCGGCATGGCGTTGAGGCCTGTCATCAGCGGTATGGTGCAGCAGATGAACATCAGGGTCGCCTCGGCCCAGCGCTTCTGGCTGAACAGATAGAGGTTCAGGGCCCAGCCGAACATCACCATGATGGAGAGGTAGGACTTGCGCCCCCCCAGCTCGAAGCCGCTCAGCCACCAGTCCAGCGGACTGTCCATGTAACGGCCCCAGGCCACCTGGATGTGCTTGAAGGCCAGCGCATCGCCGGTGAGGTGATAGAGGTAGACCATGTAGGCAAACAGGCCGAGCGGGATCATCCAGAGGGTGAACACCACCTTGAAGGCCCGCTCGGTGAAGCGGAAGAACTCGCGCCAGCCGTAGGCCTGCAGGGCCAGGATCAGCACGGGGAACACCATCATGACCCCCAGGTTGCGGGTGCCCGAGATGAAGACGCCGAGCAGGGCCACCATCAGCCACTGTTCCCGATAGGCGAACAGGAACATCCCCAGCATCAACGCCATGAACATCGACTCGGTATAACCGGAGACGAAATAGGCGGAGAAGGGGGAGAAGGCGAGCAGCCAGACGCCGAAGCGGGCTGTCTCGTCACCCAGCTTGAGCTGACGCAGCACCAGCAGCATCAACGGCAGGCTGGCGAAGAAGGCGATGTTGGCCACCAGCATCAGGCCGATCAGACTCTCGACCTTGAGCAGGTTGGAGAGCGCGCCCGACAGCATGGGGTAGAGCGGCATGAAGGCCCAGTTGGCCGCGTTGCCCTTGCTGAGCCAGCGCGGGTAGAGATCGTAGCCGTTCTCTATGATGCGCTGGAACCAGACGCAGTCGAACTGGCAGTAGGCTTGCAGCGGACCTATGTCGGTGGCGCCGTAGAGCTGAACGCCAAAGTAGCCCATGCCATAGAGCGCTACTCGGCTCAGTACGAAGGCGGCGATGATCATCAGCCAATCGCGGCTGCTGATGCGCAGTGACGGGCGGTAGGGGCCCACGTTGTCAGGGGTCATAGTTGTCATGTCATTCATCAGGCAAATACCCAGATCCTGGAGAGGAGGTAGGTGAGCACGGTGACTGTCAGGGTGGCGATCACCACAGGCAGCAGACCGGAAAGACCCGCAAACAGCAGACCGCTCAATATCAGGTTTCTCACCGCCAGCGAGAAGAGGGCGACCAGCAAGAATTTGCCGATGGCACCCTGTTTCTGGAAGGTGATGTAACGATGGCCAAAGAATGAGAACCAGAAGGCAATCATGAAGGCGATGGTGGTAACCCAGTGCTCAGAGATGGCAGGCCAGGTGTGGAACAGCGCGATAGAGGTGCCAAGGTCGACGAGGGTTGCCCCCCCGCCGACCAGACCGAACCGAAACAGGCGCCAGAATTCCTCGCGGGAGATCATTGAGGCGCTTGCTCCTGCTGGTCGTCAGCGGCCTTCACTGTGGCCGCCTTCTTGCCTGCGCTCTTCTTGCTGCCGGTGGCTGCGCCGTCCTGCGGTTGTGCTTCATCCTGCTTGGCATACTGGCCGTACACACCTTCGATGAGGTAGACGGGGCGCTGCTTCACTTCCACGAACATGCGGCCTATGTACTCGCCTATGATGCCAAGCGACAGCAGCTGGATGCCGCCGAGGAAGAGCACCACCGACATCAGGGAGGCGTAACCCGGCACGTCTACGCCGAAGAAGACCACCTGGGTCACTATCTTGAGGATGTAGAGGAAGGCGACGAAGGAGACGCCGACACCGACGTAGCTCCACACCCGCAGCGGCCAGCTGGAGAAGCTCATCAGGCCGTCGAGGGCGAAGTTCCACAGCTTCCAGTAGTTGAACTTGGTTTCACCGGCGTGACGGGCGGGGCGCTCGTAAGGCACGCCGACGGCACGGAAACCGGCCCAGGCAAACAGCCCCTTCATGAAGCGGTTGCGCTCCGGCAGTTGCTTGATAGCCTCGACCACGCGGCGGTCGATCAGGCGGAAGTCACCGGCGTTCTCCGGCAGCTTGGTGCTGGTGGAGAGGGCGTTGAAGAAACGGTAGAAGCCACCGGCGGTGAGGCGCTTCATCGGGGTATCGGCGCTGCGATCCACCCGGATGCCGTAGACGGTGTCATAGTCACCTGTTTGCCACAGCTTGACGAATTCGAGGATCAGGGCAGGGGGATCCTGCAGATCCACGTCCATCGGCACTATGGCATCGCCCTTGGCATGATGCAGGCCGGCGGTCATGGCCGCTTCCTTGCCGAAGTTGCGCGCCAGGTTGACCAGGGTCACCCGGGGATCGCGGGTAATGGCCTGCTCGATCACCTCACGGGTACGGTCACGGCTGCCGTCGTTGACGAACACTATCTCCAGCCGATCCTTGAGGGGCGCCAGTTCGTTATCTATCGCGTTGATGAAGGCATCTATGCTCTCTTCCTCGTTGTAGACGGGAACGATCAGAGAGAGTCGAAAATCGGCATGCGACATGAAAACTTCCTTATTTGGAAAATTATTTTATAAAACAGCGTATTGGATAATACGTCTTACTGGGCGACTGTCAGACGTACCGACTGGACATTGAGAGGTGTCGGTGCGGACAGCGCCAGGAAGTTGGGACGCTTGGGATCCGATGTCAGCGATTCGCCCGGCAGATTGAGCCGGATCTCGTTGATACCGGCCTTGGCCAGCTTGATGGTGGTGGTAAAGTCATGACCCAGTGCCACCTTGAGCAGTGCGCCGGCTTGCGGGCTGTTGACCCGGGCCTGTACGGTCAGCTGTTCGGGTTGTGCCTGTTGCCTTGGCAGCACGAAGTAGAGGCCACCCTGGCCACTGAGTTCGGTGCCGTCCGCGCTCGGCTTCTTGGCCCAGCCTTCGCTGGAGAGGAAGCGGCTCGGCTTGGTCAGATTGAGCTCGTTGCCGGGCTGGTAGGTCATGCTGGAGTTGTGCTCCCAGAAGCGGGTCTTGCCTTCCAGATAATAGAGCTTGTAGGCCAGGCTCACGTTGGGGTGAGCAGCCAGATAGAGGGTGTAAAGGTAGAAACCACTCAGGGCCATGATGGCCGTCAGAAAACCGAACTTTTTGTACGTCATATCACTCTCTACGCCTCACGATTGGTAGGCTGATTTCGCGCATATGCTAATCCAATTGCAAAAAAAGCATAGTGGATCACAAAAATATATTTGGTCACATATTAACCCCTTTCCAGTCAGTGCTTCAAATGTTCCTGCTTTGCCCTTTTTATCGCCTGATCTGGCCTTATGCCGCGCGGGGGCTGGGCTCATTTCCGGGCTGAGTCCCTGCTGCCGCGGCGGGCCCGTTCAGACACTGTGCTGGCAGTCGCGATCGCTGTGGCAGGATCTGTCGCCATTTTACCAAGGCCGATTTATGATGACCTATCGCCAAGTCAAGGATGACCCATGAAGCTGAAACTCGGTTGCTGGATGCTCTGGTTGCTGACCCCGCTGGTGTCGGCAAACAGCCTGTGTCCCTCTCCATTGCGGGTCGGTTACGACAACTGGCCACCCTATCACTATTACGCCAGTGCGACGGCGACCGCGCCCAAGGTGCTGCAGGGTTTTGCGGTCGAGGCGCTCAACGCCATGCTCAAGCGTCTGGACTGCCGGGCTACCTATGTCGAGCTGCCCTGGAAGCGGGTGTTGCACGGCCTGGAACAAGGTTCGCTCGATATCGCCATGGAGGCCTATTTCAACGACGAGCGTGGCCGCTACGCCTGGTTCTCCGATGCCTACAACCCGGGGCGCAGCATGCTCTGGATCCGCAAGTCATCCTCCTATTCCGAATCCGATCTGGCGACCTGGCTGGCCAATGGCCACACCCTGGGGGTCACCAAGGACTACTACTATGGTGCCGAAACAGCCGAACTGGTGCGCCGTTATGCGGCCCAGGTCAGCGTGGTCAACGATCGGCAAAACTATGGCAAGCTGGTGCTCGGCAGGATCGACGGTTTCCTCGGGGATATTCTGGCGACCCCCTGGGGTCTGAAAGAAGAGGGGCTGGCCGATCTGATCGTGCCTCACACCATGCCCGTCTATGAGGCACCGACCTTCTTCATGTTCAGCAAGAAGCGGCTGTCACCCGCGTTTGTCAAGGCGTTCAATCGGGAGTTGGCTGAATTTAAAGCAACAAATGAGTATGACATTATCTGGCGGCGCTACGCGCCCGCCAGCTAGTAAAGTCGTTGGCATTCACGCATCATGAGCGCCTTGACCGCCGGGTCTGACAGGCTGAAGTGAACCGATCTTGAGGTAAGCATGGGGAAGAAGTATTGGCTGGCATTGGCAAACCTGATCTGGCTGGGCTGTTGGCCTGCGGCCATGGTACAGGCCAGCGAGGGTCAGGTGGTGGTGACCAATGCTGCGGTGCAGCACGACTGGTACCAGAACAGCACGGCGGAGCAGGCTCGCCACGAGTTGGAGCAGCAGTTGCAGGAGGCCGTGCTGGCCCAGCTGCACCCGGATTTCTTCAGCCTCTGGAAGAAGCTGCAGGCCAAGCCTGCCGATCAGCGCGGCGCCATTTATGACGAGGTGTTTGGCAAGCTGGCCCGCTTCCAGCAAGCCTGGCGCGCCATGGATCTGGTCTCCCGCGAGCAGATGCAGACCCTCAAACTCAACCTGAACAAGCCGCTGGCCCACGAGCCTGCCGGCGACAACCTGCTGGAGCAGGTCAAGCAGCTCAGACCCCAGGTTGCCGAGTACGACGGGGTGCGCGAGGAAGTGCGCAAGTTGCTGGCCATGCCCATGGCCAAACGCTGGCCGACTCTCACCATGCCGACCCTGCGGGCGGGTGAAACCTCAGCCGAACTGGGGCAGATCCGCACCATACTTAACGAGTTGGGCGATGTGGCTCCCCGCCATGACGACGCCACCTACGACGCCGACACCCAGCAGGCCATCAAGCAGTTCCAGCGTCGCCACGGCCTGACCGCCGACGGCATCATAGGTCGGCAGACTCGCAGCTGGCTCAATACCGGGCCCGAGGTGCGCGCCAGCCTGCTGCTGCGCAACCTGTGGCGTCGCGATCTGGTGGATCAGCTCTCCGGTGCCCGCTATGTGCTGGTCAACATTCCCGACTATCGACTGAGCGTGGTGGAGTCCGGCAACGAGGTGTTCACCAGCCGGGTCATCGTCGGCAAGGAGCAGCGGGCAACCCCCATCCTGGCCAGCGAGATCCGCTCCATCGTGCTCAACCCGGCCTGGCATGTGCCGCGCTCCATCCTGAGCAAAGACATTCTGCCCAAGCTGAGCCGGGATCCCGCCTACCTCAACCGCGAGCAGTTTGAGGTGATCGACGGCGAAGGCAACCCGGTGCAGTTTACCGAGGAGGCGTGGCAGCAGGCGCTGGCGACAGGCTTCCCCTATCGCCTGCGGCAGAAGCCGGGGGATCACAATGCGCTGGGCCGCTACAAGTTCTACCTGCCCAACAACGAGGCCATCTACCTGCACTCCACGCCGCGCAAGGCGCTGTTCGAGCAGGGGGCGCGCGCCTTCAGCTCGGGTTGCATCCGGGTGGAGCATGCGGACGATCTGGCAGAGCTGCTGCTGGCGGACTCCCGCTACCAGCCGGACAAGGTGGCCAGCATATTGAAAGAGACCCAGACCAAGTGGCTGCCGCTGACCACTCCGATCCCGGTGTTTACCGTCTATTGGAGCAGCTGGATCGACGAAGAGGGTCGCCAGCAACTGCGCAACGACATCTATGGATTTGATCGAGTCAGCTTCCAGAGTCGCTTGCTGTGATCCTCGCCACAGAGTGAAAAGCCCGGCCCGTGCCGGGCTTTTCTATTGAGCCCCGGCGGTTTGACATGAGGGGGCCCGGCAGGTAGTTTCGAGCCCCTGTATCAAATTCATTCACCTGTTTCACTTCAATCTGCGATGGACGGACAACGGATGCTTGAACAAGAGATAAGCCGACGTCGCCTGCTGCTGGGGGCCGGCTGCCTGCTGGGGGGCGCCATGCTGTCATCCCCGGCCATGGCGAGTCGCAGTACGGCGGGACGTGAACTCAGTTTCTTCAATCTCAATACCGGCGAGCGAGTGAGCGCCAGTTATTGGGAGGATGGCCGTTACCTGAAAGACGGGCTGGCCGAGCTCAACCATATTTTCCGCGACTACCGTCGCAACGAAGTGTTCAACATAGACAAGAAGTTGTTCGATCAGCTCTATCTGTTGCAGCACAAGCTGGGCCGTCACGGCGAGATCCAGCTCATCTCGGGCTATCGCTCCCCCGTGACCAACCGCCAGAAGCGCAGCAGGAGCCGCGGTGTGGCCAAGCACAGCTACCACACCCTGGGGCAGGCGGTGGATGTGCGGATCCCGGGCGTGCAGCTGGCACACCTGCGCAAGGCGGCGCTCAATCTCAAGGTGGGCGGGGTCGGCTACTATCCGAGCGACAACTTCGTGCACCTCGATACCGGGCCTGTGCGCAGCTGGTAATCATGGGCGGCCTCAACTTGGGGTGTGGCCGCGCGGATGGCGGCTGGCAAACAGGGTGGCCGAGCTGGTAGGCTCTGGACACCATGCAGAGGAGAACCAGATGAAACATATTTTGCTCGGGGGCCTGATCGCCCTGTTGTTGACCGGTTGCAGCAAGCTCAATCGCGAGAACTACGACAAGTTGCAGATGGGGATCAGCTATACGCAAGCAAGCAGCATACTCGGCAAGGCGGAGCGCTGCGACGATACGCTCGGCACCACCAGCTGCATCTGGGGCAACGAGGGCAAGAACATCAAGATCCGTTTCATCGCCGACAAGGCGACCTTCTTCAGCTCGGAAGGGATCAACTGAGGCAAGCGCCCGGTTATCAATGCAAAAAAGCGCCTGTCAGGCGCTTTTTTGTTGTCGGCGATCCGTACCGTCTCGCCAGAACCTGGCGCGCTCAGTGCGTCGCGTACTGGTAATGGAAGGTGGGCAGCCCCCATTTGAAACGCACCGCCAGCAACCGCAGCACGAAGCCGATACCGATGGCGCCGAAGGCGGCCCAGTCGTTGGGCAGGCCCTGATCCAGTGCCAGGCAGTAGAGGGCGGCCGTCACCAGCGAGATGGCGGCGTAGAGCTCGCGGCGAAACACCAGCGGAATGCGCTGGCAGAGCAGATCCCGCAGCACGCCACCAAAGGCACCCGTCACCACCGCCATGATGCAGGCGATGCCGGCCCCATGACCCATCTCAAGCGCACGGGCCGCCCCGAAGATGGAGAAGACCACCAGTCCCAGCGCATCGAGCGCCATGAACAGCTTGCCGAGGTAGCGCATCAGCGGCGCCGAGATGACAGCCGCCATGGCCGCGCCGGCCACCAGCAACACATATTCCGGATGCTCGATCCAGAGCAGCGGATAGTGGCCAAGCAGCACGTCCCGTATGGTACCGCCGCCTATGGCCGTCGCCGAGGCGATGATCACCACGCCAAACAGATCCATCCGTCGCCGACCCGCTGCCAGCGCGCCAGTCATCCCTTCGGCCACCAGGCCCAACAAGAAGAGTGCATGTAACATGAGATATCCCAGGGTGCGAGAAAGGCCCGCATCCTATCAATTCAGGCTATAGGCGACAAGCAATGAAGGCTATGCATTATTTTTTATAATGCAAAAAGCAAACGGGCACCGCCAGGGTGCCCGTTTGCCGCACGGTAAGGGATCAGCGTTTGAGCTGTTCGGCGCGGTAGTGATCCACCCACATGGCGGTGGCGCCGCAGATGGCCACTGGCATCACGAACAGATTCACCACCGGGATGGCGGAGAAGAGGGTGACCAGGGCGCCGAAGCTCAGGCACTTGCCGCGGCGCTGCTTGAGGGCATCGCGCATGGTGATGAAGCTGATCTTGTGGTTGTCGAACGGATAGTCGATGTACTGGATCGCCATCATCCAGGCGCTGAACAGGAACCAGAGCACGGGGGCGAGCGTCTGCCCGACCACAGGGATGAGGAACAGGATCAGGCAGCCGATGGCCTTGGGCAGGTAATATTTCAACTTGGTCCATTCGCGGCCGAAGGTGCGGGGCACATCCTTGACTATGTCCAGCATGCCGGTGTCGCTGACCACCTCGCCGGTGAGGGTCTGTTCCACCTTCTCCGCCAGCAGGCCGTTGAAGGGGGCCGCTATCCAGTTCGCCACCGAGCTGAACAGGAAGGAGAAGACCACCAGTATGGTCACCAGGGCGATGGGCCAGAGCAGGTAGTCCAGCCAGTCGAGCCAGCTCGGGATCTGCTGGTGCAGCCAGCCGAACAGGCCGTCCAGTTGCAGCAAGAGGGCGTAGAAGGCCCCCGCAAACAGCACGAAGTTGACCAGCAGGGGGATCAGCACGAAGGTGCGGATGCCGGGCTGGCGGATGAGCGAAAAGCCGCGCAGGAAGTAGTCCGCACCGCTGATTGAGTCTTTGACCATTGGGGGTGATTGGCTCATCTGAGCTCCATCTGTTCATGGGAAACTGCCAGCATATTACAAACAAGGTTTGGATTTGGTAAAGTCGCCTGCCCGCCTCCTCTTTATTTCGTTACCCACATAGGCCCCCATGCGTCTGAAATTGATCAAACTCGCCGGTTTCAAGTCGTTTGTCGAGCCGACCCGCATCGAGTTCTCGGCCGACATGACCGCCGTGGTGGGGCCCAATGGCTGCGGCAAGTCCAACGTCATCGACGCCGTGCGCTGGGTGCTGGGGGAGAGCTCGGCCCGCCATCTGCGCGGCGAGAATATGACAGACGTCATCTTCAACGGCTCCATCAACCGCAGCCCCCACGGCCGCGCCTCGGTGGAGCTGGTGTTCGACAACCCCCACAACCGGGTCCCCGGTGAATTTGGCCGCTTTACCGAAATTTCGGTGCGCCGCGAGGTGCTGCGCGACGGCTCCAACCATTACCAGATCAACGGCCAGAAGTGCCGCCGCAAGGATGTCACCGACCTCTTCCTCGGCACAGGGCTGGGCCCGCGCAGCTACGCCATCATAGAGCAGGGCACCGTCAGCCGGCTGGTGGAGTCACGCCCCGCCGATCTCAAGCTGTTCATGGAAGAGGCCGCCGGTGTCTCCCGCTACAAGGAGCGGCGCCGGGAAACCGAGCAGCGCATCCGCCATACCCAGGAGAACCTGGAGCGGCTCGGCGACATTCGTGGCGAGCTGGGATCGCGCCTCGAACATTTGAAAGCCCAGGCCGAAACCGCCGAGCGTTACAAGCAGCTCAAGGGCCGCAGTCGCGCCGCCAGGGCCGAGCTGATTGGCTCCGAGCTGTGGGCGCTGGAGACCCGCTTCGGCGAAGCCAAGGCCGAGCTGGTCCAGGCCGAGCAGGTATTGGCGGCGCTGGATGCCAAGCGCACCGCCGACGAGGGGCGCCACGTCAGCCTGTCGGTGGCCCGCCAGGAGGGCCAGGCCGAGCAGGCGAGCCGCCAGCAGCAGATTTTTCTCGGTGGTCAGGCCATCGCCCGCCTCGAACAACAGCAACTGCACCAGACCGAGCTTGGCCGCGACTGGCAGGCCCGGCGTCAGGCGCTTGGCGAGCGTATCGAGGCGATCAAGGCCCAGCTGGCCAGCCAGCAGGAGCAGCTGAGCGACGGCACCCTCAGAGAGGAGGTTGAGTCGGCGCGACTCGAACAGTGTGAGCAGTTGCTCACCGACCAGCAGGGGGCGCGCCTGGCTGCCGGCGAGCAACTGGAACAGGCACGGCAGCGACAGCAGCAGTGGCAGCAGCAGCTCGGCCAGTTGCAGGGGCGGCTCAACCAGACCCGGGCACAGGTGAACGGTCTGCAGGAGCTACAGGCCAAGACCCGGCTGGCCCGCCTCAAGCTGGAGGATGAACAGGCCGGCCCCCTCGGCGGAGAAGGGGAGAGCCTGCAACCCGGGCTCGATGCCCTGACGGCCGAGCTGGCGCTCTCCCGCGCCCGGCTCGCCGAGCTCGATGAACAGTGGCAGGCCAGCGTGGCTCGCCATGAAGAGTGCAAGTCAGAGCAGGGCCAACAGAGCAGTCTGCTGCGGGAACTTGAGGCCCGTTTCACCACGCTTGACCAAATTCTGGGAGAGCAGATGGTGGGCGCCACCCTGGCGGATCGGCTGCAGGTGGCGCCCGAGTGGGCCCAGGCGCTGGACAAGGTGCTGGGGCGCTGGCTCACCGCCCAGCCAGGGGACGAGTGCAACCTTGAGCAGAGCGGACTCTGGATTGGCCCGGCCCTGCCCGCGGTTGCCGGTACCCTGGCAGCCCGGTTCGAGGGCGATCACATTCCCGCCTTTCTCAACGCCATCTGGCTGGCGGAGAGTCGGGAGGCGGCATTGGCCCGCCAGCCAGGCCTCCTGGCCGGTGAGTCGGTACTGACCCCGGCGGGAGACTGGTTTGGTCCCAACTGGGCCGACCTCGGTCAGGGTGGGGCGCTCGGCACCCTGGCGCTGCTCGGTGAACGTGAGCGGTTACACACAGAGCTGACGGCAGGCCGGCAGGCGCTTGGCCGGTTGGATGAGCAACTGGGTGCGGCCGATGCCGAGCGCGCCCGGCTGCACAGTGCCCATGAGCTGGCCCAGCGCACAGTGCGCGAGCAGGAGCAAAAATGGCAACAACTGCGCGAAGCCTGGAGCCTGCAACAGGGCCAGCGCCAGGAGCGGCTGCAGCGGCTCGGTCAGCTTGGCGAAGAGCTGATCAGGCTCGACCAGGAGCAGGCCGAGGAGGCCGAGCGACTGGCCGTGGCCCTGCAGCAGCTCGAGCTCGATGAAGCGCGGCTCGGCGAACTGCAGGAGCAGGGCGAGCCGCTGGCTCAGGCGCTGCAACTTGCCCAGGAGCGAGTCACCAGTGTCGAGCGGGCGGTGGAAGAGGCTCGCCTGCGCCGGGAGCAGCAGCAGGCCGGCTGCCAGCGTTTGCAGCTGGAACTGCAGAATCAGCGCCAGCTCATCACGCTGCGTGAGCAGGAGCTGGCCCGCCTCGGACTGGAATTGGCCGAACTCAAGGCGCCGGGAGCTGTGCCGGGTCAGGATCTGTCGCCCCTGCTGGCCGAGCAGCGCAACCTTGAGGCGCTGCAACTTGCCTGCCATCAACGGCTGGCAGAGTTGGAGCGCCAGCTGACCGAGCTGGAGCAGGCCCGCAGCGCCGATCACAAGCAGCTGGTGACCCTGCAGGAGAAGCTGGCCCAGCTCAGATTGGAGCGCGAGCGCAACCTGACCCGCCGGCAAGGGCTGCACGAGCAGTTCGAAGAGCTGGGGGTGCGGCTGGTGGATCTCGATCAGGCGGTGCTGATCGCCGCCGATCGCGGCAAATTGCGCCAGGAGATCCAGACGCTGGAGGCTCAGGTGGAGGCGCTTGGTGCCATCAACCTGGCGGCGCTGGAGGAGTATGAAGAGGCGAAAACCCGTTCAAGCTACCTGGAAAACCAGTGCCAGGATCTGGAACAGGCGCTGGAAACCTTGAGCCAAGCCATTAAAAGAATTGATAAAGAAACACAAATACGCTTCCGAGACACTTTCGATAAGGTCAACGAAGATTTAAAATCCCTCTTTCCAAAAGTGTTTGGGGGTGGCAGTGCCTGGCTTGAGCTGACCTCGGATGATCTTTTGGAGGCCGGAGTGAGCATCATGGCAAGACCTCCGGGTAAGAAGAATGCTACCATTGCCCTGCTTTCCGGGGGGGAGAAGGCGTTAACCGCACTTGCGCTGGTTTTTGCCATCTTCAGACTCAACCCAGCACCATTTTGTCTGCTGGATGAGGTGGATGCACCGCTCGATGAAGTGAACGTCGGTCGCTTCTGTTCTCTTGTCAAAGAGATGTCGAGCACAGTACAGTTCGTTTACATCAGTCATAATAAGGTCTCCATGGAGATGGCTGAGCAGCTGGTTGGCGTCACGATGCAAGAGCCCGGGGTTTCTCGCATTGTGTCGGTCGATATCGGTGAAGCCGTCGCTTTGGCTGAGCAAAACTAGAAAGAGAAGCAGCTAATGCAGGAATTGCGTTACATCTTGGTTGCCCTGGGCGGTATTGCTATTGCGGCATTGCTCATTCACGGGTTGTGGAGCAACAGAAAGAATCGTCAGGCACCGATCAAAGAGAAACCTCTGGGCCGGATGGAATCCAAATCA
This sequence comes from Aeromonas sp. MR7, assembly GCF_963899385.1. Classification (NCBI taxonomy): domain Bacteria; kingdom Pseudomonadati; phylum Pseudomonadota; class Gammaproteobacteria; order Aeromonadales; family Aeromonadaceae; genus Aeromonas; species Aeromonas sp. MR7. Next base: position 120,690 of record NZ_CAWQXH010000011.1, read on the forward strand.
CGGACTCGTGACAATGACGCCTTCGACAGCGATGGCATAGGTCAGGTGCGTGTGGTCAGCGGCAGCCGTCGTGCCGAGCCCAAGCTCCACAGCGACGAGGCTCGCCAGCCGGATGTCAGCCGTCGTGCGCCCGTCCCCGCCTTCGATGATGAGGATGATGACGCAGAGCTGCCACCGCCCGTGGTGCGCAAGCCTGCCGCTCGCCCGGTTGCCCCGCCCCCCGTCTATGAAGAGGACGAGGAGGAGTTCGAGGAGCCCCTGGCCGAGACAGCAGAGGAAGTGCCTGCCGCGCCGGTGCGCAAGCCTGCCCAGGTGATCCGTCGTACCCCGGTACACCGTTCCCGTCCCCAGCGCGAGCCGCTGCTGCAACCGCTGGATGATGAACCACTGGTCGAACCGGCTTATGCCACAGCCCCGACGTTTGGTGTGCGCGAACCGGTTCAGGCGCCGGCACCCGAATACAAGCAGGCCCGTTATGCAGTCCCCGAGCCTGCCTACGAGGAGCCCGTGTATGAAGAGCCCGTCCGCGAGCCGCTGCTCGATACCCCGCCGGTCGAGAAGATTTGGCAGGATGTCTATGTCATCAACCTGATGGCGCGCCCCGGTCACGATCTGCAAGGGGCCACCCTGCTGGCCTCCCTGATGGCGTTGGGCTTCAAGTTTGGCGAGATGGACATCTTCCATCGCCACGAGGATCTCAACGGCAAGGGTGAAGTGCTCTTCTCCATGATCAACATGGTCAAGCCGGGCACCTTCAATCCCTACCGGATGGAACAGTTCGACACCCCGGGTGTCTCCCTGTTCATGCAGTTGCCGCTGCGCAGCAATGCCGCCTTTGCCTTCGAGCACATGCTGCAGGCTGCCGACCAGCTGGCCAGCGATCTGGATGCCATGCTGACTGACATGGATCGCAGCCCGCTGAGCGACGAGACCATAGCCCGTTACCGGCACGAACTGGCTGCCTACGAGGCCAGTCGCGACTAAGACTCCACGCGGGTCGAGTACATCAAGAGTGCGGTACCCAGGTGCCGCATTTTTGTTTGTGCGGTTAACTTATTATTCCAACCACAGTCCGAGACTTCTCCATGAGCGAAACCCTCTCCCGCCACCGTCAACTGTGTGAGCTGCTGATTGAATACGGTCATCAGTACTATGTGCTGGACGAGCCGACCGTGCCGGACGCCGAATACGATCGGCTGATGCGCGAACTGATCGCGCTGGAAGCCGACCATCCCGAGCTGAAGACCTCCGCCTCCCCCAGCGTGCGGGTCGGTGGTCAGCCGCTGACCGCCTTCAAGCAGGTACGCCACGAGATCCCCATGCTGAGTCTGGACAACGTGTTCAGCAGCGAGGAGCTGCAGGCCTTCGAGCAGCGCATGCGCGATCGTCTCAAGCGGGAGGTGAGCTTTACCTTCTGCTGCGAGCCCAAGCTGGACGGTCTGGCGGTGAGCCTGCTCTATGTGGATGGTCAGCTGGTGCAGGCTGCCACCCGGGGCGATGGCACCACGGGTGAGGAGATCACCGAGAACGTGCGCACCATCAAGGCGATCCCACTCGTCCTGCGGGGCACGGGCTGGCCCGCCCGCTTGGAGGTGAGGGGGGAGGTCTTCATGCCCAAGGCCGGCTTCGAGGCGATGAATGCCAAGGCGCTGGCGGCAGGGGAGAAGGTGTTCGTCAACCCGCGCAACGCCGCAGCAGGCAGCCTGCGCCAGCTCGATTCGCGCATCACCGCCAGCCGGCCCTTGAACTTCTATGCCTATGGCGTCGGGGTGGGCGGCGATCAGCTGGGGGATTCTCACTTTGGTCGCCTGTGTCAGCTCAAGGCGTGGGGCCTGCCCATGAGTCAGGAGGTGAAACTCAAGGAGGGGGCGGCCGGTTGCCAGGCCTTCCACGATGACATCCTGACCCGCCGTGGCGAGCTGGCCTACGAGATCGACGGCGTTGTCTACAAGGTCGATGCCATCCCCCTGCAGGAGGAGCTGGGCTTTGTGGCGCGGGCCCCGCGCTGGGCCACGGCCCACAAGTTCCCGGCCCAGGAGGAGATGACACTGCTGGAGAACGTCGAGTTTCAGGTCGGCCGCACCGGCGCCGTGACCCCGGTCGCCAAGCTCAAGCCGGTGTTTGTCGGCGGCGTCACCGTCTCCAACGCCACCCTGCACAACGCCGACGAGATTGAGCGCCTTGGCGTCATGATCGGCGATACAGTGATAGTGCGCCGGGCCGGGGACGTGATCCCGCAGATAGTCGCCGTGGTGGAGGCGCAGCGTCCCGTTGATGCCCGCGAGATCCTCTTCCCCACCCAGTGTCCTGTCTGTGGCTCCGCGGTGGAGCGGCTGGAGGGGGAGGTGGTGACCCGCTGCTCCGGCGGTCTGTTCTGCGAGGCGCAGCGCAAGGAGGCGATCAAGCACTTCGCCGCACGCCGCGCCATGGACGTGGACGGCCTGGGTGACAAGATAGTCGAGCAGCTGGTGGACAAGGGGCTGGTGAAGACCCCGGCCGATCTGTTCAGCCTCAACGCCATCCAGCTGGCCGGGCTGGAGCGAATGGGACAGAAGTCAGCGCTCAATCTGGTGGCGGCCATCGATGCGGCGCGCAGCACTACCCTGCCGCGCTTCCTGTTTGCGCTGGGCATTCGCGAGGTGGGGGAGGCGACCGCGCTGAACCTTGCCAACCACTTCCTCACCCTGGAGGCCCTGCGCGCCGCCTCGGTGGAGCAGCTGCTCGAAGTGGCCGACGTGGGGGACGTGGTGGCCAAGCACGTCTACTACTTCCTGCGTCAACCTCACAATGTGGAGGTGCTGGAAGCCCTGCTGGCGGCCGGTATCCACTGGCCGGCCATCGAGAAGAAGGAGGCAAGCGATCAGCCCTTTGCCGGCAAGACCTTCGTGCTGACCGGCACCCTCACCCAGCTGTCACGCAACGACGCCAAGGCGGCGCTGCAGGCGTTGGGGGCCAAGGTGGCGGGATCTGTGTCGGCCAAGACGGATGTGCTGGTGGCGGGGGAAGCGGCCGGCTCCAAGCTGACCAAGGCGCAGGAGCTCGGCATCACCATCTGGACCGAAGAAGAGCTGCAACAGGCGTTGCAAGGCTGAGTCGCCCCCGTCCAGCTTGCTCGCAGCGCAACCCGATAAGAGAGAACCCGGCCTGGCCGGGTTCTCTCTTTGTTTTTGGGCGGTGAATCACTCACGCCAGAGGATCTTGTAGCGCCACTTGTCTGGCAGGGTGAGCTGCCAGCGGGCCAGCTCCTGCTTGCTGAACACATATTCACCGCGCAGGGCGGCGCGCGGTGCCAGGGTTTTGGGCTGGGCCCCCGCCAGTATGGCGTTGACCAGCTCGGCCGCCTTGGCCCCCTGATCGCGTCCATCCAGCACCAGGCCGCCGATGGCCTTGCCCGGGCCCACGGTGAACTCCCAGAAGCAGAACAGGGGCACAGGGCTGTGGGCGCTGGTCCACTCCAGCACAGTCTGTTCGCTCACGTGCTTGCCATCATCGTCCACCAGCGTGTGGTAGAGGCCGATAAAGATGGCTTCGTAGCCATTTTTTTTGGCGTTGAGCACCGCCTCCTGCCACAGGCTGTAGTCACCTATGAGCTGACTGTTGACCCGGGTCTGGCCGACCCGCAGATCGGTCTGGGTCTTGAACTCGTCCTCGATGGCGGTGAGCGCCACGTTGCTGGAATCAAACAGTACCAGCGCCTTCTCGATACCCCCCATCAGCTGGCTCATCTCGCTGATGTTGCGTTTGAGCAGGGGGCGCTCAAGCACGCCTGTGATCTTGGGGTGACCGACCAGCCCCTTGTGGCGCGGGTTCTCGTTCATGCCGAGAAACACCACGGGAGTGCCGAGGGAGGCAATCTCGTTGGCCAGATAGTTGATGGCGTTGTCGTCGCCGAGCACCACCAGGTCCGGCTTGACCTGCTGGTAAAAGGCCAGCGCCTGTTCGGCAATCTTGTCGAAATCGCCATTGGGGTGGCGCTTGGTGTCCATGTAGAAGTGGCTGATGTGATTCTTGCCGCTCAGATGGGCTTGCAGGCTGGCGTTGTAGCTCTGATCCCACAGGTATTCGGGGTGATAGCTGCTGATCACCAGGATCTCGGCCGCCCACAACCGGCAGGGCAGGAGGCACAGCAGCAGTAGCAGGGTCTTGGCCATGTGGGGTCCCGTCGATAGCAATGATATTCCACTCATTATGCCTGTTTTGCGCCAGACGTGCCCTCGTCAGCCACTGTCGCAGGAGGGGATTTTTTTCTGTCACGGCCCCGTCGAACGCCAGCCCGCACCAGGCTTGGGAATGGCCTTGTATGGGGCTGTTTTTCACTGGTCGGGAACTGCGCCACTCGCCTCAAAACCTGTTCTGGATCAAGAAATGAGGCTGCGCTTTGGTGCCTAATAGACACCACATATAGGGACGCATTCATATAAAACACCTATATGTTGTGTTATTAAGCTGTGTACAAGCTGTTCTCTTCTCATCGTCAGCCCTGGCTTGTCAAGCCTCGGCTGAATTTATTTGCGCCCAGGACGAGGCGTGGAGAAGGGCACCAAACAAGGGTAAGCCGAAGGCGATAGCCTGGCCTTTTAAACGGGGAAAACGCATGAAACCGGTTGTGATCAAACGTGATGGATGTCGCGCACCATTCAATGCCCAGCTGATTGCCGAGGCAGTGGGCCGAGCGGCAGAGGCGGTCAGTCAGGCCAATCCGACCCTGGGTGAGCGCGTTGCCGCCGCCGTCACTCAGGAGCTGGAAGGGCGTGGCGAGGTGGATATCCACGAGATCCAGAACCGGGTCGAGAACCACCTGATGGCTTCCGACGACAAGGCCATCGCCCGTGCCTATATCGAATACCGTCACGACCGGGATCAGGCTCGCGAGGCCCGCGGCCGGTTGGCTCAGGAGATCCGTGGCCTGGTGGAGCAGACCAACGCGGCCCTGCTCAACGAGAACGCCAACAAGGATTCCAAGGTGATCCCGACCCAGCGCGACCTGCTGGCGGGCATCGTCGCCAAGCACTACGCCACCAGCCACATGCTGCCCCGCGACGTGGTGCAGGCCCACGAGAGCGGTGATCTGCACTTCCACGATCTCGACTACTCTCCCTTCTTCCCCATGTTCAACTGCATGCTGATCGACCTGAAGGGGATGCTGACCCACGGCTTCAAGATGGGCAATGCGGAGATAGACACCCCCAAATCCATCAGCACGGCCACCGCCGTGACCGCCCAGATCATCGCCCAGGTGGCGAGCCACATCTATGGCGGCACCACCATCAACCGCATCGACGAGGTGCTGGCCCCCTATGTGACCATCAGCTGGCAGAAACACAGGGAAGTGGCCGAGGAGTGGGGCATCAGCGATGTGGACGCCTACGCCATGGCCCGCACCGAGAAGGAGTGTTACGACGCCTTCCAGTCGCTGGAGTACGAGGTCAATACCCTGCACACCGCCAACGGCCAGACCCCCTTCGTCACCTTCGGCTTCGGCCTTGGCGACAGCTGGGAGTCCCGTATGATCCAGGGGGCCATCCTCAGCAACCGCATCGCCGGCCTCGGCAAGAACAGGAAGACCGCCGTGTTCCCGAAACTGGTGTTCGCCATCAAGGATGGCCTCAACCACAAGCAGGGCGATCCCAACTACGACATCAAGCAGCTGGCGCTGGAGTGTGCCTCCAAGCGCATGTATCCGGACATCCTCAACTACGACCAGGTGGTCAAGGTGACCGGCTCCTTCAAGACCCCCATGGGCTGTCGCTCCTTCCTCGGCGCTTACGAGGAAAATGGCGAGCTGATCCATGAAGGTCGCAACAATATCGGGGTGGTGAGCCTCAACCTGCCGCGCATCGCCCTGAAATCCCGCGACGAGGCGGATTTCTGGGACAAGCTGGATGCCGCCTTGAGAGTGGCCAAGACGGCGCTCATGTATCGCATCGAGCGGCTCGACGGTGTCAAGGCGCGGGTTGCCCCCATCCTTTACATGGAAGGGGCCTGCGGGGTGCGGCTCAAGGCCGACGACAACGTCAGCGAGATCTTCAAGCACGGCCGCGCCTCCATTTCGCTCGGCTACATAGGGGTGCACGAGACCATCAACGCCCTGTTTGGCACCGATGTCCATCTGTTCGACAGCGACACCCTGCGCCAGAAGGCCATCGCCATCATAGCGCGGCTCAAGGCGGCGACCGACGAGTGGAAAGAGGAAACCGGCTACGGCTTCAGCCTCTACTCCACCCCGAGCGAGAACCTCTGCACCCGTTTCTGCCGCATAGACGCCAAGGAGTTTGGCGTGGTGGCCGGTGTGACCGACAAGGGTTACTACACCAACAGCTTCCACCTCGACGTGGAGAAGCAGGTGAACCCGTACGACAAGCTGGATTTCGAGGCGCCCTATCCGCCCATCGCCAGCGGCGGTTTCATCTGCTACGGCGAGTACCCCAATATCCAGCACAACCTGGAAGCGCTCGAAAACGTCTGGGACTACAGCTATGACAAGGTGCCCTATTACGGCACCAACACCCCGATTGACGAGTGCTACGACTGCGGTTTCACCGGCGAGTTCGAGTGCACCTCCAAGGGCTTCACCTGCCCGCGCTGCGGCAATCACGATCCGGCCAAGGTATCGGTGACCCGCCGGGTGTGCGGTTACCTCGGCAGCCCGGATGCGCGCCCCTTCAACGCGGGCAAGCAGGAAGAGGTGAAACGCCGCGTCAAACATATGTAAGCCGGGCGGCTGAGCGGCGAGATGGCTCCCGATGATGAGGGAGCCATTTTTATTGGCGAACCCGGCCCATGACGGGTTGAGGAGATACGAGATGCACTACCACCAATACTACCCGGTCGATGTGATCAACGGCCCCGGCACCCGCGCCACCCTGTTTGTGTCGGGCTGCGAGCACCAGTGCCCGGGTTGCTACAACCAGAGCACCTGGCGGCTCGATGGCGGCAAGCCGTTTGATGAGGCGATGAGCGATCGCATCATTGCGGATCTCAACGACACGCGCATCAAACGGCGGGGTCTGTCGCTCTCCGGCGGCGATCCACTGCATCCGGCCAATGTGCCCCAGGTGCTGGCGCTGGTGAAACGGGTGCGGGCCGAGTGCCCCGGCAAGGACATCTGGTGCTGGACCGGTTATCTGCTTGGCGAGCTCTCGCCGGCCCAGTGCGAGTTGGTGGCCTTGCTGGATGTGCTGGTGGATGGCAAGTTCGAGAAGGGGCTGGCGGATCCCGGTCTGCTCTGGCGCGGCAGCAGCAATCAGGTGATTAATGACCTCAAGGCCTGGCGTGAGCAGCAGGAGACGCGGATCCCCTGTTTCACTCAGCCGTGAGCGGCCCTTTGTTTCGTTTGCAGTTGAGGCCAAGGCTGTTTATGGTGAGCCCATCCCGAACCGTGAAACATCTTTGACGAGGAAGTGCGAGATGAACAATCTGCTCAAGATCTTGCTGGCCATTTTTCTGCCCCCCGTGTGCGCCTTTATCCAGGTAGGCTTCAGTCTGCACTTTTTCATCAACATAGTGCTGACCCTGCTCGGCGGCCTACCCGGCATGGTCCATGCGCTCTGGCTGGTGGTGAGCGACAAGCGCGGCTGAATCAGGCCCTTCGTTGCATGCTGAGCCAACCCGACCGGGTTGGCTTTTTTTATGATGCTCAAACGGTGTCGACTTGTGATGGCAGCAGGCCGGCAACCATGCCGGAGGATGGCGCAACATCGTTCTGGAACGCGTTATCGGGTGTATGAGCAGAAGTTCCACGTTATACGGGGGCGTGCAGTGAGTCGCTTCGATGGCGGGGTCAAATAACAAAAATCCCGGCCAGGCCGGGATTTCTCATTACTGCTGCTTGCAGTCGTTGTAGACGCTCTGCCACTCGCCATCCTTGTCGCGCATCTCGACGAATCCTTCCTCCCCCTTGTTCCACCAGACGGCCTCATGCTCATCGGTATAGCGGGCGCCGGAGGCGGAGACCGTCTGCGGCAGGGTGTAATCCTTGCCATCGGGCAGTGCCAGCTTGACGAAGTTCAGGCTCTGGTCGGAGAGGGCGAAGTAACTCACCTGCACCTTCTTGCCCTGCTCACACTGATAGGTGACGGGATCGCCGCCGGTCACGCTCAAGGTGGTGGCCCCGCGTTCGCAACCGCTCAGCAGGGTCAGGGCCGTGATGCCCAGCAACAGAATATTGGTGTGTTTCATCTTGAACTCTCCATCGGTGTCATCCGGGCTTGAGCCTACCAGCTTGTGCCCAAGTCGCAATCATCCCGGAGGCGGATTGCGTCGGTAAGTGTCCGGGTGAATCGCATGGTCATACCAACGCAGCCTGCCGGATGACGGGTGTGTCGAGGGGGCATCTCATGGCGCGCTCCAGGATATCCAGGATGTCGCTGTCTATGGTCTCGTCAAACTTGCGGGCGAACAGGTGCTCGCTTTGCTGCAGGGCCTCGGCGTCGTGCACCGTGTAGTCGCGCGGGCGCAGCTTGATGTCACCCATGGGGATCCAGTCGATGGCTCGCTTGTCATCGTTGACTATCTGGCCCTGATAGCTGGTGTTCATGATCACCGTCTGGAAGAAGCCCTCGTCGGCGATCAGGGTGTGGCGGTAGAAATCCTTGAAACGGTCGACCTCCGGGCTGTGGCTGACGAATTCGCAGAAGGCCCGGCTCAGGATCATCCACTGATTGCCAATATAGGGGGTCACACCCGCCAGATAGGGACGGGTCTTCACCGGCTCGCACACCAGCTTACTCGCGGTTTCGGTCACATAGTGATCGATGCGGTGCAGGGTGTCCGGTCTGTGCTGGCGCTGATCCGCGACCTTGAGGAAATCCTTGCCCTTGTGATCGCGCAGGAAGTCGTGAATGTCGTGCTGGGAACGCAGCGGGAAGTCCTGGGCGCTCAGATTGATGAAGAACTCCCACTCCTTGTTTTGCTCCAGCAGCGCCGCTATGCCGCGCAGCTCTGCATCCACCAGGCTGTAACCGCCCCAGAGCGCATTCTTGCTGGGGAGCAGGGTGGCGTTGGGGTAATCGGCCAGAAAGCGGGCTATCTCCTGCTGCAGATCCGGCCCCGAGCGCTTGTCCACGTGGATCAGGTAGTGGTTGCTGTCGTGGTAAATCGCCTTGAACAGGCGCTTGAACTGACCGGGATAGCGATGAACCAGAATGAGGTAGGCAATCATGTCGATGTGTCCTGTGTGGGCGGCAGGGCTGCGCCAAACAGAAAATCGCCTCAGGCCGCTGGCTTGAAGCTTGTTCTCGTCGGGATGGCCGCTGTCGCAGTAAAAAAGAGTGGATAGCAGATAACAACAGTGAGAACAGGCTGCGACGGGGAGGGGATGCGCCTTATGGCATCGGGTCAATACAGCTGGTCTGGCGACGTCGGGTTGAGGGTGAGAGGTGGGCAAGGGCTGCCCTGGCTGGCGACTCTTTTGCATGACAAGCCTGTCATCAGGTGCAGAGCGCAATCGGCCGACGAGTGAGGGGCCACAGTAGCACGGTTCGGGCCAGCGTCGTCATATATCGCCGGTGGCGCAGCAAAACTGTTCAATGGAGTCCAAGCCTGGCTTCGAAGTCCCGTACCAGCGCCTCGTAGGTGCCATTGTTTTTGATCTTCTGCAGCCCCTCCTCGAAGCGCCTGGCCATGGCCTCTCCCTGGGGATGGGCGCGGGAGAAGGCGAGCCAGAAGCCGTCGGTGGAGAGCTTGCCCACCTTGACCACCCGGCCGGTCAGCTGCTTCTGCTGGATCTTGAGGTAGCCCGGCATCTCGTTCATCAGTATGTAATCGACCCGGCCGCGCACCAGCATCTCGATGATCTGGGTGTCCGACTTGGCCTGAAAGCGGGTGATCCTGGGGTTTTCCATGAAATCGGTGGGATAGGTGTAGCCGAGGGTGATGCCCACCGTTTTCTGTTCCAGCGAGGTAAGTTTGAGATCCCGACGAGGCTCGCTGGCCAAGGCGAAGATGGCGAGATCCTCCTCGAACATGGGGGTCTCGTGCCAATAGTACTGGTAGCGGTTCTCCTCCGTGATGGTGGCATCGAAGCAGCCAAGCACCTTGTCACTTTTGGCCTCGTGCATGCAGCGGGCGAAGGGAATGGTGCGAAACTCGACGGCTATGCCCTCCACGGCGAAGATGGCCTTCACCAGATCCGGTGCCAGCCCTTCTGGCTGGCCAGTCTCCTTGTTCAGCTCGCAATAAGGGGCCCAGTCATCCTCGGCGGCGATCAGCACAGGGGCGGCCCAGGCGCTGCTTATGCCCAGCGAGAGGGCGACTGCCAGCCAGCCATTGTGAACTCGTGCCATTGTGCCTCTCCGCCTTGTGACTACCCTAGCAAGCATAGTTGCAGTTGTTGTCCGACCAGCGCGGCTGGCCTGCAAAATGCGGACAAAAAAACGCCCCGGTAGGCATAGCGGGGCGAAAAACAGCACATCCTTGAGCTAACAACAGGGAGTCAATAACCGAACCGAGTCGCCTCGAAGCGGTTAAGCAGTCGGTGGATGAGATAACAGGCCAGCAGGGTGGCGACGATGGCAAACAGTATGCTGCTCACCCGATAGAGGGCGCTGAACACCAGATCGTTGCCCGGGGTCAGGTACTGGCCAAACAGTATGCCGAGGGTGGTGAGGGCGCCGAAGCCGACCCCGGAGCCGCTCGCCTCCTTCACATGGGCGTGGCTGAACAGCATGGCGCCGAGCCAGAGCATGGGGGCGACGAGCAGGAGCAAGCCGGACCAGTCGTAGAGCACCAGCTGGCTGAGCAGGCCGAAGGTCACGCCGAGCAGGGTGCCCATGGCCCGCTTGCGGGCATAGCTCAGCGCGCCGTTCCAGTGCATGGGAAACAGCAGCAGCAGGGTGGTGGCCTGGGCGGACATGGAGTCCCGCAAGTCGAAGATCTGGAACACCATGAAGGAGAGGGTGGCTATGCTGGCGCCGAGCAGGGCCTCGTGCCGCATCCTGTGTGGTGCCTTGGGGGTCGCCGCCGGCTTGGGCCGCTCCTCCACATCCGGGATCAGCGCCGTCATCAGGTAGGCGATGAGCACCGACAGTGTGCTGGCCCACAGGTTGCTGAAGATGAGGTCGTTGAGATCGGTCTGCGGATAGCTGGCAAAGTGCAGCATTATGCTCAGGCTCAACACGCCATTGGCGCCGAACAGGAACAGACTGCCCCGCGACATGGCGGCGAAGCGATAGAGAAACAGCAAAAAGGCGATGGGGATCATCAGGCCGGGATGGCCGCCAAACAGCCCTCCCAGCAGACCCACTTCCACACCGCAGATGATGGCGGCCGCGATCAGCTGACGGGCGGCATGGCCGTTCATCACTGGCACCATGCCCAGCAGCAATACCGGGGTCACGGTATAGAAGACCCCATAGTTCCAGCCGAAGGTTTTACAGAGCAAGAACCCCAGGGTGCAGCCAAAGGCGATGCGCAGACATTGGCGCAGCTCGTTGGCGGTGAGGGGCCTGTGCCACAGGTTCATGGTCGCCACCTTAGTAGATGTAGTGCAGCAGGCTGAGCAGGCGGATCTGGCCGCGGGCGAACAGGGCGCTCAGCGCGTTGTCCGGCAGCAGCTGGACGGTGGCGCGGGCACCGGCCGGCAGGTGGCCTGGCAACTGCTCCAGTGTCAGGTGCAGGCGCAGTCGCTGGGCATCGCGCACCCAGCGATCCGATTCGGTGGGGCTGGCCAGCAGACCGTTGGCATCGAACTGACCGGCGCTGACACCGGCATCCAGGCTGGTGACCCGGGCCGGATAGAGCTTGCCCGGCTCGCCATCGAAGGCGACCAGCGCCTGGCTGTCCTGAGCCACGTGGCGCAGGCTCTTCTCGCGAAAATCGGCGATCACGTCCACCTGCTCGGAGACCAGTGCCAGCAGCGGGGCTCCCGCCGCCGCGAAGCTGCCCGGCTTGAGTTGCAGGTTGGTGATGATGCCATCCTGGCTGGCGTGTACCTGGCTGTAGGCGAGGTTGAGCTCGGCCTGGGCGAGGTGGTTGCGCGCCTGACGCAGCAAGAGGTTGTCATCGCCGGACAAACCGCGGTTCACTCTGGCCTGGGTCATGCGGGCCTTGCTGGCCATCAGGTTGGCCTGGGCGGTGCGAAATGCGCTGTCGGCATCATCTTTTTGCTGTTCCGACACCATGTGACGGCGATAGAGGGCGTCGATGCGTTCGGCTTCCCGCAGCTTCTGGGAGGCCTGACTCTGCAACGAGTTGAAGTCGGCGGTCGCGGCGTTCAGGGTGGCGTCGAGCTGACGGTTCTGCTGCTCGGCCTGATCCAGCGCGAGCCGGGCCTGTTCGACGGCCAGTGCAAAGGGGGCGGGATCGAGCGTGAACAGCAGATCCCCCTGTTTGACATGCTGGTTGTTGCCGACGGCGACCTGCGCCACCTTGCCACTGACCTGGGGGGCCATCTTGGTCACGACACGGGTGGCCATGGCTTGCGGGGTGAGCGGCATCTTGAGGTCGGCCAGCAGGAAGTAGCCAAATACCAGTATGAAGGACCCCATGGCCCATTTTATCCAGCGTTTGAATTGTTGATCCGGGGTCATCTTATTCTCTCTCTTCACTCTGTGAACCTATCTTGCCGAGGGCGTTGGCGGAGATCCGGTGCACTATGTCTTCAAATTGCGTCAGCTCTTTCTGGCTGATGCCGGCGAGCAGATCCCGACGCACCCCTATGATGCGATCCTCGATCTGGTCGAGCAGCGCCTTGCCCTCTGGCGTCAGGGTGACGATGCGGGCCCGTTTGTCCTGGCTGCAACTGTGGCGCTCAATCAGCCCCTGCTCTTCCAGCAGACCCAGGGTGCGCATCAGGGAGGGCAGCTCTATCTCCAGCGCCTCGGCGAGCGTCTTCTGGCTGAGGTGACCACCGAGCTGACTGAGTTTCCACAGTGCGGTCCAGCGCGGATGGGTCAGGCCCAGGGGCGCCAGCTCGAGATCGGCCACGGTACGCCACAGTCGATGCAGACGCCCGACGCGCTCGGCGAGGGACAACTCGCGCAACATTTCCAGATCCTTCATCATTCGTGCTCTCCACTTACTTAGCCTGCTAAGCATTGTAGTTATTTAGCAGGCTAAGTAAATAGTGTGATCGGGATCTTGTTTGGAAAAAATTAAAACAGGTTTCTTATGGCGCTTTTTTGATGAGTGCAGAGCCTCATAAGAGGCTTTTTTGGTTGGAAATGAGCGAAAAGTGCGTGAAATCCCATGGCATACCCTGGCGGGATAAATAAACGTGGGCTGGTTGGTGGGATGAAAATAAGGAAAGGGTCACGTCTGCTATTATTTTTTGTCAACAAGGTGTCATATAAATTCGGCAGCCTGTTTTTTATCCACTAATATTGATGGGTCAGCTAAACAGGGAGACGATAGCTGTGGAACGATATGAATCGGGTGACCCCCATTTTTCAATCGAGAGCCTGCTGGCCGATGGAGAATATGTTGCCGACGCGCATTATGGCCTCAGTCTGGAAGCGAGCGATATCTGTCATGAATTTGACCCTGCCAATATTCCACTGTTATTAGCCGAATAGCGAAAACGAGCAGGTTGAAATGAGGCGCTGGCCATTCAGGTGTGCTAGATCCTTGGGGCATGCACTGTCCCGTCTGCCTCATTTATCGTTCTGGAAGGCACAGTTGTCGCAGCGCGCCTGCGATGCAACCCACATGGCATCCCTCTCGGAACCCTCTCTTGCCGGTGGCGCCCGGGGCCTGGTGATCTACCTGCCTCAGCTCATGGGAGAACATTGGCGCTATACCAGCCTTGTTGCCGCTTTGATATGAAGACGCAGCCTATATATGGGGCTGTCATCATCCGACCGCGATCCGATTATTTCTTGTCTGTTGGTGAGTGAAATTTAATCAATGTTTAATGTTTGTCCCGCCAGGTCGTGGTGTCATGCCGACATCACTCTTTATTTCTACGTCTGGTTAGCGCAGTTCAGGGCTCTGGAATAACGCTGGCGGGGGCAGTTTATGGCCGTTTTTGGGTCATAGCGTTTAAGATTTTAATGTTTTTATATGCCTTTGCAATCGGGCTAACCGACAGGGAAGGAGAGGATCACTAGAGTAGCGCCACACCACACGCTGGAGCATAACAATGAAAAACCTCTCTACCCCACAAACCCGGGTCGCGCTGTTTGGCGACCGACAGATTGCCGGCATGCCCATGATGATCTTCCTCGGGCTTGCCACTTGCGTGCTCTTCTCGGGCTGGAATGGATCCTTGCCGCTTGGCATGGTCGGCGCACTGGCGCTGATGTTCGTGCTCGGCACCCTGCTGACCGAGCTGGGCGAGCGCATCACCCCCATACGTGAATACCTGGGGGGCGGCACCATACTCGCCATCTTCGGCGGCGCCGCCCTGTTTGAATACCGGATCCTGCCAATCGAGGCGGGGCAGGTGATCATCGGCTTCATGAAAGAGGGGGGCTTTCTCAACTTCTTCATCGCCAGCCTGGTGACCGGCTCCGTCTTTGGCATGAGCAGTGCCCTGCTGAAAAATGCCGCCATGCGTTACCTGCCGGTGATCCTGGGGGGCGTGACCCTGGCGCTGCTCAGCGTCGGTCTGGTCGGCTCCCTGATGGGCTATGGCTTCAAGAATGCGGTGCTGCTCATCGGCCTGCCCATCATGGGCGGTGGCATGGGCGCCGGCGCCGTGCCGCTGGTGGAGATCCTCTCGGGCCCGATGCAGATGTCCAGCGCCGATCTGCTGTCACGCATGGTGCCCGCCGTGGTGATCGCCAACACTCTGGCCATTCTGGTGGGCACCCTGCTGGCCCGTCTCGGCCGTCGTTACCCCTCCCTGACCGGCAACGGCCAGCTGATGATCAAGGAGAGCAGCCAGAAGGTGGCCGAAGAGCAGGTTCAGGCACCGACCCTGGAGAGTCTCGGCATGGGGCTCTTCATCAGCTCCAGCATGTTCGTGCTGGGCTCCCTGCTCGGCAACTTCATTCCCATGCACCCCTTCGCGCTCATGATACTGGCGGTGGCCATCATCAAGGTGAGCGGCCTGCTGCCGCGCCGTTACGAGCAGGCGGCCGCCGACTGGTACCAGTTCGTGGTCGGCAATCTGACGCCCTCCCTGCTGGTGGGGATAGGGGTTGCCTACACCAGCATCCCCGAGCTCATCAGCGCCTTCTCCATCAGCTACTTCGTGCTGGTGCTGGTGACCGTGGTCGGTGGTGCCCTGGGGGCGGCCCTGGTAGGGCGCATGATAGGTTTCTATCCCATAGAGGCGGCCATCACCGGCGGTCTGTGCATGGCCAACATGGGCGGCACGGGCGATGTGGCCGTGCTGTCGGCGGCCCAGCGCATGAAGCTGATGCCGTTTGCCCAGATATCTTCCCGTCTCGGGGGCGCCGTCATGTTGATCCTGGCCACCCTGCTCATCTCGCTGCTGGCATAAGGAATCGACAATGAACGACATCATGATGGGCACCAGCTTGCCCTATGCCGAACGCAAGCGACAGGGATTGATGGGGCGCATGCCCCACAAGGAGGAGTCCCTGGCCCAGCAACGGCGCCGCATATACCGCCTTGTCTCTGCCATGCAGAGCCCGTTCGATCAGCACCTGCTGCTGCGCCAGCTGCAGGAAGACAACCCTGTACTGTTTTACGATCTGGTGCGCCACCACCTGCCCGAGCTGTTGCCCATCATCTACACCCCTGTGGTGGGGGAGGCGTGTCAGCGTCACAGCGACCTCTATCTGCGCAGCCACGGTCTCTATCTCTCCTGGCACGACAGGGACGATCTGGACGCCATCTTCGCCGCGGTAGAACAGGAGGTGGACGTCATCGTCATCTCCGATGGTGAGCGGGTGCTGGGGCTCGGCGATCTCGGCATCGGCGGCATGGGGATCTGCATCGGCAAGCTGGCGCTCTACTCGGCCGCCGGCGGTATCAACCCGGCGCGCACCCTGCCGCTGTGCGTGGATGTCGGCACCAACAACCCCGAGCTGCTGGAGGATGACTCCTACCTCGGCTGGCAGGCCAACCGGGTGGATGGCGAGTCCTATTACCACTTCATGGATCGGGTGGTGGCGGCCATTCGCACGCGCTGGCCCCAGGTGGTGCTGCAATTTGAAGACTTCGCCGGCAAGCATGCCGCCAACCTCCTGGCCCGCTATAGAGACGAGCTGTGCATGTTCAACGACGACATCCAGGGCACGGCGGCGGTCGCCTCGGCCTGCGTGCTGGCGGGTTTGCAGCAGGCGGGCAGCCGGCTGGCCGACACCCCTGTGCTGATCGTCGGCGCCGGCTCGGCGGGTTGCGGCATCGCCGCCATGCTGGCCCAACTGGCGGGCGGCCCGGAGCGGGTACAGCTGTTTGATCAGGATGGACTGGTCTGCCTGGATCGCGCCAACCTGACGCCGTCCCAGCGGCCGTTTGCCCGACCCGCGGAGGAGGCCTGCGCCGAGCTGCCTGCGCTCATTGAGCGGCTGCGCCCCGGGGTGCTGATCGGGGTGAGCGGCCAGGGCGGCCTGTTTGACGAGGCCGTGCTGACGGCCATGGGCGCCGCCTGTGAGCGGCCGGTGATCCTCCCGCTCTCCAACCCCACCCGCAGTGCCGAAGCGACGCCGGAGCAGGTGTGGCAGGCCACCGGTGGGCGCGCCCTGCTCGCCACCGGCAGCCCCTTTGCTCCTGTGACGGTGGCGGGGGAGGCGCGGGTGGTCTCCCAGTGCAACAACGTCTATGTGTTTCCGGGCATTGGTCTCGGGGCCTGCGCGGTCAAGGCGCGCCGCATCAGCGACGGCATGCTGCAGGCGGCGGTGCGGGCTGTGGGCGCCTATCCGCTGGCCGAGGGGCGCCTGTTGCCCCCCATAGAGCAGGTGGGGGAGGTGGCCCGCGCGGTCGCCAGGGCGGTAGCCCTCACCGCCCGCGAGGAGGGGCTGGCCGATTTTAGCGGTGATCCTGCGCCACTGATTGACCAGACCTGGTGGCGCCCGCACTATTGGTCCGCTTCCTGATGTTGCAAGGCTAATCGATGAAACTGCGCCACCAACTGGTCACCCTCTCCCTCGGGCTCTCCCTGCTGCTGATCCTGATCCTGGGCGGCCTGCTCGCCCTCTTTATCCGCCACCTGCTGGAGAGCAATCTGCAGGAGAAAGGCAGCGATCTGGCGCGGGTGCTGGCGGCGGACAGCCGGGTGGTGCAGGCCCTGCAGCTGGGCAGGGATCCCGGTCTGCGGGACTATGTGCAGGGGATCTGCAGCCGCACCGACGCCGCCTACATGGTGGTGACCGACGAGCATGGCCGTCGCCTCAGCCATCCCAGGCCCGAGCTGGTGGGGCAGAAATTCCGTGGTGAGGACATCTGGCCAGCCCTCAATGAGCGGGGCAGTTATTGCTCCAGGGACGAGGGCACCCTGGGGCCGGCCATTCGCTGCTTCGCCCCAGTGATAGGGGCGGACGGGCGCGCCATGGGGGTGGTGGCGGTCGGCTACCTGATGCGGACTGTGGAGGGCATCTATCTGGAGCGGATCACCCTGCTCGTCAGCGCCATCGGCGCCGTGCTGGGCTGTGGCCTGCTGCTGGCGCTCTGGCTGCAACACCTGCTGCGTCGCACCCTGCTGGATCTGGAGCCCGAGGCCATCGTCAACCGCTTCGTGCTGCAGGAGCTGGTGCTTGAGCACATCTCCGAGGGGGTGATCGCCATCGACAGCGGGGGCAATATTCGCATGCTCAACAGCGCTGCCTGTTATCAGCTGCGTCTGCCGGGCACAGGGCGGCACTCCCTGCTGGGTCAGTCGCTGGCCGAGCTGTCGCCGCCGCTGGCCCCGGCCCTGACCCAGCTCGAGACCGAGCTCGGCTTTACTGTGCACGGGGAGTCGTTCGTGGGGCGCTGGCAGGCGGTGGAGGGCAAGGTGCCAGGGCGCCTGCTCATCTTCAGCCGCCCCGAGGTGACCGGCAGCCTCGGCATGCAGGTGACTCATCTGCGCCAGTATGCCGAGATGCTGCGGATGCAGACCCACGAGTTCGCCAACAAGCTCAGCAGCCTCTCCGGCCTGCTGCAGCTGGGCCACGTGGATCAGGCGGTGGAGCTCATCCAGCAGGAGAGCGAGGCTTGCCAGACCATGCTGCAGGGTCTGCTGCGGGCCATCGAGGACAAACCGGTGGCCGGGCTTATCCTCGGCAAGTTCAGCCGGGCGCGGGAGCTGGGGGTGGAGCTGGTGCTGGATCCCGACTCGGCGCTGACGGAGTATCCGGCGGCCGTGTCGGCGGATCTCATCACTCTCATCGGCAACCTGCTGGACAACGGCATTCGCGCCGCCTGGGCGCGGCGCAAGCTGTGTCCGCCGCGGGTGCTGATTTCCCTCAACGATTTTGGTCGCCGGCTGGTGATCGAAGTGGAGGACAGCGGCGAGGGGGTGGACGAGGCGCTGGCGGATCATCTGTTTGATTACGGCATCAGCCGCCAGACCGGCGATCACGGGGTCGGCCTCTTCCTGGTCAAGGAGACGGTGGCCAGGCGAGGGGGTGTGATAGAATGGCGACGCACCGCCGAACAGACAACCTTGTTCGGTATCTACTTGAATAAAAACCAATTGGTGTGATCTATGGAGCCCATTTTCACTCTGGTGATCGAGGATGACGAACGGATTGGATCCATTCTGGCCGAGCTGGTCTCCTCCACCCCCGGATTTTCCCTGCTGGGTCGGGCCGAGAGCCTGACCCAGGCCGATCTCATGATGCGTGCGACCGAGCCACAGCTGCTGCTGGTGGACATCTCATTGCCCGACGGCTCCGGCCTGGAGTGGGTGAACCGGCTGCGCAGCCACAACCGCGAGGCTTACGTCATCATGGTGACCGCCTCCTGCGACGTTGAGACCATACAGCAGGCCCTCAACCTGGGGGTGCAGGATTACATCATCAAGCCGCTGCGGCTGTTTCGCATCCAGCAGAGCCTGGACGAGATCCTCACCCTGCACAGGCGCATCTGCGAGCGCGGATCCCTGGAGCAGAGCGATCTGGATCGGCTGATGGGCAAGGGGCGCCCCCAGGCCAGGGAGGTGCGCGATACCCCAAAGGGGATCGACGCCATCACCTTGCGTCAGGTGCTGGAGCTGCTGGCCGGCGAGCCGGATACCGCGTTTTCCACCGATACGGTGGCGCTGCGCCTCTCCTTGAGCCGCACCACGGCGCGCCGTTATCTGGAGTATCTGGAGTCGGAAGACAGGGTCGATGTGGATCTCAACTACGGTCAGCGTGGCCGGCCCGAGCGCCGCTACCACTGGCGCCGGGGCAACTGAGCCCGCGTGTTTTGCGCGAAGATGCAATGCAAGAAGGGAGCCTGGGCTCCCTTCTTGCTGTCTGCCCGTTGCGGCATGGGTTGCAGCCCTTGCTACCCCGCCTGGTTCACAGTGCGCCCAGCGGGAAAGGGTGGAGGGCTGACTCGGCCTCCTCGAACAGCTGGATCAGGTGATCCGCGACGGCCCGCACCCGTCTGGAGTGGGCGAGATCTGTGTGGATCACCAGCCAGATCGGCTGATCCACCCCCAGCTCGGGCAGGAGGCAGACGAGATCCGTCTCTTTGGCCAGATAATGGGGCAGCACCGCCAGCCCGAGACCGGCGGTGGCGGCGGCCAGCTGGGCCGACAGCGTGTTGGTCTCCACCCTGCAGGGGCGGCCACGCAGCATGCGAGCCATCCATTTGGCGGCGGGCAAATGGCCGTGGGCTTCCCCCCAGCCGATGAAGGCATCCTCATCCAAGCTGGCCGCATCTGTCCCCGGCTGGCGGGTATCGACATAGCTGCGAGCCCCATAGAGGCCGAAGCCCAGGGTGCCCAGCCGCTTGATGGTGACGTTGCCGGCGTCAGGTTTGACCATGCGCACGGCCAGATCGGCATCGCGCCTGTGCAGGTTCACCGTTTGCACGCCTGTGACCAGCTCCACTCGCAGATCGGGATGAATGGCAAACAGCCTGGCCAGGGAGGGAATGATGAGCGGGTTGGCCAGATTGTCTGCGGTGGCGAGGCGCACGGAGCCGGCCACCTGCCCCTGCTGCTGCCCGGCGTCGCCAAAGGCATGTCCGGCATGTTCCAGTGCCTCGGCTCGCGCCAGCAGGGCATCCCCATCATCGGTCAGCCGATAGCCGTGCTGATGACGACTGAACAGCGGCAGGCCCAGTGCCGACTCCAGGCGATCCAGCCGTCGAGAGACGGTGGCAATGCCCAGCTCAAGGGTGAGGGCGGCGCCACTCAAGGTGCCGCTGCGGGCGATGGCCAGAAAGACCCGGGCATCATCCCATAGCAAGAGAGAGTTCATGTATCTTCCATAATCGGAAAGCTGGCTGCCAATCCAGTCTATACCGAAACCCTATTCACAAGACCATACTGACTCCCATCTTGTAAGGGAGGAAATGTGATGCAACGACGAACACTGGGAACCGATCTGGACGTATCCGCCATGGGCCTCGGCTGCATGGGCATGAGTGAATTCTATGGCCCGCGGGATGATGAGCAGGCGCTGCGGGTGCTGGCCCGGGCCATCGAGATGGGGATCGATTTTCTCGACACCGCCGACATGTATGGCCCGCACCACAATGAAGCCTTGATCGGCCGCTTCCTGGCGACCCACGGCGCCGGGGTCAAGGTTGCCACCAAGTTCGGCATAGTGCGCCAGAGTGGCGAGTACAGGCGCACCCTGGACAACAGCGCCCGGTATGCACGGCAGAGCTGTGAAGCCTCGCTGCGCCGGCTCGGGGTCGAGCAGATAGACCTCTACTATGTGCATCGCATCGACCCGGCGCACCCCATCGAAGAGACGATGGCGGGTCTGGCGCCACTGGTGCAGGAGGGCAAGATTGCCCGTATCGGCCTGTGCGAGGTCAGCGCGGCCACCTTGAGGCGCGCCCATGCCGTGCATCCGGTGGCGGCGGTGCAGACGGAATATTCCCTCTGGACGCGGGATGTCGAAGCCCAGGTGCTGCCGACCTGCCGCGAGCTGGGCATAGGGCTGGTGGCCTACTCCCCCTTGGGGCGGGGCTTTCTGACCGGACGTTTCCAGCAGGATACGGCGTTTGAAGAGGGCGACTTTCGGGCCAGCCTGCCGCGCTTTCAGCAGGAAAACATCGCCACCAACCGCTCGCTGGTGGAGGTGATCATGGCCCTGGCGGCACGCAAGCAGTGCACGACGGCGCAGATCGCCCTGGCCTGGCTGCTGGCGCAAGGGGGTGACATAGTGCCCATTCCCGGCACAAGGCGGATCCCCCATCTGCAGGACAATCTGGGCGCCCTGTCGGTGCGCCTGGCAACAGAGGATCTCGCCGCGCTGGACAGCGCCATCACGGCCTTGCCGGTGGCGGGGGAGCGCTACACCCGGGAAGGCATGAAGGGGGTGAACGCATGAGCGGGCACAGCCCGATCGGCGTGAACTAGCCTTTGCGCTGCGGGCCCGGCTCGCTCCGCCGGTGCCGGGGCAACCGAGCCGGTGGTTTTTAGCGCTAAGATGCAAACAAGAAGGGAGCCTGGGCTCCCTTCTTGTCTTGTGTTGCACACACTTTACCGTGCCGCTTTATGCCTCCCCGGCGAGGGCGGGGCGTACCCTGGGTTTGAACTGGGAGAGCATGACGCCGCTCAGGATCAGGCCGCCGCCGAGCAGGTGATGGCCGTGAATGGGCTCCCCCAGGGTGATGACGGCGATCAGCGCCGTGCACAGCGGCATCAGGTTCATGAACACGGAGGTACGTTCCGCCCCCATGCAGGCGAGGCCGCGCATCCAGCAATAGGCCGCCAGCAGGGAAGAGGCTATGCCGGCAAACAGCACCAGGCCCCAGCCCTCGGCGGGGACCGCCAGGGAATCTGCGCTGAGGGCGACCGGGATCAGCAGCAGCACAGCCAGCAGGATCTGCATGTAGAGGTTGAGCCAGGGGCCGAACGGCAGTTGCCAGCGGCGGATCAGCAGGCCATAGAGGGCGTAGCTGGCGGAGCCGAGCAGCATGAGCCCGTCCCCCTGATTGATGCCGTTGTGCAGCAGGGCCAGCGGCTGGCCCTGGCTCAGCAGCCAGAGCACCCCGAACAGCGAGATGCTCATGCCGAGCAGGGCCTGCTTGCCCGGCCGCTGGCCGAAGAAGAGCGCGCTCTGCAGCAGGGTCAGCAACGGGATGAGTGAGCCTATGACCCCCATGTTGGTGGCCGAGGTGGTGTGGGCGGCGTAATAGGCGAGGCACTGGTAGAGCACCATGCCAAGGGCCGCCAGCACCAGCAGCTTGCCGAGCCAGGGGCGAATTTCGCCACGGCGGCGCCACAGCTGCGGCAGGCAGAAGGGGGTCAGCGCCAGGGCGGCGATCACCCAGCGGTAAAAGGAGATGGCGGCGGGATCCAGCACATCGGCGGCGGCCTTGGACACCACTGTATTGGTGGCCCAGATCAGCACGGCCATCAGAGGGAACATAAGCGGGAAGAAGATACGCATCAAAGGCTCCTTATTATCGAGATGGCCAGTCTACCCTTGTCTTTCTGTTATCAAGTAACGTAAAAATGACAAATTATCCCGTGCAAAGGACAATCCGCCCGTTATGGCCATACGTCACTACCATCCGACGGATCTGCATCTGCCCGAGCCCAATCCCCTCTATCTGCGCTATCAGCAGATCCAGGCCGAGAGCGCCTGTGCGTCCCACAGCCACCCCTGGGGCCAGCTCAGCATGATAAGCCTGGGGGTGTTGGAGATAGTGCTGGAGGATCACCGGCTGGTGGCGCCGGCGGACTACCTCATCTGGGTGCCCGCGAACCTGGAGCACGCCTCCTATAACCAGCAGGCCCTCGACTACACCTCCATCTATGTCAATCACGCCCTGGCGGCCAGATTGCCGGCAGAGCCCTGCCTGCTGCAGATAACGCCGCTCATCCGGGCCATGCTGGCGGATTTTTGCGAGCGCAAGCTGGGCCACATGCAGGATGAGTGGGACGTGCGCCAGGCCGAGCTGCTGGTGGAGAAGCTGACCCGCACCCGCTGCCAGGACAGCTACCTGCCCATGAGCCAGGACAAGCTGTTGGCCCCCATGCTGGCGGCGCTGCACAGCGATCCCGCCGATCCGCGCACCCTGGCCCAGTGGGCCGAACAGTTGCACAGCACGGAGCGCACCCTGGCCCGGCGCTGCGTGCGGGAATTGGGGATGAACTTCGGCCAGTGGCGGGCCCGGCTCAAGCTGCTCAAGGCGCTGGCCTGGCTCAAGGGGGAGTTGCCGGTGCAGGAGATTGGCTGGCGGCTCGGTTACGGCTCCACCTCGGCCTTTATCGCCATGTTCAATCGTGAACTGGGCTGCTCCCCCCAGCGCTATCGCCAGCAATTGGGTATCGGTGCCGGGCAGGCGGCGCTCTAGCTGCGACCACTCTAAGCAATGAAAAGGGCGCCCGCAGGCGCCCTTGTTGATGACAGGATGGGCTTAGAAGAAGCCGAGGGGATTAATGTCGTGGCTCACCAGCAGGTTCTTGGTGTTCTGGTAGTGGTCCAGCATCATCTTGTGGGTCTCGCGGCCTATGCCTGACTTCTTGTAGCCGCCAAAGGCCGCGTGGGCCGGGTAGGCGTGGTAGCAGTTGACCCAGACCCGGCCGGCCTGGATGCCGCGCCCCATGCGCCAGGCCAGGTTGCTGTCGCGGGTCCACAGGCCCGCCCCCAGCCCGTACTGGGTGTCGTTGGCAATGGCCAGAGCATCCGCCTCGTCCTTGAAGGTGGTGACCCCGAGCGCCGGCCCGAAGATCTCCTCCTGGAACACCCGCATCTTGTTCTGGCCGTGGAATATGGTGGGCTGGATGTAGAAGCCCCCCTCCAGCCCATTCACCCTGGCCGGACCGCCGCCGATCAGCATCTTGGCCCCCTCGCCACGGCCTATCTCCATGTAGCTCAGGATCTTGTCGAACTGCTCGCGGGACGCCTGCGCTCCCACCTGGGTGGCGGTGTCGAGGGGGTTGCCCTGCACTATGGTGCGGGCGCGGGCCAGCACCCGGTCCATGAAGTCGTCGTAGATCTTCTCGTGTACCAGCGCGCGGGAGGGGCAGGTGCACACCTCGCCCTGGTTGAAGAAGGTCATCAGCATGCCTTCCACCGCCTTGTCGATGTACTGGCTCTCATGCTGCATCACGTCGGCGAAGTAGATGTTGGGGGACTTGCCGCCCAGCTCCACGGTGGAGGGGATCAGCTTGTCGGCGGCGCAGCGCAGTATATGGGCGCCGACTTCAGTCGAACCGGTAAACGCCAGCTTCTGGATCCTGTCGCTGGTGGCCAGCGCCTGACCCGCCTCGGCGCCGAAGCCGTTGACCACGTTGACCACGCCGGGGGGCAGTATGTCCTTGATGAGATCCATCATCAGCATGATGGTGACTGGGGTCTGTTCGGCGGGCTTGAGCACGCTGCAACAGCCTGCCGCCAGCACGGGGGCCAGCTTCCAGGCCGCCATCAGCAGCGGGAAGTTCCACGGGATGATCTGGCCGACCACGCCGATGGGCTCCTTGAAGTGGTAGCTGACTGTGTGCTGATCCAGCTCGGCGGCCGAGCCCTCCTGGGCACGGATGCAGCCGGCGAAGTAACGGAAGTGATCCACCACCAGCGGCAGGTCGGCGGCCAGGGTCTCGCGCACCGCCTTACCGTTCTCCCAGGTCTCGGCGATGGCGAGCACTTCGATGTTCTGCTCGATGCGATCGGCGATGCGCAGCAGCAGGTTGCTGCGCTCGGTGACGCTGGTCTTGCTCCAGCTGGTAAACGCCTTGTGGGCGGCATCCAGCGCCAGCTCTATGTCGGCGGCATCGGATCGGGCCACCTCGCAGAACACCTTGCCGTCCACCGGCGAGATGTTCTCGAAATAGCGGCCGGCGCGCGGCGCCACCCAGTCGCCACCGATGAAGTTGTCGTAACGGGACTTGAAGCTGACCAGGGCACCTGCCTGACCGGGAGCGGTATAAATCATCTCATCATCCTTATGTGTGTGAAGGTCCTGCCCGGCTGCACGCGCTGGCTGGCTGGCCGGGGTGGTACGCAGGGGGTATCGCAAGGGCCATGCCAAAGGGTCTGACCAGCGGGCAAAAGGTTACAAAAACGTTACCAAACGGGGTGCGGCAGCGTATCTTGATTAACCAATGACCCCGGCCGTGACGATGACGCTGTGCTGTTTTTGGACAGTGGCCGTGACAGTCGTGCCGTTTGTGAACAGGAGGCGTGATGAGCGAGTTACCCACATTTGCCGGCCCCATGCGTGCCGTTTGTGAACAGGAGGCATGATGAGCGAGTTACCTCAATCCAGTCTCAGCCCCAGTCCGATCCAGCGTTCCTGGCAGCGCTGCCTGCATCAGGGCCTGCATCGCCAGCAGAGCGCCGAGCTGGATCTGCTGCCCCAGGGGGAGCTGTCGGCCCGCCAGGAGCAGCACAGGACGCTGATCGCCTGCTTCCAGCGCTTCGTGCTGCCGCTATTTGCCCAGTTGCTGGCGGGCAGGCCCTGTCGCCTGCTGCTGTGTGACGGCGAGGGGGCCATACTGGCCGCCAGCGGTGACGACGGCTTCGCCCGCCACGCCGAGCGCATCTTTTTGCGCAGCGGCGCCCGCTGGGGGGAGGCGAGCAAGGGCACCAACGCCATCGGCACAGCGCTGGCCGAGCAGAGCGAGGTGCAGGTGCTGGGGTCCGATCACTTCTTCGCCCAGCACAGCTTCCTCAGTTGCAGCGCCAGCCCCCTGCTCGGGCCCGACGGGCAATTGCTCGGGGTACTCGACATCTCCACCGACGCGGCCCACCACGACGGCGACATGCTGGGCACTGTGCGGCTGCTGGCCATGACGCTGGAAAACGCGCTGCTGGCGCGCCAGCCGGGCTGGCTGGTGGATCTCGATCCCCAGAGTCTCTGGTCCGCCCGTCTGCTGCTGGGGGAGGCGGGCGAGCTGCTCGGTGCCAACCGGGCCGGACGGCTCTGGCTCGGCCAGCACCCCTTCGATGGCCGGCAGTTGCTGCGTGAGCGCCGTGGCCTGCGGCTGGTGCCCGAGCCGGTTGCGGCGCCCCGGCAAATCGAGCAACCAGGGTCGGCACAGGTGCCGCTCAAGATGCTGGAGCGCGGCATCTCGCTGCTCATCGAGGGGGAGACAGGCAGCGGCAAGGAGCACCTGGTGCGGGTCCTGCACCGCCAGTCGAGTCGGCAGGAGAGGCCCCTGGTGTGCGTCAACTGCGGCGCCCTGCCGGCAGATCTGGTGGAGGCCGAGCTGTTTGGCTACGTGGGCGGGGCCTTCAGCGGTGCCCGCAGCCAGGGCAGTCAGGGTTATCTGCGCGCCGCCCACGGCGGCATCCTGATGTTGGATGAAATCGGCGAGTTGCCGCTGCTGGCCCAGACCCGGCTGCTGCGGGTGTTGCAGGAGCGCAGCGTGACCCCGGTCGGCAGCCACAGACCCGAGCCGGTGGACTTCTGGCTGGTCAGCGCCAGCCACCGGGATCTGGCGGCCATGGTGCAGGCCGGCACGTTTCGCGAGGATCTTTATTACCGGATCTGCGGCTGGCGCCAGTCGCTGACACCGCTGCGGGCATGGCCACGGGGCGAGCGCCTGGGATTGATCCAGCGGCTGCTGGCGGAGATGGACTCGGCGCTGCGCCTGACGGGTGATGCTGAGCAGCAACTGCTGGCTCACCCGCTGCCCGGCAACGTGCGCCAGCTCAAGCAGGCGCTGGAGGTGGCCTGCGTGCTGGCGGAGGGACAGGGCTGGATTGAATCCGCCCACCTGCATCTGCCCGCCGCATCGGCCGCGCCCTCGTCGCAGGCGAGTACCCACACCTTGCGCCAGCAGAACCGGCTGCGGGTGCAGCAGACCCTGGCGGATTGCGGGGGCAACGTGAGCGAGGCGGCGCGCCAGCTCGGCATCAGCCGCACCACCCTCTACCGGACGCTGCGCGAGGGACCATGAGGGTGTTGTTGCTCACCATTTCCCTTGTGTAAGATGGGCCCATCAGGGCCCTTTTTATTTATTTCTCGTTATTTTTCCATGGCATGGAGTGCTCTATCCTGTGTTCACATCTGATTGGCAAGCGCGCGTTTCTCCGGGGGGCCGACCTGGCACCTCCCGGTTGGCGCAGGACGGCCGCGCCCGGGTGGCGCGCCTGATCCCGGGGCGAGTCCGGCCCTGTCCGCCGGTATCCGGCTGAGAAAATACCCTATGGCGCCGGTGTCGGCGCGTGTAATAACCAGGGATCCTGGCGCGCCGGATCCCCTGATATAGAGTCAGAGCCCCTAGTCGGGCGGAGCCTATATGACCCCTTCCTATTCTCGTCTGGCCAATGTGCTGTTCTGGGTATTGCTGGGATTGAGCCTGCTGGCGATCCTGCTGTTTGAATTCGGGCCCGATCGGCGGCTGGACATGGTGAGCAATGCCCGCCTGTCCGTCACGGCGCAGGATGACAGGGTCCACGGCGGCCAGTCGGTTACCACACTGCTGTCGGCCGGGGGCGGCTCGGCGCACCACGATGCGGTGGCGGAGAAACCCGCCATCGATTGCCAGCTGCGCGCCGGGTATGCCTTTCCGTTCTGCGAGCTGGTGCTGACCCTGACCGAGCCAGAGCGGGGGATCGATCTCTCCCGCTTCGACTGGGTGCGCATCCGGCTCAGGGTCGAGGGGGAGGGGCCCCAGATCTGGCGGCTCTACCTGCGCAACTATCACCCCGCCTATTCCAGGGCCGGGGATGCGTCGTCCCACAAGTTCAACGAGGTGATCTTCCGCCCCGATGATTACGGCCGGGTGCAGGATGTGCCGCTCAAAGTGTTTACCCCGGCCACCTGGTGGGTGCAGCAGTACAAGATACCGCTGGCGCAACAGGGGCCTGATCTGAGGCATGTCTATGCCGTCGAGCTGGCCTCCGGCATCGGCATGCAGCCCGGCCACTACCGGCTGGTGCTGGAACAGATGGAGTTTCATGGTCGCTGGGTGCAGCCAGGCTCCTTCTATCGTCCCCTGCTGTTGAGCTGGTTGGGCTATTGCCTGCTGCTGTTTCTGGTGCAACACCTGCTGATGCGGGATCGATTGCGCAAGGCTCGTACGGCCAGGCTGGCTGCGGAGGCGCTCAGCCAGAGTTTGAGCGAAAAGACCCGGCGCACCGAGGAGGAGGCCAGGTACGATCCCCTGACCGGCGCCCTCAACCGGCTCGGCGGCAACAAGCTGCTGGCCGAACTCGGCGAGATGCCGCTCTCTTTCATCTACATCGACATAGACCACTTCAAGCGCGTCAACGACGGCCACGGTCATCCGGTGGGGGACGAGGTGCTCAAGCACATGGTGAGCGAGGTGCTGCGCCACTGCGATAGCCTGTGCCGGCTGGTTCGCTGGGGCGGGGAGGAGTTCGTGCTGGTCTGCCTGCACTACGAGCAGGCCCGCGCAGAGGGGCTGGCAGAGCGGCTGCGAGTCGCCCTGGTGGCCTATCCGCACTGGCCGCTGGCGCTGCCCATCACGGCCTCGTTCGGGGTGGCGGAGCGGCGCGGGGATCCGCTGGAGCAGGCCCTCAAGCGGGCCGACGAGGCGCTCTACCAGGCCAAGAAACGGGGTCGCAACCGGGTCGAGGTGGCCTAGCTCGCAGGCCAGGCCCGCGCCGAAGCACCCGCTCTGCGAGCGGGACATAGCGGCTGGAACCCAGGTCTTCCAGCCGCTATGATGCGCGCCAGCCGGGGCGTGAGCCCCCTTCATCCATCTGTTGAGGAGTATTTCCATGTCACAACACATAGGCGCCTTGGCCCTGCTGGTGGCCGACTATGACGAGGCCATCACCTTCTTCACCCAGGGGTTGGGTTTTGCGCTGCTGGAAGACACGCCCCTCGACGAGCCGGGCAAACCGGGCAAGCGCTGGGTGCGGGTGGCGCCTGCCGGCGCGCCAGGTTCAGCGCTCTTGCTGGCGCGGGCCGCCACGCCGGAGCAGCAGGCCGCCATCGGTCAGCAGGGGGGCGGCCGGGTCTTTTTGTTCCTCGAGACCGACGACTTCTGGGGGGATTACCAGCGCATGCAGGCGTACGGTGTTCATTTTTGTGAACAGCCACGTAGCGAGCCCTACGGCATGGTGGTGGTGTTCGAGGACATCAGTGGCAACCGCTGGGACCTGCTGCAACTCGCTGCTGCCAACTGAATCTGAAAACGTTTATCATCCCGCCTGTCATAAAGTCATAAAATTGTCACAGAAAGTTCTAATAATTGGCGCACCCATCTTCACACAGGAGAGAGAAGGGATATGGCTAAGCGAATTCTGGTGGTCGAGGACGAAGCACCGATCCGCGAAATGCTCTGCTTCGTGCTCGAGCAAAAGGGATATGAGACGGTTGAAGCTGAAGATTACGCCGATGGACTGGCGAAGGTGCGCGAGCCTTACCCCGAACTCATCGTGCTGGACTGGATGATGCCCGGTGGCAGTGGCATCCAGTTCATCAAGCAACTCAAGCAGGATGAGGTGACCCGCCAGATCCCGGTGGTGATGCTGACCGCCCGCGGCGAGGAGGAGGACAAGGTGCGTGGTCTGGAGGCGGGTGCCGATGACTACATCACCAAGCCTTTCTCCCCCAAGGAGCTGACCGCCCGCCTGCACGCCGTGATGCGCCGCGTCTCCCCCACCTCGGTGGACGAGGTGATCGAGGTACAGGGGCTCAAGCTGGATCCGGTTTCCCACAGAGTCAGCGCCGAAGACAAGGCGCTGGACATGGGGCCGACCGAGTTCAAGCTGCTGCATTTCTTCATGACCCACCCAGAGCGGGTCTACAGCCGCGAGCAGCTGCTCAACAATGTCTGGGGTACCAATGTGTACGTCGAGGACAGAACCGTGGATGTGCATATTCGTCGCTTGCGCAAGGCCATTGAAGAGACGGGTCACGATCGATTGATTCAGACGGTGCGCGGCGCAGGCTATCGCTTCTCAACCCGTCTGTAGAGGACGTTATGTTGCAACCTTACGCCTGGCGGCGACAGTTGTGGCGGATGGCGTTTTTTTATACGCCCTTCGTCTTGGTCGGTTGGTTGACGAATACCCTCACTCTTTGCCTGTTGGTGGCGACCGTGCTGCATCTGGGCTGGCACTATCGCTTCCAGAAGCGGCTGTCGGACTGGCTGTGGCACGATCGCAGCCTGGTGCCCCCCAACGGCAGCGGCAGCTGGGAGTACATCTTCAACGGCATCTACAAGTTGCAGCAGCGCCACCGTGCCCGGCGCCGCGAGCTGGCGGGCCTCATCCGCCGCTTTCGGGAAGGGGCAGAGGCCCTGCCCGATGCCGCCGTGGTGTTTCGCACCGACGGCAGCATCCTCTGGTGCAACCGGCTGGCGGAGCAGCTGCTCGGTTTTCGCTGGCCGGAAGACGCCGGTCAGCACATAGGCAACCTCATTCGCAATCCCGCCTTCGGGGCTTATCTGAACAAGGGGCAGTATGACGAACCGTTCGAGATGACCTCGCCCATCAACGAGGAGAAGTTTCTCGAGTTTCGCATCATGCCCTACGCCGAGGATCAGGCCATGCTGGTGGTGCGGGACGTGACCCGGCTGCGCAGCCTGGAGAAGACCCGCAAGCACTTCGTCTCCAACGTCTCTCACGAACTGCGCACGCCGCTCACCGTGCTCAAGGGCTATCTGGAGATGACCGAAGAGCCGCCGCCCCCCGCCCTGTGGGCCAAGGCGCACAGGGTGATGATGGAGCAGACCATCCGCATGGACAATCTGGTCAATCAGCTGCTCACCCTGTCGCGCATCGAGGCGGCTCCCTCGGTGGATCTCTCCCACCTGGTGGACATGCCCGCCATGCTGGGGTTGCTGGAGCAGGAGGCGCGGGCGCTGTCGGGGGAGCGGGCGCACCAGATCGAATTCAGCGTGCAACCCAATCTGTTCGTGCGCGGGGATCAGGATCAACTGCGCAGCGCCGTCTCCAACCTGGTCTACAACGCCATTCACTACACCCCGGCGGAGCGCAAGATCAGCGTGGAGTGGCGCAAGCAGGGGGCCATGGCGTTGTTTGTGGTACAGGACGAGGGGGAGGGGATCCCGCCCGAGCATCTGGCGCGGCTCACCGAGCGCTTCTATCGGGTGGACAGGGCCCGCTCGCGCCATACGGGTGGCTCCGGGCTGGGGCTCGCCATCGTCAAGCACGCCTTGAGCCATCACGACGCCCAGCTCGATATCGAGAGCCGGGTCGGCCTCGGCAGCCGCTTCAGCTTCCTCATTCCGGCCCGCATGGTGGTGTTGAAATAGTCTTTTTCAGCAATGGGTTAGCAGTGCAGAGAGGGCGGCGACAGCGGCCCTCTTTTCATTTGCTCAAAAGCTTCGCCATGTCATTAAAGTGTCACATTAAATCCATAAATTTGTCACTGCCAGGTCAGATACTGGCGCCGTCTTGAGAACGGACCTGTCGCCGACTTGGCGCAGGCAGAGTACGAAATGCGACCAGCCGATCGCTATGCTCGGGATGCTACAACTTTCGGCCTCAGATTGACGCTTGCCTTCTGTCACCGCTGGACGTGGGGAAGAGGGCATGAAATGACACTCAGCGAATCGCTCGGCGTGACCGACGGTGCGCCAAGTTAACCCGTGTTTTGATGGACTGCGTTCTGCAACCTTGGAGAGATTGGATGAAACTCAACAAACTGGCTGGTGTAATCGGATTCACCGCAGCTACCCTGTTTTCCGTCAGCACCCTGGCTGCCGGTGTGGATAAAAACCTGCCGGATTACACTCCGACCAGCGGCATCTCGGGCAACCTGTCCTCTGTCGGCTCGGACACCCTGGCCAACATGATGACCCTGTGGGCCGAAGAATTTAAGCGCATGTACCCCAACGTCAACGTGCAGATCCAGGCCGCCGGCTCCTCTACCGCCCCGACCGCACTGACCGAAGGTGTCGCCCAGTTTGGCCCTATGAGCCGCGCCATGAAGTCCGGCGAGGAAGAGGCGTTCGAGAAGCGCTACGGCTACAAGCCGACCGCCATCCGCGTCGCGGTCGATGCCCTGGCCGTGTTCGTCAACAAGGACAACCCCATCAAGGGGCTGACCATGCCGCAACTGGATGCCATCTTCTCCAGCACCCTCAAGTGCGGCGAAGCCAAGGCCGCCACCAAGTGGGCCGATCTGGGTCTGGATGGCAACTGGTCCTCCAAGGATCTGCAGCTGTTCGGTCGCAACTCCGTCTCCGGTACCTACGGTTACTTCAAGGAACACGCCCTGTGCAACGGTGACTTCAAGAGCGGCGTGAACGAGCAGCCGGGTTCTGCCTCCGTGGTGCAGTCCGTCTCCTCCTCCCTGAACGGCATCGGCTACTCGGGCATCGGCTACGTCACCTCGGGTGTGCGCGCCGTACCGCTCTCCAAGGATGGCAAGACCTTCATCGAAGCGAGCGCCGACAACGCCATCACCGGCAAGTACCCGCTGTCGCGCTTCCTGTACGTTTACGTGAACAAGCACCCGAACAAGCCGCTCTCCCCGATGGAGCAAGAGTTCCTGAAGATGGTGCTCTCCAAGGCGGGCCAGAACATAGTCGCCAAAGATGGCTACGTACCTGTACCGGCCAAGGTGGTCGAAGCCGACCTGAAGAAACTGGGCATAATGTAAGCCGGTTTCCTCTGCAACACGGGCCCCGCGGGGCCCGTTTTCTTTTTGAGTGGATCTACAATGACGACATGTGACCGCTTTCGCCGAACAGCGTGATCTGTCGACTTGCGCCGGACGCCCGCATTTCCGAAAATAGGGCATCTTTATGGTGAAGGACACCTCCATGACATCTCCCCTGTTCAAGCTCGGCCTGGCGGCACTCTGTTCCACCCTGCTGGCCAGCTGTGCCCAGTCTCCTACCGGCCGCAGCCAGATGCTGCTGTTCTCGCCCCAGCAGATGAGCCAGCTGGGGGCCGACTCCTTCGAGCAGATGAAGAAGCAGGAGAAGGTGAGCAAGGATGCCAGGATCAATGCCTATGTCTCCTGTGTCGCCAAGGCGGTGACCGCCCAGGTGCCGAGCCAGTACGGCATCACCAGCTGGGAAGTGGTGGTGTTTGACTCCAAGCAGGTCAACGCCTTCGCCCTGCCCGGCGGCAAGATCGGGGTCTACAGCGGTCTGCTCAAGGTTGCCAAGAATCAGGATCAGCTCGCCACCGTCATAGGCCACGAGCTGACCCACGTGCTGGCCCAGCACTCCAATGAACGGCTCTCTCGCAGCCAGCTGACCGGTCTCGGTCTGGCGGCGGCCGACATCGCCATGGGCAGCAGCGAGTATCGCGGCGCCACCATGGCGGCGCTGGGGCTCGGGGTCGAGGTGGGGGTCATGCTGCCCTATGGCCGCGAGCAGGAGAGCGAGGCGGACCGCCTCGGTCTGGATCTGATGGCCCGCGCCGGCTTCAATCCCGCCGAGGCCGTTCCCCTGTGGCAGAACATGAGTGCCGCCGCCGGTGGCAAGGCGCCGCCGCAACTGCTCTCCACCCACCCCAGTAACGAGACCCGGATCGCCGAGCTGCAGGCCCAGCAAGCTGAAGCTATGCCGCTCTACGAACAGGCCCGCGCCTCCGGTCTGGTACCCCAATGCAAGGCGTAAGCCTGCGCATGGCGCGGCCCGATGACGCGCCTGCCATGACGGTGATGCAGCGGGCCAGCTGGCTCGCGGCCTATGGCGAGGTGCTCGGTGCCGACATGCTGGCCCAGCTTTCGGTGACCGAGCACCTGCAGATCTGGCAGAGCCGGCTCGCCGAATCCGGCCCCAGGCCCATGCTGCTCTGCCAGGACGAGGTGGTCATAGGCCTGCTCTACTGGCAGCTCGTGCTGGATGGCACAGAGCCGAACGCCCTGATCCGCGCCTTTTACCTGCATCCCGATCACTGGCGCCAAGGCCATGGCAAGCGGCTGTGGCAGGCGGTGGCCATGCAGATGCGGCGCGCCGGCTGCGACAGCGTCAGATTGTGGCTGCTCGATGGCAACCGGATCGGCGAGGGGTTTTACCTGAGGCGCGGCTTCGTCTTCGACGGCCAGGAGCGCACCCTGATGAGCCTTGGCCAGGCTTGCCTGCAACGGCAAATGTTCCGTTTGCTTTGATCTCTCTCCCATTTTTCGCCCCCGGTCACTTTATTTTTTTTGCGAATTAATACAATGTGCTGCTCTGGACAGGCTGAGGTGAGGTGACTCACCGACAAGGGAGTGTGGGCATGTATTACGGCTTTGATATTGGTGGCACCAAGATAGCGTTCGCCGTGTATGACGGCGCCTTGAACCTCTGCCATGAGGAGCGCATGAGCACGCCCGGCAACGATTACGAGGGGCTGCAGCAGCTCATCCGTGACCGGGTCGAGCAGGCGGACGCCCGTTTCGGCGCGAGAGGCGCTGTGGGCATCGGCTTTCCCGGCATCCTCAATCGGCACGATCACAGCATAGTGGCGGCGAACCTGCCCTCCATCAATGGCCGCCATCTGGGCGCCGATCTGGCCGAACTGCTGGGTCGCCCGGTCAAGGTGGACAACGATGCCAACTGCTTCCTCTGGTCGGAAGTGCACCAGGGCGCGGCAGCCGGGGCCGACAGCGCGCTGGGGGTCACCATTGGCACCGGCATCGGCGGCGCCGTCTATCTGGCGGGCAAGCTGATCCAGGGCCGCAACTGGCTGGCGGGGGAGATAGGTCACTATCCGCTGCCGGCCACCATGCTGATGAAGTATCCCGACCTGCCTCGTCCCCGTTGTGGCTGCGGTCGCCTGGTCTGTTTTGAAACCTATGCATCCGGCACCGGGCTGGAGCGGCTCTATCACCATTTTCATGGCCAGCGTGCCAGCGGTCACCAGATAGTGGGACGCTTCGAGGCCCATGAGCCCCATGCGGTGGCCACGGTCGACTGCTGGCTCGAGATCATGGCCGCGGGGCTCGCGACCGCCATCTCCGTGGTTGATCCCGAGGTGGTGGTGCTGGGGGGCGGCCTGAGCGGCCTGCCTGCCCTGTACCAACAGCTGCCGCTGCGCCTGCCCGGCCATCTGCTGCCCGGTGTCGCCCTGCCCGAGATCCGCCAGGCCCGCTTCGGTGGCGCCGGCGGGGTGCGCGGCGCGGCCTTGCTCAATTTATGAGATCAGATGTGCTGTCTGATCTCTCCAATAAAGGAGTCATCATGACCCGTCTTGAAATTTGTATCGACAACCTGGAATCCCTGTTCACCGCCCAGCAAGCCGGCGCGGATCGCATCGAGCTCTGCTCTGCGCTGGGGCTGGGTGGCCTGACCCCCTCTTATGGCTTCATGCAGCTGGCAGCGCGCCACGCCAGCGTCCCCGTCTACGCCATGATCCGCCCCCGCGCCGGGGATTTTTGCTTCAGCGCCGCCGAGTTTGAACTTATGCTGCTGGATATCGCCGCCGCCCGCGCCGCCGGGTTGCAGGGGGTGGTGATCGGCCTGCTGGATCAAGAGGGGCGGGTGCCCGCCGACCCGCTGCGCCAGCTGGTGGACGCGGCCGGGCCGCTCGGCGTCACCTTCCATCGCGCCATTGACCTCTCCTCCGACTGGCGGCTGGATCTGGAGACCATAGTCGCGGCCGGCTGCGAGCGCATCCTGAGCTCGGGTCATGCGCCGACCGCGCTGGCGGGGCTGGAGACACTGCAGGCCATGCAGCAGGCGCTGGCGGGCCGTGCCAGCCTGATGCCAGGTGCCGGAGTCAATGCCGACAACGTGCGCACCATACTGGAGTTCACCGGGGTGAGCGAGGTGCACATGTCCGGTATGGGCTGGCGTGGCGGCATGGTGCCCCATGGCGTTAACATGGGCACCTCTGATGATGGCCGGGTCAATATCACCGATGGTGCCAAGGTAGCCGCGGTGCGGGCTCTGCTGGATCGTTCCTGAGCAAGGGAAGCGGTGCGGCGGCATGGTGTCTCTCCATACGGGGTCAACATGGGTACCTCGGACGATGGTCGCGTCAATATCACCGACGGCGCCAAGGTGGCGGCGGTGCGGGCTTTGCTGGATCGCGCTGATGCCACAGCAATTGAGGTTTGAGTCCAGAGGTTCAGCGCGCCATTGTGCCTGACAGGATCGCCGCCGATGGGCGGCGATCCTGCTCTTCTTGTGTGAAGTTCCTCCCACGGGCGGGGAAATCAGGGTCGCCGCCGGCAGCACCTCGCCAAAAAGTCTGATATCATCCCGCCTCTTTATTACTTGGATCTGGAGCAACATCTCAATGTCCCAATACGACTCTATCGAACAGAAGGCCAGCTATGGCATCGGCCGCAACATGGGTGATCAGCTGGCGCAGCAAGCCTTCGCCGGTCTGGATATCCCGGCCCTGCAACAAGGTCTGGCAGATGCCCTGAATGGTCTGGAGTTCGCGGTCAGCCGTGACGATATCAATGATGCCTTCCAGGTGATCACAGCTCGCATGCAGGAAGAGCAGGAAGCCGTTGCCAAGGCTGCCGCCGCCGATGGCGAAACCTTCCTGGCCGACAACGCCAAGCGCGCCGACATCAAGGTGACCGATTCCGGTCTGCAATACGAAGTCATGGTAGAAGGCAATGGCGCCGTGCCGGTGGCCGGTCAGTCCGTGCGCGTGCACTACCACGGTACCTTCACCCACGGTGGCGTGTTCGACAGCTCGGTCGCCCGTGGCGAGCCGGCCGAATTCCCGGTGACTGGCGTCATCGCCGGTTGGGTTGAAGCGCTGCAACTGATGCCGGTTGGTTCCAAGTGGAAGCTCTACATTCCGCAGGATCTGGCCTATGGTGCCCGTGGTGCCGGTTCCATCCCGCCCTACTCAGCGCTGGTATTCGAAGTGGAGCTGCTGGACATTCTGTGATCCGGCTGGCTTGATGCAAACGGCGACCTCAGGGTCGCCGTTTCTGTTTGAGGCGCCCCCGTCTGGCGGGCCCTCGTCGATAGACAATGTGCCTTTGCGGGGGATTTGGATATAGTCAGGGCTTGGCGTTCCCGGTCACTCTGGAAAACACGCATGGCTGCCATCATAGAAGTCATTGACCTCATCAAGCACTTTCCCGGCGTCAAGGCGGTGGACGGGCTCAGCTTCGCCATTCCCGCCGGTTGCTGTTTCGGCCTGCTCGGCCCGAACGGGGCAGGCAAGACCACTACCATAGAGCTGCTGGAGGGGATCCTGACCCCGGACCGCGGCCAGATCCTGTTTCACGGCGCCCCGCGCGGCCCCGATTACCGCTCCCGCATCGGCATACAGTTTCAGCACACGGCGCTGCAGGATTTTCTGACGGTGCGCGATACCCTGCGCCTGTTTGCCAGCCTCTATCCCAATCCCTTGCCTCAGGCGCAGCTCATCGAACTGTGCGCCCTTGGCGAGTTCATCGACAGAGACAGCCGCAAGCTCTCCGGCGGCCAGCGTCAGCGCCTGCTGCTGGCACTGGCCCTGCTCGGCGACCCCGAGCTGCTGTTTCTGGATGAGCCTACCACTGGGCTGGATCCCCAAGCGCGCCACCACTTCTGGCAGCGCATCGAGGCGATCAAGGCCCAGGGCAAGACGGTGGTGCTCACCACCCACTACATGGACGAGGCGCAGCAGCTGTGCGATCGCATCGCCATCGTCGATCACGGCCATCTGCTCAGCCTGGATACCCCGGCCGCCCTGCTGGCCCGCCACTTCGATGGCGTGCTGGTGCGTCTGCCGGATCATCCGGTCCTCGCCAGCCTGGGCTATCCGCTCTTGCCTCACGGTGATCAGGTTGAGCTGACTTGCCCAGATGTGGCGCTCCTGTTGCCGCAACTGCTGAACCTGGGGGTGCCGCTGACCGGCATGCAGGTGCGCTCCCCCAACCTGGAAGATCTCTTCTTGCACCTGACCGGCCATAGCCTGAGGAGTGGCGCATGAACGCAGTCATGACGTGCCGTGTCGAGGCGCGCTGCTATCCGCGTGCCTTGCGGTGGCCGAGGAGCGGAACATGAAGGGGGCCATCAAGCGGGTCGGTGCGCTCTTTTATGCCCGCAATCTGGAGTTTGTGCGCGACAGGGCGGCCCTGGTGTGGAACCTGGCCTTCCCGCTGCTGCTGGTGGTAGGTTTCTCCCTCATCTTCTCCGGCCCGCCCAAGCCGCTGGTGCAGATGGGCGTGGTAGGTGAACTGCCCGTGACCTATGCCCCCCTGAAGGCCATTCCGCTGCTCAAGCTCATCCCCTATGACGACGAGCGCAAGGGCCAGCTCAAGGTGCGCCATCATCAGCTGGATCTGCTGCTCTCGCCCGGATCGGACCGTTACTGGGTCAACCCGGACGCCGGTCAGGGCGCCATGGCCGAATACCTGTTGCGCCAGGCGATCTCCCGGCCGCTGGTGAAGGAGACCCTGAGCGGGCAGGCGATCCGCTACGGGGACTGGCTGCTGCCCGGGGTGATCGGCATGAACCTGATGTTTTCCGGCCTGTTCGGCGTCGGCTTCGTCATAGTCCGCTATCGCAAGAACGGTGTGCTCAAGCGGCTGAGGGCCACGCCGCTCTCTGCCGCCGAGTTTCTCTGCGCCCAGTTGCTGTCGCGTATTGTGATCACCCTGGTGGTGAGCCTGCTGGTGTTTCTGGTAGCGTACTGGCTGCTTGGCGTGCCCCTGCTCGGCTCCGGCTGGTTGCTGCTGCTGATCGCCCTGGCGGGCGGGGCGGCCATGGCGTCGCTGGGCTTGCTCATCGCCGCCCGCATCCAGAACGAGGAGCTGGCGAGCGGCCTGCTCAACGTCATCAGCATGCCCATGATGTTCCTCTCCGGGGTCTGGTTCTCGCTGGAAGGGGCGCCGGTCTGGCTGCAACAGCTGGCGGCCTGGCTGCCACTCAGCCAGATCATCACGGCGGCCCGCGCCGTCATGCTGGAGGGCGCCGGCTGGGCCGAGGTGGCCGCGCCGCTGGGCTGGATCCTGTTGTTTACCCTCTGTTGTCTCACCCTGGGCAGTGCCCTGTTTAAATGGAATAGCCAATGAAGCGACATCTGAATCTGGGGGCCGTCCTGGCCCTGCTGTTACTGAGCATACCGGCCAGCGCCGATGCGATGCGTTGCAAGAATGCCCTCATCACCGAAGGGGACAGTACTGCCGAGATGCTGCTCAAGTGTGGTGAGCCCATGCTGCGCGAGGAGCTCAGCCGCAACGAGGAGAACCAGTTTGGCAATCTGGTACAGGTCAAATATGGCGAGCGCTGGACCTACAACTTCGGCAAGAACGAGTTCATGCGCTTCGTCACTGTGCGCAACGGCATCGTCACCGATATCGAGAATGGCCCGCGCGGCGAATGAATCCGCTTGTCCCCTCAGGTTTTCACCCCTTGTTCGACCGGTCAGGGGCGCTTCGATGAAGGGGTCTGGCCGTGATGCCAGTGCCAGGATCGGGCTGTCCAGGAGCGGGCAGCCCGATCAAAACCCGATATTAATGAAATAGTTAACAACCAATACGCTGCCCCATGCTTGTGCAGGCCCATTTTGCCTAAAAAATAATCCACCCGGTATGGGCGGGTCATTTCAGTATGCTATTTTGTCGATAAGGGTCTATTTTTTATTCATAAGGTGTATATCGACCCATTCAAACATTTTGTGCTGCTACACCAGAAACGGGCTTGGTTGCACCGATTGACAGGTTTTTGGCTGGCTGGATAAGCTGCGAAAAAGCAGGAAAAGCTGTGGCATCTTGCAGGGTTTGGGTGCCAATTTGAATCAAACCA
Organism: Aeromonas sp. MR7; assembly: GCF_963899385.1. NCBI lineage: Bacteria > Pseudomonadati > Pseudomonadota > Gammaproteobacteria > Aeromonadales > Aeromonadaceae > Aeromonas > Aeromonas sp. MR7. The sequence continues at coordinate 160,231 of NZ_CAWQXH010000011.1, forward strand.
CAGGGAAGAGTGACATGAAGCAGATACACAAGGCGGGTATGGTGATAGTGCTGTCGCTGGCGGCAGCGAATGCCTGGGCAGACGGCACCCTGGATGCGGTCAAGAAGAAGGGGTTCGTGCAGTGCGGGGTCGGCGATGGGCTGCCCGGTTTCTCCAACCCGGATGCCAAGGGCACCTGGACGGGTCTGGATGTGGACGTCTGCCGCGCCGTGGCCGCCGCCGTGCTGGGGGATGCCGGCAAGGTCAAATATGTCTCTCTCACCGCCAAGGAGCGCTTCACCGCCTTGCAATCGGGGGAAGTGGATCTGCTGTCGCGCAACACCACCTGGACTTTGACCCGGGACGGTTCGCTTGGCCTGACCTTCGCCGGGGTGAACTACTACGACGGCCAGGGCTTCCTGGTCAACAAGTCCCTCGGGGTCAAGAGCGCCAAGGAGCTGGATGGTGCTGCGGTCTGCATCCAGTCCGGTACCACGACAGAGCTCAACCTGGCGGATTATTTCCGTGCCAACGGTGGCATGAAATATACCCCTGTGGTGTTCGATACCTCGGATCAGACCGTCAAGGGGTTCGAAGCGGGTCGCTGCGACGTGCTGACCTCGGATCAGTCCCAGCTCTACTCCCTCAAGATCAAGCTGACCAAACCGGATGAGGCCGTGGTGCTGCCTGAAGTCATCTCCAAGGAGCCGCTGGGCCCGGCGGTACGGCAGGGGGATGATCAGTGGTTCAAGGTGGTGCGCTGGAGTCTCTACGCCATGCTCAATGCCGAGGAAGCTGGCGTGACCAGCGCCAATGTGGACGAGATGCTCAAATCCACCAATCCGGACATACGCCGTCTGCTGGGGCTGGAAGAGCCCAAGGGCAGTGTGCTGGGGCTGGATGACAAGTGGGCCTACAACATAGTCAAGCAGGTCGGCAACTATGGCGAGTCGTTCGATCGCAACGTGGGGAGCGGTTCGCCCCTCAAGATAGATCGCGGCATCAACGCACTCTGGAACAAGGGCGGCCTGATGTACGCCCCCCCTATTCGCTGAGTCGATGATCGCCCGGGGGGCCTGGCCCCCCATTTTCCCCTTGCCCTGGCTTTGTCGGAGTCATCCTCATGGCGCTGCACGCATCAAACCACAGGAAGGAACAGGGCCGCTGGTGGTATGACGCCAAGGTGCGGGCGCTGATCTTCCAGTGCCTGACCATAGCGGCCGTTATGGCGTTCCTGTTCTACATCATCAACAATGCCCTGACCAATCTGGCGACCCGTGGCATCACCACAGGCTTCGATTTTCTGGGCAACACGGCCGGGTTCGGCATACTGCAGAGCCTGATCCCCTACGACGAAACCTATACCTTCGGCCGCACCTTCGTGGTCGGTCTGCTCAATACCCTGCTGGTGTCTATGCTCGGCATTCTGTTTGCCACCCTGCTCGGCTTCGTGCTCGGGATCGCTCGCCTGTCGAGCAACTGGCTGGTGGCCAAGATTGCCACCGTCTATATCGAAACCTTTCGCAATATTCCGCTGCTGCTGCAGATCTTCTTCTGGTACTTCTCTGTGCTGCGCACCCTGCCATCGCCGCGCCAGAGTGTGGAGCTGGGTGAGCTTGCCTTCCTCAATGTGCGCGGTCTTTATCTTCCCAAGCCCCTGTTCGAGGACGGTTTCGGCTATGTGTTGTGGGCCCTGCTGCTGGCCTTGTTGCTGAGCTGGGGCCTGCGGCGCTGGTCGCGTCGGCGCCAGGAGTTGATCGGCAAGATATTCCCGGTATGGCGCTGCTCGGCTGGGCTGGTGATCCTGCTGCCCTGCATTACCTTCCTGCTGGCGGGGAGTCCGCTCTCCTGGAGCATACCTGTCCTGCAGGGGTTCAACTTCCGGGGCGGATTGACAGTGCTGCCCGAACTGGCGGCCCTGCTGCTGGCGCTGACCATCTACACGGCGGCCTTCATCGCCGAGATAGTGCGATCCGGCATCCTGGCCATCAGCAAGGGCCAGACGGAGGCCGCGTCCGCGCTGGGGTTGTCAGCCAGCAAGACCCTGCGGCTGGTGGTCATTCCACAGGCGATGCGGGTCATCATTCCGCCGCTGACCAGTCAGTACCTGAACCTCACCAAGAACTCCTCCCTGGCCACCGCCATCGGCTATCCGGATCTGGTCTCTGTGTTCATGGGCACCACCCTCAACCAGACAGGGCAGGCCATCGAGGTGATCGCCATGACCATGGGCGTCTATCTCATCATCAGCATCTCGACGTCAGTCCTGATGAACATCTACAACCGCAGAATGACGCTGGTCGAGCGCTAGGGAGTCGCCATGTTCGTGAACGAGTTGCAAGAAGCGCTGCCACCGCCCAACCGCCGCCGGGGCGTCCTCGCCTGGCTCAGGCAGAACCTGTTCCCCAACTGGTGGAACGGCCTGCTGACCCTGGTGCTGGCCTATCTGTTGCTGCCGGCTCTCTGGTCGGCGTTGGACTGGGCGCTGTTCTCGGCCAGCTGGCAGGGGAGCAGCCGCGCCGACTGCGTGCAGGGCGGTGCCTGCTGGATCTTCATCGAGAGCCGGCTGGGGCAGTATCTCTACGGTTTCTACCCCGGGGATCAGTATTGGCGCATCAATCTGGCCTTCGTCGGGCTGGCGGTACTGCTGGCCTTGCTGATCTGGCCACGCACCCCGCGCAAGGGCTGGCTGGCGCTCTTTACCCTGCTGGTGTTTCCCGTCATCGCCTTTCTGCTGATCCACGGCGGGGCCGGTCTCGAGGTGGTGGAAACCAACCGCTGGGGCGGCTTGATGCTGACCCTGGTGCTGGCGGTGGTGGGCATAGCGGTCGCCCTGCCATTCGGGATCCTGCTGGCGCTGGGGCGTCGCTCCCACATGCCGGTCATCGCCAGTCTCTCCACCGTCTATATCGAGTTCTGGCGCGCAGTGCCGCTCATTACCGTGCTCTTCATGGCGTCCGTCATGCTGCCGCTGTTCATGACCAGCGAGGTGGAACTGGACAAGCTGCTGAGGGCGCTCATCGGCATCATCTTGTTCCAGGCTGCCTATGTGGCCGAGGTGGTGCGAGGGGGGCTGCAGGCGATCCCCAAGGGGCAATACGAGGCGGGTGAGGCGCTGGGACTCTCCTACTGGAAGGTGATGGGCCTCATCATCATGCCGCAGGCCCTCAAGATCACCATTCCCTCCCTGGTGAATACCTTTATCTCCTTGTTCAAGGACACCAGTCTGGTGCTGATCATAGGCCTGTTCGATCTGCTCGCCATCTCCAAGGTGGCGCTGGCGGATCCGGCCTGGCTGGGCTTTTCAACCGAGGCTTATGTGTTTATCGCCATGATCTTCTGGATGTTCTGTTTCGGCATGTCCCGTTACTCCATCTATCTGGAGCACAAGCTCAATACGGGTCACAAGCATTAGGAGTGGTTTCAAGATGACAACGGATACCCTGGCGGCACGCAAGGACGCCAATCACCCGCAGCATGACGCCTTGCCTATGCTGCAGATGGAACAACCACCCATAGCGGGAGTGACTTCAAAATGACAATGGATCCTGTGGTTGCCCTCAAGGACGTCAACAAATGGTACGGCGACTTTCACGTGCTGCGTAACATCAACCTACAGGTCGGCAAGGGGGAGAAGATAGTCATCTGCGGCCCTTCCGGTTCGGGCAAGTCCACCATGATCCGCTGCATCAACCGGCTGGAGGAGCACCAGAGCGGTGACATCCTGGTCAAGGGCACGGCGCTCACCTCGGATCTCAAGAACATAGAGATGGTGCGCAAAGAGGTGGGCATGGTGTTCCAGCACTTCAACCTCTTCCCCCACCTGACTGTGCTGGAAAACTGTTGCCTGGCGCCCATCTGGGTCAAGCAGCTGCCACGCAGGGAAGCCGAGGAGATCGCCATGACTTTCCTGCGCCGGGTCAGGATCCCGGAGCAGGCCCTCAAGTACCCGGGGCAGCTCTCCGGCGGCCAGCAGCAGCGGGTGGCCATTGCCCGCAGCCTCTGCATGAACCCCCAGGTCATGCTGTTCGACGAGCCGACCTCGGCGCTGGATCCCGAAATGGTGCGCGAGGTGCTGGATGTGATGGTGGAGCTGGCCCACGAGGGGATGACAATGCTCTGCGTCACCCACGAGATGGGGTTTGCCAAGCAGGTGGCGGATCGGGTGATCTTCATGGACCGTGGCCAGATCATCGAGGAGAACGTGCCGGATCAGTTCTTCGACCATCCCCAGTCGGAGCGCACCAAGCTGTTCCTCTCCCAGATCCTGCAGCATTGAGTGCAGACCCGGCGCGATAATGTCCGATAAAAAATAGCCCGCACGCTCGGTGAGCGGCGGGCAAAGACGTGTATGGAAGCAGACTACAAACAGAAAGGACTATGGAAGTTACCCCAACAGCAGGCTGACGTGACGCAGGCCGCGAACCTCCAGATTGATCTGCCGGGCCAGACTCAGGGTCTGACGGCAGGTCAGGCTCTCCAGATTGATCTCTCCGCCGCTGAATTCGAACCGCCCCAGCGCCTCCACCATGAAGCTGCCGTGATGGAAGCTCTTGATGTGGCGGGCAATCTGGCGGGGAGACAAGTTCTTGAACACCTTCATCACAAAACACCTGTTGTTTGGACAGGGCACACTATGCCGTCGCCGGATGACACTGATGTGACAGTTGGTGGAGGTTTGTATGAATCCTTAATTCGGCATCGCCGCATGGGAAAATCTGCTGGCACGGGTTGAAAAAGTGCTGCCATGACAAGCCCTTGCCCCGATATACTGCGGGCAGTTGAACGACATGAGCGAAAGGGCCTGCACGTGGAATGGGTGGATGTGGTGGATGCGGATAACCGGGTGGTCGGCGTTGCCGAGCGGGCCAGGGTGCGGCGGGAGAACCTCTGTCACCGGGCAAGCTATATCCTGGTACTCGACGAGGCGGAGCGCATCCTGGTGCAGCGTCGCACCCTCAGCAAGGATTTCTGCCCCGGCATGCTGGATGCCTGCGCCGGCGGCGTGGTGACCACGGGCGAGCAGATGGAACCCGCTGCCCGCCGCGAGCTGGCCGAGGAGCTGGGCATTCAGGGCGTCCCCCTGCAGGACTTAGGGTCCTTTTATGCCGAGGGGGAAGGCTACCGGGTCTGGGGTGGCCTCTACAGCTGTCATTATCAGGGGCCGCTGCGCTTGCAGGCCGAAGAGGTGAGCGAGGTGCACTGGATGAGCCAGGCCGAGATCGCCGCCCGCGCCGCCGAATTCACCCCAGACTCCCTGCTCGCCATCGCCACCTGGCAGGCGAGACGCTGACACTTTTCAGATAGTTTCCTCGCCAGAGACAAAACGGGCAGCCTGATGGCTGCCCGTTTTGCATTGTCACACCAGCTTGAGGCGCCGGTTGGTGCGCCCGCACGAACTGGCCCCCGCCAGCCAATGACCCTGCCATTCGGTGACGAGGCGCAGCAGGGGATACTCCAGATCGAGCCGGGTCACCACCAGCTGGCCGACTGTGTCGCCTATGACGGGCTCGGCGCTGGCGAGATCGATGATCTCTATGATGCAGCTCTCGTTGACGATGAAGCCGTGACCGGGCTGGCTCTCGTAGGCGATCACCCCCACATCCTGCAACAGCAGACAGTTGAGCGCCCGTATGCCGTGAACGGCCTGCAGCGGTGCCGTGTCGGGGTGAGAGGCTTCACACAGCAGGGCGCAATGCAGGCTGTCGCTCGGGATCCCGGCCAGCTCCGCCGCCTCCAGCAGATCCAGCAGCGCCGCCAGCGGCCCGACAAAGCCGGTCGGCTGGTAACGTTGCAGCGCCTCCAGCTGGCGCCGGGTATCGTGGGGGCCGCAAGGTACCACGGGTGCCCCCAGCTGGCGGGCACCGTTGTCGAAGATGAAGGCGGTGGGACTGATGTGGTAGTCGTGGCCGTTGAGCAGCACCTCCCCCGCCTTGAAACCGGCGGCAAACAGGGCCCGCGTCGCCCCCCACCAGTCGGCGCCGGCATATTCGGGAATGGCCAGCTGGCCCGGGCAGGCGAAGACCCGCAGCGCCTGGCTGGCGGGGCGGCCGGTGAGACCGGCGAAGGGGGGATGGGCTTGCTGGGCGGCAAACAGCTCGGCGGCGTCGAGCAGGGGCAGTGTGGTCAGCTCGCCCAGATCCTGCAGGCGACGCTGGCGATAGGCGCTGGAGTAACCGGCGCAATACTGGCTGACATGGGTGAGCAGGTGATTTAGTTGATCCAGTTGTTGCTGCTCTCGCAAGGCGGAGGGGCGAATTTCCAGTCCATCGTAATAGTTCTGCATGAGGCCTCCTTGGTCGGCTGATCCTGCTCAAGGTTAGTTCAAATGGCGGCGCTGATGGGGGTGTGTTTCGCAGGCATGGGCTGGGGTAGACTGTGGCTCCCTACCTCCACCACGGACGAGAGATCATGATAGCGATAGGCCAATCCCTGCCTTTGGGCGAATTCACCTTCATCACCCAGGAAGGCAAGCAGGTGCAGGATAGCCAGGCCCTGTTTGCGGGCAAGAAGGTGGTGCTGTTTGCCGTGCCGGGCGCCTTCACCCCCACCTGCTCCAACGCCCACCTGCCCGGTTATGTGGTGCTGGCCGACGAGTTCAGGGCCAAGGGTGTCGATGCCCTCTATTGTCTGTCGGTCAACGATGCCTTCGTGATGAAGGCGTGGCAGACGGCCCAGAATGCCGACGCCATCACTATGCTGGCCGATGGCGACGGCAGCTGGACCCGGGCGCTTGGCCTTGCCAAGGAGACGGGGGCCTTCGGCGGTATCCGTGCCCAGCGCTTTGCCCTCATCGCCAACGATGGCGTGGTCGAGCAGCTGTTCGTGGAGGCGCCGGGCAAGTTCGAGGTCTCGGATGCCGGGAGCCTGCTGGCGGCGCTGTAAAATATCAATCGGCGTTTGATTTTCCCTTGAAATGGGAAGTCGGCCCGCTACACTGGGCCCACTTCTGGACAGAGCCAGGCACAGTGCCTGGCTCTGTTGTTTGCAGGCGATGGGATGGAGACGTTATGACCCTGGCTGTTGTTGCCCTGATTGCCGGACTGGCGCTGCTGGTCTGGAGTGCGGATAAATTTGTGGACGGCGCCGCCGCGACCGCCCGTTATGCCGGCATGCCGCCGCTGCTGATCGGCATGGTCATCATCGGCTTTGGCACCTCGGCCCCCGAGATGGTGGTCTCCGCGTTGGCGGCTTCCCAGGGCAACCCCGGGCTCGCGCTCGGCAACGCCTATGGCTCCAACATCACCAACATCGCCTTGATCCTGGGTCTGACCGCCCTGATCAGCCCCATCGCTGTGGCCTCCCAGGTGGTGCGCAAGGAGATCCCGATCCTGCTCGGCATCACCCTGCTCTCCGGCGCCCTGCTGCTCGATGGTCGGCTCGATGGCACGGATGCCCTGATCCTGGGGGCCACCTTTCTGGGATTGATGGGCTGGTCCATCTGGGCCGGCATGCGGGGCAAGGGGGATGCGCTCGACACGGACACCGAGGATGACATCAGCAGCGAAGGCATGTCCCTCAAGCGCGCCATCCTCTGGCTCATCGTCGGCCTGGTACTGCTGATCGGCGCCTCCCGCCTGCTGGTGTGGGGCGCAGTGACCATAGCCCAGGCGCTCGGCATCAGCGATCTGGTGATTGGTCTCACCATAGTGGCTGTCGGCACTTCGCTGCCTGAGCTCGCCTCGTCCCTCATCGCTATTCGCAAGAATGAGCACGATCTGGCCCTTGGCAACGTGCTCGGCTCCAACCTGTTTAATACCCTGGCTGTGGTGGGGATCGCGGCTGGCATACACCCGCTCGATGTAGCGCCCGAGGTGCTCAGCCGTGACTGGAGCATCATGATGGGACTGACCCTGTTGCTGCTGGTGATGTGTCTGGGCCGCAAGGGGCAGGGGCGGATCAACCGGCTGGAAGGGGGCCTGCTGCTCGCCTGCTTCGTGGCCTACACAGGCTGGCTGCTGGCCAGTCAGTTTATCTGACCGATACGGGGGAAATGAAAGAGGGGAAGCTTGCGCTTCCCCTCTTTGTTATCTGCGTCGCCCTGGCGCGTCAGGCGACCGCCACCAGCTTCTGCCCTTGTTGGCTGCTGTCCAGAATGAGGATGCTCGCCTTGGGGAAGAAGTTGAAAGTCGAGGCCGAGGCCCAGGTGTAGGCTCCCATCACCCGGCCCACCACCAGCTCGCCGATGGCGAGATCCGGCAGCATTATGCCCTCGCGGATCACGTCCACGCTGTCGCAGGTTGGGCCCGAGAGCACAGAGTTGTGCAGCTCGCCACGGGCCAGCGGCGTGCTCACCGGGTAGGTGACGTGGTCATAGAGCTGGCCGTTGTAGCTGCCGTAGAGACCGTCATCCAGGTAGTACCAGATCTTGTCACCGCGGTGGGCCTTGCCCATCACGCTGGAGACGGAGGTCATGGCCGGTGCGCTGATGAAGCGGCCCGGCTCGGCAATCTTTTGCACCGTGGCCGGCAGCTTGGCCAGCGCGGCGCGGATCGGGGTGCAGAAGCCGTCGATGTCGAACTCGTCCCCCTCATAATCCACCGGGAAACCGCCGCCGATATCCAGCACCCAGGGCTTGAGACCCAGCTCCCAGGCCTGCTCCATGATCTCGCGGCAGGCATCGATGGCCTGCACATGGCGACGGGCGTGGGGCACCTGGGAGCCGACGTGGAACGACAGCCCCATCACCTTGATGCCTTTGGCGTGGGCCAGTTGCAGCAGCGGCAGCGCCTGCTCCGGAGTGCAGCCGAACTTCTTGGAGAGGTCGACCTTGGTCTCCGGGTTCGGGAAGCTGACTCGCAGCAGCAGCTTGACTTCGTCCTTGTAGGGAATGAATTTTTCCAGTTCCAGCGGGTTGTCGTAGACAAACACTGTGCAGCCGAACTCGAGCGCATAGCGAATGTCGCTGTCGCGCTTGATGGGATGGGTATGAATACAGCGTCCCGGGCGAACCCCCTGGCTGCGCACCAGATCCACTTCGCCATTGGTGGCCAGATCGAAACAGGCCCCTTCTTCCTTCAAGACAGAGACCACGGCCTCGTGGGGCAGGGGTTTGAGTGCATAGTGCAATCGCACATCGGGCAGGGCGGCCGCCAGGGCCCGATACTGTTTGCGGACGGCTGCCTTGTCGAGCAGCAGCAGGGGGGAGCCGAATTGTTCAACCAGCTGACGGTAGTCTTGTGCGATCAGGGTCTCGTTCATTCTCTTTTGAAAGTCCTTAGGGGGCAGATTTGCCCTAGCCTTGGTTTGTTGAGACGGCAGCGGCCGGCTCAGGCGAGTGGTCCGGAGGGACCAACCAGACACAATGCATAACTCCATCGCAAAGTGCTTAGTTATGCGCGGGATTATCGGCCTATTGCGTTTCTGTGCAAGCATTTTGATTGGATATGTTGGCAAGTTTTTCTGGTCGAGACGAAAGATCATCCTGATATGCGACCTGGTGGCGCAGCCTTATCGAGGGTCGCTCAACATGGCGTCGTTAAGCTATTGATAGTTAACGAACAAATAACATATCTCCCCGTGGTGGCCGAGGCGGGAAAAAAGTGGTGCAGCGGGTCGGCCGAGTGGGAGACAGCTCACATTTTTTGGATTAACATGCCCGCTTCCTAATCCAAACTAGTTCGGATGAAGGTAGCAGGAGAGCGATGGGGGACCATCCACCGAAGAAGTGAATCTTTCAGGTACCGGGCAACCGGTGTGGACTGCTACTGGACGATACTCTGGAGAGACCCGTTAGATCGGGCGCCGAAGGAGCAAGGCACCATGACGACCCGCAAGGGCAGGCTGGCGCCGGAAACTCTCAGGCAAAAGGACAGAGGGGATGGGATGGTTGTACCTGAGCTTGGAATTGTTCACTATCTGTCACGAGAGGTCGTCAGCAAGGTAAAGAGCAGCGCAGGAACCTGAGCGTATGGATATACGTGAGGATTCCTGGCAGCACATGAGCCTTGATCACGGCCTCGCAGCAAGAGCGTGAACAAATTCTTGGCCTGCATCCGATCGCCTCCGGCCGATCGCGACACCTATGGGAAGATCATCCTTCTCCTCCTTAATTTTTGTTTTTTAAGGAGGATGCATGTCATCAATTCAATCGGCGTTAACCGCCATCGATAGCTTTATCTGGGGTCCGCCCCTGCTTGCCCTGCTGGTCGGGACAGGTTTCTATCTCACCCTGCGTCTGGGTCTGCTTCAGGTCGTGCGCTTACCGCTCGCCCTCAGGCTGGTATTTGGCCGCGATCAGGGCCAGGGCAAGCAGGGGGATGTCTCCAGCTTCGGGGCGCTCTGCACCGCGCTCTCCGCCACCATAGGCACCGGCAACATAGTCGGGGTCGCCACCGCCATCAAGCTTGGCGGCCCGGGCGCCCTGTTCTGGATGTGGATGGCGGCCCTGTTCGGCATGGCCACCAAGTACGCCGAGTGTCTGCTGGCGGTCAAATACCGCGAGCAGGATGCCAACGGCCAGATGGCGGGCGGCCCCATGTACTATCTGGAGAAGGGGCTCGGCTCCAAGCCGCTGGCCAAGCTGTTCGCCCTGTTCGGCATAGGGGTGGCCTTTTTCGGCATAGGCACCTTCCCCCAGGTCAACGCCATCTCAGACGCCATGAGCCTCTCCTTCTCTGTGCCCCGCGAGGCGACCGCCGTGGTGCTGACCCTGATAGTGGCGCTGGTGACTCTGGGGGGTATTCAGTCCATCTCCAGCGTGTCGAGCAAGGTGGTGCCCTTCATGGCCATCTTCTACATACTCGCCTGTGGCGGTGTGCTGGTGAACAACGCCGGCGCCCTGCCCGAGGCTATAGGTCTGGTGATAGGCAGCGCCTTTACCGGCCACGCCGCCACCGGCGGCTTCGTCGGCGCCGGCATCATGCTGGCCATTCAGTCCGGGGTGGCGCGCGGGGTCTTCTCCAACGAGTCAGGGCTGGGCTCTGCCCCCATAGCGGCGGCGGCGGCCAAGACGGATTCCTGCGTGGAGCAGGGGCTGGTCTCCATGACGGGCACCTTCATCGACACCCTCATCATCTGCACCATGACGGGCCTGACCCTGGTGGTGACAGGGGTGTGGAGCGGGGACTTGAGCGGCGCCGCCATGACCAGCCAGGCCTTTGCCCAGGGGCTGGATGCTCACATAGGCCAGTATCTGGTGAGCATAGGGCTGCTGTTCTTCGCCTTCACCACCATCCTCGGCTGGAACTACTACGGCGAGCGCTGCACCGAGTACCTGTTCGGGGTCAAGGCGATCAAGCCCTATCGCCTCATCTATCTGGTGCTGGTGGCGAGCGGCGCTTTCCTCCATCTGGACATGATTTGGCTGCTGGCCGATATCGTCAACGGTCTGATGGCGGTGCCGAACCTTATCGGCCTCATCGGTCTGCGCCACGTGGTGATCGCCGAGACTCGCGCCTACTTCAGCCGGGATCTGGATGGCGAAGCCGAGCCGGAGCCGGAGCCGCAGACGGCCTGACCTTATCCGCGTTGAAAAAAGCAAAGCCACGACTGCTGTCGTGGCTTTTTTTATGGTGCGTCAGGCTCTCATCCTTGCTCAGAGGGAGGGCATATGACTCTCAGTCAACAGTCGTGCCAGCCGCCCTCGCACGCTATTCACCAGAGCCTCCTCACTCCCCTGCCAATGGATCTGTTGTGCCAGCGTGGTGGAGGTGCCGGGTGCAAAACGCAGCTCCCCGCCCGCCAGCTCGTAGAAACGGCTCGCCATCCGGGTGCCCTCGTCCACATCCCCCGCCACCAGCAGCATGGCTTGGGCCAGCACGGCGCCGTTGTGATCCTGGCCCGGTGCCAGCCAGCGCTGAGCTGTGCCGGTGATCTTGCGACCCCCGATCACCAGATTGTACTGGCCGTCGCAGAAGGAACCGGGCACGAAGTCATAGTTTCCCTCAAGGCCGAACTCCGCCAGCAGGGTCAGCAGGGGGGCGCCCAGCAGATGGTAGTAGTGGCCAAGATCCGTGGTGGTGCGGGGCAGCAGCAAGGAGAGGTTGAGTATGCCGGCGCCGTGGGGCACGGCTGTGCCGCCGCTGTCGCGCACATAAACCGGCCAGCCCTCGGCGGCAAGCTGCTCGCAGGCCGCCTGATAGCGTGGCAGGCGCATGTCCTTGCGGGTAACGATGAGGCTCTGGGGCGCCTGCCAGAGGTGGGCGCTGGGCTGGCGGTCACGGGCACACTCCCGCAGCCAGTGCTGCTCTTGCGTCAGTATCTGTGCGGGGGAATTGGTGCCGGGGAGGGGAGATAGCAGGATATAGGGCATGACGGCATCCTTGGGAAAAGGCTGCCCAGCACACTACCCGCGACGGGGGAGGAGGTAAAGCCCCGCACGGCGGGGCTCTACCTGTTCGTTGACGAGGTGATCAGATCTGTGCGGCGGCGCGTTTGGGCAGCAGCAGGTTCATGATGATGGCGGTGAGGCCGCCGGTGGCGACGCCGTAGGAGAGCACGCTTCGAGCCAGATCCGGCAGGTGTTGCAGCACCTCGGGCACCTGGGCGACCCCCAGTCCCATGGCGAGGGACACCGCCAGTATCATGAGGGCACGCCTGTCCAGCTCCTCGCGGGAGATGATGCGTACCCCGGCCGCGGCGATTGTGCCGAACATGACGATGGTGGCACCGCCCAGCACGGGTTCAGGTATTTGCTGCACCAGGCTCGCGACAGCCGGGAACAGGCCGAGCAGGGCCAGCATGGCGGCGATGAAGAGGCCGACGTGGCGGCTGGCCACCCCGGTCAGCTGGATGACGCCGTTGTTCTGGGCGAAGGTGGACATGGGGAAGGTGGAGAAGAGCGCCGCCAGCATGGAGTTGGCGCCGTCGGCCAGCACGCCGCCCTTGATCCGCGCCATGTAGACGGGCCCTTCCAGCGGCTCGCCCGAGATGTCAGAAGTGGCCGTCATGTCGCCGATGGCTTCCAGCGCCGTCACCACGAAGATGATGGCGAGCGGTACGAACAGCTGCCAGTCAAAGCCGAGCCCGTAGTGCAGGGGAATGGGCACCATCACCAGGGGGCCGTCGAAGGTGGGGGCCGTGACCTTGCCCAGCAGCAGTGCCACGGCATAGCCCGCCAGCATGGCGATCATGATGGCGGAGAGGCGCAGCCAGGGATTGCGGCTGCGTTGCAGCAGCACGATAAGGCCGAGCACCAGCAGGGAGAGGAAGAGGTTGCTGTGGCTGGCGAAGCTGCCATCTGAGAGAGCGGCATAGCCACCCCCCATGCTGATGAGGCCCACCTTGATGAGGGTCAGGCCGATCAGCAGCACCACTATGCCGGTCACCAGCGGGGTGATCACCCGTTTGACCAGATGCAGGAAGCGGCTCATCACCACCATGGTGAGGGCGGCCACCAGCATGGTGCCGAACAGGGTGCCCAGCAGATCCTCGGTGGGCATGGCGGCCTGCTTGAGGGCGAGGCCGGAGGCTATGATGGGGCCGAGGAAGTTGAAGCTGGTGCCCTGCACCGACAGCAGGCCGGAGCCGATGGGGCCGAAGCGGCGGGTCTGGATGAAGGAGGCGATGCCGGACATGACCAGCGACATGGAGACGATGTAACGGGTGTCGGCGGCAGGGAGGCCGAGGGCATTGGCGATGATGAGGGGCGGGGTAATGATGGCGACAAACATGGCGAGCATATGCTGCAGGGCGGCGAACAGGGTCTGGGGCAGGGGCGGGACATCGTCTATGCCGTAGACCAGTTCGCTGTGGGCTCGCCTGGGAGGATGGGCCTCTGGGGTTGCGCGGACGGCGGCAGCCTGTTCCATAAATACCTCGAATGTGTGGGGGCGGGGGGAGAAAATTGGGCGCTATTTTAGTGATTGAGAGCGGGCTGACCAGCGCTAATTCGGGCTGAAACCGGTTTATTTTTCCATGGGTTGAAACGTTTGCGCGTGGCGATTATGATCCGCCGGTTTGTGTGACGGCGCTCGCCCTGAAATGGCGCCGGTTGCATAGGATTTTGAGCCCGTGCGGCGTAGAATGAGCCCTCTGTCGAGATTTGGAGGCTCTGGATGCTGAAGTTGTCGGAGTTCTGGAGTGCCCGTGCCCACTCCGAAGATTTTACCCTGACCCGCATGGGCTTAATGACGGTGCGTCTGCGCCTGCTCACCTGCCTGCTGATGGCGGGACTGCCCGCCTGGGCTCTGGTGGACTGGCTGACCCTGCCCTCCGCCCAGTTCGATGAACTGCTTCAGGCCAGGATCTTCTGCCTGCTGGCCCTCTCTCCGCTCATCCCCTTCTCCTACCTCATCCATTTCAGGCGCGAGCGCATGAAGCTGGCGCTGGGCTATCTGATGGCGGTGATGATGCTGTTCTCCCTCATCTGCCTGCACAGTTTCGGCGCGGATCAGGAGCTGCAGGCGGGCTACATGGCCTTCCCCTATCTGCTCGTCAGTCTGTTTGCCATCTTCCCCATTCCGCTCTCCCTCGGCCTGCAGCTGGCGGGGGGTATTCTGGTCACCATGCTGGCCGGCAACTGGCTGCTGGTGGGGCAGCCGCTCTGGAGCGTGCAGACCCTCAACCAGATCTGGCTGCTGGCGTTGTTTGCCCTGGCCAGCAGCTGGGTGCAGTGCGGTCAGCTCAACATGCTGCTGCAGCTCTATCGGGAGTCCACCACGGACGAGCTGACCGGCATGATGAACCGCCGCCTGCTGATGAAGCGGCTGGAGAAGGCCAGGATGAACATGATCCGCAAGCAGGCGCCCTTTGCCGTGCTGTTGCTGGATCTGGACAGATTCAAGCGCATCAACGATACCTTCGGCCATCTGGCGGGGGATGCGGTACTCAAGGAGGTGGCGGCGACTCTGGCGGAGCAGCTGGAACCCGGCATGGTGCTGGGACGTTATGGCGGCGAGGAGTTTGCCATCCTGCTGCCCAACTGCGGCGATCTGATCCAGGCGAAGCGGGTGGCGGAGCGGCTGCGGGTGGCGGTGGAGGCGCGGTTGGTGAAGAGCCCTACCTCGGATGAGCTGTTGGAGGTGACTGTGAGTATCGGCCTGACCCTGGCCCAGCGCGGCGAGGGGGTCGAGGATCTGCTCAATCGGGCGGACGAGTGCCTCTACATGGCCAAGATGGCGGGGCGCAACTGCGTGGTGGGGGAGCTGGCCGGCAAGCCGGCACAGCCTGCCGCCATACAGACAGATGCCGCCTGAGGGCGGCATCTGTTGGTCACGGGCAAGGGAGGGATCAGCTCAGCTGGTACTTGCCGGAGAGCTGCTGGGCCAGCAGCTTGAACATGTTGAACACCGCCATTGTCTTGCCGGTCGGGGTGCCATCTTCGGCCAGGAAGAACTCCCCCTTGAACACCAGAATATCCCCCTTCTGCTCCACCGAGTCGGCGCGCATGCCGTGGATGAAGTCTTCGTGGCTCGTGATGATGCCGTTGGCCATCTCCAGCAGGGCAGTCTCGGTGATCAGCTCTTTCTGTGGTTGCATGCTCGTCTCCTTAAACGACTAGGGGACAGGGCATTGGACACTTGCACATGGCGGCGCCCTGTCTCTGATTGAAGAGGGGGGCAGCATACTGCAAAGCGGGATTTTCTGTCATTGATATGACCCCGCATTTTGCCGCTTTCTGCGTCCCCTTATCCTATCACCAGATTTCTGAGCCAGCGGCGCTGGCGGATCCTGCGCTGCACCAGCAGCACCTTGCACAGCTCCTCCAGCAGCACCACGGCCACCACCCAGGAGAGAGGCCAGCCGAGCAGGCTGACCGCCACCCAGGCGAGCGGCAGGCCGATACACCACATGGCGATGATGTCGATGACGATGCTGTAGTTCACGTCGCCGCCGGAGCGCAGCACCCCGATAATCCCCACCATGTTGAACACCTTGAGCAGCATGCCCAGACACATGATGGCGAGCACCTGACCCGCCTCTCCCATCAGCTCGCCCGGCAGGTTGCCGACCCACTGCAGCAGCTGGGTCTGCATCAGCCAGACCGCAATCCCCACCAGCAGGGCGCCGATGGGCGCCAGCAGCAGGAACAGCTGGGAGTGCTGCCAGGCTATGTCGTACTCCTCGGCCCCGAGCCGGTGGCCGAGCAGGGTGGAGCAGGCCACCGCCAGCCCGAAGAAGAGGGAGATGAGGATACTCTCGAGCGTCCCCAGCGTGGTCATGATGGCCAGCGAATCCGTGCCCAGATGGGCGTAGAGAAAGCCGTAGAGCAGCATGCCGAAGGCCCAGAGCCCGTCGTGGAACAAGAGCGGCAGGGCGATCAGGGTGAAGCGCACCACCTCCTTGCGCCGAAAGGCGTCCCACCAGTCCTGTCTGCGCGGGATGAGGCGGGGTTCCTGCCGCCACACATAGGCAAGCAGCAGCGCCGTCTGCAGCAGCCGTGAAATCGTGGTGCCCCAGGCCGAGCCCGCGACCCCCATGGCCTCGAAGCCGAAATTGCCGAAGATGAGGGCGTAGTTGAGGATGACGTTGGCGATGATGGCGATGATACCGATGCGGGTGGGGGCGGCGGCATTGCCGACCGAACGCAGCGCCGCCTCCAGCGGCACGACTATGGCGGTACAGAGGATGGTGGCGCCTGTGATCATCAGAAACTGGTCGGCGAGGGCGCGCAATTCGGGTTCCTGGCTGGCAAAGCCGAGCACGCTGCCCGGCGCGAGCAGATAGATGAGGGCAAACGGCAGGCTCACCAGCAGGGCCCCCACCAGCGCCAGCGCCAGGGCGCGGCGCACTCCGGCCAGCTCGCCGCGACCGTAATATTGCGCCGCCAACACCGAGACCCCGCCCGAGAGTCCCGCTATCACCAGCAGATTGAAGAAGAAGACCCGGTTACCCAAGCCGACCGCCGCCACAGCCGTGGTGCCAAGCTGGCTCACCATCATGATGTCGATGAGGCCGAGCAGGGAGAACATCATGGATTGCAGCGACACTGGCAGGGCCAGCCGCCACAGTCGCGTCATGAACTCACGATCGGTGGTTTGTTTTAAAATCGCTTGCCAATAATTCATTTATGTTAACCGGGTATGTGAAAAGCAAGGTTTGTCATGGGTATGATAGGGGCAGTGGCGAGCGGTTCCACTGTGAGCCCCTCTCGGGTTTCTTGTTCAAAACTATCCTGTTGAGGCGTTATGGCATTTGTCAGCGAGTGTCTGGAGATAGCCCCGGCCTGCGAGGAGCGGATGCTGGGCCGTGAGGGACTGCCCCTGCTCGGCGAGGCGGGCATCTTTCTGACCGGGCTTTCGAACATCCGGGATCACTATCTCATTCGTCGCAACCGGCCCGAGTTTCACATCCTGATGGTGAGTCACGACGAGGGGGGCGCCCTGCTGAGCGACGAGGGGGAGCAGCCGATTCCGGCCGGGTCGCTCATCTTCCTGCCCGCCGCCGTGCCGGGCGGGCTGCGGCTCATTGGCGAGCACTGGCAGACCAGCTGGATTTTGCTCGATGACGTGCCGCGCTGGCAGCACTTGCACCGGCTCGGCCACCGCATCTGGCAGGGGGATGAGGGGGATCAGCTCTATCACCTGCTCAGCCTGATGCAGGGGGAGGGAGTGCGTTCGCCCCTGCAACCCCAGCTGCTCAGCCTGTTGCTGGCGCTGCTTGAGCGAACCCTGCAAGGGGAGGTGCGCGGCACCCCTGAGCTGAGGTTGCAGGCGCTGTTTCGGCGGGTGGAGGCACGCCTCGACGAGCCCTGGAGCGTGGCGCTGCTGGCCCGGCAGATGGCCTGCTCCGTGCCCCATCTGCATCGGCTCTGCCAGCAGGTATTCGGCATGGGGCCCATGGCCTGGCTCACCGGGCTTCGGATGAACAAGGCGCGCCAGCTGCTGCTCTACACCAACTGGCCGCTCGGCGAGCTGGCCAGCCGGGTCGGCTACAGCGACGGTGCCAACTTTGCCAACCGCTTTCGCCGCCTCACTGGTCAGACCCCAGGGGCCTTTCGTCGCCAGGGTCGCAAACCTTTTGCAACGGATGTGCAAACTCTTTGAAATTAATAGCGCAAGCCCATAGGATCGGCGGGTTCCTTTGTCCAGGCCATCGTTTAGGTACCCGATCCATGTTTGAAGATAATAACCAGAAACGCCCCCTCTACATTCCCTACGCCGGTCCCGCCCTGCTGGAGACCCCGCTGCTCAACAAGGGCAGCGCCTTCACCAGCGAAGAGCGCAGCAACTTCAACCTCGAAGGCTTGCTGCCCCAGAATATCGAGACCATCGAAGAGCAGGCCGAGCGGGCCTACCGTCAGTTCATGGCGTTTGGCAACGACATGGACAGGCACATCTACCTGCGCAACATCCAGGATACCAACGAGACGCTCTTCTACCGTCTGCTGCACAACCACCTGACCGAGATGCTGCCGGTCATCTACACCCCGACCGTGGGCAAGGCGTGCGAGGAGTTTTCCAACATCTACCGCCGCGCCCGTGGCCTCTTCATCTCCTATCCGGACAAGGACAGGATCGATGACATGCTGCAAAACGCCACCAAGCAGAACGTCAAGGTGATCGTGGTCACCGACGGTGAGCGCATCCTGGGTCTCGGCGATCAGGGCATCGGCGGCATGGGCATTCCCATCGGCAAGCTGTCGCTCTACACCGCCTGTGGCGGCATCTCCCCGGCCTACTGCCTGCCGGTGGTGCTGGACGTGGGCACCAACAACCAGCAACTGCTGAATGACCCCTTCTACATGGGCTGGCGCAACCCGCGCATCTCGGGTGAAGAGTACGCCGAGTTCGTCGATGCCTTCATTCAGGCGGTCAAGCGCCGCTGGCCGGAGATACTGCTGCAGTTCGAGGATTTCGCCCAGAACAACGCCATGCCGCTGCTCAACCGCTACAAGAACGAGCTCTGCTGCTTCAATGACGACATTCAGGGCACAGCCGCTGTCACCTTGGGCAGCCTGATCGCCGCCTGCAAGGCCTCCGGCGCCAAGCTCTCCGAGAAGCGGGTCGCCTTCCTCGGGGCGGGCAGCGCGGGCTGTGGCATCGCCGAGCAGATAGTGGCGCAGATGAAAGCCGAGGGGCTGACCGATGCCCAGGCCCGTGGCCGGGTCTTCATGGTGGACAGATTCGGTCTCATCACCGACAAGATCCCCAACCAGCTCGACTTCCAGCGCCGCCTCTCCCAGCCGGTGGATCGCATCGCCGACTGGCCGGTGGGGGACAACATCTCCCTGCTGGAGGTGATGGAGCACGGTCGCCCGGATATCCTGATCGGGGTCTCCGGCCAGCCGGGCCTGTTCACCGAAGAGGTGGTCAAGACCATGCACAAGCACTGTGCCCGCCCCATCATATTCCCGCTCTCCAACCCCACCTCGCGGGTCGAGGCGACCCCCGCCGATCTCATCCGCTGGACCGACGGTCAGGCACTGGTAGCCACCGGCAGCCCGTTTGCACCGGTGGAGTACAAGGGCAAGCGTTACGTCATCGCCCAGTGCAACAACTCCTTCATCTTCCCGGGGATAGGCCTTGGCGTCATCGCCGCCGGCGCCACCCGGGTGACCGATGCCATGCTGATGTCAGCCAGCCGGGCGCTGGCGGAGTGTTCGCCGCTGGTGAAGGGGGCCGAGGGCTCGCTGCTGCCGGATCTGGCGGATATCCATCAGGTCTCCCGCTACATCGCCAAGATGGTGGCCAAGACCGCCATGCTGCAGGGCAAGGCGGTGCAGACCCCGGACGAGGTGATAGAGCAGGCCATAGAAGCGAACTTCTGGCGACCAGAATACCGCCGCTATCGCCGCACCTCCTTCTGATCCTTCGCGCAGGGGAAAAGCAAAAGGGATGCCTCGGCATCCCTTTTTTGTGCACCTTGCACAGGTTTCCCCTTCCGGTGCTTCTCACACGTCTGACTGCTATCTTCGTTGTTTGGCGCGGCTTATTGCACTACCGGCTCAGCGGCAGGGGCCTCGGGGGCGCCCTGGGTGCCGGTGACCCGGACCTCTACCCGGCGATCCGGCCCGAGGCAGTCGATGAGCGCGGCCCTGGCCTTGATGGCATCACACTGGCTGCCGGTGACAGGGTTGCTCTCGCCATTGCCCTGGATGCTGACCTTGTCGGCGGGCAGACCCTTGCCAATCAGGAAGTTGGCGACCGTGCTTGCGCGGGCCTCCGACAGCGCCTGGTTGTTGGCATCCGAACCGATACGGTCCGTGTAGCCCATCACCACTGCGCTGCCATCCTTGGGCTGCACGTCGACTATCTGCTGATAGAGCGACTCCAGTGCCTGCATCCCCTCCGGTTTCAGATCCGCCTTGCCAAACGCAAACAGCACGTCCGAGCTCAGGTTGAAGGTCTGATCCACAGGCTCGGGTGCGGGCGGTGGCGGTGGGACGACAGCAGGGGCCGCGACAGGTTCGACCGGTTTGCTGCGGTTGGGGTGGATCACCAGCTCCAGAGTGGCTGTGCTGATATCGCTGACCCAGCGCTGGGTGCCGCTGTTGAGCTTGTCGTTGTCGGGATCGTCGCCGACCCGGACCATGTAGCGGTAGCGCGCCTGGATGTCGACCCAGTCGTGCAGCTTGGCGGTCAGGCCAAGGCCGGCCAGCGGTGCCAGGTTGTTGTCGCCGCCGTTGACGGACTTGACGTGGTAGATATAACCGCCCCCCTCGGCAAATACCGAGAAGATGTCACCAAGCGGCAAACGGCCTATCACCGATAGTGTGGCCCCCTGGCTGCTGAAGTCATTGCCCTGCACATCCCAGTCACCGGTTGACAGGTAGCCGAGCTCGGCTCCCAGATTCTCGGTGAAGTTGTAGCCGCCGAACAGGGAGAGTGCGGTGGCGTCCTTGCTCGCATCCTTGCCAAAATCACCCAGGTCGTGGGCGATGGCCCAGCCGCCACCGACCCCGGCATACCAGTCGTTGTCCGGCGCCGCCTGTGCGCCCGTGGCCGCCAATGCCAATGCAATCCAAACAGGTTTCAGTCTTATGTTCATCGCGTATCCTCGTCGATGTTTGGTGTCGTAGGGCTCCAGCCCTGTTGTGTACAACCACCACTATTTATAGGCGATACAGGGTTTTTAACCACTTAGGTGGTATTTGGAATTGCAACGAGTGGGACGAGGTCACAAAACGGGGGGATGAGCGGTGATCCCGAGGCAATAAAAAAGGAGGCCATCAGGCCTCCTTCCTATGCCACCTGAGTGACTTACTGTTTCACTTCCTGTACGCCGGTGACGCGCACTTCAACGCGACGATCCGGGGCCAGGCAGGCGATCAGCTGTGCCTTGGCCTTGATGCCGTTGCACTGGGTGCCGGTGACCGGGCTGGCTTCGCCACGACCTTCGATGGCGACCTTGCCGGCAGGCAGACCCTTGCCGACCAGGAAGTCGGCCACGGTGCGGGCGCGGGCTTCGGACAGCTTCAGGTTGTAGGCGTCAGAACCGATGCGGTCTGTGTAGCCAACGACCACGGCGCTGCCATCTTTCGGCTGCACGTCGACGATCTGCTGATACAGGGTATTGAGCGCGGCAACGCCTTCCGGTTTCAGGGTGGATTTGCCGAAGGCAAACAGCACGTCCGAGCTCAGGGCGAAGTTCTTGTCGACGACCACGGGCTCAGGAACCGGCTCGGGCGCCGGTGCCGGGACAGGGGCAACATAAGAGGTGCGGTTCGGGTGCATCACCAGTTCCAGGGTGGCCACGCTCATGTTGGTTTCCCAGGTCTTCTGCTCATCACCCAGGTTCCACATGTAGCGGTAGCGGGCTTGCACATCGATGAGGTCGGAGAGCTTGGCGGTCAGGCCCAGACCGGCCAGCGGCGCAGTGCCGTTGTCGCTGCTGCCGTTGCCGTTGACGTGGTTGAAGTAGGCGCCGCCTTCTGCAAACACGGAGAAGATGTCGTTCAGCGGCAGACGGGCAAGACCGGACAGGGTGGCACCCTGGGTCTTGAAGTCAACGCCATCGACGCCACCCTTGCCGGCGTAGAGGTAGCCCAGTTCGGCACCGAAGTTTTCGGTGAAGTTGTAGCCGCCAAACAGGGAGAGCGCGGTGGCGTCCTTGTCAGCGTCTTTGCCAAAGTCGTTCAGGTCGTGGCCATAAGCCCAACCTGCGCCGATACCTGTGTACCAGTCGTTGGCTGCCTGAGCGGTGGAAGTTCCCATGGCCGCGATGGCCAGAGCAATCAGGGCGGGTGCCATTTTCATTTTCATCGTTTTATCCTCGTTGAGTTTGCCGTGCTAGGGCGTACTGCGCACTCTTCAGTTATACCGGCCACAAGTGACAATTCAGCTGCGACCTCCATGGTGAACCACGGCTGGCTTGAATGAAAAAAGAGATGGTTCCTGGATACTCATGAAGTCTTGGCTTCATGGACAACTAACCGGACAAGAAGCACTTTTAATAGTTCATCCAATACCTTACAAGCGGGGTTACTGTATTCTTTTGACTCGCTTTGATCAAGTTTCTGTACAGATATCCAGCGGTAGTGCGGGTTGGAGCGAAAAAGCAGGCCATGCGGCGGGGGAGAGGGTTTGACAGAAAGTGTCGCGTCTTGCTGCGTTTACCGTCAATCAATGGCAAGCGGGAAAACAAAAGGGGATGCCGTGGCATCCCCTTTTCGCATCATCTGAACAGAGTCAGATTATTTCTGAACTTCTTGTACGCCAGAGACGCGAACTTCTACGCGACGATCCGGGGCCAGGCAGGAGATCAGCTGAGCTTTAGCCTTGACGGCGTTGCACTTGGTGCCAGTAACCGGGTTGGCTTCGCCACGACCTTCTACTGCAACCTTGCTGGCAGCCATACCCTTGCTCACCAGGAAGTTGGCAACGGTACGGGCACGGGCTTCGGACAGCTTCTGGTTGTAAGCGTCGGAACCGATGCGGTCGGTGTAACCAACGACAACAGCGTTGCCATCTTTCGGCTGGAATTCAACGATTTGCTGATACAGACCGTTCAGGGCTGCAACGCCTTCCGGCTTCAGGCTGTCTTTGCCAAAGGCAAACAGCACGTCGGAGTTCAGCGCGAAGTTCTTCTCGACAACCTGCGGGGCAGGAGCCGGAGCTTCTTCAACAACAGGAGCCGGAGCCGGCGCTACGTAGGAAGAACGGAACGGGTGGTATACGGCTTCCAGGGTCGCAACGCTCTGGTTGGACTTGTAGCGTACGTCGTCAGGAGCGTCGCCTACGTGCAGGTCAGCCACGTCCCACATGTAGCGGTAGCGAGCTTGCAGATCCAGCGCGTCGTTGACCTTGTAGGTCACGCCCAGGCCAGCCAGCGGGGATACTTTGGTGTCGCTGGTGCCCAGACCGTCGGTGTGAGCCCAGTAGGCGCCGCCTTCAGCGAAGGCAGAGAAGTCGCCGCCCAGCGGCAGACGAGCGATACCGGACAGGGTGGCACCCTGGTTCTCGTAACGCAGACCTTCGGTGTTGCCACGGCCAGCGTACTGGTAGCCGAATTCGGTACCGAAGTTTTCGGTGAAGTTGTAGCCTACGAAGGCGTTGGCAGCAGCCGCGTCTTCAGTACCAGCGTAACCACCGCCATCGATCTTGTTCAGACCGTTGAAGTGGGCAGCACCGACACCGGCACCGAAGTAGATGTCGTCAGCGGCGTGAGCTGCAGTTGCACCCATGGCAGCCATAGCGATGGCGATCAGGGAAGGAGCCATTTTCATCATAAAAAAATCCTCGTTGAGATGGCACGTTGTTCACGTGCTTCGCACTTTTTAATTTATGTAAGCTGCAGGCTCTGCCGAACAACAGCGTTGAGTCTGGCAGGGATCCCGGTTCCATCCGGGAGGCACACATTCCTGGTGCACAAAGCGAGCGGGTGGCAGCGTAAGCAATGCCTTCAACCCTTCACGAACAGCCGATGTCATTCCGATGACGTGGCGCACTCTATGCCGATTTCAAAACATGATCAAGCTCACACATAAGCCATATGGCAAATTGTGTCGTGTGGATAACTGGCTGTTTATCCAAATTAATTAGTGATCCAAATAGGCTCTGTGCAGCTTCTTTTCGAGTTTCATATAGGCCTGAACCCAGTCAGATTGCGCCATGGAGGGAGATTCCCTCGTCTGGAACACCGCCAGATAATCGGCCTGGGTTGCTTCGCACAGTAAGGGTGTGAAGCTGAGCAAAAAATGACGGGCAAGGTAGGGATCGAGGGGCCAGATGTTGAGGATGGCCCGTGCCACGGGCTGAACCGCAGCTGAACAGCGAAAATGGCGGTGACCCGCTTCCAGCCAGAGTGCCATCTCGGCGAGCCCGCTTTCGGGTACCAGACCGCCGTCGCCCTGCTCGTTGGCAAGGGCAAGGCGCTGGCCATTGCCGAGCAGCAGATGTCCGTCTTGTTGCAAGACGCCATCGTGACTGCGCAGGGTCAGCCCCGCCACTGGCTGTTCGATAAACAGGCTGCTTTTGTCATCGAGCGCAGTCAAAACCGCTGCCGCCTGCTCATGCATGGCGGCAGGCAACCAGAAGGCTTCGGCGCGTGTCTGCTGGCCTTGCATCAACTGGCGGGTGAGTTCTGCAGGTGTTGAAACTGGGTGTAAACAGGAGATTATGCCGGGGAGCGCCATGAGTTCCTACTCTTTAGGGATAGCTGGCGGATTATACGAGTTATTCCTGCAGCAACAATAAAGGTTTCTTTTCGAGACTGTTTACCTGAGGCGGTTGAGCGATTACCATCCCCGATGTTTGCAAGGGTTGTCGTCGAAAGACGCTGATTAAAGATAGAGGCTCGACCATAACGAGTCCGTTCAAAACTGATACACTTGACTACGAGTCGTCGCGAAAAATAAAGGTGGAGTCAATCCGCCGTACGGAGTATGGAACAATATGAATTCAAATATCGTAACTGTTGGTAAGAAGATCCGTCAGATCCGTGAAGCGGTCGGTTTGAGCCGTCCCAAGTTTGCCGATCTGCTGGGCGTTCCCCCGACCACCCTGAAGAACTATGAACTGGGTTATCGTGAAGTAGGTGGCGCCTTCCTGGTGGCACTGGCGCATCACCCTGAGCTGCACAAGTTCACCCTCTGGCTGCTGGCTGACAAGAAAGTCGCCGAAATTGGCCAGATCGGTCCGGACGATATTGCCAAGGCTTGATTTAATTGGGCTTTGACAAAAATGCCGCCATTGAGGCGGCATTTTTTTATCCATCAAATAACCACTTCATTTAATTAAATTTGGCTAAGTGTGCTCTCACCAAGGCTTTTCACGAAAATACCTTGGCAAGTCGGATTAATCCTCAGAAAATTCCTGCCCTAAAATCAGGGTTATCCTTCGCATGATGCGCACAGTGAGACAAGCATGAGTCAAATCCTTCCCCAGGCCAGAGATGGCTTTACCAGTAAATTCGGTGTCCTTGCCGCCACCCTGGGTTCAGCCGTCGGGCTGGGCAATATCTGGAAATTTCCCTACCTGACGGGTGAAAACGGCGGCGCCGGTTTTCTGCTGGTCTATGTGATTGCCACCCTGCTGGTGGGGCTGCCGGTGATGATTTCCGAGATCATGCTGGGTCGCAAGGGCAAGGCCGATGCGGTGACCACCCTGAGCAAGCTGGGTCCCAAGGGACAGCCCTGGTGGCTGATCGCCCTGATGGGGGTGGTCGCGGCCTTCCTCATCATGTCCTTCTATTCCGAAGTGGCGGCCTGGGTGTTCGCCTATATCTTCAAGGCCATCAGCGGCGAGATACTGTCGACCGACCCTGCGGTCACGGGCGCGGCCTTCAATGCACTCATCACCAACCCGCTGCAGAGCCTGCTCTGGCAATGGTTGGTACTGGCGCTGATGGGGGGCATACTGCTGATGGGGGTCTCCAAGGGGATCGAAGCGGTCACCAAGAAGCTGATGCCGGTGCTCTTCATCCTGCTGCTGGTGATCGGCATTCGCAGTCTGACCCTGCCGGGTGCTAGCCAGGGTCTGCATTTTCTGTTCTCGCCGGACTTTTCCAAGATCACCGCCGGCGTGGTGCTGACCGCCATGGGGCTGGCCTTCTTCAAGCTCTCCATCGGCATGGGTTGCATGATGACCTATGGCAGCTACTTCCGGGATGATCAGAACATTCCGCTCACCACCTTCCGGGTGATGTGCGCCGATCTGTTCGTCTCCATGCTGGCGGGGATCGCCATCTTCCCGGCCGTGTTCGCCTTCGGGTTCGAGCCCTCCGCCGGTCCCTCCCTGCTGTTCATCACCATTCCTGCTGTGTTTGCCAGCATTCCGTTCGGCCACCTGTTCATGGTGCTGTTCTTCGTGCTTTCTGCCATCGCGGCGACGGGCGCCATGCTCTCCATCCTGGAAGTGCCTGTCTCTGTGGTGTCCGAGCGTTTCCACATGAGCCGCCCCAAGGCGACCCTGCTCAACCTGCTGGTGCTGGGGGCGGTCGGTTCGACCTGTGCGCTCTCCAACAGCTCGCTGGCGGAGGTGCAGATCGCCGGCAAGACCTTCTTCGACCTGTTCGACTTCGTCTCCTCCAACGTATTGATGCCTCTTGGCGGTATCTTCCTCTGCCTGTTCGTGGGCTGGGTGTGGGGCTTTGAGCGGATGAAGGAGGCGCTGACCAACGGCGGTGAACTGGAGCTGGCCATCCTCAAGCCGCTGTTCTTCATCATTCGTTATGTGTCGCCGCTGCTGATCCTGATCGTCATGCTCAAAGGGCTGGGGCTGTTCTGATGGCTTGCCTGCCGCAAGAAAGCAAAAAGAGCGCCGTTGGCGCTCTTTTTTTATGGGCTCGTCAGGTTGGCACCCGGCGTCATATCAAGCCGAGGCGGGAGAGCTCCTCCTTGAGTTGCTCCACGTTGCGCTCGACGCAGGCCTCCCCCTCGTTGATGGCATCACCCGCCCGGTGAAAGTCCATGATGGAGAAGCTGCCAAGGCGCGGGCAGAGCTGGATCTCGGGGGGATCCCCCGCCATCCGGGCGCGGGTGATCCGCTCCTGCATTATGTTGATGGAGCCTGTCATCACGCTCCACATGCCGGGGGTGTTGGGGCCCTCACCCCGGTTGAACCACTGGCTGAAGCGGTTGCCGCTGACGGGCTCGTCTGGCTCGTCGGTCCAGGGCTGGTGCATGTCGGCGTTGAGGTTGACGGCGATCACCACCTCGGCCCCCATGGCGCGGGCCAGCGAGATGGGCACAGGGTTGACCACGGCGCCATCCACCAGCCAGCGATCCTCGACCAGGGTGGGGGTCAGTATGCCGGGCATGCCACAGGAGGCGCGCACGCACTGGCGCAGCGGCCCCTGTTGCAGCCAGATCTCGCGACCGGTATCCAGCTCGGTGGCGACGCAGGCGAAGGGCAGCGGCAGGCTCTCGATGGCGGGATCCCCTAAGTGATTGGCGGCGATGCCGAACACCTTTTCACCGCGAAACAGGCCGCCGGAGAGGGCGGGATCGAGCAGGCCGACCACCTGCAGCCGGCTGAAGCCGCGCACCCAGGACTCCAGTTTGTCCAGCTCGCCCGCGGCATAGGCGGCGCCGACGAAGCTGCCGATGGAGCAGCCTGCCACCAGATCCGGTTTGACACCGAGCCGCTCCAGTGCCCGTATGATGCCGATGTGCGCCCATCCTCGGGCAGCGCCACTGCCCAGAGCCAATCCCACGCGGGGTTTTCGTGACACTTTGTCTCTCCTGAGGTGAGTGAGGCGTTCAGCTTACCCGGTGTTTTTTGCGCCGTCATCCTGCCAGCGTTCGCTGCGGTTGCGACCGTTGGCCTTGGCCCGATAGAGGGCCACGTCCGCCCGGCGGATCGCCTCCTGCAGCTGTGTCTCGGGGGCGCAGTGGTGATAGCCCAGGCTGACGGTGACCGCCAGGGTGGGCGCAATCTCGCCCCACGGATGGCGGGCTATCTGCAGGCGCAACCGCTCGGTCAGCTGATCCAGCGGCTCGGACCCCTTGGCAACCAGCAGCAGAAATTCCTCGCCACCCCAGCGGATCAGGGCATCCTCTTTTCTGGTCTGGCTCTGGCAGAGCCTGACCAGCTGGATCAGCACCCGATCGCCGACTTCGTGACCAAAGCGGTCGTTGACCAGCTTGAAGTGATCGCAATCGAACATGATCACCCCGACGCCGCGCGCCCTGGCATGGGCTCGGGCCTGTTCAAATTCGTCGAAGTAGTGGCGGTTGAAGGCGCCGGTCAGGGCATCGTGGTTGGAGAGATAGTCCAGCTGCCGGTTCAGGCGGTGGGACTTGAGGCTGGAGAGCGCCGCCAGCACCATGAAGAGGATGGCGATCAGGGTCGGGGCAGATTGCCAGAGCAGGGCCTGCAACAGGGAGAGCAGCGGGATGCGATGGATCAGGGTGAGCCCGGTATCGGGAATGGCGTGGACCAGTTGAAAGGCGCCCTGGCGCCATTGGTAGCTATCCCGTTCGGCCTGGAACTTTGGGACAAAGTCAGCTCCCTGATGATTGCTGGCCAGGATCTGCTGATGCTGATTGACCAGAAACAGGCTGCCGATGCCGGGTGTGGACTCATCCAGCAGCTGTTCGAGCCGCGAGAGCAGCACATCTATGCTGATGACGCCCACCAGCACCTGATCCTTCACTATGGGTTGCGACAGTGAGATCATCTGTCCCTCCCCGGCAAAGTCCTCATAAGGGCGCGATACGATGGCGCGCTGGCTGGGGTTTTGTTGTTTCAGGGCATCCTGCCAGTAGGATTTCAGATAGATGGCGCGATGAAAGCGAAACTGGCTGGAGGGGATCCAGGGGTAGAGGTAGATGAAGTCATCCACCCCTGTGAAGTAGATCCAGGCAACCTTGTCCCCCAGCAGCTTGTTGGTGGTGGAGAGCAGGGGGGAGAGGCTCAGCGCCAGGTGCAGTCTGGCTTCCCGCTCGCTGCCCCGGGCCGGCAGCTGGCCCAGCCCGGTCAGATTGCCGCTGAGCCCCTCGGGCAGGTTGCCGGGCACCTTGTCCAGCGAGAACCCCCTCTCCGGCGAGGCTTGCAGGGCGCCATAGAGCTGGCGGGTCAGCGCCGACTGCGGATTGCTGCGCAGTCGCTCCTCGGCCTGGCCGCGCATGGCCTCGAGAAAGGTCTCCATCTGCTGAAACTGGGATCGCAAGCGGGCGGCCGTGTTGAGGGTGTCGCGCTCATAGAGTTCGGTGACATGTTTCAGGGTCTGATGAATCGTGAGGGTCAGCAGCAGTGTGACGACGGCGCCAAGCAGCCATTGCAGTTTGTGTGTGACGAGAGCGGGGCGTGGTGCAGGCATAGGCGGTGGGGCTGGGTCTGGGCGGTTCGGTTCATCAGTGTAGGGCAGAACTGTCAGGAACGTCTCCTGTGGATCCGGTTTAGGTGATCTTCCACCGCTCCTGTTACGTTTTGTCACATTTATACATAGTCACGGCATAGTCAGGGGGTAACATTGTACCCATCATTGATGAAGTGCCCCCCTTTTCTCTTAATTTCATGGATTGCTTGATGAAAATGCGTATGTGGCTGTCGATAGCCTGTCTCTCCCTGCTGATGTCGGGTGTCTGGTATTACCGTAACAACGAACCTGCCAGCAAACCCCAGCCCCGCCAGGTCAATATCAGGGCGCAGACGGTCAAGCAGAGCCTGGCCGAACCCACCATCAAGCTGGTGAGCAAGCTGGCGGCCAACCGCTCCGTGGTGATAAGCCCCGAGGTGACAGGCCGCATCGTCAAGATAGCGGTGCGCTCCGGCCAGCAGGTCAAGCGGGGCGATACCCTGATCGCCCTGGATACGGGCAAGCAGCTCGCTGAGCTGGCGGAGCAGAACGCCAGCGTGCGCGACGAGGCCCGCAAGCTGCGGGACATGCGCCGACTGGTGGCGCGCGGTGCCATCACCACCTCAGAGCTGGAAGGGCAGGAGGCCATAGTGGCCCAGGCCCAGGCCCGCGCCGATGCGGCCAAGTACGAGCTGTCGCTGCGCACCCTGCAGGCGCCGTTTGACGGCACCGTCAGCCTGATAGACCTGAGCGAAGGGGCCCTGGTCAACAGCGGCGATACCCTGCTCCATCTCGATGAGCTGGCCAAGCTGCGGCTCGATCTGGCGGTGCCAGAGCGCTATCTCTCCCTGCTGCGCCCCGGCATGGCGGTGACGGCGACCAGCTCGGCCTGGCCGGATCAAGCGTTCAGCGGCGTGCTGGAGACCCTCGACAGTCGCGTCTCCAACGATACCCAGAACATCAAGGCGCGCGTCATCATCCCCAATCCCGATGGTCAGCTGCGCCCCGGCATGCTGCTCAACGTCGAGCTCTCCCTGCCACCCCAGAAGATGACACTGATCCCGGCCCAGTCGGTGGAGTATGCCGGTGCGCAACGCTTCGTCTATCGCCTGGAGGCGGACGGTCGGGTGACGCGGGTACCCGTGGTGCTGGGGGATACCCATGGCGAGGAGGTGTGGGTCACCGAGGGCCTGAAGGTCGGCGATCGCATCGCGGTCGAGGGGCTGGTCAATCTGCGTGACGGTGCCAGCGTGCACGATCTGGCGGAGGTAAAAGGCTGATGTGGCTCTCCGATATTTCTGTTCGCCGCCCGCTGGTGGCCGTGGTAGTGAGCGCCCTGCTGACCGTGTTCGGTCTGGTGGCCTTCAGCAAGCTGACGGTGCGGGAGATGCCGGACGTGCAGATCCCGTCCGTCTCCATCTCCACCACCTATGAGGGGGCGGCACCCGCCGTCATGGAGAGCCAGGTCACCAAGCCCATCGAGGATCAGCTCTCCGGCATCAGCGGCATCAAGAACATCAACTCTGTGACCCGCAAGGGGCGCTCCGTCATCACTGTGGAGTTCAAGCTCGGCTGGAACATGGTGGAGGGCACCTCGGATGTGCGTGACGCCATCTCCCGCGCCCGCCCCAGGCTGCCGGATGACGTGGATGAACCCATGGTCACCAAGGACAACGGCAACGGCGACGTGGCGGTCTGGCTCAACTTCAGCAGCACCCAGATGGACCGTACTGCCATGACCGACTACGCCAACCGCGTGCTGGTCGATCCCCTGAGTCTGGTGGACGGAGTGAGCGAGGTGGCCCTCTCCGGCGATCTGACCCAGGTGATGTACGTGCGGCTGCGTCCCGCCGACATGGCGGCCCGTGGCATTACTGTGGCGGACGTGCAGGATGCCCTCAAGCGCGAGAACATAGAGCTGCCGGGCGGCGAAATTCGCAACAACAGCATGACGATGGCGGTGCAGATCGCCCGTCTCTACCACACGGCCGCCGATTTTCAGGCCTTGCAGGTGCGCACCGCCGACAACGGCCAGAGCATCTACCTGGCGGATATCGCCGACGTGGAGGTCGGCGCCAAGAACGAAGACAGCGCCTACCAGCGCAACGGCCGCGAGAGCCTGGGGATAGGCATAGTGGCCCAGTCCACCGCCAATCCGCTGGCGGTGGCGCAGGGGGTCGAGAAGAAGATGGCCGAGATGCAGCGCTTCCTGCCGGAGGGCGCCACCCTGGAGATTGACTACGACTCCACCATCTTCATCAAGCAGGCCATCGACGAGGTGTACGAGACGCTGGCCATCTGCGCCGTGCTGGTGGTGGCCGTGCTCTACCTGTTCCTGGGGCAGGGGCGTACCACTTTGATCCCGGCCATTACAGTGCCTGTGTCGCTCATCTCGGCCTTCATCGGGGCCTGGTATCTCGGTTTTTCCATCAACCTCATCACACTGCTGGCCCTTATTCTCGCCATCGGTCTGGTGGTGGATGACGCCATAGTCGTGGTGGAGAACATCCACCACCACCTGCAACGGGGCGAGCCACCGCTGCTGGCGGCCTGGCACGGCACCCGCGAGGTGGGTTTTGCCGTGGTGGCGACCACGGCCGTGCTGGTGATGGTGTTCGTGCCCATCGCCTTCATGGATGGCATGGTGGGGCGGCTCTTTACCGAGTTCGCCATCCTGCTCTCCCTGGCTGTGCTCTTCTCCTCCCTGGTGGCGCTGACCCTGACCCCGGCCATGGGCTCCTGGCTGATGCGCTCGGTCGACAAGCCCAACGTGCTGACGGCGGCGCTCGATCGCGGCCTCGGCTGGGTGGAGAAGCACTATCGCAATCTGCTGGGCTGGGTGCTGCGCCGCTCGGCCTGGACTCCGCTGGTGCTGCTGCTCTGCCTCGGCGGCATCGGCGCCCTGTTTGGCCAGCTGCCCACCAGTCTGACCCCGACCGAGGATCGGGGCGTGCTCTATGTGTTCGTGAAAGGGGCCGAGGGCACCAGCATAGAGCGGATGAAGCGCAACATGCAGCAGGTGGAGGCGGCCATCATGCCGCTGCTGGGCAAGGGGGTGGTGCAGGCCATGAGCTTCAGCACCCCGGCCTTCGGCCGTGGCGGCGATCAGACCGGGATGGCGATCATCCAGCTCACCGACTGGGCTGAGCGGGACGAAACCGCCACCGAGTTTGCCCAGTCTCTGAGCGGGCGGCTGGCCGGCATTCCCGACGTGATGATCCGTACCTTCCAGCCGGGCTTTCGCGGCGGCTCCACCGCCGCGGTGCAGTTCGTGCTGCAGGGCTCGGACTATGCCGAGCTCTATCAGCAGGGGCTGGCCCTGAAAGAGGCGGCGGCCCAGAGCGGCCTGATGGTGACGCCGGATCTCGACTACGCCGAGAAGACCCCCGAACTGCAGGTGACCATAGAGCGGGACAGAGCCAGCCAGCTCGGCATTCCGGTGTCGACCGTGGCCAGCTCGCTGCAGGCCCTGCTCGGTGGCGTCAGCCAGACCACCTATGTGGACAGGGGCGAGGAGTACGACGTCTATCTGCGCGCCAATCAGCGTGACTTCAACGGCGTGTCCGATCTCAGCCGCATCTATCTCAAGGCCGCCAGTGGCGAGATGGTGAGCCTCTCCACCCTGGCGACCGTCACCCAGGTGGCGAGCCCGCAGCGGCTCAACCACTACCAGCGGCAGAAGGCGGTGACCCTGACCGCCGATCTGGCGCCGGATCGCACCCTGGGCGAGGCACTGGACTTCCTCGATGGTTGGGCCAGCGCCAATCTGCCGAGCGGCATGACGGTGGATTACGCCGGTGAGTCCAAGGATTATCGCGACAACCAGGGCGAGATGGTGATGGTGTTCGCGCTGGCCCTGCTGGTGGTCTATCTGGTGCTGGTGGCCCAGTTCGAGAGCATGCTGACCCCGGCTGTGGTGATGGTGACGGTACCGCTCGGCATCTTCGGCGGTCTGCTCGGCCTCTGGCTGACGGGGCAGGAGATGAGCATCTACAGCCAGATCGGCATGATCATGCTGATCGGCATGGTGACCAAGAACGGTATCTTGATCGTGGAGTTCATCAATCAGCTGCGCCAGCGTGGCGAGGCCTTCGATGACGCCATCATAGCCGGCTCGGTGCGCCGTCTGCGCCCTATACTGATGACCTCGCTGACCGCCATTATCGGCGCCGTACCGCTGATGGTCTCCATGGGGGCGGGTTACGAGAGCCGGATGGCGGTGGGGACTGTGGTCTTCTTCGGGCTCTCCTTGGCGACCCTGGTGACCCTGGTGATGGTGCCTGCCATCTATCATTTGCTGGCCAAACGGGCGGGCATGACGGGGGCGCGAGATCTGCTGGTGGACGAGGCGCTGGCAGCCCAGTCGGCGGTGAAAGCCGAGGACAAACCGGCGGTCTGATACCTACACCCATATAGGTGAAAGACGCAGAAAGCGGATGGTATCACGGCAGCCGGCGGTTAATATGTAGCCAGTTTTAACGTCGAGGTGAGCTATGTTGCCATCTGCTATCTATGAGCCGCTGCCTTTTGCCTATATGGGCAGCGGTTTGCTG
The DNA here is from genome assembly GCF_963899385.1 of Aeromonas sp. MR7. Classification (NCBI taxonomy): domain Bacteria; kingdom Pseudomonadati; phylum Pseudomonadota; class Gammaproteobacteria; order Aeromonadales; family Aeromonadaceae; genus Aeromonas; species Aeromonas sp. MR7. The sequence continues at coordinate 193,827 of NZ_CAWQXH010000011.1, forward strand.
TTGCTGGGGGTTGCCGATCAACCGGGCCTGCTGCTGGCCGGACTGGCGTTCTATCTGGCCGGCTCCCTGGCCTGGTTCAGACGCAGTGCCCATAGGCGCATCGACAAGCCACTCCCTGCCCGCAAGCAGGGCTGGCCGCTGTGGCTCTACGAGAGCCGCCCGTTCGCGCTGATCCTGCTGGGTTTGCTGATGCTGCGCCTCGCGACCCACCCCATCTTCCTGGCGCCAGCCCTGGTCTGGTGTCTGCTCGGGGGTTATCAGCTGCTGCAGCGCCATTACAGCCGCATAGTGCTGGCCCGCGTCCTGGCCTGATCCCGTTCAACCCGTGTTATTGAGGCGAGCCCGTCACTGGCTCGCCTTTTCCTCGTGCTCTGTAGGGGCAAAAAGCCATCGCCGCCGCTTCGCTCTGCCGGTATAATGCGCGACCCGAATTGTTCCAGGTGTTCAAAATGCAGCCGGTTACCCACCTTTTCTCCTATCCCCGCTACTGGGCCGAGTGCTACGGCACTGCGCCCTTCCTGCCCATGTCCAGAGCGGAGATGGACAAACTCGGCTGGGACAGCTGTGACATAGTCCTGGTGACCGGTGACGCCTATGTGGATCACCCGAGTTTCGGCATGGCGGTGATCGGCCGCATGCTCGAATCCCAGGGTTTTCGGGTCGGCATCATAGCCCAGCCGGACTGGTCATCGAAGGATGACTTCATGCGTCTGGGCAAGCCCAACCTCTTCTACGGGGTGACCGCGGGCAACATGGATTCCATGATCAACCGCTACACCTCCGACAAGAAGCTGCGCCACGACGACGCCTACACCCCGGGCGATGTGGGCGGCAAGCGGCCGGATCGCGCGACCCTGGTCTACACCCAGCGCTGCAAGGAGGCCTTCAAGGAGGTCCCCGTGGTCATAGGCGGCATAGAGGCATCGCTGCGCCGCATCGCCCACTACGACTACTGGTCCGAGACCATACGCCGCTCCATCCTGCTCGACGCCAAGGCCGACATCCTCATCTATGGCAACGCCGAGCGGCCGCTCATCGAGGTGGCGCACCGCATCGCCAACGGCGAGACCATGGAGACCATGCAGGACATTCGCGGCACCGCCGTGATCCGCAAGGAGCCGCTGCCCGAGTGGCGCGGGGTGGATTCCAGCAAGCTGGATCAGATCGGCCGCATCGACCCCATCATGAACCCCTATATGGAAGGGGCGCCCTGCTCGGATGACGAGGGTACGGCGCCGGTGGAGCAGGAGGCCAAGCCGGTATTGGTGCAGCCGCCCAAGCAGAAGCCATGGGAAAAAACCTATGTGAAGCTGCCGGCGTTCGAGCGGGTGAAGGAAGACAAGGTGCTCTACGCCCACGCGTCGCGCATCCTGCACCACGAGACCAACCCGGGCTGCGCCCGCGCGCTCTCCCAGGCCCACGGTGATCGCATCATCTGGGTCAACCCGCCCGCCTTCCCGCTGGAAACCGACGAGATGGACGGCGTGTTCGGCCTGCCCTACCAGCGGGTGCCGCACCCGGCTTATGGCAAGGAGAAGATCCCGGCCTACGAGATGATCAAGACCTCGGTCAACATCATGCGTGGCTGCTTCGGCGGCTGCTCCTTCTGCTCCATCACCGAGCACGAGGGGCGCATCATCCAGAGCCGCTCGGAAGAGTCGATCATCAAAGAAATCGAAGAGATCCGCGACAAGGTGCCGGGCTTTACCGGCGTCATCTCGGATCTCGGCGGCCCCACCGCCAACATGTACAAGCTGCGCTGCAAGAGCCCCAAGGCCGAGCAGACCTGCCGCCGCGCCTCCTGTGTCTGGCCGACCATATGCCCGCACATGGACACCGACCATACCCCGACCATCGACCTCTATCGCAAGGCGCGGGATGTGAAGGGCATCAAGAAAATCCTGATTGCCTCCGGCGTGCGCTACGACATCGCCGTGGAAGATCCGCGCTACATCAAGGAGCTGGCCAAGTACCATGTCGGCGGCTATCTGAAGATCGCACCGGAGCACACCGAGGAGGGCCCGCTCTCCAAGATGATGAAGCCGGGCATGGGCAGCTACTACAGCTTCAAGGAGCTGTTCGACAAGTATTCCAAAGAGGCGGGCAAGCAGCAGTACCTGATCCCCTACTTTATCTCGGCCCACCCGGGCACCACGGATGAAGACATGGTGAACATGGCGCTCTGGGTCAAGACCAACAGCTTCAAGCTGGATCAGGTGCAGAACTTCTACCCGTCGCCGCTCGCCAACGCCACCACCATGTATTACACCGAGAAAAACCCGCTCAACAAGGTGAGCCGCCAGGGTGGGGATGTGTTTGTGGTCAAGGGTGAGCGCCGTCGTCGCCTGCACAAGGCGCTGCTGCGCTACCACGATCCGGCCGGCTGGCCCATGATCCGCGAGGCCCTGCTGGAAATGGGCAAGGGTCACCTGATCGGCAACGGCCCCAACTGCCTGGTGCCGCCGGAAGGTCGCGGCGAGGCGGTGGCCTCGCGCAGCATCAACAAGGGGCTGAAACCAGCTCTGACCCGCCACAGCAATATCGTTCATCAGCGTGGCAATGGCGCTGGCAACAAGGCTGCTGGCGGTAAGGGCGCAGTGGCTGCCGCCTCGCAAGGCAAGGCTCGCAACGACACCCCTGCCGCCAGCAAGGGCGGCAAGGCGGGCAATGGCAAGCCAGTCGGCTCTCAGCTCAGCAAAGGGGCTGGCAACGGCAAGCCTGCCGCGCAGGGCGCAGGTCAGGGTAAACCGGCCGGGAAACCCGCCCATAAGGGCAAGACCCCAACCCGCGCCGGCTCTGCCAAGCCGGCAGCCCAGGGTGGCAAGCCTGCCGCCAAAGGGAATGGCGCCAAGCGGCCGGCGCGGTGAGTTTTCCTGATTGGAAAGCAATAGCAATAAAAAAGGCGACCAGATGGCCGCCTTTTTATTTATGTCGAAATTAATTAGTTACGACGTTTCTTTAACGCCTTAAAATACATCTCCAAAGCTGTTACGTCTTGCTCAATTTCACTATGTCGAGGGCAGTCAACGGTTAGCCCAGTCGCGTTATCATGACCATACATATAAGTACTACATTTAGACATCGCGGCATTGATTATGTTGTTATCATCAGAGGTGACATCATCCACGATTTCTTTAAGGCTCTGAGTTTTCACGCCACGAGAAAAACGTTCTACAACCTTTCTTAGTAGCCATTCTTCAACAAGACGCTCCCATGTTTCACGCATAAGATTATATATGTGCTTTGCATGGAACTCGTATTTTAAGTCACCAGACATCTCCATTATTTTAAGATTTGGTAGTTCGTTCTTTAAAAAGCCAATTCTAGATGCTGTGTTTTTTGCATCCCAAGGTGGTTCAGGGAACGGGTATCCGCTTGTATCACCAAATTTTGCGATTGAGATAATATTTAGTTTTGACTTGGCTATATCACTAGATTCCTCAAGCATTTTCAGGAATGACATGTCATGGGTGAATACAATAATCTGACGGGCTAACGACTCTGTGGCAATCCGGTCTGCAAACATTCGACGCCACTTGTGATCGAGTGAATTGATTGGGTCATCAAAAATTATGGCTGATTTTCTATCATCGACTGTGAGTTCTGCCATGAAGCTAGCCAAAGCCACACACTTCTGCTCGCCTTCGCTTGCCACATCCCTAATACCGTTTGTTTTTCCGGTTAGTCGTAGCTTAAGCATTTGTTTGCCACGAAGACCACGAGTCTCTGTGTCTATATTAAAGTTATTAAATCGTAGTTTTTGGAGTTCTTCACTAAAAGCTGACTGTAGACTGCCAATTGCTCCGCTTTTTGCAATAAAATTTGTTAGAGCCGTAATTGATGTAGACTGGCAGGAATTTGCAAGATTGTTAAATAGCGCGATTTTCCTTAGGCGGTTAATCTCGTTTAATATACTTTCTCTTGATGCCGTGAGAGTTTTTCTATCTTCTAGGTCTTGAAGTAGAATTGCAAGGTCTGAAATTTGCTTCACTAAGCCTTCGTTAGTTGCCACCTCAGCTTCTTTCTTCTTCCATGAGTCGATTTGACCACTAATCCAATCTACAGCATTAAACTCCACTTTAATCGGTGTAAAATCTGGCTCAGCTTTGATCAGGTTGGCGCGACGAGCTTCTAAATCCGTGTTCAACTCAATAATTTTTTGAGCATATTCAAGGTTATGATCGTGGATCTTTCCTAAAGAAAATTCATATGGCTTTAGATCAAAATTGAGTGACTTTAGATTGGTGATATAGGCATCAAATGTACTTTTGGCGTTGTTAGCCTCTACTTGAGTCTTATCTTGCAGATATTCATTGAATGATTTCAACTTAGTAGCTGCGTCACCTGATATTGGTTGAAGACAAGTAGGGCATGGATCACCTTGAATGGGTGGAAAAACTAACCCAGTATTATGTGTCTGGACAAAGGTTTTAACGTGCCTCCACATTTGTACCCATTCAGGTGAGCAAATACCAGCAAGCTCATGCCCGTCAACAGCTTGGGTGCGTGCAAGCACTGCAGCAGCTTGTTTAGTTTTGTAACCGTCAAACGCGTTCTTAATTTCATCCAACCGTTTTTGGTCAAGATTGCTTCTAAGCTTAACTAAATGGTCGAGTAGTGGTTGTAACTCTTTGCAGCGATCACTATATATTTTACGGATTTGTTCAGGCGTGCTAGATCTTAGTTTTGCTAGTTCTTCACGATGAGCATGAATAGAATCATTCTGCTCTTTGTTTAAACAAAGAGCATCAACATTTTCTATTTTTGTTGTCGCTGACAGAGTTGAAATAAAAGTGTGAACTTTGCTGTTAGCTATAAAATTAGGTAATGGATTAGCCGTAATAAATGGCTTTTTATCATTATCACTACTAATTCTAACAAACTCGCAAGCGTGCATCAACTGCGTCAGTAATTTCATGCCTGCTGGCTTGTACTCGATGGCATCCTCGCCAGAAATATAATGGGCTGCAGAAGTGTTATCGAAGATACGGATAGACTTAAGATCTTCACGCGCTGCAGTCGATAGTGCCCAATCTACATCATGCTGGTCTTCACCAATAACAATTGAGATTTCAGCATTTGGAGAACCAGATTTTTCTTCATAAATATTAGATAATATTTTAGGAGTGTCGCCACGAGTAAGGCAGGCATTTTTTAGTATTTTTGCATAGCTGGATTTACCAGAACCATTATCACCGTAAACAGCTGTTAATCCTTCAATGTTAAACTCGAGCGTTGCATCAGATACAAGAGAAGAAACATTGCTTACTTTACCGATACTCTTCAATTTTACAGCCTGTTTTTCTTCACCAAATCCAGTAATGGTTAATGGAGAAATATAGCTGGCATAATTATCATCTTGCGCTTCTAGACCATGTTCCATTTTGGCGATAGTTAAAAGAAGCTGTAAACTATCACCTTCTAGTTTGCCTTTCTCTGCTGCCAATCTGATAGCATGACGCCACCAGAGATTTTTATTTAACTTGTTAGCCCAGCTAACAACGCTTTCAACCGACATAAGATTTCTCCATAAGGGTAAATCTGGGACACTCATCGCTTGGTGCCAGCCGTGATTTAGCCAGATCCCACGTTCCTGCCCATGGATAACAGCTTCCAATATGCTTCCTTGATCAGCGGGGGGTCGTAACCCATTGCAGTTCAACAGGTTATGGATGGCTATGCTAAGCCAAACGAAGCTGCTCAGGCGAGCATCAGAACTGATACAACCATCAGAAAATCATCATTTTTTGAACTGCGTCATCAAAGCGCTTAAGCAGGTGCGATTAAGGCGGGCAAGCAGGCACGGCTTTGCTATCTTGTTCTGCCTATGGATAAGGGGGGCTGAATGGCCGGCTCCCTTGCACAGGAGCAATAGATGGCGGTGAAAGCCAAATCCAGAAGGGAGAAGGTGGGTAGCGGCCTTGGACTGCTGCTCGGGATCCTTATTTTCAATCTGATTGCATACCAGTTTGTTGAGACAAAAGCACTCTCCGAGACCAACCGGATGATAGGGGCCATTGTCAGCGCCCTGCTCTGCTCCGAGCTGGGGGCCAGAGTGGGTAAATGGCTGGATCGCAGAAAGCCATCTTAGCGGGATTTCCCGAGTCACCCGGCAAATGGCTGTCACCTGGCCATGGGGCAGCAAAGCGTTCCGCTTTATAGCCCCTTATTGCCACACTTCCTGCCCCTTGCCATTGAGCAGGGTGTGGAACAGATAGTGATCGTCCCGATCGTAATAGACGGTGAGGGTGTGGCGCTGGGTGTAATCCGCCGCCACGCCTGCCACCGTCATCGGTATCAGGATCAGCTCCCCCAGCCCCATTGTCACGGCGCTCGCCGTGGCCTGGCCATTGCCGTCAGCGCGCTTGTGGATCTTGCCGAGCACGGTAAAGCGATCGCAACCCTGCACATTATCCTCGGTCAGAAAGGCGGCCTGCTGGCAAAGCTGGGGATCTCCCAGCTCGGCGCGAATGGTCGCGCGTGTCTCCCCCGGTGCCAGGGTGTTGCGAAAGCGCCCCGAGTAGTGATCGATGGCGGCGGCGCAGCCGCCCAGCAGCAATGGCAGCACGAGCAGAAATGGGCGAGGGAAGCGCGTGGATCGGTTCATAAGGGCAGGGCTTGGTTTGAGTCATCTTTGCCGCGCCGCTTGGGTTCGCTGCGATGCAGGAAGGCGGTCAGGGTATCGCGCGGCGGCGTGATGCCGCACTGCGCCAGAATCCGCCCGACAGCCCCCCTGTGATAACCGCCATGAGTCACCAGGTGCAGCAGCATCTCTTCGCGGCTCATCTGCCCCCTGTCGCCATCGACAAAGCGAAACGAAAGCAAGGTTTCACCCTCTTGCGGGCTCAAGGTAGCGACGTAATCCACCAGCCAGTTATCCAGCTCGGTGACTGTGCTGCGCAGGGCGGTCAGGGTCGGCGTTTCCGGGGTATTGGTGGCGGTAAAACCGTGCCGTTCCCCCAGCAGATTGGCCTTGAAGATGGCATCGACCACATGGATATGGTTGAAGATCCTAAGGCAGGTGTGGTGGTCTTCGGCATATTGCTGCGCGTCCAGCGTGGCGATCGCATCCAGCAGCTCGCCATCGGCCCAACGCTTGTAGTGAAAGAGGGATTGCAGCGTCTTGTTACTCATCGGTTCCTTGCCCCTATGTCTCCTTGAAGTGGGGCATGTTAGCCAAAATGGGTGCAATACGAAACCCGTTTTGCTGGCGATACATATGTGCCCACCTTGGCTATTGGCAGGGGGGAGTAAAGCCACTTCCGCCTGCTCCTCGGTTGGCAAGGGAGGGCGAGAATAGGCTCCTCGCCCTTGCGAAGGGGGAGGCTGAGAGGGGGTGGGGCAGCCCGGGTTGCGGCAAGGCTGGATCTGCGGGGGAAATCCTGAGATGGTGCGGGCACTTAGCCGGTTATCCACTGATCGAGTGACAAGGAGTTCCCATGCGCATTGCCTTGATTGGCCTTGGTGATATCGCCCAGAAGGCCTATCTGCCGCTGATTGCCAGCGACGAGCGGGTGACCCCGCTGCTCTGTACCCGCAATCCGACGGTGCTGGGCAAGCTGGCCCGCCAGTACCGGATCCCCGAGTGCTTTACCGAGGTGGATACACTGCTTGCGAGCCGCCCGGATGCCGTGATGATCCACGCCGCCACCGCCGTGCATGGCAAGCTGGCCCAGCAGTGCCTGCGCGCTGGCATCCCTACCTTTGTCGACAAGCCCCTGTGTGACAACGCAGCCGAGGTAGAAGCGCTCGCCAATCTGGCCATGGCGCAGGATTGCCCGCTGTTTGTGGGTTTCAACCGCCGCTATCTGCCCGCCATGAACGCCACCAGGACAGATAATCAGTTGCTTACCGAGCTTAACTGGCAAAAACACAGACACGCCCTGCCGGGGCTGCCGCGTCCGTTCCTGTTCGACGACTTTATCCATGTGCTCGACAGCCTCTGTTTCTATGGCGGCGCACCGACCGGGGATCTGCATGCGGTGCTGAGGCGGAGTGCCCAGCAGCCCGAGCTGCTGGCCGGGGTGAGCATCGCCTGGCAAAGCGGGCAGACGGCGGTGAGCGGCAGCATGAACCGCAGCGCCGGCATCACGGAGGAGCGCATCGATGCCTATGGCGACAACCTCTCCCTGCATATCGAAAACTGCACCCGGGGCACGATTGCCCGAGACAAGACCCTGCAGACCCTGGCACCGGACGACTGGCAGCCGGTGCTGGCCCAACGGGGCTTCGTGGCCATGCTCGATCACTGGTATCGACAGATCGAGCTGGGCAAGGCCGATGGGGCACTCATCGAGAGCTATCTGCAGAGCCACCGACTGGCCGAGCGGCTGGTGGCGCTGGCGACCTGATCCTTCTCTGTGCCTGTGGCACCTGATTGGGCGGGCCCGCACGGGTGAGGAAACAGGCAGACCACTGTACAAGATGACGGATCCCTGCGCAGTCAGCCGGCGAGGGCGCCGCCGCGCGAGCCAAGCGGACGCTTGTTTGCTATCTTGGCGGCCATGAACTGCCTTCAGAGCAACAGAGTGTCATGAGCATTGTTTTGGGAATGGAGCCGGGCCACAGGCTCACGGGTGACGAGGCTGTGAGCCGCCCCCAGGCCAGCATGGCGGAGCGGCCATGAGCATTATTCTGGGGATAGACCCAGGTTCGCGCATCACAGGCTATGGCGTCATCCGCATAGTCGCAGGCAAGGCGGAATACCTGGGGTCGGGCTGCATCCGCACCGATTTGGGCGAGCTGCCGTCACGCCTCAAGCAGGTGTATGACGGGGTGAGCGAGATCATCACCCAGTTCAAACCGGACGAGTTCGCCATCGAGCGGGTCTTTATGGCCCGCAACGCGGATTCTGCCTTGAAGCTGGGTCAGGCTCGCGGCAGCGCCATAGTTGCGGCGGTCAATGCCCTGCTGCCGGTCAGCGAATACTCGGCGACCCAGATCAAGCAGGCTGTGGTGGGCACGGGCGGCGCGGCCAAGGAGCAGGTGCAGCACATGGTGACCCATCTGCTCAAGCTGTCGGCCACGCCCCAGGCGGATGCGGCGGATGCGCTCGGGGTGGCACTCTGCCACTTCCATACCCGCCAGAGCCTGATCAAGATGGCGGGGCGGGCCACCAGCTCGGTGCGCGGCCGCTATCGCTGAACCCTGTCGACGCTGACTGCGTCTGAGGAGCAATGTGAGAGGAGGGCGCCCTCCTCGTTTATCCGTTGCGGCTGGGTCCTCAGGTGCGCGCCATCCTGTTGTTAAAAGCCTCAACAGAGTCACAAGTTGTCGTACCAGATGGCGGGACGCCATTCGGGACTGACGACAATCCTCTTGATTAATCAATCACTTGTGACCTTGCTCACACTTTCCTGGCGAGACAGGCTCACTTCGCCTCGTCATGTCACGCTCCCATAATGTGGCGCCGTTTAAGGACGGCGACCTCGTGAGCCCAGGCTCATGTTCCATCCATCATTGGGAGAGTTGAGAGTGAAACCTTTTGCAGCTGAGTTTATGGGCACCTTCTGGCTGGTGCTGGGGGGTTGTGGCAGCGCAGTGCTGGCCGCCGCCTTCCCGAACGTGGGAATCGGCCTGCTGGGCGTGGCGCTGGCGTTCGGTCTGACTGTGCTGACCATGGCCTATGCCATAGGCCACATTTCAGGTTGTCACCTGAACCCGGCCGTGACCGTGGGGCTCTGGGCCGGTGGCCGTTTCCCGGCCTCCGGTGTGCTGCCTTACATAGTCGCTCAGGTATTGGGCGGGATTGCGGCAGCGGCCGTGCTCTATGTGATCGCCAGCGGTCAGGCCGGGTTTGACTTAAGCGCAGGTTTTGCCTCCAACGGCTATGGCGAGCACTCGCCGGGCGGCTACAGCCTGCTGGCAGCCCTGGTGTGCGAAGTGGTGATGACCGGTTTCTTCCTGTTCGTCATCATGGGCGCCACCGACAGCCGGGCCCCGGCCGGGTTTGCCCCCATCGCCATCGGTCTGTGCCTGACGCTCATTCACCTCATCAGCATTCCGGTGACCAATACCTCGGTCAACCCGGCGCGCAGCACAGGGGTTGCCCTGTTCGTGGGTGACTGGGCCCTCGGCCAGCTGTGGCTGTTCTGGGTTGCTCCGATCGTCGGTGCCATTCTGGGTGCATTGGCCTATCGCGTGATCGCCCCTAAAGCGTGATCCGTGACGAAAAAGTGTGGTATCGACACGCCCCCGGGCGTGTTTTTTCGTTTCAGGGGGGGGCGCAAAAACGGGCCGCAAGGGCCCGGCTGATTGCGTTGCAGGGTGTAAAGAGGGAAGGGGTCACAGCCCCTTGGCGCTCAACATGTCCTTGTAGCGCTGGCGCAACAGCTGCACCCGCTCCACATAGGCGCGGGTCTCGGCATAAGGGGGTATGCCCCCATGTTTTTGCACAGCGCCAGCCCCCGCGTTGTAGGCCGCGGTCGCCAGCGCCACGTTGCCGCCATATTGCTTGAGCAGCCCTGCCAGGTATTTCACCCCGCCAAAGATATTCTGCTCGGCCATCAGGGCATCGCCGACCCCCAGCTCGCGCGCCGTGGTCGGCATCAGCTGGGTCAGCCCCATGGCGCCCTTGCGGGAGACCGCCAGCGGATTGAAGGCGGATTCGGCGTGGATCAGCGCCCGGATGAGCGCGGGCTCCACCTGATAGGCCTTGGCCGCCGCCTGTATCGTGCTGGCGTAGTCGTAGAGGAAGAGGCCGGTGGTGCGCCAGTTGACCTTGGAGGCCGGATCGCAGGCGTAGCAGTCGTTGAACAGCAGCAGCTCGTAGTGGCCCTGCTCCGGCATCATGTCGGAGTAGCGGATCACGCCATTTTTCTGTACCGATTTGTAGACCTGGATCTGGCGCGTGCCGGGCGGCAGGCTGGCGGTCAGCCGGGTGGGTTCTGGCAGTGTGCTGGGCGCGGGCATTGGCTTGGGCGCCGCAAGAGGAACTGAGAGGGGGGCCTGTGCCTCTGTGGTCAGGATCACCACCTCGGCCGGCGGGGGAGTCTGGCTCCAGCCGGGCGGGGAAAACAGCGGGATCAATCCCATCAACATCCATGCTTTCAACGGCTTGCTCCCTTAGCCTCGTTAGCCTTGTTGAGTAAAGCATCATGGCGCTGGCAGAACAAGCTGCCGATGAGCGCAGCGCCCGAAATAAACCGGCAAATAAAGAGGGGCCGCACTGTGGCGGCCCCGTCCGGTGTCTCTTCCTTATTCCTGCAGCCAGAGCCGGGCACTGCGGGCGGGGATGGCGACCCGTACCCACTGACTCTGCACATTGATCAGGGCGTTGCTGTCGAGCACGTCCCGGTAGTTGCGATACCAGTTCATCTCGAACTTGGCGGTATCGAGCCAGTACTCCTGCTCGTAGTCACACTTGTTGATGCCGACCAGTCCCAGCTTGCCGCGCTTGAACAGCACGAAGCAGTCGCCGCTGCCGACCAGCTGCATGGGCTGGCCCTGCACCGTATTGTGGAAGCGGATCATCCCCTTGAGGTCGCTGCGCTGATAGTAATCCTGCCAGCGCAGCCCATCCTTGGCCTGGGTCTCGCCGTGATCGGAATAGACCAGGGGCGAGCCGCCATCGCGGCCGAGCAGATAGGCATAGGCCAGCTTCTCGTCGGTCTGGTTCAGGATCTGGTAGCGAAAGCCATCGTTGGTGGGAATGTCGTGGGTGATGGCGAAGGTGACGGCCCGGCTGCCCGGCAGGGCCTGACCGTAGGTACCCGGATCCGCCAGCAGGTTCATGCTGCCGCCATAGCCCAGCGCTCCGCGCAGGGAGGCAAACAGCGGGAAGTCATAGGCCCCCTGACCGCTGCTGTCGAGATAGGGTTTGAGGAAGCGTTCGTAATCCGTGCTGCCGGCGCCCCCCGTGGTGATCACCTCGCCAAACACCTGCACGCCCTGTTTGATCTCGGGGGTGAACACGGCGTTGATCTGGTAATCGCTCATGTGCTTGACCGCATCGACCCGAAAGCCCTTGATCCCCATCCCCTTGAGCGCCTTGAGGTAAGCCTGCTGCTGGCTCACCACCCAGTTGTTGGGGTCGAGATCCGGCAGCCCCTTGTCACCGGCGCCGCCGCACAGGCGCCAGTACTGGACGTGGCCCGGATCGCTCCAGTCGGTGATGCAGCCTTCGGGATGAAAATCCGAGCCGGCCAGCAAGTTCTGGCCCAGATCGCCGAACAGCTTCTGGCGCTCTAAGTAGGCGGGGTTGGCCGCATACTGGCCGAGCAGCTCGCTGCCGGGGTAGTTGAGATCGCTGCGCTTCCAGCTCTCGTTGGCCATGTGGTTGAGCACCACGTCCGCATAGACGGCTATGCCTCGCGCCTGCATGGCGGCGATCAGCTGCTCGAGATCCTGCTTGTTGCCAAGGGGGGTGTCGATGAGGCGCAGATCCTGCGGTTGATAGCGTGCCCACCACTCGTTGCCCGACGACTTGAGGGGCGGCGAGATGAGCACCTGTTTGTAGCCGGCGGCCTTGATGAGATCGGCCTTGGCGGTGACTTCACTGTATTTCCAGTTGAAGGCGTGCAGTATGACGTCGGCTTGCGCCAGAGGGGCGATCAGCATGCCTGCGATCACCCAGATTCCCGCTGTTTTTTTCATTATTGTCAGTCCTTGTTTGGGTGCCCATGTGGGCACCCAGAGCCTCACATCGGCCCGCCGGGCCGGCAATCTCCTTTTGACTGTTTTGTGAGCATTTTCAAAGGGGAGTATGCGGATCTGTGACGGCTTGCATAAAACCGTCTAGCCCCCGTCATTACTGACTTTTCCATCACTTCAGCGGCTGGCCGGCAACTCAGTCGAGGCCGTTGTTGTAGAGCGGCTGCCAGGCACAGAAACGCTGGCCGTTGCGGCTGTTTTGCAGCCAGAAACGGTTGCAGTTGTCGTCGTAGTTGCTGGCGCCGACATTGACGGCATAGCTGCTCAGGCGCTGCCCCTGCAGGGACTGGAACACCCCGTTGTAGAGCAGGGAGAAGTGCAGGTGCGGGCCTGTGGAGGAGCCGCCCTCGCACAGCGCCTCGTTGCGGTTGCTGGCATAGGTGCCTATGGGGGTGTCGGCGGCCACGTAGTCGCCGCTGCGTACCGAGATGCCGCTCATGTGGTAGTAGTTGGTGGCCCAGCCGTTGGGGGCCGTGATCCGCACCTGGCAGCGGGAGAAGACGGTGACTGTGCCGCTGTTGGCGGCGGTAACCGTGTAGGTGGCGCCGCCCCAACCCGGCCAGTCGTAGGAGACGTCGATGGAGGAGTAGGGGTAGCCCGAGCCGCTATGGGAGTGGGCGCCGTTAACCTTCCAGCTGTAGCCCTGGCGCCAGGGCAGCTGAAACTGGCCACCGACCAGCCGGGCTGGCGGCCTTGCAGCAGGGGGCTTGGGCGAGATCATGGCCTCCTTGCCAAACAGGGTCTGCCACTGCTCGCTCAACTGCTGCCGCTCGTGCGGGCCAAGCAGGCTGGCCAGGGCGGCCTGGTGCGCGGCAAGCGGGGGCTGGGCGGGGGCGCTGCGCTGGCTCAGCCGCAACTGGGCCTGGGCCTGATAGAAGCGCTCGGAGAGCTGGCGCGCCATCGACTCAACCTGGTTGTCAAAGCCCCTGGCCTTGACCCGCCGGGCGAACGGCGCCGCCATGGCCTGTTCCGAGGGGGCCGAGATGAGCTGGCTGCTCGCCTCCATCAGGGCCAGCAGCAGCTGGGGGTTGAGGCTGGTGATGCCGCTCCAGTGCAGGATCACCTCCTCCTTGGGCAGCAGGTGGGGCGCCTGTTGCAGCAGGAAGTCGTGCAGATCGAATGCCATGGCCGCCTCGCCAAACACGAAGTGGGCCTCGTCCAGCGGCACAGTGACGGCGTCGCTGGCGATGAGCTGCTGCCGGCTGAAGTGGTAGGGAGCAAGCGGGGTGTGGATGTCGCCGGCCCAGCTGGCGGTGGGGAGCAAGGCCAGCATCAGCAGTGAAGGTATGGGTCTGAACATGGTATCTCCTTGGCAAAGTGGTGAAGGTGTCAGCGTGGGAGTGATCCCGCTCAGGCAACGACAGCGCGATGCTATGCCAAGGTTTCACCATAGGGTGACAGGCCGGAATTGCTATTCGAATGAGGCTTTTTGTTGCAGTGAATGACCCGCATCATTTGTTAACAAATGTTTACGAAAATAGTTTCTGATGCTAAATCAGCCACTTGTTAACGAGTGAGTGAGGCCTGGTCGTAAAATCCGGCGGATCGAGCAAGCAGTGCCCGTGCGGGGGATAGCGTGATAGGATTGCCCCTGGTTTCTGCGGCCGGTTGCCTGTTGAAAAGTGAACAAGCAGGGGCTGTTATTGGCTTTTTTGTTACTAAAAGGCGTGATATCTTGCTGGTTAATCTGGTCGGATCTCTTGCCGATCTGCAACTGAATATTGAGGGCTGGGCCGAGTGGCCAAGGATGGAACGGGTGTGATAAGCAAGCGGGCGATGGAGCTCACCTTCGAAGAGTACTGTGATGCGGATCTTTCCCTGATCAGGGACTACTACGAAACCACTTTCTCCCATTACGTGCCGGATCTGGCCGAGCGTATCTTCGTGGTGCGCGACGCTCACTGGCTGGTGGGCGCCGTGCGTCTGCGCGACGAACAGGATTACTACCACCTGTGCGGCTTTTGCCTGCTGCCCCATTACCAGTCACTGGGACTGGGCTCCCGCCTGTTGCAGCACGCCTGCAACGATCTGCTGGACAAGCCAGTGGTGTGCCAGGCAATGCCGTTCGAGAAGCCGTTTTACCTCAAGGCCGGTTTTGCCGACCTGCCCCTGCACGAGCTGGATGGCCCGCTCTTCTCCCTCTATGACCAGCAGCGCGAACAGGGTTACCAGATCGAGCTGCTGGTGCGTCAGACCAAGGCCCCCGTCTACAACTGACGGCTCACTGGGGCTTGGTCAGCAGGTGGATCTTGCCCGGTGACAGCTCAAGCCCCAGCAGATTCTCTTTCAGCCAGGCCTGGTTCGGGTCCTTGTCGTTGAGGCGATAGACAGGCTGTGTCTCCAGCCGTTTCTCCATGCTCTGCAGCAGCATGCCGAGCATGAAGCCGAACTTCTGCTGCGCCGCTTCTGGCTCCAGCTTGTACTCAATCAATTTCATGTTGTCGAGGAAGAGGGCGCTCTGGGCCTTGTCATAGCGCGGCCTGGCCTCGTAGGTCATGTTCAGGCGCGCGTCGTATTCGGTCTGATCCGGCAGGGCGATCTTCAGCTTGCCCTTGCCATAGACGCGGGCGGTATCCGGGCTCTGGCGCCCGATCTGGACGTCGCTCTGCTCGAGCTGCACATGGGCCTTGATGATGCCGGGCAGCTCCAGCTGTTTGTTCACTTGTACCTGAGATTGCAGGTACTGGTTTATCTGTTGCTCATTGATGTCATATGAGCCTTGGCCTAGCATGGCCAGACTCAGCAGCATAGATTGCAGGATCATGCTAACGACCTGATAGAATGGGTGTGTTTTACAGCATACCATCCTGGCCCCGTGGGATCTGCCCACTGCATGTCACTCTGGTGTACAAGGAGTTCTCTTGATCAATGGCTTGGAGCACGACATCCAGCTGCTGTTTTCCCAGTTCCTCGGCTGGTTGCTGCTGCTATTTCACACCGTGATCGTGACGGGAGTCTCCCTACGGGTGGTGATGAAACGGCGCCCCATCGGCGTCTCGCTGGCCTGGCTGGCCCTCATCTACGCCATCCCGTTTGCCGGGGTCGGTTTCTACGTGTTATTTGGCGAGATCCGGCTCGGCCGCCGTCGCGCCGAACGGGCCCAGGCCATGTACCGGCCTTACGCCATCTGGATCCGCCAGTTGGCCCGCCTCTTCCCCCAGCACTGCTGCGAGGTGGGCAGCAAGGCCCAGCCGTTGCACGATCTGATCCAGAGCCGACTGTCCATGCCCATGCTCTCCGGCAACCGGATGACGCTGCTGAGCAGGCCGGAATCCATCTTGCGCGAGATAGTGCGCGACATCCGGCAATCCTCCCAGTCCTGCTATCTGGAGTTCTACATCTGGCACCCGGGCGGCGATGCCGACGAGGTGTGCGAGGCGCTGATGGAGGTGGCGGCGCGCGGCGTGGATTGTCGTCTGCTGCTCGATTCCATGGGCAGCAAGGCCTTCTTCCGCTCGCCCTGGCCCAAAAAGCTGCGCAAGGCGGGGGTCAAGCTGGTGGAGGTGCTGCCGGTCGGCGCCTGGCGCATCCCGTTCCAGCGCCAGGATCTGCGCATGCATCGCAAGCTGGTGGTGATCGACGACAGGGTCGGTTACACCGGCTCCATGAACATGGTGGATCCCCGCTTCTTCAAGCAGAACGCAGGGGTTGGCCAGTGGGTCGACATCATGATCCGGGTGCAGGGGCCCATGGTGCCGTTGATGTGGTCCATCTTCGTCTGGGACTGGGAGATGGAGACCGGCGAGCGGCTGCTCGACAGCCTGCAGCACGAGCCTGAGGCCTGGCCCCAGAGCAACTACCGGGCCCAGCTCATTCCGTCCGGCCCCTTCGTCGGCGGTGACTGCATCCAGCAGAGCCTGTTGCTGGCCATCTATCAGGCCCGTCACCATCTGGTGCTGACCACCCCCTATTTTGTGCCGGACGATCCGTTGGCGGCGGCGCTATCTTCGGCGGCGGCGCGCGGGGTGCAGGTGCAACTGGTGTTGCCGGCGCGCAACGACTCCCTGATGGCCAATCATGCCTGTAATGCCTTCATGGAGGAACTGCTGGAGGCCGGGGTTGAGGTCTACCGCTACGATGCCGGGCTGCTGCACACCAAGAGCGTGCTGGTGGATGACGACTTTGCGCTGGTGGGCACTGTGAACCTGGATAGACGCAGCCTCTGGCTCAACTTCGAGGTGACCCTGCTCATCGACAACCCGGTTTTTGTCGCTGAGATGACCCAGCTGGTGCAGGGCTACATGATAGAGGCGACCCCTATGTCGCTGACCAAGTGGCGCGCCCGCCCCTGGTACAAGAAGGTGATGGAGAACATCTTCTATCTGTTCAGTCCCTTGCTGTGACATTACATATTTGCGGCTGACGCCGAATTGGACTTGCCTAGCCCCGATATGGCCCCGTAGAGTGCGGCAATGAGCCTTTGGAGAATCATATAAAGATGAAGAAGCGAGTAGCGCTGGCCGTCGGTGCGGCCCTGGTAGTGGGTGGACTGGGTGCCTGCTGGCACACGGGCAATACGTTCGATCGCATCATGGCCGAGCAGATTGCCAAGGTGAAGCAGGAGAGCGGCGTCGAGCTGACCTGGCTGCCGGGTGGCAGCAACCTGTTCACCCGCGATGGCGTGCTGAAGGTGGTGGTCACGCCGCAGACCCTGGCCAGCCTGGATGGTCAGCTGGAAGGGAGCGAGCCGGTCGAGGCGCAGTTCATCGTCAACAGCCGCATCCTGCCGCTCTATATCAAGAGCAACATGCTGCTCGACACCAAACAGGGCTCGCTGGCCCCTGTATTCAGCGCGCTCAAGCTGGAGCAGTGGCAATTTGGCATAGAGTCGGTCAGCAGCCTCTGGACCGCCAGCAACAGCAGCCGCTTCTGGGCCAACGAATTCAAGGTCAAGCAGGGGCTCGACGAGTTCAGCTTCCTGCCGATGAAGGGGGACTATCACGGTGATCTGGAAGGCAATGGTCACGTCACCTTCCACTGGCAGGGCATGACACTGCACGAAGAGCAGAGCAAGATGGACATGGTGCTGGCCGAACTCAAGGGCAGTGCCGACATGGCCGAGATCAGCGGTATCTGGCTCTCGCCTCGCAGCGACATGACCCTCTCGGCGCTGTCGGTGCAACTGCCTGACAGCGTCAAGGTGTCACTGCAGGGGCTGACCACGGAAACCCAGCTGGCAGGGGACGATGCCCAGACCCTCTCCAGCAGCTATCAGATGAAGGTGAACACCCTCAATCTGGAGAACGAGACCGACAACCTGGCGCTGACCCAGAGCAAGCTGGCCCTGAATCTCAAAGGACTGGATCTGGAAGGCTATCAGGCGCTGCAGGCCGCCAGCGGCCAAGGGGTGGAAGATCAAGCCATCCAGCAGGCGCTGGACAAGCTGCTCAAGCGCGGCGCGACCCTGGAGCTGGTGGACTTGAGCGCCCAGCTCAACGGCGAGCCCGTCTCCATGAAGGGGGACGTCAAGCTGGCGGCCACCTCGCTGGAGCAGCTGTTCAACAGTGAAGAGGGGATGCACGCCCTGTCCGGCCTGCTGCACGCCAACCTCAGCGGCCAGCTGGGCAAGGCGGTGCCGCAACTGGCCCCCATGCTGGAGCAGTTTGCCGCCATGGGTTACCTCAAGGCGGACAAGGCCCAGCTGACCGCCGAGTTCAAGCTCGACAAGGGTGCCATGACCATCAATGGTCTGCCGCTGTAAGCCGAGTGCAACAACAGGCAGTGCAGAAACAACAAAGGCTCCCATGGGAGCCTTTGTTGTTTCTGGCGTGATGCCGCAGGCGGGTTACTTGAACACCACAGTCTTGTTGCCGTAGACGAACACCCGCTCGTTGAGCACCAGCTCCAGCGCGCGGCTCAGCACGGATTTCTCCACGTCGCGACCGGCCCTGGCCATGTCGTCGGCACTGAAGGCGTGGCCGACATGGATCACGTCCTGCTCGACGATGGGGCCCTCATCCAGATCGTCGGTGACGAAGTGGGCGGTGGCGCCGATCAGCTTGACCCCGCGATCGAACGCCTGGCGGTAGGGGCGGGCACCGATGAAGGCCGGCAGGAAGGAGTGATGTATGTTGAGGATCTTGCGCGGATAGGCCTCGACGAAGCTCGGCGTCAGCACCCGCATGTACTTGGCCAGGATCACGTAGTCGGGCTGATAGCCGTCTATGATGGCGCGTACCTGCTCTTCGTGCTCGGTGCGGCTCAGATCCTCGTGACTGACGGTGTGGAACGGGATGTCGAACTTGCCCGTCAATTCTGCGAGCGTGTCGTAGTTGCCGATCACCGCCACTATGTCCATGTCCAGCGCGCCGGCGTAGTTCTTCATCAGGATGTCGCCGAGGCAGTGAGTCTCCTTGGTCACCAGGATGACGATGCGCTTCTTGCCGGCCTTGACCAGACGGCGCTGGGCACCGGCGGGCAGGGCATCATCCAGATCCGCCAGCAGGGTCTCGTCGTTGAAACGTCCCTCCAGCTCGGTGCGCATGAAGAAGCGGCCGTTTTCGTGATCCACGAACTCGTCGTTTTTGTTGATGTTGAGCTGGTGCTTGTAGCAGATGTTGGTGATCTTGGCGATGAGGCCCTTGGCGTCCGGACAGTCCGTCAGCAGTATTTTCTTTTCCATCTCTGTCATGATTCCGTTTGTGGTGTTGGCGCCTGAGTCTGCGCAGGCTGCGCGTTTTTTCAGGCACTATGCCATAAACAAAATCAGAAAAGACAGTGCCCCGTGCGTGCGTGAGTCAAGTTGCTGGCACCGGGCACCGGTCGGTTCCATATTCATCTTTGATGGGTTTTGGGCTGGTATCCTGCGTTTTTTTTCTTTAGGCTGTCTGCGCTTATTCTCAGGGCGGGGTGAAATTCCCCACCGGCGGTATCCCGATCTGACTCGGGGAGCCCGCGAGCGCCCGACCTTGCAACCAGGTCGGGGTCAGCAGATCCGGTGAGATGCCGGAGCCGACGGTCATAGTCCGGATGAAAGAGGATAAGACAGATATTGCAGGCATGGCCCCCCTTGGGCTGACCGCTGCATACCTATCTCTGTCTGCCTTTCCATGCCCTGATTCTGGTCCTTGTCTTGTTTAGGAGTCTTACCATGAATCAGTCTCTACTCAGTGAATTCGGTGATCCCCTTGCGCGCGTCGAAGCGGCGTTGGCGGCCCTGCGGGCCGGTCGTGGCGTATTGGTGGCCGACGATGAAGATCGGGAGAACGAAGGCGACCTCATCTTCGCCGCCCAATCCATGACCAATGAACAGATGGCCATGATGATCCGCGAGTGCTCCGGCATCGTCTGCCTCTGTCTGACCGACGAGCGCGTTCGCCAGCTGGCGTTGCCCATGATGGTGGAGGCGAACTCCAGCCACTATCAGACCGCCTTCACCGTCACCATAGAGGCGGCGCAAGGGGTGACCACGGGCGTGTCGGCGGCCGATCGTGTCACTACCATTCGTGCGGCCATCGCCGATGGCGCCAAACCGTCCGATCTGCATCGCCCCGGCCATGTCTTTCCGTTGCGGGCTCGTACCGGCGGTGTGCTGACACGCCGCGGCCATACCGAAGCCACGGTCGATCTGATGCAGCTGGCCGGCCTCAAACCGTTCGGGGTCTTGTGTGAACTGACCAAGGAAGATGGCTCCATGGCTCGTCTGCCGGACCTGGTTGCCTTCGGTCGCCTGCATCAGATGCCTGTGCTGACCATCGAAGATCTGGTGCAATATCGTCAATTGCTGTCAGAACGTTCAGCCTGAGCCTCATACGAAATTGTAATAAGCCCAAAATTTGGTTACGCTCTGTGCGAACCTCATCCAGAGGCACTCATTTTTGCTTAAAGTTTGCACATAAAGTGTGCAACTAAAAAAAAATGAGGGTTTTAATGCATTTATCTGTGATGGGGCCTATCCAAAGTATGATTCTTTTGTGCCATAATCACGCCGCTTGCTAAACGTCTGGCGAGTTAAAGGGAGCTTTTAAAAATGAAAAAATTGTTGTTGGTAGGTGTTGTTGGTCTGTCCGCTCTGCTGGGCGGTTGTGCAAACACCAGCGAACTGGAAACCTCCGTTCAGAATCTGTCTAACAAAGTTGACCAACTGGCTCAAGATGTTAGCGCAGTTCGTGCTGATCAATCCAAGATCGCTGCTGATGTTGCAGAAGCCAAGCAAGAAGCTATGCGTGCTAACCAGCGCATCGACAACATGGCTACTTCCTACAAGAAGTAATCCATGCGAAAAAATGGCGCATTCATGCGCCATTTTTTTTTGCCTGAAATTCGTCAATTCCCCGCTTTCTACCCCTGAAATCCACCTCAGCAAGGCAATGCCGATCCCTCGGCATCACCCCGTCTTTCATTCCCGCATCGATCAGTAGAGCAGGCTGTAGAGCTTGCGACGGTAGCTTTGTGCCGCCGGGTTGCTTCCCATTGTGGTCAGGATGTCTAGATAGGTTTTCTTGGCATCGCCAAAAGCCAGGTCGCGCTTGAGGATGGTGAACAGCAAGGTCAGTGCCTCTTCCTGTCGACCCGCCTGGTTGTATTGCACCGCCAGCTCCTGGGTCAGGGTGAAATTGTCAGGGTCCTGCTCGTGACGAGCTTCCAGCGCCCGCAGTTCCGGGCTGTCTGCGGCTTGCAGTGCCAGCGCCAGCCGGGAGCTCAGGGTCTGATAATGGTCATCCTGCGCGATCATGGGGATCTTGCCGAGCCGCTCCTGCGCTTCATCCAGCAGATTGAGATCCAGCGCCGCCTGAATGAGCCACAGGCTGATGTCGTGGCGCTCCGGAGCCAGCTGATGAGCCTTGGTGAGATGGGCATAGGCCACATCCGCCTGGCCGCCTGCCAGTGCCTGCTGCGCCTGCTCGAACAGCAGTTCCTCCTCCTTGGGAGCGAAGGCGGCAAAATAGTGGCGCAGGGTGGCTTCGTCCTGCGGCCCTTCCAGAATGGCCTGCTCGTCCGGGCGACCCTGATGGAAGAGTACCAGGGCGGGCAGGGCACGCAGGCCGAGCTGGCTGGCCAGCGGTTGCAGCTGCGGATCGTTCATGTCGACCCTGGCCAGGGTCACCTGGGGGTTGGCCGGGCCAACCAGTGACTCCACCAGCGGGGTCATGCCCTGACACTCTGGCATCTGGGGGGCGTGGAAATAGATGACGACCGGCTTTTTCATGGAAGCATCGATCAGTGCGGCTTGGAAATTCTGGGGATTGATGTCGACGATCATGAGGCTGACTCTTGGAAAATGGTGTGAGTTAACATGGGGTTGATGGGGGAGGATTTCAAGTTGTCATCCAGCAGCCAGCCGTTGACGGCCAGGGTCGGGGCGGCGAGGCTGAGCCAGCCGCTGCCAAGGGGCCAATCCTGAACCCGGTAATCGTGCTCATCGAGCCGGTTGTCGAGCCGCCACGCCTGCTGCGGCACAAAGCATACCTTGTCGAGCCCGGCGGCAATGCCGGCACCGTGGGCCTTCAACACCGCCTCCTTGCGTGACCAGAGCCGATAGAAGGCGCTTTCCTGCTCTTCTGCGGGCAGGGTGGCGAGCCACTCGTACTCGCTGGTTGCATAGAAGCGTCTCGCCAGCGGCAGTGTCTGGCGGCGACGCTGGCCCAGCTCTATATCCACCCCAAGCGGCCCCCTGGCACAGAGTGCGATCACCAGCCAGTCACCGCTGTGGCTGAGGTTGAACTGCCAGCGTTGGTCGCTCAGCTCGGGTTTGCCGTGGGGATTGGTGCAAAACAGCAGCTCGCTGGCCTGGCATTGCAGGCGATCGGCCAGCAGGCGCCTGAGCAGCACACGGCTGAGCAGGAACTCCTGGCGGCGTCCCGGATGGTGGATCTCCTGCCACTGTTGCCGCTCTGTCGGGGAGAGTGCGTCCGGCAGCAGAGCCAACTGGTCGGCGCTGATATTTGCCGGTTTTAACAAATAGAGATCCACGGAGATCATAATTTTTCACTTTAAAAGAGGGATGAAACAGCGATAAAAGTCAGTTTGATCGAGCAAGGACGGTCGCTTTCGAGATTGTATATTGTTTGGGCATGATCACATTAATCATGAAAAATACTGCATTTCCTTGCAAAAATGTGATGTCGATAGGGATTTTCGCTTGCCTCGATAGAATTCTTGGATATAGTCGGGTGCTGTTGCCTTATAAATTGCCCTTCTGGGCCGTATTTTAACAAGTTTTACTATTTTGCGGGGATAAAGGATTGCGCCACCTGATGCTACTGCTGGTCGCGCTCGGAATGGTGGGTTGTGCCTCGGCACCCCAGCCCGAGGTCGCGAGCAAGATTGAAGTTTCCATGATGGAACCCATTATTGAACCGGAAGCTTCGCAAACACCCGATGTGAATGAAATCCTGACAGTATATAAAGAGTGGCGTGGCGTCCCGTACCGCATGGGAGGCAGCAGCCAGCGAGGCATAGATTGTTCCGCCTTTGCCCGTGAAGTGTTCCGCAATGCCGTCGGTGTCGAGTTACCCCGTGACACCCGCTCCCAAGTCCATGAAGGCACTCGTGTTTCCAAGCAAGATCTGGTCGAGGGTGACCTGGTGTTCTTCAAGATCAATCGTCGTCTCAATCATGTCGGTATCTACGTAGGCAATGGTGAATTCATCCACGCCTCGACCCGTGCCGGGGTGACGCGCTCCAAGCTGGATAGCTCCTATTGGCGCAGCAAGTTCTGGCAAGCACGCCGGATCGACATCTGAGTCAGGCTGGACAAACGGCTCGCAGTACGGACTGTTTTTCCAACCTCACTTGAACCGGGCTCCTGAAGCCCGGTTTTTTGTGGCCGCAATTTAGACTTTCCGGGGCCAAATCACTATAGTGTGGGCCCGTTTTCCCTCGGCAGGCCCAGCATGAAGACCCACTCCGACCGCAAATCCGGATTGCATCCACGCAATCGCCATCAGGCTCCCTATGATTTCGATGCGCTCTGTCAGCGCACCCCCGAGCTGCGGCCCTTGGTATTCGTCAACGAGCACGGTACCCAGACCCTGGATTTTGCCGATCCTGCCGCCGTCAAGGCGCTGAACAAGGCCTTGCTGGCACTGCACTACGGCATTGTGCACTGGGATCTGCCGGCGGGTTATCTCTGCCCGCCTATCCCGGGACGGGTGGACTACCTGCACAGGGTGGCAGATCTGCTGGCCGAGAGTGCGGGACGCGTACCAACCGGCAAGGGGGTACGAGTGCTGGACATAGGCGTGGGGGCGAACTGCATCTACCCGTTGCTGGGGGCGCGCGAATATGGCTGGCGCTTCGTCGGATCCGATATCGATCCTGTCTCGGTCAAGGCGGCAAACCTGCTGGCCAGGAGCAACGGGCTGGGCGGACAGGTCGAGTGCCGCCATCAGGGCAATGCCAAACACTTCTTTCGCGGCATCATGAGCCCGCAGGAGCGCTTCGCCCTGACCCTGTGCAACCCCCCGTTCCATGGCTCGCTCGAAGAGGCGAGCAAGGGCAGCGAGCGCAAGCTGCGCAATCTCGGCAAAGCCGTGAAGGGGGCACCCCTGCTCAATTTCGGCGGCCAGAAGGCCGAGCTTTGGTGTGAGGGGGGTGAGGCCGCGTTTCTCGCCGCCATGATCGCCCAGAGCAAGGAATTCGCCAGCCAGTGCCTCTGGTTCAGTTCGCTGGTCTCAAAAAAAGAGAACCTGCCGGCTGCGAAGAAGGCGCTGGCCCAGGTCGGGGCCCGTCAGGTGCGGGTGATCGACATGGCTCAGGGCAACAAGACAAGCCGGATCCTGGCCTGGTGTTTTCTGGATGAGGCCGCCTGTGGGCAGTGGTGGCAACCGGCACAGCGTGACGACGCCTGATGGGCCAGACAGGGCATAGACAGAGGCACTCGGATGGCATTCCCCCGTTTCGGTGCCTGTCTGTGCTGCATCCGTGGCCACCTGACGCTGGCCACGGCAATCGTTTTTCCCCTTGTGCCATCAGGCTTGCAGCCGACAGGTTAGTGACCACTTCTGCCCGTGGTACAGCTGTACGCTGAGATTTTTTTGCACTTGCAGTTGAAACTTTCATAAAATAGGACTGGTTAGACCTCTTTACAGGCTTTGAATCGAATAGGGATCGGTAGATGAAAGTTGTCGATTTTCTGAAGCGCAAGCGCGAAATTCTGGCGCAGCACCCCTTTGAGCTCAAGGATTGGCTCTCTCCGGCGATCCGCGACTACTGGCGTGAGTTTCAGCAAAAGGCACACCTCCACCCTCTGCTGGGTCGTGTGCTGGACCTGCAAGCTGACAGCCAGTCCGTGCAGCGGCAAGCGGGCTCGGCGCAGGTTGCCAACGGCCAGCCTCTGCAGGCTGATGAGCCGGCGGTTGAGCTCAATGGTGAGGCTGCGGCCCTGTTTGCCACTTTGCAGCCCAGCATAGGCGCCGAGACCCATGTGGGTGAATGGCTGCTGGTGAGCCAGCAGATGATCAATGAGTTTGCCGCCGTGACCGGTGACAATCAGTGGATCCACACCAACCCCGAGCGTGCCGCTGCCGAGTCGCCGTTCAAGACCACCATAGCCCATGGTTTTCTGACCCTGGCGCTGCTGCCACGGCTGACGGGCAGCATCAACGAGGCGACGCCCGAGTTTCCGAACGCCCGCATGGTGGTGAACTTCGGGCTGGACCAGGTGCGTTTCCCGTACCCCATCAAGGTGGACAGCAACATTCGCGCGCGCACCAAGCTGCTGCGGGTGACCCCCATCAAGGGCGGTCTTGAGCTGCTCAAGGAGATCAAGGTCGAGATCGAAGGCATTCGTCGTCCCGGCTGCGTCATTGAATCGGTCACCCGGATCTACTTCTGATGTCGTGACGGCCGTCACCCTGTGGCATGAATCGCATTGAAACAAAACAGGCTCACCTCGGTGAGCCTGTTTTGTTTATGGCGTTTGTTGTACTTGTCCATGTCGCCTCTATGTTGCTTTTATGTCGCCGCCACGCGCGCATCCATGGTTTGCCCTGAGGACTAGAAGCTGGCCCCCAGGCTTATCAGATGACGCCACTCTTTGTCTGATAAGGGTGTCTGAACGCCTTGATAGTCCAATCTGGAGTCTTCCCAATCGAGCTCGCTCGACCAGGAGAGGCGCAGGTGATCGTTGAAGTAGTAGCGGATCCCCAGGCTACCTTTTACGGCCTGCTCCCGGGTGATGTAGGGTGAGGGCTGGTCCAGATAGCGCTTGTAGGTGCCCTTGCTGAACAGCTCCAGTTGCTCCGACCAGAGCGCAACGGGTTGGCGGTAGTCCCAACCAAGGCCCATCAGGGGATAGTTGATGATCCTGTCGTTGAAAATATCGGGGATGATGAAGTCGTCCCAATAACCCGGCCGGAAGTAGGAACGCTCCACTCCGGCCTGGCTGATCAGCTCCAGCCGTCGCCGCTTGTCGTTCCAGAACCGGTAACCAGGTCCGGTCACATAGCCCATATCCATGTATTCGGGGTCCAGCATCTGGTATTCATAGTCGATGGAGGAGCGCACGAACCAGTTCTGGTCGAAGAAGAAGTCCAGCATGGGCTTGAGCCGATACTCATGGCTGTTGGTGACGTTGTTGGCCGTCTCGTAGATGTACTCTCCATCCAGCGTATAGCGCCAGTCGAGGTTGGCCACTTCGGTAGAGGCCTTCAGATTGACGTTGTTGGTCTGCTTGTCGTTGTGTTTCAGCTTCACGTTCAGGTCGCTGCTGCCGGTCCACAGCCAGGCTTTCTTGTCATCCGGCGTGAGGGCGAGCAGGGTAATGCCGGTCTTCACCGTCGGTCTTGGCTTGTCCTGCTTCTCGATACGCCAGCGTTTGACCGCCTTGCGCTTGACCGTCACCGGCGAGCTGTAGGGCAGCGCTATGCGTACCTGTTCATCCGTGATTTCCTCTATGGTGCCGGTCAGCCGGTCACCGTTGTCCATCCAGAGGATGTCGGCCAGCGCCATCGGGCTGAGCAACAGGGAGAGCAAGCACCAGAAGCGGTATCTCATGGAAAGTCCTTCATGAACACAGGGTTGCCGTTAGCCGCTGACGGGGTGTGGAATGCCGTTCTTATTGTTCAGCACGGCAGCCACCTTGTCACCGTCGATCTCGGGCATGGCGATAAAGGTTTCCACCTCGGGTGAGAGGATCAGGGGGGCGCCCTGCTCCAGCTCCAGTTCGGTGCGAGAGAGGGGGGAGTGGACCTCCAGCCAGTGGCGGCCATCGGGCTCGCTGGTGGTCTTGACCGGCTGGTTGATCACCCGTACCTGAGTGCCGAGAGGAACTATGTTGAACAGGGCCTCGATATCATCGGGGCGCAGGCGAATACAGCCCGCGCTGACCCGCAGGCCGACACCAAACTCCTTGTTGGTGCCGTGAATGAGGTAGTCCTGCTTGCCATAACCCAGGCGCATGGCGAACTTGCCGAGGGGATTGTCCGGGCCTGGCGGTACGACCGCGGGCAGGGTGATCCCCTTCTGCTCCAGCCAGGATTTGCGCACCATGGGGCCGGGTACCCAGGTCGGGTTGGGATTCTTGGCGATCACGGTTGTGGTCATCTCAGGGGTTTCCCGCCCTATGTCGCCAATGCCGATAGGCAAGACGATCACCTCATTTTTTCCCTTGGGGAAGTAGTAGAGACGCAGTTCGGGCAGGTTGATGACAATGCCTTCTCTTGGCACATCCGGCAGCAACATCTGAGTCGGCAGGGTCAAGCGGGTGCCAGGTTTGGGTAAATAGGGGTCAACCCCGGGATTTGCCTCGAGCAGTGCCAAAAAACCAATCTGGGTGTGCTTGCCGATCAGTTCAAGGTGCTCGTCCGGCTGGACTATGTAGTCCTCCAGCTCGCCAATCAAACGGCTGCCTGCCGGTGGCAAGGGATAGGTCGTGGCCCAGGTTGGCGCACTCCAGAGGCTGGCTGTCATCAGCAGCAGTGAGACGATTCGTGCATTGAACATGGTACTTCCTGTCAAATGGCGTGAGGGCCGGTCACTGCCCGCCCTGAAAAAAGAGGTGAAATTGTTAACCAATCCACTCCTGATTACCAGCCCGCCCCACAAGGGCTACAGAGGAGTCTCGCTTCGAAGAAAGCCCCTTTTGACGACTTCCCACACCTTTTTAATACAGTACCGGATAACCTTGGATGAACGCTGCCCGTGATGGGATATACCGCAACCCGCAGGCAGGGCTGTTGCAGGGGGGGGGGTTATCACAGTCGCTAGGCTGCCTATGGGGCTGGACCTTGGGCTCTGCGCCAAGGCGTCGTTGAAGTGCCATGTGCAGGCCCACGGTAAAAACTGTGTTTCTTGCCTGTTTTATAGGCAGTCGTTTGATCTTTAAAGAGATTCAGGTTGATTTACCAGACCGGGTTCGGTAAGAATGAAGCCCCGTGGAGAGATGCCGGAGTGGCCGAACGGGATTGACTCGAAATCAATTGTGGTAGCAATACCACCCAGGGTTCGAATCCCTGTCTCTCCGCCATATTCCTTGTCTGGCTCGTGCCGACAAGCTGCTGAAGACCCGCAACGCGCCTGCCTTGCGGGTTTTTTGTTGCCTGAAATTAATGGATATGGCTCGCAGGCCCACCGCAGCGCGCCTTCATTGAGTGGACATCGGCGGCATCTTGCTCAAGCCACAGGGAGGCAGCCAGGCCCGCCATTGTTGGCAACGAGAGCATGGGCGAGCCCCTGTTACAAATAGCTACCTTGGCGAGTGTGGGGATGCAGCGCCAGCCCCGGAGCGGGTCAATCTGCACCGTTGGCACTGGTTGCTGCTTCGGATACCAGTGCGAGAAAGGCGCGTATGGCGGGGGTGATGCTGTGCTGGCGAGTAATAAAGACGGTGCTGCCGGCCTCGAGCGGCTCAAGAGGCTGGCAGACCAGATCCGAGAGCTGGCTGGCGGAGCGGGCGAGGCCAGCGCTGACGATGGCCCAGCCCAACCGATGGCGCACCGCGCTCACCAGGTGGAACAGGGAGTCTGTCTCCAGCACCACCTTGAGCGGGATCCCCGCCCGTTCGGCGGCAAGATCCAGGTATCTGCGAAACTGCATGGAGCGGCTTGGCAGTACCAGGGGTCTGTGTTGCAGACTGGCCAGGGTCATGGGCTCGGAGGAGGGGAGGGGCTCAGCCGCGCCGCGGTTCATCAACACGGCCATCCGGTTGTGACCTTGAGGGTAAACGTGGAAGGCGCGCCTGCCAGGTTCGCCGGGGGGCTCGTCAAACCCCAGGCCTATGTCGCACTGGTGCAGCGCCAGCTGTGACAGCAGGACCTCGTTGCTCAGCACCGACAGGCGAATGACGATGTCGGGGTAGCGCTGCTTGCAGCGGGCGATGAGCGGCATTATGTCGACGTTGGATTGCGGCACTATGCCGATGCGCAAGGTGCCCGACAGCTCGCCGTGAAACAGCGCCAGCTCCTGCTTGAGCGCCTCCTGTTCCAGCAGCATCCGCTCGGCATACTGGCGCACCAGCTCGCCCGCCTCTGTGAGGGCGACGAACTGGCTGGTGCGCACCACCAGGTCCGTGCCCAGGTTCTTCTCCAGCGCCGTGATGCTGGCTGAAAGGGTCGGCTGGGTGATGTGGCAGGCCTTGGCGGCCTTGGCAAAATGCCGATGCCTGGCCAGTTCGTGAAAATAGTGCAGCTGCTTGATATTCATGACGGTGTTGCGCGGCGTCGGGCGGGATGATGCTTAAAATTAATCAATTGAAAATTCATCGTCAATAGAGTGATTCTATCGGGAGATAGATTTAATTCATTGGTTTTGCGTCTGCCGCCTCTCTAAACTTGAATGCAGTTTGCATTTTTAGGCCAACCCTTCATGCCTGCGCCCTGCTTAGTCGGCACCCCTGCCAATCCGCCCGTCTTGCCTTCGCTCGATCATCTGGTGGAGGAGGTGGCTGTTTCCATCAACATCAATGGCATCAACCACGCGGTGATGATGGCGACCCCGGACGATCTCGACGATTTTGCCATCGGATTTCTGTTCTGCGAGTCGATCATCGGGCACAACCACGATGTGCACGATATTCGGGTATCCCCCGCTGAACATGGCTTTGTGCTGGATGTTACCATCGCCAACCGCTGTCTGGCGCGGCTACAGCTGCGTCGGCGCAGGCTGACCGGTGCGACCGGCTGCGGCATCTGCGGTGTGGAGGCGGTCGAGCAGGCATTTCCCGCTCTTCGGCCATTGCCGCTGACGCCGCCCCTTGATGTTGCGCTGTTGGCCGAACTGCGGCCGCAAATCGCCCAGTGGCAGCTCAAGGGGCAACACTCCGGCGCCCTGCATGCGGCGCTGGCGCTGGATGAACAGGGGCAGATCCTCCACTGCCGCGAAGATATAGGGCGTCACAATGCCCTCGACAAGCTGATCGGCCTCTTGCTGCGCCAGAAACGCCCCTGCGACACCCTGGTGGTGACCAGTCGCTGCGGCAGTGAGCTGGTGAAAAAAGCGGCGCTGTTCGGCGCTCGTCACCTCGTCTGCCTGGCGTCACCCAGCCAGCTGGCGGTCAGGTTGGCCCTCAAATACAACCTCAACGTCGTCCATATTCCCAAGTTTGATGCCCCGGTCAGCTACTCCAGCTATTGCCCGGCGGATCCCATCGGAGAGTGCCATGAGTCATATTGAAAAGCCTGCCAAAGCAGGCGGTTTTTCGTCTCTGCAGTCCACCATGAAGCAGGTGTTGCGCAGCCAGAAGACCCGCCAGAACATCAAGAATCTGCTGCGGGTCAACCAGACAGACGGCTTCGACTGCCCGGGCTGTGCCTGGGGCGACAACGATCACGGCGCCTTCCAGTTCTGCGAAAACGGCGCCAAGGCGGTGGCCTGGGAGTCGACCGGCAAGACGGTGGGGGCCGCGTTTTTTGCGGCCCACTCGGTGCGCCAGCTGGCCACCCAGAGCGATTACTGGCTGGAGTATCAGGGGCGGCTGACCGAGCCGCTGCGCTACAACCCGGCGACCGATCACTATGAGCCGATAAGCTGGGACGACGCCTTTGCGCTTATCGCCGATACCCTCAGGGGACTCGACAGCCCGGACGAGGTGGAGTTCTATACCTCGGGCCGCGCCAGCAACGAGGCCTCCTACCTCTATCAGCTGTTTGGCCGCCTGTTTGGCACCAACAACTTCCCCGACTGCTCCAACATGTGCCACGAGGCGAGCGGGGTGGCGCTGACTCAGTCGGTCGGCATCGGCAAGGGCACAGTGGTGCTGGATGATTTTGACCGTGCTGAGGCCGTGTTCGTCTATGGCCAGAATCCGGGTACCAACCATCCGCGCATGATGAATGCCCTGCGCCAGGCGGCGCGAAATGGCTGCAAGATTGTCAGCTTCAACAACCTCAAAGAGGTGGCCCTCGAGCGCTTTGCCAGTCCGCAAAGTCCGCTCGAGCTGCTGACCCCGGCGGCCACCACCATCAGCCATCAATATCTGACGCCCAAGCTGGGCGGCGACATGGCCGCCATCCGCGGTATGGCCAAGTACATCTTGGAAGAGGCGCCACAGGTGGTGGATCGCGACTTCATCGCCCGCCACACCCGCCATTTTGACGAGTATGAGGCGCAGGTGCGCGCCACCGGCTGGGCCGAGATCGAGCAGCAATCCGGGCTGATCCGAGACGACATAGTGCAGGCGGCCCGCGTGTTTGCCGCCAGCAGCAGCGTCATCAGCTGCTGGGCCATGGGGCTGACCCAGCATGTTCACTCGGTCGATACCATTCGCGAAATCGTCAACCTGCACCTGATGCGTGGCCAGATGGGCAAGCCGGGGGCTGGGCTCTGTCCGGTACGGGGCCACAGCAACGTGCAGGGCAACCGCACCATGGGGATCAACGAGAAGCCGACCGCCGCCTTTATCGACCGGCTCGAGCGTCACCTGCGGGTGAGCCTGCCGCGGGCTCGTGGTCACAATGTCTATGAGGCGCTCAAGGCGCTGGACGAGAGCAAGAGCAAGGTGCTCATCTGCCTGGGCGGCAATCTGGCCGCAGCGGCCCCCGACACCGACTTCACCTGTGGGGCCATGAAGAAGGCCGAGCTCAATGTGCAGATCAGCACCAAGCTCAACCGCAGCCATCTGCAGGTGGGCAAGGCGGCGCTGATCCTGCCCTGCCTTGGTCGCACCGAGCTCGATATCCAGCGCACGGGCAACCAGAAGATCACGGTGGAGGATACCTTCAGCATGGTGCACGCCTCGACCGGTGCAGCCGAGCCAGTGTCGCCGCTCTGCTTGTCAGAGACCGACATAGTGGCGCGGATGGCCCATGCCACCGTGGGGAGCGAAATTGTCGACTGGCTCGCCCTGCGCGATGACTATGGGCGCATTCGCGATCTCATCGAGCAGACCATCGCCGGTTTTACCGATTTCAATGCGCGCATCCAGCAGCCGTGCGGCTTTCATCTGGATAACTCCGCGGCGCAACTGACGTGGAATACCGCCAGCGGCAGCGCCGAGTTTCGTGCCAGTACCCTGCCGCACTCTGTGTTGCCGGAGTGTACCCGCCATGCCGAACAGATGAGCGATCAGCCGGTGTTGCTGCTGCAGAGCCTGCGCTCCCACGATCAGTACAACACGACTATCTACGGCATGGACGATCGCTATCGCGGCATCAAGGGCCAGCGCAACGTGGTGTTTATGAACGGGGAAGATGCCCGCCGCCTCGGTTTTGCCGAAGGGGACAGGGTCGATATGATGGCCATCTGCAACGATGGGCGCGAGCGGATTGTTACCGGATTCAACGTGGTGATCTACGAGATCCCGCAGGGCAATATCGCGGCCTACTATCCCGAAACCAACCCGCTGGTGCCCATCGACAGCATAGGGGAGGGTTCGTTTACCCCCACCTCCAAGTCGATACCCGTGCTGGTGACGGCCACCCGTCAGCAGGACAATTTGTTACTCAAGTGAGGGGGCAATCACCGGCCTTGGTCGGGCGGATTTTAGTGGGAATGAACATTATGAACAGGAGAATATGCCCGCTTGGCATCGAGTCAATTAAGCAAGGAAAGCTGTTTGTGTACAGGCCGTCTCACCTCTGAATTGTTCAACAAGGTCTTTTTATAAACTAAAGCTGAGGCGATCAATGATTGCTTCAGCCTTCTACATGGTAAATAAATGTTAATCATTGCTGCCGTGGGTTATCCATGGCCCCCGATAGGGGACAGTTCGCATTTTCAGTAGTTGTTGAGGTTGTTGCTAGAGTCAGGGTTTCAGCCTGGTGCAGCATGCGGCTGATTAGGTCAACCAGAATGTCCAGATCCAGCTTGTCCAGCCACTCTCTACTCCACAGAAGGGCGCCATGTTTACCACTGTGGCTGAGTTGCAGCACGGGCCAGTCGGCCATGGTTACCAGGGCCGTGGTCGAAATGTCATCCAGCGGAATAAACAGCGTGACCAGTTGATCCTGTTGACGGATATGGAGACTGAAAGGGCCTATCGGTAGGTCTAGTCCAGCCTCATGAAGGTAGTCTTCAGATAGCATCAAATGGCGACAGAGAGCGGACAGTATGGTGTTGAACATCATCATGACTCTTGGAGCGTTGTGTCAAAAACAGATACTGCAGGCGACCACAAATTGGTAATGGGTGGCCGGGCTGCACGCAGGTCCGGGCGTCGGTACAGGCATAGGTTCCCCCTGCGATCCCTTTCGATCCATATTGCGGTGTTTTGGTGGTGGCACCCAACTCGGCAGCGGGCAGTTGTTTGCCTGACGGGACTGAATTGGGGGCGGTGAATCTGCTCACAGATTGCTGGTAAGGCCATGATGTGATCTCCTGCATGGTGAACGATAAGGGGATGATAATGAACCGTGGTAGTGCGCTATATCGGGGCTTGCTCGAAGATTTTTCAGCCTTTTTAGGGGGCGGTGGTTGACATAGGGGAGGGGGCATTGCTCTGATTGATATGACAGATCATTGGTATTCCGATCAGCAGAAGACCAATGATCCTGTGATACGGCTGGTCAGAGCTTCAATAGCTCGGCTTCGATATGATTCCAGTGAGCAAAGGCATTGTTGTTGCCATAGAGACGCGCCAGCCCTTCGGCAAAGCTCTCCTCCAGTCCCGGTTCGTAATCGCCGTTCGGGCCCGCTTGCTGAAAGTAGGCATCCCCTAGCTTGTTGTAATCGTTGTACCAGGCCGCATAGAAGGCATTGTCCTTGCTCAGGTTGGTGCCGGTGGTGCTGGCCCCCAGCAGGCGGTCGACGGAGTGGCCGAACTCGTGCAGCACCAGATTGGCAGATCCGTGATGAGTACCCACTCGCCATTTGCCTGAGCCGTCCTGCTCCATGGCGATGACGGTCTCTTTGCTCCCACCGAAGGCGCCAACTCCCGGCAGCTTGTCCCACCCGCCACTACTATGGCCACGGGCACCTGTCCCTGCCAGATGGGTATGATAGGTGGTCACGTTGTCGTGGGTGACCCTGATCGTCAGCCCTTCGGCATCGGCTGGATTGAGCAGGTTTATTGGTAACTTGGCCAATTCGATGGCGACGGTTCGAGCGGCCTGGCTGTCGACCGGACTGTTGGGGTTGAGCGTCACCATTGTGATGGCTTTCTGAAAACGGGCTACTTCGCTGGAGTTGAGCAGCTGGCCGATGGTTTCGATATGGCGCGGGGTCAGCATTCCCTTGGTATGCATAAAAGAGGGGAGCTTCTCATCGAGCAGGGCCAGGGTTTGCGCGCCATGTTGTTGGGTGATGGCGCTGCGCAGCTGCTCATGGGTGCGGATATTAGGGGCGAGCCCCTGGGCTCGGGTGGCGGAGGCGAGCTGCTGTTTGCGCAGATCGGCAACCTGTTGCAACTCCTGCGAACGCTCACTCTTGTGCTGTGCCCCTAGGGTGAGTTCGTTGTGCAACTGACGGACATCCGCCACCGTCACTTTGCCGCTATCCGCCTGTACGCTGCGCAGCAGGCTTCCGGCTTCCTTTTCGCTCAGGCCATATTCCCGGGCCATGGCGCTGATCACCTGCGCAATGGCTGCCTCCCGGTGATCCAGACGGCGGCTCTCGATGGATACAAGCGCTTTACCTTCCTTGAGGTAGAGGTTGCCATTGCTGGCTCGCAGCTCTTGCTGACTGTCGGCGGAGGACAAGTGGAGGTCACGATGGAGTGACGTCAATGAGGTCGCTGAGGTGGTGTTCATGAGTTATCCCTTGATGGCGGACATCATAGTCATTGAGTGGTGTGCCGGTGTGCCGGCCTGGCAGGGCTGAGCCAGCCGCTGCTGCCACTCCCTCACCAGTTGCAGGAAGTTGTGTGTCAAGCTGGCCAGCGTGTCGTCATCGGCGCCTGTGACCGGCAATTGCATCACGAAGCGCTGGTTGCCCGTCAGTCCCATCACAACCCCACCCGTACTGGTCAGCAGCCCGTTATAGCTGAGCAGCAGCGGCACCCAGCGGGGATCCAGTTCGAGGTCATCGGGGCAGCAAGCCAGCACCACCATGCCGGTGTCGGTTCGGGTGATTTGCAGGGCAAGGCCATCCGCGGTGAGCAACAACCATTCGTTGGCAGATATCTGATTGAGTTGATTGGCATCGAGCTGCCTGGCCAGCCGGTTCAATCGAGTATTGAGATCCATGCTCATATCTCTGGGGGTTGATGGTGTAGGTGCACAGGATCGCAAAAAGGGGAACAGGCCGGATATTAACCTGGGTCGGGTATTTTTAGGTGTTGCGGCGCAGTGGTGATCAGGATTGCGCTACTGTTGCGGCCCTTCGCTCTGGCGCCATTGCTCCAGCCAGCGCAATACCTCGGCAGTCGCCTCGATCTGGTCGGCGGGGATGTAGTTGTTGATCTGGGCATCCTGATAGAGGGCGCGGGCCAGCGGGATGCGTTGCAGCACCGGGATCCCCTCTTCTTCGGCAATCTTGCGCACTTGCAGCGCCTGGATATCGGTGAACTTGAGGGTCACAACGGGTAGCGGCGTTTCACCTCGTTCGTAGCGGATACCGATGGCGATATGGGTCGGGTTGGCGACGATGACCGAGGAACGCTTCACATCGGCACGCATGTTGCTTGATTGCAGCTCTTGGTGGAACTGGCGGCGCTTGCTCTTGATCTCGGGGCTCCCCTCCATCTCCTTGTACTCCCGCTTCACCTCGTCCTTGCTCATCTTGAGCTGCTTGATGTGCTGGTAATGCTCGAAGGCGTAATCGGCGATGGCGATCACCACAAACCCCATGGCGCAGACTGCCATCAGCTGGCCCATCATCCCTCCCAGTACCGGCGTGACGCAGCTCATGCCGCAGCCAGGCAGTTGCAGCATAGCCTGCAAATTGCCCTCAATGGTGACCCACACCAGCAGGCTCAGCAGGGTGACCTTGAGCAGGGATTTGACGAACTCCATCAGGCTCTTGATGGAGAAGATCTTCTTGGCCCCCTCCACCGGATTGACATGTTTGATGTCGGGTTTGATTGATTCGCCGCTCAGCAGAAAGCCGTACTGGGCTATGTGGGAGGCGAGCACCACCAGCACCGCGCCCGCCAGGATCGGGATGCAGAGATAGGCCATCTCCTGCATCAGGTTCTCCAGCACATGGTTGAGGGCCTGAGTAAAGGGGAGGTTGATGTGGGATTCCGGGATCAGCATCAGCTTGCCCAAATGCTCCAGATAGTAATCGGACATCGCCATCAGCATGCCGACCAGGCTAAGGATGATGGCGGTGGAGACTACCTCCTTGCTCTTGACCACCTGCCCCTTCTGGCGGGCATCCCGCAACTTTTTGGGGGTGGGTTGTTCGGTTTTTTCGCCGCTCATCGGGCCTCCGTGGCAGGGTCAATC
Organism: Aeromonas sp. MR7; assembly: GCF_963899385.1. Lineage (NCBI taxonomy): Bacteria > Pseudomonadati > Pseudomonadota > Gammaproteobacteria > Aeromonadales > Aeromonadaceae > Aeromonas > Aeromonas sp. MR7. The sequence continues at coordinate 230,180 of NZ_CAWQXH010000011.1, forward strand.
CGGCTGGGCTCAGCACGGGTCACAGGATGAGTGGCCATTGCGCTCCCCAGACAGAAAGGAACAGACCTAGGGGGTCGATCAGCGTCACCATCCAGCTGCCGAGCTCATCCATCAGCCGTAGCAGCGAGTGTCGCAAGCAGATTCCTGACTGGGTGATCAGTATGCTGACAAGGAGGATGAGGATGACCGTCATTACAGAGTATTTGATCATGGGTTCATTGTGCTCCCAGAATGGGCCCAAGCAGGCGCAGCGGATCCATCACTGCCAGCACCTGTTGGTAGGCGTGATCCATCATCAGCTTGATGTAGATGACCAGCAGCAGGCTGGCGACAGCGCTCTTGATGGGCATCGCCAGCACGAAGACGTTGAGAGAGGGGGCAAAGCGGCTGATAAGCGCCAGCCCGAACTCCGCCAGAAACATGGCAATAAGCAGCGGGGCTGCCAGCAGGGTACAGAGCAGCAACATCTGGCTGAACTGGCCGTAGAAGAAACTGACCCACTGGCTGCCGATAGTAGGAAAAAAGTACACCACAGGCCAGCTGGTATAGCTCTGGAAAAGGGCCGTCAGCAGGGCGAGGAAAGCACCGCTGGCAAAGAAGAGGGTGATCAGGGTTTGGGTCAGCAGCAGACCGGTGGGACTGGTCTGGCTGCCGAGGCTCGGGTTGAACAGAGAGCCCATGGCGGCGCCGCGCTGGTTGTCGATCAGAAAACCGCTCGCCTCTATGGCCCAAAAGGGGATGGCCGCGACAAAGCCGATCAGCAGGCCGAGCAGCACCTCCTTGGCCACCAACAGGGCCAACTCCATCACGCCGATGCTTGGTGGCAGGGTGTCGGCGATCATGGGGTAGGCGTAGAGTGCCAGCGAGCAGACCACGCCGTTGCGGATCATTGCCCCCCCCAGCATCTGCTTGCCGAGCACCGGCAGCATCACGAAGCAGCTGATAAAGCGTGGCAACAGCAGGGTATAGGCCAGCATCTGGGCTTGCAGACTCTCCAGGGTCATTGGATCTGCGGCACCTTGTAGAGCACCATGTCAGCGAAGCTGTAGAGCTCGTTGCCCAGCCAGGCGGTGGTGGCGAACAAGGTGATCACCACGGCGATCAGCTTGGCGACAAAGCCCAGGGTCTGCTCCTGGATTTGCGTCAGGGCCTGCAATAAGGAGACTAGCGTCCCGACCAGCGCGGCCACCAGCACCGGTGGCATAGAGAGGATCAGCACCAGCCAGAGGGTCTGGCTGGTGAAGTGGAGAATATCGGCGTGACTCATCCTAGCCTCCGTAGCTGATGACCAGCCCATGGGTGAGGCGAGCCCAGCCATCTAGCAGCACAAACAGCAGCAGCTTGAATGGCAGAGAGATGGTCATGGGGGAGACCATCATCATCCCCATCGCCAGCAGTATGTTGGAGATGATGAGGTCGATGGCGATAAAGGGCAGGTAGATGAGAAAGCCGATTTCGAAGGCACGGCTGAGCTCGCTCACGGTAAAGGCAGGCAGCAGGATCAGCAGGCTGTCCGGTTCCAGCCGGTCGGCATATTTGCTCGGCCAAAGCTGCTTGGTGCTGTCAATAAAGAAGGCGTGCTCCCGTGGCTTGATCTGTTTTTTCAAAAAGGCGCGGTAGGGGGCCATCCCCTCGTCGAGGAACTTCTCCACCGATTCGGACTTGGTCAATGACACCTCGTTCTGGCGCAGGTAATCCTGAGTGGCAAAACCGACCGGTGCCATTACATAGATGCTGAGAATTATTGCCAGCCCGTACATCGCCATGTTGGGGGGAATTTGCTGCACGCCCAGGGCGTTGCGCAGCAGTGAAAAGACCACTGCCATCTTGACGAAGGAGGTGGCCATCACGGCGATAAAGGGGAGCAGGGCCAGCAGGGCGAGGCCGACGATGAGGTTAAGCTCATCTGGTAGCTGGATCATGCCTGCGACTCTCCACTCAAGGTTTCTATACGCACCCCCAGTCGGCCTTGAATGTCCACAAGTCTGCCGACACCCAGCGGATGGCCGTTACTGATGATGCGTACCTCACCGTCAAGGGGCGTGCCGAGGTCGATCAGTGAGCCCGGTTGCAGGCTGGTGAGGGTGTGCCAATCCAGCGTCTGGCTGCCCACTTCGAAGCTGACCTGAATGGGCAGGCTCTCCAGTTCGGTCGGGGTGAGCGGCTCATCGGGGGCGGAGGTATACATATCGGTCAGTTCCAGATGTTGTTGATGGGGTTGGCAGTAGGCAAAGGGGCGACCCTCCACGCAGACCAGCAGTTGCTGGCCCAGCAGCGGATGGGGTGGCGGCAGCAGCACATCACCGATGGCGAGAGAGGCGATCTCCGTTATGGTCAGGTGCATCTCTCCCCAGCGTAGGGAGAGGGCCAATGGCAGCGATAGCCGCTGCTGGCGTGGTCGTGGTGGCAGCTTGGCCAACAGGGGGACGGGTTCGGTGAGCCAGAGGGCGAGGTGGGCCCCCTCCCGTTGCAGCAACAGTTGCAGGGCGGGTTCGTCGGCCTTATCGCCACTTTGCTGCCGGGTCAGCGCCGAGCAGGTGAGGCCGCCGAGGGGTTGCCCCAACCGCTCGATCAGCGCCAGTTGCAGGGATTCTGGCAGGCTGAACAGCGCCGCCTGCTGCAGATCCTGCGCCAGCCAGTGAGCCAGCTCGGTGCCGTGGCACAGAAGGGGCAAAGAGAGCCCCTGCCACTGCAGCTGCAGCCGGGTATCGAGCGTGGCTGGAGGCTGTCCGATGGTGAGGGCAAGCTCGCCGCCCCCCCAGCTAAAGTGCTGGCGGTATTGGCTCAGGGTTTGTTGCAGGGTCAGCTCCGCCAGCGAGGCGGAGCTGAAAGCAATCTGTGTCATGCGTCGGTATCCCACTCTTCATAGATGGATCTTTTATGGCGCGAGCCCTGTTCACTATCGGCCTGGCTAAAGAGGTCGAGGGCGACCCGCTCACCGGGATAGAGCCGCTGCAGGCGGTCAATCAAATCGCTGCGCCCCTGATTGAGCAGCAGTTGCCCCTCGCTGGTCGCCAAGATCTCGATCTGCAGCTCGCCATGCTGGCGTTCGATACGAATGGAAAGCTCCCCCAGTGCCGGCAGCGTAAGGTGCAGCAGGGGCGGGCGCTCTGGGCGGCCCAGTTCTTGATAAATATTCACCGCCAGCCGTTCCAGCAACTGGCCCAGCTCCCGGTTGATCTCGGCGGGTGCCATCCGGGCGAGCAGCAGATCCCCAGGGGTTTTAACCTGCAGGGGGAGTGGTTGACCGCTTGCCTCAGGCATTTCATCGGTCACTGTAGTTGCGTCGGCGTCGAGCTGTTCTGTAAGTTCTCTGGCATCTACTTGGGATGCTTCGCCCAGTTGGCGGACTGCTTGAGCGGCCACTTGCGCTATATCTGCACCAGAGGTGGTCTCGGCTCTCTGCGTGCCATCAGCTCCTTTTTCGGGGCGCGAGGTGGCCTCTTTCAGTGCGGATGGAGGTGCTGACTGAACACCCTCTTGTCCAGGCTGTTGTAATGCCTCTGGGACATGATGTGCGCCGACTTCATGCTCTTTATCATCCCGTGCTTGTTTCTCGGTTTCGCTCCTGGCCTCCCTCTGAGCATGGGCGGCTACGTCAGAGAGGGCTGAGCCGGGTACACCGGAAGTCTCTTCTTTGATAACCAGTTGTGGCTGCAAGCTTTTTGGCCGGGTGTGAGCGGCTGCGAGATCCCGCTGCCGGGCCGTATCGGCCGCCTGTTTTTTTTGTTGTTGTGTCTGCAATAGATGTTGATGCAGCAGCTCCCGTGTATGGCGCTGCCCATTTCCCCTTTGCTGGTGGGTCGCCTTTTGTTCCTGCTCGAGCTGCATCGCCTTCTCGAAGCGCTGCTGCTGCGCCTGATTGACTTCTGCCTGCGGGGAATCGCTTTGGGCTCTGGTGGTACCCTTACCGGGCATGACTCGGTTCATGGCTCGTTAGATCCTGATCTGCTGACGGAACTCTTCCTGTTCCTGTTCTTCGTTGTAGTCACGCAGAGCTCGCTGTGACGCCAGTTCCTGGCGATGAAGTTCGGCAAATTTTTCCTGCTGCTGGCGGGCGCGGTGTACCGCTTGCTGGCGTTCCTGCAACCGGATGCGCTCTTCGGCGACCCGCTCGGCCTGTTCGGCAGCACTCTGCTCCAGTTGCGCCTCTTTCTCCCGCAGCAAGGCCACTTGCTGTTGCCACGCTTTGAGCCCCTTGCGATCGAGCCGCTCTGCCTGGCAGATGGCAAACAGTCGATCTTCCTCAGCAAGCCGCCACTGGCGATAGTTCAGACTCTCCTGTTCAGCCTCTCGCTGGCGGACACGGGCGAGTTGCACGCGAGCCTGCTGGGCGACGAGTTGCTGCTCGGCCCGATCCAGCCGCAGGTCTTTGATCCGTTGTAGGCGGCCAATCATCGGGTCAGCGCCTCAAGGGTGGTGAGAGCCTGCTCCAGCGAACTGGGTTCATGGGTCCCTTGTTTAAGCCACTGACGAATGGCCTCGATGCGGGCGATCGCTTCGTCGGCCACCTTGTCCTGCCCCTTCTGGTATTCGCCGATCTGCAGCAGCAGCTCCACCTCTTCGTATTTCGCCAGCCAACTGCGCAGCCGACCGGCCTGTGTCTGATGCTCGGGCTCGATGATCTGGTTCATCACCCGGCTGGCGGAGCGCAGCACATCAATGGCCGGGTAGTGGTTGGCCGCTGCCAGCTTGCGCGACAGTATGATGTGACCATCGAGAATGGATCGCGTCTCGTCGGCCACCGGCTCGGTCATGTCATCCCCCTCCACCAGCACTGTATAGAGGGCGGTGATGGAGCCCTTGTCCGATTGACCGGCCCGCTCCATCAGGCGTGGCAGGGCGGCAAACACCGATGGCGGATAGCCCCGTCGGGTTGGCGGCTCGCCAGCGGCCAAACCAATCTCCCGCTGGGCGCGAGCAAAACGGGTGACGGAGTCCATCAGTAGCAGCACCCGCTTGCCCTGATCGCGGAAATACTCGGCGATGGAGGTGGCGACGAAGCCCGCCTTGGCCCGCTCCATGGCGGGGCGATCGGACGTCGCCACCACCAGCACCGCCTTCTTGATCCCCTCTTCTCCCAGATCCGCTTCGATAAACTCCCGCACCTCCCGTCCCCGCTCTCCGATGAGAGCAAGTACGGTGACGTCTACTTCGGCGCTGCGAATAAGCGAGGCGAGCAGGGTGCTCTTGCCACCGCCAGCGGCGGCGAAGATCCCCATCCGCTGTCCCTCACCGCAGGTGAGCAGGCCGTCGATGGCGCGAATACCCAGCGAAATGGGCCGGGCGATGCGTTTGCGGCTCATGGGGGGAGGGGCATCCCGATAGACCGGATACCAGGCGGCGGGTTCCGGCAGATGGCCGCCACCAAAGGGGTTGCCGAGGCCATCCAGCACCTGACCGAGCAGATGTTCGCCGACCCCGACCTGATGCATGGCACCCGTCGGGCTCACTTCGGTATTGGAGGAGATGCCGAACATCTCGCCAAGGGGGGTGAGCAGTGCCTGATGCTGGGCAAAACCGATCACCTCCGCCTGCAGCGAGAGGGTGTTGTCGGGGTTGCGCAGATGGCAGAGCTCGCCGATCCGTACCCCGGGTACCACCGCCTTGAGCAGGGTGCCAGTCACCTGGGTGACCCGGCCACGGATCTGGATCAGACGGCACTCGTCGATGGCATGACGAAGCTGGCCGGGGATGTGGTCGAGGGATAGGGTCATAGAGATCTGCGCCATTGAAACTGGTGGCCACTATAGGGGATGGCTCGCAGCAGGGATTTCAACGCGAGTCGGGACTTTTTAGAAAACCGTTGGGGGCAGGCTAAAAATTCACGACCGATTTTGGCATAGGGGACAGGAGGCGATTTTTATAATGCCATCCTCATCAATCTATTCGTCACGGGAGTTTTCATGGCCATTATCCAGAGCAACCCCTATGCCAGTGCTGCGCCATCCGAAGTGCGTGGCACAGAGAGTGCTTCCGGCACGGCCACCCTGCAGGGTGGCCAGTTTCAGGGGGAGCGGGTCATGCTGGCCAGTGCCTCCCAATCTCTGGCCGATGCCGCTGAAGAGCTCACCTTTGTCTTCTCGGAGCGTAAAGAGCTGTCACTGGCCAAGCGCAAGCTGAGCGACAGCACCGCCAGGATCAACGAGATCGAAGAATTGGTGGGCGACTACCTGGAGAAGGTGCCCAGTCTTGAGCGCCAGCAGAAGATCAAGGAGATGGTGAGCCACCTCGGCAGTGGCCGGTTAGCCAATCTCTCCCAACTGCTGGCCTACCTAGAGAGCTACTCGGGGGAGGTGAGCGAGCAGTTCGAGGCACTCACTCAGGCCCGCAAGGCGCTTGCCGGGCGGCCCGAGATGCAGGGCACCCTCAATTTGATCGAGCAGGCACTGGCCAAGCTGGCGGAAGAGCAAGGCACTGCCATCGTGCTGGGTGCCCGCATTACCGCCCCGGCGGCTGAGGCGGCTAGTGCTGGAGTTGGCGCCGAGCAGGATCTACGGGATCTCTATCGCGATGCGGTGCAGGACTACCGCGCCCTATCTGCGGCCTGGCGCGACATCCACAGCCGCTTTGGTAATGGGGCGGTGGAGAAGGTGACCGGTTTCATGATGAAGGCCCTCAGCGCCGACCTCGATACCCAGCAGCGCTGGCTCGATCCAGTCAAGCTGGAGCGGGTGATGAGCGACATGCACAAGCTGCGGCTGCTCAATACCCTCTCGGCCCAAGTAGACGAGCTGTGGCAACGGGTGAAGGAGGGGGCGGCTCATGGCATACGGGCCTTCTAATCTGATGGGCGATCTCATCGCCCTGGTAGAGAAGCGCTGGGCCAGCGTGCGGGATGTGGAGCAGGTCGGCGTTGCCCTCGAGCTCTCGGAGAGTCGTCAGAAGGTGCTGCTCTATCAGGAGCTCAAGCGGCTGATACGCCTGTTGCCCATTGAATTGTTCAGCGAAGAGGAGCAGCGCCAGAACCTGCTGCAGTGTTGTCAGGGAGCGCTCGATAATGCCATCGAACGGGAAGAGGATGAGTTGTCTGGAGAGTCGTCATGAACTGGATTGAATCCCTGCTGGTGCACTTTTGCCAAGATCTGGGCATCACCATAGGGGATAACCCCCACTCGCTGATCCAGCTTGAGCTGGAGCAGAGCGGCACCCTGCAACTGGAACGCCATCAGGGGCAGCTCACCCTCTGGCTCGCCCGTGCAGTACCCTGGCATCAGAGCGGCGAGGCAATACGTCGTGCCATGGCCCTCACCGCAGCAGCGCAAGGCCCGGCACTGCCGGTTCGCAGCGGCTGGCTGGGTGAGGATCAGTTGATCCTCTTCGTCACCCTGGATGAGCGGGCGGTTACCCTGCCCCAGCTCCATCAGGCATTGACCACCCTGACCCGGCTGCAACGAGAGGTGCTGGCGTCATGAGCCGGATCACTGCTGCCCGGCATCCGGGAATCGAACCGCCAAGCGCCACGATGCCAGCCCTCTCAGAGGGGGGAATGGTATGAGCCGGATCACTGCAGCGCATATCGGTATCGAGCAGCTCAGCGCCATCTCCCTCGACGATCAGGATCGCAGCCTGCCGGGGCGTTATGCCCTGCTGCCCGATGGCCAGTCCATCGAACCCCATATCAGCCGCCTCTACCCCGAGCGGTTGGCGGATCGGGCGTTGCTTGATTTCGCCACCCCGGATCGCGGCTTTCACGACTTGCTGCGGCCCGTTGATTTCAATCAGGCGATGCAGGGGCTGCGAAGCGTGCTGGCCGAGGGGCAGAGCCCCGAATTGCGGGCGGCGGCTGCGCTGCTCGAACAGATGCATGCCGATGAACAACTGATGCAGATGACCCTTCATCTGCTGCACAAGGTATGACCATGGTGCTTACGTTACAGCAGCAGGATGCGCTGCTGCTCACCGGCTGGCTGCAACTGCAATACGGCCACCCCGACAAGGCGTGCGTCCTGCTGGCCGCCCTGCTGCAGATCTACCCCGACCATCAGGGGGGGCGACGAACCTTGCTGGTGGCCCTGCTCAAACAGGGCGAGGGGAAGGCCGCGCTGGCCCATGTCGATCAGCTGATGCAGCAAGGGGAGGCCGACGGCCCGCTCTGGCTCTGCCGCAGCAGGGCCTGCCAGTTGGCAGGGCGGCTGGATGAAGCCCGCTTTGCCTATCAACACTACCTCGAACTGGAAGAGCAGAATGAATCAACGCTCCCTTGAGCTGCTGCGCCGGATAGGCGAGCGCAAGGACATCATGCTGGCGATACTGCTGCTGGCCATCGTCTTCATGATGGTCTTGCCGCTGCCGCCGGTGGCCCTCGATATCCTGATCGCCATCAACATGACCATTTCTGTGGTGCTGTTGATGATGGCGGTTTATATCAATTCGCCGCTGCAGTTCTCCGCCTTTCCGGCGGTGCTGCTCATCACCACCCTGTTCCGGCTTGCCCTCTCGGTGAGTACCACCCGGATGATCCTGCTGCAGGCCGATGCGGGGCAGATCGTCTACACCTTCGGTAACTTCGTGGTGGGGGGCAATCTGGTGGTGGGGATCGTCATCTTCCTTATCATCACCATCGTCCAGTTTCTGGTGATCACCAAGGGTTCGGAGCGGGTGGCGGAGGTGAGTGCCCGCTTCTCGCTCGATGCCATGCCTGGCAAGCAGATGAGTATCGATGGCGACATGCGCGCCGGGGTGATCGACGTACACGAGGCGCGGGATCGCCGCGGGGTCATCGAGAAGGAGAGCCAGATGTTCGGCTCCATGGATGGTGCCATGAAGTTCGTGAAGGGGGACGCCATCGCGGGCCTCATCATCATATTCGTCAACATCCTCGGGGGCGTCACCATAGGGGTGACCCAGAAGGGGTTGTCCGCCGCCGATGCGCTGCAGCTCTACTCCATTCTGACGGTGGGGGACGGCATGGTCTCCCAGGTGCCGGCACTGCTGATCGCCATCACCGCGGGGATCATAGTCACCCGGGTCTCTTCCGAGGAGTCTTCCGATCTGGGTACCGATATCGGCGCCCAGGTGGTTGCCCAGCCCAAGGCGCTGTTGATCGGTGGCCTGCTGCTGGTGTTGTTCGGGTTGATCCCGGGCTTCCCTATGATCACCTTCTTTACCCTGGCGGCCATCGTCACGGCTGGGGGCTACTTTATCGGGTTGCGTCAGCGCAAGGAGCAGCACAGCAACAGCCAAGATCTACCCACTGTGCTGGCCCAGGGGGCCGGTGCGCCCGCAGCTCGCAGCAAGCCGAAACCGGGTGGCAAGCCGCGGGGCAAGCTGGGGGAGAAGGAGGAGTTTGCCATGACGGTACCTCTGCTAATCGACGTGGATGCCGCTCTACAGGCGGATCTGGAGGCGATTGCCCTCAACGACGAACTAGTGCGAGTGCGGCGTGCCCTTTATCTCGATCTCGGGGTGCCCTTTCCGGGCATCCACCTGCGTTTCAACGAGGGGATGGGGCCCGGCGAATATCTGATCCAGCTGCAAGAAGTACCAGTGGCGCGCGGTCTGTTGCGACCGGGTCATCAGCTGGTGCAGGAGAATGCCTCACAGCTCGATCTGCTGGGGATCCCTTACGAAGAGGGGGCGCCACTGCTGCCTGGTCAACCCACTCTCTGGGTTGCCAATGATCATCAGGATCGTCTGGAGAAGTCGCGGCTTGCGACGCTCATCACTGGTCAGGTAGTGACCTGGCACCTCTCCCATGTGTTGCGCGAATATGCCGAGGACTTTATCGGCATTCAGGAGACTCGCTATCTGCTGGAACAGATGGAGGGGAGCTATGGCGAGCTGGTGAAGGAGGCGCAGCGCATCATACCGTTGCAGCGGATGACCGAAATATTGCAGCGGCTGGTGGGGGAGGATATCTCCATCCGTAACATGCGCGCCATTCTGGAGGCCATGGTGGAGTGGGGTCAGAAGGAGAAAGATGTGGTGCAGCTCACTGAGTACATCCGCAGCAGCCTCAAGCGCTACATCTGCTACAAGTACGCCAACGGCAACAACATCCTGCCTGCCTACCTGCTCGATCAGCAGGTTGAGGAGCAGATCCGCGGCGGTATTCGCCAGACCAGTGCGGGTAGCTATCTGGCGCTCGATCCCACCATCACTCAGAGTTTTCTCGATCAGGTTCGCCATACCGTGGGGGATCTGGCACAGATGCAGAACAAGCCGGTGCTTATCGTCTCCATGGATATTCGCCGCTACGTGCGCAAGCTGATTGAGGGGGATTACCATGCCCTGCCTGTGCTCTCCTACCAGGAGCTGACCCAGCAGATCAATATCCAGCCGCTGGGGAGGGTCTGCCTTTGATTCGCGACCCCCTGATCCCCTGGTTGCGGGCCAGAGGGCTCGATGTAACCCCCTACCATCTGGGTAATAGCCCGATCCAGCTTGGCCATGGCTTTTGCTATCGCCATATCTACCTCGCCTGGCGGGTCGATCCCGCGACTCGGCGGGTATGGATCCTGCTGGTGCGCCGCTGCGGCGAGCGGACCGGTCTGGCCAATCCCTTTGCTGCGCTCTATCTGCTGGCCGAAGCCACCTTGGCGGTGCTCGGTCCGGGCCATTCGCTCTACGGTAACGTCGATGTTTTTCGTGGCAGCACTTTGAGTGGTGAGCGGCTCGGCCGTTTCTATCTACGCTGGACCGGCGCATCTGAACCCGAGCCCGGCTGGTTCATGCTGGCCGCCGAGCGGGTCTGTTCACTTCGGGATATGCGAAAACGACAAAAGCACGGCCTTGCGTGACAGGCATGTCCAAAGGGGCCTCATAGAATAGGAGCCAAGATGAAACAACCGCGTTTTGCCCACCACAGTGAGGCCATTGCCCAAGCGGAGCAAGCCATCGCCGACAGCGATCACCGCAACGCCCTGTTGCAGGAGATGTTGGCCGGACTGGCTCTGTCAGATCAGACCTGTCAGTTGCTCTTCGACGCCCCGACCGAACAGGTAGCGGTGGCCGAACAGGAGCTGTTGGCGGAGATCCAACGCAGGCAGGCTGTATTACCTGCACAGCCGGGAGAGACCCGCAAGCGCCGGCGCCCGACCATGATGCGCGGACTGATGATTTAAGGAGTTGTGATGAGCACTATCCCTGACTACAACCGCAATCCAGCCGAGTTTGTTGGCTGGCTCGATGGTCAACCGCTCGACAAGTTGCCGGGCAATAAGAATCCCAAGCTGGCTGAACTGCTCGCCTTGCTTGATGGCAAGATCATCATCAGCACCGACAAACCGACTCCGCTGACTAGGGCGCAGCTGGAGAAGTTGCTGGCTGCGTATCTGACGGATCCAGCCACCGTCACCGGGCTCTGGCCCAACGGCCAGTTTCAGCTGTGCCAAGAGACGGCCATAACAGCCATCAGGGGGATGATTGAACGAGGTGGGCAACAAACCCCCAAGGTAACCAGCTGGAGCGTGTCCGAATTTATGCTGCTTGGTCTCAGCGCGCTGACCATGGATCGCATCGATGACGACATCATGGACACGTTTAAAGGAGTGATGGCGTTTCAGGACAACAAGCGCAAAGCACTCGGCGATGAACTGAAAGATATGACCGCCGAACTGAAGATCTACGGGGTGATCCAGTCCGAGATCAACAAGGTGCTCTCTGCGGCATCCAACCAGACCTTCAAGACCGATTTCAATCTGATGGATTACCAACTCTATGGCTATGGGTCGGAGGCTGATTTCAAGAAGGGACCCGAGTTCAAGCTGCTTGAAAAAATGCAGGGCAGCGATGGCAAGGTCACGGTCAAGATGTTCCTCGAGAGTGGTCAGAAGAAGAGCGGTGCCATGAAGGATATCGAAGCCGAGTACGCATACAACAAGGACAATAACAAGCTTGGCAACTTCTCCACCAGTGTGAGCGACCGCTCGCGCCCGCTCAACGATCAGGTCAGTGAGAAGACCACCCGTCTCAACGACGTCAGCTCGCGCTACAACGCCGCCATTGAGGCACTCAACCGCTTTATCCAGAAATACGACAGCATCATGCGCGACATTCTTGGCGCAATTTGAGGAGAGATCATGCAGACCGACACCACCCTGACCCTGGAATATGAAGCCGAGCTGGAAGCCTTTATGGCTGATGGCGGCACCCTGGCCATGCTGCAGGATATCTCTGGCGACACGCTGGAGCAGCTCTATGCCCTGGCCTTTGGCCAGTATCAGGCCGGCAAGTGGGAAGAGGCTCACAAGATCTTCCAGGCCCTCTGCATGCTGGATCACTACGAGCCGCGCTATTTCCTCGGGCTGGGGGCCTGCCGTCAGGCGCTGGGCGAGTTTGAAACGGCGGTCCAGAGCTACAGCTTTGGCGCCATGCTCGACCTGAACGATCCCCGATTCCCGTTTCATGCCGCCGAGTGTCGGCTGCAACAAGGTGATTTGAACGGGGCCGAGAGTGGCTTTCACTCGGCCCACCTGCTGGCGGACCCGGATCCGTTGCAGGCAGACCTGGCGGCAAGCGCCAAGGTCATGTTGGAAGCCATCGCAATCAGAAGGGATCTGCAAGATGAACCCGATCAGCAATGAAAGACCCGTTTCCCCGCTGGGAAACACAGGTGACGTTGCGGGCCTGACGCCCGTTACCCAGCCTCGCAGTGAAACACGGCTCGATGCCGCGACAGTGCAAGCCACCGGGCAAGCCCGCAAATCGGGGGTCTCATTAAACGCCCCGCTGGCGGTGAGCAATGGCCAGCCCGTGCCAAAACAACTGGACGAGGTCAACAGGCTGTTGGCCCGGATCAAGCAGAGCAGCAGCCTGCTACTGCCGCACAGTAGCGTCTTGGTGACGTCTGCTTTTACCTCGCCCGAAGCGTTCGAGATTGAGCTGGGCAAGCTCACCAGCGATCTGGAGAAGACCCAGACCAAGTTAAAACTGGCGGATCTCAAGCGAGCTCGCGAGCAGAACGAGAAGAAGATCGGCGAGAATCAGGAGAAGATCAAAGAGGCGGAAGAGAGTGCCCAGAAGGCCAAAAAATCTGGTCTGGCGAGCAAGATCTTCGGCTGGATCAGTGCGATTGCATCCATCATCATCGGAGCCATCATGGTGGCGACCGGGGTTGGCGCCGCAGCAGGTGCGTTGATGATTGCTGCCGGGGTAGTTGGTGTCGTCAATATGGCTGTACAGCAAGCAGCTGAAGATGGCCTTATCTCCAAGGAGGTGATGGCAACGCTAGGCCCTGTACTGATGGCCGTGGAAATTTTACTCGCCGTGGCCTCTGCCGTGGTGACCTTTGGTGCTGGTGCCGTCAAGGGGCTTGCCAAACTTGGCGTGAAAATGGGATTCAAGATGGCAGGAAAAGGGGCGAGCGAAGCGGGTCTCAAGCTGATTCAGAACTCCGCCAAGGTCTACCTGAAGGCCGCTGATGTATCGACTAAATTGGCTGGAAATGCGGCTAGCACAACAGCCAAAGTCGCCAAAGTTGGCACCCAAACCGCCGATATTATCGTCGATGTGGGTAACGGTGTAACCAAGACCGTTGACAATGCCTACCAGGCCAAGTCACAGCACAAGCAGGCTGACTTGCTGGAGAACCGTCAGGAGATGACCGCGATGCAGGGGGTGATTGACAAACTCAAAGAGGCTATTGCCCAGATGATCGAGGCGTTCCAGCAGACCATGGAGATGATCTTCCAGATGCTCAATGCCAAGGGCGACATGATGAACAACCTGGCTCGCAGACCCGCCGCTATCTAAGGAGTACCGACCATGATTAACAGTGATTATGCAAATGGCGTGAACCATACAGTCCCGTTGACTGAGGTGCGTGCCGGTGACGCGCAGCAGGTTCGCAATTCGGCGACTGCCCATGAGGCCGCGGGTTTGACCCGTCCGCAAGGGGCAGAGAACAAGAGCGTTCCCACCCTGCCACGCCCCGCCATCCCCTTCGATACCAAGGGGGTGAACCAGATGGTCGTTCAGCTTGAAAGTGTGATGGATATGATGTCCTTGCTGTTCAAGCTGGCCCGTCAGGCCCGTGAAATGGGTCTGGTCCAGCGGGACACCGAAAACAAGCTGGTCATCAGCCATCAGCAGGCACAGGTCGATGAGATGCGCCACGGCGCCAAACTGATGATCGCCATGGCAGTGGTCTCTGGTGTGATGGCGGGGATGTCGGCCATCATGGGGGGGGTCTCCTTGAACAAGTCGGCCAAGGCGATCAAACAGGACAAGGCGCTTAACGCCAATATCACCGGACGACAGAAGGATCTGAAGCAGATTGGAGATATCAACAAGGTGGCAGGCAAGGAGATGGGCGATTCGGGGCAGGACCTGATCGCAAGGATGAAGACCGACAAGGCTGCTTTGAAGACCCTGAACAAGCAGTTTGATGCCAATAACAGTCGCCAGCAGCTCGCCAGTACCTTGACCCAATCGGTAGGGCAAATGAGCAACTCTGCGGTGCAGGTATCGCAAGGGTTGAGCCAGGCGGACGCCAAGGAAGACGAGGTCAGGACGACCATCAGTCAGGCCGAGAAGCAGAAGATTGAGGACAATATGTCCTTCAATGTCAACTTTATGAAAGACGTGTTGCAGCTGATGCAGCAGTACGCCCAGAGCCAGAACCAGGCCTGGAAAGCGGCATTCGGCGTTGCGTAAACGCCATGGTAATCAAAGCGCCCAATCGGGCGCTTTTTTGTTTTTCCGGCCATTTTTCTTAAAAGTGCCGCCTTTGAGTGACAGTCAGGATTACTGCAGCAGGCTAACATCCTTCTCTCTCTGCTGGAGGAAATCATGGATGTAACTGTCATCATCAATCAACTGCTTGCCGAGTTCGCCACCAAATATGGTTTGCCATCTCTGACCCTGAATCCGGAGGGGATTGCTGCACTCTGTTTTGACGAGCACTTGCAGCTCAGCCTGATCCTGGTGCCGGAGCGGGATCATCTGGTGTTGCAGGTCGATGTGGCCGAACTGCATCAGGTGGGTGAGGGGATTTTTCGTCAGTTGGCCAGTTTCAATCGTCATTGGTATCAGTTCAATCTCCACTTTGGCTTCGATGAAGAGAGCCTGACGGTACAACTTTATCGCCAGATGACGGCAAGTAGGCTGACCCTGACATACCTTGAAGAGAGTCTTGCCAGTATGCTGGAGCATGCCGAATTCTGGCAGGAGTTGCTGCAACCCGGACCTCACTCCGAGTGCCGCAGTGATGAGGTGATAGGAGTACGGGTATAACCATGAAGATTCAGGAATCACAAGGCGTCCCGGCCTTGCAGGCGGCAGAGCCGCGCAAGGTGGGGGAATATGCCGGCAGAACCATGAGCACTCTGCCGATCTGCACGAGCCAGAGCCCCTTGCCGACCCTGCTGCGACGCTCCGTTACCCTGAACCAGGTGCAGGAGCTGGCATTACAGCGATTGCAACAGGGTGAGCATACGCCCATATCCAAGCGCAGGATCCGGGTATTATGAGAGTCCTGACCGCCTTGATGTTGTTTGCCATGCTCTCGGGTTGTGTTACCACACCGGAGGTAAAGCCGTTGATGCAGCAACTCAAGGGGGAAGTACATTTCCCAGCGGCGTTGCCACGTCCGGCTACGGTTGAGGTGGCTGTGCTGAGCATGATTGAGGGGCGCCCCTTGCAAATGGTCGCTATCCGATATGAGGTGACCATGCTGCCGCTGATGTTTGATCTGCGATTGACGCCCTTACAATTGGCAGAAGGGGAGATCTATGTGCGTACCCGGCTGTGGTTTATTGATGACATTGCTGTACAGGCAGTGAGCCAGCAGAAAGTTTTTAAAGTTTTTAATAGTGATAACATGGTAATTTCATTGCAACCAAAACTTTGTTATCCATTGTGTCAGTAATGTGCGGCATCAATAAATCGCCTTAAAATCAATTGTTTATTAATCTTTTAATGTGCCTTTATTGTTTCTTTTTGTAACGAAATATCTTTTGTTGTAAATGTATCTATTCATATTGATAGCAGTAATAAGATAAGTAGTGTCTTAACTCTAATTTTTGACTGGTTTTTTTGCTCATGGGTATTGTAGGATTCCCTGCTCATTTAAATTTTGATTAATTGTCGGTTTGTTTTGAATCCAATTAATTAACGAAGCAATTCATAATAAACAATAAATAAAATGTCAAAAATAAAATATCCAGAGGAGGCCTTCCCCCTCAGAGGTATTGCTGGCAATAAAAGTAGATTCAGGAAAACAAAACATGAAAGGCATTACCACAACAGAGAAGGGCGACATGACCCTGCTCCAGTGGTGCATGTCTGCCTTTAACGTTGTCGAGCATCCGCAAGAGGGAATATATATTCTTCTGGAAGGGTCGATGAGGTGGCAGGACTGTACCGATACCTATGAATTATCCCCCAACGAACTTCTGTTTGTGCGCCGTGGCAACTACGCGGTCTGTACCGGTGACGGCTCCTGTCGCCTGCTTTGGGTACCCCTTTCAAGCACATTTCTGCAAGGCTTCTTGCAACGCTTTGGTTCACTGCTCAGTGACGTGGCCCGAATTGAGGGTATGGCGCCGAGCCTATTGCCTTTCCAGGCTTCACCACTATTGGCACAGTGCATTCTGGGCTTGTGTGGTCTGACGGAACATGAGCATCCGCCTGCGCTTGCTAAATTACGTACTGAAGAGCTGCTGTTCCTGCTGGCATTTGGCGAACAGGGACCGAAATTGATGTCAATATTGCGGCAATTGAGTAATCGCCAGGTCGAGCGGTTACAGCACTTCATGGAAAAGTACTATCTCATGGAGTGGAAACTGAGTGAGTTTGCTAAAGAGTTTGGTATGGGGCTGACCACATTCAAGGAGCTGTTTGGCTCAATATATGGTGTATCTCCCCGAGCCTGGATCAGTGAGCGGCGTATTCTCTATGCTCATCAGTTATTGCTCAATAGTGAAATGAGCATAGTCGATATTGCGATGGAGGCAGGCTTTTCCAGCCAGTCTTATTTCACACAGAGCTATCGTCGTCGCTTCGGGTGCACGCCGAGTCGAGCCAGACATGGCAAAGATTAACGCCGGACTAAAATAATCTGACGTTTTTTATAAGCCACGGAGCGAGGCAATGGATAGAATAGCCAGCATATCGAAACATCATCCCCTTATTGCCAGCAGCAAGATGAGCAAGGCATAGCATGAGTCAGCAAGATCACCATTCACCAAACCAGGGCCTGTTTGCAGGTCGTCGGGTTACCGTTGTCCAGCCAGATACCCTGAGTCGGGATCGTCTGGTTGGCCAACCGTCCGTGCTCCGTTATCAGGCTGCCGGAGTGATCACGTCGCAACAGATGGCTTTATTACAACGGCTATTGCCAAGAACCCGGTTGGAGAGTCTGTTGGGATCCATCTGGTTTCAGCGCCGTCTGGATGTCGCGCTGGCCGTCTCCCGCAAGGAGTTGCAGCAGATCCTGCGACTGGCGGGCAGCGAGCGTTGTGACTGGATGCAACAGCTGGGGGATCGCATCAATCTGGCTGATCGTTCGTTGCTGTGGCACTGGGTGCTCTATCCCTTGCACCGCTGGTGGGTACAGCGTCTGGAACCTCTTTATGGCGCTTGGCTCAATGAGCTGGATCAGTTGCAGGTCATGCGACGGCAGCTCAATGCACAGGCGGTTTTCTGGCAGACAGTGGTTGATGTTGCGGCGGATCTGGAGAGCAGAGTCGCCGTACAGCTTGAACAGTTGATCCAGCGTGAGCAGGAGCTTAAGCGGCTGCAAGCCGATGGCGAGGCACGTCTCCAGCTTGCCTGGCCCGCCTGGTATGCCCAGCAGAACAAGGAGGGGACGCCGGAGAGTTTGATGCCGGTGCCGTTGGAGCTGGGTGCATTCTGGCAAGCCCTGCAGGCATTGCCCCACCAGGACGCTGCCGCCCGAACGCTACACGAGTGGTTGGTTGGTCGCGGGATCGCGATGGGTCAGGATCACTTCTACTGGCAGCCGCCCGCTAGATAGCCCGAGGAACTATGCACACACTACTGAATCGATTGGCCGTAAAACTTGGCCAAGGGCCTTTTATTGCCGACGCTCAGGGTAAATATCACCTGCGCCTCGATGGCTACCCTCTCTTTTTAACCCCAAGAAATGGCGAGTTGCTGTTGAGTACACCTCTGGCAAGCCGCTTGTCAACTCAGGGGGACGCTCATGAACCGGCACTGCTGAAAAGCCTGTTGCAACAGGTGGTGGCCTGGGGCCGCCACTCTCCACATGCTCTGGTGCTCGATGAGCTTGGCAACTTGCAGCTGGAGGCGCGACTCGGGCTGGAATGGCTTGATGAGCAACTGCTGGAGGATCGTTTGGGTCAACATGTAGCGCTGCTGGATCGCCTGGAACCGCAATTGACCGAAGCCGCCCTGGCCCCCCAATGGAGACAGATGATATGGCACCCTTGAGTATGGAACCCCTGTTGCGTCCTTTATTGTGGCTCTGCATCGGTGTGGCTGTGTGGCTGCGTCCCGCAGTTGCTCAGGAACTGGACTGGGTTCCCATGCCTTATAGCTATGTGGCGGAAGGGGAGAGTCTGCGCGATGTGCTGGTCAACTTCGGTGCCAACTACGAGGTCTCCGTGGTGGTCAGCGACAAGGTCAACGATCAGGTCAACGGCCAGTTCGAGCATGACGAACCGCTCGCCTTTTTGCAGCAGCTCGCCTCCCTCTACAACCTGGTCTGGTACTACGACGGCAATGTGCTCTACGTCTTCAAGAACAGCGAAGTGCAGTCCCGTCTCATTAATCTGGAGCAGATCGGCGCTGCCGAACTCAAACAGGCGCTGCAGCGTGCCGGGATCTGGGAGCCACGATTTGGCTGGCGTCCCGATACGGATAACCGGCTGGTCTATGTATCCGGACCGCCCCGTTACCTAGAGCTGATCGAGCAGACCGCAGTGGCGCTGGAGCAACAATCCCAACTGCGCAGCGAGAAGACGGGGCCGCTCGCCATCGAGATTTTCCCGCTTAAATATGCCTCGGCCACCGATCGTTCCATCCAGTATCGCGATACCGATGTGGAGGCTCCGGGAGTGGCGACCATTCTGGCCAAGCTGCTCAGCGATGCGGGGGTACAAATGGTCAACGGGGAGGGCAAGAAGGGAGCCACGGTCACCTCCGGGCAGGCTATCGTACAGGCCGATCCCTCCCTCAACGCGGTGATCGTGCGGGATGCCCCGGAGCGGATGGCGATGTACAGCAAGCTGATAGCCGCGTTGGACAAACCAGCGGCACGCATCGAAGTAGCACTCTCCATCATCGACATCAATGCCGAGGACCTCTCCCAGTTGGGGGTGGATTGGCGGGTAGGGATCCGCACAGGATCCAACCAGCAGGTGATCATCAAGACTACCGGTGATCGTAAAGGGATCGAGCGCGGTGCGGCGCTGGGCAGTCTGGTGGACTCCAAGGGGCTTGATTATCTGCTGGCGCGGGTCAACTTGCTGGAAAACGAAGGCAATGCCCAGGTGGTCTCCCGTCCGACTTTGCTGACGCAAGAGAACACTCAAGCGGTGATTGACCACAGCGAAACCTACTACGTCAAGATCAGCGGCGAGCGGGTGGCCGAACTACAGGGGATCACCTACGGCACCATGCTGCGGATGACGCCTCGGGTGATCCAGATGGGTGAAAGACCCGAGATCAGCCTGAGTCTACATATCGAGGATGGCAACCAGAAGCCCAACAGCGCTGGTGCGGATGGCATTCCCACCATCAGTCGTACAGTGGTGGACACCATAGCCCGGGTCGGCCACGGCCAGAGCCTGTTGATCGGCGGTATTTACCGGGACGAGATGAGTGAAAACCTGAGCAAGGTACCTTTTCTTGGCGATATTCCCTATCTGGGGGCGCTGTTTCGCAGCAAGGATACCCAGACCCGCCGTTCGGTACGGCTCTTTATTATCGAGCCCAGGCTGATTGATGACGGTATCGCCCACTATCTGGCGCTTGGTAACGGCCAGGATCTGCGGTCCAGCGTGCTGGGGGTCGATGAAATATCCAACCAGAGCCTCTCTCTTGGCAAGGTGCTGGGCGGCGCTCAGTGCCAGCCACTGGCAGCGGCGAGGGAAGTGCAAAAGCTGATGCGGCAGGGGGGCAAGAGCTCTTTCCTTACCCAGTGCCGGATGGGCAATGAGCTGGGGTGGCGGTTGGTCGAGATGAAGAAGGATCAAAAATGCACACCGGCGGCTAGCTGGTGCGTGCAGGCCGGCAAAGACGGGGCTAATCGATGAGCTGGAAGTGCCGCATATATCGCGGACTCAACCGTGGGGTTGAGGTCCCCCTGCCGGAGGGGCGTCTAGTCATCGGTGCCGATCCGCTGTTGGCCGATCTGGTGCTGGTGGACGAAGGGATGGCGCCGGAACATCTGGTGCTGATGGTGACTGCTGACGGGATCACGCTGCAGATGTGGGCTGAGGGTATGGCACCAACACAGGATGGCCTCGCTCTGGCCCCGGGGGAGCAGCTCAAGGCGGGGACGCGACTGGAAGCGGGTCCGCTGCTCTGGAGTTTTTGTGACAGCAGCCGTTCGCTTCCCGAACAGCTGGATGAAATTTCGGTGGTGACGCCGCTACCTCGTCTGCGGCGACGAGCTACGCGTAGCGATATGTGGATGGGCGCTCTCTGTCTGAGCCTGGTTGTCGCAGTGATCTTGATGCTCGGTACTGGCTGGTGGCACGGTAGTAGCGAGGATGAATCGGCTCTCAGTGAACAGGCATTGAAGCGCTTTCTGGCCTCGCCAAACTACCGTCAGGTGGTGCTCAACAATACCGATCCCGAACTGTGGCTGCTATCTGGTTATGTTGATGAGAACAGCGGTCGTCTTGCCTTGCAGCAGTACCTGGACAGCAACGGCTTTGGCTACCGGCTGGATCTGCGCACCATGGAGGATTTGCGACAGGGGGCCGGTTTTATTCTGCAAAAACTGGGTTATGAACAGCTGCAGGTCCGCAATGGCAAGGAGCCTGGCTGGCTCAAGCTAAGTGGTGAAATTCAGGGGCAGGATGGCAAGTGGAACAGCATTGAATCCCTGCTCAAGCAGGAGGTCCCTGGCCTGCTGGGAATTGAGGATCAGGTACAGGTGGCCGGGGCCTATCGCAAGCGTCTGGATGTCTTGCTCCAGGAGCAGGGACTGACGGGTACGCTGCGGGTACGCGAGGCAGGTGAGCGACTCGAGCTCTCCGGGCAACTGGATGAGCGCCAGCTCGGCCTGTTTCAGTTGGTGCATCAGCAGTTTCGCCGGGAGTTCGGTGCATACCCGGCGCTGGATCTGATCAACCAGACCAGAACACCGCACCAGGATGAACTGGAGTTCGATGTACGCAGCGTCTCGTTCGGCCGGGTTCCCTACGTGATCCTGGCGGATAACCAGCGCTATCCAGTCGGTGGCGCGACCACCAGCGGCGTGCGCGTGCTGGCCATTCGCCGCGATGCGGTGGTGGTGAGCAAGGGCAGGCAACAATACATCGTCAAATTAAAAGGAGCCGAGCGGCATGATGACCAGTTTGGAAGCGCGACTGTCCGGCGCTGATCCGGCGTTCACCCGTGAGCTACACGACCAACTTGTGCAGGCGCAGGGAGCGGTGAAGCGACAACTGCTGCGTGGGGGAACCCTGCAACAGTACCGGGAGTGGCAACAGCAAGCAGATGCTATCGAGGCGGGCATGAAGATACTTGAACAGATAGAGGGAGCATGACAGATGGCTGATATTTTTACCCCGGGAAATACCTTGGACAAGGTCGCCGAGAACCTGAAAGATCAGGCCAACAAAGCCAATGATGAGGTTCAAAAAGCGATTGAAGCGTTGAAAACCACACCGGATGATCCTGCGCGTCTTGCCGAACTGCAGCACAAGATCAACAAGTGGTCGGTGATTTTCAATATCAATTCAACCGTGACTCGGGCCATGAAAGACCTGATGCAGGGTATTTTGCAGAAGATTTGATGATGAATTTTCAACTCAAGCGACAGCTTGCCGAGCTTGCACTGGCAGGTACCGGACATCATTGCCATCAGGAGGCCGCAACCATCGCTGACTGGTTGGCTGGTGAAACTGGTATGGCGGAGTGTGTGGCGCTCATCCGCCTCTCATCCCTGATGAACCAAGGGGATTACCAGGCGGCTTTGCTGCTGGGTGAAGAGTGCAGCACGCCGGATATCGAGCCTTGGCTGGCCCTGTGCGAGTGGCGGCTCGGCCAGCATGATGCGCTGGCAGTGCGGCTGGCCCGATTGGAGCAGAGCGACCAGCTTGCCTTGCAACAGTTTGCTGCTGGCCTGCGCGAGCAGATGGTGTCATGAAAATAGAAGGCAGCGAGCAGCCAACCCGGCAGTCACCACAGGCAAGCCCGGTACCTCCTCCCGAGCAGGTCGCCCAGCGCCAGTTTGAGCGGCTGCTGGCAAGGCCACCAGAGCCGGATCTGTTTGATCGCTGGCGGCAGGGCGCGCAGCTCGACAGCTTGCTGGCCAATGCGGTACCGGCTGCCCGGCGTGACCTGCTTTGGCAAATTTATCAGCAGGGCGACAAACCGGCGCCAGAGATTGGCAAGCAGCTGTTTGCACCGGTGACCAGCAAACTCATCGAGCGATTTGGTGAGCGTCAGCTGCCGGTCGTTGCCGCGATAGATCAACCTGAATTACGGGCCTTGATGCGGGAGTTTGATCCGTTGGCATCTCGGCGGGAGAAGGTGCTGTTGAGCGTGATGACGGAGATCAAGGGCGAAAACGGTGCAGTGAGACCCGAACTGGAGTATCTCGGGGACTTGGCTCGTCGTGAACTGATGACCTTGATCCCGCTTAACGGCATGGTGGACAACCTGATGCGCAATTCGCACAAACTTGATCTGGAGGCATGATGGAGATTACCCAGTCTGCCCAGGCGGTGGTGACCAGCCTGGATGAGTTAAAAACGGCGGACGCCTCCTCTGCCCAAGTCGCCAGCTTTGAACAGGCGATGGGGAGCACATCCCAAGGGATGGGGAGCTCCTTGCTCGGGGAGCTGGGGGAGTTAAAGCAGCAGTTTGTCGAGGCAAAGCAGAGCCTGCAGGCCGAGCTGGCGACGCCGGGAGATGATCCCAATAGCTTGATGCAGATGCAGTGGTCGCTGATGCGTATCACCATGCAAGAAGAGCTGATCGCCAAGACAGTGGGCAAGATGAGCCAGAACGTAGAAACCCTGTTGAAGACTCAGTGAGGTAGTGTGAAAAGACCGATGCTGATGGGGGTGGTGCTCACCTCCCTGCTACTCAGTGGCTGCAAAGTGGAGCTTTATACCGGGGTCACTCAGAAAGAGGGCAACGAGATGCTGGCGTTGCTGCAGACCGAGGGAATTTCCTCTGACAAACAGCCGGACAAGGATGGCCACATCAAATTGTTGGTCGAGGAGTCCGACGTGGCGCAAGCCATCGAAATTCTCAAACGCAAGGGCTATCCGCGGGAGAGCTTCTCCACCCTGCAGGATGTGTTTCCCAAGGATGGCCTTATCTCCTCGCCGACCGAGGAGCGGGCTCGCCTTACCTATGCCAAGGCACAGGAGATCTCCAATACCCTGTCGGAAATCGATGGTGTGTTGGTGGCCAGAGTGCATGTGGTGTTGCCGGAAGGGAATGAGGGGATCGGCAAGAAGCCGTCGCCTGCCTCCGCCTCGGTTTTTATCAAACATGCGGCGGATATTCAGCTGGACACCTACATCCCGCAGATTAAGCAATTGGTCAACAACAGTATCGAGGGGCTGGCCTATGACAGGATCAGCGTGGTGTTGTTGCCCTCGGCCGATATTCGTCAGATGCCGTTGATGGCACGCAACACCAGCCTTTTTTCCATTGAGGTGAGTGAGGCGTCGAAGTGGCGTCTAGGGGGGCTCGTCGCCCTCTTGCTGGCTCTGGTGGTGACTACCAACTTGGCCCAGTACCTGTGGTACCGGAGCCGGAGTCGCTGATGGTCCCTGGTCTGACCCCTTATCAATTGCGCTTTTGCCCGGCCAGCTACCTTCATGAGGCACACTTTCCGCTCTCATGGCGTTGGGTGCAGGAGATCTTGTCTGATTGGCGAACACTTCCCGCTAGTAACTATGCCCTGCTCGATGAACTGGAATTGGGAATAGATTACGAAATGCCTGTCCCTCTCGGTGGGTTGGCTCTTTTTCCTCAAGCCGAGCTCGGGCTGGTACTGCGCCGGCTCGGTGCAATGCTGCACGGGGAGGCGATCCGTCACTGTTTACAGGCATCGATGCTGCGCCAGTTCATCGCCTTGCTGGGAGAGGAGGGACACAGGACATTGCTTTCCCAGCTTGACCTGCTGATCGGGCCCTGGCCAGCCGGGTGGCAGCAATATCTGCCAATACAGCTCGATGGCGCCTATCTGGAAGAGACAGGATTGCAATTCTGGCTGGCTGCGGCTGGAGCTGCGGATCCTGACTGGGCTCGTCGCCTAGTCCTGCGACTTCCCCCTGCGCCGAAAAGGTCATCATTGTGTCTGGCCGCCACTCAGCTGCCGCTAGCCCAGGCGCTCTGTCTCAAGATTGCCAAACAGGTAACCCCCCAATGCTGCCATTTGTTGAAATAAAAAGTGAACACCTGCAGCTTGCGCCAAGCCAGCGTATTTTGCGCAGCCAAGATTATCAATCTTACCTGAGCGCTCAGGAGCTGGTGGAGGCAGCCCGGGCGCAAGCAGCCGACATAGTGGAGGAGGCCCATGCTATTTATGAGGAGCAAAAGGCGCTTGGTTGGCAAGCTGGCATCGAGGCGGCCCGCTGCGAGCAGGCAGTGCTGATCCACCAGACTCAATTGCAGTGTCAGGAGTATTACCGCACGGTCGAGCAGCAGATGAGTGAGGTGGTACTGCAAGCGGTGCGCAAGATTTTGCACGATTACGATCAGGTAGCGCTTACCCTCAAGGTGGTGCGTGAGGCGCTCTCGCTTGTGAGCAACCAGAAGCAGGTAACGGTGCGGGTTCATCCCGAGCAGGTGCAGGCGGTGCGTGACCAGATCGCCCGGGTACACAAAGATTTTCCCGAGATCGGCTATCTGGAGATCTCTGCAGATGCTCGGCTCGATCAGGGCGGCTGCATTCTGGAAACTGAGGTGGGGATCATAGACGCCAGTATGGATGGTCAGCTGGAGGCACTTGCCACAGCTATGGCTGCGGTTTTGAAAAAACGTAGTGAGCAGTTGCCTCGTGAAGATAACGCTATGTTAGCCGCAGTGTAAGTTGACCACTACAGAGAGCCAAGATGCAAAAGAGGTTAGCTTCATGATGAAGCTAACCTCTTTTTAAATGGTGCCGGTAAGGGGAATCGAACTCCTGACAAACGCATTACGAATGCGCTGCTCTACCAACTGAGCTATACCGGCGTGGCACTAGATTCCCGAAAACAGCGGGGCAAGTCAATGAGCTGACATCAATTTTATGAGTTAGCTCATGGAGTTACGGGCAATGTCAGAGGTTGTCAAACTCCGGAATATGGGCGCGGCCGCGGCTCTCGAGAAAATCGAGCAGGGCGCGGGGAGATCGCGCCAGGATCCGCTCTTCGGGGAAGTTTGCCTCGGTCACCAGTCGGTGGCAGTGCTCGAAATCCCCCAGGCTGAACGCCACGTGGGAGTCGGAGCCGAAGGTGAGATAGGCACCCAGATCGCGCGCCGCTTCGACGATGGCGCGGCAGTTGCTCTCGCTACCCGGACGGGAATGGCTGAAGGAGGAGTTGTTGAGCTCCAGCGCCACTCGGTATTCGGCGGCGGCCTTGACCACGGCCTGGATGTCGATGGGGAAGGCGGGGTTGCCAGGATGGCTTATCATGTCGACCCGACCGCTCCTGATGGCGTTGATCATGGCCTGGGTATGGGTAGCCTGATCGCAGGGGGGAAATACAGGTTCGTGGAAGCCGGCCATTATCATGTCGAGCCGAGACTCATAGCGCTCGGGGAAGTCGATTTCACCGTCGATATTTTTGATGTTGGCTTCGATGCCACGCAGTATGCCGACGCCGTCGACCACCCGCGGCAGCACATGCAGATTGACGAAGTGCCAGAAGTGGGGGGCATCGGCCATGTCGGGGCCGTGATCCGTGGTGGCGAACAGCTTGATCCCCTTCGCCCTGGCGATGGGCAGATAGTCGTGAATGGTGCTGTAAGCGTGGGTGCTGGCGACGGTATGGGTGTGGGTATCGACCGTATACTTCATCTTCTCTCCCCTTCTGGCGTGAGGCGCCAGCATAGCAAAGGCGGCGGGTCGAGACCATGTTGTGGCTTGTCATACTTTGTCACAAATTGCGGGGGCGTTGACAAAGTTTGAACACGCTTGGCCGCCATGATGGATGAATCGATGAAAGCCTGAACTCGCATCGATGGGTTGGATCAGGATGGTGCAACCTCTTTTCCCCGCCGTCGCTCCCTGCGACGGTTTTTTTTTGCCCGCGCATCGTCACCAACACCAACAGGGCAAAAAAATGCCCAACTAGCATGGAGCAGGTTGGGCGAGACTTAATGTTTAATTGCAGTGGCATAGATATAGAGTGTTGTTTGTCAGCTAAGTTCCCGCCTTGTTCCCCATTTTTAGCAAAAACATTCCACTAACACCTGTTCACATTCTCTTGACATAAAAGGTTGTGAAACGTACTTTTTAAACATTCGTTTAAGTGAGGTGTCCTGTGAGTAAAATCGATACCAAGAACCGTATTCTCGATGCCGCCGAGGTGTTGTTTGCCGAACGGGGGTTCGCCGATACCTCTTTGCGTCTGATCACCAGCGAGGCCGATGTCAATCTGGCGTCGGTCAACTACCACTTCGGTTCCAAGAAGGAGCTGATCCAGGCGGTGCTCGATCGCTACCTGAGCCTGTTCATGCCCGAGCTGGATGCGCGCCTGAACACCCTGATGGAGCAGGAGCAGCTGACTCTGCTGCAGGTGTTCGAGAGCTTCGTTGATCCTCTGATGAAGCTGGTGGCGGTGCGGACCAACGGCCCCGCCATCTTCATGCAGCTGCTGGGGCGTGGCTACATCGACAGCCAGGGCCACCTGCGCCGCTTCATCACGGCTCACTACGGCCCCATTTTGCTGCGGATCACCCAGGCGATCTCCAAGGCCAATCCGTCTCTGTCACCGGCGGATCTGTTCTGGCGGCTGCACTTCACCCTGGGCACTGTCGTGTTCACCATGGCCTCCGCCGATGCACTACGTGACATCGCCCTGGCCGACTTTGGCCAGCAGCTCGATGTGGAAGGGCTGGTGCGCAACGTAATTCCTTATCTGGCGTCCGGTGTCGGGGCGCCCGTGGAGTCGACCAGGCTCTCCCTGGCCGTGTAACAACCAACAATAAATCAACGGAAACAGTGAAATAGAAGGAACTTGAGTATGATCACATTGCTTATCCTGCTGGTGCTGGCGATAGCCGTTGTGCTCGGCGTGCCCTCCATCCGCAAAAAGGTGGTAACCCGTCCCGTGTTCGGCATCTTCAAGAAGATACTGCCGCCCCTGTCGGCCACCGAGCGGGAGGCCATGGAAGCCGGCTCCGTCTGGTGGGATGGCGAGTTGTTTCGCGGCAACCCCGACTGGAAAAAATTGCACGGTTACGGCAAGGCCGAACTGACCGCCGAGGAGCAGGCCTTCATCGACAATCAGGTCGAGACCCTGCTCGCCATGGTCGACGACTTCAAGATCGTCAATGAAACCAAAGATCTGCCGGAGCCGGTGTGGGACTATCTGAAGAAGGAAGGCTTCTTCGCCCTGATCATCCCGAAAGCCTACGGCGGCCGTGAGTTTTCGGCCATTGCCAACTCCACCATAGTCACTCGCATCGCCACCAAGAGCCTGAGCGTGGCGGTTACCGTCATGGTGCCGAACTCACTTGGCCCGGGCGAGCTGCTGATGCACTACGGCACCCAGGCCCAGAAGGATTTCTGGCTGCCGGGGCTGGCCAATGGCAAGGAAGTGCCCTGCTTCGCCCTGACCGGCCCGGAAGCGGGCTCGGACGCGGGCGCCATCCCGGACAAGGGGATCGTCTGCAAGGGGATGCACAAGGGTGAAGAGGTGCTTGGCATCCGTCTGAACTGGAACAAGCGTTACATCACTCTGGCGCCGCGCGCTACCGTGCTGGGCCTGGCGTTCAAGATGTATGACCCGGAAAAACTGCTGGGTGACAAGGAAGAGCTGGGCATCACCTGCGCCCTGATCCCGACCAGCCACCCCGGCGTGCGCGTGGGCGATCGCCACTACCCCATGGGGCTGGCGTTCCTGAACGGTCCGACCTTCGGCAAGGATGTGTTCATTCCGCTGGACTGGATCATAGGTGGCCCGGATTACGCCGGCCGCGGCTGGCGCATGCTGGTGGAGTGCCTCTCCGCCGGTCGCGGCATATCGCTGCCTGCGCTCGGTACCGCCTGTGGTCACATGACGAGCCGCACCGTGAGTGCCTACTCCTATGTGCGCAAGCAGTTCGGCATGTCCATCGGCAAGTTCGAAGGGGTGCAAGAGGCGCTGGCCCGTATCGGCGGCCTGACCTATCAGCTGGAAGGGGCCCGTCGCATGACGGCAGGTTCGCTGGATTTGGGTCAGGCACCGGCCATAGTCACCGCGATCTCCAAGTACCACATGACCGAAATGGCGCGCCAGGTCATGGATGACTCCATGGACATACATGCCGGCCGAGCCATCCAGCTGGGTCCGAAGAACTACACCGGCTACGCCTACATGGGCATTCCGGTGGCCATCACGGTGGAAGGGGCCAACATACTGACCCGCAACCTGATGATCTTCGGCCAGGGGGCCACTCGCTGCCATCCCTATGTGTTTGCCGAGCTGGAAGCTGCCGCCGACACGGACGTGGAGCGCGGCCTCGAGAAGTTTGACGCCCTGCTGCTGAAGCACATCGCCTTCGGTACCGGCAACTTCTTTGGCGCCCTGTTCCAGGGGCTGACCCTGGGCCAGTTCAACGGCTCCCCGGTGAGCGGCGAGACCGCCCGTTACTACAAGCAGCTGTCACGGATGAGCAAGGGGCTGGCGCTCTGTGCCGACGTCTCCATGCTGATGCTGGGTGGCGATCTCAAGCGCAAGGAGATGATCTCCGCCCGCCTGGGGGACGTGCTGAGCCACCTCTACCTCGCGTCCTCCACCCTCAAGCACTACGAGGATCAGGGCCGCATGGTCTCCGATCTGCCGTTCGTGCAGTATGCGGTGGAGCGCAACCTCTACCTGATCGGCAAGGCGTTCGAGGGCTTCTTCCAGAACTTCCCGAACAAGGTGGCGGGTGCCGTGCTCAAGCGGGTGGTGTTCCCGTTCGGCGTGGGTTACCAGATGCCGGCGGACGATCGCTGCCACGCCATCTGTCTGGCCATGATGACGCCGGGCGAGTTCCGCGACCGTCTGACGGCGCTGTGCTACGTGGGCAAGGATGATGCGGATCCGGTCGGTCTGATGGATCGCGCCTTCCTGGCCATGGTGGCGGTACAACCCATAGAGAAGAAGCTGGTGCAGGCCCAGAAAGAGGGCAAGCTGCCCCGCAAGATGGCCCTGCCCGAGCTGGTTGCCGCTGCCCTGTCCCAGTCCATCCTGAGCAAGGATGAGGCCGACAAGCTGCTGGCCGCCGATGCCCTGCGCTACGAGGCGATCCAGGTGGACAACTTCGCCCCTGGCGAGCTGGAAGGTCTGTCTCAGCCGAACCCTGTGGTGCATGCCGCCTGAGTCTATTGCCATCACTGAACCTGATGAGAAACCGGCCAAGTTGGCCGGTTTTTTTGTTTGTTAACCATGCATTTACAACCTCGATTAATTCCAGTTTAATGCAATGGCCCCCACCCTTGGGGCAGGAAGCAAGGCCAGCGGAATGGCCGACAACAACAAACTCAGGAAGAGTGAATGAACCTCGCCAAAACGGCGATCGAACGCCCCATCTGGGTGGCGGTTTCGATCGTGCTGATTTTTCTGCTGGGCCTGCTCAGCATCCGGGGGCTGCCGATCCAGCTGTTCCCCGACATAGACCGCCCGCACCTCAACATCTCGGTGGACTGGCGTTCGGCCTCGCCCCAGGAGATGGAGTCGGAAATCACCGATCCTATCGAGCAGGAGATGCAGGGAGTGCAGGGGCTCAAGAGTCTCACCAGCAACAGCTTTCCCGGCTTTACCGAAATTGATCTGGAGTTTGCGCTGGGTACCGACATGCAGCGGGCCCAGCTCGATGTCATCTCCCGCCTGAACAGGGTGTCCGGGTTGCCGGACAACATAGGTGGCCCCTACGTCAACAACTACAGCAGCAACGACACCCTCACCTTCTTTTTTATCCAGCAACTGCCCGGTGCCAAGGGGCAGATTGACGATCATCAGGCGCTGATCGAGGCGCGGGTCAAGCCTGAGCTTGAGCGGATCCCCGGGGTATCGACCGTGGAGGTGGAGGGGATCAACGAGCGCCAGATCCAGATACGTTTCGACCCCTATCGTGCCGCCGAGCTGGGGGTGGAGATCCCTGTGCTTGCCAGCCGGGCCAGTACCGGCTGGGATGTGTCGGCGGGTACCCTCGACATAGGCCGTTGGGAGTACAAGCTGCGCTTCGCCGGGCGTTATGACGTCGATACCCTGGGGGACAAGGTGGTGGACTGGCGCGATGGTCTGCCCATCTATCTGCGTGATGTAGCAGAGATCTGGTTGTCCCGGGAAGAGAACCCGGTACTGCGCATCCAGAACGGCAACACCGCCATCGCGGCGCAGATCTTCAAGGAGAGCGGTGCCAATGCCCTGGCGGCGCTGGAGGCGATCAAGGTCAAAGTGAGCGATCTCAACCGCGACGTGCTGGAGCCGGTCGGGCTGCACATGGAGCAGTCGTTCGATGCCTCCCTCTACATCAACCGGGCGGTGGGTATGGTGACGGCCAACCTGGGGCTCGGCGTGCTGCTCTCCTGCGCCATCCTCTGGCTTTTTCTGCGCCAGCTCAAGGCGACCCTGATGATAGCGCTCGCCATTCCCATCAGCATCATGCTCACTTTCTGTCTGCTCAAGGTACTGGGCAGGACCCTAAACGTCATCTCGCTGGCGGGCATCGCCTTTGCGGTCGGCATGGTGCTGGATGCCGCCATCGTGGTGCTGGAAAGTATCTACCGGCGCCATGAGCGGGGTGATTTGAGCAAGGCCGAGGCGGCGCTGGAGGGTACCCGACAGGTGTGGACGGCGCTGGTGGCTTCCACCCTTACCACTGTGGCCATCTTTTTGCCGGTACTGCTGCTCAACGACGTGGAGGGGCAGCTGTTTGCCGATCTCGCGCTCACCATCGCCTGCGCCGTGACCGTCTCCATGCTGGTGGCGGTCACAGTACTGCCTGCGGTAGCGGCGCGCTGGATGGGGCGCGAGCGACTGGTCGATCCCTATGACTCACTGTGGCAGCGCACGACCCGCCATGTGATCCGCTGGACTGGCACGGCCCCTCGCCGCTGGACCGTCATCACCCTGATGATGAGCCTGCCTGCGCTGGCGACCTGGGCTCTGTTGCCCAAGATGGACTACCTGCCGGATGTGAAACGCGATGCGGTGGACGTGTGGATGAACTTCACCCCGGGCTTCAACCTCAAGGCCCAGCGTGAGGAGGTGATAGATACCCTGATCGCCCGCCTCGCCCCCTACATGAAGGGGGAGAAGGAGCCGGCCCTCAAGAACTACTACATATTGCGTTACCCGGGCGGCGCCCAGATCGGGGTGCGGCCCAAGGATGAAACCCAAATCAAGGCGCTGGAAAGCCTGTTGATGAAGCAGCTGCTGGTGGGCATCCCCGATACCCAGATATTCGGCGGCCAGGGTTCGCTGTTCGGCGGCTTTGGCAGCGAAAACGGCATAGCCCTGCTGTTGCAGGGCGGCTCTTTGCCTGAGCTCTACCAGGCGGCACGGGCCGCCATGGCCATCGTCAAGCAGGACTTGCCGGGGGCTCAGGTCAGGCCGCAGCCGGATCTCGACTTCACCGCCCCCGAGCTGCGGCTGGTGCCGCAAGACAGGCGTCTCGCCGAGGTGGGCTGGGATCGTACCCCCATGCCTGCCATCATCCAGACCTTCGGCGATGGACTGCGGGTCGGCGAGTATTTCGATGGGGAGGACAGGCTCGACATCATGCTGATGGGGCAGGCCTCCGCCAACCCGGATGAGCTCAAGGCGGTGCCGCTGGCGACCCCGTCCGGTCGCATAGTGCCGCTCGGTGAACTGCTGCGGGTGGAGCACGACATGGGCCCGGCCAGCATCTTTCGGGCCGACGGCAGGCGCAGCATCAGCCTGCAGATCTCGCCGCCAGAGGGGATGAGCATGGAGCAGGTGCTCGATACCCTGCAGAGCAAGAGCTTTGCCGCCATCCGGCCGCTGCTGCCCGCCGGCGGCGAGCTGAGAGTCTCGGGCAATGCCGACAGCCTGCAGCAGGCGCTGGACAATCTGGGGGCCATCTTCCTGTTTGCGGTGATGATCCTGCTGATCTTGCTGTGGGGCGTGTTTGCCTCCCTCAAGGATGCCGTGCTGGTGCTGCTGACCCTGCCGCTCGCCACCGTCGGCGGAGTGCTGGCGCTGCACCTGAGCGGCCTGCTGGTGCCGTTGCCGATGGATCTCTTGACCATCATAGGTTTCGTCATCCTGCTGGGGCTGGTGGTCAACAACGCCATCCTGCTGGTGCACCAGACCCGCATGGCCGAAAGGGACGGCATGAGTCGCCAGCTGGCGGTGGCCGATGCCCTGCAAAGCCGGATGCGGCCCATCGCCATGACCAGTCTTACCAGCATCTTCGGCATGTTGCCGCTGATGCTGAGCCCGAGCGAGGGCAGCGAAATCTACCGGGGGCTGGCCACCGTCATCGTCGGCGGCATGAGTTGCAGCACCCTGTTTACCCTGATCCTGTTACCCGCCTTCCTGCGCCTGGGGGAGCGTGCCGATGTACCGCTTGCCCTGCGCCAGCGGGTCTGAGCAAGGAGCTCATCGATGACACACGGTTTTACAAGGATGGTAGTGGGCGCGGTGCTGCTGGCGGGGGGCGTGTTCCCCGTGCTGGCTCAGGGCAAGATGGTGACCCTGGCGGATGTGACCCGGGGGGATGCGGCGGCCAGCATCTGGGTCAGCGGCACTGTGGCGAGCCGCCAGCAGGCGGCCTTGAGTGCCGAGGTGAGCGGGCGGGTGGAGTGGATTGCCGAGTTCGGCAGCCGGGTCAGGGCGGGGGATGAGCTGCTGCGCCTCGACAGCGCTGCGCTGCGGCTCTCGCTGGAGCAGGCCCAGGCCGAGCAGGCGAAGTGGGCCAGCAACGTGCGCTTCGCCCGCGCCGAGTTTGACCGGTTGGCGACGCTGCACCGCCAGAAGAGCACCTCCCAGAGCCAGTATGACAAGGCGCGCTACGAGGTAGAGCAGGCAGAACTGGCCGAGCGGCTAGCGCGGGTGCAGGTGCGCCAGATTGAGGAGCAGCTGCGCAGAAGCCACATCTTCGCGCCGTTCGACGGGGTGGTGAACAACCACTTCATCCAGCCGGGAGAGCATGTGGATGCCGGTGAGCAGGCAATGGAGCTGGTCAATCCGGATCAGCCCGACATACGCCTGCAGGCTCCCATCATCTGGGCCGGTCAGCTGGCGCCCCGGACCCGGCTGCGGGTGGAGGGGGATCAGCTCAGCAGCCACGGGGTTTACTATCAGCGGGCGGCGAGCGCCGATCCCAAGTCGCGTCTCATCGAACTGCGCCTCAAACCCGAGTCGGGCCGCTTCATCATAGGATCGCCGGTGCGGGTGGCGCTGCCGCTGGGTGAGCAGCAGACCATGCTGTTGCCGCGCGATGCGCTGGTGCTCAATACCGAGGGGAGCGTTGTCTATCAGGTGGAGCAGAGCGGCAAGGAGCTGAAAGTGAACCGGGTGCCGGTAACAGTGCTGTTTGGCGACAGCCAGCAGGTGGCGGTGAGCGGGGCGCTCAAGCTGGGTGACAGGGTGGTGGTGCGCGGTGCCGGCAGCTTGCGCCATGGTGACAAGGTCGAACTGTTTCGCGGTTGAGGCGGCGGTTTCACCATAAAAAACGGCTCCCGCGGGAGCCGTTTTTGGTACCGGTGAAGGGCGATTACTCGACCATCATCACCTTGCAGGTGTTGGTACTGCCGACGGTTTCCATCTTGTCGCCGTGGGTCAGCAACACCATGTCGCCGCTTTGCACCAGCCCCTTGGCCTTGAGCACGTCCAGCGCCTCGCGGCACACTTCGTAGACCGGCTTGGTCTCGTCGCCGTCGAACAGCACAGGGGTGACGCCACGGTAGAGGTTGGTCCAGGCCAGGGTCTTGTTGTGGGGTGACATGGCGAAGATCGGCAGGCCGGAGCTGATGCGGGACATCAGCAGCGGTGTGGTGCCGGATTCGGTCAGTGCCACGATCGCCTTGACCCCTTCCAGGTGGTTGGCGGCGTACATTGTCGACATGGCGACCGCCTCTTCCACCGAGGTGAAGGTGTAGCTCATGCGGTGGTTGGAGACGTTCAGGCTCGGGTGCTTCTCGGCGCCCACGCAGACGCTGGCCATGGAGGTGACTGTCTCGATGGGGAACTGACCGGCGGCGGTCTCGGCGGAGAGCATCACCGCATCGGTACCGTCTAGCACGGCGTTGGCCACGTCCATCACTTCGGCACGGGTCGGCAGCGGCGCGTTGATCATGGACTCCATCATCTGGGTTGCTGTGATGACCACCCGGTTCAGACGGCGGGAGTGGCGGATCAGCTTCTTCTGCACGCCGACCAGCTCGGGATCGCCGATCTCGACGCCGAGATCGCCACGGGCCACCATGACGGCATCGGAGCCGAGAATGATGTCTTCCATCGCCTCGTCGGTGGCGACGGTTTCGGCGCGCTCGACCTTGGCCACTATCTTGGCGTTGGAGCCGGCCTCGCGGGCCAGTTCGCGGGCGTAGCGCAGGTCATCGCCACAACGGGGGAAGGAGACGGCCAGGTAGTCCACGTTCATCAGGGCGGCTGTCTTGATGTCTTCCTTGTCCTTCTCGGTCAGGGCCGGGGCGGAGAGACCGCCGCCTTTCTTGTTGATGCCCTTGTTGTTGGAGAGGGGGCCCGCCACAGTCACAGTGGTGTGAATGCGGGTGCCTTCGACCTGCTCCACCTTCAACTGCACGCGACCATCGTCCAGCAGCAGTATATCGCCGGCGATCACGTCATCGGGCAGGCTCTTGTAGTCGATGCCGACCTGTTCCTGACAGCCTTCGCCCTTGCCGAGCGCCGCATCGAGAATGAACTTGTCGCCGATGGCCAGATAGACCTTGCCATCCTTGAAGGTGGAGACGCGGATCTTGGGGCCCTGCAGGTCACCCATGATGGCGACGTGACGGCCCAGCTTGGCGGCGATGTCGCGCACCTGGTTGGCGCGCAGTATGTGGTCTTCAGCGGTGCCGTGGGAGAAGTTCATCCGCACCATGTCGGCGCCGGCACGAATGATCCCCTCGAGGATCCCCTCGCGATCGGTGGCCGGACCGAGTGTGGTTACAATCTTTGTACGTCTTGGCATGAAAGACTCCAGTTTGAAGTTGATATGACTTGAAATACTGCCCCGTCAAGCGCATGGCCCATTGCACCCGCTTGCAAGCCATCTGGGTGGCTTTTGTTACTAAATTACAATACTACACCAAGGAAGGTGGCATAGACAGCCGGGGGCCTGGGCCCCCGCTCGTCAGGAAGAGTGGGGGGTATCAAAGCGGGATTCGCGCAAACCTTCTTTGACTTTCTTCAGGTTTTCGCGAAATTTCATGCCACGGCGCAGGGTAAAACCGGTCGCCAGCACGTCTACCAGGGCCAGCTGGGCGATGCGAGACGCCATCGGCATGTAGACATCTGTGTCTTCCGGCACGTCCATGGAGAGCACCAGGTTGCACTCGCGGGCCAGCGGGGAATCCTTGGCGGTCATGCCGATGACGGTGGCGTCGTTCTCGCGGGCCAGCGCGGCTATCTCCACCAGCGCCTTGGTGCGGCCTGTGTGGGAGATGAGCACCACCACGTCCCCTTCGCTGCTGTTGATGCAGCTCATGCGCATCATGACGATGTCATCGAAGCTCACCACAGGGATGTTGAAGCGGAAGAACTTGTTCTGGGCGTCGCGGGCGACGGCGGAGGAGGCGCCCAGACCAAAGAAGCTGATCTTCTTGGACTGGGTCAGGATATCGACGCAGCGATTGATGGCGGAGATATCCAGGCTGTTCTTGGCGGCATCCAGACAGGCCATGGTGGATTCGAAGATCTTGGCGGTATAGGTATCGGGCCCGTCGTCCGCTTCCACGTGGCGGTTTACATAAGGGGTGCCGTTGGCCAGGCTCTGGGCCAGATGCAGTTTGAAGTCGGGAAAGCCTTTGGTATCGAGACGGCGGCAGAAACGGTTTACGGTCGGTTCACTGACGTCGGCCATCTTGGCGAGGGTGGCGATACTGGAGTGAATGGCCGTCTGCGGGGAGGCCAGAATGACCTCGGCAACTTTACGCTCTGATTTACTGAAACTTTCCAAATTATTAGTAATTTTATCAAGGGTATTCATCATCACCACCAGGCATTTTTGTAATTTAGCTTCAGTGTCTTTGCACTAAATTCACGGCTAAGCAGGTTTCCAATCAACTTGATGACTATACAAGACAAGCTCTTATCGAAACTAATCTCGGCCCTGCAAAGTATGACTCATGTCTAATTATTTCGTATTTTTGGTTACAAACTTCCACCCATCCCGTGAAAGCGCTTACAAATGTTGCAAAGCAACAACACTGTGAGCGGGCGCACACTTGCATCCATCAAACGCGCAGCGGGGGCAGGGGCTCGGGTAGAATTGTTGCCAAATAATAATTGCGGGACGGTAAGGGCCGCCCCGACCCAAGTAACGAAGGAGTTGTTTTATGCAGCATACCCATGCGCTGGTCGGCGACGTAGGCGGCACTAATGCCCGGTTGGCCCTGTGCGAGCTGGCAACCGGCACCATTTCCCGGGCCAAGACCTATTCCGGGCTGGCCCATCCCAGTCTGGAAGCCGTGGTTCGCCTCTATCTGGATGAGCACAAGGTGCAGGTGGGCGAAGCCTGTATCGCCATCGCCTGCCCCATCAATGGCGACTGGGTCGCCATGACCAACCACAGCTGGGAGTTTTCCATCGGCGAGATGCAGGCCAATCTGGGCCTGAGCCGGTTGCAGGTGATCAACGATTTTACCGCCGTCTCCATGGCGGTGCCGGTGCTGGATGCGGCTGACAGCATCCAGCTGGGAGGCGCGGCGCCCGTGGCCGGCAAGCCCATCGCCATCTACGGGGCCGGCACCGGTCTTGGCGTGGCCCATCTGGTGCACACCGGCGAGCAGTGGCTGAGTCTGCCGGGCGAGGGCGGTCACGTGGACTTTGCCGCCAACAGCGAAGAAGAGGATGCTGTGCTGCAGGTGATGCGCGCCGAGCTGGGCCACGTCTCGGCCGAGCGGCTGCTCTCCGGCCCCGGCCTCGTCAACATCTACCGTGGACTGGTGAAATCCGACGGCCGCGAGCCAGAAGCCTTTGCCCCCAAAGACATCACAGAGCGGGCGCTGGCGGGCGAATGCCTGGATTGCCGTCGCACCCTGAGCCTGTTCTGCGTGCTGATGGGGCGCTTCGCCGGCAACCTGGCGCTCAATCTGGGCACCTTCGGCGGTGTCTACATCGCAGGCGGAATCGTGCCGCGCTTCCAGGAGTTCTTCATCGGCTCGGGCTTTCGGGTGGCGTTCGAAGACAAGGGGCGTTTCAAGTCCTATCTGAAGGATATTCCCGTCTTCCTCATCACTCACGAGGGG
The DNA here is from genome assembly GCF_963899385.1 of Aeromonas sp. MR7. Lineage (NCBI taxonomy): Bacteria > Pseudomonadati > Pseudomonadota > Gammaproteobacteria > Aeromonadales > Aeromonadaceae > Aeromonas > Aeromonas sp. MR7. The sequence goes on from NZ_CAWQXH010000011.1 coordinate 267,879, forward strand.
CCGGGTCTGCTCGGTGCCGGCGCCTATCTGCGCCAGTCGCTGGGCATCAAGCTGTAAGCCGAAACAGGGGGCTGGATGCCAATCATCCCATGGTTCAGCCTTGATTCAGTGACCATGGGATAGAGTAACAACACGTACTCAAGAGGCCAGGGCCCCATAAGGAATTGGGACTTGTCTTCATCCGCTGGGTGCGTTTGTCACCTGACAAGCCTGAACTGTTTCACCGGTCCTTGTGGCCGGTTTTTTTTATCTTCTGATCCCCTCCCGGCTTCCAGATTGTCGCTTCCCCTGCGTCATGTGATCTCGCTGTGCTGTGTCGGCTGGGGAAAGAGGGCGGGAGAAAGCACGACGCCTGCGGGTGGGCAGGCGTCGTTATTGGTGTCGGCCCTGTCGGGGCAACGTCAAACTCAGGGCAGATCCAGGGTGAAGCGGGCGCCCCCCAGCGGCGATTCATCCACCATGATCTGGCCGCCGTAGCTGTGCACTATCTCGGTGACCACCGCCAGACCTATGCCCTGACCGGGTGAGCTGTCGGCGCGCACGCCGCGCTGGAAGATCTGCTGCGACTTGTCCGGATCTATGCCCGGGCCATCGTCTTCAATCTCGATCCGCAAGCGGTCGAGGCGGCGACTCACAGTCACCTTGATCTCGCTGATGGCGAACTTGAAGGCGTTGTCGAGCAGGTTGCCCATCAGCTCCATCAAGTCCCCCTGCTCACCGGCGAAGAAGACGTCGTCATCGAACTTGAAGCGGGTCTGCAGCTTCTTGTGGCGATAGACCTTGGCGAGGCTGGCCAGCAGCTTCTCGATGAGGGGCACGGGCTCGGTGCCCTTGCTGGCGAGGCGCTTGCGACCGGTGACGGCGCGGCGCAGCTGGTACTGGATGATCTGATCCATGGTCAGGATCTGTTCACTGATGTTGTCGTGGATGTCGCGCCCCAGCTTGATCTCCTGCGCCGTCATCTGGATCAGCGCCAGCCGGGTTTTCAGGCTGTGGGCCAGATCGTTCAGTGCGTGCTGGTAGCGCTGGGTCTGCTGGCGTTCGTTCTCCAGCAGCTGGTTGACCGACTCGGTCAGCGGCGTCAGCTCCCGCTCGTAGTCATTGGAGAGCGCCTCCCGCTTGCCCGCCCGGATCTCGTCGATCTGGCGCGCCATGGTGCGCAATGAGGTCAGGCTCCAGAAGCTGGTGAGCAGCAGCAGGGCGCCGAGCAGCGAGTAGGCCAGCAGGGCCTGGCGGATGCACTGATAGAGGTAGCTGCGGGTCTGGGCCAGGTAGCGCTTGGCCGAGTCGACCATCACCACGTAATAGGTGGTGGGCCCCTCACCGTGATTGCGCAGAAAACGCAGGCTGTAGATGAAGTAGCTCTCGCCGTTCTTGATGGTGTGGCGCTTGAAGAAGTAGTCCTGATCCAGCCCGCCGAGGTACTTCATCAGATCCTGACAGATGGTGCCCTTGGAGTGGATCACCTCCGGCATGTGCAGGCTGGACCAGCTCAGCTGGCCGTCGGCCCGGCAGATCAGGGTATCCAGATTGGGGTCGATGGCATCCGGCGTGATCTTGCCGAGATCCGTGGTGGCATGGAGATCCGGCAGCTTGGAGGAGAACAGCTTGGAGAGGTTCTCCTGCATGCGGGTGCTGGCCTTCTGGGCCTGCTCCTCGGTGTGGCCCAGATAGAGGATGTAGACGGAGAAGGCCATGATGAGCGCTATGACCAGCATGGCGCTCAGCATCAGCTTGATGTGCAGCGAGCGACGGATCAGTCGCATGGGCCGAGGCAGGCGAAGGCGCATCAGTTGCACGAGAGGTTGAAGATGTAACCCTGGCGCCGGATGGTGGAGATGGGCTGGATGCTCCCCTCCGGGTCCAGCTTCTTGCGCAGTCGGCTCACCATCACCTCTATGGTGTTGGGATCCCCTTCGCCATCGCCGTAGAGCTGGTCCAGCAGTTGCTGCTTGGAGACCACCTGGCGGGCGTTGCGCATCAGGTACTCGAGGATCAGGTATTCGAAGCTGGTGAGCACGGCCGGCTCGCCGCCTATGGTCAGCTCCTTGCGGGAGAGATCCAGCTCATAGTCGCCGGCCTTGACCTTGGGCGAGATGAAGCCGGCGCTGCGGCGCACCAGGGCATTGAGCCGTGCCAGCAGCTCGTCCTTCTGGAACGGCTTGACCAGATAGTCGTCCGCCCCGGCCTCCAGCCCCTCCACCTTGTCCTGCCAGTTGCCACGGGCGGTCAAGACTATGATGGGGAAGGGGATCTGCTGCTCGCGCAGCTGTCTGATGAGTTGCAAACCGTCCATGTCCGGCAGCCCCAAATCAATGATGGCTACGTCTATGGGGTAATCGGCGGCGTAATGCAGGGCCACCTGGGCACTGTCCGTGCTGTGGACCTGATTCTGGGCCTCGGTCAGCAGGGTGGAGAGGTGGTGATTGAGCAGCTTGTCGTCTTCGACCAACAATATTTTCATAAGGTGCGCGATCATGGGGATCCAGGCTGTCAATTAGAGGGTTTATGCCGGGGAGAGTCAATCCGGATCCTAGCAGGAGTGCCTGTATCGGGACTGAATCAGGGCATTCTTTATTCACTGGTTAATCATTAACGGGCGAGAGCCTGGGTAGCCCAGCATGATCGGGTCTTACCTTGAGGGATTGGAAATGAGGGGGTTGTTGGATGGCTCTTCCATCACAGGCTCGGCCAATGGGTGGGTTGCGCCTGCCTTGCCAGGCATAGGCGCCTTCCACTCCCCGGCTGGTTATGATATCCATTCGGTAACCTGGTCTGGGGCCGGCGAGTCCTGGAGACTCGCTGCCGCCGAGGCCGACGTCCGCTGGCGCGACCCTGGGTTTCGCCTCGTCGTGTTCATCCTTCCCCAGCCGGTCAGGGGTCATATGCAAAAGAGGCTTTATGGAGTTGTTGTTACTGGCTAATGAGCCATCTGCCGCAGGCGTGGTTGCCTCATGGTATTTTGACGAATGGTGCCGCGACACTGGTCGCTGCACTCAAGAGCAGGTACTGGCCAAGGTCACGGCGGCCACCCAGGTCGACCGGGCTCCGCTGATGGTACTGGCCCGCCTGGCCGGTGAATGGGTGGGGGCTGCCGAGCTCAAGATCCGCGAAATGGCGATGTTTCCCGAGTACGAGCATTGGTTGGGTGGGGTATATGTGGTTGAAAAAGCGCGCGGGCAGGGGGTCGCCTCCTTGCTGGTAACAGAGATCCTCAGCCGCGCCCGCAGGGCGGGGATCAGCAAGCTGTACTTGCAAACCGAGAGCCTGAGCGGTGGCGTTTATTGCCGTCATGGTTTCAAGGCCCTTGAGGAGGTCCATTATAAAGGCCTTCATGTCCTGGTGATGGTGGCGGATACCGGCCTCTAGCCCTCGTCAGAAGCGCTGACCCGGTGACGCCAGGCGCAGCAGCGCGCATAACCATTTTGTACGATCAATAAAAAAAGCCAGTCAGGGTTCACTGACTGGCTTTTTTATTGGCGCCTGCCGGGCAGGTGCCGTCATGGACTGCGGACTTAGCCTACCAGACTGGCCCAGAGGTCGTATTCGTCCGCCTCGTCGATGCGCACCTTGACCAGATCGCCGGGTTTGAGGCCGGTCTCACCGTTCAGGTAGACCAGACCGTCGATCTCGGGTGCATCGGCGAAGGAGCGGCCGGTGGCGCCCTCTTCGTCCACTTCGTCGATCAGCACAGTCATCTCCTTGCCGACCTTGCGGGCCAGCTTGCGAACGGAGACCTGCTGCTGCAGCTCCATGAAACGCTGGAAGCGCTCTTCCTGGATCTCTTCCGGTACAGGGTCCGGCAGCTCGTTGGCCTTGGCACCCTCGACCGGGCTGTATTTGAAGCAGCCGACGCGGTCTAGCTCCGCCTTGTCGATGAAGTCCAGCAGCATCTGGAACTCTTCCTCGGTCTCGCCGGGGAAGCCGACGATGAAGGTGGAACGCAGGGTGATCTCGGGGCAGATCTCGCGCCACTTCAGGATGCGCTCCAGGGTGCGCTCGACGGTGCCGGGGCGCTTCATCAGCTTCAGAATGCGCGGGCTGGCGTGTTGCAGCGGTATGTCGAGGTAGGGCAGCACCTTGCCATCGCGCATCAGCGGTATGACGTCATCCACGTGCGGGTAGGGGTAGACGTAGTGCAGGCGCACCCAGATGTCGAGCTTGGCCAGCTCTTCGCACAGGGCCACCATGCTGGTCTTGACCGGCATGCCGTCGTAGAAACCGGTGCGGTGCTTGACGTCCACGCCGTAGGCGGAGGTGTCCTGGGAGATGACCAGTATCTCTTTGACGCCGGCCTCTTTCAGGCGCTTGGCTTCCGCCAGCACTTCACCTATGGGGCGGCTCACCAGATCCCCGCGCATGGAGGGGATGATGCAGAAGGTGCAGCGGTGGTTGCAGCCTTCGGAGATCTTCAGATAGGCGTAGTGGCGCGGAGTCAGCTTGACGCCGTGGGCCGGCACCAGGCTGGTGAAGGGGTTGTGGGTTGGCTTCTCCACGTATTTGTGGACGTGACCCAGCACCTCTTCATAGGCGTGAGGGCCTGTGATCTCGAGCACCTTGGGATGGATCTCGCGGATCTGGTTCTCTTTGGCGCCAAGGCAGCCGGTGACTATCACCTTGCCGTTCTCGGCCAAGGCTTCGCCGATCGCTTCCAGGGATTCCTGTACCGCGCTGTCGATGAAGCCGCAGGTGTTGACCACCACCAGCTCCGCATCGTCATAGCTGGGCACCACATCGTACCCTTCGGTACGCAGCTGGGTCAGGATGCGCTCGGAATCGACCAGATTTTTGGGGCAACCCAAGCTCACAAAACCAATCCTTGGATGGTGAGACCTAATAATGCTGGAAGTCGCTTGTTGGACAGGTTGGTCGTCCGATGGCTGAACCCGCGTAGTTGCAGGTGTCAGGCTGTCTGAGCTAGGGTCAAAACGGTTGACGGTCATAGAGGATCGCTGGTCACTAATGCAAAAAAAGATTGCGGATTATACCTGATGAGCAGGAAAGAGGAAGAAGTGATGTGTGCATTTTTTAACCTGTGATATTAGATTTCAATGCGCGATATTTTGTGTCTTTTCTTGAGAGGTGATGACGATGCGATCATCAACAACAGTGTCCTCGGTCACGAGTTCTGACTCGAATTCCTCATGCCAGTGTCTACAGCCTACAGCATGAGGGGGAGATCTACACTAAACAGTTAGGCAGTGCCGATTTGATTGCAACCTGCGTCATGGATCGCAGTCTGGTGCTGATCATCCTGCTGGTTGCCGCGAACTTCGCTGCCAGTACCAGGAGTTGCTCGTAAGCAGAGTAACTCTTGACTACACCGATAGGGGCACAGGTAATTGTCGATCTGATAGTCTGTATTGAGCATGGGGTTTGTCAATAAGTAATAAGTCGACGGGGGGGATAGGTAAAAACCAGCATTGTTGGTTGTAATTTAGTCAAGGGAGGTGATTTTTAACTTTTTTTCACATCCCCCCACTTGAAAAATTCTAAAAATTGTCCATTTACTAATAATAAGAGAGGTAATAAAATTTTAGCGTTTCAACATTCCGCTGCTACGCAGCGAAGAGAAACCAGTTTTACTACCCCTCGCAGGCTTTTTATTGAAGAGAAAATATGAAAGTCTCTCTTGTATATTAAAGATTATTATGCATGGGGCATGCAATAAGTACGCTTATCACTGATAAGCAGAAAGCAGAAAGCAGAAAGCAGAAATGTGCCGATCTTCCTTACTTGCCAGTTGGTCAAAGAAGTGACATTCAATATAATTAATTAATATGTTTACGTGGTCACGTTCTTCCTGCTTATTTTGACCAAACTCATCGGCTGACCATCATGTTCTCGGTGCCACACCATCACGGACTTTGGTCAAGTATCTTTTTATCATTGGAGTCTATCGTCATCTACACCGAATATGCGCAACCTTCATTTCGCGCTTGAGCAAGCGTATCTTGAGAAAGAACAAGACATCGCCATGGTGGTGGTATTATTACGGCAGTATGACTGCGAACCCTCGTTTCTCCTTGCTACTTCCTAGCCTGAAATATATAAGTGGAAATTAATAATAGAGAGTATGGATAGTTTATTTCTGATGAGGTGATTATTTTTTGATGGGGGTTGATATCTAGTGTTTTTGGATATAACCTTCCATTTAAATGTTTGCTAGTGGTTATATACCGTGTGTCGGCAATAGTGTTTGTGTTCAGAAAATGAACGGCGCTAAGTGATTGTGTCGTAGCTGGGCATCTGGTCTAGACATGTCTGCTTTAATTTAATTCAACTGTACCGGTAGCGTACAAGTATAGTTGTGTATCTAGCATATATAGCCTCGTCATAGAATCAATTTTTGGAGATGTTATGGATTTAAGGTCGTCTGCACCAACACTATATCTGTATAGTCGTGTAAGTACGGATAAGCAGGCCGCCGGTAATAAAACTGGCGTACAACGTCAGACTGAGGGGGCTTTGGTTGACGCAACAAAGTTAAAATATAGTAACATGCCCGTTATCTATATGTCAGATAACGGAATGTCAGCCAGTAAGGGGGAAAACATTGAACATGGATGTCTGGGGAGGTTTATTGAACTAAGTCGTTCAGGTCATATTGCACCCGGCTCTGTATTGGCCATGGAAAACATCGATCGTTTCTCTCGCTTAGCGTTAACAAGAGCCAGTGAGTTCTTAACCTGTATTCTCGCAGCCAATATTGTTGTTTATACATGGATTGATGGGGCAGTATATCAAAAAGATAATCTTGCATCCGCGATTTTGTCACTAGTTAAACTTGAAAGCAGCAATGATTATACAAATAAACTTTCTGCTCGGGTTACTGGTGCAGCTCGTGTTGCATTAAAGCGTCATCAAAATGGTGAGTGCGATGCAGATGGTTATCCAGCTGCAATTAATGGCTTCGGTAAAAATAAATTTTGGGTTGATACGACAACTGGGTTTGTACGCCCTCATCCATATTATTTCTCTATAGTTAAAGAAATGATTATGATGATTCGAGAAGGGAGGGGGCATATAGCAATTAAAAAGCATTTAGATGAAAGCTATACCCCCCCTACAATAGCTCAAAATTCTAATAAAGAGGGGTGGGGAATAAATCTTATTAAAAAGATTATAAGTGATCGTGCAGTTTTAGGCGAAAAAATAATTCATATTGATGGTCGCGAGCATCTGTTGGTAAATTATTATCCCGCTGTTTGCACTGAGGCTGAATTTGCACAAGCTAAGCGAGTGCGTAGTGAAAAAAAACAGTTTACTAGTAAGATGAAAAACGCTGCGGGCATTGTTACTGGAATGCGTATAGCCACTTGTGGGGACTGTGGCAGTTCACTACAGGTCTACCGTAGTAAAGCCGGAAAAAAAGATGAAAAGCTCCGTTATAAATGCAGCGGAAGGTCAGACACTTCGGTGAAAAGCTGCACAGCTGCAACATTTGATAATAGATATTTTGAGTATGCACTAATGTTGCTGATTGGCAGCGTGATACTTCAGCCTAAAAAAAATACAAATGAGAATAAAGTTGCTTCGATTAAAAATAAAATAGAATCGATAAGTTCAAAAATAGAAATCATGATTCAATCTGTGGGAGCAACCACAGAGGGAGATATACATATTCTGTTGACTGAACGACTAGATAAATTATCTAGGGAACGTAAACAGTTAAATGAAGAATTGACCATTGAGATTAGTCATGCGGAGGCTTCTATTAACCCAGATATATATATGCTGATACCACCAAACTACATTGACTACAATCAGGCTGATATAAGGAACGAGGTAAGGGATATAATATATAAGACAGTAAAATCAATAAAGGTGCATTCTGTTACTGGCTGTTTCTATATTCAGGTTGAGTTGTTTGGTGGAATGAGTACCGATGGTATTGTTATTGACAATAAGTATATCTCCGACTTCGGTTTTGATATGCACCATCAGCAGGAGAACGAGGAAGCATTCCTGGCTTACAATAAATTTGTCAATAACTTCGAGTGTATCGATAAAGATGGAAAGTTAATTAGAATGTTAGACTTGGTGAATGGCACTGATTTTATAATTTCTGATGAACTATATCTCAATCAAAGGGTAAAGGTTTTAAAGGAGAAGCCTATGACTGAGGAAATGCGTACTGCTATTGAAAAATTTGAAACTTGGGTTCCTAAAATCCAGTAATTAATATGCCGGTTAGTGATAAGGATTTTTGCCATTGCTAATGGTTGATATGTAAAATCACTAAATTATTCTGCTAAGATAAATAATGCTGTATATTCACGGCATGATGTGTAGCGTCATGCATATGAATGAGCAAAAAAAAATGAAATTTTGTGGTGGCCCCATGCAGCGCAAGCTGCAAGACTGAAAGAATCCACCAAAATGGAAATGAGATTCAACTAAACCACCAATTTCTCTACATATTTTTTGATACCCAACCTAGTATTTTCTAATGCTTGCTGTAGCGCCACCCAGCAGCAATAAATCCAGTTTTTCATTAGCTCCGGCCTGTTATTTTAACCTCGCAGTTCCTTTCCAGCAGGCATACTTGCGGGAACGAACTCTAGGTGTTTCAATTCTCTCTAGAAAACGTTGTATTTTTTCTTTAAAAATAGCATCTTAGACTATGAGTGTCTTGTAGCTTGCTCGATGACTACCATATGAATTTACCCTATAGCTGCTTCCAACATTTTTTGAGCTGTGCATGGCAAGGTAAATATGGGAAATGGTTAAAATTACCTTACCCTAGTGCATCTTAATAGTTAGGAAATTAAAATTTCAGATACCACTGTATCTTTCAAATTAGTATATTCTTCAATGCTTCACAGCGACCATTCTCACAGTAGCCCCACCAGTCAGTCTTTTGACCAATGATCGCTACTATGGATGTGCTGTTTTTAGGTAAGCCTTTACGCCAACTAGATACGTCAGTGGCAGAGGGCAAAGGATTCGATTCAGGATGGGTATGCCACTCACCTATGTAAGTAAGATAGCCTCCTGATGTGTGCCAAAGTTGATCAACCATAACTTGATGGTGTTGTTTTTTACGTACAAAACCAAAACGCGATGCTTGGTCGTAGGGACTAGGTTCTGTAACGTGAGTTATTATTATATGAGGTGGCCGAATTTCTCCAATAAATACACCTCCTTGCTCAGGTTGACTGTGATGTAACTGCCGATATCGATTTAAAATATGAAGTACCGCAGTCTCAACGATTATTAGTCCACCAGCTCTATTACTCAAGGTCAGCTCAGCCTTGACGTCAGGAACAAACACTACATTCTCCAAATTTTTTCAGCTTTCTACGCTTATGATGAATTACATTACCTGTCGAGTGTTGAGCATAGGTCCAGGGAAGCTTATCCTGAAGAGTATTCAGCACGGCCTCTTGAATTAGTGCGGCAGTAATTGTGCTGACGCTAGCATCATAGGGTGTAAAAATGCTGCCGCAGGAAACTCGATGAGGAGCTACAGGTCTATCGACCTCCTTGAGGATCTCGAGACGCTTGGCACATTCATAACAGGCTTTTCCATCGTCGATCATAACAACAGACGCTTGACCATAAGCATCATTGTAGCCGTGGATGATGAAGGGAGGACGTTGGGTAGAAGCTCGAGCCAAGTAACTGAGCATTTTACCTGTTGGGGCGTGACCAGTAGCATCGATCACAATATCATAGCCACGAATATTATCTTCATTCATTTCAAAACGATAAGGTTTGACATCTATTCTTGGATTGCCCAAAGAGTCACGCTTTATTAGCTTACTTAGGGCCTCAGCTTTATTCCAACCGATATAAGTGGCTGGGAGAGCATGCCGACTCAGATTGCCTGGAGACAGAATGTCACTGTCACAGAGAACTAGCCGACCGGTATTGCCACGCCCTGCTCCTACCTTGGCAAGCAGCTGAGCAGCAAAGCCACCAATGGTGCCGCAGCCAATTATCAAGATTTGCTTGTTCTCAAGATCAAGGAAAACAGGTCTGTTGCGCCGTTGAAGCTCTTGGTCGCTTATCGAGCTCACATTTAAGCGAGAGAATGCGGTCGTTGCGGATTTTGATCTGAGCATAGGAAGGGTAGAGCCGAGCTTTAGTTTGTGTTTACCTCCCCTAGATTTAGCTCGTTCCGTTGTACGGTGTTTCAGGATCGTCTGGGTGGCTTTACTGAAGCAGACTTCAAAGCCAATGATGCCTTCGTTCGAAATATCGAACAACACCATTTGCCTGCCCTTGGTGAGCCTGGTGAGTATTCCATTGGCCAGTGAGTCATGAGCAGGGAGGTCAGCAGATTTTAACCAATCAAAGACTTCCCTGAGTGATTGAGGCGGCCATTTACTTGGTGCTATCGCAGTGTTGTTAACTCTGACAACGGTCACGTCGCCATCAATGCCCACAGCCGGTTTTTCTCCTCGTAACCTAAACCAGTCATCCCTTTGCCCAGCGTTGTGGAAGACAACATATTCTTTGTCTGTTTGTCCATCTGCTGAGGTTGCCACTTTCAGCGACTTGTATGAGAATTTTGTACCTGAAAGCTTGCCTGCATCACCATAAATGTAAGCATCCACGACCCCATTCCAGTAGTTCACAAACTCGGTTTGAAATTCCTCTTGCCGTTGATGGCCAGCTGTTACGGCATTGTCCAATGCTTGCTGGATCAGGCTGTTTAACATGGTAATTACAGCAGGTGGGTGTTGGGGATCCCAATCGGCAGTGTCCTGGTTCACCAAACATAATCTTTGGAAACTGCTTATGTGAGGTAAGGCCATACCGATTAAGTTGGCAGGGCGACTGATAACGTAAGTTTCCGGCAAGCGACTAAGATCTTCTCTTGGCCTAACTACAGCAATAATGAATTCACCTGCCTGTGTTTGGTAGGCTTTTATATAGGCTGGACACTCTCTCGGTAGAGAAATTGGTAGGCCGGTGATGTTGCGACTCTCGACATATCGAAAGCCGCTATGTAATAACAAGTTATGGATAGTCACTATCAACCACTCGTCATTGAATCGGTCATTTGGCTTTGTCGTTGAGGTTGTCGTTGTTGTTGGTATGCAGGTATGGCAACCCAAGGCTTGATAAGCTCTTCGTTTACAACACTGTCACCAAAAAGTCCATTTAGAGTTTTCAGTACTTCGTTCTTTGTTGAGAGCCTATTCAGTGCTCGATTAAGTTCTTCGTGCAGAGTCTCTGCTTTCGAGATAATGCTCTGAACCGTATTATCATCCATCTTTTCCTTGGGAAACAACAAGCGACCTTCATCTGAGGCATCTGGACTTTCCACTCCATCCCTTAACTTGGTGGCCAGCTGTTCTGTTACTTTTAACAAAAGTTCACCATGATCTTTTGTGTCAGGCATAGGTGTATTATCAAAGGTGTCAACGACGCATTTCATAAGAGCTATGGAGGATAATTCAGGAGATTTCCACTGCACATCTCGCCAAGCCTTCAGGTATCGACAGACCTGCCGCATAGGGTCACCATGTCGCGCTACTGCGCTCCTGAACCAACGCGCAACGATTTCTGGATCTGACTTAATCCACTTATCCTTTCCTCTGACAGCCAAGTAAACACAATTTTCATCAAGCTTTCGAGTGGCTGACTTACTGAGAACACTTTCATTCAGTGAATCCATCCCTGCGACAGAGTTCAATGCCACTTCTCGAGTTTCAAACTGATCTCTTGGGATTGCATACATGGGCACATCTACATGCACATTTCTATCTTCGATGACAATACGTCCACAAGTAGGCTTCTTTAATGCTTTCCAGTTGTAGTTTTCTTCTGCCAAAGATGCTAGCGATGCATCTACAAGTAGGAGAAGAAGCTCATGGCCGACTAACGGTTGCTCTTTGAACATATCCATAGGCATGTATGTACCATCATCAATGTCCATCTGTTGTGGCGGTTTATGATATGGCTTGTTCAGTGTTTTGTACTTGTAACTTCCTTGAACCCAAAATCTTGGCTCTGTATTCAAGAAGGCTCCGCGTGCGTCATCACTCATATCCAAGAGCAGTTTCACAACTCGCTGGACATCTGCATTGTCAAGATAGCGCAGGTTGGTTTTCCTAATTGCACTTTCTACGAGTTGGATATTCGTTGAGCTCCGAGAACGGCTGGCCAGCATTTTGACGACATCTTTTGCTTCTGTGAATACACCCTTTGTCCGAATTCTGATCGTGTCCTTAAGTTTCTCGAGAGAAGCCTTGTCGGTGCTGGTAGGCTCCAGTCTTTTCATGAGACCGTCATTGGTATTGGTAAGATATAGATGTGCTGACCATTTCATTCTGACGCTTCCTTACGGTCGGTGGGGTGAATGAAGGCTGGAGCCTCCGTGCTAAAGAAAGTCTCGATAAGTGCTTTTTTGCCAGTAGCTGTGGTTGCTACAGATTTTCCCCACGCGACAAGTGCTTTCAGTGACTCTTCGCTCGCATTGTCTAACGAGATGACTCGAGCCTGTTGATCAGGCACGGTTTCATCAAGCGAGAAATAGCAAGGGGGCATGCCTTCTCGATTTAGTGCCTTACCGGCCATGAACCCGTGCATTTTCTGCGAGGAGGACATGACTGTCTCAATGAGTGCCTTTCCACCGCCCCAAAGGCCAAAGTACCCAGGGAACCACCTAGAGATGTTATTGGGATTGATACAAAAATCGTTGGAGAGGGTTCCAATATTAAGAATTTTGATATCGTTTGCTGTTATACCCTTAAACTCCTCATCATCCAGATAATTCAGCGCTTCATGATAGGCGACGAATGATGGATTGTTTGCTAGTAAGCCTCCATCGGCAAAATACGCACTCTGCCACTCGATATAGTGAGGTAGGAAGTAGGTGGGGGCAGCAGATGTAGCCATGGCTACATCAACCAAGGTGAATTGATCATCTCGGGTGAACAGGGAGTTATGACAGGTTTTGATGAACAAAGGGCGACCTGTGCTCAGGTTGACCGTTGGGATGAGCAGGCGTCGTTTTAGCGATCTGACCGTCTTGCCGGTTCCCACGATCTCAGTCACTGCTTTTTCCAGGTTGTTAGCCTTATAGAGGGGGCTCAGCAACAGCTTACCTAGCTGGTATATGTTTCGAACACAATTGGGCACCCAACTCTGGCGAGGGAAAATATCTGGAGCTGCTTTGTGAAACTTGCCCTGCAAGTCTCTAGCTTTCTGACCATCAGCCAAAGCAATGGCAATTATTCCGCCGATGGAAGCCCCGGTGATCATGTCGAAGTAATTACCGATGGCCAAATCAGGATTGTTGTTGCGCTCAGCCAGAACCCGTTCTAGTTCCGCTAAAATGGTAATTGAGAAGAGACCACGCACCCCTCCACCGTTCAAAGACAGGATTTTGAATTGCTTGTTAGAGTCGTTCATGGAGCCTCCATTAGAACCGTACACAATATGCGGGGATTCTGTGCTCACTTCAATGGGGAGCGTAAAAAGAACACTGTAACGGCTACTCTACGGCGCTGTTGCCAAAATGAACTGTTCTGATAACAGCTAACCCTGCTCCAAGTTACTGTTACTCTTTGGTCTTTTCTCCACGGGTCACCTGCCTTGGTAGAACCACTCACTGTGCAGTATGAGCGGGCACAGGCCAACATATATCGGCGATGAATGAGGCTAGAAAAGCTTATGAAATGCGTATTGCACGTCATTCCAGATATGTAGTTATGTTGAAGCTCTGCGGGCTAGAGCTGCATCCTCATTACTTGCTCTGATAGTGTGCTGCATGTGTTATATTCGGCTCAAATGTTGAGCCGAATGATGGGTTGGGTCGGCTCAGTATTGAGACCCTAGCACGTTGGATGAGGAAATAATGGAACCATTTTGGATTTGGCAACAAGCCGACTGGCCCCATTTTCGTTGGCAGGATAGCGAGATATTGCCCAGATTACGGCATGCTCAACGCAGGCTGGGAATGCTAATAGGTAGTCATTTCAGATTGGGGAACTCCGACCAAACGTTGGATACGTTACTGGCAAACATCATCTCCTCATCCGCTATTGAGGGTGAGCGTCTCAATGCCCAATCCGTGCGTTCTTCCCTGGCTAGGCGGTTAGGGAGCTCACAAACTCAGTCCTATCCAGTATCAGAGCGCTCAGAGGGGCTCGCGGCCATGATGCTGGATGCCATCGACAACCATGAACAACCACTGACAATTGAACGACTTTACCAATGGCATCGTTGGCTGTTCCCTGTCAACGAATGGTCGGTACAGCCAATGAACGTAGGGCAGTTGCGAGGAGATGAGCCGATGCTGGTTGTCTCTGGGCGTGTTGATCGCCCTACCGTGCATTTTGAGGCACCGCCCAGAGCAACTCTGGACGATCAACTGGCCGAGTTCATCCCCTGGTTTAACCAGACTCAGCATGACCCCACGATGGATCCACTGCTTCGTGCGGCGATCTGTCATTTCTGGTTCGTGACCCTGCATCCCGTTGATGATGGCAATGGGCGGCTCACGCGGGCACTGACCGATCTCGCGCTGTCACAGGCTGACAGCCACAGCATCCGGCTGTATGCCATGTCAGTTGCGATTCTAGAGCGGCGGGCAGACTACTATCGGGCACTGGGGTCAGCACAGAAGGGCTCGTTGGATATTACCTCCTGGCTATGTTGGTTCCTCGACACACTGGATTACTCCATAGAGTTGGCATTACAAAGTATCGCTCGTAGCCTTGCCAAGGCTCATTTCTGGCTGCGACACAATCATGACTGTCTGAGTCCAGAGCAAATCAGGGTTGTTAACCGTTTATTGGATGGCGGCGAACAGGGTTTCGAAAATGGCATCAACGCCAGTCAATATCAAAAAGTCGCCGGAGTCAGCAAGGCGACGGCTACACGTCATCTGGGTGAATTGGTGGAGAGAGGGTGCCTTGAGAAATTACCTGGTGGCGGACGCAATACACGCTATCAGATCCGCTTGCACACAGAGGGAGTTTGAAAAAGCATTGCCATGGGGCGTTAATTTCATTTGGTAGATGAGATCTGCGATTAACGTACCAATGATGCTATTTAGTTAAATGTTGACACCATGATGAGTGCCGTCAGGCATATGAACGAGTAAACTCAGCCGACAGTCATATCTCTCAACAGACCTTTTGAGCGACAATAAACTATTTAGAACATCGGCATCAATTTCAGGAACATCACCCGCCCCGATATTTGAAAGCAGTTTGGTCACAGCGATACGAACTCGCAGCTCTTCGGCATGCTCCTTGGCTCTCTGGACTACCTCGGATGATTCCGACTCGATGATATCCTCTAATGTCCTCCCCATACGGTGCTCCTACTACAGATAGAATTAAAGGCCCACACCGAGCTGGCATGGGCTCTGAGCATTAGATCAGGAAATCCTCCAGAGCTTTGCCAGCCGCAACAGCCTCTGCGATAGCCTTGGGCATGCGACCTTGACCTGTCCAGGTCTTCTCCTGACCGTCTTCGATGTATTTGTATTTTGCAGGACGAGGTGCTCGCTTAGCCTTCACTATGCCCTCGGCTTTTGCGGTGGTTGCAGTGCCAACCAGCTCACTCGGATCGATGCCTGCGTCTCTCAGCATCTCGGTAAACTCAGCCAGCTTTTGCAGGCGCTCGGCAGATTCGGCTTTGATTTTGTTTTCTTGCTGCTCACGCTCAGCAAAAACCTCATCCAATTTCTCTTTAACTTCGACCAACTGCTCAAATGACAACTCACGCAACGCAGCTCGCAGACTACGAATATTCATCAGTGTTTTCAAAAAATCGTTCATTTTTATCCTCATGTATCACATTTTTATATCAGGAAAATTATCTCTCAATCCCAGCATCAGCTCCACTGTTTTTGGCACCAAGATGATTCGAAAAAGCATCATTTAAAATTCGTGAGCTAAATTGCGTTTGGATCTACTTATTGGCCTAGCTCCAATCTGCTATGAAACTATGTAGCTAAAAATTAAATCCAAGTGGTAGTGAGCGTTGAGACAACCTCACCAGATGAGCCGATGAAGGATCTTGTTCGGCTCACGAAATGAGCCGATTGAAAAATATCATTGGCTCACAGAATGAGTCGATGATAAGAGATTTTTATCTCCACACAAACTAGAGTATGGGAGCATATTACTCATATTATTTCCCTATTAGAATAATCACGCCCAAATGTGTCTGGGTTTGCGGCCTCATAGTCATCGTCACACATATGATCTCCACGATGCATCTCCCTCACTGTTGCGAGTGTACCGAAAAAACACATTTCACAAAGATGCACCTGATAACGCTCACCATCGTGACGGGAACCATAGCCAAAATCCGCCGATAACGAGCCGTATTGGTTGGTTCCAAAATTCGTTTTTGTACTACGACCACAGACATCACAGAGAATGTCAACGACCTGCTCTGTTGGCACAATTTCTTTTACGAGCATGCTGAACTCCTTATTTAAGGCTTTATGAAAACTATAATTTTCTGCTTTTGATGTGGGAGTAACCTGGGCTGACTATTTATCACTGGCATAACCAGCATTGAACTCTCATTTGTTATTTTTGGATGTATTTGCACTCAAATTTTGGAGGTGTTTTCCAACCTGTAACGCGCCCGCTGCGTTTATTGATCCTGCGATACTCACTTCCCAGCAAGATCTCCCACTCGGAGCCGTTCTCCGATAGAACCTGAAAGGTTGCACCGCGCTCAATACCTATGCCGGGCTCAGTACAGATCAACTCAGTCATCGAATCTCCTCACTGTTTGAACATATCACCATTTCGTTCCGATTGTTCAAGAACTGAGGCCATCGCGTCCAGTGACCTAGCAAGGGCACGACACTCATCTGCGGACATTAAAGCAGATGTGAACGTGGCATCGCTCCCATTGTTAGCATCTATTTCACGGACTCTTATATAGCCACCATGCGGGCTGGAATAGACGCTAACTTCTACTTGATGGGGTGGTGTTCCGATTGGTTTATCCAACTTTAAAACACTTGTATAAATAGGCATAACCCCTATCCATTATCGAACTCTTCGAAACTATAGAATATTGCTCGGGGTTGCTCATGATGTCCATCAATAAATCAAGACACCAACCTAGTTGGTTGGAAACCAAGAGTCGGCTCTGCAACATGTGCAAACTTTGTTGAGCACTGGGCACGACAGTGTGGGGTGAGATAGGGCATGATAAAGAGCACATGCAGACAGAGGTATGTAACATGACACCCGATGCAGTCCATAATCTGAACCTTAGAACGACACTCCTTGACCCCTTGGGTGTTCCTCGTGAAGCACTGAGTGCTCACCTGTGGATTGTGGCAGGGGTTCCGGCGGACATCATCCATAAGCTAGCTGCGCTGGTTGAAACTGATGTTGGTGTGATATGTAAGCTTGCTGGTATTAGCCATAGCACGGTGACTCGCAGGCTCAGAGCAGATACCCCTTTATCAATATCACAAGGTGTCAGGGTGTATGGAGTAGTGCTCGCCCTTTATGCCGCTCTGTCCCTTCAGGAAAACGATGTCGTCATGGCATTGTCGTGGTTACACCGTCCTGCATGGGGCCTTGGTGGCATAGCACCTGCCGATCTATTGACTACACCGATGGGTGTTCAGGCTGTTATCGATCTTGTGGGACGGATTGAGCATGGGGTTTTCCAATAATCAATAAATCGGGGGGCTGAGAGGATAAAACCATCTCAATTGGTTAAACTTCAACCAAACAGAATGATTTTCAAAATTTTTTCACATCCCCCACTTGAAAAATTCGGAAAACTGTCCATTTACTAATTATGAGAGCTTGAATTAAATTTCAGCGTTTGAACATTCCGCTGCTGCGCAGCGAAGAGAAACCAGGTTTTACTTTCCCACCTTGTTTTCTCTTCCAAATTAAATATAAACATGGAATGTAGAAATTAAATCCATCTTCATAAAAATCAATACTCCTTGAGAAGACCATCAAGCAATGAATACACTCTAGAAAAGTAGAAATAGTACACGCTTGATGGAAAAAATAAATGTCTGGTTGCATTCTCCGCCAAGGGCGGAATTATAAATATGCATTTTCAGAAATAAACTTTCTACCAAGAGCGGTTAGTTATACCTGACAGAACGATAATTATCGAGAACGCCATGCACACGGCGTTGTTTCCCAAATCGATAACGCCTGAATGGAACTTACTGAGGGCGCGGTGATCTGATCACCACCATCCTCTTCAAGTCTGCATCATGGGCAAGTCGCTTCACCCCATCACCAACTGGCCTCAATACAACAAGTCTTTGATTAACCGTGGTTCACTCACCTTCTGGGTTGATGCCGAAGCCATGAGCAACTGGTTTCACCACGACCATCATGGGCGGCGGGGGCGCAGCCAGCTCTACACCGGCCAGACCATCTCAACCTTTCTGATGCTCAAGGGGATTTTCAACCTCACTCTACGAGCAACTCAGGGTCTACTCGACTCCATGTTCGAGTTGATGAACGTGCCGTTGTGCGCACCGGACTATAGCTAATGGGATGGTCGCCCCTCCCCAAGACGGCATCTGAGTGCCAAAGTGGCGAATGTAAGTTCCCACTGATGAGAGAGGCGACCACCATGAAGGCTACGACTATCGGCATTGATCTGGCAAAACATCTCTTCCAATTACATGGCGTTGATCAACATGGCAAGACGGTCCTCAAGCGACAGTTGAAGCGGGATCAGATGCTCTCATTCTTTACCAATCTTCCTCCTAGCCTGATCGGCATGGAGGCATGCGGCAGTGCCCATTACTGGGCCAATAAACTGCAAGGAATGGGGCATACCGTCAAACTGATGGCGCCGCAGTTCGTTAAGCCCTATGTGAAGACCAACAAGAACGATGCGGCGGATGCAGAAGCTATCTGCGAAGCCGTCACCCGACCCAATATGCGGTTTGTGCCAATAAAAAATGGCGAGCAGTTAGCCGTGTTGGCGCTACATCGCGCAAGGCAAGGGTTCGTCAAAGCCAGAACGGCACAAGCTAATCAAATCAGGGGCCTGCTGGCTGAACATGGCATCATTGTCCCTAAAGGTATTGCACACATTAGCCTACGATTGCCCGAGCTCCTGGAGGATGCAGAGAACGACCTACCCGGAACGTTTCGTCAATTAATTGAGCGTTTAGGGGAGCACCTCAAAGAGCTCGCCAAGCAGGTGAATGAACTGGAAGAGCAGATCTGGTGTTGGCACAAAGAAAACTCGGCAAGCCAGAAGCTGGCTAAGATGCCGGGTATTGGTCCTCTCACGGCCAGTGCACTGGTAGCGTCTATCGGCGATGCAAAGCAGTTCGAAAATGGCCGCCAGCTAGCAGCCTGGCTGGGCTTGGTACCCAAGCAACATTCCAGCGGCGGCAAGCAGACCCTGTTGGGGATAAGCAAACGCGGTGACATCTATCTACGCACACTGCTGATCCACGGGGCCCGCTCCGTGCTCCGGGTCGCTGAGCGTAAGACAGAGTACGCAGGAAGCTGGCTTGCGGGGGTAATGGAGCGACGTAACCATAATGTAACGGTAGTGGCACTGGCCAACAAGAATGCACGCACCATCTGGGCATTACTTGCCCATGAGCGCGAGTACGATGCTGATCACGCAGTGGCGGCCTGAGCGCAATAGCTAGCACAGGAACGGTGTTTCATAGCAAGCGTGACAAAGTATCGAGTTAACAACCAGAGTTAGAAAGTACCACCGATTGCACGGGCGATCATGACGTGATGGCGAGACAGGTCAGACCGTGACTGGCAAAACCCGACAGACACAGGGCACTAATAAGTGCGTTTAGCTGATAGAGGAGCCAGTCAGCGAATTCCATCAGGGATAGAGGCTGTTGCCTCGGTGAAATCCGGATCTATGGCTGCAATCTCAACCTGACTCACTTTCATTGATTGAGGGCTTGGCAAACCGGGGCGACCATCTATGTGTCAGCAAGCGAGCACGCACGGTGACGGTAGCTTATCGACAGCCCCCAAAGGGACGCATTACCGACTTGGTTATCGACTCAACCGGGTTGAAGGTGTTTGGTGAAGGCGAGTGGAAAGTCAGAAAACACGGCGCTGAGAAGCGGCGAGTCTGGCGCAAGTTGCATCTGGCAGTAGACCCAGTGAGCCACGATATCGTGGCGGCGGAAGTCTCGCTGGAAAATGTCCATGATGCCGAGGTGTTGCCCACCTTGCTCAACCCACTGCGGCGCAAGCTGGGACGTGTTTATGCGGATGGCGCCTATGACAGCAAAGCCAGCCATCAGCTAATCTCGCGCAAAGGGGCGACAGCCTGTATCCCGCCTCGCAAGAACGCTGGGCTATGGAAAAAGGGACACCCAAGAAATGACGCCGTGCTGGTAATGCGCAAGGAAGGGCTAGCGCACTGGAAGAAGATATCGGGATATCACCGACGCTCGCTGGCAGAGACGGCGATGTATCGGTTCAAACAGTTGATGACGGGCAAAATCAGTCTGCGAACATACAACGGTCAGGTAGGGGAAGTGATGGCGTATGTTGGTGCAATCAACAAACTGAACACCCTTGGTCTGCCTGTCAGAAAGCCCCGAGTGTAACGGTCACTTGGGGCTGGGGCGGTTGTGGCTTGATGGTTGATTTGGGAAACAACGCCCATGCACACCCATAAGAATTCCATTGTGGTGGTACTGTTGGGCTTTCATGCACTATGCCGCCCGAAACTCAAGGGGCTGGAATGTGACTGGGTGATGGTCAGCAAGTGACGAGCCCAAACACCCGCAGGCACAAGCCAAACAGGTCTTGAGATGGTATCAGGGTTGAAGCAATACTGCTGCAAGGGGATGTGGTGCCGGTGATTTGCCAGTATGCCAGCGAGACAGTAAGCGACCTGATCATGATGGGGGCCTAGGGTCACTCACGGATCAAGTTGTTTATCGTGTGCAGCTCCACAACGGGAATACTGAAAACGACCCAAGCCTCTCTGTTGTTGCTGAGATAGTCAGGGGCGGGATAACCCGCCCCTGCGTGTATCAGAACCAGCTTTGCACCGCCTCTCTAGCCGGGATCCCGCCCGCATGAACTACCTTGTCATCAATGACGACTGCCGGTGTAGACATCACCTTGTACTTCATTATCTCGGGCAATGACTCCACCTTCTCAAGCTGAATTGAAACACCAAGTTCATCCACCACCTGCTGGATAAGTTGGACGGTGTTCTTGCAGTTGGCGCAGCCCATGCCCAGCACTTTTACATGTTTCATCTCATACTCCTCATCAAGAAATTAACGGCGATACGAAGTTAAACACCCACCCAACCAGCGTGAAGGAAACCAGTAGCACCAGCAGCAAGGTGCCCAGTAACTGCCACTGCATCACTTGTTTGAGCAGAATAAATTCAGGAAAACTGGCCGCCACTGTGCTCATACAAAATGCCAGTGTTGTCCCAATCGGCAGCCCATTGACAATCAAGCTCTCCATCACCGGGATCACTGCGGTGGCATTGGAGTAGAGGGGAATGCCGATGAGAACCGCCACAGGCACTGACCACCATTGACCGGCACCAAGGTGTGAGGCAATCCAGCCATCAGGCACAAAGCCATGAAGCGCGGCACCAAGCCCCACACCGACAATGACCCAGAGCCATACCCGTTTGAAAATGGTGATTGTTTCATCTTTAGCAAAGGCATGACGCTTGGCCAGCGAGAGGCTCGGGGCATCGGTATGCTGCTGGACGATATCACCTTGCTGATGCTGCCCCTGCTTGAGGGCCTCGGCGGCAAAATCGGCCAGCCAGCGCTCTGCCTTGATCTTGTCCAGAAACGCCCCACCCAGCATGCCAACCGCCATGCCGACCGCCACGTAAATCAGGGTAAACTTCCAGCCCAACAGACTGACCAGCAACAGGACGGCCACTTCGTTGATAAGCGGTGAGGTAATGAGAAAGGCCATGGTGATCCCGAGCGGGATACCGGCCGAGGTAAAGCCGAGGAACACAGGGATACTCGAACAGGAGCAGAAGGGAGTAATGGCACCAAAGCCGGAGCCAAGAAGATAGCCCAACCCTCTGTGCTTGCCCGCCAAATAGTCCCTCACCCGTTCAACATTCAGGGAGGCCCGCAACATGGCCACGATGTAAATCATGACCAGCAGCAGGGCAAAGATCTTGCTCACATCCTCCACGAAGAAATGCAGCGCATCCCCCAGCTTGGTTTGCGGGCTCATGCCCAATTGCTCGTAGACCAGCCAGCTGGCTAGGTCGGTGAAAATCTGAAACATAATGACTCCATCAACATCGGTGTTATCCAGAAGACGTGGCATGTCCGCAAAAGATGCTCATATTTTTTGTTTTTTGCTAACGCCGCGATCTCATGGTTCGCCCCCAGCCCCTTCATCAATCACTGAATACCAATGAATCAAGGACGCCTTGCCCGCTATGAACGCCTCCTTCTGTCGATCCGGCTGATTTGCTACGAAGCAGGTATCCAGCAAAGCTCGGCTCGGCGCAACCAGGATTGCCATCTATCTGAACGGTGAACATGCCTAGTTCACTGATCAAGTCCGTCACCCGATGCAGCTCTCCTTTGCGTACTATCCAGGCTGCCATCGGTCTAGGAACAGGATGTAATCGGCCCATCAGTGACCAAGCCTGATATTGCCGGGGCTCCAGTGTTTCTAATTTTGCCAGGATGTCTGCCCCAAACAGACAATGCCCACCCCCTTCACCCTGATTTTTAAGCACCCAACTATCGGCGGGCGCAGCTTCTATAAAGTGTGCGCTGTCAGGGGTAACAGGGTGCATCTCCCCCAGAACACCTTTCACTGTGTCAGCCTCTTGCAGGGTCAAGCCAAATGCAGCGAATCCCTCTTCTCCCAAACGCGACAGCAGCATTTGTACTCGTTTGCTGGTCGCCAATTGCTGGGCAACCGTGGCATTGACGGCGACTCTGTGTTGCTCAATCAACACACGGGTCGCCATCAGCGACTGGCAACATCTCTGCTCTTTGAGATCAGCAGCCTCATAATCCGAATATTGGTATCCGGCCCGCAGGTAGACGGTATCGAGGGAGCCGACACCATCGAGGAGCAGCCTGTTGTTAGCGCCCGTGCTCAGTTGATTATGAAGTTCACGAAAGGTTCTGCGCTGTGTCTCAATCCCTTTCTGCTGGAGTGCCAGCTCAAGCAGGTGTTGATCAAACACATTGTTTTCATGCTCCTGCACAATCATCAGAAACCTTGCCGGGCCGGGGTCGCCAAACTCACGCTTGATCTTGAAGGTGGCCTCGGCAATACCTGCTGACAATCCTTCAATGGCATGATTACTGACAAGTTCACCCATTGCCTGATGCGGCTCTTGCATGTACGCAGCAGGCCATTGCCGTTGCAGATAGTGGTGCAGTTCATGTATTCGCTGACCAAATGGCCCCATACCAGCGGCGATGCCATTGAACTCGACCAGCTTGTGGCCATCTTGTTTGTCGTCCATAAAGTCGCTGCGCATGATGAGCAATGGCAGCCGGGGTGGCTTGGTGGCTGATGAGTGTATCTGTTGATGCATGCTGAGCAGGGCTGAAAAGAAGGGATCGCCCGCCGTAATGGGATGAATGGCATCATATAAAAAGCCATGATCCTCTGAGACGGCATAAATCAGTTTGCTTAAGGTCTGTGCCGCACTTTTCAAATGCAGGTAGTCCCGTTGGCTGATCGGTGTCGGCGCCAGGGTAAATGGGGTATGCACGGCAGAATACAGCGACTCTTTAAAGGCGACACCGTGGGTTAATGCCCACTCGACTGCATCATCTTTGGCTTTCTGGATGTCAAAAGAACTCATCATACGATCCTGATTATTGACTCACGAACCTCAAGGCCTGGTTGCCCAGCCCTCATATCGCACAGCGATCTTCATATCCTCATCAGACGAGCGCAGCACGTCACGAGGAAGACGCGCAAGCAGCGAAAAGGATGCACTTCAATTTTCTGAACCACGTCAACCTGACCCAGGCATTGTCATATTCTCGTCATACTCCCCAGCGATGATTAATAAGAATTAATCAACCAGTATGGATAGATGAACATGAAGAAAATCGTCGCTTCCGCCGCCCTGCTGGGCTTTAGTCTGCTTAGCACCGCCGCCTTTGCGAGCGAATTCAACCTGCCCGGTTTTGTGACCGAAGTGGAAGATGGGCGGCTATGGGTCTTTAAAGAAGGTTCGCCAGAGCTGGAAGAGTTCAAGCAACATGGCGAACCGGCAAAACAGTTCAGCAATATCGGGGCAGGCCCCAATGGCATGACCATTAAAGCAGCCAACCAGGAAACCCTGGATGAGTACCTGTCCGAAGCCAAGAAAAAATAAAGAAAAGGCCAAGGTGAACACCTTGGCCTTTTTGCTGAACATGGGTCATGGCTTACTTCGCAGCCGGAGTGAAGCAACACACCCGACCCGTCTCATCCAGCCTGACCTGACAGTCCAGAGAAAGCTGCTGACGCAAGCGTTGCCTGGCTCGCAATAAACGCGACTTGGTGGCGGTGAGGGTCAAGCCGTATTGGGCGGCATAATCCGCCTGCTTCATCCCCTCCAAATCGCAGTGTCCGAGAATATCCCGGTCAGCCTGGGCCAGCTTCTCCAGCACTCTAGGCAAGCAGCCAGCCAATGAATCGACCGCATCAAGCTCACTCTGCTGCATTGCCAGCTCGTCATGTAGTTGAAACATCGGGCGTTGTCGCCGGCTTCTATCAATCACCAGATGTCTGGCGACTTCAAACAGCCAAGCCCTGGCATTCTCGATGGCGCAGAACTTGCCCTGCTGGCGGATTGCTCGCAAGAAGGTCTCTTGTAGCAGATCATCTGCATCCATCGGGCTGCCAGATTGCTTGAGTAGCCACCCATAGATCTCATGTTCATGCTGTTGCCATGCCGTCATCAGGCAAGGCGGCGCACCGGTTGGCTGGGTCACTTGATGCGTTTTCCTTGGGCATCCACCACCTGCTCCCCATCCTCCTTGGTAAAGGCCCCTTGCTGAGAGCTCGGCAGGATATCCAACACCGCCTCTGACGGACGGCACAGCTTGGTGCCAAGCGGGGTCACCACTATGGGACGGTTGATCAGGATGGGATGGGCCAGCATGGCATCGATCAGCTGGTCGTCGCTGAATCTCTCCTCGGCCAGTCCAAGCGCCTCAAAAGGCGGCACGTTTTTGCGCAACAGGTCGCGCACCGATATCCCCATGGCGGCAATAAGCGCGACCAGGATCTCGCGGCTCGGCGGCGTCTCCAGATAGTGGATGACGGTCGGCTCAACCCCTGAGTTGCGGATAAGTGCCAGCGTATTGCGAGAGGTGCCACAGGCCGGGTTGTGGTAAATGGTGATCTTGGGGTCACTCATGCTTGCGCCTCCGCTTTGCCATAGTTGCGCTTCATGCGCAGGGCCACGTTGACCAGGGCGATCAGCACGGGCACTTCAACCAGCGGGCCTATCACACCGGCGAAGGCCTGATCCGAGTTCAGGCCGAATACCGCGATGGAGACCGCGATGGCCAGCTCGAAGTTGTTGCCGGTCGCAGTAAAGGCGATGGAGGCGTTCTTGTCATAGGGAATACCCAGCTTCTTGCCCACCAGGAAGCTGGTAAAGAACATCAGCACGAAATAGACCACCAGCGGGATAGCAACGCGAACCACATCCATGGGCAGCTCAACTATCATCTCCCCCTTGAGGCTGAACATCAGCACGATTGTGGCCAGCAAGGCGATCAGGGTAATGGGGGAGATGGCCGGGATGAAGCGCTCGGTGTACCACTTTTCTCCTTTAGCCTTGACCAGATAGTGACGGCTCAAAAAGCCTGCTAGGAAGGGGATGCCGAGATAGATCAGCACGCTTTCGGCGATATCCAGCATGGTGATATCCACTGCGAAACCCTGCAAACCGAACAGCGGCGGCAGCACGGTAATGAACAGCCAGGCCATGAAGCTATAGGTGAGGATCTGGAAACCGCTGTTGAGGGCCACCAGACCCGCGCCGTATTCCTTGTTGCCGCCACCGAGGTCGTTCCATACCAACACCATGGCGATACAACGAGCCAGGCCAATCAAGATAAGACCAACCATGTAGTCGGGGTAATCATGCAAGAATGTAAGGGCGATCACGAACATCAGGATGGGGCCAACCAACCAGTTCATTACCAATGAGAGGGTAATCGCCTGACGGTCGCGTGTCATGGCGCCCATGGTGCCGTAGTTCACCTTGGCGAGCGGCGGATACATCATTAGGATGAGGCCTATGGCCAGCGGGATATTGGTGGTGCCGACCGACATCGCCTCGTTCCACTGAGCCACCTGGGGGAACAGGTAACCAATTCCCACCCCGATGGCCATGGCGACGAAGATCCAGAGGGTGAGATTGCGGTCGAGAAAACTCATTTTTTTGCTGACGGGCAGATCGCAGCAGGCTGTTGTACTCATCACGAGACTCCATGAGGGTTGGATGAAGTGGAAGGCTGATGGCGTGGCAAACCAATGGAGATAAACGCCGCCAGCAGGATAAAGAGGGTGGAGATCCAGAGGCAGGCCTCGAGACCATAGAGCTGGAACACCAGCCCGGAGAGAAGGGTGCCTAGCAGGCGCCCCAGGGCATTGGCCATGTAGTAGAAACCCACATCCAGCGATACCCCATCTGCACCGGCATAGCTGACGATGAGGTAGCTGTGCAGGGAGGAGTTGATGGCAAACAGAGCGCCAAACACCATCAAGCCGCCCACCAGGCTGATGGCCGGATGCACCTCATAGTGGAGCGCCAGGGCAATCAGGGCCGGGGTCAGTGCCAACACTAGCGCCCAACGCATCGCAGCCTTGCCATCGGGTACACGTCCCTCTCGCTTGCCGGTAAAGCGGGGCGCCTGGGTCTGAACCACGCCATAAGCAATGATCCAGAGCGCTAGGAAGCCCCCCACATACCAGTGATCCCAGCCAAAGCTGGAGGCGAGGTAGACAGGCAACGCCACCACAAACCAGACATCACGGGCACCAAACAGGAACAGACGGGCCGCCGACAGGTAATTGATGGCGCGGCTCTTGGAGAAGATTTCGCTGAACTTGGGCTTGTTCTTGGCTTTGCCGAGATCCCGTTTCAGGGTCAGCATGCTGACGCACCACACCAGCGCCAACGCCAGGGCCATAACCAGCACGGCCCCCTGAAACCCGAGCAGGGTCAACAGGGCGCCACCGAGGAAAAAGCCCATCCCTTTCAGGGCATTCTTCGAGCCGGTGAGTAGTGCCACCCACTTGTAGAGCTGACCCTGCGCCTCTCCCGGCACCAGCAACTTGATGGAGCTTTTGGCGCTCATCTTGTTGAGGTCTTTGGCTATCCCCGAAAGCGCCTGCGCCCCCATCACCCAGGGCACCGTCAGCCAGAGCGGCGGCACCAGCAGCATGCCCAATGCCAGCACCTGGAGGGCCAGCCCTATGTTCATGGTGCGGTTGAGCCCAAGGCGAGCCCCGAGCCAGCCCCCCACCAGATTGGTCACCACCCCGAAGATCTCGTAAAAGAGAAACAGGGAGGCGATGGCCAGCGGGCTGTAACCGAGCCCATGGAAGTAGAGCACCACCAACATGCGCAGAGCGCCATCGGTCAGGGTGAAGGCCCAGTAGTTGCCGGTCACCAGCAGATACTGGCGGATCTCGGGGGAGAGTCGGGTCAGTTCCATGGCGGGGTTATCCTTGCGCCTTGTCCATTTGACCGACCATGCGCATCAGCTCGGCGGTGCGGTTGGCATAGCCCCACTCGTTGTCATACCAAGCGTAAATCTTCACCTGGGTGTCGTTGACCACCATGGTGGAGAGTGCATCTATGGTGCAGGAGCGCGGATCCGTCTTGTAATCCACTGACACCAGCGGGCGCTCTTCATAGCCCATGATCCCCTTGAGCTCACTCATAGCGGCAGCCTTGAGCAAGCCATTGACTTCGGCTTCGGTAGTAGGGCGGTTCACCTCGAACACGCAGTCGGTGAGGGAGGCGTTGGCGAGCGGCACCCGCACCGCATGACCGTTCAGCTTGCCCTTGAGCTCGGGGAAGATATGGGTGATGGCGGTGGCAGAACCCGTGGTGGTGGGGATCAGGCTCAGGCCGCAGGCGCGGGCACGGCGCAGGTCAGCATGGGGGGCATCCAGAATGGTCTGGGTGTTGGTGATGTCATGAATGGTGGTCATGGAGCCGTGCTTGATGCCCAGTTGTTCGTGGATCACCTTCACCACTGGCGCCAGACAGTTGGTGGTACAGGAGGCCGCCGTCACGATAGGGTGCTGCGCCTTGTCGTAGAGGTGGTGGTTGACCCCCATCACGACGTTCAGGACACCTTCTTCCTTGACCGGAGCGGTCACCACAACACGCTTCACCCCTTGCGTCAGATAGGCATTGAGCAGGGCCTTGGTTTTCATCTTGCCAGAGGCCTCGATCACCACATCACAGCCGGACCAGTCGGTCTGGCCTATCTCCTTGTTGCGAGTGCAGAGGATGCGATGGTTACCGATCACCATCTCGTCTCCCTCGGCGCTGGCTTCATGATGCCAGCGGCCATGGACTGAATCGAAGGTGATGAGGTGTGCCAGAGAGGCGGCATCGCCAGCCGGGTCATTGATGCGCACAAACTCCACATCCGCCCAGTCGAAGGCGGCGCGAAATGAGAGACGGCCCATGCGGCCAAAACCGTTGATACCAACTTTGATAGTCATGCTGTCTTCCTTAACCGGCGAATGTGTAGTGGATATTGAGGTAGTGAACGTGGGGCGCCAGGGTCAGCGCCTTAGGGCGCAGCCCTTGCACAAGCGACTTGACCTGTGTGGGGGCGTAGCCCGCCTCCAGCAGCAAGATGGCTGCCATCAGTCCGGTACGACCCGAGCCGCCACGGCAATGAATGGCCAGGGTCTGACCCGCCGCCAGACGCGCCAGCAGATCTGCCTTGTGGTTGGCAAAGGCAGCGGCAAAGGGCGCTTCGGGGGCACAATCGTCCTCTACCGGCAGCTGGAACCAGGCCAGCCCCAACGCGGCGCACTCTGCGGGCAAGCTATCGGCCTTGAATTCGCTAAGCTCGGCATCGGGCATCATGGTGACCACCGCATCTGCCCCTGCGGCTTGCAGGGTCTTGAGGGAGGCTTGCAAGGAAGCCTCCTTGGTGCCAGGGCAGGGGGTGAAGATAAGGCGGGCGCCATTATCCAGGTTCAGGATGTCAAACGGGTGCATGATAAACAGCGACTCCATGTCTCATTGAGAACGTTAGGTGGGTGAAGATAGGTCGATGGTACGCATCGCTTGTTGCAGCGAGATGCGATCCAGTTTGTTCAGTGGCAGGCTCAGAAAAATCCGCAGCCGGTTGCCGATTTCGTGATAAACCTTGTTGAATGCCGCCCATTGCGCCGTATCACTCTCTGTCACGGCAGCCGGGTCGCTAAAGCCCCAGTGGCCGGTGATGGGTTGCCCCGGCCATGCCGGGCACTGCTCGCCTGCTGCCTGGTCACATACCGTCAGGATAAAATCCATCTTGGGGGCATCTGGGTGGGCAAACTCTTCCCAGCTCTTACTGCGCAGCGTGCTGGTGTCCAGATTGTGTTGCGCCAGCAATTCAAGGGTCAGCGGGTGTATCTCCCCTTTCGGGGAGACGCCAGCACTAAACGCCTTGAAGTTGCCCTGACCGAGCCGGTTGAGTAGCGCCTCAGCCATGATGCTGCGGGCCGAATTGCCGGTGCAAAGGAAGAGCACATTGAACGGACGTTGCATCTCACATCTCCTTGTAGATGGGGTGACATAAATCTTGCAGCGCTTTCACGCCCACCGGCTCGACAGCTTGCAAGGGCACCACGGCATAACGCTTGGCATGCTCCTCCTTGACCGCTTCGATATGGGGCTGCTGGCGATACGCTCGCTGGGCCAGCAGTGGCGAGGTGACGCTTGCCGGGGCCAACATGTGATTGACTACCCAGGCCCAGGGCTCGATACCGGCACGGCGCAGGTCGGCTTGCAGGTTGGCCGCCTCCTGTACCGGAGTGGGCTCGGGCAGGGTGACGATCATTACCTTGGTCTGTTTCGGGTCTTGCAACTGCATCATGGGGGTGGTGAAGTGCATCCCTTTGCCACCCATCTGACGGGCGATCTCTCGGTGATAGGCACCAGTCGCATCGAGCAGCAGCAGGGTGTGGCCGGTGGGCGCGGTATCCATCACCACGAAGCGCTTGCCTGCCTCGCGAATGATCCGCGAGAAGGCCTGAAACACGGCAATCTCTTCGGTACAGGGGGAACGCAAATCTTCTTCCAGCAGAGCGCGGCCCTGGGCATCCAGACTCGCCCCCTTGGTGGCCAGCACCTGAGTGCGATAACGCTCTGTCTCGGCGTGGGGATCGATGCGACTGACCTCCAGGCTGGGCAGTGCCCCAGCCAGGGTCTCTCCCAGATGGGCTGCGGGATCTGAGGTGGTCAGGTGAACCGGCAGGCCCCGGCTGGCGAGCTCTACCGCCACTGCCGCAGCCAGGGTCGTTTTACCCACACCGCCCTTGCCCATCAGCATGATGAGCCCGTGGCCATCGCTGGCCAATTCATCGACCAGCTGCTTCAATCCGGGGTGTTGCTCAGTGGCAGTGCATGGAGCTTCACTGCTCCCATTAACCGGCTCTGCACTGAGTAGCTGGCGCAGGCTGTCCACGCCCACCAGATTGGTCGCTAACAGCGGCACTCTGTCTTGTGGCAAACTTGCCAGCAGCGCTGGCATATCAGCCATAGCCTGCTGCTCACGTTGCCATACGGCTGTTGCCAAGGGATCATCAACCAGCTCGCTTTGCGGGAAGATGCCATTGATAACCAGTTGCTGATTGGCAAGACCGATGGTCGCCAGTTCGTCATGGGTACGTGCCACTTCCCGCAGGGTCGAGGCTTGCGCACGGGCGACCAGGATCAGCCGTGTTTTCCCGGCATCAGAGAGTGCTGCAACGGCCTCAGCATATTGGCTGCGCTGCTTTTCCAGTCCAGCCAATGGCCCCAGACAGGAAGCATCGCCTTTGCCCTGCTCCAGAAACTCGCTCCATGCCCCCGGCAATTGCAACAGACGGATGGTGTGACCGGTCGGTGCCGTATCGAACACGATGTGGTCGTATTCCCCCACCAGGCTGCTGTCGGTCAAGAGCGCGGTGAATTCGTCAAAGGCGGCGATCTCTGTGGTGCAGGCACCGGAGAGCTGTTCTTCAATACTGCGTACCACGCTTTCGGGCAGCTTGCCGCGCACTGGGCCAACGATACGTTCGCGATAGGCTTGCGCGGCGGCTTGCGGGTCAATCTCCAGTGCTGATAACCCATCGACTTGCGGGATCCTGGTGATCTGGTTCCCTATCTGGGTGTCGAACACTTGGCCTACGTTTGAAGCCGGATCTGTGCTGACCAGCAGTACCCGTTTGCCACTGTCACACAAGGCAACCGCACTGGCACAGGCCAGCGATGTTTTACCCACTCCACCTTTACCGGTGAAGAAGAGAAATGGGGGCGCATCATTGAGAAACGAGTAGTTCAGAAACGGGGACATGAGAGACTCCTATCAGGAAGAACGAGGCCATAAAGCAAACAGAGATCTTTCCAACCACACGATGGTGCTTAGCAGCAACCACTGCTACCGGAGCAGCATCCACTCTTGACGATCCCTTTGATGGCCCCGGCTTTGTTGGACTCAGCTTCTGGCTGTTCAACGTCGGCACCATCGCTTTCTGGTGCTTTCGGCAACTCCAGCCCTGCATAACGGATCAGTTCAGCGCGGCTGGGATAACGACCGGTGAGTACCACTTGGCCATCAACCAGCGTCACCGGTAATCCTTCTTCCCCAGTCAGTTCCAGGAAGGAAGCCACTGCCGGGGTTTCAGCGAAGACCAGGGGCTGTTGTGCCAGGTTGAATCGGTATAGAGAGCCACCTTGTTGTTTGAGCCACTCGGCATCACCAGCAAAGATCACCAGATTTTGGTCAACATCTGCGCCACATACACCGCTGGAGCAGCACAGGGCCGGGTCGAATACCTGTATCAGTCTCATGATTTCTTCCTCACTTAATCTCGATGGCAATCGCATCCAGAGCTGCTTTTAGCCCCTCGCGATCATTGGAAAAACGGGATACATCCTGCGACAAGAGGGCTTCGATACGCTTTCTCAGCGTCGAGTATGCACAGTGGAAGGCGAGCGCTATCTGCTCCTCGCTGCCGGTCACATGGGCGGGATCATCTACGCCCCAGTGGGCTCGCAATACAGGCCCCAAATAGACAGGACAGGTTTCATTGGCCGCGTTACCACACACGCTGATCACCACATCGGGTGTCACCGGCAGCTCATGCCAGGATTTGCTGTGCAATCCGCTGATGTCGATACCCTCGCTGGTCAATAACGCCAGTGAACGGGGATGCACCTCACCGGTTGGTTGACTACCGGCACTCATGGCATGCCAACCGGCAGGGGCCAGGTGGTTAAAGGTCGCCTCTGCCAGAATGGAGCGGCACGAGTTGCCGGTGCATAGAAACAAGATATTCATGATGAGCAACCTTCCTTGTTAGTGCAGATATGAACAGGCGGAAGGACCTCAGCAGCACAATTGGCCGTGCTGCGCATATCCGAGCACTGTTCTGGATTGCCATAGCAGCACTCTTCGGTGAGGTAACCGATCAAATCGAGCATCAGGGGAATATTGGCGCGGTAACGCAAGAAACGGCCCTCTTGCTCCACCGAGACAAGGCCTGCATGCAGCATGGCTTTCAGATGGAATGAAAGAGTGTTCGGGGCGATATCCAGTTCACTGGCAAGCTGGCCAGCGACCATACCCTCCAGCCCTGCCTTGACCAGCAGACGCCATACATCGAGGCGGATACCGGATGCGAGAGACTCGAAGACTTTAGTGGCTGTATCTTTATTCATTTGAACCTCTTCATTCATTTCATGAGTGCAACTATACAAGA
This sequence comes from Aeromonas sp. MR7, assembly GCF_963899385.1. Classification (NCBI taxonomy): domain Bacteria; kingdom Pseudomonadati; phylum Pseudomonadota; class Gammaproteobacteria; order Aeromonadales; family Aeromonadaceae; genus Aeromonas; species Aeromonas sp. MR7. Next base: position 300,767 of record NZ_CAWQXH010000011.1, read on the forward strand.
ATAGTTGAAATGATCAACCCACCCAGACCTTGCCATTGATTTATTTAGGTACAGGTGCTGTTTACACAACACTCTTCACGGAAAAACGCGATGATCTCTTCCAGCACTTCGTATTGAGAGACGCACAGCAGAGTACGGCTCTCCCGGTTCTGCTTGACCAGACCCACCGAGACCAGTGCGGCAATGTGGTGGCTCAGGGTCGATGCGGGAATGGCGAGCTGCTTTTGCAACTCTCCGACAGGCAGGCCCTGTTCTCCCGCCTTGACCAAATGCTTGAAAATGAACAAACGGGTCGGATGACCCAGCTCTTTCAATGCCTTGGCAACCTCTTCCAACTCCATAGCTCGCTCTCCTTGATGAAACATATTTCGATAATACCAGAAATATCTTGACCACCCCAATTATTCGATTATTCTGGAAATGTAGTAAATCAAAGAGGATATGAAGATGAATGATTGGTTAACCATGCTGACAGATGCATCTCAGATGTTTTTGTTCCTGGCCTTTGAGCTCTCTGTACTGTTCCTGGTGATCAGTGCCGGGGTCAGCTTGATCCGCCAGAAGATACCCGACGCCAAGATCCAAGCCATGCTGGGGGCACGAAAAGGCAGAGGCTATTTGATTTCTGCGGTACTGGGGGCATTGACCCCTTTTTGCAGTTGCTCAACCATTCCTATGCTGCGCGGACTCTTGTCTGCCAAAGCCGGTTTTGGGCCAACCCTGACCTTCCTGTTTGTCTCGCCGCTGCTCAACCCGATCATCGTCGGCTTGATGTGGGCCACTTTCGGCTGGAAAGTGACGGTACTGTATGCCGTGATTGCAGCAGGCGTTTCTGTACTGGCGAGTATGCTGCTGGACATGCTGGGGTTTGAGCGTCATGTCATTGACCCCAAAGAGGCCAAGCAAAGCAGCTGTGGCACCGGTTGTGGCACCACTACACAAGAACCTGCAAGTGTGAGTGCAACAGCCTGCTGCTCAAGCAATGCTATCAAGTCCGTCAAACCGCTAAAAGCTCAGGCATCTTGCTGTACTGCGCAACCCGATGAGGCCGCGCCAACTGTCTCTTGCTGCGCAGATGGCACTGCGGCACTGACCCAGGCCCCAGTCATTCCCACGGCCTTCGCCAAAGCGCGTATCGATGCCTGGCAACAATTCAAAGAAGTGCTGCCTTACTTGTTGCTGGGGGTGCTGATAGGGTCATTTATCTATGGTTTCATCCCCGCCGAGTGGATAGCGGCCCACGCCGGGGTAGACAACCCGCTGGCGATCCCATTCAGCGCAGTTGTGGGTATTCCACTCTATATCCGGGCAGAAGCCGTTATCCCTCTGGCATCGGTATTGCTGGGCAAAGGAATGGGCATGGGGGCGGTGATGGCACTGATTATCGGTAGTGCGGGGGCCAGCCTGACCGAGGTGATCCTGCTCAAGTCGATGTTCAGAACACCTATGATTGTGGCGTTCCTGACCGTAATACTGGGGATGGCCGTCATGATGGGTTATCTGACCCAACTGCTGTTTGCATAAATGACAGAGGGCCTTCTATGTCAGAAGGCCCTTTCAGATACGTTAGCTTGCCACATCAGGCGTAATCATGAAAAGTACCCATAGGCATTCAACTTATAATTATTGCAACCTTTGCTTTAGCTTTTTTTATTAAAATGTTCATGTTCATGTTCATGTTCATGTTCATGTTCATGTTCATGTTCATGTTCATGTTCATGTTCATGTTCAGCCTTTATCATACAAAGGTACGACTCGTTAGATGACACTTCCCAACTCTTCATTACCTCAGGCTGAAATGTACAATGATAAATATTGTTTTTTATTGCAATGTTAGTTAGGTTTTTTAATGTAACATCCCAATGTTCAAGATTGGCTACATACACATGCGCAGATATAGCTAGTCGTTCGGCAGATATACTCCAAACATGTAAATCGACCACTTTATATACATCGGTCGCACTGGTAAGTTCATTTGCCAATACGGGTAGGGAGAGTGTTCTTGGGACACCATCCAATAATCCATGCAATGATTCTCGTAATAATTTAAGACTGGATGATAAAACAATCCCTCCGATCAGGAGTGAAAGTAATGGATCTATTGGTGTCCATCCGGTCAGCCAGATGACGAGCCCAGCAATAAGCGCTGAAACCGAGCCAAGCAAGTCACCCAATACATGTACAAATGCGGCACGAACATTTAGATTTGATTGACCTCTGAATAGTGACCATGCCACCGATATATTAACAATCAAACCAATAGCCGCAACGATGCTAACTGTGCCACCTTGTACTTCCTGTGGTATTGAAAATCGTTGCCAAGCCTCATAACCAATACCAATAACAACAATCAGCATACTGACAGCATTGATGAGTGCAGCAAGTAGTTCGATGCGCCCCCATCCATAAGAATGACGACTGCTGGGCGGCTTGGCTGCCAACCAAGCCGAGAATGCAGCCAGCCCTAACGCTGCACCATCTGTTACCATATGGCCAGCATCAGACAACAATGCCAAAGAACCTGATGCCCAGCCAGCGACCGCTTCAACTGCTGCAAATCCAAGTGTAAGTACAAGAGCCCAGTACAATTTAGCCCCTGTTGCATTGCCATGGTTATGCCCATCATGTGCATGTTCTGACATTATATGATTCCTTTGAGACTAAATAAGATCCACGATTATCTTGATAGCAGTTCCGAGCAGAACAAACCCGATGATATATTTTAATTGCTTTCCTTTTAGTTTCTCCGTCATTAACCAAGCGCCCAATGCGGCACCTGCTGCCGAGGCAAACCCTGTACATAAAACAAGGTCGTAATCCATCCCAGAAAAAGTGGCATGTGCAAAAAATCCAGTCAGTGAAGCAAAAACAATGACAAATGATGCTGTAGCGGATGCTCGTTTCGGCTCAATACCCGAACCAACCAGGGCTGGGACAATAATACTTCCACCACCTACACCCAAAAGACCACCAACAAACCCGGCGATCCCACCAAGGATGGAACCATTAAATATCTGACGTATTACATTAGGTTGAGATCCTATCGTACTTGGTGAGTAAAACAACATCATCATGCTTGCAAAAACCAGAAAACCTGAAAACAGCCATAATAAAAAATCTCCTTCTAACCCCTGACTGACATGGACTCCAAAAGGAGAAAATAAAACAGCCACGACTAGAATAGGGAGTGCCAAGCGCCATTCAACCAAGCGTTTTCTAATGAATGTCGTTGTCGATATGCTTGTCGATATTGCATTCAAAAGCAATGCAGTTGCCATCGCGCTGTGGATTTCAACACCTAACGCCAAGAAAACTGGAACGAGAATAAATGCGGCCCCGACTCCAGCCATGGCCATAACAGTGGTCAAAAGAAATGTGATAACGGCGGCGATGGCAAGCATGCTATCTCCTTAACAACATGGGGTGTTGGGGGCAATACTCAATTTTTCTTGGCAAGGAATACAAAGTAGCCCCGCTTCCGTATTACTAAGTTTGTTAATAAAGACACGCTCACCGCATTCAGTACACAAGTTAGTATCAAAGCAGCTTTTGCCAGATTGCAAAGTAAATGGCATTGGTTTGCTGATCTCCAAAAATGCTTCTTCTGGCATAGACAATACTTTGTTAACTAACGCGTCTGTAATTTGAGATGGTATATCTTGTGGAGTGACCCCTTGTTTACGTTGCATAACAAAGGGGGAATTCAACATGTTACCGAAGAAATCATCATTCAGTCGCACACGCACGGCACGCCCGGCATTCACATCGACTAAGGTAAATGCCATCTTGTTGTAGTAACGCTTCTCAATATTTGACTTGCCATATGTGCATCCTGTTGCACTCATGATACCGTCCAGAAAACAGCCTGCCGCATGACCTTTTCCGGTCTCCGAGATGACATATAGCTCCTTGTCCTGTGACCGTTCAACGCCCAGAACTCTCATGGCTGCATGTGCAGCCCGCAGCCCCAAAGGCATTGCAGGACATTTGTGACCATGAAAGGCAAGTGCTACCTCAAATTCGCTCTCTGTCATTTGATTTGTTCCTTGAGGAGTAAAGCAGCTTCCCAGTGAAGCGCCTTATCTAAGAAGACGAATGAGGTGTAGAAAGGATTCTCCAAGAACGTCATTAAACTCTACTTTTTGCACCGCCTTAACTCTACGGGCAGTAGGCCAATCACGTAACCCTCCAGCCGGTGTACCTCTGGATGGTTATCATGATGGGCCACTTGACCCAACTGCTGTTTGCATAAATGACAAAGGGCCTTCTGAAACTGAAGACCCTTTTTTACACGGGAAAATTACTTGGCTATTGATGAGCGTGTGTTGATGAACAACCCCATCAGCTGGAACAACAACGCAGCCATTGAAATCCCCAAGATCAGAATACCGATCTCGGCCAGGTTAGGAACATAGTGTTGTACAGCACCAAACCAGGTCGATTTTGGCCCAAGAGACACCAACTGTCCGCTGGTCACAAAGGCAACCTCAGCCAGGAAAGACCAGAGCAAGGTCACCAGCATGGCCACTTTCACATTCATGAATGACAGCGCCAAGGCGATGACAAAACCGAGTGGCAGCCAGCCCTGTACCCACATACCGTTTCCCACTCCGCTGTTTCTGATGCTGTAAACCCAGAGTACAGAGAGCAGGATAATCTGGGCTATCACTGCTAGCCGCCAAATACCCCATAAGCGTGGATTGAATGCGCGGGTTACTTGCAGCAAGCCGATAATGGAGACCCCGCTGACCATGGCGCAGACAAGGGTAAACAGCGCTGACTGTGCCCCTGAAAAAGCCGCTCTAGCAACGACAGTACCAAATACCGATCCCAATGTGAGGGAGGCCAGACAAGCAATGATCAAGGTGCTCCAAGCCAGTACACTGCCTTTTGCAAGGTGTATACCCTTCCATTCAGCCAAGAACTTGAGCAACAACAACACCAGCTCAATGGAATAGAGTGTTCCCATCCACCAGATCGGGGACATCACGTTCGGGGACAAGACCAACCAGATAATGCTAAAGGGTGACCCCATCTCCGTCGCCAGTGCGGTGAAGGCTCCCAGCAACAGGGCTATGGCGGTGAGCAGCAACTGCTTCTTGTTCTGTTTCAGCCAGTCATCATCCAATATCTCAGCCAACGCGAGCAAGATGGATGCCCCCGTGCTCATCAATGCCAGAAAAATGTAGGTGATCAGCGGCAGCGTCCAGATCATGCTGTCGTTGGTTTTGAATGAAGAGTGGAAAAACCACTCTTCAATAGCGAAAAAACCACCGAAAAGACAGCCAGCCACCGCCAGTAACAGGGTCATCCTGGATGTATTAGTCATAGCGCCTCCCTATACCCGGCGGGTTGGTGTGTATTGTCTGATATAGAAAACCTTGGCCTGAGTGCCTAATTCAGCTCTCAACGGTTTGCCATCAAATTGGCGGATCAGGACAGATACCTCACTGTTAGGGTCATCCAAATCGCCCACAACCCGAGCATGTGACGGACAGGCATCGACACAAGCAGGATTGAGCCCCACTTTCAGACGGTGGTCACAGAAGGTGCATTTCTCCACCTTGCCACGATGCCGCAATACTGGATAGGTGTTGCCACGCTCGGGGTTACTGTTGGGACATCCCTCACCTCCAGATGCTTCCAGCATGGTCTTGGGGGTGTAGGTGCCAGCAGGCAACACCCCATCTAGCCGCTGCCACTCTTCGTGAGGCTTATTCCAGTTGAAGCTGATGACACCGTATGGGCAATTCACCATGCAGGCCTTGCAGCCAATACACTTGTCGGGGTCGTGGAGTGTCAGTCCCCCTTCGCCCTTATGCATGGCTTTGGTAGGGCAGCCGTTGACGCAGGGCGCATTGTCACAGTGGTTGCACATGGTGGAGATGTACTCAAATCTCACATCAGGGAAGACCCCTTCGGACTTGATGATCTTGTCGCACCAGTTTATATCGGGTGTGGTGTTGTTTTCCGCTTTGCAAGCGAAGACACAGCCACTGCAACCAACACATTTCTGTTGGTCAATTACCATTCCATAACGCATTGACTTGTCTCCTTACCTACACCTTCTCAACCCGGACACCAATCGCCCCGTAATATGCAGCAGACCCCGACAAATGCTCGTGAGCTGGCGGTAGGATGTCGTTGTTATTGCCACCTCGTGGCAGCTTGCCAAATTCCAATGCGGCAGTTCGTCCATAGGCCCAGTGCCCTTGACCAAAGGCCTTGGCAACCGTGCCTGGCCGGACACCCTCAAACAATGTCGCTTCACAGGTAATGCTGCCCTGTACGGTGGTGAGTTTGACGAGATCTCCCTCGCTCAGCCCCAATGACTTGGCATCGAGCGGGTTGATCTTCACCACGTCTTTATTTTTCTTCTCCCCTGGATCCAAATCCCGGTTGCGCTGATACCAGGTGGTATTTGCTGAACGGCCTTCCCGGTTCAGGCGCGACTTGTGATCGACAAACAGCATGGGATAGGTCTCGACATCGCCGAATCGGAATGGCGGCTCGTAGTGGGGAACATAGGCAAGTTCACCTTCGGCGGTGTAGTGACACGCATTCATCACGTCATTGACCGACTTGCCATGCTTACTGGCATGAGTTTCCAGTGCGACTTTTAGGGTTTCGCTGTAGAACTCGAACTTGTGAGTTGCTGTTTTCATCTTGCTCCAGCGAGATTCGAAAGAGTATGGCGATGAGTTCCAGACTCCGATCTTCTTGAAGTGCTCCCAGCCGTCAAAGCGATCACCATTGGTATATTGCGCAGGATCCCACAGCGGTTGCGTCATCAACTTGGTGGCAAACAACCCCAGCTCTGCGTGATTGGCGGGGCTTTTTCCGGTTTCAGGGTCTTTGAATTGCTCCTGGAAATAGCGCAGCGGGGCATCATAGCCACGCTTGGCCAGAGCCTCTGCTAACAGCCAAGGAAGGCCAGTCTCATCCCCAATGTCATTGCCGAGCGAAGTAACTAGCGGTGTTGTGATTGAGACCTGAGAGTGGCGGTTACCCGAGGTGCTCTGAATGCCCCATCGTTCAAACATGAAATGGGGAGCGGGTAACAGCAGGTCGGAGAACCAGCTGAATTCGCTGACGTGGGTCGAAACGTGAGCCACAAAGGGGACTTTCGCCAGCGCCTTTTCCCAACGACCGGCACCGGGGGCCGAGAAGGCAAAGTTATTGAAATAGCCCAGTAATACCTTGGGAAGGTAGGGGTCTTCTTCCAGAATGCTGTCTGCCACCACGTTGGTCATGACACCGGCACCACTCTCCCCTTTTTTCAATGCGGGCCATTCCAAGCGACCCACTCTGTCGATCTTCTCCTGCTTGAGGCCATGCTTGGCGATCTCATCCGCATACTCTTTGCCAGACGCAAAATCAGTGAGGAAGGTCTTGTTGTATTGCAGGACTCCACCTTTGCTATCAACGGCGCCGAGCAAGCCATTCAATGCGTGGCAGGCAAGCCCAATGTAAGCACCGCGTTGTTGCATCTGGATGCCTCTGGAGCGCCAAATCTGGATTCTGGGAGCCGCATCCCCAAGCTTGTGCGCCAACCGGCGAATTTTCTCAACAGGGATACCGCATATTGGTGCTGCCCACTCGGGTGTCCGATCTTTCAGTTCTAGATTCCACCATTGCACCAGACCATGGGTATGACGCTCGGTGAAGAGTTCTGCGCTCACCGGCTGCCCGGTGACAAAGCGCTGCTCAGGGTCAGTGAAGTCACCGACGAATGGCTTATGCCAGAGGCCTTCGGTCAAGATCACATGGGCCAGTGCCAATGCAAGGGCGCCATCTTGTCCTGGAATAACGGGCAGCCACTCATCCGCTTTGGCAGCAGAGGATGAATAACGAGGGTCTACAATGGCAACCTGAGCCTTGTCCAACATGTCTCCCCAAGCGGAGCTGTAGTAGGAGACCTGACGATTGGCGCTGAGCGGATCGACACCGAAGGAAAGGATATAGCGGGTGTCTTGGATGTCGTATTGGCGATATCCCCAGTCCCCCTCGGTAAAGAAACTGGAGAACTTGTCGGCTTCTGCGCAGAGGGAGCTATGAGTGATCGCGTTGGGTGATCCCAGCACTGCGGTAAAGTTCTTGATCAAGACATCGCTCAATTCTGAGTAACGGCCCCGCAATGCAACATAGCGATGGGTTTCATCATTGGCCCTTAACTCCATCAACTTGTCAGCGATGAGGTTGATCGCCTCTGGCCAAGAGATGGGCTTGAAGCCAGGGTCTATACCCCGACCTTTCTGGGGGTTGGTACGTAGTAGTGGAGTCTTGAGCCTGTCGGCATCATAGAGTTCTTGCAGGGCGAGGTATTGTCTTGGGCAGCTGGATTTACCATGCACCTTGGAGTGCTCGTTGCCCCTGATATGCAGTGCTCTGCCATCGAGCATATAAACCTGCTTGGCACAAAATGAGGTGCAGCCATTACAGGTTGAAGGTAGCCATTCACCCTCACCGGGTCGATACACCATGCCAGCCTTGGCCATCGCCATGGTAATGGCATTGGGGGTGAAAATTGACGAAGCAGCCAAAGCACTAGCGCCGAGCAAAAAGCCCCGTCTGGAAATTAGAAATTCTTGTTTATGAGCCGACATAGCATCAACCATCCATTGTGTCCCTAGATGATTAGCTTTGCAGGCATTCAAGAAATACGCATTTGACCAATATCAAGCAATGTTAACAATCCTTTATTCGTTGTTTAATTCTTGCTGCGTATCAAATAAATCCAGTTAGGGTTGTGATCTACATCACCTTCAACACTAACGAATAGGCACTGGGATCACAAAAGTAAGTAAATAAGAACCATTTCTAGTTATATGGCTGACTTGATGTCAACTCTCTCTGAATGGTGATGGTATTCACCTGACAGGTGCCCACAAAAGGGAGTGTTGATTCGGCTTCAAACCGGATAATAAAACCATATCCCTACCGTGTTATCTGGCATCACCATATGTTCACCCAGTAGACTCTGCCTACTCGTACTCACCAAAAAGCTTAATAACGTCAGCAACACACTAATCGGTTACAGCCGTCAAATCATAACTATGGGGCCAATGGCTAGCTCGACAGGTTACTTGGTTGCAAAGGGGTAGCGATTGTACCCTCACCAGGTTAACTCATTTGGCTTTAGAGGATGGGCAGGGGCAGGCAGACCAACAGGGAAGGGTGATGCAAGCAGAGCCCCCTACAGCTCACTGAAATTGATGCCAAAGGATGTGCGCACGAAAGTAGCGTGAACAAGACACCTGTTTGAGATTTGTGCAAGGTGATAACTAGATCTGTACAATCTATATGTGAAAATCATGGGATTTTGATATATGAACTATATTTTCGCCTTAAATCATCAATATCTTTTTTTGCTTTCCTTTCTTTTTCCTCCAGTGCTTTTATCTCATTTGATTTTTCTTTTAGCAATTGCTCAAACATTACTTTAGCCTGCTCTCTTGCTTTAATATCCACGATGTTTGCCAAGTCTTTGGATTTTTCTGTTAAGGCATTTTCTCGTGCTTGTAGTGAGATGAGGCTATCATTTAAATTTTTCTGTATTAGATCTAAGGAAGCTGAACGCCTGCGTATTTCGACTTCACCAGCATCAAGCTGAACCTCTTTGGCTTTCATTGCTCTATTTATATCATCAACCTGAGAATAAAACTCTGCCTTAAGTTCATCTAAATTAAGAAGGTCGCGTAGTAAGTCTTGCTTTTGATCAACTTCATCTTGTATATGATAGAGACGGTCTTTCAATTCCATTTCAAAGCTTCTGTATTGGTCTTCCAATAGGATTATCTTTTCCTGTGCCTCTAAAAGGGACGATTCTTTTTCTTTTAATACTCTCTCCCATCTTTTTAAAATTGCGTTAGCCTTGCCTTCTGCATGCCGAGACTGTTGAATTACTCGCTGCATATCACTTAGCTCAGATTGACTCGTATTTTTTATCGCGTTGTATTCTGCATTAAGCCTCTTAACCTCTGCATGATGTTTTGCACTCAAAGATGAATACTGATTCTGTAAAGATAGTAACTGTTGTCTATTATGCGTATACAACATTTCGGAGAAGTTGCCAACAGGGGCTACAGACACCCATTTTTTAGGGCATTTTTTTATGTAATCTCTAATCTCATCTTTTGATATTATCTCTCCTTTCACACGAAATCCACTCAGGTCAAGTTCAATGCAGGTTGCATTCACCTTCTTTAGTTCTTTAATTTTCTCTCTATCACAAAAGTGCGTAACTGCAACTTCGATGAGAACCTTCTCTCCATCGATAAAACCAATTACATCAGGGATAACTCGTCCTTCATAAACCTCACATGCCATCTCATCAAAGGATATATTTTGATGTATTGGGTTTATAGTTCCAATAGGCAGTAACAACTGCCTGTCAGTTGCTAAAACCTCTTTAGCTAGGATATGTATTTCCGTTTCCGGCTTCCAGGTACAGGAGTTCTGTTCGATTGAATTAGGCTCATGAGCAAAATAATGGGCTTTAATTGGCCCTTTCATTGCCCAGACAGCTCCCTGACAACCAATGCATGTGCAATTGCATGCTTTTCCACTCACAACGTCTTTGACATCAACGATATGGCCGTTGCCATCAAGGGCGCGAGTCATCAGGATTCTTGCCATCTCTATCCTACCCACAAATGGATCTATGTATAAAAGCGCATCAGTTTATTCAGCCCACGTAGATGCGTACACCACATCAGTTACTACAACATTTTCATGAAAAATCATACACTTCCATTTGATTGTTTTGAACTTAATCAAGATTCAATCGGATTTAGAGATATGACCACTCCCCAGGCGAGCTCATTGGGCTTTAGAGGATGCGTAGGAGCGGGCTGGTAATCAGGGAGGGGGGATGGATGCAGTACGGTGGAAGGCTCTGATATTGATACCAAAGGAAGGGCGCACGAAAGTAGCGTAAACAAGACACCGATTTTAGGTCGGTGTCAGGTGATAACTAGAACTGTATAAATATTCTCTACTGCTTATTATAACGTAAATGAGAAGTCCAGCGTTTCATTGTCAGATACTCTGCGCATCGCTTTAGCTCTATCCTTATCACCGTAGGTCTTAATTATTTGCTCCACGTCATCATTGAGCTTCGCTGCTGCACCAATAAAATCACCAGGATGTTCCTCGAGATGCGTTTCTGCAACAAGGTGTCTTAACGCATGAATGTTGATACCATGTTGTTTATCATGAGGCATCGTCATCAGATAGGCCTGATATGTCAGTGATATGAAATTATCTGACAGTTTTGATGATATTTCTATATATTTACTTCTTATTTTAAGGTTTTCCTCGTTGTTTACTTGGCTTTGTCGAATGCTACGCCAAGGGAAAAAGATATCAATATCGTCAATTGACTGAACGCCCGCAAAGGTCATGAGATCAAACTCAATATAGCTGCGCCTTATGTTCAAATACTCTTTGATCAGCGGGGTAAGCTGTTCTGGTAACTCAACATCAACATCCACGCTATTTTTTGCATTTGCGTTTTTAAGATATCTGTACTTTGTGTTATCGTCACTAACCATCGATGTACCAAAACATGGGATATATAGTTGGAATCGGTTACGCTGACGATGATATGTTATACTTGCATAGTTTTTGTTCTGTGATGTCGCATTAGGGTAAAATTTCAATTCAGTCCAGTTTGCGCTGCGTGGAGATTGATAAAAACTGATTGTTTGTATCAGTCCTGCTCTAAAATACTGCAACGCACGGCCAATCTGAGATGCTGCACTTTTTCTATGCGCCAGCTCTAGTTTTTTATCGTCTGTGTTATTCGAAAGTAAATTTTTTTGCTCAGCATTGGTCTTGTATACTTTTGCTTTATCGAATAACCACTGGCTGGCCCTATAAACCGCATTTCGGCGATCTGACGCAGGTATGTTGAGTAAGAATTGAATGTTCAGTTTCCCTTTCTTGCCCGCTTGGCCGCGACTGTTGATGCCTTTCTCTGCCATCTTAAACCAATTAGGATATTCCTCGATAATAAAATCTAGGTCTTTAAAAAACTCCTCGATTGTTCTGTTACCACGATCGGCACAAAACCTTAGGTAGCCCTTCGAATCCGACCCTCGTTTTACAAAATTTAGCACTCTAGAGAATAGGCTTGTACCCGTTTGCAGTCCTTCCGAATATTCAGCCATAGCCTGCATAATCTCAGGTATTGTCAAGTGATAACTGCTAACAGACATGTAATCAATAGCTAATTCAGTATGACAAAAATGTTGAAATGAAAGTAGCTGACTTTTAAATGCGATAGCAGAGCCGCATTCGCCCTTCGCGTTGATTGTCCATTCATTGTTTCTTCTGTTTTTTTCATTGACTTTTGCTCGTATCTCATAGCGTCGATCTGACCTAAGCTCGTCAGAAATGTTTATTATCGCTGGTTGTTTTTTATTTATTTTATACTCACAATACTCATCATAAACCTTCTGTAGATTTGGATTCAGTGACGAGCTAATGAATGTGCTGCGATTGATAGCCGACAGATCAAGATCTGACCGATTTTTTCCTCTACGTTGATGGTCAACTTTTCTATGAATTTTATCTAACAACAAGTTTTTTGGTAAATTAAAATAACTTTCAATGAAATTGATGCGAACATCAGGTACTCGCTCGGCAGGGTGTGATGTACCCATCATATAATCGCGCAAAACTTTTGTTGCGCTGCCAATCGCTTGTGGGCTACTTTTCAGAATTGGCCATGCCTCTGGGCAGTTAGATAATGACGCGTTGATAATTTCACGTGCTACTTCTCTGTATGTAATGAAGCTTTTCTTAATATTATTCTGCGTCTTAGGAGTGACTTCATCGAGCCAGAGACGCTCACCGTATTTCCTCTGAACTGCTGCTGCCAGAGCCTCACAAAAAGTCATTTTGCTGAAATCTATGTTGTTTATTTGAGCGTAGAACTCTGCCAACCGACGCACTCGTGTCAGTGGGCCTCGCGTATCACTCCTGCTCTGACGTGCCAAGGTCATTTTCAGCTTTTCTATTGTTTCACTGCGATTTTCTAACAGTGCAGTTTCCAGCTCATCCTCGGACTGCACAATTGATGTTTTCAGTAACATGTTGAGTGCTGTCTGATGGTGCCTATAACGCGCACTTTCAGTTTTGTCGCTACTCTCAATGCCTTGAATGATCCGTTCTCTCAACTGCCTAATGCTCATAATTGCCACTCCATAAAAATACAACAACTGGTCTTTTTGTTCATTATAGTGCTGCAAACATCAATCGCCACACCAAAACTAAAATTACCGCAAAATAGCTTTTGACTTATTTAAAATTTCTTATATATCAATGTCTTTTTTGGTTTTTTGTGAGTTTTACGAGGGATTTCATGATTTTTAAAATTGGCAATGAAGCAAAGATTGATTAGGTTACAATCAGCATTAAACAACAATACATGAAGTTTACAACAGTGATGAATAATCAATTAAAATTAGACACTTAGCTATATTCTTTAATTCCTGAATCGGAAAAACCATGACGGTATTTCTCTGATTTGTTGTAATTATGGTGTAAGGGACTAAGTTGGAAGGACATTTTGTTGTAAAAACAAAAGCATCATAAAAACATATGGTTAGCTAAAAAAATGTCAACAAATCATATAGTAATAAGTTATTGATTTGCATGTGACTTTCTATTTTTACAACAAAATCTCTTAGATTATAGAGAATCACAACGCCTGCTTGCTTGAACCCTCTTTATATCAAGCAAAAAGTGGGCTGTCTGCCCGCGTTGTAAATGGTAAAACGAAGATGACTGCACAATGTCTCTACCTATGATTGTATCTGACATGAAAATATGTGACCTAGGATGCAAGAGTGCTCCAACGCCGTTTCGCTCTGCGTTGCAGTCCTATCTATTTCAGCCGGTAGGATCGTTCCCCATAGTTATTCGTCGCTGTACTGGTGGCAGAGTAGAAATGAGAGCTACGGGGTTGTGTATATGATTAAAACGAAATGTTAGCCAGCCCAGCTTGGCTGCACACTCAGAACTGGCTAACTATGAGCCAGAATACATTTTTTGGTGATATGGATAGGGCTTGAGATGGCAGATTGGATGATGCTGTACGATGCGGTGTAGCGATTCATACCGGTCGAGCTAAATTAATTTCAGCGCTCGATACGCTGTGTAATGCCTGTGCAGTCGAGTCTGAGTACACCAACCTCAGTATCATCGATATTTTCAGAATGCCCCCAAGCTCAGGGTTATTGTTTTCAATGGTTTTGTTGTGGTCAACAATGAGGGGATCGAGAAACCTGCCGGTTTCTAGTTGGCCGTCTGGACGATGCTTCTGATGACAACGAATGTGGTTTCGCCTGGCACTGGCTGAAACTGTACCAGACCAGACCAGACCAGACCAGACCAGACCAGACCAGACCAGACCAGACCAGACTTGGGTGGTTTGTATGCAGTTATAAGGTTAGGTGTTTGGCATGTTCGAGTTTATTGGCAGGCCATTTGGTTAGAGCAACAGCTATGGTTATGGCAGCAATGATGCAGGCGAGACCCCTAGGGCCTTGGCGATCTGATAAACTTTTTCCAGGGTTACCCTAGTTTCCCCACGTTCGATTTTTCCCATATGACCACGGTCTATACCAGCAATTAGTGCTAGTTTTTCCTGTTGCATACCTCGTGCAGACCGCAGCTCTCGTACATTTTTACCGAATGCAGTTGCGAGCATCGCCAGCTCAAACTCGTCAGAATCCATTTTATCTCCTCACTAGAGGATCTATGGTCTACGTTATACGGCGTGCTGTACACGGCTGTGAGTACACGCATATAATGACACTGCATATAAGCATCATTTCGAGGTAGAAAATGTCCAATCAGCAGATCGTTCTGAGCCAGAATCAAAAAAGTGGCACAGTGACACTAACCTTTCAAGATGCGGATTTCCTAGCCGCAGTAGGAGATTCTTTGAGAGTGGAGTCATTCGTACATGTCACTATCAATCAATCCGTATATGATGAATTTGTTAAGAGCATTATGGTTTCGTTTGTTGCCGAATTTATGGATTTTAAGCAGCAATGGCCGATACCTCAGGAGCTAAGAAAGTGAACAAGTCTCTGACATGATGGAGGGCATTCGGGTCTTTCTCGCGGTTTGCTGTATTGGTGGACTTATTTGTCGCTCATCCTCGTAAAGTAATGCCAACGTAGCCTCAGCTTCTTTGGATTATAACCGGCGCCAATTAGCGTTTTTATCGCCTTATGAGTCTCCATAGAGACGGACGTCATTAAGCACCTCTTTAATATCGGTAAACCCAACATAACATCCTAGCCTAGGCGTTCAGTCAGGATCCCATGCTCGATGCGGCTGAGGAGGTCGAGCACAGCCTGAGCGAGTTCGGGCGTATCCTGATGGTTGAACGGACGAACACCTCCTAGGTAACGGGATATATGATCCTGTGTTGAGCAACATGTCAGTAATACAGCTTGCAACTCCGGCACCGGTACAGTGATGGGAGCCCGCCAGCACAAGCCTTACTGACAGTATTAGCCATGGATTGGTCTTGTTGCTTTGGGTCAACCCAAGGAGACGAATCCTACTTTGGGGGCCTGTTTTGTGTTGGACATCGCTCAATCACTCTTAGGTGGCTCTCTTATAAGGGCGCGGATTTTACCGGAATGGCTAACCAAAAACTATACAGCCAGCATGGCAGAACTGAACAATATCTCTGGCGGGGCAAGATTGTGCGGGTGTGACCCCGGTCACATCGCCCCTTTGGGGGTATCTCACCGGGGCAGGCCGAACCGTCGACCCGCTCACATCTTGTTGAGCTTTCAGTTAACGAGACGGAAACCTGCAAATGGGCGTCACTATACTAGCTGCAGGCACACCAGCAGGGAGAAGGGGATGGATAGCTCATTTGGCGAGAAAATGCAGAATGTGCACGCCACGCTCAGGCAGCGCTTTGACAAGTTGAGCCGGGTGGCCATCGCTATCTATGACCAGCACACGGATCGGCTCCAGACCTTTGCCCACAGCACTGAGGGGCAATCCCCTCTGGTGCAGTACGAGGTCAAGCTGAGCGAGGTGCCCTCCCTGCGCTATCTGGCCGAACATAAACAGCCCCGCGTGCTCGACAGCCTTGACTCCCTGCTGGGGTCGAGCTCGGAGCACAGCCGCAAACTGCTGGAAGCGGGATATGCCTCCAGCTATACCGAGCCGCTGCTGTTCAACAGCAGGCTGTTTGGCTTTCTATTTTGCGATGCGATGGAGCCTGGCTACTTCAATGAGCCCATTCGCAGCGAACTGGCAGCCTATGCCCAGATGCTGGCGGCCATCATAGCGGTGGAATTTTTCTCCATTCAGACCCTGAGTGGCGCCCTCACCACGGCGCGGGAGTTCAGCCGTTACCGGGATGAGGAGACAGCCAACCATCTGCGCCGCATGTCGGCTTACTCCCGGCTGATCGCCAGCTCAGTGGCGATGCGCCATGCGCTGAGCGACGAGGAGGTGGAGTTTATCTACCTCTTCTCCGAGCTGCACGACATCGGCAAGATTGCGGTGCCGGACGCCATCTTGCTCAAACCGGGCAAGCTGACGCCGGAAGAGTTCGAGATCATGAAGATCCACCCCGGCAAGGGGCGGGAGATGATTGCGCTGATGATCAGTGAATTTGGCCTCGACGGCATCCATCACACCGACATGTTGAAGAACATCATCGCCTACCATCATGAACGCTTCGACGGTCAAGGTTACCCGGAGGGGCTGGCAGGGGAGGCCATAGCGCTGGAGGCTCGCATCGTTGCGGTGGCGGATGTGTTCGATGCCCTCACCAGCGAGCGCCCCTACAAGCAGGCCTGGCCGTTTGACAGGGCGTTTGCCTATCTGGAGGAGCATGCCGGCAGCCAGTTTGATCCCGTCTGCGTGGAGGCCGCGCTTCGCAACAAGGAGGCGTTTCGCGCCATCCATCTGCAGTATCAGGATCTCGCCACCCGCTAGGGCTGCTTCGCGCACTCCCTTGCTCACGCCTGGCCTCCCACCCAATCTGTATGCCAAGCCGGTCACGGCACTCCTCGCCTGTCTGGGCAGGGACTAGCAGCAGGCGTGGCGTGCGCCTTCCTCCTTGCCCTGGTGGCACCCTGTTTTCCCTTCGCCGTGGCAGCATCCCCCCTGACAAGCATGGCGGCCAGGCTCGTCTGCATCGGCGTGGCCGAGGGGTTTGATGGCGTGAATGGTGGATGCATGGGCATGGCGCCGGGATGGGCGGCCCTGACTGATCTGGGTCAGTGGCAGCAGGTTGCTCGATGCCAGCAGTTGCGGCCACGGCAAGCGCGCTGAGCGACACTGCATCACTTGCAGGCCGCTGGCGAGCAGGCGTCCCAGCATGCGTTCACCTAGGTTGCGCACCAGCACCCGGCTAACCCGGTGGGCCTTGAGCGCCGCCAGCAGCGCCTGCTTGCCGCTGCAGCCCTCGCCAGCCGCCGGGTTGGGCAGGGTGGCGAGCACGGCGCCCTCCGGGCTCATTATTTGCAGCTGTTCGGCGCGAGTGAAGTGAGCGGCCAGCCGGCCCTGGCTCAGCATGACGGCGCTGTTGCTTGTCTGGTTATCTGCTTGATTCATTGAAACTCTTCTCCATGGGGGTCGGGGTCGCCGGCCTGCATCAGCAGGGCCTTGCCCTGGCTCAGGCAGTCCACCATCTTGTAGCGCGCTTTTTTTAGTATGTTGGCCAGGGTCTGGCGGGAGACGCCCATCACCAGGGCGGCCTGTTGCTGCTGCATGCCTTCCAGATCCACCAGCCGCAGCGCCTCGAACTCGTCGGCGGCCAGGGTGATCTGCTCCAGCTGGTGCATGGGGCGGCCATTGGGTTTGAAGCAGCTGTTGGCGGGGCGGCCACAGATCTGGCGGGCAATCTTGGGTCTGGGCATGGGGGCTCCTGATTGGCATATGCCATATATCTCCATGGTAATTGGCATATGCCAGTTAAGGGAAGATGTGATTCGGGTACATGATCGGCTGATCCGAACGCGCAGCACGAGCGGCGCCAGCGAATTGCCCTGATGTGATGAGGCTTGGCGATGCCGGTTGGCAAGGGGTGACTCATCGTGGATCCTTGCTTGCGACTTGATCATTTCAATAGTTCTTGTATAGTTGAAATCATGAGTCTGAGAACAAAGGTGAACAGCATGAATAAAGAGACGGCCACCAAGGTGTTTGAATCGCTCGCCTCCGGCATTCGGCTGGATGTGTGGCGGCTGCTGGTGAAGGCGGGGCTGGATGGGCGGGTCGCCGGCGAACTGGCCAGCGAGCTCGATGTCGCCCCCAATACCCTGTCGTTTCACCTCAAGGCCATGCTCAATGCCGGCCTGCTGTCGGTGGCGCAGGAGGGGCGTTTTCTGCGCTACCGCGCCAACATTCCCCTGATGCTGGACCTGATCGGTTATCTCACCGAGGAGTGCTGCGCCGGCCACCCAGAGGCGTGCGGCATGATGCGCGCCGAGTCCGCCTGCTCTCCCCATGTTCTGCCCACGCAGCCCTGCTGCAACAAGGAGTAATGCCATGTCAGCCATTCAGATTTTTGATCCCGCTCTCTGCTGCTCCAGCGGTGTCTGCGGTACCCAGGTCGAGCAGGCGCTGGTCACCTTTGCCGCCGACCTTGCCTGGGCCAAGGAGCAGGGGGTTGCCATCGAGCGCTTCAATCTGGCGCAGCAGCCGATGCAGTTTGCCGAGACACCGGCCGTCAGCGCCTTTCTGACCCATGCTGGGGAGGAGGGGCTGCCGCTGGTGCTGGTGGAGGGGCAGGTGGTGCTGACCGGCCGCTATCCGAGCCGCAGCGAGCTGGCCCGCTATGCGGGTCTGCCCGCGCCGCAAGCGGCCATCAAGGGGATCGTCAAGGGTGATTGCTGCTCCGGCAGCGGTTGCTGCTGATCCCCTGAGTCAACCCAGATTGCCCAGCCGGGCTCGCCACTCTGTCGACAGGAGTTCGTCATGTTTCAGTTTCTGACCGATCCGCCCCCCTTTCTCTTCTTCACCGGCAAGGGCGGGGTGGGCAAGACCTCGCTGGCCTGCGCCAGTGCCGTGGCACTGTGCGATGCCGGCAAGCGGGTGCTGCTGGTGAGCACGGATCCCGCCTCCAACGTGGGGCAGGTGTTTGCCTCCACCATCGGCAATCACATCACCGCCATCGCGGCTGTGCCGGGGTTGTCGGCGCTGGAGATAGATCCCCCCGCGGCGGCCAGGGCCTATCGGGAGCGGATCGTCGGGCCTGTGCGCGGCAAGTTGCCCGAGAGCGTGGTGCGCAGCATAGAGGAGCAGCTCTCCGGCGCCTGCACCACAGAGATTGCCGCCTTTGACGAGTTCACCGCCCTGCTGACCGATCAGGCGCTGCTGGCCGAGTATGACCATGTAGTGTTCGATACGGCGCCCACAGGCCACACCATACGCCTGCTGCAACTGCCGGGGGCCTGGAGCGAGTTTCTGGAGCAGGGCAAGGGGGATGCCTCCTGCCTTGGCCCGCTGGCGGGGCTGGAAAAACAGCGCAGCCAGTACGCCGACGCCGTCGCCGCGTTGGCGGATGCTGCCCACACCCGGCTGGTGCTGGTGGCTCGCGCCCAAAGTTCCACCCTGCGGGAAGTGGCCCGCACCCACGAGGAGCTGGCTGCCATCGGGCTCATGAATCAGCAGCTTGTCATCAATGGCCTCTTCCCCGAGGGTGCCATCGCCGGTGATCCTCTGGCCCAGGCCCTCTGGCAGCGTGAGCAGCAGGCCCTCTCTACCATGCCGCTGGCCCTCAGGGCCCTGGCGCAGGATCCGATCCCGCTGCTTGCCACCAATCTGGTGGGCGTTGAGAGCCTGCGTCAGTTGCTGCAACCCTGTGCATCCAAAGGGAGTCAGGTATCCGTTGCCCAGCCTCACGACAGTGTGGCCCAACCCGATCTGGGGACGCTGGTGGACGAGCTGGCCGCCGATGGCCACGGCCTCATCATGCTGATGGGCAAGGGTGGAGTGGGCAAGACCACCTTGGCGGCCGCCGTGGCGGTGGAGCTGGCGAGCCGCGGTCTGCCGGTGCACCTCACCACCTCGGATCCTGCCGCTCACCTGAGCGAGACGCTGGCAGCTAGCCTGCCCCATCTCGAGGTGAGCCGCATCGACCCCCACGCCGAGACTGAACGTTACCGTGCCCAGGTACTGGCCACCAAGGGGGCGGCGCTGGACGAGCAGGGGAGGGCGTTGCTGGAGGAGGATCTGCGCTCCCCCTGTACCGAGGAGATCGCCGTGTTTCAGGCCTTCTCGCGCATCATACGCGAGGCGGGCAAGCGCTTCGTGGTGATGGATACCGCCCCCACGGGCCACACCCTGCTGCTGCTCGACGCCACCGGCGCCTATCACAGAGAGATCGCTCGCCAGATGGGCAGCAAGGGGCTGCACTTCACCACCCCCATGATGCAGCTGCAGGACCCCAAACAGACCAAGGTGCTGATCGTCACCCTGCCCGAGCCCACGCCGGTGCAGGAGGCGGCCAACCTGCAGGCCGACTTGCGCCGCGCCGGGATCGAGCCCTGGGGCTGGCTCATCAACCACAGTTTGCAGCAGGAGGCGGTCAGCTCGCCTTTGCTGCAACTGCGGGCCGAGCGCCAGTTGCCCCATATCGAGGCGGTCGAACAGCTGCACGCCAGCCGCTACGCCGTGGTGCCGCTGCTGGCCGAAGAGCCGGTGGGGCCGGACGCCCTGCGCCGCCTCTGTCAGCACCATTGAATCGCTGCCCCGGTGCGTTGCCGGGGCGGCTTGAATATGCCGTCAACTTGTGATGAACCCTTTTTTGAACCTTGTTTTGAACAAATAGAAGATGCGGGATTGCGCCGCATCGGGAGCTTTTATGTCTGCAATCTGTGATGCCAAGGCAGCCCCTGCCATCGGCTTTTTTGAACGTTATCTCACCGCCTGGGTGCTGCTCTGTATTCTGGTGGGCATTGGTCTGGGGCAGGGATTGCCGGATCTGTTCAAGGCGATCGGCGCCATGGAGGTGGCCAAGGTCAACCTGCCGGTGGGGCTGCTCATCTGGGTGATGATCATCCCCATGCTGCTCAAGATCGACTTTGGGGCTCTGCATCAGGTGAAGGGCCACATGAAGGGGATAGGCGTCACCCTCTTCATCAACTGGCTGGTCAAGCCCTTCTCCATGGCCTTTCTCGGCTGGCTCTTCATCCGCGTGCTGTTTGCCGACTGGCTGCCGGCGGATCAACTCGACAGCTACGTGGCGGGCCTGATCCTGCTGGCGGCGGCGCCCTGCACCGCCATGGTGTTTGTCTGGAGTCGCCTCACCAACGGCGATCCCTACTTCACCCTGTCGCAGGTGGCGGTGAACGACCTCATCATGGTGTTTGCCTTCGCCCCGCTGGTGGCGCTGCTGCTCGGGGTCTCCAGCATAGTGGTGCCCTGGGATACCCTGCTCACCTCTGTGGTGCTCTATATCGTCATCCCTGTGGTCATCGCCCAGTTGCTGCGCAAGGCGCTGCTGAAAAAGGGGCAGGCCAGTTTCGATGGTGTCATGGCCCGTATCCAGCCCTGGTCGGTGGCGGCCCTGTTGCTCACCCTGGTGCTGTTGTTCGCCTTTCAGGGCAACGCCATCATGGAGCAGCCGCTGGTCATCGCCCTGCTGGCGGTGCCGATCCTGATCCAGGTGCTGTTCAACTCGGGACTCGCCTACTGGCTCAACCGCAAGGTGGGGGAGAAGCACTCGGTGGCCGGCCCCTCTGCCCTGATAGGGGCATCGAATTTCTTCGAGCTGGCGGTGGCCGCCGCCATCAGCCTGTTCGGCTTTCACTCCGGCGCGGCGCTCGCCACTGTCGTCGGCGTGTTGATCGAGGTGCCTGTCATGCTGCTGGTGGTGCGCGTGGTCAACGCCAGCAAACCCTGGTACGAGGCGGGTCTGCGCCGCTAACCCTTTTTATCCAATGTTTTTATTCACTTAAGCCATGAGAGACACGCAAATGAGTGCAATCACCATCTATCACAACCCGGAATGTGGTACCTCCCGCAACACCCTGGCGCTTATTCGCAACAGCGGCGTCGAGCCCACCGTGATCCACTATCTGGAGACGCCGCCTTCCCGCGACCAGCTGGTGGCGCTGATCGCCGCCATGGGGATGCCGGTGCGCGAGCTGCTGCGCAAGAACGTACCCCCCTACGAGGCGCTCGGGCTGGCGGAAGGTAGCGTCAGCGATGAGGCGCTTATCGATGCCATGCTGGCCCATCCGATCCTTATCAACCGCCCCATAGTCGTCACGCCCCTTGGCACCAGGCTGTGCCGCCCGTCGGAGCTGGTGCTCGATATTTTGCCCGATCAGCAAAAAGGGGCCTTCGCCAAGGAGGATGGCGAGCAGGTGGTGGATGCGAGTGGCAAGCGCCTCAAGTCATAAGCGCAGACATGAGCAATGATCACGAGGGCGCCAGGCGCCCTCGTGCACAGACGCTCGGGTGTCGATGGCGGCCAGGGGCTGCGTCACTGCTTGACCGCGCCGTGAGCATAGCCCGATCCGGCGTCGTCCAAATCTGCTACTGTGACCATCGACTCATCACAGAAGGTGGAGAACAGCATGAAGATTCGATTCCTGGTGATTGCAACGACGCTGGCACTGGCGTCGACCCCCGGTCTGGCCGATTGGGCGAAGCTGAAGGCGGCCGCGACCGACCTGGGGACTGCTGTGAGTGACACCAGCAAGGAGGCGTGGCGGAGCGTCACCGACTTCTCCAAGGCGACCTGGGCATCCGTCTCACAGTGGGGCTCGGAGGCGTTCAACACCGCCGGGGTCTGGACCGACAAGAGCATGGCGACCGGCAAGGAGTGGCTGGTGGTGGCCGACAAGAAACTCGACGAGATGCTCGAGCCCAAGACGGCCGAGGAGGCGCGGCTCGCCCTCGATACCATGGCCGATACCGCGCTGGTGCGACTGTTCAACCAGCAACCTTCCGCCAAGTTGTTGTTTGACAAGGCCTATGGCTATGCGGTGTTCGACTCGCGCAAGTTTTCCCTGATGCTGCACACCAATCAGGGCGCCGGGGTGGCGGTCAATCGCACCAGCGGCAAGCACACCTACATGAAGATGTTCGGCGCCGGGCTCGCGGCCGGGCTCGGCGGCAAGTTCTACCAGCAGGTGATCCTGTTTGAAGACAAGGCCAGGTTCGACGCCTTCGTGACCCAGGGCTGGGAGGCCACCTCGGAGGTGGGAGCCGTGGCGGGCAAGGAGAGCGCCGAGCTCAGAGCCAAATACAACGGCGGCATGGCCATCTACCAGATCGGCGAGAAGGGCTTGCTGCTCGATGCCAACATCTCGGGATCCAAATACTGGGTGGACGAGGATCTGACCAAAAAGTAGGATGCCGCTCATCCCCCGAACATGGCCCGCATTATGCGGGCCATGTTCGTTGTGCTCCGCCTTGCTGAAATCTTGCCCTCACACCGGCTGCCTCGCGTTCGTTTCATGCCCCTCATCACTCGCCTCGAGCGCATTGGCACTCTAATTGCTTATTCGCTGTCAGCGTCAATGATTTGTCTGGGGATGAAATATGGAAATTAGTGCAAGCAGCCTGATGCAAGAGATGCAGGCACTCAAGGTGGAATCCGGGGCGACACCGCTGGCTCAGCCCGGTCGTCAGGTCACGTCCGACTTTGGTCAGTTGCTGCAGCAGGCCCTCGGCAACGTCAACGAGTTGCAAGGGGCCGCCAACGATCTGCGTACTCGCTTCGACATGGGTGACAAGTCTATCGACCTGTCCGAGGTGATGATCGCCGGCCAGAAATCTTCCATCGCCTTCGAGGCGACTGTGCAGGTGCGTAACAAGATGGTCGATGCCTACAAGACCATCATGAACATGCCGGTATAAGGATCGTAAATCGTGGTGACTGAGCATCATGAACATGTCAGCAATAAGGACATAAATCGTGGCTACTGACCAAAACGGCGAACTGCTGATGAACGATGAGGGCTCCGCCGCCCTCGATGAGAATGAGCAGAAGAGCTCCGCACTCGGCTTCCTGTCCAACACGGATGTGCTGCGGCAAATCACCCTGATCCTGGGGCTGGCCATCTGCCTGTCGATCGCCGTTTTCATCCTGCTGTGGGGCAAGGAGCCGGACATGCGTCCGCTGGGCACCTACAGTACCCAGGAGCTGGTGTCGACCCTCGATTATCTGGATCAGCAGAAGATCCCCTATGAGGTGGATGGCAAGAGCGTGCTGGTCAACGCCGAAAAATATGCCGATATCCGCCTGCGCCTGACCCGTGCCGGTCTCGCCACCAATACCGATGCCAGCAACGATGGCGAGTCCATCCTGCTCAAGGATTCCAGCTTCGGCGTCAGCCAGCGCATGGAGACGGAGCGCCTCAAGCTGAGCCGCGAGCGTCAGCTGGCGAGCGCCATCGAGCAGTTCCAGAACGTGGCCAAGGCCCAGGTGCTGCTGGCCATTCCGAAAGACAACGTGTTTGCCCGCAACGAGCGCAAGCCCAGTGCGACCGTGGTGCTGAACCTCAAGGGCAACGCCCTCGGCCAGGGGGAAGTGGACTCCATCGTCGACATGGTCGCTTCCGCCGTGCACGGCCTGGAGCCGACCCGCGTCACTGTGACCGACCAGAACGGCCGCCTGCTCAACTCGGGTTCCCAGGATCCCGTCTCTGCCCAGACTCGCAAGGAGTTTGCGATGCAGCAGAAGCAGGAGGTGGAGTACAAACAAAAAATTGACGCCATCCTGATCCCCGTGCTCGGCGCCGACAATTATACGGCGGAGGTCGATCTCTCCCTCGACTTCTCCCAGCAGGAACAGACCCGCAAGACCTACAACCCGGACTTGCCGGCCGTGCGCTCCGAGATGACCCTGGAAGAAAACAGCGCCAATGGCAGCAGCGGCGGTGTACCCGGCGCCCTCTCCAACCAGCCGCCTGCCGCCTCCAATATTCCCCAGCAGGCGACCGGCCCCAATGCCGATGCCAGCGCCGCTGCCTCCGGCCGCTCCCGCAAGGAGGCGACCCGCAACTTCGAACTGGATACCACAGTCAGCCATATCCGGCGCCAGATGGGCGGCATTCGCCGCATGACGGTCTCGGTCGCGGTGGATTACAAATCAATCACCGCCGCCGACGGCAAGGTGACCCGCGAGGCGCGCACCCAGCCAGAGCTCGATACCCTGCGCCGTTTGCTGAGCGGCGGGCTTGGCTTTGACGTGACCCGCGGTGATACTCTGGAAGTGGTCGCCATCCCGTTCAACCGGCCAGAGCTTGAGAACGTGGCCGAAGCGCCCATCTACGAGCAGCCCTGGTTCTGGCGCGCGGTGCGCATCGCCGCCTCGGTGCTGGTCATCATAGTGTTGATCGTGACAGTGGTGCGCCCCATGCTCAAACGCCTGCTCTACCCGGATGCCCGTCCGGAAGGGGATCTGGATATGGACAACAGCATAGTGCTGGGTGGGGATGACGAGCTCAGTCTGCTGGCGGCTCAGGCCGATTCCGAGCCTGTGTTCGGGGTACGTGACGGCCATCTGAAACTGCCGGATCTGCACCGTGACGAGGACTTGCTCAAGGCGGTACGTGCGCTGGTGGCGAACGAACCGGATCTGGCCGCACAGGTCATTAAAGAATGGGTAACGAACAAAGATGCCTGAAGAAAGTAAGACCCAAGTCACCGGCAATGACATTACCGACAGCCAGCGCCAGATCCTGGACCAGATGAGCGGGATGGAGATGGCGGCTGTGCTGATGCTGAGCCTCAACGAAGAGGATGCCGCCCAGATCTTCCGCCACCTCGAGCCCAAGCAGGTGCAGCGGCTCGGCATGTCCATGGCCTCCATGTCGGACTTCAGTCACGACCGGGTGGCGGCGGTGCACCGTCAATTCATCGACGATATCCAGAAGTACACCAATATCGGTATCGGCAGTGAAGACTTCGTGCGCAAGGCGCTGGTGGCGGCCCTTGGCGAAGACAAGGCCAGCAACCTGGTGGATCAGATCATCCTGGGTTCCGGTGCCCGTGGTCTCGATTCCCTCAAGTGGATGGATGCCCGCCAGGTCGCCAGCATCATCCAGAACGAACACCCGCAGATCCAGACCATAGTGCTCTCCTATCTGGAGCCGGAGCAGTCCGCCGAGATCCTGAGCCAGTTCCCGGAGCAGGTGCGCCTGGATCTGGTGATGCGGATCGCCAACCTGGAAGAGGTGCAACCGGCGGCGTTGCAAGAGTTGAACGACATCATGGAGAAACAGTTCGCCGGTGCGGCGGGTGCCCAGGCAGCTAAGATGGGCGGCCTGAAGGCGGCGGCCAACATCATGAACTACCTGGATACCAACATAGAAGGCCAGCTGATGGACTCCATCCGCGAGTCGGACGAAGAGATGAGCCAGCAGATCCAGGACTTGATGTTCGTGTTCGAAAACCTCATCGATGTGGACGATCGCGGCATCCAGACCATGCTGCGGGAAGTGCCGGGAGATCTGCTGCAACGGGCCCTCAAGGGCTCGGACGATCAGATGCGCGAGAAGGTATTCAAGAACATGTCCAAGCGGGCCGCCGAGATGCTGGCGGACGATCTGGAGGCCATGGGGCCTATCCGGGTCTCCGAAGTGGAAGCCGCCCAGAAAGAGATCCTCTCCATCGCCCGCCGTCTGGCGGATGCCGGCGAGATCATGCTGGGTGCCGGTGGCGGCGAGGAGTTCCTCTAAACCATGGACCATCAATTCTACCGTTTCGCCGGGCCGCAGCTGGCGGTGGCGAGGAGCGCCTCTAAAGCATGAACAACAAGCTGCGTGGCTATGTACGTCCCGACGGGGACGACGCCCGGGTCGAGGCCTGGGGCTGGCCCGAGATGGAGGTCGAATCCGAGGTCGAGACCAATGCCCTCGGGCTGACGCCGGACTGGTATCGGCAGGAGGAAGAGGCGCCGGTCGAGGAGCCGGCAGAGGAGCCGACTCCCAGCATCACGGCAGAAGAGCTGGAAGCCATCCGTCAGGCCGCCTGGGACGAGGGCATGGCCGAAGGCCAGGCTGCCGGCTTTGCCAAGGGGCTGGAGGAAGGCAAGCTGGAAGGCCTGCAACAGGGCCATGCCGCCGGGCTGGAGCAGGGCAAGGAGGAGGGACTGGCCATGGGCCGCGAGCTGGTGGATCAGCAACTGGCCCACTGGCAGTCGCTGGTCGATCGTCTCGCCACCCCCCTCAACGAGCTGGATCAGGCGGTGGAGCAGCAACTCATCGCCCTGGTGCTGCAGCTGACCCGCGCCCTCATCCGGCACGAGGCGGAGACGTCCCCCCGCATCCTGCTGGAAGCCCTAAAACAGGGGCTGGCCTTGCTGCCTGCCGCCGAGCAGGGGGTCACCCTGATGCTGCATCCCGATGACATCACCCGGGTCGAGCAGGCGTTCGGGGTGGAAGAGTGCGCCAAGCGTCACTGGCGGCTGCAAAGCGATCCCACCCTCTCCCCCGGCGACTTGCAGCTGGCGACCGAACTCTCCAGCATCGATCTGACGCTGGCGGGCCGCATCGACCAGCTGCTGCGCAACTTCTTGCGGGACAATCACGAATAACCTGCGACGGGCCGGCGCAAGCCGGCCCGTCGCAGGCATGACCCATCTCAATATCGCTTTCAGGAGGCCAGATGAGCGGCTCGTTACTCACTCGGTTGCAAGGGTATCGGGTGCGCGATATCGCGCCCAAGCCGCCCGTTGCTGGCAAATTGACCCGGGTGGTGGGCCTCACGCTGGAAGCTATCGGCTGCCGCGCCGCCATCGGCGCCCTCTGTCGCATCGATACCCAGGACGGCATGCTGGAGGCCGAAGTGGTGGGTTTCT
This sequence comes from Aeromonas sp. MR7, assembly GCF_963899385.1. Classification (NCBI taxonomy): domain Bacteria; kingdom Pseudomonadati; phylum Pseudomonadota; class Gammaproteobacteria; order Aeromonadales; family Aeromonadaceae; genus Aeromonas; species Aeromonas sp. MR7. The sequence continues at coordinate 328,581 of NZ_CAWQXH010000011.1, forward strand.
CCGGCGATCGCCTGTTCCTGATGCCGAGCGAGCAGCTCAAGGGGGTCATCCCGGGTGCCCGTGTGGTGCCCATCACCGAAGAGCACGGCATTCCGGTCGGCATGAACCTGCTGGGCCGGGTCATAGACGGCATAGGCCAGCCGCTGGACGGGCTTGGCCCCATTCTCTCCTCCCAGACGGTGCAGTTTGCCCAGCACCGCATCAATCCGCTCTCCCGCCGACCCATCCATCAACCGATGGACGTGGGCGTGCGCGCCATCAACGCCGTGCTGACCGTGGGGCAGGGCCAGCGGATGGGGCTGTTCGCAGGCTCGGGCGTCGGCAAGTCCGTGCTGCTCGGCATGATGACCCGTGGCTCGGTGGCGGACGTGGTGGTGGTGGGCCTCATCGGTGAGCGGGGCCGGGAAGTGAAAGAGTTTATCGAAGACATTCTGGGGGAGGAGGGGCGTGCCCGCTCCGTGGTGGTGGCGGCCCCGGCCGATGCCTCGCCCCTGATGCGCCTCAAGGGGTGCGAGACGGCGCTCGCCATCGCCGAGTATTTTCGCGATCAGGGGCTCAACGTGCTGCTCTTGATGGATTCGCTGACCCGTTACGCCCAGGCCCAGCGTGAAATCGCGCTGGCGGTGGGCGAGCCGCCGGCGACCAAGGGGTATCCGCCCTCGGTATTTGCCAAATTACCGGCGCTGGTGGAGCGGGCCGGCAACGGCAGCGACGGCCAGGGTTCCATCACCGCCTTCTTCACCGTATTGACCGAGGGGGATGACTTGCAGGATCCCATCGCCGATGCGGCGCGGGCCATCCTCGACGGCCACATAGTGCTGTCGCGCGAGCTGGCCGATGCGGGTCACTACCCGGCCATCGACATCGAAAAATCCATCAGCCGGGTCATGCCCATGGTCACGTCGCCCCAGCACATGGAGCTGGCGCGGACTCTCAAGCAGTTCTACTCCCTCTATCAGCAGAACCGGGATCTCATCACCATAGGCGCCTACAGCCAGGGTTCGGATCCCCGCATCGATCGCGCCATAATACAAAAACCCTATCTGGATCAGTTCTTGCAGCAGGGAATGCGCGAGGTCATTCACTACGATGAGGGCCTGCAATCCCTGCAACTGGTGGCCATGCCCCTGATGCGTTGACCATATGATGAAGAGGGAAGGCAGTCATGAGTAAAGGCTTGGTGATGTTGTCCGAGCGGCTGGTGGAGGCCGAACAGCAGGCGGCGCTGGCGTTGGCCAAGGCCCAGCAGGATCTGAAAATCTTCATGGAACAGCAGGAAGCGCTCAACCAGTACCGCCAGATCTACCATCAGCAGTGGACAGATCGCGGTCTGCAGGGCATAGCGGCCCAGCAGAATGCCCAGTATCACGCCTTCATCAACAAGCTTGAGCAAGCGGCTACCCAGCAGTACGAAGGTGTGCTGCAGGTGCGCCAGGCACTGGCGTTGCGGCGCGAAGAGTGGCTGGCCGCCCAGCAGAGGCGCAAGGCAGTGGAGCTGCTGCTGGCCAAGCAGGCCGGGCGTGAGCAGCAGAAGGCCCAGCGTCAGGAGCAGAAGATGCTGGATGAGTACGCCATGCTGCGCCGCTTCCATCATTCTGGCCTGTAACTTGCTTTATTCTGTCCATCCAGTGTGCGCCTCACTGCCATCGCGTTCGTGAGGGCCGCACCAGAACCCGATTGTCGTCAGGGATTTTCATCATGATGCAGACACTGCTAACCAATACCCCCCCCGTTCAGGCTGCTGCGCCTGCCGACAAGAGTGCTCCGCTCCCTCCCCCCTCTGACAGCGCTGAACTGACGCCACAGGGTGAGCCGAAAGGCGGTTTCTCCGATGTGATGGCCAAGGCCCAGGCAGAGGGTATGCCTGTGACCAAGGCCGCTCAGGCGGCTGCAGGCGAGCCGAAGGCCGGTGGTCAGGTCGTCACTGACCCTGTGGCTGGTGACAAAGGTGCCAGTGACAAGCATGCCGATGCCAAATCTTTGGCGAATGCCACCGAAGGCTCGGCGGCCAGCGACGATAAAAAGAAAAAAACGCAAGAAGCCGAGAGCAGCGCCTCTCCCATCGATTTCTTGCAGCGTCTGCAAGATGCCCTCAAGCAGGACACCAGCCTGGTCTCCCCCGCGCCCCTCAACCTGGTAGCGACCGCGCCAGCCGTGGAAACGGACGGCAATATGTTGCCGCAAGCGGGGGAGGACGCAGAGGCGGCCGATGTGCTGGTCGGCGCGGGCGACAAGCCGCTCAGCCTGGATGACAGAAAAGCCGCAACCGGCGCAGCCTTGCAGGCACAACAGGCCGCCAGCCTGCTCAAGGGGGAAGGGGTTGAGGTGCCGGCAGCTGAGGGCGAGGCGCAAGCCATGGAGAGCGATGCTGCCGCCATGGCTGCCCAGCCGAAAGAGGCAGGCAAGGACAAAGGCGCGGCTGGCACAGACAAAGCGGACAAGGCCGAACTCACCGGCGCCGAGCGGGCCGCCTTGCTGAGCAAGGTGTTGCCGACCGAGGCGGTGGACAAGGCCGCCAAAGGCGAGGGGAACAAGTCCGTCGAGATCGATGCCAGCGCCAAACCCGTCACTCCTTCCATGGGCAACAAGGAGGGCGCCGAGAAGGCACATCCCCAGCGTGCGATGGAGCAGGCCGTGCCCACCCAGACGAGCGCCACCAGGGCGTTTGAAGCGGGTCAGGAGCAGGCTGACACGGATACGACCCGCTCGGCGGATGGCGCTCAGACCAGGGGCGCTGCCGAGGGGGGCGAGCAGCCCCAGGCCAGGGCGACCACGGCCGCCAAGTCAGAGAGCCCGCTGGCCACCGCTGGCAGCAGCGCCACGGCGCCGGCTGCCCAGCCGCCAGCCGAACCCGTGTTAACGGCCCCGCAACAGGTGCTGGCCAGCAGTGAATCCCAGGGGCCGCAGGCCTCGCTGAGCGCCTTGTCGGCCGGGATCAAGCAGATGGAGGCCAGCGAAGGCCGCGAGTCTGCCAAGGTCAGGAGCGAGGTCAAGGTGGACGTGAAGCAGAAGGTGGCCGAGTTTGGCAAAGGCAGCGTCCTCGGGACCGAGTCCAGCACCCACGACAGTCATCACAGCCAGCAGGTGCAGCAGAACAGCCAGCCCCAGGTGGCCAACAACGACAGCAAACCCACGGTCGACATAGCGGCGCGGCGCGATCCCCAGAATCTGCCCCACCTCAAGCTGGCCAACCCGGAGGCGCCGGCCCAGCTGCACCAGAAGGTGAACCTGATGCTGGCGGACAAGTTGCAGCAGGCGGAGATCCAGCTCGACCCCCTTGGCCTTGGCAAGATGAAGATCCAGATCCAGATTGGCGCCGACAACCAGGCCAACGTGCACTTCGTGGTACAACATGGCCAGACCCGCGAGATGCTGGAGCAGGCCATGCCACGGCTGCGTGATATGCTGGCCGGGCAGGGCATCCAGCTCGGTCAGACCCTGGTGCAACAGCAGCCGCAGCAACAGTCACAGGGTCAGTCGGCCTTTGCCGGACAGGGCCAGCAAGGTCAAAAAGAGAGCGGAACTTTTGCCGAAACAGGCCAAACTGAGGCAGAGGTCACGGCCGCAGGCAGTCGTTTGCTGACGGAATCGACAAACGACAGCGGAATTGATTTCTATGCTTGATGCCAGCCTGAGTAAGTTTATGATATCGAACAAGTTTGAGACTAGGGTGGACAAGGGATGGCAGATGATAACGAACTGACGCTGAAAGACCCGGCGGCAGGCAAGAAAAAGAAGCTGATCATGGTAGTCGCCCTGGCCGTGATTGTGCTGGGTGGCGGTGGTGCCGGTGCCTGGCTGATGCTGTCCGGCGGCGACAAGCCGGCGGCCGAAGCCTCGGCGGAAGGGAAGGATGCCAAGCCCAAGGAGGAGGCGGCCCAGCCCTCGCTCTATGTGGGCATGCCGCGCCCCTTCGTGTTCAACGTCTCGGGTGGTCAGCGGGATCGACTGGTGCAGATCAAGATCCAGCTGATGGTGCGTGGCGCCGCCGACGAGACCCTGGCCAAGCAGAATGTCCCCCTGATCGAAGGTACCCTGCTGCGGGTCTTCAGTGCCGCTACCAGCGAGCAGCTGATGACCTTCGAAGGCAAGGAGAAGCTGCGCAAGGATTCACTGGAAGAGTGCCGTCGGGTGCTCAATGACCTGGTCTCTTCCCCCGTTATCGAACAAGTGCTGTTTACCGGCTTTGTAATGCAATAAGGGTGATGCGTGAGCGATCTGTTAAGTCAGGACGAAATTGATGCCCTCTTGCACGGTGTCGATGATGTCGAAGAGGAAGAGATAGGCGCGGCGGGAGATCCCGGCGTCGCCCAGTTTGACTTCTCCTCCCAGGACCGCATCGTCCGTGGTCGCATGCCGACCCTGGAGCTGGTGAACGAGCGTTTCGCCCGCCACATGCGGATCAGCCTGTTCAACATGATGCGCCGCACCGCCGAGGTCTCCATCAACGGCGTGCAGATGCTCAAGTTCGGCGAGTACGTCCATACCCTGTTCGTGCCGACCAGCCTGAACATGGTGCGTTTCCGTCCCCTCAAGGGCACGGCCCTCATCACCATGGAAGCCCGCCTGGTGTTCATCCTGGTGGAGAACTTCTTCGGCGGCGATGGCCGCTATCACGCCAAGATCGAGGGGCGTGAGTTCACCCCCACCGAGCGGCGCATCATCCAGATGCTGCTCAAGCTGGTGTTCGAGGATTACAAGGATGCCTGGGCGCCGGTGATGGATGTGGGCTTCGAATACCTCGACTCCGAGGTGAACCCGGCCATGGCCAACATCGTCAGCCCCACCGAGGTGATCGTCGTGAGCTCGTTCCACATCGAGCTCGATGGCGGCGGCGGGGATTTCCACGTGGCCATGCCTTACTCCATGCTGGAGCCTATCCGCGAGCTGCTGGATGCCGGTGTGCAGAGCGACAAGGGTGATACCGACGTGCGCTGGAGCAAGGCGCTGCGTGACGAGATCATGGACGTCAAGGTCGAGATCAGAGCCAAGCTGCTGGAGACGGATCTGACCCTGCGCGAGCTGATGGAGCTGCGACCCGGTGACATCATACCGGTGGAGATGCCGGAGAACCTGCTGGTCTATGTGGAAGATTTGCCCACCTTCCACGCCAAGATGGGGCGGACCAAGGAGAATGTGGCGCTCAAGATTACCGACAAACTCAAACGCCCGGAAGGGGTCAAGACAGAGATGCATCTGGTGACCCGGGGCGGCATACGCATCGATGGTGAGGCCGAGCTGGAAGAGCTCGAGCGCAGCATCGAAGATCAACAGCGATAACATGGACTGCCTGTCACGACAGACGGTCACGAAGCAGCATAAGGAAGCAAGATGAGCGGAACTGATGAAGAGGATCTGATGGCGGACGCCTGGGCAGCCGCCCTGGAAGAGCAGGTGATTGCCGAAGCTAAGCCGGCTCCCCTCGAGGAGCTGACCGATGACGCCCCCATCAGTGCCGAGGAGCGGCGCAAGCTCGACACCATACTCGACATCCCGGTCACCATCGCCATGGAAGTGGGCCGCAGCCAGATCAGCATCCGCAACCTGCTGCAGCTGAACCAGGGTTCGGTGGTGGAGCTGGATCGGGTGGCGGGCGAGCCGCTGGACGTGCTGGTCAACGGCACCCTGATCGCCCACGGCGAGGTGGTGGTGGTAAACGACAAGTTCGGTATCCGTCTGACCGATGTCATCAGTCAGATTGAAAGGATCAAGAAACTCAAATGACCAGAATCATTGCGTTGACTGGTCTCATCATCAATCAGGCCGAAAGGATCAACAAAATCACATGATCCGCGCGTTCCCGTTACTGCTGTTGTCCCTCCCGGCACTGGCCAATCCCGGTGCGGGGGCCAATCCCCCCAGCCTCACCTCCTGGCTGCTCTCCAGTCTGATGGTCATAGGCCTCATCCTGGTGCTGGGCTTTCTGCTCAAGAAGAGCAAGATAGCCACCGCCATGGGCGGCGGCCAGATGCGGGTCATCGCCAGCCTGCCGGTGGGTTACAAGGAGAAGCTGCTGGTGGTCAAGGTGGGTGAGCAGCAACTGCTGATCGGGGTGACGCCGCAGCAGGTCAACTTCCTCTATCGCCTGGAGGAGCCGCTGGACGAGAGCCAGCCCCAGGCGTTTTCCCAGCAGCTTGGCAAATTGATGGGCAAGCATGAAAAAACCTAACCGCTTATGGTCACAGCTTGGGCTGCTGGTCGGCCTGTTGGCATCCCTGCTCCTGTTGTCACCGCTGGCACTGGCCCAGGATGGCATGTCGGCTGTGACCATCAAGACCATGGCGGACGGCAGTCAGGAATACAGCCTGACCCTGCAAGTGCTGGCGCTGATGACGGCGCTCTCCTTCTTGCCGGCCATGGTCATCATGATGACCTCGTTTACCCGCATCATCATAGTGCTGGGCATACTGCGCCAGGCTATAGGTCTGCAGCAGAGCCCCTCCAACCAGGTGTTGGTCGGCATTGCGCTTTTCATGTCGTTCTTCATCATGTCGCCCGTGCTGGATCGCATCAACAACGAGGCGCTGCAGCCCTATCTGGCCGAGACGATCCAGGCCAAGGAGGCGCTGGAGAAGGCCGAGCTGCCCATCCATCAATTCATGCTGGCCCAGACCCGGATCAAGGATCTCAACACCTTCATGGAGATAGCCAACGTGCAGGTGGACAAGCCCGCCGAGGTGCCGTTGCGGGTGTTGATCCCGGCGTTCGTCACCAGCGAGCTGAAGACCGCCTTCCAGATAGGTTTCATGCTGTTTCTGCCCTTCCTGGTGATAGACCTGGTGGTGGCCAGTATCCTGATGGCCATGGGGATGATGATGCTGTCGCCTATGCTGGTATCACTGCCGTTCAAGCTGATGCTGTTCGTCATGGTGGATGGCTGGAACCTGATCCTGGGATCCCTCGCCAACAGCTTCGGGCTGGGTGCCGGTGGTTAAGGCGGACAAACGCAAGGAGCGAATGGCATGAGTCCGGAAACCTTTATCGACGTCTTTCGCGAGGCACTCTGGCTGGTGACCGTCATGGTGTGCGCCGTGATCCTGCCGAGCCTGTGCGTCGGCCTGCTGGTGGCCATCTTTCAGGCCGCCACCTCCATCAACGAACAGACCCTGAGCTTCCTGCCCCGTCTCATCGTCACCCTGTTTGCGCTGGGGGCGGGCGCGCACTGGGGCTTGCAGAGTCTGATGGACTTCTTCCTGCTGATGGTGAGCCAGATTCCCGAGGTGGTGGGATGAGCCATGCCCGGCAAGCCTCTGGGACGTCCCCTGACGGCCCGCTGATGGCGGCATCTCACGCCACCCCCGGGGTGGTGAGATGACCTACACGACCGCTCTCATCATGGAGTGGTTGTCTTCCATCCTCTGGCCGTTGGCGCGGGTGAGCGGCCTGTTGATGGTGATGGCGGTGTTTGGCAGTCGCCTGACGCCGGCCCGTATCCGTATCGGGTTGGCGCTGGCGCTGACCTTCATGATCGCCCCCCTGTTGCCTCCCATGCCCAAGATAGAGCTGTTCTCCGTCGGCAGTTTTCTGGTGTTGGCCCAGCAGTTGCTCATCGGCATAGCGCTTGGCCTCATGACCCAGTTTCTGATGGAGAGCTTCGTGATGGCCGGTCAGGTCATCGCCATGCAGACCAGTCTGGGCTTTGCCACCCTGGTGGATCCCATGAACGGCCAGTCGGCCCCCGTGGTGGGCCAGTTCTATCTGATGCTGGCGACCCTGGTGTTTCTGGCGGTGGATGGCCACCTCATCATGCTGCGCATGGTGGTGCTGAGCTTTGATACCTTGCCGGTCTCAGATGCCGGGCTCACCCTGCCCGCCATCCGCAGTCTGGTCGGATTCCTGGGGGTCATGTACCAGGCCTCGCTGGTGATGGCGCTGTCGGCCATAGTCGCGCTGCTGCTCATCAACTTTGCGTTCGGGGTCATGACGCGGGCGGCGCCCCAGCTCAACATCTTCAGCATAGGCTTCGCGGTCAGCATGATGTCCGGGCTGCTCATCCTCTGGCTCACCATAGGCGGCTTCCTCGGCCACTTCGACTCCATGTGGGAGCGGGTGCAGGAGACCAGTTGCGAGCTCATCAACGTCCAGTGCTTCGGTGGCCAGAATGGCTGATTGCGTGCAGCTGGGTAGCGAACGACTCGATGCCTTCCGGGGGCGAGCACAACTGAGCAAGCTCCCGCGTGTCGGAGGTCGGCAACATGGCTGATACCGATCAGGAACGTACCGAACAACCCACGGGCAAACGACTGCAACAGGCCCGGGAAAAAGGGCAGATTGCACGTTCCAAGGAGCTGGGTACCGCCAGCGTCCTGTTGGCGGCCGTCTTTGGTCTCTTGATGGTCAAGGAGAGTCTGGCCGGCGCCATGGTCAAGATCCTCACCATGGGTTTCACGCTTGATCGGGATCAGGCCTTCGATCCCAATGCCATGGGGGCCATGGTGCCCGCCCTGTTGAGGGAGCTGCTGCATCCGCTCGGCCTGCTGTTCATGCTGGTGGCTATCGCCGCCTTCGTCGGCAACACCCTGATGGGGGGCATGAACTTCTCCTCCGAGGCCATGCTGCCCAAGTGGAGCAAGCTGAGCCCCTTGAATGGTCTTAAGAGGATGTTCGGGGTGCAATCTCTGGTCGAGCTGATCAAGTCCATCGCCAAGGTGGTGTTCATCACCCTGTTTGCCTGGTGGATGCTGTCGAGCCAGTTCAACCACCTGCTCAACCTCTCCCTGGAGGGCTACCCGGGTGGCATCATAGATGCGCTGGATCTGTTGCTGTGGATGCTGATCATCCTCTGTTGCGCCCTCATCCCCATAGTGGCCATAGACGTGCCGTTCCAGCAGTGGAACCACATGCGCCAGCTCAAGATGACCAAGCAGGAGGTCAAGGACGAGTTCAAGGACAGCGAGGGCAAGCCCGAGGTGAAGGGGCGGATCCGCCGCTTGCAGATGGAGATGGCGATGCGCCGCATGATGGGGGATGTGCCCAAGGCTGACGTGGTCATCACCAACCCGACCCACTACTCGGTGGCGCTCAAATACGATACCGCCAAGCCGGGGGCCGCGCCCAAGGTCGTAGCCAAGGGCACTGATGAGATCGCGATGAAGATCAGGGAGATAGCAAGGGAGTACGAGATCCCCATCATGCCTTCTCCCGGGCTCACCCGCGCCATCTTTCACTCCACCGAGATAGGTCACGAGATACCGGAAGGGCTGTTTGCCGCCGTGGCTCAGGTGCTGGCCTATGTGTATCAGCTCAAGAAGTTCCGCCGTGGCCGTGGCCGGCGCCCCAATCCGCTCGCCAAGGATCTGCCCATTCCGCCTGAATTCCGCAAATGACAAACTTCTGACACAGTCAAAATAAAATCATTTAAAATCAATACATTGAATTGTTGGCTTGATGTTTGCTTTAATCTTGCACCAGCGGTTTGAGATTGAGAAAAAAGATGAAATTCCAGGCATCATTGGGCCGATTGAAAGAGCACAGGGGATTGCTGACCAAGGGGGTGGGGACACCGCTGCTGGTGCTGGCGTCTCTGGGTATGGTCGTGCTGCCCATACCGCCGCTGATGCTGGATGTGCTCTTCTCCTTCAATATCGCGCTCTCCATCGTCGTGCTGCTGGTTGCCGTCTATACCCGACGCCCGCTGGAATTTGCCGCCTTTCCAACCGTCCTGCTGCTCGCCACCTTGCTGCGCCTGGCGCTCAACGTGGCGTCAACCCGGGTGGTCTTGCTGGAAGGCCACAACGGCAGTGCGGCGGCCGGCCATGTGATCGAGGCGTTCGGCAACGTGGTGATCGGCGGCAACTATGCCGTCGGCATCATCGTCTTTACGATCCTGATGATCATCAACTTCGTGGTGATCACCAAGGGTGCCGGGCGGATCGCCGAGGTGAGCGCCCGCTTTACCCTGGATGCCATGCCAGGCAAACAGATGGCCATAGATGCCGATTTGAACGCCGGGCTTATCAACCAGGAAGAGGCGAAGAAGCGCCGCCAGGACGTGACCCAGGAAGCCGACTTCTACGGCTCCATGGACGGTGCCTCCAAATTCGTGAAGGGGGATGCCATTGCGGGCATCATGATCCTCTTCATCAACATCATAGGTGGCTTCATCATCGGCATGATGCAGCACCAGCTGACCTTCAGTGAAGCGGCTCAGATCTACACCCTGCTGGCCATAGGTGACGGTCTGGTTGCCCAGATCCCCTCCCTGCTGCTCTCCATTGCCGCGGCCATCATAGTGACCCGGCAGAACACGGATCAGGACATGGGCACGGCCGTGCTGGGCCAGCTGTTTGACAACCCCAAGGCGCTGATCATCTCGGCCGGCATACTGCTGATGATGGGGCTGGTACCCGGCATGCCGCACTTTGCCTTCCTGAGCCTGGGGATTCTCTCGGCTGCCGGTGCCTGGTGGCTGCTGCGCCGCGAGAAGCGGGCCGCCGCCAAGGCTGCCAAGGGCGAACTGATGCCCGCCACGACCGACCAACCCCATGAGCAGAAAGAGCTGAGCTGGGACGACGTGATGCCGGTGGACATCATAGGGCTGGAGGTGGGCTATCAGCTCATCCCGCTGGTGGATCGCAATCAGGGCGGGGAGCTGCTCAACCGGATCAAGGGGGTACGCAAGAAACTCTCCCAGGAGCTGGGCTTTCTGGTGCCGGCCGTGCACATTCGCGACAATCTGGATCTCGCACCCAACCAATATCGCATCACCTTGATGGGGGTCAGTACCGGCGAGGCCAATGTTTACCATGATAAGGAAATGGCCATCAATCCGGGTCAGGTGTTCGGCCAGATCCAGGGTATCGCCACCCGGGATCCCGCCTTCGGGCTGGAAGCCGTATGGGTCGCCAAGGAGCAGGTCTCCCAGGCCCAGACCCTCGGCTATACAGTGGTGGATACCGCCACCGTGGTCGCCACTCATCTGAGCCAGATCCTCTCCAACCATGCGGCCCTGCTGCTGGGTCATGACGAGGTGCAACAGCTGCTCGACATGATAGGGAAGCATCAGAACAAGCTGGTGGAAGGACTGGTTCCTGAAGTCATCAGCATGGGTAACCTGGTGAAGGTATTGCAGAATTTGCTCAATGAAGGCGTGCCAATCCGCGATATGCGCACTATCCTGCAGACCCTGGTGGAATACGCCCCGCGCAGTCCGGATCCGGAAGTGCTGACGGCAGCCTGCCGTATCGCCCTGCGTCGCCTGATAGTGCAGGAGATTGCAGGCCCGGATCCCGAGCTGCCGGTGATCACCCTGGCACCAGAATTGGAACGTATATTGCATCAATCCCTGCAGGCAGGGGGTGGTGATGGCGCCGGCATAGAGCCGGGCCTGGCGGAGCGGATGCAACGCTCGCTGGTGGAAGCCACTCAACGACAAGAACTGGAAGGCCAACCGGCCGTGCTTCTGACATCAGGGATACTGCGCAATACCCTGGCGAAATTTGTCAAGAATGCCATTCCTGGATTGCGCGTTCTGTCTTATCAGGAAGTGCCTGATGACAAGCAAATCCGCATCGTCAGTGCGGTAGGACAGAACTAGTTAGCGGAGATGACGGGTGAAGATTAAGCGGTTTTTTGCCAAGGACATGCGAACGGCTCTGGCCGAGGTCAAGGAGACTCTCGGGCCTGACGCCGTCATCATGTCCAACAAGAAGGTCACTGGTGGGGTGGAGATAGTCGCCGCTGTCGATTATCAATCCCAGGTCCCGGGACCCAAAGATGCGCCGGTTCGCCGTCAGTTGAACGATGAGAGCGTCAATATCTCGTCTGCCGGACGGCAGATGACCCGTCCTGCGCCCACCCAGGCCCAGGAACAGAACGAACACTATGCCGATACCCTGGCCGCCCTGCTGGCGCGCCAGCAGAAGTTGAACCCGGCCAATCCGGCCGGTCTCAAGGGGGCGGCACCCGTTGCCGCCGCCGGTTCAGCTCCCCGCACGCTGGCCGAACAGGGCCAGTGGGGAGCGGCTCCCGAGCCCGCCAAGCCGAAGGCCAGGGCGGCCGCTCCCGGCCGCGCTTCCCAACCCGCACAGCGGGATCCCGAGATGGAAGGGATGCGCAAGGAGATGGCCAGCATCCGCAAGTTGCTGGAGCACCAGATCTCCGGGTTGATGTGGCAGGAGGTGGAACGTCGCGAGCCGATGCGTGCGCTGCTCATCAAGGAGCTCAAGAAGATAGGCTTTGACGATGCGTTTGCCGATCAGCTGGCGGGCCTCATCCCCGAGGACATGTCCATCCATCAGGCCATGGCCCAGCTGGCCGAGGTGTTGACTGCCCAGCTCAAGATCAGCGAAGACGATATTTTACGTCAGGGTGGGGCGGTTGCCCTGCTCGGACCGACCGGGGTGGGCAAGACCACCACCATTGCCAAGCTGGCGGCGCGGTTTGCCATGAAGTATGGCGCCGAGCAGGTGGCGCTCATCACCACGGACAACTACCGGATCGGCGCCCATGAGCAGTTGCAGACCTATGGTCGCATCATGGGCTGCCCGGTACGGCAGGTGAGGGATGCCGAGGAGCTGGCCACTGCGCTCTATCAGTTCCGCCATCGTCGGTTGGTACTGATCGATACCGCCGGGGTGGGGCAGCGGGATATCCGTCTGACCGAGCAGCTCGATACCCTGGTCAAGAATGCCAAGGTACGCATCCGCAGCTACCTGGTGATGTCCGCCACTTCCCAGCGTCGGGTGATGCAGGAGGCGGTGGACCATTTCCGGCGTATTCCATTAAGCGGCTGCATACTTACCAAATTGGATGAGAGTCTGAATCTGGGCGAAGTGATTAACGTGTGTATCCAGAATGCACTGCCCATCAGCTATATCACTGATGGACAAAGGGTTCCGGAAGATATTCAAGTTGCCAATGCGGCGCAGCTCGTCGGAGCTGCCATGGGCTCGCTGGAGCGGGAAACAGAAGAACCCTATTTCTGGGGTGCAGGCTTTGGCGAGGCCGAAGATTCGGAGTTTTATGAGTAACATGTATATGGATCAGGCGAGTGGTCTGCGCAAAATGCGTCAAAACAATCGAGTAAAAGTGATCGCCGTTTCCGGTGGCAAGGGTGGCGTGGGCAAGACCAACGTGACCCTGAACGTGGCAGGAGCCATGGCCGCACAAGGCAAACGGGTGATGGTGCTGGACGCCGACCTTGGCCTTGCTAACGTTGACGTCATGCTGGGGCTGCGGGTACACCGCAACCTCTCCCATGTCCTGGCTGGCGAGTGCACCATAGACGACATCATAGTCGAGGGTCCCTACGGCATGATGATAGTGCCGGCCACATCGGGCACCCAGTCCATGGTCGAGCTCTCTCCGGTGCAGCATGCCGAACTGATCCGCGCCTTCAGCGAGATGAAGACCCAGGTCGACATACTGCTGGTGGATACGGCGGCGGGGATCTCCGACATGGTGCTGAGCTTCACCCGCGCCGCCCAGGACATCATGATAGTGGTGTGCGATGAGCCGACCTCCATCACGGATGCCTACGCGCTGATCAAAATCCTCTCCAAGGATCACGGCGTGTTTCGCTTCAAGGTGGTGGCCAACATGGTGCGCAGCCTGCGCGAGGGGCAGGAGCTCTACGCCAAGCTGACCCGAGTCACGGACCGCTTTCTGGATACCTCGCTGGAGCTGGTGGCGTGCGTACCTTACGACACCAACCTGCGCGCCGCCGTGCGCAAGCAGAAGCTGATTGTCGAAGCCTTCCCCAAGTCACCTGCGGCGCTGGCGTTTCGCGCCCTCGCCAACAAGGCGGCAAGCTGGCCCATTCCTAACCAACCCGGCGGTCATCTCGAATTTTTCCTGGAAAATTTGCTGCAAAGGCCGGTCATAGCACAGGAAGGTTCCCGTGAATAAAGCCCAAGCGTACTTGCGTCATCAGGATTCCTATGTGCTGGTCGAGCGTCATGCTCCGCTGGTGAAACGGATTGCCCAGCATTTGTTGGCTCGCCTGCCAAGCAGTGTCTTGCTGGATGACCTGATCCAGGCAGGTATGATTGGGCTGCTCGAAGCTTCCCGCAACTTTGACGGCAGCAAGGGCGCCAGCTTTGAAACCTATGCCGGGATCCGCATCCGCGGCTCCATGCTCGACGAGATACGGCGGGGGGACTGGGTGCCACGCTCGGTGCACCGCAACAGCCGCTCCATCGCCGAAGCCATCGAAAATGTTGAACAAGCGCACGGTCGTGATGCCCGTGATACCGAGGTGGCCGCCCAGATGGGGGTCAGCCTCGGCGAGTATCACGCCATGCTGCAGGATGTCTCCTGCGGCAAGATCATCGGTATCGAGGATCTGGGGGTTAGTGAGGATGTGATAGGCCACCCCGACGATGCCGCAGGCAACAGCGGGTTTGACGAGCTGGCGGCCGAGCGTTTTCAAGGCGCCCTAGCCGAACACATAGGCCGTCTGCCGGAACGGGAAGCGCTGGTCCTCTCCCTTTACTACGATGAAGAACTGAACTTGCGTGAAATAGGCGAGGTATTGAATGTCAGCGAGTCTCGCGTGAGCCAGATACACAGTCAGGCCATGCACAGATTACGCGCTCGTTTAAGAGATTGGCATGTATAAGTGTTTGTACTGGCTACACTGAAACAAAACTCTAAGGCATAATCCGCAAAACAAAACCTGCGATCTGCATCATGTAAGTGAGCCGCTATGGCGGCTATTTAGGAGGGAATTTTGGACAAGAACATGAAAATCCTCATTGTTGACGATTTTTCAACGATGCGCCGGATTATCAAGAACTTGCTGCGTGACCTGGGATTTAACAATACCCACGAAGCAGATGATGGCAACACGGCCTTGCCAATGTTGAAAAATGGTGATTTTCAGTTTGTCGTCACCGACTGGAACATGCCCGGTATGCAAGGCATTGACTTGCTCAAGGCTATTCGTGTCGATGACAAGCTCAAGCATCTGCCGGTACTGATGGTAACGGCCGAAGCCAAGCGCGAACAGATCATTGAAGCCGCCCAGGCGGGTGTCAATGGCTATATCGTCAAGCCTTTCACCGCTGCAACGCTCAAAGAGAAACTCGACAAAATCTTTGAACGAATCGGCTAAGGAGCAGCAGGGATGAAGGCCAAAACGAGTGCAATGATTTCGCTCGATCAGGCAAGGATGCTTGTTGCCCATCTTGAGCAAGGCGAGTTTGAACAGGCCGATACTATCATCGCAGATGCATGTGCTCCCAATGCGGCTGCTCTGTTTGACAAAGTGGGTCAGCTGACCCGACAACTGCACAGCTCCTTACAAGATTTCCGGCTGGATTCCCGGATCCCCGACCTGGCAACCCATGAAATTCCCGATGCCCGGGAACGTCTCAGCTACGTCATCGACATGACAGACAAGGCAGCCAACCGCACCATGGATGCGGTGGAAGCCAGTCTACCGATTGCCGACCGGCTCAATGACAACATCCAGCTGGTTATGCCCAACTGGAATGCCCTGATGAGCAGGGAGATGAATGTCGGGCAATTTAAGTCTTTGTGTCACCAACTGGATGATTTTATTAAGGCTTCTGAATCTGATGCCGATAAATTACGGCAACTGCTGACAGAGATCCTGATGGCGCAAGATTTTCAGGATTTGACCGGCCAGATGATCCGCAAGGTCATCAAGTTGGTTCAGGAAGTTGAAACTAAATTAATAGAAATGCTGACTATGTTTGGTGAGGCATCTGTTGAGCATTCATCTCGCAGCCTTCCTGTAAGCGGGATTGAAGCTGAAGGCCCCATCATGAACCCTGAGACTCGTTCCGATGTGGTCAATGGTCAGGATGATGTGGACGATCTGCTGTCTAGCCTGGGATTTTAATGGAGTGACGCATGGCCTTCGAAGTTGATGAAGACATACTGCAAGACTTTTTGGTCGAAGCATCCGAAATATTGGAACAGTTGTCCGAACAACTGGTCGACTTGGAAAAGCGACCCGATGACAAGAATCTGTTGAATGCCATATTTCGCGGCTTCCATACCGTCAAAGGCGGCGCCGGTTTTCTCTCTCTGGGTGAGTTGGTAGACGTTTGTCACGGTGCTGAAAACGTGTTCGATATCTTGCGCAATGGCAAGCGAACCGTCACGGCCGAATTGATGGATGTCATTTTGCAGGCGCTGGATGCCATCAATGTGATGTTTGCCCAGGTGCAAAATCGCGAACCGCCTAGCCCTGCCTCAGCTGAAATTCTGCATGACCTGCATGAGCTCTGCAAACCCGAAGGCGAGGAGCAGTTGTTGACCGCCTCGGCGGGCAATAGTGCGCCCGCTGAGACTGCGGCATCTGCTGACGAGGTGATCGCGGCTCCTGAGCCTGAAGCGGTTGCCGCACCTGTCGCCGTCAATGGTGGCGGCTCCATCGATGAGATCTCAGCCGATGAGTTCGAGCGCCTGCTCGATGAACTGCATGGCGTCGGCGGAGCCCCGACCCCGGTTGCGAGCCCAGTGCTGACCGGTACGGGGGATATCACAGACGACGAGTTTGAAGCCTTGCTCGACCAGTTGCATGGTCAGGGTCAGCATAGCGGCGCGCCTGAGACCAATCCGTTGAAGTCGGTGCAAAAAGAGGTCGACGAACTGATCGATGATGATGAGTTCGAACGTCTGCTCGATGAGTTGCATGGTCGTGGTCAAGGGCCAAAAACCAGCATCACGCCCCCTGTTGCACCAACAGTCGCCGCACCGGTGCCTGCAGCCCCTGTGGCGCCTGCCCCCGTTGTCAAGCCAACGCCTGCTCCTGCACCCAAACCGGCAGCCGCGCCTGTTGCTGCCGCCAAACCGGCACCGGCCCCCGTCAAGCAAGCCGCTGCACCAGCAGAGAATGCGGTGCAAAGCGATACCACTGTGCGGGTGGATACCAAGACGCTGGACGTCATCATGAACATGGTGGGGGAATTGGTGCTGGTACGGAATCGTCTGGTGAGCCTGGGGATCGCCAGCAACGATGAAGACATGTCAAAAGCGGTTGCCAATCTGGATGTGGTGACCGCAGATCTGCAAGGCGCCGTGATGAAGACGCGCATGCAGCCCATCAAGAAAGTATTCGGCCGCTTCCCCCGAGTCGTGCGCGATCTGGCCCGCACCCTCAAGAAAGATATTGAGCTGGTGATGGTCGGGGAAGAGACAGATCTGGACAAGAACCTGGTCGAGGCCCTGGCCGATCCGCTGGTTCACCTAGTGCGCAACTCCTGCGACCATGGGGTCGAGATGCCGGATGTGCGGGAAAAAGCGGGCAAGCCACGGCAGGGTACCATTACCCTGAGCGCTTCCCAGCAAGGTGACCACATTCTGCTTTGTATCGAAGACGATGGTGCCGGCATGGATCCGGAGAAGCTCAAGTCCATTGCCATCAATCGTGGCGTACTGGATGCAGACACGGCGGCGCGCATGAGCGACAGCGATGCCTATAACCTGATTTTTGCTCCCGGTTTCTCGACCAAGTCCGAGATTTCCGATATCTCCGGTCGCGGTGTCGGCATGGATGTGGTGAAGACCAGCATAGTGAGCCTCAATGGCTCTGTGCATATCGACTCTACTTGGGGTAAGGGCACTCGCCTCGAGATCAAGGTGCCCTTGACCCTGGCCATCTTGCCAACGCTGATGGTGGAAGTGGGCGAGCAGACATTTGCCTTGCCGCTGGGGTGTGTGAACGAGATTTTCCATCTGGACCTCAAGAAGGCCAACATGGTGGACGGTCAGCTCACCATCATAGTGCGCGACAAGGCCATCCCGCTCTTCTACCTGCACAAGTGGCTGGTGAAAGGGACAAACAAGAAGTCACGGCAGGATACGGGCCATGTGGTCATAGTGCAGATTGGCACTCAGCAGATAGGCTTTGTCGTGGATAATCTGATTGGCCAGGAAGAGGTGGTGATCAAGCCGCTGGACAACCTGCTGCAAGGAACCCCTGGCATGGCCGGGGCCACCATCACCAGCGATGGTGGTATTGCACTCATTCTGGATGTGCCGAGTCTGCTCAAAGCATATGCGCGTAGACATTGATAGCTCAGGCCCAAGGAGTTAGAAAAATAACAATGGCAGTCAAGGTATTAGTTGTCGACGACTCGAGCTTCTTCCGCCGCCGGGTCAGTGAGATCATCAATCAGGATCCTATGCTGACGGTGATCGATACGGCCCAGAATGGACGGGAAGCGGTAGACAAAGCGCTGGCTCTGCGGCCGGATGTGATCACCATGGACATAGAGATGCCCGTGATGGATGGCATCAGCGCCGTGCGCGAGATCATGGCCAAGTGTCCCACTCCGATCCTGATGTTCTCCTCCCTGACCCATGAAGGGGCCAAGGCCACCCTCGATGCCCTGGATGCGGGCGCTCTCGACTTCCTGCCCAAGAAGTTCGAAGACATAGCCCGTGACAAGGACGAAGCCGTTCGCTTGTTGCAACAGCGGGTCAAGGAGATATCGCGCAAGCGCTTCCTGATGGCCGCGCCCGCCAGGCCAAAAGCCCCTGAACCGGCCGCTCGCAGCCCACTGGGCGGCTCGTTGTCACGTCCCGGCGATCGTCAGGTCGAGCCACAACGGGTCGTACCGGTTGCCGCGTTTAAACGCAGCGGGAAAACCTACCAGCTGGTGGCTATCGGCACCTCTACCGGTGGCCCTGTGGCCCTGCAAAATGTGCTGACCAAACTACCGGGCGATTTCCCTCATCCCATTCTGCTGATCCAGCACATGCCGGCAACCTTTACCGCCGCGTTTGCCGCTCGTCTCAACGGTCTGTGCCAGATCGGAGTCAAGGAAGCGGAGGATGGTGATGTACTCAAACCCGGTCACGCCTATCTGGCGCCAGGTGGCAAACAGATGTTGCTGGAAGGGCGCGGAGTCGGTGCCCGCATCCGGATCGTCGATGGCAATGACAAGGTCAACTACAAGCCGTGCGTGGATATCACCTTCGCATCGGCAGCCAAAACCTATGCCGACAAGGTGCTTGCCATCGTATTGACCGGCATGGGGGCGGATGGTCGGGATGGTGCGCGTCTGCTCAAGGAGCAGGGCTCCACCATCTGGGCCCAGGATGAAGCCTCTTGCGTCGTATACGGTATGCCGCAAGCTGTCGCCAAGGCGGGCATCGCCACTGAGTCACTGCCGCTGGACCGGGTAGCACAACGTATTCTGGTTGAGCTGGGTCGCTAAAGATGGGCATGTTTGGCCTGATCCTGGCTCTGGGAGCCATTGCCATTGCCCAGCTATGGCATGGCGGCACCCTGCTCACCCTGCTCGACGGACCTGCATTTGTCATCGTCGTTGGTGGCACCTGGGGGGCCGTCATTTTGCAGACGCCGCGCAAATATCTGCTTGAGGCGATCAGGCAGCTGCGCTGGATGTTGCTCCCCCCTGGTTGGGATCTGGTCAATCAGGCCGAACGCTTGCAGGCATGGGCCGTGTTTGCCCGCCAGCAGGGTCTGCTGGCGCTGGAAAATCAGGCCGATCAGGAGAGCGATGAGTTCACCCGTCAGGGGCTCACCATGATAGTGGACGGGGTGTCGATAGATGATATTCGCATGTTGTTGGAAGCGGACATCGACATCGAGCAGGAGCGTAACGAGCACTCGGCCCGGGTCTTCGAGGCCATGGGGGGATACAGTCCGACCATCGGCATCATAGGTGCCGTAATGGGTCTGATCCAGGCCATGTTCCATCTGGAGGATCCGGCAGCCCTCGGCGCCGGCATTGCCGTTGCGTTTGTTGCCACCATTTACGGGGTCGGCTTTGCCAACCTCTTTTATCTGCCGATTGCCAACCGTCTGCGCGCCTTTCATTATCATTACGCCCTGTTCCAGGAGATGACGCTGGAAGGCTTGATGGCGATTGCCCACGGTGAGAATGGCCCGCAGGTTGAGCGGCGGTTGAAGGCTTATCTGAAAGGAGAGTAGCCATGCGCAAGCGCTATCGTTTGCATCTGCAAGGTCGAGAACATCTCGATCGCTGGCTGGTTTCCTACGCCGACTACATGACGCTGATCTTTGCGCTGTTTGTGGTGCTCTATTCGGTGGCGTTGGTCAACAAAGACAAATATCGCGCCGTCATCGACGGCATGACCCAGGCATTCAACGTCATGCAGCCACGCAGTGATGGCCTGCTGGAAGGGCAGGGGAAGTCGCTGTTGAACAACGAGGTATCGGCTGCCCCCTCAGTGCTGGAGAGTGCTTTGCCGCCTTCTCCCTCCCTCGCTCCCATCTCCGGTGTGCCCATCAAACAAGATGGCATGACGCTTGCGAAGATAGATACGCAGCTGAAAGAGAACATGGGCACCCTGGTCGAGGCCGGTGTGGTCAAGCTCACGCTGGATGATAACTGGTTGACGGTGGAGTTGAGCTCGGGTCTCTTGTTTGGCAGCGGCAGTGCCTTTATGAGCACCAATGCCGACCCTGTGCTCAATACGCTTTCAGGTATTCTGAAACCGGTCGATAACTATGTGAGAGTGCGGGGCTACACAGATAACCAGCAGATAAATAATGAAATTTTTCGCTCCAACTGGACGCTGTCAGCAGCAAGGGCCGAGGCTGTGCTCACAGCTCTCATCGCCAAGGGCATAGCACCACAGCGGCTTGCCTACGAGGCATACGGGGAGTTTTCTCCCTTTGCCGGGAATGACAGCGAACAGGGACGCTTACAGAATCGCAAGGTGGTGGTCGCTATTTCCAAGTTCGCCTGGGCGCCACCCGCTCCCGTCAAGCCTGTGATGGTGGAGCCGGTTCCTGCAGTGCAACAGGCGGTAGAGGCAGGCGAGGTCAAGGTGATCACTCTGCCAGGTGGTGGCATACGCATAACAACAAGGCAGGATTGATACAGTGATTGTTTGGACGGTTGCCAACCAAAAAGGTGGGGTCGGTAAAACCACCACAGTGGTCTCGTTAGCCGGTATCCTGGCTCAGCGTGGCCAGCGGGTGCTATTGATTGACACCGATCCCCATGCTTCCCTGACCTCTTATCTCGATTTTGACTCGGATCGACTGGACGGCACTCTCTATGAGTTGTTTCAGGCCGTCAAACCGACGGCCGAGCTGGTCAATAAACTGACGCTGCGAACCAAGTTTGAGAACATCCACCTGCTGCCGGCCTCCATTACCCTGGCCACTCTGGATCGGGTGATGGGCAACCGCGAAGGCATGGGGTTGGTGATCAAGCGTGCCCTGCTGCGCATTCAGGATCAGTATGACTACGTGCTCATCGACTGTCCGCCAGTGCTGGGGGTCATGATGGTCAACGCCCTGGCGGCCTGCGATCGGATCCTGGTGCCGGTTCAGACCGAGTTCCTGGCCCTCAAGGGGTTGGAGCGGATGATGAAGACCTTCGAGATCATGCAGCGATCCAAGCGGGAGAAGTTCCGTTTCACAGTGATCCCCACCATGTTTGACAAGCGTACCCGTGCCTCTCTGATGACACTGAAGTCCATCAAGGATCAACATGGCGATGCGGTATGGAACGCCGTCATCCCCATAGACACCAAGTTTCGGGATGCCAGCTTGCTCCACATTCCCCCTTCCATTTATTCGCCGAGCAGTCGCGGCACTTATGCCTATGAGACCTTGCTCAACTATCTTGATGCCCAGGAGCGTCAACGTGCTCATGAGGTGGCATCATGAGCGACACGACCCAAGTCAGGGCCATGGATGATTACTTCCACTCCCTGTTGCTGGATGAGGCGCTGTTGCCTGATCTGCCAGAGGAACCGGAACCTGCGCCCGTTGTCCGGCTGCTACGTCAGCCTCAGGTGCAGCCCGAGGTGGTGGTGCAACCCTATCTGGAGGCAGATGAGCGGCTCGAACAACTGAGCGAGCTGCTCGCCCAGGTGGGTCAGGTGCAGTTTGAGATGGACGCCCTGAGCCACGAAGAGGTGATCAGCGAGCCGCTGCAGATCGAGGCCGAAGATGCCTTGCTGCCGGTTGAACCCGTATGGCCGGAGGAGATGCCAGCCCCTGTGGTGACAGAGCCATCGGCGCTGGTGATGACAGAGACGGCGGTGGAACTGGCCCCTC
The DNA here is from genome assembly GCF_963899385.1 of Aeromonas sp. MR7. NCBI lineage: Bacteria > Pseudomonadati > Pseudomonadota > Gammaproteobacteria > Aeromonadales > Aeromonadaceae > Aeromonas > Aeromonas sp. MR7. The sequence continues at coordinate 350,563 of NZ_CAWQXH010000011.1, forward strand.
AGGCAGAAGTCGCACCATCGACATGGGAGAATATCGACACTGGCAAGGAGTTTCAGGCGCTCTTCTTCGAAGTCGCCGGCGTTACCTTCGCGGTGCCCCTGACCGAGCTTGGCGGTATCCATCAACTGGGAGAGGTCTCGTCACTGTTCGGTCAGCCGGATTGGTACCGTGGCATCATGACCTCCCGCGAGCAGAAGATGAACGTGGTGGACACGGCGCAGTGGGTGATGCCGGGTCAGCATCTGGACATAGCGGATTACAAGTATCTGATCATGCTGGGCGAATCTCCCTGGGGACTCGCCTGCCATCATCTGAAGGGCACAGAATTATTGCATCGTGATCAGGTCAAATGGCGTCACCAGGAGGGCAAGCGCCCCTGGCTGGCAGGCATGGTCAAGGAGAAGATGTGTGCCCTGCTGCACGTCAGGGAATTGCTCCTGTTGCTGGAGCGTGGGGTCAACATAGAAGGTCGCTGATAACTTCTGCACTTGTGCTGTTTTATTGCTAGTTTTACCAGTAGACGTTTTCATAAAAGGAATAAAAACATGACAGAAAAGCGCAATATTGCACAGAATCTGGCCGAAGATGAAGTGCTGCAATGGGTCACCTTCCAGCTGGAAAATGAAACCTACGGCATCAACGTGATGCAGGTGCAGGAGGTGTTGCGCTACACCGAAATCGCCCCTGTGCCAGGTGCGCCCGAGTATGTGCTTGGCATCATCAACCTGCGTGGCAACGTGGTGACTGTCATCGATACCCGCTCCCGTTTCGGCCTGCCTTCCGGCGATGTGAGCGAGAACTCGCGCATCGTCATCATCGAGGCGGAGAAGCAGGTGATCGGCATCATGGTCGACAGCGTGGCCGAGGTGGTCTATCTGCGCTCCTCCGAGATCGATGCCGCCCCTGCCGTGGGCACAGAAGAGAGCGCCAAGTTCATTCAGGGCGTCAGTAACCGCGATGGTCAGCTGTTGATCCTGGTCGATCTGAACAAGCTGCTCTCCGATGAAGAGTGGGAAGATATTGGTTCCCTCTGATAGGAAAATGATGTGTTGATGATTGAAATAGCCGCCTTGGGGGTGTCCTTGCTGGCGTTGGTGCTGGCCCTGTACGGGGTGATCAGCAGCCGACGTGGCCAGCGAGAGTCCGAGGCCAGGGTGGAGACACTGCAAGGCCAGCTTGAGAGTCTGCGCAAGCAGATGATGGAGCTGCACACGGGGGCCATCGGCATGGGTCAGCGTTTGCAGTCCGTTGAAGGGGCCATGCAGCAGGTCAATGATCGCCAGCAGGAGCTGACCCTGCAGGATCCGGAACGCCGCCTTTACAGCCGTGCCGCCAAGATGGTGGAGCTGGGCGCCGACCTCGACGAGGTCATGAATGAATGTGAATTGCCGAAGGCCGAGGCAGAACTGTTGATTTCATTGCGAAAAGGCCGCTCATAGATCCTCAGGAAGGCGCCCGCCTTCCTGATTTTTTTCACCCGTCCGGCGTGCCAAAAAGGCGGGATCTCCCCCACAAATCCTGCTGATAGTTGGCATCTTTGAAAAGACGCTCTCCAATACTGTGTTAATATGCAGGCCGCTTCTTTTCACTGATTACATCCTCATGCTGCTTCAAATTAACAATCTGAGCTGCGTGCGTGAAGATCGCACTCTGTTTGAACATCTCTCCTTTGCGGTGGCTCCCGGCGATCTGGTGCAAATTGAAGGCCCCAACGGAGTGGGGAAGACCAGCCTGCTCCGGTTGCTGACCGGCCTGTCGCAGCCATTTGCCGGTGAGGTGTGCTGGAATGGCGAGAATATCCGCAGCTGTCGTGATGAATATCATGCCAATCTGCTCTATCTGGGCCATCAGCCTGGTGTCAAGGCGGCGCTGACGCCGCTCGAAAATCTCACCTTCTATCAAAAGTTGCATCATCCGGCTCAAGCGACGGTAGATTTGTGGCAGGTGCTCGCCCAGGTCGGCCTGGCCGGGTTTGAGGACTATCCCACCGGGCAGCTCTCCGCCGGCCAGCAGCGCCGGGTCGCGCTGGCCCGCCTGTGGCTCAGTGAGAAGCCGGCGCTCTGGATCCTGGATGAGCCGTTCACCGCCATCGACAAGCAGGGCGTCAAGGTGCTGGAGCGGCTGTTCCTGGCCCATGCCGAGCGGGGTGGCATGGTGATCCTCACCACCCATCAGGACATGACTCTGATGGAAGGGCGGTTGAAGACCCTCTCCCTCACGCCCTTGCTGCAGGAGTAGTTTGATGTTGCGCGCCGTAATCCACCTTATTCATCGCGAGTTGCTGATGGCCCTGCGCCAGCGCTCCGACATACTCAATCCGCTCTGGTTCTTCCTCATCGTCATCACCTTGTTTCCCCTTGGCATAGGCCCCGAGCCCAAGCTGCTGGCCCGTATCGCCCCCGGCATCATCTGGGTGGCGGCTCTGCTGGCGGCCATGCTCTCGCTGGAGCGGCTGTTTCGCGATGACTTCAGCGACGGGGCGCTGGAGCAGATGATGCTGATGCCTCATCCGCTGGGCTTGCTGGCGCTGGCCAAAGTGATCGCTCACTGGCTGTTGACCGGCCTGCCGCTGCTGCTGATCTCCCCGCTGCTCGCCATCCTGTTGTCGCTGGACATGAACACTTATCTGGCGGTGGTCGCCACCCTGGCGCTGGGGACGCCCGTGCTGAGCCTGCTCGGGGCGGTCGGCGTCGCCCTGACGGTCGGGCTGCGCAAGGGGGGGGTACTGCTCAGCCTGCTGATCCTGCCGCTCTATATTCCGGTACTGATTTTTGCCACGTCCGCCATCGATGCGGCGGGCATGGGGCTGCCCTATTCGGGCCAGCTCGCGATTTTGGGGGCCATGCTGGCCGGTGCGCTGACCCTGACCCCCTTGGCGGTCTCGGCGGCGCTGCGGGTCAGCGTGAACTGATGAACGCTGTGGTAAGGCGGCTCGGGATGGGCTGTTATAAAAAATATACTTGAGATAGATCAAGAGGATGGCTGCTTATTGCTTTCGGGGGATGTGATGTTTTCCGGCAGTGGGTATGGTAGGCCTCGCCACTATATTAATAACAGAAAGGTTTTGTGAGCTATGTGGAAATGGTTGCACCCTTACGCTAAACCCGAGCGCGCCTATCAGCTGGCAGGGACCTTGCTGCCCTGGTTTGCCGTGACAAGCCTGCTGGCGTTCATCATAGGCACCCTCTGGGGCCTGGCTTTTGCGCCCGCTGATTATCAGCAGGGTGACTCCTTCCGGATCATCTACATTCATGTGCCGGCCGCCATCCTCTCCATGGGGGCTTATTCCACCATGGCGGTGGCCGCCTTCATCGGGCTGGTGTGGCAACTGCGGATGGCCGACATGACGGTGGCCGCCGTTGCGCCGGTCGGCGCTGTGTTCACCTTCATAGCGCTGTTTACCGGCGCCGCCTGGGGCAAACCCATGTGGGGCACCTGGTGGGTATGGGATGCCCGTCTCACCTCTGAGCTTATCCTGTTGTTCCTCTATCTGGGGGTGATCGCGCTCTACAACGCCTTCAGCGACAAGGTGCTGGCCGGTCGCGCCGCCGGCATTCTGGCCCTGGTGGGGGTGATCAACCTGCCCATCATTCACTACTCGGTGGAGTGGTGGAACACCCTGCATCAGGGCGCCAGCATCACCAAGTTTGACAAGCCCTCCATCTCCCCCGAGATGCTGTGGCCGCTGCTCATCATGATACTGGCCTTTGCCACCTTCCTCGGGGCCCTCTCCCTGATGCGTTTTCGCAACGAGCTCTTGATGCGGGAGTGGCATCGCCCCTGGGTCAAAGAGATTGCCGAGCAGGAGAAGTAAGCATGCACTTTGCCTCTTTCAGTGACTTCATGGCGATGGGCGGCTACGCCTTCTATGTCTGGCTCTCCTTCGGTCTGACCCTGATCTGCCTGGTCGGCATCGTCATTTCCACCCGGTTGAAGACCCGCAGCCTGCTCGGCGAATTGCGCAGCAAGCAGGCCCGCGAGACCCGCCGCAAGGCGGCCCAGCAGATGGAGAACACCCTATGAACCCGAGACGCAAGAAACGCCTCACCATCATATTGGCGATAAGTCTTGGCCTCGCCGCCGTGATAGGCCTGGTGCTCTATGCCCTCAGCCAGAATATCGATCTCTTCTACACCCCGAGCGAGCTGGTGGAGGGCAAGGGACCGGACAAGATCAAGCCGGAAGAGGGGCAGCGCCTGCGCATCGGTGGCCTGGTGGTACCGGGTTCTGTGCAGCGGGATCAGCAGAGCCTCAAGGTGGCCTTCAAGCTGGTGGACAACGGCGGCCATCTGGTGACCGTCGAGTTTGACGGCATACTGCCCGACCTGTTCCGCGAAGGGCAGGGCATAGTGGCCCAGGGTACCCTCAAGAACGCCACTACGGTGGAGGCGTTCGAGGTGCTGGCCAAGCACGATGAGAACTACATGCCGCCGGAAGTGGCCGATGCCACCAACGGCATGCACTTCAAGCCGGAATATACCGAGGCGCAGTTGAAGGGAGCCAAGCAATGATCCCGACAGCATTCGCACCGTTTTCACCATTTCAAGCCGGTTTACAGGTTCGTGCTGCGGCTCATTTGAAAGGAGTTCAGCCATGATCCCGGAATTAGGACAGTTTTCACTGATCCTGGCCTTTGCCACCGCCCTGCTGCTGGGCGTCTATCCCTTGCTCGGTGCCCAGTGGGGGCGGCTCGGCATGATGTTGGCGGCCCGTCCGCTGGCCTATGCCCAATTCCTGCTGCTGCTGCTGTCATTCCTGTGCCTGACCTGGGCCTTCATCGACAATGACTTTACCGTGCAGTACGTGGCCACCAACTCCAATACCCTGCTGCCGCTGGCGTATCGGATCTCCGCCGTCTGGGGCGCCCATGAGGGCTCACTGCTGCTCTGGGTACTGACCCTGGGTGGCTGGACCGCGGCTGTGGCCCTGTTCAGCCGCAGCCTGCCGCTCGATGCGGTGGCGCGGGTACTCGGTGTGCTGGGGCTGATCTCGGTCGGCTTCACCGCCTTCGTGCTGTTCACCTCGGATCCTTTCACCCGCACTCTGCCTTACTTCCCGGTGGATGGACGCGACCTCAACCCGCTGTTGCAGGATCCCGGCCTCATCTTCCACCCGCCCATGCTCTACATGGGCTATGTGGGCTTCTCGGTCGCCTTCGCCTTCGCCATCGCCTCCCTGATGACGGGGCGCCTCGACGCCACCTGGGCGCGCTGGTCCCGTCCCTGGACCATGGCGGCCTGGGTCTTTCTGACACTCGGTATCGTGCTGGGCTCCTGGTGGGCTTATTACGAGCTTGGCTGGGGTGGCTGGTGGTTCTGGGATCCGGTGGAAAACGCCTCCTTCATGCCCTGGCTGGCGGGCACAGCCCTGCTGCACTCGCTGGCGGTGAGCGAGAAGCGAGCCACCTTCAAGGCCTGGACAGTGCTGCTGGCGCTCTCCGCCTTCTCCCTGAGCCTGCTCGGCACCTTCCTGGTGCGCTCCGGCGTGCTGGTGTCGGTGCATGCGTTTGCCTCCGACCCGACCCGCGGCCTGTTCATTCTGGGCTTCCTGCTGGCGGTGATCGGCAGCTCGCTCTTGCTGTTCGCCTTCAAGGGCTCCCAGGTGAAGAGCCACGGCAAGCACGAGCTGTGGAGCCGCGAGACCCTGTTGCTGTGCAACAACATCATGCTGGTGGCGGGTCTGCTGACCGTGCTGCTCGGCACCCTGTTGCCGCTGGTGCACAAGGAGCTGGGGCTTGGCAGCATCTCCATCGGGACTCCCTTCTTCAACCACATCTACAGCTGGCTGATCATTCCGTTTGCCCTGCTGCTGGGGATGGGCCCGCTGTTCCGCTGGCGCCGTCAGGATCTGGGTGAGCTCAAGGGCAAGGTGATACTGGCGCTGGTATTGAGCCTGGCCGCTGCCTTCCTGCTGCCGCTGCTGCTGGCCGAGGAGTTCAAACCCTGGGCCGCGCTCGGCATTGGTCTTGGCACTTGGATCATAGTTACCAGCATCCAGGAGACTTGGGTGCGCGCCACCCACAAGCACAGCTTTGCCGTCGGCGTGCGCCGGCTTGGCAACAGTCACTGGGCCATGATCCTGGGCCACGTGGGGCTCGCGGTCAGCATCATAGGCATCGCCTGTACCCAGAACTACAGCATCGAAAAGGATCTGCGCATGCAGGCCGGCGATCGGGTGCACTTTGCCGACTACGAGTTCGTCTTCACCGGTATCAAGGAGAAGAACGGCCCCAACTACGACGGCTTCAAGGGGGTGCTGGAAGTGCACAAGGATGGCAAGCAGATAGCCCTGCTTAAACCCGAGAAACGCATGTACAAGGTGAGCCGCATGCCGATGACGGAAGCGGCCATAGACGCAGGTTTCACCCGGGATCTCTATGCGGCGCTCGGCGAGCAGCTCGACAACGGCGCCTGGGCGGTGCGGATCTACTACAAACCCTTCGTGCGCTGGATCTGGTTCGGCGGCGTCTTCATGGCCATAGGCGGCGTGCTGGCGATGCTGGACAAGCGTTACCGTTTCGGCCGTCGTGACGAGGAGGCCAAGGCATGAGCAAGAAGACCTGGTTGTTTCTGATCCCCTTCATCATCTTTCTGCTGGGGGCCGTCTTCCTGTTTCGCGGGCTCTACTCAGACCCCACCAAGCTTGAATCCGTGATGGTGGGCAAGGAGGTGCCGGTGTTCACCCTGCAGGACATCTATGACCTGAACAAGCAGCATGACAGGAGCATCCTCAAGGGACGCCCCATGCTGCTCAACGTCTGGGCCACCTGGTGCCCGACCTGCTATGGGGAGCATACCTACCTCAAGCAGCTGGCGGGGCAGGGGATCTACATAGTCGGCATGAACTACAAGGACGAGCGCGCCAAGGCCATCAACTGGCTGGCGGAGCTCGGCAATCCCTACCAGATCAACCTGTATGATCCGGATGGCATGCTGGGGCTGGATCTGGGGGTCTACGGCGCGCCCGAGACCTTCTTCATCGACAGCCAGGGCATCATCCGCTATCGCCACGTGGGGGACGTCAACCCCGAAGTCTGGGCGTCGACCCTCAAACCCATCTTTGATGCCATGAAGTGAGGGAGAGCCTGATGAGAGTATTGATTGCATCCCTGCTGTTGCTGGCAGGATTGGGTGGCGCCGGTCAGGCGCTGGCCGCCATCGATGTCTACACCTTCGACAACGATGCCCAGGAGCAGACATTTCGCGAGCTGACCAAGGAGCTGCGTTGCCCCAAGTGCCAGAACCAGGACATAGCCGATTCCAACGCCGGGCTGGCCAAGGATCTGCGCGACAAAACCTATCAGATGGTGCGCGAGGGCAAGGAGAAGCAGGAAGTGGTGGACTACATGGTCGCCCGCTACGGCAACTTCATTCTGTATAACCCGCCACTGATGGCGTCGACCCTGATCCTCTGGCTGGGCCCGCTGCTGGTGATCATCATAGGTGTCGTCACTGTGGTGGTGCGCAGCCGCCGCCGTCCCGCGGCGGCCAGGCCGACGGATAGCGCCCTGAGCGCGGAGGAGCAGCGTCGTCTGACTGCCCTGCTCAAAGAGGAAGAGAAACAATGACCGCATTTTGGATAGTGATCGCGGCCCTGCTGGTGCTGGTGAGTCTGGCGCTGGTACTGCCGCTGTGGCGCGGCGAGGGCAAGCAGAGCATCAGCCGTTCGGCCCTCAACAAGCAGCTCTATCGCCAGCGTCTGCTGGAGATTGGCGAAGAGCGTGAACAGGGCATATTGGCGGAGGAGCCGGACTCTCTGGTCGAGCTGCAACGCAGCCTGCTGGACGACATTCCCGATGTGGAGCAGACCGCCCGGGGTGGCAAGAGTCTGATCTGGATCCCGGGTGTGCTGGTGCTGGTGGTGGTGAGTCTGGGACTCTATTACCAGCTTGGCTCCTGGCGGGAAGTCCAGCGCTGGCAGGATGCCAACAGCCGGCTCGGTGAGCTGAGCAACCGCATCCTGGTGGAGCGGGATGCCCAGGTAACCGAGCAGGATCTGATGGACTTCATGCTGGGCTTGCGCACCCGTCTGAAAGACGAACCGAACGATTATCGCGGCTGGCTGCTGCTGGGTCGCCTGTCGCTGGATGGCAATGATCCCGAGATGGCCCGTGAGGCGCTGGAGCGGGCCTATGCGCTGGCACCACAGAAGGCCATGGTGGCCGTGCCCTATGCCCAGGCGCTGATGATGACAGGGGATGACGCCCAGGCCGATGAGCTGCTGCGTAGTGCTATTGCGCTGGATCCGGCCAACATAGAGGCGCGTTCCGTCTATGCCTTCATGGCGCTGCAAAAAGAGGACTTCAAGACGGCGCTGCTGCGCTGGCGCGAGATGTTGCCGCTGATGGAGAAGGGCTCGACCCGCTACGCCATGGTGGAGCGCTCCATCGACTATGCCGAGCAGCAGCTGAAGCAGCGTGGCATGGCGGCGCCAGGCGTGCCGGTGACCCAAGGCGAACAGGCACAGAGCCAGGCGCCTGCCCAGGTGCTGGAAGTGAAGGCCGGTGAGTTCCCGCTGCATGTCACCCTGGCTCCCGGCATCCAGTTGCCGGAGGATGCCCATCTGTTCGTGTTTGCGGTGATCCCCAACGGTCCGCCCATGCCCATCGCGGTCAAGCGCATCCCGGGTCCCCAGTTCCCGCTGACCCTGTCACTGGGGGATGGCGATGCCATGATGGAGGGCAGCAAGCTCGCCACCTACCCGCAGTTGCAGTTCAAGGCGCGGCTCTCCCGCGGTGGCAACGTCATGAACAAGGAGGGGGCGTTTGAAGGGGTATCGGCTCCGATCCCGACGGACGCCATTCCGTCAGCACCGATTGACATCCGCATCGATCACGCCCTCTAATACTCCTTTGGCCCGGCCCCTCGATGGGGCCGGGCTACCTATAATTCAGATTAATCACAATAAAAAGCTAGGACTTCCATATGCATGTGCGTTTAGGGGCATTGATGGTGGCCTTGTTGCTGGGTGGCTGTGCAGGTGGCCCGCCCAAGCCGGGTCCCGAAAGCCTTGACCTCAAGGAGACCCCGAGTCGACCAGAGGCGACCAGCACGGCCAGCGATGGCCGTGACCCGTTCCAGGGGGCCAACCGGGCCATGTGGGCGGTCAACTACGATGTGCTTGAGCCCTATGTGGCCCGCCCCGTGGTGCATGGCTATGCCCGCTATATTCCGCAAGGGATGAAGGACGGCATCGAGAACCTGGTCGAGAACTTCAACGAACCGAGCAGTATGGTCAACCACCTGATCACGGGGGATCTGAAGGGGGCGGGGACCAACCTGGGCCGCTTTACCCTCAACACGACCGTAGGGCTGCTGGGGATCTTCGATGTGGCCAAGCATACAGGGCTCGAGCGCAACAAGCTGGAACTCAATACTGTGCTGGGGCGTGCCGACATCGGTGATGGCGCCTATCTGATGGTGCCCGTCTACGGCCCGACCACGACCCGCAAGCTGGTGGGGGACACCATAGATACCATTTACTTCCCCTATGCCCTGCTGACCTTGCCGCTGCGCATCACGCACTGGGCGCTGGATGGCCTGGGTACGCGCTCCAAGCTGATCGATCAGGAGCGGATCATTGACAACGCGCTCGATCCTTATGCCCTGACCAAGGACTTCTATCTGCAATACAACCAGAACAAGGTGACGGGTCGCCAGACCGAGATCAAGCAGGAGCAGAAGGAGAAGGTGGACGACACCAATCTGGATGAATACCTGGATGAAATCGATCAGTGATGCCACTGGTTGTGCAACAAAGGCGCCTGTGGGCGCCTTTTTCATCTCGGTGCCGCGAATGCCGCCCATAAAAAAACGCCCCGCAGTGCGGGGCGTTTGGCAAGAAGCGGCTATCAGGCAGCCAGGTTCTTGGCCACGAATTCCCAGTTGACCAGAGTCCAGAAGGTTTCCATGTACTTGGGACGCAGGTTGCGGAAGTCGATGTAGTAGGCGTGCTCCCACAGGTCGACGGTCAGCAGCGGGGTAGTCCCGGCTTCGGTCAGCGGGCAGCCGGCGTTGGAGGTGTTGACGATGGCCAGGGAGCCGTCGGCTTTCTTCACCAACCAAGTCCAGCTGGAACCGAAGTTACCGATGGCAGACTTGGTGAACGCATCCTTGAACTCGGCAAAGGAGCCGAACGCCTTGTTGATGGCATCAGCCAGGGCGCCGGTCGGCTCGTTGCCGCCGTTCGGGGAGAGGCAGTGCCAGTAGAAGGTGTGGTTCCAGATCTGGGCGGCGTTGTTGAAGATGCCGCCAGTGGAGGTCTTGATGATCTCTTCCAGGGACTTGCCTTCAAACTCGGTACCCGGCACCAGGTTGTTCAGGTTGACCACATAGGTGTTGTGGTGCTTGCCGTGGTGGTATTCCAGAGTTTCCTGGGAGATGTGCGGTTCCAGAGCATTGATTGCATAGGGCAGAGCGGGAAGTTCGAATGCCATTTTCTACTCTCCATTGGCTGGCCGTGCGAAGGCGACGGTTGCAAGACATTGCGTACTCTTTTCTATTTTGAAAAGAATTGTTCTTGAAATGATGGGGCCAAACGGCCCAAAGCCCATCGATTGTACCAGCATCAAAGATGGGCTAACAACTCTTGATTCTCGCCATGACTTGGATCAAGCTGCGGCGTATTGATTCATCACTTCTTGCATCCGGGACGGTTTGTCAGTTTGTGGTCTGCCCGGATTGCAGTAGAATGGCCGCCGAAATCGCTCTAGTGAGGCACCTATGGAAACTATTGAAAAGATCAAACAGCAGCTGGCTGACAATCCCATCATCCTTTACATGAAGGGTTCCCCCAAGCTACCCAGCTGCGGTTTCTCTGCCCAGGCCTCCCAGGCTCTGATGTCCTGTGGCGAGCCGTTTGCTTACGTCGACATACTGCAAAACCCGGACATCCGTGCCGAGTTGCCGAAGTTTGCCAACTGGCCCACCTTCCCGCAGCTGTGGGTCGAGGGTGAGCTGGTCGGTGGCTGCGATATCCTGATCGAGATGTTCCAGGCCGGCGAGCTGCAGACCCTGATCAAGGAAACGGCCGCCAAGCACAAGCAGGATGACGCTGCCGCCGAATAAGGTCGCATCTGCATCATGCAAAAAGGGGAGCCAATGGCTCCCCTTTTTTTATTCCACGACTGGCATCAGGCGATGCGTTCGATCCGTGCCATGTAGAAGCCGTCAAAACCGGTCGCGGACGGGCTGACGGTGTGGTCATCCCGCAGACGATAGTTGTCGTTGGCAGCCAGGAACTTGTCCACCTGCTGGCGGTTCTCCTGGGGCAGGATGGAGCAGGTTGCATAGACCAGCAGGCCGCCGACCTTCACCATCTGGCTGTAGCGCTGCAGGATTTCCTCTTGCAGGGCGACCAGCACAGGCAGCCGCTCGGCGGTGTCGCGCCACTTGGCATCCGGGTTGCGCTTGAGCACGCCCAGGCCCGAGCAGGGCACGTCCAGCAGCACGCGATCGGCGGTGCCTTTGAGGCGCTTGACAGTCTTGCTGCTCTCGATGACGCGGGTTTCCACGTTGTGGGCACCGGCGCGGCGGGCGCGCTGCTTGAGGTTTTCCAGCTTCCACTCTTCCACATCCATCGCCAGCAGACGGCCCTTGCCGTTCATCATGGCGGCGATGTGCAGCGTCTTGCCGCCGGCGCCGGCGCAGGCGTCGATGACGCGCATGCCAGGCGTCACTTCCAGCGCGGCAGCCACCAGCTGGGAGCCCGCATCCTGCTGCTCGAAGCAGCCATCGGCAAAGGCCTTGGTGCGGAACAGGGCGGCGTCCGAGGTGACCTGCAGGGCGGTATCCACGCCCTCAACGGGAATAGTAGTGACATGCTCTTTGGCCAGAATGGCCTGCAGCTCTTCACGGGTGCACTTGAGGGTGTTGACCCGCAGGTAACGCTTGGGCATCCAGGCCAGGGCGGCGCGCTCGGCAGGCCAGGCCTCGCCGAGCTGCTCGCTGCCCAGTTTTTCCAGCCAGCTGGGGCAACCGTCCATCAGCACGGGGTTCTTCTTCGCTTCGGTCAGGCGGCGACGGAATGCCTCCTCATTGAAACGATCCAGGGTCGGATGGTTGGGTTGAGCTATCTTGTGAAAAGCGTGCCAGCTGTGCAGTAGCGGCCAGACATTCTTCTCGGCCTGACGTACCTGAATGCCAGTCAGGGCGCAATAGAGGCTGAGGCGACGCAGCAGATCGCCAGTGACCAGAGCAATCCTTGCCTGTTCTTGCGGTTTGAGTTCGATGCCGGAGAAGTGACGGGCATAGGCGCGGTCCAGAGTGAGACCCTGGCCCAGCACATCGTCAACAATGGCAACGATCAGGTCCCCGAAACGGGGCAACAGTGGGGATTTGAGCATGAGATTAACCTTGGTCAGATAAAGACGAACTGTCGTCATGGTGACGCAGCTCTAAAACTGATAAATCCGCGCAATGATAGGGGCTAGACAGGGTTGGTGCAACACTCCCCATTCGGGGAATATACAGACGATGGCGCTGGACTAATCAGACCAGCAGGAAAATGATGCCGGTTGTAGTTCAGGTGAGTGCATTTAAAAGGACTAAAAAGATGCAGTTAATGAAATATTCTCCCTTGGCGCTGGTCGTGGCCAGCCTGATGAGCTCGGGTGGCCTCGCGGCCAAGGAGTGGAACACGGTGGCGGCGCGCGCCACGGCGGCGGACGGCTATGAAGTGCGGGCCAACCAGTTCCGGGTGGCCAAGGTGCCCCTCGATTACTTTGCCGGGCTGCAGGCCGGGGCGCGTCAGCTGACCCTGCCACTGCCGGACGGGGGTGAGGTGAGCTTCACCCTGCAGGCCTATGACCTGCTGCCCGCCGATCTCGCCGCCAAGTATCCCGAGATCCTGACCTTCAAGGGCCATAACCCGGCGGCGCCGGTGGAGACGGGTCGCTTCGACCTGGGCCCGCAAGGTTTCCACGCCATGTTCACCCACCAGGGCAAGACGGTGTTCGTCGATCCGCTGCGCAATGCCGAAGGCTATGCCGTCTATTACCAGCAGGATGCCTACAGCCGGCTGGAAGAAGAGGCCGACAAGGTGATCGGGGCCGACGCCAAAGCCCTGGCCCGCAAGGTGCAAGTGGATGGCAACGAGCGCAAGCGCTACATCATCGCCATCTCGGCGGCCGGGGAGTATACCCAGTTCCACGGGGGCTCCAAGGTGCTGACCATGGGCGCTCTCGCCACCCTGCTCAACCGGGTCAACGAGGTGTACCAGCGTGACGTTGCTGCCGAGTTCCAGCTGGCCAGCGGCAATGACGCCATCATCTTTACCGATCCGGCGAGCGATCCGTTCAACAATGACGACACGGATGTCGATGTCAACGGTGCGGTACAGGCCAATGCGCAGACCTTGCCCAGCGGGGCGCTGGGACCATTCGACATAGGCCATGTGGTCAACACGGGCGGTGGTGGTCTGGCCGGATTGGGTGTGCTCTGTACGGCCACCAAGTCGGATGGCATGACGGGTTCATCCACCCCGGTGGGGGATGCCTTCTTTATCGACTATGTGGCCCACGAGATCGGCCACCAGTTCGGTGCCGATCACACCTTCAACGGCACCACTGGCAGTTGTGGCGGTGGCAACCGTGAGGCGGCACAGGCCTGGGAGCCGGGCAGCGGCACTTCCATCATGGCCTATGCCGGTATCTGTGGTGACGAGAACATCCAGCCCCACAGTGACCCCTATTTCCACAGCAAATCCATCGAGCAGATGCGGGCGCACATGGCAACCGTGCCGACCTGCGGCACCACGCTGCCCCTTGCCAACAATGCTCCCCAGGCGGCTGCCGGGGCCGGCCATATCATTCCCGCCAATACCCCGTTTGTGCTCAAGGGGGCCGGGGCTGATCTGGACACGGATCCCCTGACCTACACCTGGGAGCAGATTGATCTGGGCAACCCGTCCAGCAGCGCCCTCGACATGATCGATGACGGCTCCCGTCCGTTGTTCCGCTTCGTGTCGCCGACCAGCTCGCCGGAGCGGATCCTGCCGAGCCTGCCATCCCTGCTCTCCGGCTCGCTGGCCAAGGGCGAGGCCTGGCCCACCACCAACCGGGATCTCAACTTCCGGCTCACGGTGCGTGACGGCAAGGGCGGCGTCGCCAGCGATGACATGAAGGTGCAGGTGGTCAACACCGGCAGCGCCTTCCGCCTGACCAGCCCCCTTGGCGTTATGGTGACGCCGGGCGCCAGCCAGGCGGTCGGCTGGGATGTGGCTGGCACCAGCGCAGCCCCGATCAACTGCAGCAAGGTAGACCTGTCCGTGACTCAGGATGAGGGCGCAAACTGGGCGACCCTGGCCACCGGCCAGCCCAACAGCGGCTCGGCTACCGTCACCCTGCCGGCCAAGCTCACCAGCAGCGTCAGGTTGAAAGTCGCCTGCAGCGACAACATCTTCTTCGCCATCAGCCCGCTCAAGTTGCCTGTGGTGCAAAGTGGCGGCAACTCGGGCGGTGGTGGTGGCGGTACGCTCGGTTTCTGGACACTGGCGCTGGCCCTGCTCGGCTGGCAACGGAGGCGGGCATGAGAGTCACCGGCTTGCTGCTGCTCACGCTGCTAGGGGGTTGTCAGGCGGATGCCGACACCCTGGAGCAGGCGGTCAGCGCCAGCCTTGCCAGGCAGGATTACCGGCTGATAGTGCGGGCCGGGCGTGGCGAAGTGGCGCCCGGCATTGCGACCGGTGAGCAGGAAGCGGCCAAGGCGCGCTGTGGCGTGCGTTATCTGGAGGGCTTGGGGGATGTCATCAAGCCCGATCAGAAAGAGGCTCAGGCCAGGCTGAGGGCCTATGCGGCCGAATATAACCAGCGCATGCTGGCCCATTGTCCACCGGCCGCCGGCAAGCAATAAGCCCGCAGCCGGGTGTGGGCAGAAAAGGGGAGGCGCAAGCCTCCCTTTCTTTTTTGGGCGCTGGCATTTGGCCGCCCTGAGGCTTGTACCCATGGCGTGCTCGTCGCACAATGCCAGCACGCATGGCCGCATCGGCGGCAAGAGAGAAGGAAAATCAAGATGATGGATGTGGCTGATCTGCGCCGTGAATACACCCGGGGCGGATTGCACCGGGCCGATCTGCCGACCGACCCCCTGGCACTGTTCGAGAAGTGGCTGGCCCAGGCCTGCGAGGCCAAGTTGACCGATCCCA
Organism: Aeromonas sp. MR7; assembly: GCF_963899385.1. NCBI lineage: Bacteria > Pseudomonadati > Pseudomonadota > Gammaproteobacteria > Aeromonadales > Aeromonadaceae > Aeromonas > Aeromonas sp. MR7. The sequence continues at coordinate 365,704 of NZ_CAWQXH010000011.1, forward strand.
CCGCCATGGTGGTGGCGACCGTGGATGCGGAGGGGCAACCCTGGCAGCGCACCGTGCTGCTCAAGCACTACGACGCAGAGGGCATGGTGTTCTACACCAACATGGGCAGCCGCAAGGCGCGCCAGCTGGAGGGCAACCCCCGCATCAGCCTGCTCTTCCCATGGCATACCCTGGACCGCCAGGTGCACGTGACCGGCCGGGTGGAGAAGATGAGCACCTTCGAGGTGATGAAGTACTTCCACAGCCGCCCCAAGGACAGTCAGATAGCCGCCTGGGTTTCCCAGCAGTCGACCCGCATCTCGGCCCGTGGCGTGCTGGAGGCCAAATTCCTCGAACTCAAACAGAAATTTGCCAAGGGCGAGGTGCCCTTGCCGAGTTTCTGGGGCGGCTTCCGAGTGGTCATCGACACGGTCGAATTCTGGCAGGGTGGTGAGCACCGGCTGCACGACCGTTTCTACTACAGCCGTGAAGGGGAAGGCTGGCACATAGAGCGGCTGGCCCCCTGATCCCCCGCTTATCCTCTGCAATCCTGTGCTGACAAGGAGTCTGTATGCGTCTGTATGGCGATCTGAGATCCGGCAACTGCTACAAGGGCTGGCTGCTGGCCCGCTGGCTGGCATTGCCTCTCGACTGGGTCTCTGTGGATATCCAGGCCGGTGACACCCAAACCCCGGCCTTTCTGGCCATGAATCCCAACGGCAAGATCCCGGTGCTGGAGCTGGCCCCCGGCGATACCCTGGCGGAATCCAACGCCATCCTCTTCTATCTGGCGCAGGGCTCGGCGCTCTGGCCGGCGGAGCCGCGTCAGCAGGCCGAGGTGCTCAAGTGGCTGTTCTTCGAGCAGTACAGCCACGAGCCCTACATAGCGGTGGCGCGCTTTATCGTTCACTATCTGGGCCGCCCCGAGTCCCAGGAGGCGCGACTCGACGGCCTCAAGGCCGGTGGCGAGCGGGCGCTGGCGGTGATGGAGCAGCAGCTCAAGCGAACCCCCTATCTGTGCGGCGAGGCACCGACCATCGCCGATATCGCCCTCTATGCTTACACCCATGTGGCGGAGGAGGGGATCTTCTCGCTGCAGGGCTGGCCCGCCATCCAGGCCTGGATCGCCCGCATAGAAGCCCATCCTCGTCACCTGAGCCTGCCTGCGGCCTGTCAGGCCGGCTGATGGAGCTGCTGATCGAACGGGCGCTGTGGCAACCCCATTGGGCCCAAGTGCTGCAGGCCTGGCAGCGGCAGGGCCATCGCTGGCAACTGCTGCTCAGCAAGGAGGCCGAGTCCCATCTGGCAGAGGAGGATGATCTCTGGTCCACCTGCCGACCCGATGGCCTCCTCTCGGCCACTTCGCTGCTGGCCGCCTGGCTCGACGGCGATTTGATCGCGGATGGTCAGGCGGACCCCAGCCGCCAGATCCTCATCAGCGCCTCTGCCTCCCTGCTGACCCTGGCCAAGGAGAGCGGTCTGCTTACCCTGGGTCCGCTCGGGGCCGATCTGGTGCTGACCGCGGACGACGACATGGGCGCCGTGCTCAACCGCCTGCTCGCCCGCCGTTTGACCGTGCCCCTGCTGCGTGAGCCCGCTGCTGCGTCCTCCTCGGCTGCGCTGGTGCTGCGGCCGCTGCTGGCCGACGACGAGGCCGCAGTGGTGCGCTACTGCGGTGACGAGGCGCTCTCCCGTTATACCCTCAACATTCCCCACCCCTACCCGCCGGAGGGGGCCAGTGACTGGCTCGTCGGCAGTTGGCGCAAGGCGGCACTGGGGCTGGGCTGGAGCTGGGCCATGACGCTGCCACTGGGGGAGGAAGTGGCCCCGCTGGTCGGGGTGATCTCGCTGCACTGGAACGGCGAGCTGGCCTGGTGGGTCGGCGTCCCCTGGCAGAACCAGGGGTTGGCCACCCGGGCGGCGCAGCGGGTCAAGTCCTTTGCATTCGACACCTTGCAGCTGCCGGCGCTGACCGCGCGCCACATGCCGGGCAACCTCGCCTCCGGCCGGGTGATGGCCAAGCTCGGCATGCACTATCGCGGGCTGCGCGGCCGAACCGCCCAGCAGCCGTGCGAGGTGAGTTATTGGCGACTGGACAGGGCCATCAGCCTGCCCGAGCCAGTGACCCGGCAACTGGCGCCCTGGCTGGCGGACGGGCGGGTGGCCGTGGCTATCCTGCAGGGTGCCGATGCACAGACAGGGTTGGAACATGGCCGCCCATCGCAGCTCACCCTGTTTCTGGATGAGCAGGGCTATGATCCCGACTCGCCGGGGGTCGCCTCTGATGATGGGGCCAGGTTCGATGTCATCTGCTATCCGCTCAGTGAGCTGGATCTGGCCGAACCCGAGCGGCTGCCTCTGCTGGGTGGTGTGCTGCTCAAGGACAGGGATGAGCAGGGGCTTGCCTGCCTGCTGCAACTGGCCAGCCTGCGGCGTCAGGGGCCCGTCCTGCTCACCCGCGCGCAGCGACAGCAGCGGCTCGGCTGGATTGGCAAGATGGCGCGCCGCACCGGCCTGCCCGCGACCGAGGCCAGTGCCGGGGAGGCGGTGGCAGGGCGCTATCGCCAGCTCTGGCTGCTGGTGGAGCTGCCTGCCCTCATCGATGAGCTGGCCGGGCATTGGCATCAGGGGCCCGAGCTGGCGCTGGCACGGCTTGAGCGAGAGGATGCCGGGCTGTTTGCGGCCTACCGCGAGGCCATTGACACCCTGACGCCGGCGGCCTTGCTGGGGTTGCTGCGGCAACTTGCGGCTCGTTTTCCTGAGTCCACCCTCCCATTTCTGGACAAAGGTGCTCAGGCTGACCGGCACTTTGTGGAATAATGCCCGCTCTGCTGTACGAGGAGTAACGCTGTATGCTGAGAACCGAGCGCCCCGGCGACATGTTGCCGGTCTATGAACTGGTGAGCGCCGCCTTTGGCCGTTCCGATGAGGCCGAACTGGTCAACCGCCTGCGCGAGTGTGGCGCCGCCGTGGTGACCATGGTCGAAGAGGAAGAGTACGAGTTCATGGGGCACCTGATGCTGAGCCCGATCACCATTAACGGCCTGGAAGGGCCCTGGCTCGGCTTGGCGCCGGTGGCCGTGCATCCGGATTGGCAGGGGCAGGGCATAGGCTCGGATCTGGTGCGTGAGGGGCTGGATACGGCGCTGGAGATGGACTGGAAGGCGGTGGTGGTGCTCGGCGACCCGACCTATTACGGCCGCTTCGGTTTTCGTCCCGCCAGCGAGTTCGGCCTGCACTGCATCTACGAGGTGCCCGCCGACTGTTTTCTGGCGATGGAGCTGCAGGAAGGGGGGCTGGCCGGCATGGCCGGCGAGGTGCTCTACCACCCGCTGTTTGACGAGCTTCCCGAAGAACAATGAGCAAAGCAACGGCAGCCCTTTGGCTGCCGTTTTGTTATCTGAATGAGCAGCAAGCGCTCTGCCTTTCCCCCTCGAATAGCCGATGAGTCGCTGTACTCCCCCGCTTAATCATCCTGGGCAATATCCGCGACCATGCAATTGAGTAAACGCATCTTGGCCCCGTATCGGGATATACGGAGCAAGTCGCCATATCCCTGAATATGACGGTGCTGACTCGCTGTCTGATTGCACGTCGTTGCATTTTTCCGGACGTGTTTCGTTGCAATATCTTGTTACAATTTTGCTCTCAGCAAGATCTGTTTTTGTCTAACGGGTAACATTTTCTGGTTTGACCTCATTATTGATGTTTGACTCAAATGAGGATGTAAAGGTAGGTTGTGAAATATATAAACAAGGAGGCCCGGCGCGATTGCCATGGTCTTGATTATCTATACCTGCCCTTGTCTTATATATATTAGTAGCGTTGCTGTCATATGCGTATCAATCATTCTGATACGGTAACCTATTTTATTTTCTCACCGGAAAACAACAACCATATGCTCGGTCATGATGATATGCCTGCCCAGCTATTGTCTGAAGATATCGATCAATCTGGAAAAACCATTGAGCACTGATAGGGATATATTATATGAAAAAACTTTCAGAAATAATCCATCGTGAAGTTTCACAGGGTCGTCGCGATTTCCTCACTTTCTCTTCCATGTCATTGCTTGGCTTGGCGGCGAGCAGCGTTTTTCCTGCCCCGGTGAAGGCCGCTATTTCTATCCTGAATAGTGGCACTTTCGCCGAACTGGATGCGATCGACTTTTACGTGATGGCGTCTAACCAGCCCACCGTTGATTCAAATCGGGTCAACTTTGTACAAGAAACCGATGAGGCTCAATATCTTGCACAGGTGATGTTTCAAGAGTTGATGAAATTCGAATTCCAGTATCAGAACAGCACATTAAGTGCAGACTTGGGCGCTGGCATGAAGCCTAATAATAATGTGCTGACAATGAGTGATGGCATCAACTCGGTCAACGCTATTTTCAACAGCAATCGACGCTATTTTACCGATAATATGGTTGAATATGTGAGTGGCTTGTTGCAGCACTCATATAGCAAACAAAAAGATGTCACAGTGGCTGACCGGAAGCTGTATAACTCTTGGGATATGGTGAAGGTAAATGCGAATATCAAGCAAGCAGAAAAGGGGGCGCAATTTAAAGAGATTATCGATCAGCTATACTCTGTCGCCACCCATTATTGTCAAAATGGAAAGTTAACCGCCTACAAAGCAGGGGGAGAAAACTGGGCTCGTCAACTTATCGGGCACTACTCCAAGAATGAGGTGTTAGACGAACTTATCAGTTCTTTTAAAGTTCAGGAGTATCTGGGGTCAGGCTCATCGTTTGAAAAGGCGATGTGGAAAGTATATAACACCATCAATAAAGTAAGAGCGCTTAATATCTCATCCGGTAGTCACATCTCCAGTGATGAGCTGAAAAAATTTGAACGCACCATGGCGGGTTCTGTTTACAGCGGGTTTGCCATGAACATGAGCTGGGGTCACCAAAGCGAGAAATACACAGTCCTGGCCAACAGGAGAAATTTCGATGATGTGGTGACCTTGTTGAGAAATGAAAGCGGTACTCAGCGCACCTTCTGGAACAATTTCTTCAACCAAAATAGCCCGGATAGCTTCTGGAATGAACTGAATAATATGAGCTTGAGAACGAGCACCTTGCAGGATGGGGATGCCCGGCAGCGTATTCTTCAAAGATACCCTGCTCTGGCAGGGGCGACGGGCAGCATGGCTCCCACAGCCTTCTCCGGTGTGGCTCCCGCTGCCTTCTCCATAGATTCATTCCTTTCCGTGTTCACCTTGTTGCTGGGGGTGGGCAACTTTACCTGGTTGACGGCGACCGATCGGGAGGAATGGAGCAACCCTGTTCCTTTGATGGAGTTGGGGGCGGCCCTTTTTGATGTGACATTGAATCTGATCCAGCTCGGTCGGTTCCTTGATAAAGTGACCATGTTTATTTATGGCAATGGTGAAGGCATCATAAATAGCATAGCCATTAATATGGGGAAATTCAGTCAATTCTTGAGCAACCTTACAGCCAAAGGCCAGCATCTCACGAATGTGCTAGAGCGGCAGATAGCCAGCAAGATGTTTCTCGCCACTCAAAATATCGCTCGGGTTATCAATATATGTTTTATTGGATTGGCGGCGCTGGGGGCAGCCCTGGCCGCGTATAACCTATATCAGGCTGTCGAGGGCGGGGATGTTGGGGATATTATATTTGCTGCAATAAATATGTTGGTCGCCACTGTGGCGTTGGGCGTTGCCATTGCCTCTTTTATGGGGGTTGCCATTGCCGGCCCCTTGGGTATTATTATTGCGGTGATAGGCATAGTGGTGGCCATCGCCCAGTGGATCTACTCGTTACTCAAGAAAGAAGAGATCAAACCTACCCCAATCGCGAGATATACCAACGAATATATTAAACCACGAGGGCTTGAGTATGAAGACCTTGGTGCATATATTTGCCGGGTATCCAGTTACTGGAAGCGTACTCTGGTATGCGCATTCGATGCAAGGACCATGAATACCGATTGGGATTACGTCCCAAGTATCGCTGATCATGATAACCCGATTTATACTCAGCCAGGGGCATTGGTAACCTCCCCAAGAAATGGCAAGATTTATAACTTTGCCAATATTCAGAAGCCAGGCTACGGAAATATATCGAATTTCTTCACGGCGGGAGCCACAACCCCAATCAGTAACTGGCGGCCGGGGAGTGATTTGCAGACCTGCTGGCATGCCGTTGAGAGTCAGGCAAGCAATAATAGTCGCGCCGCAATATTCGTGGTGCTAGGCAACGGCTCAAGCTTTTCACGCGCCTTCTTGACCTCTCATCTGGAAGATGCCCCGACAAGTAGCAATGAGCTGACGAGTCAATTAAATCTGGAGTGGCAAGAATATCCGCTGGATGTGGTTGCCATCAATGGCCTTGATGAGACCATGTTCCTTATCTTTACTACCCGACACATCTATCAGGTGAAAGGTGGTGTAGCACGCAGGATAATATCTGACTTTGTCGGTCAGCGCGATGCACCGATAACCTATGGTCTGAATGCACTGGCACTCGGTACCAACGTGAATTTGATCTATCGGTTAAATGGTCTGCAGGCTCCCGAGACCCGCTACCATTATCTGCTGACCCGGGATGACAATGGTGACTATACCAGTATGAAACTACTGCGGACCATCAATAATCCCCTGTCCTCAGACTCGCCGATAGTTGGCAGGTTGTTCAAGAAAACCAACGATCTGGTTTCGCGGATGGACTTTATGTATCACGATGGAAAAAGTGGTTATGCCCGCTATGGCGCAATTATGAATAAGACTGGCGATGCCTCATTGTCATTGCACAATGGGGTTGAGTTTCAGGTGCCGGATAATGGATTCAGATCCTTCTACAAGAATGCATTTATTCCTAAATAACGCAGCCAGTACCCTCTCAATCTCTGGGCCATGAAGGGCCCGTATTGAGCGTGACAGTGCCGCAAATAAGCAGCGCCCTTATCGGCAAAACTCAAAAGCCCTCAGCGAGGGCTTTTTTTAGGTTATCCCACGCTCTGCACTGGGTCTTGCTCAGGCGCTGGTATCGAGCAGGTTACCCTTGCGATCCTCGGCACCCGTCATGCCCTCCAGCTGTTTTCCAAGCGGGCTCTGCCGGTATTGCAGGTAGTCGATGCGCACCTGCTGGCGCTGGTAGCGATTCTCCATCCGATAGATGTCGGTGGCGCTGGGGGCGGTTGTTTCACTGCTCTCCTGCCCGCTTGCTTGCAGGTAACGCTCCACCACGGCTTTATCCTGCTGGTGGGCGGCATAGGAGACTGCCATGGTTCTGCGGGCGCTTGCCTTCTCCTCGCTCTGCGCCTGCACCTCATCCTTCTTGTCCAGTGCCTGGTTGCGGGCCTGATTGATCTGCTCAGGCGTTACGTCGGGGTAGGAGGGATACTTGCTGTAATCGGGCAGCGGCATGGGCCGGGAGCTGATCTGCATGGTGACGCTTCTCTTCTGAACAGGGACGGACGCATGATACTGGTCCGGTTTCGCTCAAGAAAGCACCATCTGTTTGCTCGTCAAGAGTGGGTTCAGCTTCGCGAATCGATTGTTAATTGTACTGCCGCGGAGTAACAAAAAAGGCGCCATCAAGGCGCCTCTGTCGTTTCTGTCAGTCAGCCAAATCAGCTGAAGAACCAGTAACCACGGTTGACCAGACGGGTCAGCAGTTGCAGGAAACCGGCCTGATCGGTAAGCGTAACCATGTCGGCCTGAGTGATGATGTCCTTGTCGCACAAGAGCGAAATGGCGGCTGCATCTTCGCTTGCCAGGGTCCAGGTTTCGCCGTCGATATAGCACTGCTGACTGTCGCCGCTGAACCAGACGGTACGCAGGCCAGGCACCTTGATGGCGGGCTCGCCCTGGGTCAGCAGGTCGGCCACTTCCTCGGCGCTGTAGTCAGGCTCGACCGGATTGACGTCCAGATCGTGCTTGGCCTCGGAGATCATGGTGCCGAACCACTCCTTGAACAGGGTCTCGTCATCGAGGGCCTGCTGCATCAGCTCGCGCAGACGGTGCATCTCATGGGGCAGGATCTCGCCGTGGCGGGCGCGGGGCTTGAGATCCCCATCGCCGTAACGCTCGGTGCGCACCTCGTTGTCGATCAGGTGATCGGCAAAGGAGGAGATGAGCGCCTTGGCATCCGGCGCCCGGAAGCCCACGGAGAAGTTCATGGAAGGCTCGATGGCGTAGCCTTCGTGGGGGAATCCAGGCGGAATGTAGAGGATGTCGCCCGGCTCCATGATGACGTCGATGATCGCCTCGAACGGTTCGCAGTGCAGCAGGGCCGCGTGGGCGGCAAACTCGTTGAGAGGCTTGGCATCGCCGACGCGCCAGTGACGCTTGCCAAGGCCCTGGGTGATGAAGACGTCGTAGTTGTCGATGTGGGGACCGACCCCGCCGTGAGGGGTGGAGAAGCTCACCATCACGTCGTCAAAGCGCCAGCCCGGAATGAACTGGAACGGCAGTGCCAGCTCGTTGACCTCGGGGGCCCAATGGTTGCAGGCCTGCACAAGAATGGTCCAGTTCTCTTCCCCCAGGTGATCATAAGATTCGAAGGGGCCGTGGGCCGCTTCCCACTTGTTGTCGAAGCGGGTCACCAGACGGGATTCGATAACCTCTTCCATGGCCAGACCCGCCAGCTCGTCCGGGCTGATGGGATCCTGAAAATTCTTGAAGCCGCCCTTGATAAGGAGCGGGCGCTTCTGCCAGTAATGCTCGAGGAAGTGAGCGATATCCAGATTGAGTTCGTACATAGGTCTTCTCGTCAAAGGGTTCGACAAAGGTCAAGAGAGGTCTTGCCAGAGGCGGCTGCCGGCCTCGGGCAAGCCCTCTTGCAAACTGTGTATAGGGTGTCACATAAAATAACCGGGGCCCTGTTGCAGATCATGCACAGGGCCCCGGTAACGTCATTTATCCGCTTATTTCAGCAGATCAACCAGACGCTGAGCCTGACCGATATAGTTGGCCGGGGTCAGTTTCTTCAGCTCGACCTTGACCGCTTCCGGCAGTTCGAGGGTGTCGATGAAGGTACGCATGCCTTCGGCATCGACGCGGCGGCCACGGGTCAGCTCTTTGAGCTTCTCGTAGGGCTTCTCGATGCCGTAGCGGCGCATCACTGTCTGGATCGGCTCGGCCAGCACTTCCCAGTTGGCATCCAGATCGGCGGCCATGGCACCGGCGTTGGCTTCCAGCTTGGAGATGCCCTTCAGGGTCGCCTGATAGGCAATCAGGGAGTAACCGACCGCCACACCCAGGTTGCGCAGCACGGTCGAATCGGTGAGATCACGCTGCCAGCGGGAGATGGGCAGCTTGGAGGCCAGGTGCTGGAACACGGCGTTGGCCAGACCCAGGTTGCCTTCTGAGTTCTCGAAGTCGATGGGGTTGACCTTGTGCGGCATGGTGGAGGAGCCGATTTCGCCCGCCACAGTGCGCTGCTTGAAGTGACCCAGCGAGATGTAGCCCCACACGTCCCGATCGAAGTCGATGAGGATGGTGTTGAAGCGAGCCATGGCGTCGAACAGCTCGGCGATGTAGTCGTGCGGCTCGATCTGGGTGGTGTAGGGGTTCCAGTTCAGGCCGAGCGAAGTGACAAACTCCTCGGAGAACTGGTGCCAGTCCACTTCCGGATAGGCGCTGACGTGGGCGTTGTAGTTGCCGACCGCACCGTTGATCTTGCCGAGGATCTCCACCGCCATGATCTGCTTGAACTGGCGCTCCAGGCGATAGGCGACGTTGGCCATCTCCTTGCCCATGGTGCTCGGGGTGGCCGGCTGGCCGTGGGTGCGCGACAGCAGCGGCATGTCACGGTACTCATGGGCCAGACGCTTGAGCTCGCTGATGAGCTTCTCGCAGTAAGGCTTGATGACCTCGTCACGGGCGGTTTTCAGCATCAGACCGTGGGAGTTGTTGTTGATGTCTTCCGAGGTGCAGGCGAAGTGGATGAACTCGCTGACGGCAGCCAGCTCGGGGTTTACTTCGACTTTCTCCTTGAGGAAGTACTCCACCGCTTTCACATCATGGTTGGTGGTGCGCTCTATCTGTTTGATGCGGGCGGCGTCACTCTCGTTGAAGTTGAGGACTATGCCGTCGAGCAGGGCGTTGGCGGCCGCGCTCAGGGCAGGGACTTCCGGGATCCCGGCGTGGCTGGCCAGTTTCTGCAACCAGCGCACCTCAACTTCGACGCGAAAACGCAGCAGGCCGAATTCGGAGAAGATAGGGCGCAGGGCATCGGCCTTGTCGCCATAACGACCGTCAATCGGGGAAACAGCAGTCAGCGCGGACAGCTCCATGGGGTGAACTCCTGATGTTTGGTGTGGGGGATTCTCATCAACTCGCGCGCCTGTTGCTAGGCCGTCATCAAGGCTCATGTGCTGCTCGCTTGTTGGTAACCGAGAGTTCTCATTTATCGACATAAACTCCGGTACCTGCGCTGCGCTTCACCTTGCTTCCGGCTTCTCACGACGGAGCCCGAGCCGATTCTTAAAAACGTTTGGCCAATTCCACCATCTTCTTGCGAGCGAAGATGATCTGGGTGCGGCTGCCGCCGAGCTGGCGCCACAGCACGCAGGCACGTATGCCCGCCAGCAGCAGGGCGCGCACCTTGTGCTGCACCAGCGGCTGCTGCAGGAACAGCGGAGTGCCCGCCACCTGGATTCTGGGGCCAATCGGGCTGATAAGATCGCTGTAGATGCTCGCCATGTTGGCCAGGATCTGCTCGTCGAGCAGATCGAAATGCTGTTGCTGGCGGCCGATCTGACCGATCCGCTCCCCCAGCATGTTGAGTATGTCCTTGCGCTTGGCCAGCTTGCGCTCCAGTGCGATCAGGCTGACCACGTAGCGGGTCAGCTCGGCGTTCTTCTGGCTGCCGTCGGCGCCCAGCTGTTCGACCAGGGCGCGATAGCCATCACGAATGGCCAGGTGGTTGCCGAACACCTCCAGCGGCTGCTTGGGGTCGGTCACCAGCACGCTTTGCAGGCTCTCGCGCAGCGAGGCCTCGTCGCAGCTGCCGTCGCGGGCTACTTTCTGTACCAGATAGGCTGCCTGGCAGATGCCGGCAAAGGCCATTGTTCTGTCTTGGAATTTGTCAGTCATATGTTCACGGCCCTGTCTTGTTCGTTCACCGGCTGATGCCGCCGAAGGCCATGATCCGGCCTTGGAATTTGTCGGTCATATGTTCACGGCCCTGTCTTGTTCGTTCACCGGCTGATGCCGCCGAAGGCCATGATCCGGCCTTGGAATTTGTCGATCACGTTCGCGGCCTTCTGTTAATTATTCAAAGCACATTCAAGCCCGCTGGCCGAATGCGGTCTGCAAAGGGCCGCGCGTTGCGGCCCTCGTTGTTCATTTATACCGGGTGGCTGAAACGCTGTTCTATGATGCCGCCGCCCAGGCACTCTTCCCCGTCGTAGAAGACGGCGGACTGGCCCGGGGTCACCGCAGCCTGCTTCTCGTCGAAGATGACCCTGATGGTCTCATCGTCGATGGGCTGAATGAGGCAGGGGATGTCCTGCTGGCGATAGCGAGTCTTGACGGTGCAGCGGCGCGGGGCGCGGATCGGGGTGCGATCCACCCAGTGCAGCTGGCTGGCAACCAGGCCGTCGGAGTAGAGGCGGGGATGCTCGCCCTGCGCCACCACCAGCACGTTGCGCTCGACCTCTTTGTCGACCACATACCAGGCCTCTTCGGTGGCGTCTTTGCGACCCCCTATGCCGAGCCCCTTGCGCTGACCCAGGGTGTGATACATCAGGCCCTGGTGCTCGCCGATCACCTTGCCGTCCACGGTTTCGATGGGGCCGGGCTGGGCGGGCAGGAACTTGGCCAGGAAGTCCTTGAATTTGCGCTCACCGATGAAGCAGATGCCGGTGGAGTCTTTCTTCTTGGCGGTGATGAGATCCAGCTGCTCGGCGATGCGGCGCACCTCCGGCTTCTCCAGATCCCCGACCGGGAACAGGCTCTGACCCACTTGCTTTTCGCTCAGGGTGTAGAGGAAGTAGCTCTGATCCTTGTTGCTGTCGAGACCGCGCAGCAGGCGCGGGTGGCCTGTGCTGTCGTCACGGCGCACGTAGTGGCCGGTGGCTATGTAGGTGGCACCCAGCTCTTCGGCGGCAAATTCGAGGAACGCCTTGAACTTGATCTCCTTGTTGCACAGGATATCCGGGTTCGGCGTGCGGCCTGCCTTGTACTCTTCGAGGAAGTGCTCGAACACATTGTCCCAGTACTCGGCGGCGAAATTGATGGTATGCAGTTTCATACCCAGCTTGTCGCAGACGGCCTTGGCATCAGCCAAATCCTGGGAGGCAGAGCAATACTCGTCCGTGTCGTCTTCTTCCCAGTTCTTCATGAACAAGCCTTCGACCTGATAACCCTGCTGCTGCAGCAGGTAGGCCGAGACGGAAGAATCCACGCCGCCGGACATGCCGACGATCACCTTGATTTGGCTGTTGTCTGTCATTAGTCGAAGTTACCAGTTCGTTTAAACGGGGCGTATTCTACCAGAATTTCGCGCCCCCGGTCACATATCCATGCCCTGGCTCCCATCGGGCGCGCAGCGGCAGGAAATCGTTTTTCTATTTGTCGGCACCATGATGAAAAAATGGCGCCAAACGACATCACATGGCCTGTTCACGATCTGTCACGAGAGGCCGGAAGCTCGGTAAAGAGCAGCGCAGGAACCGGAGTGTGTAAATACACATGAGCTTTCCTGATTACAAACAAGCGAGCAGCACATGAGCCTTGATCACGGCCTCGCAGCAAGATCGTGGGCAGGTTCTCAAATAAAGGCCTTGAGGGCCGACAGTGGCAAGCGGGTGCCCCCCAGATAATCCTGGATGCACTGCCACACCAGCGGGCTGCGCAGGGCCGGTTTGCACTCGGCTATCTCCTCCAGGGTGAGCCAGTGGCAAGCCAGCACGTCGCCGTCAGGATCCTCTGGATGGTGCTGACCCGGCGCCTTTTCAAGGTCGAAGATGACGGCGGTGCGCACAAAGGTGGCCTCGCTGTCGGCCGGTTTGAACAGATAGGTGCCTAGCCAGGCGCTGGGGGCGGCGGTCAGGCCCGTCTCTTCTTTCAGCTCGCGGCAGGCCGCTTCAATCAGGTTTTCGCTCGGTTCCACATGGCCGGCGGGTTGATTGAAGCGGCGCTGGCCCTTGATCTCCTCCTCCACCAGCAGAAAGCGGCCCTGCCAGTGCACCAGGGCGGCAACCGTCAATCTGGCTTGCATTCTCTCTTCCATCGGCGGGTGCTTGATCATCATGACTCCTTGTCTGTGGTGTGACGGGCAGGACGGCGGGCCGTGCCGCGACCGCTGCTGCGGGGCTTGCCGCCGGTCGGGCTAGTGGTCGATGCTGTGCTGCGGGGCCGTTGATCCCGTCTCGGTTGGTTTGCCCGCCGTGGCGTCTCGCCTGCCGGTTTGGCTGCGCTGCCATCCGAGCGGGGTGATGAGGGTTTGCGCTGGCGCTGGGCCGGCGCCAACTCGGGGGCGGGCAGGCTGCGGCTCTGCCCGGGGGCCAGCCCGTCTTCTTGCCAGTTACCCAAGTTCCAGTCGCCGATGGCGTAGCGAATGAGGCGCAGGGTGGGGTGACCGATATGGGCCGTCATCCGTCGCACCTGACGGTTGCGCCCCTCGATGATTTTTATCTCCAGCCAGCGGGTGGGGATCTCCTTGCGCTCGCGAATGGGCGGAGTGCGCGGCCACACAGCGGGCACGTCCATGAGCCTTGCCTCGGCGGGCAGAGTCATGCCGTCGTTGAGCTCGACTCCGGCGCGCAGGGCGGCCAGCGCCTCCTCGCTTGGGATCCCTTCCACCTGCACCCAGTAGGTCTTGGGGGTCTTTTCCCCCGGCTGGGTGAGGCGCGCCTGCAGCTTGCCGTCGTTGGTGAGCAGCAAGAGCCCCTCGCTGTCTCTGTCCAGCCGGCCCGCGGCATAGATGTCGGGCTCCTTGATGTAATCCTTGAGGGTCTCCCGCCCCGCCTCGTCGGTGAACTGGCAGAGCACCATGTAGGGCTTGTTCAGCAGCAGCAACTTGCGATCGGCGGGGTCCACCTGCGGTTTCTGCCCGGCCTGTTCAGCCTCGTGTGCGTGCCGGGTGCCGGCCCGCGAGCGGGCAAGACCGGGCCGGTTGGCGTCATCCTGTGCGGTGCGGCCGGAGGCGGTCGTGCGGCCTTGGAGGGAGAGACGGGGGCGGGCAGATTTCATCGCATGCATACCAAAAACAGGGGATGGCGCAGTGTATCACAGGGGGCCGAGTGGATGGGGCATGGGGATGCGCTCACCCGGCAGGCCAACGCCCTGAGGGCAATGAACGGGGTGAATTGCACCCTATTCAGAGCATCTCAGCTCAGCAGCCCTTCGATGACGATGGCCTGACGGGCGGGGGCCGAGCCTGCGTGCAGCAACGCCGTGCTGACTACCTCGTCCATCATGGCGCGGGCCAGCCGGGTGAGGGGGCGCAACTGCTCGGGGGCGAGCCCGGCCGGGATCGCCAGCAATATGATGGTCTGCACAGGCCCGAGCGCCGATCCCCACTCGATGGGCTCGGCGCAACTGAGCAGCGAGAGGGCGGGCTGGCGGATGGCGGGGCAGATCACGTGGGGCATGGCGAGGCCGGGCCGGATGATGGTGGCGGCGATCTGTTCGCGCTTGGCAATGGCCTGCTCAAGCATGGGCCTGTCGCGCACCAGCTCGACGGGCAAGAGATCGACCAGCATCCTCAGGGCCAGGGATTTGTCCAGCGATGCCATCGCGTGCCCCAGCTGGGCGAGGGAAAAACAGTAGTCGGGCAGCGCCTGGCCAAGGCGCTGCTCGGCCTGGGCGGCGGTGGCGGGGCGGCCAAGGGGCTGGCCCAGCTCCACGCACCAGCAGGTGAAGGCCATGTGGGCCAGCTCGGCATCCAGTCCTTCGATGAGCAGCAGACAGAGATCGCCGGGCTGGGTGGCCAGGGTGAGCAGGGAGAGCTGGTTGGTCGCCTCCACCGTCTGGCGGCGGCTGACGTTGATGAACTGGATATGGGACTTGAACAGTCCGGCCAGCCGGCTCAGCTGCTTGGCCTGGGTGATGGTCAATCCCAGCTGGCAGAAGAAGGTGAGCTCGCGGGTGAGCATTCAGGCGTCGACGGTGGCGGTTTTGAGCACGGCGTTGGCGTCCAGCAGCACGGATTCCAGCGATACCTGGCGAACCCGGCAGCCGAGGAAGCGATCCTTCTGCTCAATCTCGATGTCGGAGGCGATCAGCACCAGATCGGCGCAGGCGATGTCCCGCGCGGTGAGAATGTTCTCCAGTCCCATGGCGCCCTGGGTTTCAACCTTGATCTTCAGCCCCAGCTTGTCGGCGGCTTTTTGCAGCGCCTCGGCGGCCATGTAGGTGTGGGCTATGCCGGTGGGGCAGGCGGTGACGGCGAGGATCTTCATCGGTTCTCGAAGCAAAGAGAGGTGGGCCAACAAGATAGCGCCAAGGGGCGGACTTTGCCAAAGCTGCGGGGCAAAAATGGGATCTTGGCAGCCCAGTGGTGCCTGCGTGCACAGGGGATGGCAAGGGCCTGGATTCATCTGCTGACGATGGGAGCGACAATAAAAAACCGGCCCCGCCAGAAGGCGGGGCCGGTTGCATTCAGTTAACGCGGGTTCAGGCTGACTGGGTTGCCAGCTCGGCGGCGTTCAGTTCACGCTGGTTCAGACGGATTGGGTAGCCAGAGTAGCGGCTTTCAGTTCCCGTTTGATACGGCGGATCTTGCGCTCCTCGGCCACGGCCACGCAGGCCATCAGCACCAGACAGGCGGCGGCTGCCATGTCCAGCGCCGCGAAGGTGCCGGCCCAGCCGGTCAG
This sequence comes from Aeromonas sp. MR7, assembly GCF_963899385.1. Classification (NCBI taxonomy): domain Bacteria; kingdom Pseudomonadati; phylum Pseudomonadota; class Gammaproteobacteria; order Aeromonadales; family Aeromonadaceae; genus Aeromonas; species Aeromonas sp. MR7. The sequence continues at coordinate 381,486 of NZ_CAWQXH010000011.1, forward strand.
ACCGAAGATGGGGGTGCCATCGGCGATCATGCCCAGACCCAGCTTGGCGAAGCTGTCACCTATGAGGTAGGCGAAGGTGCCCTTGACGCCATCGGCCACGCTTATGCCCTGCTTGGGTACAAAGCCCACGGCGGCCACGCCGATCAGCAGCTGCGGACCAAACACCAGGAAGCCCAGGGTGAACAGTGAGCCGAGGAACATGAACTGGGTGGTGGCGTGCTGGTAGAGACCCAGGGTCGCGATGATCAGCGCCAGTGCCACGCAAGCCACCAGACCACGACGGCCGTTGGCCAGATCCGAGAGGTAACCCCACATCAGGGTGCCGACCAGGGCGCCCACTTCGAAGAAGGTGAAGCCCTGGATGGCGATCTCCTTGGAGAAGCCCAGCTCCTGGTGAGCGTAGACGGTGGACCACTGGTCGATACCGATGCGCACCACGTAGAGGAAGATGTTGGCGAAGCAGAGCAGCCAGATCACCTTGTTCATCAGCACGTACTTGACGAAGATCTGGCCCTTGGTCAGCTTCTGCTCTTCGGTGGCGATGTCTTCTTCGCTGGCCACCTCGTCAAACAGCTCTTCTACCTTGCCCAGGCCATAGGCTTCCGGTGAATCGCTGCCGAAACGCAGGCCAACGAAGCCGACCACCAGCGCTATGATGGACGGGAAGATGAACATGCCGAGCACGTTGCCATCGAACAGGTAGTTGGCACCGAACAGCGCCACACCGGCTGCACCGGCACCGCCCACGTTGTGGGAGAGGTTCCACATGCCGAGATAGGTACCGCGCTTGTTGCGGGGGGTCCACTTGGTGATGGTGGAGTAGCTGCAGGAGCCGCCGCAGCTCTGGAAGAAGCCGCTCAGCGCATAGAAGAAGATCATGAAGTAGAGGCTGAAACCCGTGCCGCCCATGCTGGCACTGAAGCCCAGCATACAGAGGGCGGAGAGGATCAGCATCAGCGGCAGGAACTGCTTGGTGTTCTTGCCATCGGCGTAGTAGGAGACGACCGTCTTGCCCACCCCGTAGGTGATGGAGAAGCCAAGGCCAATCATGCCGAGCTCGGTCATGGAGAGACCGTACTCCTGGATCATGTCATTCTGCGCAATGTTGAAGTTCTTGCGGATCAGATACATGGTCAGATAGCCAATAAATACAACCAGATAGGATTGCATAAAGGGCTTGAACCAGAGTTTGCGCCGGGCTGCGACCGGCAAGTCCAGGGTCGGGACCCGCACCTGCTTGAGAAAATCCAACATATTCATCCTCTGCGAGATAGTCGGTATTTCCGCCGCGCCCCTCACTTTTTGGTTGGTGTTAGAGGTCGCGCCACGGAAAGGACAACAGCAAGAGGTTGGACTGTGCGCCTCGCTCTCCTGTCGATTGAACCCATGCCCACTCCCTGCGCCACTGCGAGGGTCGGGTAACTACATCAGGTAGCGTGACTTTAATGAGGCGCGGCGCAAATGGCGTGAGAGCCATCCCTAGGGGCATTAGGAAAATTTCCTAGTTTGGCGGGATCCGGCCATGAAGCGTGAAGGGGATCACAGCGTGGCGGCATATTGCCGCCATTTCAGCTTGTTTGGTGGTGGGGTCTGCTGTGGATGAGGATGCATGGTTGGTGAGAGAAGCATGGAGTCTGGTCGCGAGTGCCGAACTGGTGGGGGAGCCATACAGTTGAAAGGCCACCTTGCGGTGGCCTATCTCTATTTCTACACCCTCAGGCTTGGCACGCTGTCGCCACGTGGTCTTTCTCCCGTTTCGCTGGCCAGCATCACTGCTTTTGCTACCAGTTGTTGCAAGGCCCGCTGGAGCTGCGGTGCCTCGGCCTTCGCCAGTGACAGCTGGCACCAGAGGATCAGGTGATTGTCCTGACCCAAGGCAACCCGGATAGTGCCGGGCTCGGGGCTGAAGAGGTTATCCTGCAGCAGCTCGCGGGCCTGCGCTTCGCCGCCAAGCACGCCTGCACGCAGAAACATGACCAGGCTCTCCCCGTCGAGTGGGGCCAGATGGATGGCCCAGAGTTTGTCCAGTGTGAGGCAGGCATGGCCCGTCTCATCCTGATCTATGGTTCCGATGTCGAGGTGTGCAGCCAGTTCGCCAAGGCGAGTCGTATAGAGGTTCATGGTCTGACTCATCCCAGATAGTTGTTGCTGACGTTGAAGCGGCCCTTGTTCTCATCCTGCGGGCGACAGAAGTGGCAGACCAGCTGATCCGGCAGCCAACCCAGCGTGTCCTTGAACCCCTGCAGTAGATCGGCAAAATGAACGCCTTTGGCTTCACGGTTGAGCAGCACGAAGTCAAATGGTTGCGCGGCGCCGTCCCGGTTCATTCTGCCGATCAGCTCGGCCGCTTGCTCGGGCTGGGTACGGATGCCGCCATCCAGCCGGTAGTTGGTCGCCTCCCGGCTCAAGGTGCCATAGATCTGGCTTTCATCCCGGAAAGCGACCCGATCATCCTTCAGCTTCTCGGCAAAGGCCATGGTGTTGGAGACCAGCACGTTGTTGCGGGTCGAGGCAAAATCAAATTCAATCCCTTCCGGCTTGGTGAAGGTCCCCTCATTGACGCCGCTCCCGTGGGATGAGAAGAGCACATTGCGGTTGAGCTGCTGTTGGCCACTGAACAGATAGGCTATCTCTTTGCCATTGATGGTGATGGGTGTGATAGCTATCTGGTGTTGCCGCTCCAGCGAAGCGCGTGCAGCCTCGGGCAGATTGGTGCCGCTGACCTTGATGTGCAGACCATCGCTCAGGCGGGCGACAATATCATTTTTGGCAAACAGGCTGTCGGCTTTGGCCAGATCCTCTGCGCGAAGAGCACCCTTGCCAGGAATATGGATGCCGAAGCTGCCGGGTTTGCTGGCGCTGGGCCAAATCGCGGGGCGGTCGAAGTTGGCTGCCGGTTTTTCTGCGAGCACGCTGACGGCGCCGCCCCAACGAGCCTCGAGCTGTCGAGTTTGCTGGCTGGCACTGTAAGCGTCGAGTTGACTCTTGGCATCTGCCAGCGTCGGTGCGTGTTTCATGCCTTGGTCCGGAATAAATATGCCGAATTGTCCCGGCTTGCTGGCACTGGGCCAAATGGCGGCAGCATTGGTGCCGGGGGCCGGTTTGCTGGCCAATACCTGCACATCTTGTCCTGCGAAATGGTGGCACAGATCCACCATGCCGTTCTGGCCACGGGGAGGCAGGGCGGGAGCCGGTGTTGTGGCGCGCTCGGGTAGCGGTGGTGGCAGTTGGCGAGAGGCGGCATCCAGCAGCAGTTTGGCATCCGCGAGTGATAGCTGATCGGAGCGCAATCCGGCGAGAATTGCATTGCCACCTGTATCTTGCTGTAGCTTGAAGTTGGCGATATGCGGCAGCAAGCCTGCCACTTCCTGCTGATTGAGGGAGATGTTGCGAACCTGCTCCAGTACTGCGCTGGCAAATGCATGCTCCTGGCTGGATGCACCCGCACCAATGTTGCCACGGCCGCTATTGCCAAGACGACCGGCTTGATCGGCGTGACCTAACTGGCTGATTTGCTGATTGACGAGTGTCTGTAGGGCTTGGATCTGCATTGAACCTCCTGTTGTGTGTCTGGAGGTCATTCTATGGAGATGGTGAGGTGCACTCCGTCAGGAAACGGCACTCAATTTGTAGAAAATGGTTGCAGTGATAAGAGGAAACGATGAGCGCGGGGTAAAAAGTGGAGAGGCCGAATGGCCTCTCCAAGCTAGTATTCACGGGGGATCAGGCCGCCTTGGCCAGTTCCACCTCGTCGGTTTTCTTCACCCGCAGTTTTTTCAGGGCAACCGCCACCACGCCGGTGACGATGGCGCCGCAGATCATGCAGAGCAGGGCCAGCAGCGGCTTGTTGACCGCACCCAGCAGGGCCACTATGGGGCCACCGTGGGCCACGCTGTTGGTGATGCCGAACAGGAAGGCCATGACGGCGGCTGTCATGCTGCCCAGCACGTTGGCCGGAATGACCGCCAGCGGGTCGCGAGCGGCGAACGGAATGGCGCCCTCTGAGATACCCACCAGACCCATGGCACCGGCGGCTTTACCCGCTTCAATTTCGGAGGCATCGAAGATCCCCAGCTTGCGACCGAGCACAGTCGCAAGCGACATGCCGAGCGGCGCGGCCGGGATGGCGCAGGCCATGGCCCCCATGAACTGGGTCTGGCCGGAGGCTATCATGCCCACCGAGAACAGGAAGGCCACCTTGTTGACCGGGCCACCCATATCAAAGCCGGCCATACCCCCCAGTACGATCCCCAGCAGCACCAGGCAGCCACCGCTCATGGAGAGCAGCATGGTGTTCAGACCCGTCATCATGTCGGCAATGGGGGCACCTATGATGAAGATGAAGACGGCGGCGATAAACAGCGATCCGACGATGGGCGCGATCAGGATAGGCACCAGCGGCTGCACCATCTTGTGGTACTGGCGGGTGGCAATCCAGCGCACCAGATAACCGACCAGCAGGCCCGCTATGATGGCACCGATAAAGCCGGTACCGGCGTCGGCGCCGTAGAAGCTGCCGTTGTTGGCGATCCAGCCGCCGATAAAGCCCGGTGCCAGCGCGGGTCTATCACCGATGGCGTAGGCGATGTAACCCGCCAGTATGGGGATCATCAGGGTGAAGGCGGCCACGCCCACGTTGAGGATCTGGTTCCACATGCTCCCTTCCGGGATCTGCATGCCGCTCGGGGTCGGGTTGCCGCCGATGGCCAGTGCCAGCGCAATCAAGAGACCGCCGGTCACCACGAACGGGATCATGTGAGAGACGCCGTTCATCAGGTAGCGATAGAGGTCTGAACTGCCGCCGGTGCTCTTCTCTTCACCCTTCTTGTCTTCTTTGCCAGCCACATAGGCCGGCGCCTTCAGCGCCTGCTCGATCAGTCCCTTGCCATCCTTGATGGGGGCCTTGACGCCTGTCTTGATGAGCGGCTTGCCGTTGAAGCGGGCCATGTCCACCTGCTTGTCACAGGCCACGACTATGGCGCTGGCGCGGGCGATCTCGGCCGTGGTCGGACTGTTCTTGACGCCGATGGAACCGTTGGTCTCCACCTTCACCTCGTAACCCAGCTCCTTGGCGGCACGCTCAAGGGACTCGGCCGCCAGATAGGTGTGGGCGATACCGGCCGGGCAGCCGGTGACACCTATGATGAAGCCTTTGTCGGCAACAGGGGCGGCTTGCTCTTCTTTCTTCTCTAGCAGCAGGGCCAGCGCGGCGGCCGGGGTCTTGGTGGCCAGCAGTTTGGCAATGAAACCTTCTTCGATCAGCTTGGCGGAGAGCTCGGCCAGCACCTCGATATGGTGGTTGGCGCCACCGGCCGGGGAGGCAATCATGAAGAACAGCTGTGACGGCTTGCCATCCTCGGCGCCGTAGTCGATGCCGCTGCGGCTGATGCCGATGGCCACCGCCGGGGTGCTCACCGCCGCGCTCTTGGCGTGGGGCAGGGCAACGCCCTCCTCGAAGCCGGTATTGTCCAGCGCTTCCCGGGCCCACAGGTCCTTGATGAACTGTTGCTCATCGCTGACCTTGCCCTGCGCGACCAGCAAGCGGGCCATCTCGCTGAAGACCTCTTCCTTGCGGGTGGCCTTTAAATCGAGCGCGATCAGCTGCTCGTTGATAAGGGTGGTGATCATGGTGTTCTCCCCGCTCCTCGATGGAGCCTGTTGGCATGCCACCCGTGCTGGCACGGCATGCAGACAAAATTGACCTCACTATTATCCCGCCCGCAGGGCAGCACACCTATCGGACAAAGCTGCGGAATACTGGATTTTTGTGCGCCATCACCTCGAGTGTGACCCCGATCGCAAAGCGGGGAGACAAGAGGGATGGGGATGGATTGAATCGCCTGTTATTTTATTTTTTTTATAAATCATGCTTTTATTCTTTTCTGTGATGAGGTGCTCTGGCTGTTCTCCGAGTGTTTGCTCGAGCGAGAGGTTATTTCTTTCTATAAATTTGTGAGGTGAAAAACTGTGGTGGTATGTGAACCAACGCACACAAATGGCAGTGATTGGGGAAGATGAGAAGAGATCACGGGAGGAAAAACTGGAGAAATGGGTTTGGCAGGAGAGGGGAGCGAAAGCTCACTTTGCGAGGCGGTTATATCATATGCGCGACCGAATCGAGCCAGTGCGGAACCCGTTGCCGATACCAGTCCAGATAGCGCTGCGCTTGCGGTTTCTCTCTTCTGGTCAGCAGATTGGTGACCTCAATAATCAGCCAGCACTTCGCCATGATGAGATGGCGCAGCAACCGGTCGCCAGAGAGAAGCGAACTGTGGCGCAGGTAGTGTTCAATGATGGCTTCATACTCCGCCAGTGAACCCACCTGTGGCACCAACGGAGCCAGATCGATGGCCGGGCTGCCATAACCAAATCGCTCCCAGTCAAACAACACCAGCTCACCATTGTCGCGGGTGCCCCAGTTACCCTCATTGCTATCCCCCGAGATGAGACAAGGCTCCGCAAACAGCTCGTGACCAAGCTGCTGAATATGGTGAATTGTCTCACTGGCTGATTCCGGCAGACAGAGCACAGAGAGCGCCGCGTCGGTATCGGCGAGCGACCAGCTGTGCGCTTTCAGCGCAAAATCGGGTTGATAGCGACTGTTGTGCAGACTGGCCAGCTGAACAAAGGTCTGCTCGCTGTGGTGCAGTTGCGTGAGGGTGACCGGATTGGGGATCTGCTCAAGGAACAGGGCCTCCCCCTCGACTCTGAGCAGAGCCGGGGTGTTGACCCCGCGCAAATGGGGAGCTGCGCGTTGGTAAAAATGGCGCTCGACCGGTGATGCTCCGCTTTTTCTGATGCAAGGAGTGCCATCCAGCATCTGGATATTTACGGAGGCACTCCCCATCTTTGCCAGCTCGTGTTGCGTCATCCAGTCCCCCGTTAGCTATGAATGGCCAGTTGAGTGAGATAGCTATTTACCTCTGCGCGAGTCGTGAAATGGCGCTTATCACTTTGGCATCGTTCAAATAGCTCGCGATGGAATTGGCGGGAGCTTTTGCTGGCTCGCTGCCCATATTCCGATGCCCACACCAGCAGTTTGTGAAAGTTATCTTCGGCTGCCATTGCATCCCGTTGCTTGGTGTTTTCCGAGCCGCGCGATATCAGTGAATCACGGCATACAGACCAGTCGAGATCCAGAAATAGCAAGGTATCGGCGGTATCAAGCAGCTGTTCGGCCAAGGCACCAAATATCCCTTCGACCACCCATGAGGGCTCTTGGGCAAGTGTTTGAATGGCAAAGTCAATCTCATGCTGGGTCGTTTTTGGTTAAAGCCGCCTGGCTGCCAGACAAGAGTGTCCAGATTGACCTCGCGGATATTTAACCGCTCTTTTCTGGAACAGATATCTGGAGGCTGGAAAGTAGAGGTGATGACGCTGAGAGTGGATTAAAAGTAGGTTGGCGGTTCGCCGACATAGCGTGGCCGCCTATGAGAGAAATACATGCAATCACCCCCCGGAATGCGCCTATACCCCAGCCTCTCGTAGAAGTGATGGTCGATATCTGCATGGAGGAAGGTGGCGACGGCATCGGGACTACCCAGCAGCATGCCTGTCACCCCACGTAGCAGATGGGTGCCAAATCCTTGCCCCCTCATCGCAGGTGTCGTTGCCAGTGAACCTATGCCAAAACAGCCCTGGCCAAGGCCAAATCGGTCCCGATAGACGATAAGGGAAGAGACAGGCTGATTGTCCACAATAAGGACATACCACACACCGGAGCGGTATTTTTGACTGGCGTGGCAGCTCGCCAGATATTCAGTCGGTGACAGTCCTTCGCCCCAAGCATCAAAGCCCATCCAGAAGATGGCATTCAGTTCATCTGGGCTGGCTTTTCTTGTCTGCATCCTGCATTCATCCCTTTACCAGTGTCATGGCGATCGATATGGCTCTCGTTGCTTTCGATGAGATGTGGCGACGCTGAATTGATCCCCCCACCATTTATCCCCAGGGCGCTACAGGCTGCTGAGGGTAGGGATAGCCTAGCCCAGTTCAAGGTAGAGTCGCAGCATATCCTTGTGCTGGATGCCGTGCTCCATCAAGGGTTCCGGGTAGTGGATAAGGAAGTGATTTTTTACGACGGTATCGACGCGAAAGCCGTGGCGTTGGTAGTAGGTGAGCTGGTGGCCGAAGCTGCCGGTACCGAGCTCGACGCGGCATACCCCTTTCTCGGCCAGGCTCGTCAGTACGAAGCGCAGCAGGCCGGAGCCGATGCCTTGCTGCTGGCGGTTGGGGGCAACGGCGATATTGAAGATTTCGGCCGTTTGCTCCCCCACCAGACCGGCCACGCAGGCTCCCACTACCTCGTTGCCATTGTTGCCCGCCAGGGCGGCAAAGCCCCAGGATCCGGGCAGATAGGCGGCAATGCGCTGCTCAGCGGGATCCGCCTCCAGCAGCAGCGCCAGCGGCAGTTGACCGGGGTCCATCTCGACAAACGTCATCTTTATCTCGCTTTTATCTTGCTCTGTGTTAGTGATTATCCGGGGCGCGCCGTCCTCTGGGCCTCAATACTCAAGAAACTTCTCGCCGCAGCGCTCGCAGATCAGGTGCTTTACATGGGTGGTCTGGTAAGCCAGCGTTTCGCCAAATGCCCAGTTGGTGAGGATGCTGGCGCGAAAGGCTTGCCAGAAGGCCTTGCGCGGCTCTTTGGGCATGATGTCCTGGCTGTGATCGCGGGCTACCAGCACCACGATATGGCGGGTGCGCTCCCGGCATTTGTCACAGCGATGGATTTCACTCGGCGGGTTTTGGTCGTGCGGGTTGCTCATAAAGGAGCTCGTGAAGAGAGTGGGCGCCCATCATATCCCTCTCCACTTGGCTCTCAATCTCTCCTTGCCGACGCAGTGAGCAGGCTCACATTTTTGCGCTCGCACTTTTCTGCTTGACCACAGCTGCCCCTGGCCTGCGCGCTGCAACCGTGTGCCTCAAGCCGATGCCCGCTTTTGCGGTTTGCTGGTGAGCGGTGATGATATGGCGGATGGGGGCAAGTTCGGGCTGCTGCAGACAGGCCTGCCTTGCCAACTCAGGCCGACTCTCGTTTTTGCAGATTGGGGGTGATGATATGGCGATGGGGGGCAAGTTCCGGTTGCTGCATCCGGGTCAGCAGCCGCTGGGCGGCCTGGCGGCCAATTTCGCGGGCCGGTGAGCTGACGAAGGTGAGGGCGGGGGAGGTGAGCTCGGCTTCCGCCACGTCGTCAAAACCGAGCAGGGCGACCTGCTGGCCTATGTAGTTGTCCTTGCCCACGGTGCGCCCGCTCGCCTCCACCCCGTAAATGCCGCCGAGCGCCACCTCGGGGTAGTGGCAGAGCACGGCGGTCACCTTGGGATGCTGGTGCAGCAGCTGGGCGATTGTGTCGGCGGCGCTGCGCTGGGTGCGTTCGCACTCGAGCACCCACTCGGGTTTGAAGGGGAGGCCGTATTGCAGCAGGCTGGCACAGTAGCCGCCGATACGCTCGGCACGGGTGAGGGAGTCGGCCCGCCCGCCCACGTAGGCGATATGGCGGTGGCCCTGTTCGATGAGATAGGTGGTGGCCTGCTGGGCGGCGTGGGTGTTGTCGGGGCCGATAAAGTCCACGTCATCACGATAGTAGGAGCGTGCGGCGCACACCACCGGCAGCTGTGAGCCCAGCAGGGTCTCCAGGGTTTTGGCCGCCGCGCCGCGCACCGGATTGAAGATGATGCCTGCCACCCCCTGCCGTGACAGCGACTGTATGCTCTGCTGCAACCGCTCCGGGCTGTGGCCGCACTGGGTCAGAAACAGCAGATAGCCCTGCTGCTCCAGCACTTCGCTCACCCCTGCCGTGACCTCGGTATAGAAGGGGTCCGTGATGTCGCGCAGGATCAGGCCCACCAGGTTGGACTGCTGGCTGCGCAGGTTGGCGGCGGCGCTGTTGGGCACGTAATCGAGCTGTTTGATGGCCTGCTGCACCCGCTCGGCAGTCGCCGGCGAGATGCGCCCCTTGCCGCGCAATACCATGGAGACGGTAGTGACCGAGACCCCCGCCAGCTGGGCGACATCGGTGATCTTGGCGTTTTTCGATACAAGCGGTTTGGGCGACATAGATTTGGACGGCATGGGTTGTGACGACATAGGGCGAGTGCTGCAGCCATGGGCAAAGAGACCGGAGAACCACAGCATACCCCCTCGTATACCCAAGTGAAACGTTACATCACGGCTGCGCCGATCTGGCTCACAGATTTTGATCCTCTCGCCATTCGGGCCCGCCATTCTGTGATCCTGTCGGCACTTGCGAGTTGATAAAACGTTTTATCATCCGCAAAACCTGATGCAGGCTCTCTCCGCTGTTTGCCCTCGCCGAGCGCAGTGCGGGAGATCGGCATCGAGACGCGACCTTCACTTCACAAGGATCAGACACATGGCCAAGTCCCCCGCCAAATCCACCATATGGGAGTTTCTGCAGAGCCTCGGCAAGACCTTTATGCTGCCGGTCGCCCTGCTGGCTTTCTCCGGTATTCTGCTCGGTGTCGGCAGTTCGCTCACCAGCGATGCGGTCAAGCAGAGCATGCCCTTCCTCGACAACATGGTGCTGCAACTGCTCTTCCTCTGGATGACTAAGGTGGGGCTGGTGGCCTTTATCTACCTGCCGGTGATGTTTGCAGTGGCCATTCCGCTGGGACTGGCCCGTGAAGAGAAGGGGGTGGCCGCCTTTGCCGGTTTCGTCGGTTATGCGGCGCTCAACCTCTCCATCAACTTCTACCTCACAGTGGCTCATGTCATCGGTGATGCCGCGGCGGAGAAGGCCTACGGGGTGAAATCCATCCTCGGCATCAGCTCCATCGACACCGGCATTCTGGGGGCCATCATAGTCGGGGTGATAGTCGCCAAACTGCACGCCCGTTTTTACACCTACCGGATGCCGGATGCGCTCGCCTTCTTCGGCGGTGCCCGCTTCGTGCCCATCATCACGGCGCTGGTGCTGGGAGTGGTCGGTCTGGTGGTGCCCCTGGTTTGGCCCTGGTTTGCGGCCGGCATCAACGGCATAGGGACGCTTATCTCCCACGCCGGTCCCTTCGGCCCCTTCCTGTTCGGTACCGGCGAGCGTCTGCTGCTGCCGCTCGGCCTGCACCACATTCTGGTGGCGCTCATTCGCTTCACCGAAGCGGGCGGCACGTCGCTTGTGTGCGGCAACGAGGTAAGCGGCGCCCTCAATATCTTCTACGCCGAGCTCTCCTGCGCCGACACTACCCAGTTCTCGGTGTCGGCCACCTCCTTCCTCTCTCAGGGCAAGATGCCCGCCTTCCTCGGCGGCCTGCCGGGGGCGGCGCTCGCCATGTATCACTGCGCCCGCCCGGAAAATCGCGGCAAGATCAAGGCGCTGCTGGTCTCCGGCGTGGTGGCCTGCGTCATCGGTGGCATCACTGAGCCGCTGGAGTTTCTGTTCCTGTTCGTGGCGCCCGTGCTCTACGTCATCCACGCCATCCTGACCGGTCTGGGCTTCATGACCATGGGGCTGCTCGGTGTCACCATAGGCAACACAGACGGCAACCTCATCGATTTTCTGGTGTTCGGCGTGCTGCAAGGCACCGCCACCAAGTGGTATCTGGTGCCGGTGGCGGCGGCCATCTGGTTTGCCATCTACTACGGGGTGTTTCGCTTCGCCATAGTGCGCTTCAACCTGAAAACCCCTGGTCGTGAAAAAGAGAGCCGGGAGAGCGAAACCGGCGAGACCGCCCAGCCAGCGGGCAAGAAGGCGGGCAACAGCGGTTACAACGGTGAAATCATCCTCAACGCCTTGGGCGGTGCCGACAACATACTGGCGCTGGATAACTGCATCACCCGCCTGCGGATGTCGGTGCAGGACATGAGCCGGGTCGATGACAAGGTATTGAAGGCGAATGGCGCCATCGGGGTGATCAAGCTCGACGAGCACAACCTGCAGGTGGTGATAGGCCCTCAGGTGCATCTGGTGAAAAACCAGCTGCAGAGCCTGATGGGGGCCTGATCCGGCCCGCCTGTTGCCTTGATCCTACGGGGGCGCCATGCCCCCTTGTTCATTCGTGCTTTTGCTGGCGAGAGAAAAAGAGATGTCCAACACAGAACCGTTTGATTTTGACCGCCTGGTCGATCGCCACGGCACCTACTGTACCCAGTGGGACTATGTGGCCGACCGCTTCGGCCACGCCGACCTGCTCCCCTTTACCATCTCCGACATGGATTTCGAGACAGCCCCCTGCATTCGCCAGACCCTGGCAACGCGCCTCGAGCACGGGGTCTTTGGCTACAGCCGCTGGAATCACGGCGACTTCAAGGGATCTGTCAGCGACTGGTTTGCCCGCCGCTACGGGGCCAAGCTCGACCCCGAGACTTTGGTCTACGGCCCCTCTGTCATCTATGTGATCGCCCAGCTGGTGAGCCTCTGGTCGGCCCCCGGCGAGGGTGTACTGGTACATACCCCGGCCTACGATGCCTTCGGCAATATGCTGACCGCCAGCGATCGGGTGCTGCTTCCCTGCCCGCTAATAAAGGCGCAGGGGAGTTACCAGATCGACTGGGCTTGCTTCGAGCAACAGGCCGCTCGCCCCGATTGCCGCATCCTGCTGCTGTGTAGCCCCCACAACCCCACAGGCCGGGTCTGGACGCGGGATGAGCTGAGCCGGATGGCCGCCATCTGCCAGCGCCACGGGGTCAAGGTGATCTCGGATGACATCCATATGGATATAAGCTTTTCCCCCTACCTGCCCTGGAGTGAGGTGGCGGTGGATGATGGCTGGGCGCTGGTCAGCTCGGGCTCGAAATCCTTCAATATCCCGGCCCTTGGCGGTGCCTACGCCTTTATCGTCAACGCGGATGCGCGGGCCGCCTATCTGCGGCGGCTCAAGGCGGCCCATGGCCTGTCATCGCCACCCATTCTCGGGGTGCTGGCCCATATCAGCGCCTATCGGGACGGCGGCGCCTGGCTCGACGCCCTGAAAGCTTATCTGCACGGCAACCTCGCCCAGGTGGCGGCGCGGCTCAACGCCGCCTTCCCCGCCATCGACTATCGGGTGCCCGAGGGGACCTATCTGGCCTGGATTGATCTGCGCGGCCTTGGCATCGACTCCACCGAGCGGATGGATGCGCTGCAAGCTTTGCTGGTGGAGAAGTACCGGGTTGCCATCATGCGCGGCGACACCTACGGCCCCGAAGGCAAAGGCTATCTTCGCCTCAATGTCGGCTGCCCGCGATCTAAGGTAGATACAGGCCTCGATGCCCTGATAGGCGCGCTGCAGGAGCTGCACGCCGGATAAAACAAGCCGCCTCTGGGCGGCTTGTTTATTTCGAGGCCGCCTTTTCAGGCTTGTAACGGGTCTGCTCTATCTGATCGAAGCGCAGGATCAGGGTATCGCCCCCCTTGAGGCGATAGGCGCAGTGAGAGCCGTTGCAGGCGATGCGGATATGGGGCTCATCCCCCAGCAGAGGAGACTGACTATGGGCCTCGGTAAGCGGCCACTTGCCTTGCTCTAACTGGTCTATCTGCTTTTTGGCAAAAGCTTCTCCCATCGGCTTGAGGTGTTCAGACGCCATGATGACCAACAAGGGAGGCACGACAAAAACAGCGAGTTTTAAAATAGAACTCTGCAACCAGAGCATGATGTTGAAGGTTAAGGGGGCTGGGTAGTTATTGGCGATTTTTCCTCCCTTTAGTACGAGAGGGCTTAGGACAAAGAAGCGGATAACCCACCAGGAGAGTGTCAGACGCCACCTCACGGCAAACAACATGGCAAAGAGAGCAAGAAAAAGCGTTCCTAGCGCAACGATTACTGGGACTACGTAGGGTAAAAGCAGCTGGATCAGCAGATAGAAACCGGTAAAAAGAGTGACATCTGCGGGTTGAGAGAACTCGGGATACTCCAGTCCGAATTGCCCCAGATAACCGTGGTAATAACGCATTCCCACAAAGTACACAGCCGCTGTCAGCAAGGGGATCAGAGCGCATAGAATACCGACGAATCCCAGCATGCCTCCTTTCTTTTCTTCCTCGTTTTTTGCCGCCCGCAGTTCTTGCAAATGTTTTTTAAGCCAGCGTCTGCGCAAGGTGTTCAGATCCAGATCTGGTGTCATCAAATCCCTTCGTGCTGTTTGGGTTTGGTTGTTATGAAGGTTAAGCCGTCAAGGGGGAGGCGTACAGTCATGGCATGGGGGCGGCATCCTGTCAGAGAATGGCGCGACTGCGAAACAGCACCTTGCCGCAGGCCAGGCAGGTGTGACGCAGGCGGTAATCCCCGGCGCCAGTCAGCGGCTGGAACAGCACCTTGTGGGAGCCGCAGGCACAGCAGCTGGCATTCTCGTCATCCTCGGTGGTGCACTCGGGATGCAGGCTGAGGTACTCGGGCAGGGTGGGCAATTTGTCCCAGTCTGGCTGGGTTACCGCGCGATTCTTGAGGATGATGCCGGCGGTCACCAGACCCGCCAGGGTGAGCAGTACGTCAGTCAATTCCATGAGCTTAAAGGCTCCGTCCGTGAGGGGCCGCAGGGCCGTGGGGCATGTGAAGGTGCATTATGGCGCCTATCCTATCGGGTCGCAGGCTGGGGGCGCTATCCCCGTCCGGGTAACGGCTAGCGGGTTGGTGCTTGGCTCCTGCCTGGCATTGAGAATCTATGGATGGAAATAAACGAAGGGGCCTTGGGCCCCTCCTGTTGCACATCAGATAAAGCGCCCTCGTCAGGCCACCTTGCTGCCCGGCTGGGTGCGGGCCAGCAGCCCTTCCGGGTTGTGGATGGCCTCCCTGGTCTTCACATCGATGACCTCGATATTGGCGAAGCGCTCCCGGTTCTTGATGGCCACATCGTGGGCCAGGATGACGCAGCGGGCGTTGGCCACGTCCTTGGCGCTGATGCGGTTGATGATGCCGTTGGCGCCTTGTGTCTCCACTTTCAGCTTGATCCCGGCCTTGGCGGCTGCCTTTTGCAGGCTCTTGGCGGCGAGGAAGGTGTGGGCCACGCCGGACGGGCAGGCGGTGATGGCGAGCACGTCCGCTTCCCCTTCCGCTTCGATGATCTGATAGCCGCTATCGTCGGCCGTCACTGTCTCATCTTCGGTCACCGGCTTTTTCAGCAGGTTGACGATAAGGGCCGTGGTCAGGGCGCCGAGCACGGTTCCCAGGATATAACCCATCTTGCCTTCCACCACCGGCAGCACTATCCAGCCGCCCCAGGGGGCATGGTTGATGCTGTGCATCATGAAGCCGGTGATGTTGCCGACGATCCCACCCGCGACGATTGCCGGAATGACCCGCACAGGATCGGCGGCGGCGAAGGGTATGGCCCCCTCGCTGATGCCGATCATGCCCATGATGGCGGCCGCCTTGCCCGCTTCACGCTCTTCCTTCTTGTAGCGACGCGGTGAGAGCAGGGTTGCCAGCGCCATGCCGAGCGGTGGCACGCAGATGGCGATGCCGACCCCGCCCATCAGCCAGGGCTGGGTGTTGACCTGGGTCTGGGCGAACAGGGTCGCCACCTTGTTGACCGGGCCGCCCATGTCAAAGGCGGTCATGCCACCCAGGATGGCGCCCAGCATCACCTTGCCGGAGCCCGCCATGCTGGAGAGCCAGTGGTTCATCCCCTCCATCATGGCGGCGATGGGCGCACCTATCACCCACATGACGATGCCGCACACCAGGAAGGTGCCGATCAGCGGATAGATGAAGATGGAGCCGAGCGAACTCATGGAGTCCGGTAGTTTTATGCGTTTGAGCTGATTGACGATAAGCCCGGCGATAAAGCCCACCAGGATGGCGCCGAGAAAACCTGTGTGGAACTGCTGCACCGCTATCCAGGAGCCGATCATGCCGGGCGCCAGCCCCGGTTTGTCCGCCATTGAGTAGGCGATGTAGCCGCCGAGCACGGCGGTAAACAGGGTGAGCCCCGCTATCCCCATGTCGGCCATGTCCTTGAGCACGCCCGCCTCGGGCACGGCGCCCTTGCCGCTCATCATCACCGACAGCGACAGCAGCACACCCCCTGCCACTATGAAGGGGATCATGTGGGAGGTGCCAAACAGCAGGTGCTGCTTGAGGGTGTTGAGCTGGGCCTTGATGCTGCGATCCTGGGGTTCAGGTGCACTGGCTCGCGGTTGAGCTGCTGCCTCGGCGCGCACCGGCGGCTTGCCGGCTAGGCCGACAGGCGCCGTGGCCGCCAGCAGCTTGAGCACCTCGGCCTTGTTGGTGGCCGCCTGCATCCGGGGGATAAAGCCGGGTTCCAGCAGCTTGGTGGAGAGCTCGGCCAGCACCTCGATATGGTGGTTGGCGCCGCCCGCCGGGGAGGCAATCATGAAGAACAGTTTGGAGGGCAGTCCATCTTCGGCGCCGTAGTCGATCCCCTGCCGGCTGATGCCGATGACGATGGCGGGCTGCAGCACGGCCTCGCTTTTGGCGTGGGGCAGGGCAACCCCCTGTTCAAAACCCGTGTTGTCGAGGTTTTCCCGCGCCCAGAGGTCGCGCACGAACTGATCCTGATTGCCTATCTTGCCGCAGGCGTTGAGCCGGGCGGCCAGTTCGACAAACAGTCCCTGCTTGTCGGTGGCTGCTATGTCGAGGCAGATCAGTCCTTCATCTATCAAGGTGGTGAGCATAGGTGTCTCCTGGCTCTGCGAGCCCTGGTGATATGAGTAACGAATGGAGCAAACGATTGACCTGCCTATTGTTTCTCCCAAGCCATGTCACCGAAATCGGATATATGTGCCCTTTACTGGATTTTTGTGTCAGTCCCCTCACCCTGTGAGCCGGTTCGCATTTTTGTTTATGCCATAGTATTGGCCAATGTTGAGTTAAAGCTGTTTAAAAACAGATGTTTGGGTTTGTCAGCCAAATGAGAATAAGGAGACGGCGGGACAGGATCCCCCTGAACCGGCAAGCATGGATGGAGATTTGTGCGCCCTTGTCACCTCTTGAAATGTGAGCCGCTTGGCAAAAGTGCGGCCCGGGAGCCAAAGTGCACATCAGCAAGGGGAGAGAGGCCGGCTTGGTCGAGCCGCGTGAAAAAAGTGTGCATAACCAGCGGCCCTCGATGATGGCGGTGAGAAAGTTGATGTGGTTGATTTCAATTTACTGATAATAAAAGGAAATTTATAATTTCATTACGCCGGGTTAGATGATTTCGTATGGTTTCATAAGAGGCTTTTAGCTGATTTTTAGATTAGCTTTTGCATAATCAATCGTTTATTTAGTTGGACAATCCAGGCGGGATCGGTGTCCAATCAGGGAGCAGGTTGGCCAACAGTGCCGTCAGCCAGTGTGTAACCCTATGATGTAAGGAGACATCCTGATGGAAAAACTTGACCAAGAGATCGACACCATGCGCCAGGAGTTTGAGTCACAAGGCCAGAAACAGGCCCACGACAAATGGCAAGCCAGGGTCGATGAACTGCAACGGGAACGGGAGCGTTCAGAAGCGTCCCAGCCGGAAGCGGCAGAACACTAGCCCGCCGACGGCCACTATCGTGATGGCTATCGGTCAAGCAGATAATAAAAACCCCCACGGCCTGCAAGGGAGGTGGGGATTTTTATTGGCCGGGCGATGGTGCCCTTGACGGTGTCATGCGGCGCAGACTGACGAACGAAGGCGCAGCCAGGGAACAACAAGGGCCATCAGTGATGGCCCTTGTTGGTTTATTCAGTCATTGAACCCGTGCCGGGTTCACGCCTTAGCAGCGGTTGCCGGCGCGGGCGACCCGGCCTTCGGCCAGCAGCTGGTAGTGGCCGGTGGCGGCGGGGACAAAGGCGGACTGGCCCTTCTCGAGGCGCAGCGTCTCGTCGCCCTGCTTGAGCGTCACAGTGCCATCGATGGCAAACAGGATCTCGGCGCTGGCGGTGGTGAGCTGGTGCTCGCCCGCCGGATAGACGCTGAAGGTGAAGTCCGGCACCGGCACGTCGAAGTGCTGCACCGCACCCTCTACGCGGGGGGCCAGCAGGATCTGGTCGTCCGGCTTGGGCAGGCAGCGAGTGCAGTCCAGCAGCTCTGCCACGTCTATGTATTTGGGGGTGAGACCCGCGCGCAGCACGTTGTCCGAGTTGGCCATGATCTCGAGGCCGGTGCCGCGCACATAGGCGTGGGGGGTGCAGGCATCGAGGAACATGGCCTGACCCGGTTGCAGGGTCACCACGTTCAAGAGCAGCGGCGAGAAGAGTCCCACATCCCCCGGGTACTGGGCGGCCAGGCTGGTGATCAGCGCAAAGGTCTCCTCATCCTGGTGCGCGGCGGCATAGGCCAGCAGGCCCGCCAGGGCGTCTTCCTTGCACGCACCTTGTAAAATCAGCAGCTGATGGAAGAAGTGCTGCAGGCCCGCTTCGTGCTGGTTGGCGGCAAGGGCCGCGACCAGATCGGCGATGGCCGCCAGCTTGACCCGCTCGAACAGCGCCAGTATGGCGGGAATGGCGCGAAAGCCGTTCATCGCCTGATAGGGGGTGAGGGCAAACACCAGCTCCGGCTTGTGATTGGGGTCTTTGTAGTTGCGATTGGCTGCCTTGGGGTCGATACCGGCGGCTTCTTCTTTGGCAAAGCCGGCTTCGGCCTGGGCCTTGCTCGGGTGTACCTGGATGGAGAGGGCCTTCTCGGCGCACAGCACCTTGAACAGGAACGGCAGGCTGCCGAAACGGGTGACGGTAGCCTCACCCAGCGCGGCGGCCGGGGCCGCGTCGATCACCGCCGAGAGCTTCTGGGCACTGCCCGCCAGCGTCACCTCTGAACAGCCGTTGGGGTGGGCGCCCATCCACAGCTCGGCCTGGGGTTTGCCCGCCGGATTTGAGATGCCAAACAGGGTGGTGAGGGCATCATGGCTGCCCCAGTCGTAACCTTGAATCGGATTTTGCATTAACAAAAAAGAGGGCAGAAAGGAGGACAGATCGCGACTGCTCATAAGGGACGCCTCATTTGGTGTGAAGAAAGTCGGGTGAAGAAAAGGGTGGCATTGCTGCTGCGGACCGGACTATAACATGGGCGGCCTTTGCCGCCGCAACCGCTTGCCTCTCTACTTTTGATCAGGATCAGCATGTCACTTATCTTCAGCCAACTGCTCGATGGCGCCCTTCATGAGCAGGCCCCCTTCGAGCAGATCTGGTTTGCCCAGGATCAGGGGGTGCCGCCCGGTTTCAGCTATCAGGTCAACTTTCCCCGCCTCGAACTGGTGTTCAGCGGCGAATACCTCAACCAGATCTGGGACAAGGAGCAGGGCTGCAAGGAGATAAGCGTGCTGCCTGGGCAGGCGCTCTACATACCTCCCAATGGCTGGAACAAGCCGCTGTGGACCACGGACTGCTCTGTGCTGAGCCTGCTGTTTGGCAAGCGCCAGCTGGGGTTCAGCCTGGTGAGCAAGCGGCGGGAAGACCCCGATTTTTTCGACGTGCAAAAGCACAGCATAATGGCGCGGGCGGGCCATGTGATCGAACACATACTGGCGGCGCTCAACGTGCTGACCGAGGATCCCGGCCGCTCCCCCACCGACAACCACTTGTTGCAGGCGCTGCTCACCAGTGCCCGCCAGCTGCTGGCGGAGTCCGCCGCCGAGCGGCCAAGAGGGGCGGACCTGTTTCACGGGATCTGCATCTATATCCAGGAGAATTTTCACCGCCCCATCACCCGCGACTCCATCGCCCACCGTTTCAACGTCTCGGCCAGCCATCTCTCCCATCTGTTTCGCGAGCAGGGCCACATGCGCCTGGCCGATTACATCAGCTGGGTGCGGATCGACAGGGCCAAGTTCATGCTGAAAAAGTACCGGTTTCGGCTGGAAGAAGTGGCGAGCCGCTGTGGTTACGGCGATGTGAACTATTTTTGCCGGGTGTTCAAGCAAAAGACCGGGCTGACCCCTTCCCAGTACCGCTCCCTGAGCCAGCCACAGGGGCAGGGCGAGGGGCTGGTGGGATAAGCAGGGATGCCGCTGGAACCTGCGTGAGTCAGGTGTTGGCGGGGCCGCTGTGGATCCGGGGCGGGCAGGCTGGACGCATTGTGATCCAGTACTCGACTATGGTCTGACATGCGTGCTCGCCATTTGATTATGAAAACGAATGGGCTAAGATGGCCGCGCGCAACTTACAGATTGATAACAAACGGAAGTTAGGAGATGCCGATGGAAAGCAAAGTAGTTATCCCGACCCAGGGCCAGAAAATCACAGTCGATGCCAACGGCAAGCTGCAGGTTCCCAACCATCCGATCATTCCGTTTATTGAAGGGGATGGCATAGGTGTGGACGTGACCCCGGCCATGTTGAATGTGGTCAATGCCGCGGTCGAGAAAGCCTACAAAGGCGAGCGCAAGATCGCCTGGATGGAGATCTATACCGGCGAGAAGTCGACTCATATCTATGGCGAAGGTGCCTGGCTGCCGGCCGAAACCCTGGATTTCATTCGTGAATACTGCGTGGCCATCAAGGGCCCGCTGACCACTCCGGTCGGTGGCGGTATTCGCTCCCTCAACGTGGCCCTGCGTCAGGAGCTGGATCTCTACATCTGCCTGCGCCCGGTCCGTTACTACGAAGGCACCCCGAGCCCGGTCAAGCGTCCTGACCTGACCGACATGGTGATCTTCCGCGAGAACGCCGAAGACATCTACGCCGGTATCGAGTGGAAGGCGGACAGCGATGAAGCCAAGAAGGTGATCGCCTTCCTGCAAAACGAGATGGGCGTTAAGAAAATTCGCTTCCCCGAGTCCTGCGGCATCGGCATCAAGCCCATGTCCAAGGCCGGTACCGAGCGTCTGGTGCGTGCCGCCATCGAGTATGCCATCGACAACGATCGCGACTCCGTGACCCTGGTGCACAAGGGCAACATCATGAAGTTCACCGAAGGTGCCTTCAAGGATTGGGGCTACGCCCTGGCCCAGAAAGAGTACGATGCCCAGCTCATCGACGGCGGCCCCTGGTGCTCCTTCAAGAACCCGAAGACCGGCAAGACCATCGTGGTCAAGGACGTCATCGCCGACGCCTTCCTGCAACAGATACTGCTGCGTCCGGCCGAGTACGACGTCATCGCCTGTATGAACCTCAACGGTGATTACATCTCCGACGCCCTGGCCGCCCAGGTGGGTGGCATCGGTATCGCCCCTGGCGCCAACATAGGTGACGGCGTGGCCCTGTTCGAGGCGACTCACGGCACCGCGCCCAAGTACGCCGGTCAGGACAAGGTCAACCCGGGTTCGCTGATCCTCTCCGCCGAGATGATGCTGCGCCACATGGGCTGGGTCGAAGCGGCCGATCTCATCATCAAGGGCATGGAAGCGGCCATCGCCAACAAGACCGTGACTTATGACTTCGAGCGACTGATGGAAGGCGCCACCCTGCGCTCCTGCTCCCAGTTCGCCCAAGACATGGTCGATCAGATGTAAGCGGTGAGACTGAATGCAAAACCGGCGCCATGAGCGCCGGTTTTTTTATGGGTGACAGGCCGCTGGCCTGAAGGTGCACCTGTGATCAGGTGGTCTTTTCCACGTGCTGTTGATAGAGCTGTTGCCACTTGCTGCTTTCGGCTTCATCGCCCTGCGTCTGCCAGAACTCGCAGATGGAGTTGGCGAGCTCGGATGCCATGGCGTGATCTCCATCGCGGCGACTCATCAGATATTGTCCCAGCCAGCTTTGATATTGTTTCATTGCCCGATCTCCTTATCTAAGGTGCCCTTGGTGGTTGCCCGTTTGGCAGACAAGCCTATCGACCGCTGCCAGACCTGACTCAACCAGGTCACTGTTTTCCTGCGCACCTCTGTTCGTTGTTATCGCCGGATTGGGTAGCGATCTCGCCGGATAACGGCGCTAACGGGGCGCAGATGTCAAAAAACGGTCCCTATCCTATCACAAAATAACCAACTTGGGGGGATTGGCGGCCGAAGGAGGAGAGGTGAGGTGCTCACGCTCAGGGCAAAGGGTGTGCCATCTTGCTGATCCATGAAGAGAAAAACCCGCCAGGGTGGCGGGTTTGTTGGGTGAAAAAAGATCAAATTTTAGCGGTGGCCAGGTATTTTTCCATCTCCTCGGCGGGCACCATGCCGCCGCCGGTGGCCCACACCAGGTGGGTGGTCTGTGCCATGTGTTGGGCAGTCAGACCACGCGATGCCTGCCACTCTCCATCGGCACTGACCCGCCACGGGCCCGGCATGCCGGCCAGCGCCGAGGGCTCCAGCCTGATCTGCTCATCTCGTGCCAGCAGCCCCAGCAGGTCATACATCTCCTGATCGCTCAGGGTGAAGAAGCCATCGAGCAGTCGCTCCATGGCGCGGCCGACGAAGCCGGAGGCGCGCCCCACCGCCAGACCGTCGGCGGCGGTGAGGTTGTCTATCCCCAGATCCTGCACCGAAATCTGATCGTGCAGGCCGGTGTGGACCCCGAGCAGCATGCAGGGGGAGTGGGTGGGTTCGGCAAACAAGCAGTGGACGTTATCCCCGAACGCGAGTTTCAGGCCAAAGGCCACGCCGCCCGGGCCGCCGCCGACACCGCAAGGCAGATAGACGAACAGCGGGTGCTCGGCATCCACCTTGATGCCCATCTCATCGAACTGCTTTTTCACCCGCTCGCCTGCTACCGAGTAGCCGAGGAACAGGGTGCGGGAGTTCTCGTCGTCGATGAAGAAGCAGCTGGGGTCGCGTTCGGCCTCCTTGCGACCCTGCTCCACCGCTACCCCGTAATCTTCGGCGTATTCCACGACTATGACCCCGTGTTCACGCAACTTGCGCTTCTTCCACTCCCGCGCATCGGCGGACATGTGGACTGTGACGGTGAAGCCGAGCTTGGCGCTCATGATGCCGATGGACATGCCGAGGTTGCCGGTCGAGCCCACGGCTATGCTGTACTGGCCGAAGAACTGGCGAAACTCGTCCGTGAACAGCTTGCGATAGTCATCTTCCTCGCAGAGCAACCCGGCCTTGATCGCCAGCCGTTCGGCATGGGTCAGCACCTCGTAGATGCCGCCGCGCGCCTTGATGGAGCCGGAGATGGGCAGATGGCTGTCTTTTTTCAGCAGCAACTTGCCGGTCACCTCGACGCCGTAGCGCGCATTGAGCGTTGCCTGCATGGCCGGGATGGCGGCGATCTCGGACTCCAGAATGCCCTTGCTGGCACGGGTCTCGGGGAAGGCTTCGCACATGTAGGGGGCGAAGCGGGCAAGCCGGGCGGAGGCATCCGCCACATCGCTGCCATCCAGCCCCACATGGGGCAGGCCAATCGCCAGCGTGCTGGCCTTGGGGTTGAACCAGGTCACGGGCTCGAGTGCGATCAGGGATTGCACCAGCGGGAATTGGGTAATGAGTTGTTGGACGTCGATGTTTTTCATGGGATGTCTCTGTCTTTTACACGATATAGGAGAGCAGGAAAGTACCGGCCAGCGCCATCAGGGAGGCGACAAAGGTGGCGGTAGTGTAGTACTTGAGCGTTTCGTTCAGGGTGGCGCCGCAATACTGCTTGACCAGCCAGAACAGGGAGTCGGTCACCATGGTGCAGCCGATGGCGCCGGATCCTATGGCGAGCGTCATGATCTCGGGGCTGATGTTCGGGTAGTGCACCATGATGGGGGAGACGATGGCGGTGGCACCCATCATGGCGACCGTGGCCGAGCCGACGGCGGCGTGCAGCACTATGGCCACCAGCCAGGCCAGCAGTATGGGGTGCATGTCCAGCTGGGAGAGGATGGTCGCCAGGCTGTCCCCCAGGCCGCTCGCCTTGAGCACGCCGTTGAAGGCACCGCCTGCCCCTATGATCAGCAGGATATTGGCGATGGAGGAGAAGCACTGTTCGGTCTGGTTTAGCAGCCCTTCCATCTTCATGTGCTGACGGATCCCCAGCACGTAGTAGGCGGTGAAGGCGGCGATGAACATGGCGGTGATGGGGTTGCCGATGAACTCCAGCAGGGTATAGAGACCGCTGGCGTGATCCATGTTGAGCTCGGCCACCGTCTTGGCCAGCATCAGCAGTATGGGCAGCAGCACGGTGAACAGCGAAGCGCTCAAGGTAGGGAGGCTTGCCTCGTCGCGCGCCTCTATATTCGCAAAGGCGGCGGGCACCTCCTTGAACGGTACCCGTTTACCGAGCAGCTTCAGAAACAGCGGGCCGCCCACCAGGGAGGCAAACAGCCCGACCGCGAGGCCATAGACGATGACGGAACCTATGTCGGCACCCAGCTGATTGGTGACGTAGAGCGCGGCCGGGTGGGGCGGCACTATGCAGTGCACGGCCATCAGGGCGGTGCAGAGCGGGATGGCCAGGGTCAGCAGCGAGGTTTTGGTCTTGCGGGCGATGGAGAAGGCCAGCGGAATGAGCAGCACGACTCCCACTTCGACAAACAACGTGATGCCGCACACCAGACCGACCAACACCATGATCACCTGAGGCGAGAGCCAGCGGCACTTTTGCAGGGCGAGACCGATGCGCTCCGCCGCCCCCGATACCTCCATCATCTTGCCGAGTATGGTGCCAAGGCCGATGACGGCGGCGAGGAAGCCCAGGGTGCCGCCTATGCCCTCTTCCATGGCGTTGACCATCTTGACCGGGTTCATCCCCATCATGGTGCCCACATAGAAGCTCGCCAGCAGCAAAGCCAAGAAAGGATGCACCTTGCCCTTCACTATGGTGAAGACAATCAGAATGATGCTAGTCAGCAAGGTACCGACGACCCACACTTCAGAATTCATACTGCGCCTCTATGTGTCATGAGTGATGATTAGGCGCCTATTGAATGAAAATGACGGGTGGCTGACAAATGATGAAAATGGCGTCTTGGGTGATCTGTGTTGATGCAAAGGTGCCACATCCATCACATTTATCGGATTTTATGGGATTTGGGTTGTTTGGTTGCATCCAAAGGCAGGTTTTCTGGCTATCATCTGTGCGTTTTTTGGGGGCGAAGAGGCGTGCCAAATGTATACCGAAGACAACTACGTATCGAGAAACAAACTGCTGAACGGTTATCAGCTCTCCAAGTTGCATACCTTCGAGGCGGCGGCCCGCCACAGCTCGTTTGCCCTGGCGGCGGATGAGCTGGCGCTCAGCCCGAGTGCGGTGAGCCACAGGATCAGTGCGCTGGAAGAGGAGCTCGGTTTCAAGCTGTTCCAGCGCTTTCACCGAAAGGTGATGCTGACCGCAGAGGGGCAAAGAGTCTTCTGGGCGCTCAAGTCCTCGCTCGAGTTCATCAACCAGGAGATCCTGGAGATCAGGCATCAGGAACTGTCCGGTTCCCTGACCGTCTACTCCCGCCCCTCCATCGCCCAGTGTTGGCTGGTGCCCAGACTCGCGGATTTTTCTCGCCTGCATCCCCAGATCGATCTCAACGTCATGACAGGCAACGAGAACATCAATCTGCACGGCTATGGCATAGACCTGACTATCTATTTCGATGACAAGACCCCGGAGCGGCTCGCCATCCACCCGCTGATGGATGAGTACATGGTGCCGGTTTGCAGCCCCGAATATGCCGAGCAGCATGGGTTGCGGGACAATCCAGACCACTTGTCTCACTGTCGTCTGCTGCACGACAGGCAGGCCTGGGGCCATGACTCGGACAGCGACGAGTGGAGCAGCTGGGCCCGCCAGTGCGGCATCTCCCTCGACGCCTGCCAGTCGAACATGGGGTTCGATCGCTCCGATCTCGCCATTATCGCCGCCATGAACCACGCCGGGGTCGCCATGGGCCGCAAGAACTTGGTGAGCAAGCGGCTGGCCAGAAATGAGCTGGTTGCCCCCTTCCCTGGCATGGAGGTGCGCTGCGAGCAGCGTTACTACATAGCGACCTTGCCCAACCGTCAGTGCCCCAAGATCCAGGCCTTTGTCGACTGGGTCTGTGCCCAGGCAAAGGAGACGCAATGAGCGAGGGCCAAGCGCCGTGTTATTCCTCGTCTGGCGTGCAGGATGGAGGGTGAACACCCGGCAAAAAGCGGTACAGGTGGCAGGCGCGGCGCCGAAGAGCGGGGAATTCGTCTGACATCCGAGCGAGTTAGCAGAATGCACCGTCAGTAAAGGCTCAATCGTTCGACATAGGATGGAAACCGGATTCAAATACAAAGGGCCACTTCTTGCGAAGTGGCCCTTTCCAATGCTGGGGGAGTCTGCATCAATAACTCATGCTATTGATTTTAAATGACTTAATTGTGCCTGTTATGGTGGTGGTGTTGCTGTTGCTGTTGCTGTTACTGGTGAATAAGCCACCGCACATTTTGCCATTGAGGCGTACCTGTCTACCCCGCGGAAAAGCCAGCCAGGTTGCCGGCTACTTCGAGCACTCGCGACGTACTTCTCGGGATGCGGGTTCAAATCCCTATGACCCGGATCCCACGATTCATACTCAGCGTGTGGCTCTTCGCGTTTTCACAGGGCTGCGCAATTGCGCATTTTCCAAGCCTCTCACTCCCTCCCCAAGCCTTGCCACGCCTCTAACATCCAATATTGGGCTATCCGTTGGGTTTCGTTTTTACGCAGTTCGTAGTGCGCTGTGCCAGTGATGGTCATACAGAACCCGTTCGACCATGGAGCAATTGCGAATGGGCACGATTGAGATGACTTGATACAGGCCACTTGGGGGAGCGACTCATAGTCGTAACTTGGCCACAGATATGCTGTTGAGCAAAGCATGTGCTTTTTGACATTGTCGGCCCGCTCGCGGCGGGTCAGCGGTGGCTGATCGTATACCACATGGCAGATAAGGTCGAACGGGTCGAGATCTTGGCTCACTTCGGCGCTTAGGACTTCCCACAGTACTCCAGCCCGGGCATGATGGCCTGCTTGCGCTCAACGGCCTACCAGCAGCGTCTAGTGAAGGCATCAAGGGTGGCACACTCCTTGAGCAGGGTCTTACGGGTGTCATCCTTGAATGACTCGGTCACCAGTTTGCCATCGGTACTGGCCTGACGCTTACTGCCAAGCCCGTGATGTTGAGCCCCTTGGGTGGATCTTGCCGCCGGCCCTTGGCCTTGCCGGGTCAGGCGAAGGCGTGGTCGGGCCCGTTCGGGCCGTAGGGTAGATTGCTATGCCACAGAGCGTGGATGACGGTGGCAACTGAGTGTGCGAGCCGGATATGGCACAGGGCGGAACAGCCCATACCGGAGGCTGCTACACTGGCGGAAGAGATTCGTACGGACACACCAACAAGGAAGTTGATGATGAGAGAGACTCCCAGCGCCCTCGCGGCGTGGCTGCCCCCCCAACCCCCCAGTCCGGGGCATCTGCGCGCCGATCTGGATTCCTGGCGGCAGCAGTTTTTTCGGGCACTGCCCGACGCGCGGTGCCTCGAGGCCTTGTTCGATCGGGCCCCGGACATTGTCTTCTCCATCAAGGACAGGGCTGGCCGCTATGTGAGCATCAGCGAGGCCTGTACTGAGCGTTGTGGCCTGGCGAGCCGGCATGACGCCATCGGCAAGACGGCCCACGAGATCTTTCCGCCCCACATGGCAGCGCGCTACCAGGCCCAGGACGATCGTCTGTTTGGCACCGGTGAGCCCGTAGTGGACAATCTCGATCTGACCCTGTTTAACGATCGCAGCCCCGGTTGGTGCCTGACCAACAAGGAGCCGCTGCGCGATGCCGGTGGCGCCATTGTAGGCCTGGTATGCATGTCACGCGATCTGCACGAGCCGAGCCGGGTCGGCTTCATCGACGATCGCTTCGTCGAGGCGGTCGATCACATTCTGACTCATTATCCCACCCCCTTGCGCATTGAATCGTTGGCAAGACGGGCCGGGGTATCAGTCGCCCAGTTTGAGCGGCGCATGAGGCGGATCTTCCAGCTCTCCGCCGGTCAGTTCATCACCAAGACTCGCATCGACATCGCGATCAACTGGCTAAAGGGCAGTGATATGGCCATCGCCGACATCGCATTGCGGTGCGGTTTTTGCGATCAGAGCGCCCTGTCGCGGCAGTTTCGAGCCCTGACAGGCCTGTCTCCACGCCAGTACCGGCAGTTGCTGCGCCGGGGGAATTGACGCGCCGCCGGTGCGGCGCGTCGTACCCACCTATTGAGCCAACCCCACACTGAGGCTCAGATCCCGGTAAGGTGCACCGGCGTCCACCGCTATGTGGTAGTAGGTGCCGCCCTCGGGGGCCTGGATGGTGACTGCCTCATCGTTACCGCCATTGGCCGAGCCCTGATCGTAGCTGTCCCGGTTCGGCCAGCCCTGGTGCATGACATAGAGGTTGGCGTCGCCACTGCCACCTCGGGTCTGCACCGTCAGCCGTGTTGTCCCCTGGGGCACGAAGACGTAGAAGTAGCGGATGTCGTCCGACGCGATACCGGTGCGGGCACAGGTCGCGTCGATGACCTGATCGTCGGGATAGCCGCAGTCCGGTTCGGGCGGCTGGCCGGCCGTAGTGGCCGTCTGCACCCAGGCGGCGAAGTCGTCGTCATAGGCCAGCTCCTGCATGGTCGACCAGTAGCCGTCATAGTCGTCGGCGCGAAATCTGGTCACGGTATCGTCCACCCTGTCCCTGTGGTGTTCGAACATGTAGCGCACCGCCATATAGCCCCAGCGGTAGGCGCGGGTCCCATAGTCGTTCATGTCATAGGTGTTGCCGAAGATGGTCGACAGGGGATAGGTGCCGGCCTGGGCCGCCTCGATCGCCTTGGCGTTGTCGTTGCCAAGGGACAGATACTCGGCGAGACCTTCTATCCACCAGACGGTGGGCTGGCTGATGGCTCGGGCGAAATCGCCGGCCATGTTGAAACGGCCATCCAGATAGTGCACATACTCGTGTTCCAGGTTCCACACCGAGAACCGGGGGCGTAGCCAGGAAGCCTCGTGGGCGATGAAACGCGCCTGGTTGCCGGGTTGGTCGGGATCCCCTTCCAGATACATGCCGCCGTTGTCGGTGGCGATGCCGTAGATGACGCCAGCATAGCGGCTGTAGTTGGCGTAGTCGTCGAACACCACCACCTCCAGCGCGTCGTTGACGTCGCCCGGCAGTGGCCGGTTCTGGGTCTTCAGCATGCGGTGGAAATATTGCTCCTCGTTAGCCAAGGCGGCGCAGCTCTCGGTCAGTTGCTGCTCTGTCATATCCTGGGCTCGGATACGCAGGGTCGACCCGCACTCGTGGCGGATCGGCAGCACTATGTCGGCCAGCCGCTGCTCGAAGTCACAGGTGCCGTACTCGGCGCAGCGGGCATTGTCATAGTATTTCACGGCACTGGCGGCCACTAACCAGAGATCGGCGCCGGGACCATCCAGACTGTTCTTTGCTAGGATCTGCTCGATCCTGGCCCGCGACGCGGCGAAGTGGGCCGGATACTGCATGTAGCGCAGGGCCTCGTTCAGGCTGTCGGTGAGCTGGTAGGCGTAGCTGGTGCCGAGCAGAGCGGCCTGGTTGCCCTGCACGAAGGCGAACAGGGCCTCGGCGTAGCTGCCGTCTTGTTCGGCCAGGGCGTGCCCCTCAGCGCGGTAATGGGACATGAACAGGACGGTCAGCAGGCCGGTGTAACCCGACCCCACCTCCCAGTGCTTGAGGGCATCGGCGGCATTCGGCTGTCCGTCTCGATTGGTGAAGCGAGCGATGAGGGGCTTGAGGCGCGGCAGGTAATAGGCCTCATCACGGAGATTGGTCATCAGGGTGAAGCTCTCCCCGATCGTGCTGCCCGCGTCCGGATTGGGGATGAACAGGGCCGGGTTGTCCAGCAGCCGATCGAGGCCGACCCGGATCGCGTCGCGTACAGTAAGCGGTGGCTCCGGATAGAGATCGCGGGCGATGGCATTGTAATAGCCGGCGCGCAGATAGAGCACCAGATTGGCGAGGCCACGGCCGCTGCCCTGATAGTCGGCGGCGCGTGCCTGCAACCGTTCGGCCACCGCCAGCAGGTTGGCGGTGTCATAGATGCGGGCGCCGTCGTCCGCCGTGAGAGAGAAGAGGCCATAGGTGCACGACACCTCGGGCAGGCCCTCCAGATAGTCAGCCAGGGCAGCACCGGATTTGTCGAGGAAGCCGGCCGGATCGCGACAATCGCCCCCCTCGGCCAGCAGGCTCTGGGCCTGAGCGCGCCAGTCGGGCTCTCGGTCGCGCTGGACGTGGGGATCTTGCGCCAGCTCGGGGGCGGCGGGCGGCGGCAGCAGGCGGTGCAGCCGCGGCGCCGGCAGGGTAGCGAGGGACTGGCCGTGCTCGGCGCCGGCCAGATCTGCCGGCACCATGGCGGGCGAGGGCAGGGAGATGGGGGCCTCGGTGGCGGCCAAGGCGGTGGCCCAGCCAGCCAACAATAGACACGCCAAGGGTTTTAGTGCAAGCATAGGACTCTCCATGGTTGAGGTAGATGCCCGTGCCGGTGTAGTCACGCCGCTGGCGCCTCCCTGCGCCGGTCCGGGACACCTAATGTGGCAGAGAGTCCCCCTGCCCGTATTGGCATATCCCTGCGCCTTGACGGCGCAATTTGCCAAAAACGCTTCGCCCGGGCATGCCTTCGCCATCTGGTATGGGCAGGTAGCACCCCCTCATTGGGATCCGCAGATGCGGGAAGATTTGGGCGCCCTTCACCATCAGGAAATAACATGGACAGGCATTGTTCATAACAGAGCTACCAAACCTATCTCCCAGTTCAACTTGATGCGCACCATTAGCCTGGCAATGCATCGTTTTGCACCACAAGATGAGACTCGATACGGTTTGGGTGAGAAAAGGCGCGAGGGATTCCCTTGGGGGGGGGGGGGGGGGATTCGAGTGAGAACATCTAGGGCCGCTAACAAAACCGCTCAACAAAGCGCAGGCAGATAACGGCACAAGCCAGCGTCAGCAAGGCGAGATGGATATTCAACCATCGCTCGAAACGAATTTGTGGCTTGCCAAAACAGGCTAGCCAACCAGGAGTTCACTCTACGACCCAGCGGCTGCCGCCAGCTCACAGCTCCCTTGCTCATGAACCTCTCAGCCCACGCCCTTGCGGCTGTAAATGTCCTCAATCAGATGGAGGTAGTAATACTGACCCCGTATCCCAGCAGATAGAGTCCTTGCTGCCCAGCGTGGATCTCACTGAGCTGTTGCTGGAGATAAATGCTCATACCGGCTTCGCCAACGAATTTACTCATGTCAGCGAATCCAATGTCTGAGCCGAGGAGTTGGTTGTCAGTATCTGCGCAGTGTTGCTGGCGGAGGCCTGCAACATCGGATTGGAGCCGCGGCTCAAGCACCAGGTACCCGCATTGACCCGGCACCGTTTGAGCTGGGTCAAGCAGAATTACCTGCGTGCAGAGACGTTGATGAAGGCCAATACCAAACTGGTGGACTACCCATCCGCATTACCCCTGGCAGGGAAGTGGGGTGGCGAGGTGGCTTCTGCCGATGGCATGTGGTTTGTCACCCCCATCCGTACCATCAATGCCGGGCCGAACCGTAAATACTTTGGCTCCGGCCGTGGCATTACCTAGTACAACTTTGTCTCGGACCAGTTCTCAGGCTTTCATGGCATCGCCGTCCCTGGAATATTGCGTGATGCCATCTTTCTACTGGAAGCTCTGTTAGAGCAGCAAACCGGTCTGAACCAGGTGGAGATCATGACCGATACCGCAGGTAGGTAAAGTCCGTCACCGTCACCCAGGCGGTATTCCTTGGTTTCAGGCTTGGCGCTTCTCAGCTTTGAGTCGGTCAGCTTGTCTTTGCTCACAGCACATTCCCCGAGTAGTCACACCCAAACCGGTGTTACAAAACCAATGTGACCGTGGAAGTTACTCTTATGGATGGATTTATATGAACCCCGATGAATTCTACGGACAACAAAAAACCCGCAAAGCCTTACGCTGTGCAGGTTTTTGTACTTCTTCGTTCCCGGCCGGAACATTATTTGGTGGAGCTGGGGGGATTTGAACCCCCGTCCAAAATTACTACATCCTCGGTACTACATGCTTAGTCACTCTTTACATTCGCCAACCCGCTGCGGAGAGACACGCCACGAATTGACTAGCTCGATTGGTTTTAATGCTTCCGCCCCGAGCAGGACTTCCACACGATCCTGTGAAGGATGACCTTCCGATTCCCTAGGACACAGGCAAGCTAGGGTAGAAGGGCTCAGCGCAGGTTATTAAGCTGCGAGTGCGTAGTTTTCGTCGTTTGCGACTATTTTTTTGCGGTTTGTTAACGAGGCCTACCGCACCTCGGCATGCACCTTGGGTTTCGTGAATCTTGTCGAATCCAGAATCAGCCCCAAGTTGTCAAAGCCGATTGTACGCAAAAATCCTGTCATGGCAAGGCGTTGATGGCAATCGACCGGCCTAGGCCGGTCGATTGCTGGTTTATTGGACGCCGCACGGCTGCATGCGGCGCACAATCAGCCGCGATGCTTGTTCTTCATGATGCGGGCTTTCTCCCTATCCCATTCGCGGGCCTTGGTGTCTTCCCGTTTGTCGTGTTCTTTCTTGCCTTTGACCAGACCGATCTCGACCTTGACCCAGCACTCTTTCCAGTAGAGCGCCAGCGGCACTATGGTGTAACCCTGACGGGCGGTCAGGCTCTCCAGCTTGTCGAGTTCACGGCGGCTCAGCAGGAGCTTGCGGGTGCGGGTCGGATCACACACCACGTGGCTGGAGGCGGCGTTCAGTGGCAGGAAAGTGGAGCCGAACAGGAAGGCTTCGCCCTGCAAGAAGATGACATAGGCTTCGCTGATGTTGGCCTTGCCCGCCCGCAGGGATTTGACTTCCCACCCTTGCAGGGACAGACCGGCTTCCACGCGCTCTTCGATGAAGTACTCGTGACGGGCGGTTCTGTTGAGTGCAATGGTGCTGGACCCGGCTTTGTTTTTACTGTTCTTTTTGCTCATGACGGGCGCCTTTGGCAATGATTAGGAAGGCGCATTATACGTGGGTGGCGGCGGCTGTAAAACGCGCAACTGCTCGAGTGGCGGCTTTGTGAGCGGTTTTGGGGATGATCTTGGCTGACAAGGTGATAAAATCGGCCTGATTGGATGAGGAAAGCCCATGCCCCGTATTACTCGCAGTGCCCTGGTGATGTTCAGCGCAGAACAAATGTTCAGGCTGGTCAATGATGTTCACGCTTATCCGGAGTTTCTGCCCGGTTGTGTCGGCAGCCGTGTCCACGAGACAGGCGATGATTATATGACTGCCTCGGTCGATGTGGCCAAGGCGGGGATTGCCAAGACGTTTACCACCCGCAACCTGCTCGATGCCAACCGGCAGATCAAGATGGAGCTGGTGGAGGGACCTTTCAGCAAGCTGGCCGGCTGGTGGACCTTTACGCCGCTGGATGTGGATGCCTGCAAGGTCGAATTCGACCTCGATTTTGAGTTCACCTCCAAGCTGATCGAGCTGGCGTTTGGCCAGATTTTCCGCGATCTAGTGGGCTCCATGGTGCTCGCCTTCTCCAACCGCGCCAAGGTGGTGTACGGTGTCTGATCTGCTCAATATCGAAGTCGTGTATGCCCTGCCCGAGCGCCAGACTGTGCTGCGCATCCGGGTTGCTCCCGCCACCAGCGTGCTGGCTGCCATCGAGCAGTCCGGCATAGTGCAGAAGCACCCGGAGATCGATCTGGCGGTCAACAAGTTCGGCATCTACAGCCGGCCGGTCAAGGGGACCGAACTGCTGCAGGACGGGGATCGGATCGAGATCTACCGCCCGCTCATCGCCGATCCGAAAGAGATGCGCAAGAAGCGGGCCGAGAAGGCCAAGGAGGAGGGGCGTGCCGATGTGGTGACCGGCGGCCGGCCCAATGCCAACCGCAAGTGAGGGGACACAGAGCCGGCCTGATGCCGCACTCTGGAATAAAAAAGGCGCCTTGGCGCCTTTTTTGATCTGCTTTTCTGTTGAGCCGCCGCCAGCTCGCTTCAGCGGCAAAGCGCTGTCACATCCCGTGCAGCCGCTCGTTTTCCACCACCTCGACGCCACTCTCCTGCTGGCCGAGCACTATCATGGCATGGGCTACCTGGTTGGCCTCGATGGCGCGCCAGCGGTGCAACTTGCCAACCAGCAGGGGGCGCAGCAACGGATAGACAGCCTGGAAACACTGCTCCGACAGGCGCGGTGGCTGGCGATTGCCGAGCAGCATGGCGGGACGCACTATGGCGAGCCTTGGCCAGGCTTGCGCCAGCAATGCCTGTTCCATCTGCCCCTTGGTGCGGGGATAGAGGGCCGGCGAGCCTGGGTTGGCCCCCAGACTCGAGACGACGATCAGACGTTGGCAGCCGTGGCGGCGAGCGAGTGCCGCGAAGGCCAGCACATAGTCGTGATCGACCCGGCGAAACGCCTCGTCGGACCCCGCCTGTTTGCGGGTGGTACCTAGGCAGCAGAAGGCGATGTCGATGGGGCCGGGCAGCGAAACCTCGTCGAGGCGTTCGAAGTCGGCCGGCAGCCAGTGATGTTGGGGCCGGGGATCACCTGCCTTGCGACAGAGCAGGGTCAGCGAGTGGACGGGGTCGAGCTGACGGAGCAGCTCCCGGCCGATCAGCCCGCTGGCCCCGGCGATCAGGATCTGGCTCATGCGTGCCTCCCAAGTTCAACGAGGGCCGCCAAGGTCTTGCCAGCGAGTCGTCCGTGGGTATGGGGATTCTTGGGCTGGTGCATGGAGGCTTCCTCGCTAAGATGGGATGGCGGTGGCCAAATAAAACAAAACCGGCGCGGGCCGGTTTTGTGAATGCGATCAGAGCGGGGTGTGGAAGGCCGCTGGCAACGGGAAGTCGCCGGTGACCGTGGCTAATCTGTCGTTGGCGAAGGTCAGGGTGAGCTCCTTGCGCTCCTTCTCGCCGCGACCCGGCTGGAATTCATAGAGGTAATACCAGGTGTTCGGGTCAAAACCATCGCGCAGCATGGCGGAACCCAGCACGAACTCGACCTGTTCGCGGGTCATGCCCTGGCGCAGTTTGTCGACCTGTTTTTGTTCCACATAGTTGCCCTGGGGAATATCGATGCGATAGACCAGGCTGCAACCGGACAGGGTGAGGGCGGTCAGGGCCGCGGCAATCAGGTGTTTCATCCGCATATCGAGTTCAGATCATCCATTCAAGTCTTTTTAAGCTCGGCAAATCATACCGGCTCCCTCTGCGGAAGTAAAAAGCCATTGATCCATCAGCCAATAAAAAGGGCCGCCATGCGACCCTTTCTGCCTGGTGGCGGTTTACATGGCTGCGCGGAAGATGGCGACTATCTCGTCGTGGCTCGCCTGTTTCGGGTTGGTGAAGCCGCAGGCATCTTTCAGGGCGTTGCTGGCCAGGATGTCGAAGTCGTCGGCCTTGACGCCGAGCTGCTCCAGACCGGCCGGGATCTTCACGTCCAGCGCCAGCTGCTTGATGGCAGCGATGGCGGCGGCGGCGCCCTGCTCGTCGTTCATGGCGGTCACGTCGACACCCATATGGCGGGCCACCTCTTTCAGGCGGGCGGCACTCACCTGAGCGTTGTAGGCCTGAACGTGGGGCAGCAGCACGGCGTTGCACACCCCGTGGGGCAGGTCATAAAAGCCCCCCAGCTGGTGGGCCATGGCATGCACATAACCCAGGCTTGCGTTGTTGAAGGCCATGCCGGCCAGGAACTGGGCGTAGGCCATCTGCTCGCGGGCGTGCAGGTCATCGCCCTGGTTGACGGCGGTACGCAGGTGCCTGGCGATGAGCTGGATGGCCATGATGGCGCTGGCATCGGTCACCGGGGTGGCGATGGTGGAGACATAAGCCTCTATGGCGTGGGTCAGGGCATCCATGCCGGTGGCGGCGGTGAGGCCGGCCGGCTTGGCCAGCATCAGCTCGGGATCGTTGACCGACATCAGCGGGGTGACGTGCTTGTCTATGATGGCCATCTTCACCTGGCGGGCCTCGTCTGTGATGATGCAAAAACGTGTCATCTCGGAGGCGGTGCCGGCTGTGGTGTTGATGGCGATGAGCGGCAGCTGCGGCTTGGCGGAGCGATCCACCCCTTCGTAATCCTGGATGCTGCCGCCGTTGGCGGCCACCAGGGCTATGCCCTTGGCGCAGTCATGGGGCGAGCCGCCCCCCAGCGAGATGACGCAGTCGCAGCCGTTGGCCTTGATCATCCCCAGACCCGCTTCGACGTTGGTCATGGTGGGGTTGGGCCGGGTTTCATCGAAAACCACGCTTTCAATGCCACGTTCTGCCAAGAGGGTGGTGAGCCTGGCGACCACGCCGATCTGGCCCAGGATCTTGTCGGTGACGATCAGCGCCTTGCGATAGCCATAACCCTTGATATCGGCTGCCGCTTCTTGCAGGCAGCCAGC
Organism: Aeromonas sp. MR7; assembly: GCF_963899385.1. Lineage (NCBI taxonomy): Bacteria > Pseudomonadati > Pseudomonadota > Gammaproteobacteria > Aeromonadales > Aeromonadaceae > Aeromonas > Aeromonas sp. MR7. The sequence goes on from NZ_CAWQXH010000011.1 coordinate 417,586, forward strand.
TCCCATCAGGTTGATTGCGGGAATGTAGAACTTGAATGTCGCCATGATGGACTCCGTATTATTAGCCATTAAGTGGTATACGGGCGCCAACATAGCATCGTCAGTGGGGATGAAAAGGGGTCAAGGGTATCCTGTTTGCAACTTTATGGACTCGATCACGTACCGATAAACCGGGGCGTGACAGGGATTGACAAGGCCGGAGACCACTCCTTTGGAAGAAAAACGTTTTTCAAGAAATTCATCAAGTTAGCAAACGTTTTGCACGGGATTTGTCACTGTCAATGCGTGGAAGTGTGAGGAGCTTCAAGGAATTGGAAAGCGCTTTCGACCATAGTTGGCGCCTCCCCAGAGAGGGGGGTAAAGGCTTGAAAGTATCATAAAGAATCATCTTAACTTGCGCCCTGACCATGCTGGCAGGGGGCAACCAGGAGTCCACTATGTCTGATGTATTTCACTTGGGTTTGAAGAAAGCGGATCTGCAAGGCGCCACCTTGGCGATCGTCCCCGGTGACCCCGAGCGTGTAAAGCGTATCGCAGAGCTGTTGGATAACCCGGTGCACCTGGCCAGCCATCGTGAGTTCACTACCTGGCGCGGCGAGATGGACGGCAAGGCCGTGATCATCTGCTCTACCGGTATCGGTGGCCCGTCCACCTCCATCGCGGTAGAAGAGCTGGCCCAGCTGGGCATCCGCACCTTCCTGCGTATCGGCACCACTGGCGCCATCCAGCCGCACCTGAACGTGGGCGACGTGATCGTCACTACCGGTTCCGTGCGCCTCGACGGTGCCAGCCTGCACTTCGCGCCGATGGAGTTCCCGGCCGTAGCCGACTTCGACTGCACCACTGCGTTGGTCAACACCGCCAAAGAGATGGGCTCCAAGCTGCACATCGGTGTGACTGCCTCTTCCGATACCTTCTACCCAGGTCAGGAGCGTTACGACACCGTATCCGGCCGCGTAGTGAGCCGTTTCCAGGGTTCCATGAAAGAGTGGCAAGCCATGGGCGTGCTGAACTATGAGATGGAATCTGCCACCCTGCTGACCATGTGCACCAGCCAGGGCCTGCGTGCAGGTATGGTAGCCGGCGTTATCGTCAACCGTACCCAGCAGGAAATCCCGAACGCCGAAACCATGGCGAGAACCGAATCTGATGCCATCAAGATCGTGCTGGGCGCCGCCCGCAAGCTGATCTGATAGCCACACCGAGTGGGGGGTGGGGGCCGTTGCGAAAGCACGGCCCCTATCTTTTATCTGCCGTTTGCCCCGTTTTTCCCCTGTTGCGCCTCTGTTCCCTCTGTTGTTCCCTTCGCCTGTTATCACACCACAGCTTGATGCCACGTCTCGCTAGAAGGGGCTGGCACATCTGACCGCCATCGGTTCACCGCTCACCGGATGCCGCAAATCCAGCTCGCTGGCATGCAGCATCAGCCGCGGCGCCTGCTCTGTGCCTGGCAACGCAAGACCGCCGTAGAGATCGCAGCCGAGTATGGGGTGGCCCAGCAGCTGGCTGTGGATCCGCAGCTGATGGGTACGGCCGGTTTCCGGCACCAGCCGCACGCGCGTTAATGGTACGGCCTGACCTTGCATCTGCTGCGCCAGCCGCTCAATGACCCGATAGCGGGAGCGGGCGGGCTTGCCGCTGGCGGCGCAGATGGTCATCAGCGGGAAGAGAGCCGGATCCTTGGCGATGGAGGCATCGATCACCCCCTCATCGTCGACCAGATGGCCGCACAGCAGGGCGCTGTAGGCCTTGCTTACCGCCCGCTGGCTGAACTGGTGACACAGCCGGGCGTTGATGGCCTTGTTTCTGGCCACCACCATGATGCCAGAAGTGCCAAAATCGAGGCGGTGCACCAGGGTGCAGCCGGGATAGTCCTGCACCAGCCGGTAATGGGCCGAGTCGAGGTTCTGCGGGTTCTTGCCCGACAGGCTGAGCAGGCCGCTCGGCTTGTTGATCAGCAACAGGTGCTCATCCTCAAACAGGATCTCGATGGCAGCCTCGCAGGGCGGGGCGATGAAGGTATCGACGATGACGGACATAGGGCACACGGGCTGGAAACGGGGGACGATCATACTCGAACCGGCTGCGCGGGGCGAATCGGCTGCTTGCGCCGTGTGATGAGAGGGGGGTCATTCGTTCAACAGCTTGATAACGCAATGGTTTGAAATGCGAGAAGGGCGCCGTTTTGTGACCCCTTCCCGAGTTCATCCGGGGCTTGCTTGTTAAGGTATGGCTCCCTGTCATGTTGTAAGGAGTCTGTCCATGGCGTTGCCCGTTATTCTCGATTGTGATCCCGGCCACGATGATGCCATCGCCCTCATACTGGCGCTGGCCAGTCCCGAGCTCAAGGTGCTGGCGGTTACCACCAGTGCGGGCAACCAGACGCCGGACAAGACCCTCAACAATGCCCTGCGCATCCTGACCCTGCTCGGCCGTGACGACATCCCGGTGGCGGCGGGGGCACCCAAACCGCTGATGCGCGAGCTCATCATAGCCGACAACGTCCACGGCGAGTCGGGCCTCGATGGCCCCAAGCTGCCGGATCCCGCCTTTGCCCCGCAAGCCATGACGGGCCTCGAATTGATGGCCAAATGCCTGCGCGAGAGCCCTGAGCCTGTGACGCTGGTGCCGACCGGGCCGCTCACCAATATCGCCCTGCTGCTGGCGGCCCATCCTGAGTTGAAATCCAGGATTGCCCGTATCGTGCTGATGGGGGGCGCGGCGGGGGCGGGCAACTGGACCCCGGCGGCGGAATTCAATATTTATGTGGATCCGGAAGCGGCCGATATGGTGTTCAAGTCCGGCATCCCCATCACTATGTGCGGGCTGGATGTGACCCACGAGGCCCAGGTGATGGACGAGGATATAGCGCGGGTGCGCGCCATCGCCAATCCGGTGGCCCAGTGTGTGGCCGGCTTGCTCGACTTCTTCATGATCTACCACAGGGATCCCAAGTGGGGATTTGCTGGCGCGCCGCTGCACGACCCCTGTACCATTGCCTGGTTGCTGGCCCCCGAGCTGTTCCACGGGGTCGAGTGCCGGGTTGATATCGAAACCGGCGGTGCCCATACCACCGGCATGACGGTGGTGGATCGCTATGGCCTGACCGGCAAAGCGGCCAATGCGCTGGTGCTGTTGGGACTGGATCGTGCGGGTTTCATCGACCTGCTGGTCGGGCGACTGCGGGCGTTTGGCTGACCGCCATTGCACTATTGAGAGAAGGGACGGGAAATGTACAAAGCGTCGCTGGCACTGCTGGCCGGGTTGCAACTGACGGCCTGCTCCACGCCGTTTGAATCTATGTGGCAGGGGTTGGCGACCTGCGAGCTCGATGATCTCTATCTTGACAGCGAGACCGGCGAGCCGGCCCACCCTCAGCTCAAAAACTTCATCCCTTACAAGGTGACGGACGGGTTTGCCTGGTACAAGACCCGCCAGGAGCTGCATGGCCTGCCCATCAGCGGCTTTCTCATCCCCTCGTCCACCTTCGAGGTGCATGCCCTGTTCGTGGACACCCCCATCGCCAATGCGCGAAGGCTGACCCACAACGCCTATGGCAGCGAGTTCTCCGACGAGCAGAAGCACAACGAGGGACTGGCCCCCTTGCTGCTGCGCGACCCCAACAACCCCAAGCGCTCCATCATAGACTGCACCCAGGGTGAGACCCAGGAGCCGCTGCCGGAAGAGCCCTTCCCGGAATAAGCCTCCCGCCATCTCCAGAGCCTTGGCCGTCCTTCCGACATAAAAAAGCAGGGGCCAGCCTCATCGGCTGGCCCCTGTTCATCGTCCCCTCGTCGGGATCCGGGATAACCCGGCGTCTGCTTGATCACGGGCATCCCCCAGTCGCCGAGTCATGGCGCTTATGGATAACCCAGGGTTTGCTTGATCATGGGCAGTTGCGCCTTGATCCAGGCAGGATTGATGGGCCCCCAGTCGCCGATGCGATAGTGCCCCTGCAGGTGACGCGCCCCCTCGGTCTGCTCGAAGCCGCAGCTGATGTCCAGCTCCGCCAGGGCACTTAGCGTGTCCTGGGCCGTGCGTCTGGGCATGCCGGTGGCGGCCATGATGGCCGGGATTGTGTCTGTGCCCTGACTTATCAGCCAGGCCACGTAGAGTCGTCGGTAGAAGCTGGTGCGAGTCTTGCTCGGCTCTGTCATATCTCGTCCTCAAGCCGGTCGAAGTAGCGCCAGGTCGCCAGCGCAGCCTTGCCCATCACCAGTGCCCAGAGGCCGAACCAGAACCAGCGGAAGAAGCTCCAGGTGGAGGCGTCAGGCTGAGTGCTCTCGATCTTGGTGACGTTGGGGAACATGGAGAACATGTTCACGCGCCAGCCGTAGGAGGTGATGATGGCCAGACGCTTCTCGAACTCCATGGACTTGGCCTTGGCCTGCACGTCGGCGGCATTGAACTTGAAGTAGAAGGGCCAGCCCCACTCTGTGTCCTCGTTGCGAAACACGCGGATCTTCTCGCCGGGCCGCTCGGTATAGATGTAGTAGACGTCAGTGGTGGGACCGTCGGCCGGGTTTTTCTGGCTGATGGGGCCATCCTTGTCGGTGCGTTTCACCTCGACGCCCGTGATGGTGGCTATGGTGTGTTCCGGCAGATAGAAGTCGAGCCAGATGGCGGAGACGAGGGCGATGAGGCCCAGGCCGATGAAGGCCGGTTTCTTGAATTTCAGCTTCATGGTGATCTCATGTGAGGGGGAGTGACGTGCCTCTACCATACTCACATTTGGTGGGGTAGCCCAGCCCCTAATGAAGCCACCTCATAAAAAAGACCGTTTAAAACAATAACAAGTCGGCAGCGCCATTAACACTAAGGCCCCGCGAGCGGAGCCTTCGTTTGACGTGATAGCGCAGCCATTACAACTGGAACTGGGCCAGCTGCTTGCGCTGCTGTTCGGCGAGCTGTGACAGTTCGTGACTGGCGGCGGCGCTCTGGCTGATGCCGGCCGCACTCTGGTTCACTATCTCGTGGATGTTGGTGATGTTGCGGTTGATGTCGGCGGTGACGCAGGACTGCTCCTCGGCGGCGGTGGCGACCTGGGCATTGGCGCCGTTGATCTGGTTGACCGCCTCCGTGATGCCGCCGAGCAGCGCCTGTACCTCGCCGGAGAGCTGCTGGTTGTGCGCCAGTATGGAGAGGGTCTCCTGCATGCCGCTGTTGGCTGACAGGGACTGGCTCTGCAACTGCTCTATGATGGCCTGGATCTCCTTGGTGGAGTCCTGGGTACGGGCCGCCAGCAGGCGTACCTCGTCGGCCACCACCGCAAAGCCACGGCCGGTTTCACCGGCGCGGGCGGCCTCGATGGCGGCATTCAGCGCCAGCAGATTGGTCTGCTCCGAGATGCTCTGAATGACCTCGATCACCTTGCCGATCTGCTCGGACTGGGACTTGAGCCGTGCCACCACGGCGGCGGCGCTCTCCAGACTGCCCGCCATGCGGCTGTTGGCCTGGATGCTCTCGGCAAAAAGCGCCAAGCCCTGCTCGACCCTGTCGTTGGCATCCCGCGCCAGTTCGTCGGCCAGGGCCGCGTTGTGGTTGACGTTGTCGGCCGTGCTGGCCAGCTCGGTCACGGCGGAGGCCACCTGTTCGGTTTCGCTGCGCTGCTGCTGGGCATTGGCCTCTGACTGGGTCATGACGGCGGCCAGCTCGGTGGCGGCGGAGGCCACGTTGCCGCTGATGCCGGTCAGGGTATGCAGTGTGCTGCCCAGCTGGGTCAGGGTCTGGTTGATGTCCCTGGCCAGCTGGCTCAGCTCGTTGTCGCCCTCGGCGGCGGCCCGAACGTTGAAACGGCCCTGGGCGACGGCGCGCATCACCTCCTGCAGCTGGCCTATGGGGCGCACTATCCGGCCGGACAACCACCAGCCGCCGAGCAGGGCCGCGATCAGGGTAGTGCTCATCAACAGCAGGGTACGCAGCAGGGTGGCGTGGTAGTGCGCCTCCTCCTCGGCGATTTCGGCCTGGATCAGCTGGTTGACGTGGGCCGACATGGTATCTATCTGCTTGATCAGCTGTTCACCCAGCTCGCGAAAGCGCAGCCTGGACTGCTCGTAGGCGGCGGGATCGCCAGCCCCCTGATATTTCTGGGCCAGCAGCGGTAGCATGTTGTTGCGGGTGTGGCCGAGATAGGCCTGCAGGGCGGCGGCCACCTGGCTGTTGTCCTGCTCGGCGCCGGCGATCGCCAGGCGAGCCAGTATGGCCCCTATCTCCTGCTCGGCCGCCGTCAGAACGCTCGGCAACTGGGCGAAGCGCTGCTGATCGTAGAGGCCATAGATGGCGTTGGTACGCATCCGGTAGGTGGCGTGGATCAGGGTGGCTATGTCGTCCTTGTGGCGGGTCACGCTGGCTGTGGTCTGGTTCATGTCCGCAATGGCGCCGTCTATCTCCTGCTTGCTGATCCCGGCCATGAGGATCATCAACAGGCTGGCGAGCAGAAGCGGTATGAGAACTTGAAAACGGATAGACAGGTTATTCAATGACATGAAAGGTCCTAACCCAAAAGAGGAGTGAGGCGGCATCTTACACAGACGCGACAAAGGTTGTCACAGGGTTTTTATGGCTGAAATCGTGCTGAACGAAAAGGTTTTTCTTGTGTGAAAAGAGTGTGATAGGCAAGATCACAAGCTTGTTACCATGGAGGTGTCGCGTGTCCGACTGGATTGATCCCGCTATTCTGGCGCTGTTTATTCCCACGTTTTTCTTTGTCTCCGTCACCCCCGGCATGTGCATGACCCTGGCGATGACCCTCGGCATGAGCCTGGGGGTGCGCCGCACCCTGCACATGATGTGGGGGGAGCTCATCGGGGTGGGGCTGGTCTCAGTGCTGTCGGTGATCGGGGTGGCGGCCGTCATGCTCAACTACCCGGCGCTCTTCTCCGCCTTCAAATACGTGGGTGGCGCCTACCTCATCTGGCTCGGCATCCAGATGTGGCAGGCCAAAGGCAAGATGGCCATACCGGCGGATCTCTCGGCCGGGCAGGAGACGCGCCCCCTGGGGCTGGCCATGCAGGGTTTCGTCACCGCCATCGCCAACCCCAAGGGCTGGGCCTTCATGGTCTCCCTGCTGCCCCCCTTCATCAACGCGGCCAAGCCGATGGCCCCCCAGATCAGCGCCCTGGTGGCGCTGATCCTGGTCATAGAGTTCTCCTGCCTGCTGCTCTATGCCAGCGGTGGCCGCACCCTGCGCCACTTCCTCGCCAAGAGCGGCAACGTCACCCTGATGAACCGGATCGCCGGCTCCCTGATGTTTGGTGTCGGTGTCTGGCTGGCACTGGGTTGATATGAGGCCCCTCTTGTAGAGACCGAGCCGCAGACATCACCCGAGACGAAAATGAAACAGCCCCGGCAGTGCCGGGGCTGCTTTATTTGGTGGGCAAGGGCCCTGTCAGGTGGGGAGCGGGTACATTTGCTTACATTTTTTTTGTTTTCAATCGGCGACTATTTCATCAGTCTCGAATGGCATTAGATGCATGTGCTTTACATGTGATGATGATCCGGGCAATCCAAGTTTTATATTTTTTGGTCAAGGATGGTAATGGATGATGATGTTAATAGGCGCCGCGTTACTCACTTTTTCGGGTGTGGCAGCGGCCGACAATGGAAAGAACCTGGATTTTTACAATATAGAGGAACAGCAACTCGTTGACATGTTTGCTCAGCATCAGGGCGGCACCCCAGGCCAGTCAATAAAGGATTTCTCCCGCCTGTTTCTGGAGAATCCCTATGTTGCCAATCGGCTGGTGGGATCGAGTGATACACAAGAGAAACTGGTGGTGGATTTTGGTGAGCTGGATTGCTTCACCTATCTGGATTACGTTGAGTCACTGCGGCACTCAACGAGTGTGCATAATTTCATTGAGAACGTCATGTACACTCGTTACGTAAATGGTGAAGTCAACTATCTGACTAGAAAGCACTTTTTCTCTGACTGGGTACATGGTGGCAATAAGGTCAGCGACGTGACCCATCTGGTGGGAAATTATGTCGTGACGGCCCCCAAAATATTGAATCAGAAAGGTGATGGTGGCCACTATATTCCCGGGCTGGGAGTGAAGAACCGCGACATCAGCTATATTCCGGGTGATCGCGTGGATGAAGATACCTTGAGTCTGCTGGAGGATGGCGATTATATCGGCATCTATACCAATATTGCCGGTCTGGATGTGACCCATACCGGCATTTTCATTCGCGGTGAGAATGGCCCCGTTCTGCGCAATGCCTCGTCTGTCTCGACGAATATGAAGGTGGTGGATTCGCCATTTCTTGAATATGTGAAGAACAAGCCGGGCATCCTGGTTTACCGGGCCACGGATGACAATGGCCAGTCGTGATAGGGCCGGGCATGAGGGCGGCGTTTTAACCTGTTGGCAATGACGGGTGTAAACATACAGGCTTGGTGAGCCGGCTCTCTTCCTGCTGTGACCACAACATAAAAACCCCCGGCCAGTGCCGGGGGTTTTTATGTTGTGGGGGAGGGGGATTGAAGCGAGCCACCGTATTCTGCTGCACCCTGCACCCTGCACCCTGTTCCCCCCTGCCGCCCTTGTTCGCAGCTCGGACTTGTGGCGCCCGTCTCGCCGTGGTGCCGGGTCCGGGAAGTTATGCGGTTTTGAAGCGCCTGACCCAGGGGTTGGCGCTGATGCCGTGCAGTATGACGCTGAGGATGATGGTGCAGAGCACAGTGGCTATGATGGGCTTTTGTCCCAGCAGGGCGGGCTCGTGCTGCAGCACCATGACGGCGAACACTATGCTGGCCAGCCCCCTGGGTCCGAACCAGCCGATAAAGAGCTTGAGCTCAGGTTTGAGGCCCGTGCCCAGCAGGCTCAGCCAGACCGGCAGCATGCGCAGCAGGGTGAGGCTGGCGGCGGCATAGAGCCAGTATTGCCAGTGCAGCAGCTCCGGCAGCATGGGCATCAGGGTGGCGCCGAACACCATCCAGATCACCACTGAGAGCAGATCTCCATACCCCTCGCAGCTGTCCATGTAGGCGTGCTTGTGCTCCCCCAGCCGGCGGCCGATCAAGAGGCCGCCCACGAAGGCGGCGATGAAGCCGCTGCCCCCCAGGGTCTGGGCCAGCGCGAAACAGAGCAGGGCCAGCCCCGGCATGGTGAGCTGACGCCAGAGTGGCAACTGCCAGCCATTGAGGTAGGAGGTCTTGATCAGACGGATGGTGAGGCTGGCGAGCACCAGGGCCACCAGCAGGCCTATGCCTATCTCTTCCAGCAGCAAGGTGACCGCCAGCATGCCGGTGCCGGCGTGTTGTTCTGTGGGGGCTATGAGGGCGAGCAGCAGCAAGAGCACGGGCACGCAGATGCCGTCGTTGAGGCCGCTCTCCTGGTTGAGCCCTTCCCGGATGGGGGCGGGCACGGCCGGGTTGCTGACCACCGCCTTGCCGAGCGCCGCATCTGTGGGGGCGAGTATGGTGGAGAGGATGGCCATCTCCAGCAGCGGCAAGTCGGGGTAGAGCCAGAGGCCGAACAGGGTGCCGCCGATCAGGGTCAGCGGCAGGCCGATGAGCAGCAGCCGCATGGGCAGGGCGCGGTGGGCCGCCAGCACCTGCCAGTTGGTGTTGGCCGCATCGCTGAACAGCACTATGACCAGGGTCAGCTCCGCCAGCAGCTTGATGCCGTCGCTGTTGATGGAGAGGGAGAGCAGACCCAGTCCACCGGATCCCAGCAGCCAGCCCATCAGCAGAAACAGCAGCGGGCCGTTGACCAGCTTTGATTCGAATCGGCCCGCGATCAGGCTGTAGATCAGCAGGAAGGCGGCGAGCACCGCCAGGTTCTGGTAAATCAGGGATGCGTCCATGCAATCTCCTCAAGGCCCCGGGGGCCGCGTCAGTCAGTCAGGCAATCTGGATCGAACACATATTCACCGGCCAGCCAGCGCATGATTTCGTGCACGCAGGCCTGATCCTGGAACGGCAGGTAACGGGTCTTGAGGTGGATGATCTGCTCCGGGGTGAGCTGGGCCAGCCCTATGTCCTGAAACAGCGGCAGGTCGGCCTGGATCATGGCGGAGATCTGCGGGCCGCAGGTGGCGTTGAGGGAGGCGTGCAGCGCCTTGTCCGGATCGTACTGCTTGCCGAGCTTGTAGCTCATGGGCAGGGTGGCCAGCGGCAACACGGAGAGTGCAGCCTGTTTCATGGGGTTGACCGCGTGGCCCGCCACCAGTTCTGCCAGCTCGGCGGGGCGGTTCTCGAAGGCGCGCAGGTGCAGGAAGCTGCTGGCCTTGCTGCCGTCGTTGACCGGGTAGTTGTCCCACAGGAAGGGCTTGCGGTGCAGCCAGTCGGCGACTTGCCTGAGGTGCGGGGCCGGGTACTCGCCGGAGCAGACTTTGGGGCCGGTCCAGAAGATGTCGATGCGCCGATCCAGCCCCTGGCCCAGATCGGTCAGATAGTGGGGCGGCATGGCGCCGAACACCTTCTCCAGCACGGGATCCGTCGAGTAGTAGCTGGGACAGAACAGCAAGCGGCTGGCGCGGGTGTGGGCCGCTATGTCGTGGGCCATGGTGAGCTGCCAGTGGGCGAGATCCGGGGTATCCCCCTTCATGTCGTCAAACAGCACCGCCAGTATATCGGGCTGGAGTGCCTCGTCGATGAGCCGCACCTTCTCCAGCAGAGCCGGGCGCTTGCGGGCATAGTCGTGATGGGCGCCCATGGGGCTCAGGCCTATGCCGAAGGCGAGGCCGTTTTCACGGCACTGACGGGCCAGCTGGCGCAGGGCCTCGAGCTGGGCCGCAGGCCAGGGCTGGGTCCAGTGCTTGCGCAGATAGCCGTCTTCTTTCGGGGCATAGATATAGAAGCCATAACCGTGGCGTGGCAGCCACTGGGCGTAGCGGGCGCGGGCTTCCCAGCTCCAGCCCTTGCCGAAGAATCCCTCTATCAATCCCAGCTGGGGCGAAGGGGGTTGCAGGCCAGACAACAGGGTTTGGTAAGGCATAGATAACTCCCTTCTCGCTGAGGACGGGTCGGACGAGCGGCGTCAGACCGGGTCTTCTTCCTGAAAGCGCACCCCTATCTTGCGGGGTTCACCCTCTTCCATTTCGGCCACGGTCCAGATCAGGCCCTGCCATTCAAAGTGGTCGCCGACCACCAGATTATCGCCCAACTGGTTGGCAATAAAATGGCCAAGTGTCTGATCCGCCATCTCGCTCACATCCAGCCCGTAGAGCGGGGCCAGATCCACCAGATTGGCGGCGGCTTCCAGCAGGAAGTCGCCAAAGAAGCGGGGGCCCAGATCCTGCTCAGGAGCCTGGCTGAACAGCTGGCCGAGGGCGGGCAGATCCCGTTCGTGGCCGATGACGCAGAGGATGTCATCGGACTGCAGGCAGGTACTGCCCGAGGGGTGCAGCAGCTCCTGATCCCGGAACAGGGCGCAGATGCGGGTCCCCCTGGGCATGCGCAGATCCCGCAGGGGCGAGCCGATGCACCACTTCTCGGCGCTGAGGCGATAGACGAAGGTCTCCCACTGGCTGTCGAGATCTATCTCTAGCCCGGAACGGTTGATGGGCGACGGCGGTGCCGGCACTTCCACCCGCGCCAGCTTTGAGGCCAGCGGCAGCGAGCTGCCCTGCAATATGAGGGAGACCAGCACCACGAAGAAGGCCACATTGAAGTAGAGCTGGGCGTTGGGCAGCCCCGCCATCATGGGGAAGACTGCCAGTATGATGGGCACGGCGCCGCGCAGGCCGACCCAGGAGATGAACCAGCGCTCGCGGGGGGCGAAGTTCTTGAACGGCAGCAGGCCAATCCAGACCGAGACGGGGCGGGCGAACAGTATCATCCACATGGCCAGCGCCAGCGCCGGCAGGGCGATGGGCAGCAGGTTGCTCGGGGTGGCCAGCAGTCCCAGCACCAGGAACATGCCGATCTGGCTGAGCCAGGTCAGGCCATCCAGCACCGACAAGGTGGTGCTGCGGCTGCGCAGGGAGAGGTTGCCGAGCAGGAGGCCGGTGAGATAGATGGCGAGGATGCCGCTGCCCCCTACGGCTGTCGTGAGGGCGAAGATCAGCAGGCCGCCGCTGACGGTGAGCAGCGGATAGAGGCCGGGGGCCAGCCTGGCACTGTTGATGAGGCGCCACAGCAGCCAGCCGCCGCCAAGACCTATGCCGGCGCCCAAGCCAAACTGCTTGCCGAGCTGCAACAGCAGGAAGCCCCAGTCCAGCCCTTGCTGCTGGGTGGCGAGGATCTCAATCAGGGTCACGGTGAGAAACACCGCCATAGGGTCGTTGCTGCCCGACTCTATCTCCAGAGTGGCGCTGACCCGCTCGTTCAGGCTGCGCCCACCGAGCAGGGAGAAGACGGCCGCGGCGTCGGTGGAGCCGACGATGGCGCCGATCAGCATGCCCTGCATCAGGCTGAGATCGAACAGCCAGGCGGCGATGAGGCCGGTCAGGCCCGTGGTGATGGCCACCCCCACGGTCGCCAGCGAGAGTGCCGGCCAGAGCGCCACCCGAAACGAGGAGACCCGGGTGCGCATGCCGCCATCGAGCAATATGATGGCGAGCGCCAGGTTGCCCACCAGATAGGCGACCGAGTAGTCAGCGAAGTGAATGCCGCCCGGGCCATCTTCCCCGGCCAGCATGCCGACGGCGAGGAAGATCACCAGAATGGGGATGCCGAGACGAGAGGAGAGCGCGCTCAACAGGACACTGGCTCCCACCAACAAGGCCGCGATTAAAAAGAAACTGTTGATGGTGACGGCATCCAATGGCGAACTCCTTCTGTCAAAATGCAAATCAGGCACATTATATGCAGTTTGTTGGGCGCCGTGTGGCTTAATTGTGCATTAATTTGCAGTTTTTTACATTTTCGGTGCGCGGGTAGCGGGAGCATTTACGCCGAAAACAGCGGGGGGCAAGTGAAGAAAAGGGCCGCTTAATGTGAATCGGTTCACACAATCGACACAGCCTGAGGGCGGCCTGCCGGCCATGCTCCCCACAAGCAGCAGGGGCGCCCCTGGCGGGCTGGGAGGGCGGTCAGTCGTCCTCGTCGTCCTTGACTTCCCGGATCTTGTCCTTGTAGTTGGGCAGCTGTTTCTCAAGCTGTTTCATGTCCTTGATGGCATTGAGAAACAGGCCGAGCAGGAACAACAGCGGCAGGCCTATCCATAACCACAGACTCATGAGCTTTTCCTTTCATCGAGACAGAGGGTGACGTCATAACTGACCAGGAGCTCGTCGAGCCGGGTCAGCATGGTCAATTTTCCTGCAATATGCCCCGTCTTCATGAGTGACTCCTCGGGTCGGGACAGAGGGTGACATAACGGGCCAGGATCTCGTCAAGCTGGGCCAGTATGGTCGACTTGCCTTCAATATCCGCCTGTTGCAGGCAAAGCGCCAGCGCATCCGGATCCAGCCGCTGTTCACGGGACTCCAGCGCGAAGCTGATATGCCAGGGTTCGTAGGCGACGCCGCTCTCGGCCCCCGCCGGTTTGGCATAAGGCAGGAAGAAGCCGAAGTCGTTCATGTGATCCTCAAGCCAGTCGCCCAGATCGGCAAACCAGCCGCCCTCCTCATACTCCCAGGGCTCCAGCGCCAGCTTGGTGCCTGCAGGCAGGCAGTCGGGATCATAGATGTCCAGATCCGTGCCCCAGTGATGACGACTGGTGCCGGGCAGGGCGCTCCAGCGCAGGATGGCGTGCAGCCGCTCAGTGTCGCTCAGTTGCAGGGCATCCAGCGGCTGGTTGTTGGCATCCAGCAGGGGCCGCTCGCCACGCCACTTGCCATTCCAGATGGCGAGCTGACGGTCGAACCCGCGCCAGCTGGAGGCCGCCTGCAGGTTGTGCCCCTCATGGGCGGCGGCCACCTGCATGTCGTTGAAGGCCGCCGCTGTGGCGGCGGTCAGACGATGGGGCCCACGCCCCACCAGGATGAGGTGGTGCTCGTCTCGCCCCAGCAGTTGATCCTGTGTCATGCCCATCCCGAATCCTGTGTGTTGTTGAGCGAAATACCCGCAACCCCGCGCTGAAGCAGCGTCATGCCAGCAACCGATCCAGTATGCCCTGGTACATGTCCGCCAGCAGATCCAGATCCCCGGCCTTCACGCACTCGTTCACCTTGTGGATGGTGGCGTTGACCGGGCCCAGCTCGATCACCTCGGCGCCGGTGGGGGCGATAAAGCGCCCGTCGGAGGTGCCGCCGGTAGTGAGCAGGGCCGGTTGCTGGCCATTGACCTGTTCGATGGCCGCGACGGCGGCATCGAGCAGATCGCCGGTGTCGGTCAGGAAGGGCTGGCCGGAGAGGGTCCAGTCGAGCTGGTAATCCAGCCCATGTCTGTCCAGCAGCGCCTCGACCCGCTCGCGAATATCCATGTCGGTCAGTTGGGTGCTGAAACGGAAGTTGAACTGAACCTGCAGCTCGCCGGGAATGACGTTGGAGGCGCCAGTGCCCCCCTGAATGTTGGCAATCTGGAAGCTGGTGGGCGGGAAGTAGGCGTTGCCCTGATCCCATACCGTCGCCGCCAGCTCGGTCAGCGCCGGTGCCGCCTTGTGGATGGGGTTGTCCGCCAGATGGGGATAGGCGACGTGGCCCTGTACCCCGCGCACCAGCAGATCGCCGGTGATGGAGCCGCGTCGGCCGTTCTTCACCACGTCTCCCACCACGGCGGTGGAGGAGGGCTCGCCGACGATGCACCAGGTAATCTTCTCGTGGCGCGCCTCCAGGGTATCTATCACCCGGGTGGTGCCGTTGATGAAGGGTCCCTCTTCATCCGAGGTGATGAGAAAGGCGATGGATCCCTTGTGGTCCGGATTGGCCGCGACGAAACGCTCGGTGGCCACCACCATGGATGCCAGCGACCCCTTCATGTCGGCGGCGCCGCGACCGTAGAGCACGCCATCCTGTATGGTCGGCTCGAACGGCGGCGTGTGCCATTTGTCCAGCGGCCCGGCGGGTACCACGTCTGTGTGGCCGGCGAAGCAGAACAGGGGGCCTTCGCTGCCACGGCGGGCCCAGAGGTTGGTGGTGTCTTCAAACACCATGGGTTCGATGAGGAAACCCAGGCGTGCGAGGCGCTCCGCCATCAGGGTCTGGCACCCTTCATCGAGCGGGGTGACTGAGGGGCGGCGGATCAGATCCTTGGCCAGTGCGATGACATCCGACATCGGCGTTCCTTAACAGAAAAGTTTAACGAGAGAAGAGGGATTGGTAGTGATCGGCTTTAAAACCCAGGGTCAGTTCGCCGTCCCGCTCGAGCAAGGGGCGCTTGATCATGGCCGGGTGTTCCAGCAGCAGGGCGCGGGCCTTTGCGGTGTCCAGCCCCTGTTTGGCCTCATCCGGCAGGGCTCGGAAGGTGGTGCCACGGCTGTTGAGCAAGGCTTCCCAGCCAAGCTTTGCCAGCCAGCTGTCCAGCGCGGCGGGATCCAGCCCATCGGCGCGATGGTCGTGAAAACGGTAGTCGATGCCGGCCTCATCCAGCCACTTGCGGGCTTTCTTGATGGTGTCGCAGTTTTTGATGCCATAGAGGGTGGTGGCCATGGGGAGTCCTTGTCTGCGGGCGCGGGCCCTTGGATCTGAAATGTGAAATCGGCAACTTGAGATCTGAACGCGACATCAAGCAAAGGCCCGATTCTGGCATTGTGACTATCCCATGGCAACGGCGGAGCCGCACCTTGGGTGATTTTCCAAAGGCGAACGGGCAACAGGAAGGGGTGGGGGAGAAAAGAGCCCGGCGCCTGGGGCGCCGGCGGGATCAAAGCTCGCGCTGGGATTGGCACCAGAGGTGCAGCTCAGACTCGAACCAGTTGAGCATGGCGTGGTTGTCATCGCGGCGATGGCGGATCAGGCTGACTTCAAAGGTCGGCAGGGCGAAGCGAGTCTCGTACTCCACCAGATCCAGCAGCGGCATCAGCGGTCGCAACACCCTGGCGGGGGAGGTCAGCAGCAGGGGCGCGTAGGGCAGGATGAAGGGCGCAGCCAGAAAGCTTTGCACTATCAAGGGGGTATGCCGGGTCATGCCGTGGGCGGCCAGCAAGTCGTCGACTATGCCCCCTTCGCTGCCACGGGGGGCGACCAGCAGGTGCTGGGCCTTGGCGAAGGATTCGATGCACAGCACCTGGCCCTGGAACGGGTGGCTGCGGTGGGCGGTGCAGATCAGCTTGTCTTCAAACAGCGGGATGCGACGAAAACGGCCGGGCACCTCGTCCTGCTTGCTGATCACCATGCTGATCACCCCCTCGTCGAGCTGACGCTCGTAGTCCGCATTGAGGGGCACCATGTGGATGCGCAGGTTGGGCGCCTGCTGCTGCAGGCGCGCCAGCAGGCTCGGCATCATCACGTACTCCACATAGGTGTGGGCACCGATGCGCAGGACGCCCTCGAACTTGCCCGGATCTAGCTGCTCCGGCTGGCTGAAGGTCTGCTCTATGTCGTGCAGTATCTCCCGCAGTGGCAGCAGCAGCGCCTGTGCCCTGGCGGTGGGTTCCATGCCTTGGGGCGTGCGGATCAGCAAGGGATCGTCATAGAGCAGCCGCAGGCGAGCCAGGGCACGACTGACGGCCGGCTGGCTCATGGCGAGTCGCTCGGCGGCCTTGGTGGTGTTGCGTTCCTCCAGCAGCGCCTTGAGCACCACCAGCAGGTTGAGGTCTACGCCTCGTAAATTCATTCTGTGCATAATGGAATACTAATAAATCATTTCCTTAAGCAGGGCCTTCACTTTAGTCTCATTCCCCGTCGATGGTCAGCATGAAGCTTGAATAAATCAGCGATTTATACAAACCCATGTTGTCCTGTTACCTCTTTCGCGTGGTGCCGGGGGTGGCAAGATTCGACAGCCTGAACTCTTTACTCTGGTCATCCAGAGCGTTGCTTGCTTAGTACCCGCCTTCGAGGCGGGTTTTTTTTGCCTGCGGTTCAGGTGAGCGGGCCCGAAGAAGTACAAAACGCGCCACCGGGCGCGTTGTTGTGATGAGGCTGTGACTCAGGGCGCTACCGGCCACTGGTAGTCAAACACCCTGGCACGTTCCCAGGGGGCGTCCGGCAGGCTGGAGGAGAGGCCGGTATATTTGCCCACGTCGTCCACCACTATGGTGGAGAGGATCGGCAGCTGGTGCTCGGTGCAGTACATGCGGATGCGTTGCAGCAGGGTGCGCAGCTCATCCTGGCTATTCTCCAGCCCGGCCTGCCTGGCCAGTTTGGAGTAACGAATGGTGGTGCGTTCCTTTGCAGACTCGACGAGGATGTCCCATAGCTGGTAGTCGCTGGTGGTCATACCCGCGGTTGCTTGGTTTGTCATAACTCTCTCCGGCGCGAAATGGTCGCTGTATCGATGCGCATCTTGGCCAGTTCACTGGCCCCTGACGTTGATCCAAAGCAAAAAAGCCTGAGGTTATCCGCCAGAACGGATGGCAAAGGGATTCTAAAGGTTTGCCTTTAGTTTAAACGACCGTTTTTTGTTAAGTAGGTAGCACTTTATTCCATCAAAGGGAGGCGAAGCCACCTTTATTGACAGGGATCAAGGGGAAAGCGAGGCCCGACCACTAGATTCCGATCCTCGATAATTTTATCAGGAGCGAATATTGGAACTCTTATTTGTCTTGCTCGTACTGATCGCCGTGGTCTACGGCATCATCAAGGATTACAACCCGCAGGCGGTGCTGGCGCTGGCGGGCATGGCCATTTTTGCGGTGGCCTACTGGTTGGGGCTGCACCCCATTCTCCCAGCGGACAAGAGCACCGGCTTCGCCCTGTTCGACCTGTTCGAGGTGTTCAAGGGGATCTTCTCCTACCGCGCGGCCGGGCTCGGCCTCACCATAATGGCGGTGGCGGGCTTTGCCACCTACATGTCCCATATTGGTGCCTCCCAGGCGCTGGTGCGGGTGGCGGTCAAGCCGGTGGCGGGCATCCAGTCCAGCTACCTGATGCTTTCAATCTGCTATCTGGTGGCGGTATTTGTCTCCCTGTTCATCACCTCCGCCACCGGCCTTGGCCTGCTGTTGATGGTCACCATGTATCCTGTGATGCGCAACCTCGGCATCAGCCCGGCCTCCGCCTGTGGCGTCATCGCCACCTCGCAGGCGTTTGAAATTGGCCCGACCCAGACCAATGCCATCTTCTCCGCCGGTCAATCCGGTATGGATCCGACCAGCTACTTTGTCGATTACCAGATCTGGCTGGTGGCCCCCATGCTGCTGGTGACCATGGTGTTGCACTTCTTCTGGCAGCGTCACTGCGATCGCCAGGATGGCTGGGATCCGGCCCAGCATCGCGGTGAGCACGCCGAGCTGGACGAGCAGGGCACTGAGGCCGTGCAGGCGCCGATCTGGTATGCCCTGCTGCCCATCATTCCCTTCGTGCTGATGATGACCTTCTCCAAGCTGCTGGTGACCACCATCAGCGTCAGCGTGGAGGTGGCCATGCTGCTGTCGGTCTTTATCGGCATGCTGTGCGAACTGCTGCGCAGCCGCTCGCTGCGCACCGCCATGGCCGGACTGTCGAGCTTCCTCGATGGCATGGGCAAGGTGTTCGGCCCTGTGGTGGCGCTCATCGTCTGCGCCGAGCTGTTCGCTGAATCCCTCAAGGCCATAGGCGCCATCGATACCCTGCTCCACTCTGCCAGCAATGCCGGCATCGGCAGCGGCCTGATGACCCTGGTGATGGTGGCGCTGATCATGGTGGCGGCGGTCATCATGGGCTCCGGCAACGCGGCCTTCCTCAGCTTCTCCACCCTGGCGCCGGCGGTGGCGGCCAAGTTCGGGGTGCCTGCTGTGACCATGCTGCTGCCGATGCAGCTGGCCTCCAGCATCGGTCGCACCATATCCCCCATAGCGGCCGTGCTGATCGCCTGCGCGGGGATCGCCAGGGTGTCGCCCTTCGTGGTGGTCAAGCGCACCTGCGTGCCCATGGCCGGCGCCCTGGTGACGGCGCTGGGGCTCAACTATCTGCTGTTTATGTGATGGTCTGCTGTGTATGTAATGACGGGGCGGGCCACTGCGGCTGCCCGCCCTCATCCTGTTGCTGACAGGCCTTGGCCGCGAGTGGCAAGGCTTGCATGGAGAAGATGATGACAGATGTAAAGAGCCCGTTTTCCCTCGATAGCTATCTGGCCGACTTGGCCCCGCTCATCAATCTCGATTGCGGCACCCGCACCCCGGCCGGGGTGGCTCGGGTGGCCGACATCATGACCGAAAAGTATCAGGCGATCGGCTGGCAGGTGACCCGCCACCAGTTCGCTCCTGAGTGCGGCCCCTGCCTCGAGGCAACCAATGCGCCGGGCGCCGATCACTACGACGTGATGCTGTGCGGCCACATGGATACCGTCTTCCCCGAGGGGACGGCGGCCAAGCGTCCGCTCTCCATCGAAGGCAATCAGGCCTTTGGCCCCGGCGTGTCGGACATGAAGAGCGGCCTGCTCTCTATCTGGTATGCCCTGAAAGAGATGGATCCGGCGCAACTGGCCAAACTCAAGGTGCTGGTCTGCTGCAACTGCGATGAGGAGGTGGGCTCCCCCTGGTCCAAAGATTGGCTGGTGGAGAAGGCCAAGCAGAGCGGTTGCGTGCTGGTGGCCGAGGCGGCTCGCCCCAACGGGGATCTCATCAGCGCCCGCAAGGGCAATGCCAAGTACCGCATCCGCTTCCACGGCAAGGCCTCCCACGCCGGTTCGGCCCTGAGCGAGGGGATCTCGGCCATCACAGAGCTGGCGCACTGGGTGCTGGCCATCAACGATCAGGTCAATCTTGAGACGGGCACCACAATGAACGTCGGGGTGGTGCAGGGCGGCACTGGCGTCAACGTGGTGCCGGACTTTGCCGAGGCGATCGTGGACTTGCGCTTCTGGCGCAATGAAGAGGCGGCGGCTGTGCATGAGCGGCTCGGCTTCATGGCCAACAATCCCTTCCTCGCCGGCTGCCGGGTCGAGGTGGATCGCCAGGCCTTCAAGCCGGCGATGCGCCCGAGTGGCGATACCGAAGCGCTGATGGCGCTGGTGGAAGCGGCAGGCCTGGAAGAGGGGATCCCCTTCAACTGGCTGGAGGCAGGTGGCGGCTCGGATGCCAACTTCACCGCCGCCGCGGGCGTGCCGTCGCTGGACGGCTTCGGCCCCATGGGTGGCGGCTTCCACTCGGAGAGCGAATTCCTGCTGCTGGAGAGCATAGAGCCGCGCATCCGCCTGTTGCAGCGGGTGCTGACCAGGCTGGCACGCTGACATATCGAATAAAAGCAGTGCAAACGGGAGGCTCAGGCCTCCCGTTTTTTATGGAAATTGGATGGTCTGGCGCAGCCCTAACTGATTAGATGGCTAGCGCCTAACTGACTAATGCCTAACTGACTAGATGGCTCGCGCCCTCTTCTGCCAGATAGGCCAGATGATCCTGCCGTGTTACCTGCCAGCCATCGAGGCGCAACGGAGCGGCAAAGCCGGGGCCGTCGGTCACCATGGTGTGGTACTCCCCCTGCTCGCCGCAGGCATCGAACCCCTGGCGCTCGGCCAGTTGCTGCAGATCGGCGAGGGTGGCTGCATTGAGCGAGCGCCCGGCCCACTCGGGAGCCAGCATCCGGGTATCGACGCAGGAGAGGTGAGCGACTATGCCGCGCGCCAGCATATCCGCCAGCAAGGTTTGGCGAGATTGCTGCCAGAGCGGGGTGTGGACGGCGAGCCCGAGCGGCTGGCTGCGCTCGCGGATCCAGTTTGGTGCGCCCCCCACGCTGTCGATATCGCCGGTCACTACCCCATCGAGCGCCCACTCCTGCTGCAAGCGGCTCAGCGCGGTTTCGTAGCTCTGCTCGAACGGCGCTTCTATGGTGACCAGCAGATGAGGCAGCCCGAGGGCCGCCGCCTGACGGCGCACCAGCGGCAAGGGGTGAGCCAGAAATCGGGGCTCTGGCGGTGCAAAGGTGGCCAGTGCCACCACCTGATGGCCCGCATCGCGGGCATGGCAGAGGGCCAGCATGGCATCTTTGCCACCGCTCCAGAGCAGGATGACGCGAGACATGGGGAAGATTCCTATGGTGAACGAGGGGGCATGCTACCCAGTGGCGGGGGCGCAGGTAAAGCCGCAGCGGAAAATCGTGGCAGGAATTCACCGGGGGGAGAAAAGAGCAGGCCCCCATGCGGGGGCCTGCCTGGCAAGAGCGTGATAAACGCCGCTGCGATTAGAGCAGAATGGTGGTCAGCACATACCCCAGGGCGCAGGAGCTGCTGACCCCGATCAGCCCCGGAATGATGAAGCTGTGGTTGATGATGAACTTGCCGATGCGGGTGGTGCCGGAGCGGTCGAAACCGATACAGGCCAGATCACTCGGGTAGGTCGGCAGCACGAAGTAGCCGTAGCTTGCCGGCAGGAAGGCGATCAGCAGCTTGGGCTCCACCCCCAGTGCCAGCCCCATGGGGGCGATGGCGGTGAGGGCGGCGGCCTGGCTGTTCACCAGCTTGGAGATGAGGAAGAGCACCAGGGCGTAGGTCCAGGGCTGGGCCTGTACAACGTGGGCCAGGGTTTCTTTGAGCAGCGGCATGTGAGCCTGGAAGAAGGTCTCACTCATCCATGCAACCCCGAACACGGAGAAGATGGCGACCATGCCGGCCTTGAACACGGGGCCGTTGGAGATGTCGCCCGGCTTGACCTTGCAGCGCATCAGTATGATGGCGCCGGCGATCAGCATCATCATCTGGATCACCAGGTTCATGGAGAGGGGGCCCGTCTTGTCCTTGATGGTGAACACGGGGCGCAGCCCCTCGTTGGCACCGAGCAAGACCACGGCGGCGATGGCGGCGAAGAAGATCCAGGTAGACCAGTAGGCCTCTTTCGGGAACTTGGTGTTGAGCAGGGTTTCACCACCGCCGTAGACGAAGGTGCGCTGTTCCGGATCCTTGATCTTGGCCTGGAACTCCTCGTCCTGGTCCAGATCCTTGCCACGGCGCAAGCTCCACAGGGCCGCCATGATCACGCCGGTCAGGGAGGAGGGGATGGCGATCATCAGGATGTCGAGCAGGCCGTAAGCCTGACCTATACCGTGACCGGCCGCCAGGATGGAGACCATGGAGACCACGGCCACCGAGACCGGGGAGGCGCAGATCGCCATCTGGGAGGCAACGGACGCCACCGCCATCGGCCGCTCGGGACGTATGTTCTTCTGCAGCGCTATGTCGGCGATGATGGGGAACATGGTGTAGACCACGTGGCCGGTACCGCACAGGAAGGTGAGGGTCCAGGTAGTGAGCGGTGCCAGGATTGTGATGTATTGGGGGTGACGGCGCAGCAGGCGCTCGGCAATCTGCATCATCAGGTTGAGGCCACCTGCGGTCTGCAGGGTGGCGGCGCAGCCGATCACCGCGAGTATGGTCAGCATCACCTGTACCGGCGGTTCACCCGGGGTCAGGCCGAACACGAAGGTCAGCAGGAATAGACCTATGCCGCTGATGAGACCCAGTCCCATGCCCCCAAACCGGGTACCCAGCAGCAAGCAGCCGAGCACCACAAAAAATTCCATCAAGATCATTCCATTACCTCGCGTGATTTAATCCATGTCAGTGTTGTGTTGGGTTCATGGACCAGGATTGTCTGTTTTTTATTTAGCCCTAAAGGGTTAGTGGGTATTGTGCCCTCCTAAAAGGGGTAAAAATTTGAGGTACTTCAATAACTCATCGCTTTTTGATTTAACTGCATAAAAACCACGTATTAACATCATTGTTATTTGTTGTGCCAATAAACGGCACCGTACGGGGCTCTATGTGCTGCAGGGGGTGAGGGGAGTGGCAAGTGGGCTGTGGGGGAGTGGAGTGGGTGATTAATTGTGGTGGTCTGCAGGGTGGAATGGCGTTGCCTGGATAACAAAAAGCCGACCCTGGGGTCGGCTTTGTCGGCAAGTGGTAGTAATCAGAACTCGGCGGTACGCGGGGTACGCGGGAAGGGGATGACGTCGCGGACGTTGCCCATACCGGTCACGTAGACCACCAGACGCTCGAAACCGAGGCCGAAACCGGCGTGCGGGACTGTGCCGAAGCGGCGCAGATCGCGATACCACCAGTAATCTTCCTTGTTCAGACCCATCTCGGCCATGCGCTGATCGAGTACCTCGAGGCGCTCTTCACGCTGGGCACCGCCGATGATCTCGCCGATCCCGGGGGCCAGTACGTCCATGGCGGCAACGGTTTTGCCGTCATCGTTGAGACGCATGTAGAAGGCCTTGATGTCTTTCGGGTAGTTCTTCACCACCACAGGAGACTTGAAGTGCTCCTCGGCCAGATAGCGCTCGTGCTCGGAGGACAAGTCGATGCCCCAGGAGACAGGGAACTCGAAGGTCTTGCCACAGTTTTTCAGCACTTCGATGGCATCTGTGTAGTCGATCTGGGCGAAGTCGGAGGAGACGAAGCGTTCCAGACGACCGATGGCATCCTTGTCGACGTGCTGGGCAAAGAACTCCAGATCGTCGCGGCGCTCACTCAGCACGGCGTTGAAGACGTATTTGAGCATGGCTTCGGCCAGGGCGGCGTTATCGTCCAGGTTGGCGAAGGCAATTTCCGGCTCAACCATCCAGAACTCGGCCAGATGGCGGCTGGTGTTGGAGTTTTCGGCGCGGAAGGTGGGCCCGAAGGTGTAGACCTTGGAGAGGGCACAGGCGTAGGTCTCGACGTTGAGCTGACCGGACACGGTCAGGAAGGTCTCTTTGCCGAAGAAGTCCTTGTCGTAATCGACCTTGCCGGCGTCGGTGCGCGGCAGGTTTTCCAGATCCAGGGTGGAGACGCGGAACATCTCGCCGGCACCTTCGGTGTCAGAGGCGGTGATGAGCGGAGCCGCAATCCACAGATAACCCTCTTCATGGAAGAAGCGGTGGATGGCCTGGGCCAGGCAGTTGCGCACCCGGGTCACTGCGCCGACTATGTTGGTGCGCGGACGCAGGTGGGCCTGTTCACGCAGGTACTCTATGCTGTGGCGCTTGGCGGCCATGGGGTAGGTGTCCGGATCTTCGACCCAGCCTACGACCTTGACGTCGGTGGCTTGCAGTTCGAAAGCCTGACCGTTGCCCTGGGAGGCGGCAACCACACCGGTGACTTCCACGGAGCAAGCTGTGGTCAGACGCAGCACTTCATTCTCATAATTGGCCAGGGTATTGGGGACGACGGCCTGCACCGGATGGAAACAGGAGCCATCGGATACGGCCAAAAATGAGATCCCCGCCTTGGAATCACGGCGAGTCCGGATCCACCCTTTGACTGTCTGGGTGGTGCCAACCGCATATTTACCGGTCAGCACATCTACTACGGATGCGTGCGTCATCGAAATATTGTCTCCAGCTTGTTCTTGCAGCGCTATGGGTCTTGCCCGGGCATTGATAGGCCCATCATGGCAGACTAAGCCGTCAATCTTACCCGCGCGGGTTTGATAAACAAGCAAAAATGTCGGACTCTGGAGGGGTTTTGTGTCCGGATCACCTCATGACCGGGCCACTTGGGTGAGGGATGGGCATGAAAGAGCGGCGACATGGACCTGACCGGCTGACCAGGGTGCTGCAGGGCTTGGTGATCCTCTGCTGGGGCGGCTTCATCGCCTTGCTCTCCCTCTATCACTTCGCGCGGCCACAGACTGCCTACGGTTTTCTGATCTATGGCGGGGTCAAGGTGCGCCAGAGCTGGGATCCCGTACTGACTCCCTGGCTGGTGCACGGGCTCTGGGGTTGCTCTGTGCTGACCCTGGTGGTCTTGCTGTTCGAGCGGCAACGTTGCCGTCGTCGGGAGGATGTCGGCCTGGTGCATCTGGCCATCTTGTTGCTGATCCTCATCGCCAGCCTGCTGTTCTACTACAGGGGCTAATCTTGCTTTTTCTCGTCCCTCTCCGGGCGAGGTGCGGGGCGCTTGCCCAGCTGGCGCTCCACGCTGTCGAGCATCTGGTTGTAGGCCAGCGCGACCCGACCTATCTCGTCCCCTTCATCCCCTTCCAGTCGATGACCGAAGTCGTGCAGATCGGTGGCCTCCTCCATGGAGCGGGTCAGCTGGTTGAGGGGGCGCACTATCCAGGTGCGGATGACCCAGAGGGTCAGCAGCAGGCCCAGCCCGAAGATGACGGTGAGGCTCAGCGCCGAGGTGAGTATGTTCTGCTCGACCCGGGTGAACAGAGTATCGAGGGAGTAGTCAAAGCGCACCGCCCCCAGCACGGTATTTTCCGCCACCTGATGGCAGCTGGTGCAGTCGGTGCCGCGAAAATCCTTCTTGGCCAGCAGCGGCCTGGTCACCACCAGTTTGCTGTGCATGCCGTCGTGCACCACCTCCAGGCTGCCTTTGCCCGCCAGTGCCAGCTCATCGAACCTGTCTTTGGGCTGCTCGCTCTCGTGGCCGACCCCGTACTGCTTGCTCACCGGTTCGCCGCGCACTATGCGGGCATCTTCCACGTGGGCGTGATCGAGAAACTTGCTGCGCAGGGTGTCGCGGGCATCCATCTTGCCGGTCAGCATCAGCATGTTGAGACCGTCGAAATAGGCCTCGGTCTGCTCGCGACTCTGCTCCTTGATCAGGGTCAGGATGAGGTCGCGCTCGCGCACCGCCTGATAGGCTGCGGAGAAGACCAGCACCATGGAGAAGATGAACAGCAGGAAGAAGTTGATTTTGGCAGCAATGGAGAGGCGCATGGGAAAGGTACATCTGTTGGGTAAAACCCGCGCAGTCTACTCGCCCCGGCGGTCCGGGTCTGGTGCCTCGCTCACATTCTGATGAAAAAGAGTCAAAAGGCCCTGCATTCTCATGCAGGGCCTGTTCATTCAGGCTCAGAATTCGCCGCTGGCGATGGCCTCATTGATGGCGCCGGTCAATACCCTCAGCTCCTCGGAGGTGATGACGAAGGGAGGCATCAGGTAGACAAGCTTGCCAAACGGCCGGATCCAGGCCCCAAGCGATACGAACTTGCGCTGGATGCGCGCCACGTCCACCCGCTCCTTCATCTCCACCACGCCGATGGCGCCGAGCACCCGCACATCGGCCACCGCCGGGTTGAGGGTCAGTTCTACCAGCTCGGTACGCAGCTGGTGTTCGATGGCCTGCACCCGTTCCTGCCACGGGGAGGCGAGCAGCAGATCGATGGAGGCGTTGGCGACCGCACATGCCAATGGGTTGCCCATGAAGGTGGGGCCGTGCATAAAGACGCCCGCTTTCCCATCGCAAATAGTGCGGGCAACCTGCTCGGTAGTCAGGGTCGCCGAGAGCGTCAGATAGCCGCCGGTGAGCGCCTTGCCCAGACACATGATGTCGGGACTGATCCCCGCCCAGTCACAGGCAAACAGCTGGCCGGTGCGACCAAAGCCGGTGGCGATCTCGTCGGCGATGAGCAGCAGGCCGAACTCGTCGCACAGGGCGCGTACCCACTGCAGGTAGCGGGGATGGTAGAAGCGCATGCCGCCGGCCCCCTGCACTATGGGTTCCAGCACGATGGCGGCAATCTCTTCGTGATGATCGGCTACCAGCGTCGCCAGCTCCACCACGCTCTGCTCGTCCCACTCGGCGTGGAAGCGGCAGCTGGGGGCCGGGGCGAAATGGTGCTCCGGCAGGAAGCCTTTATAGAGCTCGTGCATGCCGCCATCCGGGTCGCAGACGCTCATGGCGCCGAAGGTGTCGCCGTGATAGCCGCCGCGCAGGGTGAGGAACTTGGCTCTGGGCGTGCCCCTGGCGTGCCAGTACTGCTGGGCCATCTTGAGCGCCACCTCCACCGCCACCGAGCCGGAATCGGCAAGGAAGACTCTGTCCAGGCCGGCCGGGGTGATCTCCACCAGCTTGCGACACAGCTCGACGGCCGGGGCATGAGTCAGGCCGCCGAACATCACGTGGGACATCTTGCCAAGCTGGGCGGTGGCGGCCGCATCCAGTTCCGGCACCTGATAGCCGTGGACGCAGGCCCACCAGGAGCTCATGCCATCCACCAGTTCGCGGCCATCGCTGAGGGTGATTTTTACCCCTTTGGCGCTGGCCACTTCATAGCAGGGCAGGGGATGGGTGAGGGAGGTATAGGGGTGCCAGACGTGGTGCAGGTCGAATTCTTGATTGGTCATTATATGTTCTGTTGTCAATTTGTTTGATCTGGTCGGTGTTGACAGTCTACGCGCGCTCTCTACACTAGCCAACAATTTCAGCCACTTGGCTCTGCCCATTGAGAAGGTGCAGGCACAGCGGCGGTTTCTGTGTTCGCTCATCCGGGATGGCCGGCGCAGGATCCCACTTATAACAATCGGAAGCCATGTATGAATGCTCTCACCCTGGGCGGCCACGCCCTTCGCCACGACTGGACCCTGTCCGAGGTTCAGGCCCTGTTTGCCCTGCCATTCAACGATCTGCTGTTCCAGGCCCAGACGGTACACCGCGCCCATTTCGATCCCAACGAGGTGCAGGTGAGTACCCTGCTCTCCATCAAGACAGGCGCCTGCCCGGAGGATTGCAAATATTGCCCCCAGAGCGCCCGTTATCACACCGGGCTCGAGACCGAGCGGTTGATGGAGGTGGAGAAGGTGCTAGAACGGGCCCGCGAGGCCAGGGCCAACGGTTCGTCCCGCTTCTGCATGGGGGCCGCCTGGCGCAACCCCAAGGAGCGGGATATGCCCTATATCCTGCGGATGATCGAGGAGGTGCGCGGGCTCGGCATGGAGACCTGCATGACCCTAGGGATGCTGACCGCCGATCAGGCGGCCCGTCTGGGGGCTGCAGGCCTTGACTACTACAACCACAACCTCGACACCTCGCCGGAGTTCTACGGCGAGATCATCTCCACCCGCACCTATCAGGACAGGCTGGATACCCTGGAGCACGTGCGCGGCGCCGGCATGAAGGTCTGCTCCGGCGGCATCGTCGGCATGGGAGAGCAGGCCAAGGATAGGGCGGGCCTCTTGATGGCGCTGGCCAACCTGCCACGGCACCCGGAGAGCGTGCCCATCAACATGCTGGTCAAGGTGAAGGGGACACCGCTGGAGAACGAAGAGAACCTCGACTCGTTCGAATTTATCCGCACCATAGCCGTGGCGCGGATCATGATGCCCGCCTCCCACGTGCGCCTCTCCGCCGGGCGGGAGAAGATGAACGAGCAGATGCAGGCCATGTGCTTTATGGCGGGGGCAAATTCGATTTTTTATGGTTGCAAGCTGCTGACCACCCCCAATCCGGACGAGAACAGCGACATGCAGCTGTTCAAGCGGCTCGGCATCCGCCCCGCCCAGCGGGCCCAGAAGCCGGATCAGGTTCAGGAAGAGGAGCTGCTGGCCGAGGTGAGCCGCCAGAGCGAGCCGGATGAGATGTTTTACGATGCCACCCGTCCCCGTGCAGGCGTAGCGCGTCCATGAAGAGCCCTGTGGTAACGGGTCCCTTTGCGCTGGGTGAGGCGCTGGCCGGGCGCGAGCAGGCCGCCTTGCTGCGCCGCCGCACCGCCACCGATGGCCGCACGGGAGCCAGGCTGGTGGTCGATGGGTGCGACTACCTCAACCTCTCCGCCAACGACTATCTGGGGCTGGCGGATCACCCCGCCATCAAGGCCGCCTTCAAGGAGGGGATTGACAGCTATGGCGCGGGCTCCGGCGCCTCGCCGCTGGTGACCGGTTACAGCCGTGCCCACCAGCAGCTGGAAGAGACGCTTGCCGACTGGTTGGGGGTGGAGGCTGTGCTGCTGTTCAACTGCGGTTTCTCCGCCAATCAGGCTGTGCTCAAAGCCTTGCTCGGCAAGGATCACCTGCTGTGGCAGGACAAACTCAACCACGCCTCCCTGCAGGAGATGGGCAGCCAGCTGCCCTGCAAGATGAAGCGTTTCGGCCACAACGATATGGCCGCGCTTGCGCGTCAACTCGAACCAAACCGGGGCTTGATCGTCTCGGAAGGGGTGTTCAGCATGGACGGGGATCAGGCCCCTTGGGCTGAACTTGCGGCATTGGCTGCCCGGAGCGGCAACTGGCTGATGATCGACGATGCCCACGGTCTCGGCGTGCTGGGGTCAGAGGGGCGCGGCACCCTGGCGGCGCAAGGGGTGGATCCGGCCAATGTACAGATACAGATGGGCACCTTTGGCAAGGCGCTCGGAGTGGCCGGGGCCTTCGTCGGCGGCAGCCGCGAGCTGGTGGACTATCTGGTCAACTTCGCCCGTCACTACGTCTACAGCACCCATATGCCCGCCGCCCAGGCTTGCGCCGTGAGCAAAAGCATCGAACTGGTGCGCGGCGCCGACGACGCCCGAGTCCGCTTGCAGCAGCTGATAGCCCGCTTTCGGCAGGGCGCCGCCGCCCTTGGCTGGCAGCTTGGGGCGAGCGACACCCCCATACAGCCGCTGCTGGTGGGGGAGAGCATCGCCGCCCTGCAGCTGGCCGAACGACTGCGCGCAGTCGGGCTCTGGGTCACCGCCATTCGCCCGCCCACTGTGCCGGCGGGCACGGCGCGGCTGCGCATCACCCTGAGCGCGGCCCACAGTGAACAGGATGTGGATCGCCTGCTCTATGCCCTCGGCCCTTGCACCCCGTCGGCCAGCGGGGATCAGGATGCCGCAGACCCGAGAGGTGCTCGCCATGCATGAGCGTTTCCAGTCGGTCGACAAGGCCCAGCTCGCCCGCCGCTTCGGGGCGGCCGCCCGCCACTACGACGCCCACGCCCGCTTCCAGCAGGAGGTGGGGCTGGCGCTGCTTGAGCGGATGCCGGACAGGCAGGTTGGCCTTGCGCTGACGGTGAGCGGGCTGGATCTGGGCTGCGGCACAGGTTTCTTCCTGCCGCACCTGGCGGGCCGTTGTCACCGGCTGCACGGGCTGGATCTCGCCCCCGGCATGCTGGCGCAGGCTGCCCTGCGCGGCAGCGGCGCTCAACTGGTGTGCGGCGATGCGGAGCAGTTGCCCTTTGCCGATCAGAGTCTGGACTGGGTCTTCTCCAGCCTGGCCTTGCAGTGGTGTGAGCGGCCGGCGCAGGCCTTTGCCGAACTGCATCGGGTGCTCAAACCCGGCGGCCGGCTGTTGTTCTCGACCCTGCTCTCGGATTCGCTCTGGCAATTGCGTGAGGCCTGGCGCACGGTTGATGACAGTCCCCATGTCAATCGCTTCCTCAGCCTGCCACAATTGCAGGATGCCATGGCCGCAGGGGGCTTCACCGCCCCTCGCCTCGAGAGCCTGACCTGGTCGCTCGCCTATCCCGAACTGAGTGGTCTGCTGCGCGATCTCAAGGGGATAGGGGCCAGCCAGATCAATGACGAGCGTCAGCCCGGCCTCAGCAGCCGGCAGCGCTTGCAGCGCCTGAGCCTGGCTTATGAAGCCCATCGCCAGCCGGACGGCAGGCTGACCGCCAGTTACCAGGTCTGTCTGGGGCAAGCGAGCCGCCGATAAACCGGTCCGAGGTTGAGCTGGCTGTGGATCTGCCGCTCGACCTGACAGAGTTGATACGCAGGTGCTCTGTCCCCATATGCGGATAGGCACCTGATTTGCGTTGAGGAGTCATCATGGTTAAATCCTTCTTTATCACGGGCACGGACACAGATGTGGGCAAGACACTGGTCGCCCGCACCCTGTTGCTGGAATTTGCCGCCCACGGCATCCAGTGCGCCGGTTACAAGCCTGTCTCAGCCGGTTGTGCCCGCACCCCGGATGGGCTGCGCAACCTGGACGCCGTGCTGTTGCAGGAGGCAGCGAGCCTGCCTCTGCCCTACGATCTGGTCAATCCGTTCGCCTTTGAACCGCCCATCGCGCCCCATATCGCCGCCAGCGAGGCCCGTGAGGCCATCACGCTGACGGGCTTGTCCGATGGCTTGCGCCAGATAGAGCAGGCGGGGGCCGAGCTGGTGGTGGTGGAGGGAGCCGGGGGCTGGTTTTTGCCGCTGGATCGCAAGCACCTGTTGTCGGACTGGGTCAAGCAGGAGAACATGCCGGTGATCATGGTGGTGGGGGCCAAGCTGGGTTGCCTCAACCATGCGCTGCTCACCTTCGCCGCCATTCGCAATGACAACCTGCCGGTGGCGGGCTGGGTCATCAATCGGCTGCACGGCTCCATGAGTCACTACCAGGAGAACCTGGACACCTTGCGGGGCTTGCTGCCCGCCCCGTTTTTGGGTGAAATACCCTTTGTAAACAATCCGCTCGAGGCCGATCTGCGCGGGCGTCTCGACATTTCGCCCCTGCTCTGAGGCCGACATTCAGCGAACATTCATCGAATCTATCTATTATGTGGGCAGGTGTGGTCCCGGCCGGCAGTGACGCTGTGTGGGGCCACGCATCCATATCTCACAAGGAGTCAATATGAAGCGAATTATGCTATTCCTGGTGACCAACCTGGCCGTCATGCTGGTGCTGGGGGTGGTACTCAATATCCTGTTCTCGGTTCTGGGGATCAACAAGTCCAGCATTTCCGGTCTGTTGGTGTTCTGTGCCGTGTTCGGTTTTGGGGGTTCCTTTATCTCCTTGCTGATGTCCAAGTGGATGGCCAAGCGCAGCTATGGCGTCCAGGTCATCGAGCAACCCCGCAACGAGACCGAGCACTGGCTGGTCAGTACCGTGGCCCGTCAGGCACGTGAAGCGGGCATCAAGATGCCGGAAGTGGGGATCTACGACTCTCCCGAGATGAATGCGTTCGCCACCGGTGCCCGGCGCGACGATTCGCTGGTTGCCGTCTCCTCCGGCCTGCTCTACAGCATGAGCCGGGACGAGGCGGAAGCCGTGCTGGCCCACGAGGTGAGCCACGTGGCCAACGGCGACATGGTGACCCTGACCCTGATCCAGGGGGTGGTGAACACCTTCGTGATGTTCTTCGCCCGTATCGTGGCCGGCGTCATCAGCAACTTCTTCAGCTCCAACAACAGCGAAGAGAGCAGCAGCTCGGGTGGCTTTGCCTACATGATCACCGTCTTCGTGCTGGAGATGCTGTTCGGCGTGCTGGCTTCCATGATCGTCATGTGGTTCAGCCGCCAGCGTGAGTTCCGCGCCGACGCCGGTGCCGCCAAGCTGGCCGGCCGCGACAAGATGATTGCCGCGCTGCAGCGCCTCTCCCGCGGTGCCGAGCCGCAGATGGAAGGAGCCATGATGGCCTTTGGCATCAATGGCAAGCGCTCCGTGAGCGAGCTGTTCATGAGCCACCCGCCCATCGAGCAGCGCATCGCCGCCCTGCGCGGTTGAGTGTGATGCCAGGGTGACACACCCGCATAAAAAACGGCTGCCTTTGGGCAGCCGTTTTGCTTTGTGCCATAGGATCACAGCTTGAAGTGGCCCATCTCCTGGCGCAGCAGCCGTGACAGCTGCTTGAGCTTGGCCGCCTCCTGGGAGACGTGACGGGCCGCGTCCCCCGACTGCTCTGAGAGGGAGGTGATGTTGCCGACGGTGGAGACCACCTCGTTGGCGGCGGTGGACTGCTCGCGCAGGGTGTGGCTTATCTCCCCCATCAGGCCGGTCAGGTTGGAGGCATGGCTCTTGATGCTGGCGATGGCCTCGCCCGTCTGGTTGGCCAGGCTCACCCCGCGGGAGACGTTGTTGACCGTGTTCTCCATGCTGCGGATGGAGGCATCAGCCCCGATCTGGATCTTGCTGATCATGCCGGTGATCTGCTGGGTCGAGGCCGCCGAGCGGCTGGCGAGATTGCGCACCTCGTCGGCCACCACGGCGAAGCCGCGTCCCTGCTCACCGGCCCGCGCCGCCTCTATGGCCGCGTTGAGGGCCAGCAGGTTGGTCTGATCGGCGATGCCGCGGATCACCTCTATGATGTCCGAGATCTGCTGGGTGTGACTGTTGAGATCGGAGAGGCTGCTGGCCGCGTTGGATACGGTGTCCGAGATGCTCTGTATGCTGTCCAGGGTCTGCTTGATGACGCCGGATCCCTCTTCCAGGGTATTGGCGGAAACCTTGCTCAACTCGTCGGCATGGGTGGCGTTGTCGGAGAGGTGGCTGATGCTCACCACCAGCTCCTCGATGGCCGCCGCCATGGTCTGGGTGCTGGTTTGCTGGGAGGTGGCAAACTGGGCGGTCTGCTCCGCTATCTGGGCTATGCTGTCGGCCGATCCCGACAGCTCCTCGGTGGAGTGGGAGACCTGGGCAATGATCCCCTTGAGGGTGGATTGCATGGTGGCCAGCAGGCCGATCAGGCTCTCCTTGGCGCCGCTCGGCACATGGATCTGGCGCGAGAAATCCCCCTGCGCCAGGCTGCCGAGATCGCTCCTGAGCTGGCTGACCGAGGTGCCGACCAGATCGAGCAGGGCCTTGTAGGTGCGCCACAGGAAGAACATCAACACCAGACCCAGGGCGATGAAGAGGTAACGCAGCATGGAGGACTGGCTGGTGGCATCGTCCACCGCCTGCTGGGTGCGGTTCTCCATCATGACGTAGAAGTCATCTATGGGGGACATGATGCGTCCCTTGTTCTGGTGATAGGCCTTGTCATGCATCATGGCGATGGCCTTTTGCTGGTTGGCTGCCTGATCACCGTCCGTCTGCTGCACCAGCTTGAAGGCCGCCACCTCTGTGTTGACCAGGGCATCCGAGTTGTTCTTGGCCTCGTTGAGCTTGGCCAGCTCCCCGTCGGTGAAGCCGGTGTCCTTCATCAGATCGATGAGGCCGCGGCGAAGATTGCCGTCGGGTCTCGGATTCTGGCCGTTGGCGGCGACGAAGTCCCAGTAGATGCGGTTGTAGCCCTCTGGCCGGTTCTGTTCACCGTTGCGAATGGCCAGGATCCGCATGTACTGCTGCTCGTAGGCGGGATCCTTGGTGATCACATAGGTGCGACCGAGCCGGGTCAGATCGTCGGAGGATTGCCGCAGTTCATCGGCCAGCAGATAGGATTGGTAGCGTTGCTGATAACTCTGTTCGAGTCGCGTCCCTGACCAGCTGTAGGCAAAAAACACCAGCGACAGCAGGATCAGGGTGACAACGGAGAGCAGGAGGTTGAACTGAAAGGTGGGTCTGTTCTGTTCCATGGTTTGAGCGTCCTTATTCTCACCAGAGCAACCCCCTTTGTCACACGGCGAAGGCCGGTACTTCTGTGGGGTTTTATTGTTGTTGCTGTGAGTATAGGAGCCGGGCTCGGCAAGTTTGGCGGGCAGCGCCGAGAAAAGGGGGAGGGGCTTGAGGGGGAGGGCCGGGATGCATGGACGACGCCATGCTCCCGGTCCCTTGGATTATCGCGGCCCGATCACCAGATCGGTCAGCGGCACGGCGCAGCAGGTGAGGATCTTGCCCTCGGCGCGCTCGGCGGCCGTGATGGCCGGGGCATCCGGGTGATCCACCTCACCCGAGACCAGGGTCTGCTTGCAACTGCCGCAGATGCCGGCGCGGCAGCTCCAGGGCAGCTCCACTCCCTGCTTGTGGGCCTGATCCAGCACGGTTCCCTGATTGTTGCCGGCAAAGGCCTGTTCACCTATGCGCAGCCGTATCGCCTTGTGGGGGCGCGCCACCGAGAGGATGGCGCCGCCGAAGCTCTCCTGCCGGATCTGGCTGGCGGGCACGCCAAGGGCGGTCAGTCTGGCCGCCGCATCGGCCATAAAGCCGTGAGGACCGCACAGGAACACCTCCCGCTGGTGCAGCCCCTTGATCTGGGCCAGATGGATATCGCAGAGGCGCCCTTTCAGCCCCTGCCAGTGGCCATCGGGCTGGCTCAAGATCAGGGTGAGCGCCATCCCCTGCTGCGCCATGGCGTAGAGCTCGGCGGCGGCCGGGATGTCGGCCTCGCTGCGACACAGGTGCATGAAGTGAACGTCGCCAAGCTCCCCGCGCAGGCCTAAGGTGCGGGCGATGGCGAGCATGGGGGTGACACCTGAGCCGGCCGAGAGCAGCAACAGCGAGCGCTCTGTGCCGAGGTGAAACTCGCCAGCCGGGGCGGATGCCAGCAGGGTATCGCCCACCTTCAACTGCTGGTGCAGCCAGGGAGAGATGCGCCCCTCACCGAGGCGCTTGACGCTGATGCTGTAGCGATCCGGCAGATCCGGGCTTGAGCTCAGGGTATAGCGTCGCTGCAACCGCTCACCCTTGAGGTCGAGGCTGATGGGCAGGTGCTGGCCCGGCAGGTAGTCGGGCAGGGGTTCGCCATCGGCCGCTTCGAACCAGAAGGTTTCCAGATCCCGTGCCAGCGGCTCGCGGGCCACGCACACCAGCGCCCGCTTCCTGGGCGCCGCGTTGGGGTAGACCCGGGGACGGGTCGTCTCCAGCACTTCTATCTCGCTGCCCGCCTCAATCCAGCCCTCGTTGAGGGCCACCAGATTCTGGCCGAAATAGAC
Source organism: Aeromonas sp. MR7 (assembly GCF_963899385.1). Taxonomy (NCBI): domain Bacteria; kingdom Pseudomonadati; phylum Pseudomonadota; class Gammaproteobacteria; order Aeromonadales; family Aeromonadaceae; genus Aeromonas; species Aeromonas sp. MR7. The sequence goes on from NZ_CAWQXH010000011.1 coordinate 452,700, forward strand.
ATCCCCATCCTCGCCCCGGCGATAGCGGGTGAGGGTGGCGAGCGGCTCCTTGAGGGCATTGAAGCGATCCGTGCCCGCTTCCACCGTGGTCATGATGCAGCGGCTGCAGGGCTTGTCGACCCGAAACTCCACCTCGCCGATGCGGATGCGCACCCAGCTGTCCTCTTCGAACGGACGGGTGCCGCTCGCCACCAGGTTGGTGCGAAACTGGCTCATCTGGTGCAGGGCATCGGAGCGCAGGTTGAGATCCTCAAGCGAGGCCTGACTGATGAGCAGCAGCGGATAACCGTCGGCAAAGCTGACCCGGGTACCTGTCTTCTCCCTAAAGCGGTCTGATGCTTCGCCAAGCCAGAGCAGCTGCACCGGCTCCCCCGTCACCTGGCTCAGCCAGTGATCGGCCCGGGGCTGGGTCTGCAGGGCGGTGAAGCTGTCGCCCCAGACCCCGGTGGCTCGGGGCGTGCGGGAAAAATCCTGTTCTCGCAGTGTGAGTGGTTCAAGACCCGGATAGCGCAACTGCAGGCCGCCTTCCATGGGGGTGGCCACTACCTGTTGCAACTGGGGATGGGTGCGGGCCGTGATGAAGCTGCCGTCCGGCTTGACCACCATGTAGCGGCGATCCCCCTGCAGGCCCTCTTCGGTCACCCGGGCACGGGTCAGTGGCATGCCTGCCGTCGATTTGATGGGGTAGAGATGAATGCTGTCGAGTGTTGGCATGTCCGAGTCCTTGTGCAGTGGCCTGTGCAGATGAAGAGGAGGCAAGATAACGGTTCCCGCCCCGTGCAGCAATCCTTGCATGGTCGCCGCCCTGTGCCGCCCTCATATGGCGATCCGGCGCTGACCGCCTCGGTTGGATAAGCCGGTCAACGCCATCCCGTGTGCAATTGGGCAAGATGTTACAGGGGTCACGTTCCGCGCTCCAGACCCCATAAAGTGCAACATTTTTTGATCCTGATCCGCCATTCAGTATAAAAATCAGTCCACTATCGAGACAGCTTCCAGTTTCTAACGCTTTCGCTTCTTCCCTCTCCGGCCACCGTCCGCTCCGGCTAAACGGTATCAAGTGCCATCGGAGGGGGCCTGTCACACAAAAAGAAGAAAGCAATGTATGAGCAAACAACTGGATATGACCCCACAGCCGGATCTCTCCCAGAAAACGGGAACAGGCCCGGTCCGTACTCGGCTACCCGTCTGGCGGCCGGCCCTGCCACCTTGCAACCACGCCTGCCCGGCCGGCGAGAACATCCAGGCCTGGCTTGCCCTGGCCGAAGCGGGCCGCTTTGAAGCGGCCTGGCAGACGCTGATCGAAGAAAATCCCCTGCCCGCCGTCCATGGCCGGGTCTGCTATCACCCCTGCGAGAGCGCCTGCAACCGCGCCCAGGTGGATGACGCCGTCTCCATTCACGCCATCGAACGCTTCCTCGGCGACGAGGCGCTGGCCAAAGGCTGGCAGCCTGCGCCACCGGCGCCCGCCAGTGGCAAGAAGGTGCTGATCGTCGGCGCCGGCCCGTCCGGTTTGTCCTGTGCCTGGCACCTCAACCGGCTCGGCCATCAGGTGGAGATCCGCGAGGCGGGGCCGCTGGCCGGCGGCATGCTACGCTTTGGCATTCCCGCCTACCGCTTGCCCCGCGACGTGCTGGACAGGGAGGTGGCCCGCATCCTGGCCGCAGGCGTCACCCTCACCCTCAATCACAAGGTGGAGGACGTGCTCAAGGCGCGTGACGAGGGGGGCTTTGATGCCGTCTTCATGGCCATAGGCGCCCATCTGGCCAAGCGGGTCGACATTCCGGCCCGGGAGGCGGGCAAGATCCTCGATGCGGTGAGCTTCCTCGAGCAGGCCAGCCTGGCCGAGGAGCAGGGTCTGCCGCCCCCCAAACTGGGACGACGAGTAGCCATCTACGGCGGCGGCAACACCGCCATGGACGCGGCCCGCACCGCCCGTCGCCTCGGGGTGGAGGAGGCGATGATCATCTACCGCCGCGACCGGGATCACATGCCGGCCCACGCCTTCGAGGCCCTTGAGGCCGAGGAGGAGGGGATCAAGATCAACTGGCTGCGCAGCATTCGCCAGCTCGACAACACCAGCATTGAAGTGGAGGTGATGGCACTGGATGAGCAGGGCAAGCCTGTGCCCACCGGCAAGTTTGAAACACTCGAAGCAGACTCCCTCATCCTGGCGCTGGGTCAGGAGGTGGACTTGAGCGTGCTGGAGAGCATTCCCGGCGTGCGGGTCAGCCAGGAGGGGGTGGTGCAGGTGGCAGACAACCTCATGACAGATGTGCCCGGGCTGTTTGCCGGCGGCGACATGGTGCCCTCGGAGCGCACAGTCACCATAGCCACCGGCCATGGCAAGAAGGCGGCGCGCCACATGGATGCCTGGCTGCGCGGTCGCCACTACCACAAACCGCTCTCCTATCCATTGGTGGGGCCTGAGCAGCTGCAGCTCTGGTTCCAGACCCATGCGCCCGCCAGCAGTCAGCCGGTCAAACCGGCGTGGGCGCGGGACGACTTTGGCGAGATCATAGGTGGGCTGGACGAGACGGCGGCCCGCTACGAGGCGGCGCGCTGCTACTCCTGCGGCAACTGCTTCGAGTGCGACGGCTGCTACGGTAGCTGCCCCGAGCAGGCCATCGAGAAGCTGGGGCCGGGCCACGGCTATCGGGTGGATGCGGATCGTTGCACCGGCTGCGGTGCCTGTCACGATCAATGCCCCTGCCACGCCATCGAGTTGCGCCAACCGGAGGAGTCCCAATGAAACATGAACTGATCATGGTCGATGGCAACGAAGCCGCGGCCCGGGTGGCGTACCAGCTGAGCGAAGTGTGCGCCATCTATCCCATCACCCCCTCCTCGACCATGGCCGAGCTGGCTGACGCCTGGGCGGACGAGGGGCAGACCAATCTCTGGGGCAACATCCCCACAGTCGTGGAGATGCAGAGCGAAGGGGGGGCGGCCGGGACTGTGCACGGCGCCCTGCAGGCGGGGGCGCTCGCCACCACCTTCACCGCCAGTCAGGGGCTGATGCTGATGCTGCCCAACATGTACAAGATCGCCGGGGAATTGACCGCGGCTGTGTTCCATGTGGCGGCCCGATCGCTGGCGGCGCAGGGGCTCTCGATTTTTGGCGACCATCAGGACGTGATGGCGGCGCGCAGCACCGGCTTTGCCATGCTCGCCTCCGGCTCTGTGCAGGAGGCGCAGGACTTGGCCTTGGTTGCCCACAGCGTCACCCTGCAGTGCCGGGTGCCCTTCATCCACTTCTTCGACGGCTTTCGCACCTCCCACGAGGTGAACAAGATCACGGCCCTGCATAGGGACGAGATCCGTGCCCTCATCGACAACGACTGGGTGCGGGCCCATCGCGCCCGGGCGCTCAACCCGGATCACCCCGTGATGCGCGGCACCGCCCAGAACCCCGATACCTATTTCCAGTCCCGCGAGAGCGTCAACCCCTTCTACGAGGCGGTGCCGGCGCGGGTGCAGCAGTGCATGGACAAGCTGGGATCCCTCACCGGTCGCCACTACCGGCTGGTGGAGTACCACGGCGCCAGCGACGCGACCGACGTCATCTTGCTGATGGGGTCGGGAGCGGCCACCGCCCGCACCACGGTCGACTGGCTCAACCGGCAGGATCGCAAGACAGGGGTGCTGGTGGTGCGCCTCTATCGCCCCTTCCCGGTGCAGGCGCTGCTCGATGCCCTGCCCGCCAGCGTGCGCCGGCTGGCTGTGCTGGATCGCACCAAGGAGCCGGGGGCCGGCGGCGAGCCGCTGCTGCTGGACGTGCAGAGCGCCCTCATCGACGGCTTGCAGCGGGGCCTCATCAAGCGGCTGCCCTGGCTGAGCGGCGGTCGCTATGGCCTCTCCTCCAAGGAGTTCACCCCCGCCATGTGCGCCGCCGTGTTCGAGGAGCTGGCATCCGATGCGCCGCGCCCGCGCTTTACCGTGGGCATAGTGGATGATGTCTCGGGCCTCAGTCTGGCCTGGCACCCCATCGGCGATCTGGAGCCAGCCAGCCGGGTGCGGGCGCTCTTCTTTGGCCTGGGCGCCGACGGCACGGTCGGCGCCAACAAGAACAGCATCAAGATCATCGGCGAGCTGGAGGGCTTCCACGCCCAGGGCTACTTCGTCTACGACTCCAAGAAGTCGGGCTCGCGCACTGTCTCCCACCTGCGCTTTGGCCCCGAGCCCATAGATGCGCCCTGGCTCATCGAGCAGGCAAGCTTCATTGGCTGCCACCAGTGGAGCTTTGTCGAGTCGGTGGACTTGCTGGAGCACGCCGCCGAGGGGGCCATACTGCTGCTCAACGCCCCCTGTGAGGCAAGCCAAGTCTGGGCCCGCCTGCCCGAGCGGCTGCGGGCCCGCATCCGCGCCCTCAACATCCAGCTCTACTGCATCGACGGGGATCGCGTGGCCGAGCAAAACGGCATGGGCAATCGCATCAACACCATAATGCAGACCTGCTTCTTCGCGCTGGCCGGAGTCTTGCCGCGGGACGAGGCCATTGCGCTGATCAAGGAGAGCATAGAGAAGAGCTATGCCCGCAAGGGGCCAGAGGTGGTGGCGCGCAACTTCGCGGCGGTGGACGATACCCTGGCTCATCTCTGCAAGGTGGCGATCCCGGCCGGTGATGAGCCGATCAGCGACTATCCGCTGCCACTGGCCCCCGGCGGCAGCGAGTTTGTCCAGCGGGTGACCGGCGAGATGCTGGCGGGGCGCGGCGATCTCATCCCCGTCTCCATGTTGCCGGTGGATGGCACTTACCCCACAGCCACCAGTCGCTTCGAGAAGCGGGATATCGCCCGCGAGATCCCGATTTGGCATTCGGATATCTGCATCCAGTGCGGCAACTGCGTCTTCGTCTGCCCCCATGCTGCGCTGCGGGCCAAGTTCTATCACCAGGACTGGCTGGCCACCGCCCCCGAGGCGGCCCAGTCGGTGCCCGTCACCGCCAGGGGTTTCCCCGACAGCCGCTACACCTTGCAGCTCTACCCGGAGGATTGCACCGGCTGCGGCCAGTGCGTGCAGGCCTGTCCGGTGCGGGCTGGGGCTGATGCAAGCCATCAAGGCGAGCGTGTTGAAGGGGAGAGCCACGAAGGGGATCGCGCCATCACCATGATGGACAAGGCGCCCCATCTGGCCGGTCAGAAACAGGCGCTGCGCTGGTTCGAAAGCCTGCCCTGGCCTGCCCGCGAGCGGGTGGATTTCTCCACGGTGCGCGGTGCCCAGTTCCTGGAGCCGCTGTTCGAGTTCTCCGGCGCCTGCGCCGGCTGTGGCGAGACCCCTTATCTCAAGCTGCTGACCCAGCTGTTTGGCGATCGCATGCTGGTGGCCAACGCCACCGGCTGCTCCTCCATCTATGGCGGCAACCTGCCGACCACCCCCTGGGCCAAGAACGGCGAAGGCAAGGGACCGGCCTGGTCCAACTCATTGTTCGAGGACAACGCCGAGTTCGGCTTTGGCTTCCGCCTCACCGCCGATCAGCATCATGGTCAGGCGGTGGCCGCCCTCAAGGCGATGAAGGGGGAGCTGGGGGATGAGCTGGTCGAGTCGCTTGTCAGCGCCCCGCAGCGGCTGGAGTCGGAGATCCGCGCCCAGCGTGGCAGGGTGGCGCAGGTGCGCGAACGACTGGAGGAGGTGAACTCGGGACAAGCCCGCGAGCTGCTGTCCCTCATCGATCAACTGGTGCGTCGCTCGGTCTGGATCGTCGGCGGCGATGGCTGGGCCTATGACATTGGCTCGGCGGGGCTCGATCACGTGCTCGCCTCCGGGCGGGATGTGAACGTGCTGGTGATGGATACCGAGGTCTACTCCAACACCGGCGGCCAGATGTCGAAATCGACCCCGCTGGGGGCCGTCGCCAAGTTCGCGGCGGGAGGCAAGACGCTGGCCAAGAAGGATGTGGCATTTCAGGCCATCTCCTATGGCAATGTCTATGTCGCCCGCATCGCCTTTGGCGCCAATCCGCAGCAGACGCTGCAGGCCCTGCGGGAGGCGGAGGCCTATCCGGGCCCGTCCCTCATCATCGCCTACAGCCACTGCATCGCCCACGGCATCGACATGGAGCTGGGGCTGACCCAGCAGAAACGGGCGGTGGACTCGGGCCACTGGCCGCTGCTGCGCTACAACCCGGTATTGCGCCACGCGGGGCAGAACCCCTTCAGCCTTGACAGCCTGCGCCCTTCGATTCCGCTCGCCGAGTACAGGGCAGAGGAGAACCGCTACCGGGTGCTGGCCCAGAGCCACCCAGAGGAGGCCGAGCGGCTGATGCAGGTGGCGCAAAAAGTGGCCTGGCAGAAGTGGGCCACCTACGAGGAGATGGCGACCCGGGAGGCCAGCGCCTTCCATCCTCCCGTCTGAGCCGGATCCTGAATGACGAAGCGGGCCTGTCGGCCCGCTTTTTTTATGGCTGGAGAGAGGCGTGGCTCAGGGGCTGGTGGCACGCAGCACCTTGAGGTGCAGGCTGCGCTCCTGATGGGCTTCTATCTCCTGCTCGGTGAAGCGCATGGGCTGCCACTGCTGGCGGGCAAACTGCTCGGTCTGATCGGTGAAGTGCGGGCTCTCGGGATCGTGGGACTGGCCATAGCTCAGGAAGCGCTCCGCTTTGGGCCCGGCGGCATCGAACTGCAGGGCCAGCACGAAGCTGGAGCCGTAGTTGGCGCGATAGCGCAGCTCGGGCTGGCCGTCACCGTCGTCATCCAGGCTGCGCAGCGTGGTATCCGCCACGCTCTTGCCGGTCACTATGTTGGCGAGATCCGATCTGCTGCGCGAAGGCAGATTGGTCTGCACCATGTTGAACAGCCCCTCGAACGAGTTGCCTCCCGGCAGCGCTATGGGGGTCAGCCCGGCCGCCTTTTGCACGAACTGCAGCGTGCCGAGTTCGGCATCCGGCGCGATACCGGCGGCCTGCAACCGCTGCTGGGCATGGGCCAGCGCCAGCAGGGCGGGATCCAGATCCGGCGCGCCGCCCCAGGGAGCCAGCCCGCTCGGCGTGGTGGCACCCCGGGCCGGATCGAAGGGGATGGCAAACAGGGCATCCTTGATGTCTCTGTGGCCGCTGGTGCGAAACGCCGTCAGCCATTCGCGCATCAGGTGGGCACCCCGGCTCTCCAGCTGATACTCGCCATCCCAGTTGGCGAGCGCATTGCAACTCGGGGTCAGGTCCAGCGGGCCGCTCGTCAGCTGGATCAGCGGATGGGCCTGGCAGCGGGCCAGCAGGGGTTCCCTCAGTTCGCGGGCAAACAGGGAGCCGTTGTGGGTCAGCACCCGTTGCAGCGCCGGCAGGGTGAATCGGCGATCGGCCCCGGTCAGTCCCATGGTCTCTGGGGTGCTGATGAGCTGGGCGTTGTAGCGGGTGCGCGGGCTGCGCACTGTCTGCTCCGGTCCGTAGAGGATGGAGTAACCCTCCAGCGGCGCCGCCAGGTTGGTCAGCCAGTGGCTGCTGTTGGCGTTGTAGACGTAGTCGCTGCGGGTCTGACGGGGGGCCTGGCTCAGGGGAACAAGGCCGGGAGCCCGGGTCTGGCCGCTGTCGACCCACTCGAAGTCGGGGTCGTTGCCCGGCAGCAGCACGCTGCCCTCGCCATCCAGCCAGACGGGGGCCAGCTGCGGGGTCTGGGAGGCCATTCGCCACCAGGCTTCGGCCTTGGCGCCGAGGCGGGGCACCTGGGTGGCATCCACATAGCTGGCCTGGCCCGCCTTGTCGATCAGCAGGATATTGACCCAGGGCACCCCCTGATGCTCGGCCAGTGCGTCGAAGAAGGCCGGGGTACTCTGGGCCCTGGCCATGGCCAGCCACTGCTCCAGCATCTTGTAGTTGCCGGCGTTGGCATCGCGGAAGCTGATGGCGCTGCTGCTGGTCCAGCCCAGGCTGGGCGAGAGGGAGGCGAGATTGACCACGGGGCCGAAGTGGCTGGCATAGACGGTCTGGGCATAGGGCTGCAGGCTGCCATCGGCCTGACGCACTTGCAGCGTGACGGTTTTCTGGCTCATCTCCCGCCACTGGTCGCCGTAGCGGTAGCGCAGCGGATTGGCGGGATCCAGGGTGAGCTGATAGAGGGTGAAGCGCTTGGACTGGGAGACGGTATGGGTCCAGCCCAGCTGTTCGTTGAAGCCGATCAGGATGGCGGGAAAACCCATCATGGTGGCGCCGGTCACGTTGAGTTTGCCCGGGATCTGCAGGTGCTGTTCGTAGAACCTGAGTTCGCCATCCCAGGGGAAGTGGGGGTTGCCGAGCAGCAGACTGTTGGCGTTGCTGCTGCGATCCGCCCCCAGTGCCCAGCCGTTGCTGCCGATCCCCTCGGCGGTGAGCAGCCATTCGGCTTCCGGGTCAGGCAGGGCGCGCGCCTGCGTGCCGCTGCCGGGGAACTGGGCGCTCGCCATGGCGCCGATGAAGCTGCGGCCGCTGGCGAGCTGAGCGAGATCCAGGTGATAGGCCAGCAGCTGGGTCGGGGTGATGGGCTCGACCCACTCGGCCCCACGGCAGGGGGAGGGGTAGTCCACCGGGCTGGCTCGTCCCGCGAGTGAGTGGTTGAAGCCCGCCACATAGCCCTCGATGAGATCGCGGGCATCCGGCGCCAGCTTGCCATACAGAGTGGCGGCCTGGGCGGGCAGATCCAGCGAGCGATAGCCCACGTCGGAAAGCAGGTTGCGCTGCTGCTCTCCCGCCCCCAGCCAGCGGGATTTTTCCCCCCGCAGCTTCATGATCTGTTCGCTCAGGGTGCAGAGGTTCTCCTCGGCATGGGCGTAACCCGCCCCGAAGCCGAGGCTGGCGTAGTCATTCGCCTTGATGTGGGGTACCCCCTGCTCCGTGTAGGTGAGGGTGACGTCATAGTGGCGAGCGGGATCCGGCTCGCTGCTGTTCTCCTGGCAGCCGGCCAGAACGAGGCAGCCGAGCAGGGTAAGGGGAAAGGGAGATCGCATTTGAGTTCCTTCTGTTGTCCGTGCTTGTTATGGTTCTGTTGCTTTTTGCCCGCAGGAGAGGGTATTTAAGAGCAGGGCGAGCTGGCTGTCGCTCCGCTGGATGGAACCGGTCATAGTTCCAAAAACAGAATAAAAACAAGGATAAACAGGTCCGTCTCGATGGAGCCGTACCTGGGGGAGCAAGCATATGCAGTGGGAAGAAGTGGCGGCCTTGCTCAGTCTGAGCCTGGCGGGCATGTTGTTGCTGGCGGCGCTCGGCTGGCAGTGGCGGGGACGCTGGGACTCAGCCTCCGGTTATCTGCTGGCCCTGCTCGCCCTGAGCAGCGTGCAGGCGCTGGAGTATCTCTACCATCAGCAGCAGTTGTTCGAACGCTGGCCTCATCTGCTCAAACTGGCGGATCCCCTGGTGGTGATGCTGCCGTTCTGCCTCTATGGCTATATCCGGGCCCTGCAGGGGGAGCCTGTGCTCGGCCGCTGGCGTGACCGCATGGTGCACAGTCTGCCGCTGTTGCTGGTGGCCGTGCTGGCGCTGCCTTACTGGTTGCTGCCTGGCGCCGAGAAGGTGCGCTGGATCCTGCTCGGCAAGCAGGGGGATGGGTTGTGGCCCGGCATCACCCTCTACGGCAATCGCTATCTGGCCATCATGGCCCTGCTGGGGCTGATCTACTGGTGGCGGCAGCAGCGGCTTGGGATCGTCAGCCGCAAGCCGGCGCTGCGGGCATGGGTGAGCCAGTTGCAGGGACTGCAACTGTTGGTGGCCTTGTTGCTGCTGGGGCGGATCGCCCTGAGCTGGCTCGGCTGGCCGCTCTCCACCGTCTATCTGCAGGCCCCCGTCACCGCCTATCTGCTGTTGCAGGTGCTGGCCCATGCCCGCCTGCCGCAACAGGCGGCTTCGGCAGAGATCACGCAACCCGGGGGAAGTGAGGGTCAGGCCTGCGTCATGAGCCCGGCACAGGACGCGAGCCAGCAGCCGCTGTTTGACGAGCTGGAGCGGCGGCTGAAGGAGGGGGCCTATCGGGATCCCGGGCTCTCCCTCGGCAAGCTGGCTGGCGAGTGCGGCCTGACTACCCATCAGGCCTCCACCGCCATCAACGCCTGCTCGGGGGGCAACTTCTACGACTGGCTAAACCGTTATCGGGTGGAGGAGGCCAAACGGCTGCTGCAGGCGGGAGACGAGACGGTGGCCAGCATCTGCTACCGGGCCGGTTTCAACAGCAAGTCCACCTTCAACACCGCCTTTCGCCGCCATACGGGGCAGACCCCGAGCGAATTTCGCCGTCAGGGCCTGCCAGCGTTTCGGACGGCGTCCCCGTGACGAGACGATAAAAAGCCCGGCTTGAGCCGGGCTGGAGGGATAAGTTGCTTATCCGGGTATTCGTCGAGGCGTCTAGTGTGGATGTTGTTTGAGGATGTCGTATATCTCCTCTTTCAGTTTAAGTTTCTGTTTTTTCAGATCCTTCACCTCGGAGCTGTAGTCGCTGGCGTGATGCTTTTCCAACTTTCTAATCTCCGCATCCAGGTCGTTGTGCAAGTCAAACTTCTTCTGGAAATGGACATCACTGCTCTTCAGTTTCGAGATGAGATCTCTGTACTCTGGGAACATGTAATGAAGCCTCCTTGGTTTCGTTTGATTGTGCCTTCAAAACCAAAGTACCCCTTCCCCCCACAGATAAATGTGATCCCGATCGAATTCGGGACCAATGATTTGCTGCATCTGGGGGATGATTTTTAACTGCTTGAATCACAAGCTGATAAGCCATTTGTAAGTAAGAAACTGAGCTTGAAACTGGAATCGCGATCACAGTTGTGACGGTTTGATGACGGTGGCGGGCTGGCAAGCGGGCAGCAAAAAGGGGCCAGGGGCCCCTTCTTGAGAACAGGTGTGGCGTTTACTCTTTTTTCTTTTTCTTCTCGGGCAGCGGCTTGCCGTCTCTGGCAATCACCTTGCCCACCTCGAAGCCAATCTGCGCCGCCAGCTCTTCCAGATCCGGCGCCTTGGCCTCGTTGCCGATGGCGTACTGGTAGTTGGCTATGGTGATCTTCTCGGCCACCGGGGTGCCCGGGAGTATGGGCTCACGCCAGCCCTGCCCCACATGGGCGACGAGCGTGCCGTTCATGATGAGCTCGCCGACTATCTCCTGGGTGGGGATGCCCTTGCCGTAGGTGAGACCCTGCGGGTGCTTCTTGCCGACCAGCGGCTCCGTGCTGGCGGGCATCAACTTGGTGCGGATCAGCCACTTGGGATCCTGGGTCTTGCCGAGTGCTTTGCCGGTCTGGTATTCGTTGATCTTGATGGTCTTTATCATCTGGGCTGTAAAATCTTTGGTCAGCGCCTTCTGGGCCTCGCTTGTCTCGTCGATGGCGATGGGTGCCACATACCAGGTTTTGGCGGCTTGCGCCTTGGGAGCCGCGGGCGCGGTTTGCGCCATGGCCAGCGGGCTGAGCAGGATGGCAGCCAACAAGAGTCCGATTTTCTTCATTGTGATTCCGCTTATGTTTCAACAAGAATTTTGTTTTGCCAGCGACGACTGCGCCAGCGCCAGAACATGGCCAGACCGCGCACCCACTCATCGCAGGCGAGCGCCAACCAGATGCCGACCAGTCCATAGCCCTGCATGATACCAAGGAAATAGGCGAGCGGAACGGCAATCCCCCACATGGAGACGAGCGCCATGTAGAGCGGGAAACGGGCATCCCCGGTGGCACGCAGGGCGTTGATCACCACCAGATTGAAGGTGCGGCCGGGTTCGAGGATGAGGCTGATGAGAAACAGCTGGGCCACCTGGGTGATGATGTCCGGATCGTCGGTGAACAAACTGATGATGGCGCGGCCATTGAGGGCGGCGGCGATGGCGATCAGGGTCGTGACGATGAGGCCGAGCTTGAGGCTCTTCATCAGCTGGTTGTAGGCCTGTTCGAAGCGGCGGGCCCCCGCCAGATGGCCGATGATGATCTCGTTGCCAAGGCCGATGGAGAGGCCGAACAGCAGGATGAACAGGCAGATCTGGAAGAAATAGGACTGGGTCGCCAGCGCCTTGTCGCCGAGCAGGCCGACGAAGGCGGTGACCACCATGAACTGCAGCATCCAGGAGAGGTTCTCCCCCGCCGCCGGCAGGCCTATGTGCAGCACCTTGTCCAGCATGACCTTGCTGGGGCGGACTATCTCGGGCAAACGCAACTTGATACCGGTTTTGCGCGCCACCAGCCACACCAGCAACACAACGCCGACGATGCGACCCGCCACCGTACTGATGGCGACCCCGGCTACCCCCAGCTGGGGCAGGCCGAACCAGCCGTAGAGCAGCAGCAGGTTGCCGACGAAGGTGATGAGGTTGACGGTCAGGGTCACGTACATGGCCTGACGGGTATGGCCGTGGGCACGCAGGGTTGCGGCCAGGCAGAGTGCCGCCGCCTCCGGCAGCAGGCACAGGCCGATGATCTGCAGATAAAGGGTGGCATCGCCCATCAGATGAGCAGGCAGGTTCATCAGGGAGAGCATGGTGCTGGCGCCGGCGAGCACGCCGACCGCGGCCACCAGCCCCACCAGCAGGTTGAAGCCGATGGCGGTGTGGATGACGATGCGCGCCTTCTCCCGATCGCCGGCCCCCAGATACTGGGTGATCACCACGCTGGTGCCTATGCTGACGAAGCTGAACAAGGTGATGGCCAGATCGAACACCTGGTTGCCGACCGCCAGTGCCGCCACGCCCTGATAGGAGACGTGGCCCACCATGAAGGTGTTGAGGGCCCCGGTTAGAAAGTGCAGGGCGAGATCGATAAACAGCGGCCAGGTCAGGGAGAAGAGAGTGCCCGGGCCCGCGTGGGATTGAGTTTGCATGGGGTGTCCAAATACTGGGGATGGCCCTCGTCAGCGCCATCTGGACGGGCATTTAACACCAAGAGTCCGCAGGGTGCAATCCTGCCCTGAGCGGAGAGTGCGCCAGACCCTCCCAGGGGAGAGTCCGGCGCCCGATCAGGCCGGGGTGGCGCCCGCCTCCTGCTCAGAGGGGAGCGTGAGGCGCGCCGAGTCCGGCAGCGCATCATCCTGGGGCCAGTGGGAGAGGATGGCGTCCGTGGTGCTCTCCACCACGGCCTCATCCTTGAACACTGGCTCCCGGTAGCAGCGGGTCATGCGCAGCGCCTGATACATGTCGGGGCAGAGGATGACTCCCTCGTCGCCCACCCGGATCCCCGCCTGCTTGAGCCACTGGCTCATCTGGCCGTGGCGACCGGCCATCACCATGTGGATGCCGCGCCGTTTCAGATCCTTGTGCAGCTCCCCCACCATGCTCATCACGCTGATGTCCTGATGGGTGAAACAGGCCACCGCATCCACCACCAGGCATTTGGGGTTGTGGGGATCCTGCACCAGCAGCGCCAGCACCCGCCGCTTGAAGTAGGGGGCGTTGAAGTAGGTGAGCGGCGAGTTGAAGCGATAGACCAGGATGCCCGGAATGGCCTTGGCCTGCTCGTTGTCCCCCAGGGTACGCACCACCCCCTCGTCATCCATGCCGAGCAACTGGTCGGTGGGGCGCATCACGTTGCGCAGGAACTGGAACAGCCCCAGCAGCACGGCGAGGGTGATCCCTGGAATGACCCCCATGGCCAGCACGCTGATGAAGGTGATGAGCGCCAGCCAGAAGGCGGCCCGATCCGAGTGGCGCAGCGCCCACAGGCCGCGAAAATCGGTCAGCGACAATGACGCCATCACCAGTACCACGCCGAGGGCGGCCGTGGGTATGTATTGCAGCGGCGCCGTCAGGTAGAAGGTGACCAGGGCGATGGCGGCGGCCGCTATGATGGAGACCAGCTGGCTCTTGCCGCCGTTGGCATCGTTGACCGCGGTGCGCGAATCCGCCCCGCTGATGGCAAAGCCCTGGGAGGCGGCGGCCGCCAGGTTGGCCATGCCGAGCGCCCGAAACTCCTTGTCCGCATCTATCTCGTAGCCGTTCTTGGCGGCGAAGCTGCGGGCGGTGAGCATCATGGAGACGAAGCTCACCATGGCGAGGTTGAGCGCCGGCAGCACCAGCTCGCGCATCAGACCGGGGGGAAATTCCGGCAACTGGAAGACGGGCATACCCGAGCCGATGGCCCCCAGGGTGGCGATGCCGAACTGGCCGAGATCCAGTCCCCACACCAGGGCCGCCGTCACCACCATGGCCACCATGGAGGAGGGCCAGGCCGGCTTATAGCGCTTGGCCAGCAGCAGGGTGAGCAAGGCGGTCAGGCTCATGGCCAGGGTCGGCAGATGGGTCTGGGTAATGTAGTTGGCACCGCCCGCGATCCGCTCTATGAGGTAGCGCTCGCTGAAGGTGAAGCCGAAGATCTTGGAGAGCTGGCCCACCATGATGGTGATGGCCACGCCGTTGAGCAGCCCCATCAGTATGGGGCGGGAGAGAAAGTCCGCCAGCACCCCCAGCTTGAAGCGGCTGGCGATGAGGCACCAGAAGCCGGTCATGGCGGTCATTGTCATCACCAGCTGCCAGTGGCGGGTGGCATCACCGGCGGCGAGCGGGGTGACCACGGCGGCGATCACGGCGCAGGTGGCGGCGTCCGGGCCGACGATCAGCTGGCGGGAGGTGCCAAACAGGGCGTAGACCAGCATGGGCAGTATGCAGGAGTAGAGGCCGACCAGGGGTCCCACGCCGGCGAGTTCGGCATAGGCGATGGCCACGGGCAGCGCCACGGCCGCCACCGACAGTCCAGCGCGCACATCCGGCATCAGCCAGGCCCGCTGGTATTGCAGCAGGGCGGCGAGGCCCGGTAGCCAGCGTTCGAGTGAGAAGAAGTCGCGCATTATTTAACCCATTGAGTTACAAACAGCTTTTCCCTAGTGTGCCCAAGGTTGCCGAAACATTGCAATCAGGTTATGGCCAGTTCACCACCAAGTCAGGCCACAGCAGTTGCCACCCCTTGGCCTTGACCCGATCGGTAAAAACCCGGCTCTCCTGCCGGCAGCGCGGGTTGGGATCCACCTGCAGGGACCAGTTGGGGGCAAAGCCATAGGGGGCCAGCCACTCGAACTCGCCGTCTGGCCGCAACCTGACCCCGATGCAGGTGGGCACCTCCACCCAGTGGCTGAGGGCCTCCAGACTGCTGACAAAGGGGGGAACCCGCTGGCGCACATGCATGCGGGCCTGATTGCGCACTTCCCAGTGCTGGCCTGGCACCCTGGCGGCCAGCCAGGCCTCGTAATCCGCTTCGCTCAGCCCTTGCGGATCAGCGAGATCCAGATAGATGAGATCGATATCGTTGAGCGGGGTAGGGACTGATTTACAGTGCAGATGATCCCAGATGAGATTGCGGATAAAGCCGGCCCCCAGCGCCCAGTCGGGCAGTGCCAGCTCGCGCGCCGCCTGCAGGCAGGCCATGCGCTGGCCATCGGCCCGCAGCAGGATTTCGGTCTGCGCTTGCAGGCGCGCCTCTTGCGTACTCTGACGCGTCTGTGTGTCAACCTGCATTGCGGCGCAGCCAGACGTCTATGTAGCTGCAGCTGGGCACTATGGTGAGCCCCTCCGCCTGGGTCCAGCTGTAGAAGGTGCGCGCCAGCTGATCGGCGATGCCCTGTACCCTGAGCTCCGGCGGGACGAAGGTGCTGTAGGCGTCTATGGTCTTGGCATCGAGCCGCCGGTAACGCAGTCTGGACTCCTTGCCGTCCACCACACAGATGAATTGTTGCTGGTTGGCCTGATGAATGATCTCGCTCATGCTTGCTCCTCGGTACGGGGAATGGGGTTATCTGACCACGTTGGCAGCCCTTTGCCAACTGCAGGGGCTCGCTTACACTGCGAGCCCGACCGGGTGCATACCCGCTAGCCAAGGTATAGAACAGTTAACAGAGGATGGATCCCATTATGGCCTTCGCCACGCTGGAAGATCTGATTGGCAATACCCCCCTGCTGGCGCTGCGCCGCATCAATCCCTGGCCAGAGGTCACCCTGCTGGTGAAGCTGGAGGGCAACAATCCCGCCGGTTCGGTCAAGGACAGGCCGGCGCTGAACCTCATCAAGAGCGCCGAAGCGAGCGGTCGCTTGCTGCCGGGAGCCCGGCTCATCGAGGCCACCTCCGGCAACACCGGCATAGCGCTGGCCATGGTGGCGGCGGCGCGGGGCTACCGGATGCGGCTCATCATGCCGCGCACCATGAGCCAGGAGCGGCGCGATGCCATGCAGGCCTATGGCGCCGAGCTGGTGCTGGTGGAAAACGGCATGGAAGAGGCGCGGGATCTGGCGCTGGCCATGGAGGCACGCGGGGAGGGACTGGTGCTCGATCAGTTCAACAACCCGGCCAACCCGGATGCCCACTATCAATCGACCGGCCCCGAGATCTGGCGCCAGAGCGAGGGGGCGGTCACTCACTTCGTCTCGGCCATGGGCACCACTGGCACCATAATGGGGGTCTCCCGCTACCTCAAGGAGCAGAACCCGGCGGTGCAGGTGATAGGTCTGCAACCGGCAGAGGGGAGCCAGATCCCGGGCATTCGCCGCTGGCCCGATGCCTATCAGCCCGCCATTTTCGAGCCACAAAGGGTCGATCGGGTGCTGGACGTGACCCAGCAGGAGGCGCTGCTCATGATGCGCCGGCTGGCGCGGGAGGAGGGGATCTGCTGCGGGGTCAGCTCCGGTGGCGCCGTGGCCGGTGCCCTGCGGGTGGCGGCAGAGATCAAGCAGGGGGTGGTGGTGGTCATCATCTGCGATCGGGGGGATCGCTACCTCTCCACCGGGGTCTTTACGCCGGATCCGGCAGAGCCTACCTGAGTGAACCGGTCAGTAACATGATAGTTATCAGTAAGTTGCTGACAAACAGCTTGATGTACCCTTTGTAACAATCAACAGCTTTCACAAGGTTGAATCCCTTTGTCTCCTGTTTGACACTCGGCGCCCTCTCGTCACCGATGCAAACAGGAGCGTCACATGATCTTGCCTTACTCCCTGAGAATTTCTCTCATTGGCCTGGCCATGGCGGGCTGCACCGTCGAACCCTATGCCTACCAGTGCGGCGAAAAGCACTGCGCCGTCATCGATCACAAGGGGGAGAAACATGAGCGGCCACTGGATGAGATGAAACCCGTCTGGGAGCGCAACCAAGAGCGGGAAGAGGCCATTCGCCGCAACAAGGAGTCCATCTGGCGCGAGAAGACGCCGGAGGGAAGGGACAACTATGGCGCCGGTGCCACCATCAGCTGGTAGCAAGCGGCCCCGCCATGCGGGGCCTGGCCAAGCTGGCTATTCCCAGGCCAGCTCCAGCAGGCCGAGCAGCTGGGTCCGGTCGGCATCCTTGCGGTTGTAGAGCAGGGCGCCGTCGTTGATGGCGAGATCCCGGATCTCGGGCAGCAGGGCCTTGTCGGTGACGCCGGCTTCGCGCAGGGTGCGCGGCAGCTTCACCGCCTGCCACAGGGTATCGCGCAAGGCGCACAGGGCCTGGATGCTGGCCTGTGCCCGCTCGGCGACCGGGGTCGCCGCGAAGCGCTCGGCGCCGACCAGGGGCAGCAGCAGGCGAGCCAGCTCCTCATCTATGCCCGGCCGGTTGTAGTCGAGCACGGTCGGCAGGAAGAGGTTCATGCACAGACCGTGGGGCAGGTGACAGCGGGCCCCCAGGCTGTGGCCGAGGGCGTGCACCAGCCCCACCATGGAGTTGGAAAACGCCATGCCCGCCAGGGTGGAGCCTTCCGCCAGTTGCAGCCGCAGCCGCTTGTCTTGCGGGTTGTTCAGCACCTGGGGCAGGGCACTGGCGATCTTCTCCACCGCCATCAGCGCCAGGGCGTCGCTGACCGGGTTCTTGGCGTTGCCGATGAAGGCCTCGATGGCGTGGGTCATGGCATCCATGGCGGTGGCGGCCGTGATGTTGAGGGGCAAGCCCTGGGTGAGGCGCGGATCCAGCACCGCCAGCTGCGGCAGCAGGAAGGGGGAGGTGAAGGGTACCTTGCGCCCGCTCGCCTCATCCTTGATCACCGCCACCAGCGTCACCTCGGAGCCCGTGCCCGCCGTGGTGGGCACCACCGCCAGCGGTTGCAGGGGTCTGGTCAGGCAGCCTGCGCCGGCGTAATCCAGCAGCTGCGTCCCTCCCATGGAGGCGAGGATGTTGACCGCCTTGGCGGTGTCGATGACGGAGCCGCCGCCAAGCGCCACCAGGCTATCGCATTTGAGCTCCCGATAGCGGGCCGCGATCCGCTCCACCACGGCGGTGGAGGAGTCGGCCGGGATCTCGTCCCAGATGTCGGCGACCGGCAGCTCCCCCTCGGCCAGTACATTGGCCAGCAGGGTGGCGAGTCCGGTGCCGCTGACCCCCTTGTCGGTGAGCAGCAGCGGGCGGCGTGCGCCCAATCCGGCCAGCTCGCCCGCGAGCTGCTCCAGTGCCTGTTCGCCCGCCATCAGCTTGACCGGGCAGAAAAAATCGTAATAGCGACTCATGGTGCTCATCCTCTCGTTCAGCCGGTCAACAGACCCAGGTAGATGTGGCAGGCACGCGCCAGCTTGCGGCGCGGGTCAGGATAGTGGCGCAGCAGTGGCCGCGCGATGAAGGTGGGCAGGATCAGGGCCTGCAGCTGTTCCAGCGCCCGCACTAGGTGCATGGCGACGGTGAGATCCCCCTCCACCAGCAAGCGGTTTTCGCTGAATGCCTGATTGACCCCGAGCCGAAAGCTGAGGGCGCGAAAGGCGATGCCCGGATGCTTGAAACGCACTCGCAGCGGGTGCAGATCGCCGCTGGCATGGGTCGGTGCGCCGCACTGCCAGCGACCTGCCGCCTTGTGGATGATCAGCGCCTGGCTGAGGCCCGCCACCTCCAGCCGTATGGTGAGGCCGTCGGGCAGGGGGGCGAGTTCTTGTCGCACCGCCTCATCGACCCGGGCGGCGCGGCACAGGGTGCGCCCTATGACCCAGAGCAGGGTGGCTATCCAGAGACGGCGGCCAAGGGCCGCCAGGGATTCAAGCGTCCGGTTTTGCATGAGGGTTCACTCCCGAGATGGCGGACCAGAACAGGGCGAAGGCACTGGCTTGCCAGTGAGCGTCCCGTCCCAGTTCAGGTTGGTCGACAAACAGGGAGGCGCAGGCCAGAAACTGGCTCTGGCACACCTCCAGCATCAGGGCCGGCGGGGCTTGCATCAGGGCACCGCTGGCCTGGCCCAGGCTCAGCAGACGCGGCAGAAAGCGCAGAGTATCGCTCAGGATCTGGCTGCGCAGGGGGCGCGCCAGCAGGGGAGAGTGAAAGAAGCCCAGCACGAACTTGAGTTCGTTGGGATGGGCCAGCATCCACTGCATCGCCTGCTGCCAGTAATGGCTGGCCTGCTCGCGCAGGGGCAGGGCGGCATCCGCCTCCGTGATGGCGGCGCCGAGCCGCAGTTTGACATCCTGATAGAGGCACTGGATCAGCACCTCCTTGCTGGGGAAGTGGTGAAACAGGGTGCCGTTGGCCACCCCGGCCGCCTTGGCGATGCGGGCGGTGGCGGCGCCTTGCAGCCCATCCTCGGCGCACAGGGCGAGGGCGGCATCCAGGATCTGGCGGCGCTTGTCTGTCATGGGTTTGTGCATGCAGGTCTCCGGCGCCCGTCAGCGCAAAAACAGCGCCATCATCAGCCGCTGGTGCCAGCGCCGATAAGGGGGGTGAACCAGGGAGCCTGTGCTGAACCTGCCACGGCTCAACACGGTTTTCGCCTTGGAGAAGGTGAGAAAGCCTTCGTGACCGTGGTAGTGGCCCATGCCGGAGGCGCCGATGCCGCCAAACGGCACGTCATCGGCCGCCACCTGGAACAGGCTCTCGTTGATGGCCATGCCGCCTGAGTGGGTCTCCCGGGTCACCCTGGCTTGCAGAGCCGGATCCAGGCTCATCAGATAGAAGGCGAGGGGGCGCGGGCGGGCGGCTATGTAGGCGAGCGCCTCGTCCAGGCTGTCGTAGGGCACCAGCGGCAACAGGGGGCCGAAGATCTCCTGCTGCATCAGCTGGCAGTGGTTGGGCACGTCGGTCAGCAGGTGGGGCACCAGCCGGTGGGCGACGTCGTCCCGGGCCGGGCTGCCGCAGGGGTGCACCTGGGCACCGGCCTGCTCGGCCTCGGCCAGCCAGCCGGTGAGCCGCTCATACTGGCGCCCGTTGATGATGGAGCCGTAATCCGGGCTCCCCAGCCCCTGGGGATAGAGGCGGGCGAAGTGGTTGCGGTAGGCCTCGATGAAGGCCTGCTCCTGGCCCCGTGGCAGCAGCACATAGTCGGGGGCCACGCAGATCTGGCCGGCGTTGAGGCTCTTGCCGAAGATCATCCGCTCCACCGCGAGCGCTATGGGCATGTCGGGGGCTATGAGGCAGGGACTCTTGCCACCGAGCTCCAGGGTGAGCGGGGTGAGCTGGGGGGCGGCAGCGGCCATCACCAGCTTGCCCACCGCGGTCGAGCCGGTGAACAGCAGATGATCGAACGGCAGGGCGCTGAACGCGGCGGCCACCTGGGCATCCCCCTCGACCACTGTGACCTCATCCTCATCGAACACCTGATCCAGCAAGGTGCGCAGCACGGCGTTGGTGTGAGGGGTGAATTCGGAGAGTTTTAGCATGGCCCGGTTGCCGGCGGCGATGGCGCTGATGAGGGGCCCCAGGCTCAGCATCACGGGGAAGTTCCACGGCACTATGATGCCGACCACCCCGAGCGGTTGATAGAACACCTCGACCCTGGCCGGGGCCAGCAGCAGCCCGGTGTGGCGGCGGTGCGGGCGCATCCAGCGCTTGATCCGGCGCTGGGTGTAGTTGATCTGCATGACGCTGGGGAGTATGTCGGCGATCAGGCTGTCGTAGTCGCTGCGCTGGCCATAATCCCGGGCCAGGGCGTCACACAACGGCTGCTTGTGGGCCAGCAGGGCGCGCTTGAGCTGGCTCAGGTGGGCTCTGCGCTCGCTCAGACCCGGCATGGGATTGGCCTGACAGGCCTGCCTGAGCCGGGCCAGTTTGCCCGGTAGCGACAGCTTGTCTGTGGTGGTCTCCTGCAACTGAACCGCTTCCATGGCATACCTCGCGCGTTAATTGACCGACTGATTGGTCGGTCTAAATCTAGCGGCTTGTTAATCGGCTGTAAAGTTTTGCCATCTGGCTTAGCATAGGGTCGCGGATGACTCACCTGTGAACTGTGCGACCCACCACAGTTTCGAGATTTGGTGGTTGGTGACTTATCCAATTAGGGGTAGTTTTTGGCCATCAACCTACAAGGAGTGAGCGACATGACCAGGGAACTGAACAGCTTGTTGGCCCGGCTTGATGATGTGGTCGAGCGGATGCCGGATTGCTTCAACACCTATGAATTTGCCCAGAAGCTGGCGCTGCAACACCAGCGCGAGTTCTTTGCCGCGGGTCACTCCCTGGCCGAGCAGGAGGGACGCTTGCTGCGGGTGCTGCATCAGAAGATTGCCGAGGCGCTGGCCAGCAGCGATGCGGTGATCGAGGGGGCCTTGTTGCCATGTGTCACCCCCTGGGGCGAGAAGGCCACCTCGCCGCGCTGGCATCGCAAGCACTGAGTCGGCAAACAGCTAATGAGAAAGGCCCGTCACGGGCCTTTCTCATTTCTCATGGTGAGCGGGGCTCACTGCGTCAGACGACGCGCCTGCCAGTAGCGGCTGTTCCAGTAGACATTGTCGAGGCGCGAGCGGATCACTCCCTTGCTGGTGGAGGCGTGGATGAACTCCCCGGCCCCCGTGTAGACACCGACATGGTATTGCTGCCAGCCGGTCTTGAAGAAGACCAGATCGCCGTGCTGCAAGCGGTAGCGCTCGACCGGCGTGCCCAGGCTGGCCTGGGATTCAGTGGTTCTGGGCAGGTTGAAGCCGAGCACCTGCTGGTAGGCAAGCTGGGTGAAAGCGGAGCAGTCGAGCCCGGCCCGGCTGGCACCACCCATGCGATAGGGTACGCCACGCCACTGCTGGTAGAAGCCGTCGAAGGCACTGCTCTGACGGGGCGGCGGCGGTTCGGGCGTGCTGGAACAGGCGGCCAGCAACAGGGCCAGCAGGGGCAGCAGTAACTTGCAATGCATGGGGGCTCCTTCGACTCGACGACCCGCTCATCATAAACGGGGTTTGGGGCTCGAACATAGCCTTGTTGGCAATAAACCGCGCCTGAGCGCCCGGAAAGGGCATGGGCCGAGTGACGTCATATTATCGGTTGTATTCATTTGAATAATATTTGGCGGCTATCTTGAATGAGCATTTCAATATTAACGTAATTATTCTATTCAAGTTTGAATGATTTTATCATTAACGTTATTGACGCCGTCGCGTGATCTGTGTCACGTTCTTATTTCAGGCTAATTCGTTATGATGAAACCCTATTACAGCAGGCCGCTAGACAGGCCACCCCGTCATCAATATGGTGGCAGCAAATTAGATATATATGGGTATATTCCCGCAACTGGTTCACATAATAATATTCGGTCAATGACTGGCGTTGGCTGACAATATCACCAGACAGAGGAGGGCCACCCCATGATATCGAGCCCATAGCAGTGAGTGTTTCCTCGCGGCAGAATGCCCAAGGCATCAGGCTCCCGCTTCATCGTTCAGGCCGATGAACAGGGACGCGAGGCTAAAGACAGGTGTCACCCGCATCTAAAATGGGCAGCGCTATCAGAGCGCGACAACAGTGTAATAGCATCGGCGAGCACCGAATCTTCCACCTTAGACTGCACCGCAGTCCTTGTTTTGTCATATGAAATACCCGCCATGAATATGCTGTTAATTCACAGCGAGAAAAATGGCTGGCATTGCGCGGCAAGCAAGCAGAATAACACCGAAATATAACCATCAATAATAGGGTTATGCTGTTCCACCTCATGGTGGAAATAGTCTGGTGTGATTCGACAAGGAGCTAACAATGAAAAACAAAAAACCACGCAAATTCATCACTCAAGCTCCCACTCTCAGTCTGCTCGCGCTGGCCTTGCTGGCAGGCAGCGTGCATGCCGAAGACATAGGCGAGCGTACCGATCAGGGCACCGCCATGCTGGCCAGCCTGCAATCGGAGCAGGGACTTGTCTACCTCAACGCCGGCGTCTGGCTGGATGAACAGCAGGCCGCCAGGGGGCTGACCCCTGATCAACTGCGCGAGCGCGTGCTGGGGCAGGGGGAGCGCGTCTTCATCGACTTCAGCGCCATCACTGACAAGGGCGAGCGGCAACAGGCCAGAAAGGCCATGGAGCAGCTGGCCGGCATCTCGTTCGATGCCGACTGGGTGCTGGTCTCCGCCTACAAGGGCGCGCTGCTGTTTACCCCGCTGGGGGGCGTCGATGATCCGGCCTTCTATCGGGTGATGGAGCGGGTCGAGAGTCTTGCGGGGCAGGGCAAACGCCACAAACGCTCCCTGACCCAGCCGGCCACCGCCGAAGCGGGCTTGCCGCACGTGGCCTTCTACCTCAACGTCAATCGCAAGATCAGCGATGCCGAGTGTACCTTCCCGCGCTCGCGCACCTGGGATCGGGGGGATCGGCTGTTCTGTGACTTGCCGAACATCTCACTGGTCTATCGGGTGAACCTGGAGCGCTCCCTGCAATTTGGCAACACGGGCTCCGCCACACCGGATGCCAAGATAGTGCGGATCTCGCTGGATGAGGAGTCGGCCGGTGCCGGCATCCAGCTCAACGAAGATCTCACCTGGAGCGAGAACTTTGCCGGTTACACCCTGCTCGACGGCTGGGCGCGGGACTATGCCACCGATGCCATCGCCCAGGACTACCGCTTCACCATCGAAGCCTCCAACGCCAAAGCGGCCGTGCTCAAGAGCCTGCCAACCAACCTCAACAGCAAGTATGAGCATCGCGAGATCTCCGGCTTCGAGGTGGGGGTGACCGGCGGGGTCGAAGTGAACAAGGACGGGCCCAAGGCCAAGCTGGAGGCCTCGGCCAAGTTCAGCCAGCAGCGCCAGCTCGCCTACAACACCCAGGACTATCGGGTCGAGCGCTCGGCGCCCAGCGCCCAGAAGGTGAGTTTCAGCTGGGTGCGGGATCAATACGCGACGGCAGAGTCTCTGCTCTCTTCCAAGACGGCCACCGTCTGGGGCATGGGGTACGATGTGGATCACAATCGCATCCAGCCGCTGAGCTACAAGGGCTTCGTGCCGAATCTGGACGTCATCTACAAGGCGGCGCCCAACGAGCAGGGCAGCACAGAGTTCAAGATTGGCTCCTCGGTCAACATCCGCCCCATCTACACCGGCATCTACAAGCACTATTACGTGGTGGGCGCCCATGTCTCCTTCCAGGGCTTCGAGGATGTCGACAAGCGCAGACGGGTGACCGCCTCCACCAGCTTCAAGGTGGACTGGAACCATCCCGTGTTTACCGGCGGTCGCCCGGTCAACCTGCAGCTGGGCGGCTTTGACAACCGTTGCCTGAGCGCCGATGCCCAGCAAGGTGTGAGCGCCGTGACCTGTGACGAGACCTCGGCCGCCCAGTCTTTCATCTATGACCAGTACGGCCGCTATGTCAGTGCACTGGATACCCGTCACTGCCTGGATGGCAACAACCTGGGCCAGTTGCAGAGCTGCAGCCTGAGCCTGGGACAACGCTGGGAGTGGAAAGCGGACAGCGATGCCCTCAGCAACCTGAGTGCACATCAGCTGCTGGGTCACGACAAGCAGAGCGGGGCGCTGGCGCTCTATGACGAGAATGGCCAGCCTGGTGACGTTAGCCTGCGAACCCTGACCTCCTACACCCAGATCTTCGGGCCACCGACCGGCAACTGACGGTTCGGCAGCTGATCTAGTGTCAGAGTCTGGACCAATGAAAACGCCGGCAAGTTGCCGGCGTTTTCGTGGAGGTCAGTCTAAGTTCAGGCCTTGGGTTCGATCAGCGGGGTGAGCAGCTCGGCCAGCTTGTAGAAGGTCTGTACCCGGGTGGTGCTGGGACGCCACACTAGGCCTATCTCGCGGTACGGTTTTTCCCCTGGCAGGGGAATGGCCACCAGATCCGTGTTGTCGAGGATACCGGCATCGATGGCCATCTGCGGCAGGAAGGTGGTGCCAAGCCCGGCGCCGACCATCTGCACCAGGGTGTGCAGGCTGGTGGCGGCGAACGGGTTGATCTTGCTCTTGTCCCGCAACCGGCAGGCGCTGACCGCATGCTCGGTGAGGCAGTGCTCCCGCTCCAGCAGGAAGATGCTCTGATTGGGCAGCTCCTTGTAGTCGAACGGGGTGTGCAGACCGGCCGCCATGCTGGCGGGCATCACCATGTGGAAGGGGTCCTGGCCGACCATCTTGCAGTGGAAGCCGCCGATCTCCACCGGCAGCGCCAGGATCAGCAAGTCGAGCTGACCCTGCTCCAGCTGCTTGAGCAGGTTGGTGGTGGTGTCTTCACGCAGCAACAATTCCAGCTCAGGATAGGCCTTGCCACATACCTGCAGCAGCTTGCTGAGCAGGAAGGGGGCTATGGTGGGGATGCAACCGAGCCGCACAGTGCCATGCATGACGCCGCCCTGATGCTGGCCGAGTTCCATCAGATCCCGTGCATCCGAGAGCAAATTGCGAGCCCGCTCGACGATTTCCATGCCGACCGGGGTCATAATGAAGCTCTTGTGGTCCCGCTCCACCAGTTGCAGGTTCATCATGTCTTCCAGCGTCTGGATCCCGGTACTCAGGGTGGACTGGCTGACATGACAGGCCTTGGCGGCGCGGTTGAAGTTCTTGTGCTCGTCGAGAGCGACCAGATATTGCAGCTGTTTCAGGCTGGGCCAACGTTGCATAGGAAAACCCGATTAATGCTATCTATTTAATTTGATTTAACTAATCTACCACCGGGTCTATGGTTTGTCGCTTGAATTAGACGGACTTGGCTCTAGGTAGCCCAATCCTGACAGGATTGTTCACTTCACATAAAGAGGAATTGAATATGGTATTGGTAGGCCGTCCCGCACCCGATTTCACCGCTGCTGCCGTTCTGGGCAATGGCCAGATCGTTGACACCTTCAACCTGGCATCCCACATCAAAGGCAAGGCAGCCGTCCTGTTCTTCTATCCGCTCGATTTCACCTTCGTCTGCCCGTCCGAGCTGATTGCCTTCGATCACCGCCTGGAAGAGTTCAACAAGCGTGGCGTGGAAGTGATCGGTGTCTCCATCGACTCCGAGTTCTCCCACAACGCCTGGCGCAACACCAAGATCGAAGACGGCGGCATCGGCCCGGTCAAGTACCCGCTGGTTGCCGACATCAAGCACGAGATCTGCAAAGCCTATGACGTCGAGCACCCGGAAGCCGGTGTAGCGTTCCGTGGCTCCTTCCTGATCGACAGCCACGGCGTGGTTCGTCACCAGGTCGTGAACGATCTGCCGCTGGGTCGCAACATCGACGAGATGCTGCGCATGGTCGACGCCCTGCAATTCCACGAAGAGCACGGCGAAGTGTGCCCGGCTCAGTGGGAGAAAGGCAAAAAAGGCATGACCGCCTCCCCGGATGGCGTTGCCAAGTATCTGTCCGAGAACGCCGCTTCCCTGTAATCGGGTCTGCGTACCGGATACTGAAAAACCGATGCCCAGGCATCGGTTTTTTTATGTCTTTTTTTTGCGCCGGATCTCGTCACCCGGCCAAATGCCAGCCATAAAAAAGCGCGCCCAGAGGCGCGCTTTTGCTAGTCAGGCCGTCAGGCTACTCGTCGAAGATACCGAAGTGATCCTTGGCGAAGTTGACTCGCTGCTCCACGTTCATCTTGACCTGGCCCAGCTTCTCTATGGTCTTGAGATTGGGCACCAGGCCGCGACCGTTGGCGATCTGGATGGCGAGGCCCGGCCGGGCGTTGAGCTCCAGCAGCATGGGGCCACGGAACTTGTCCAGCACCATGTCGGTGCCTATGTAGCCCAGGCCCGACATCTCGTAGCAGGAGGCCGCCAGGGTCAGCAGGGTGTCCCAGTGGGGCACCTTGAGCTCATAGAGATCGAGGCCGGTATCCGGGTGATGACGCAACGGATTGCCAAACTGCACCGCCCGCAGTGCCCGACCGGTGCGCAGGCATAGGCCCACGCCCACGGCGCCCTGGTGCAGGTTCGCCTTGCCGTCGGAGGCTGCGGTGGAGAGGCGCATCATGGCCATCACAGGGAAGCCCTTGAAGATGATCACCCGGGCATCGGGCACCCCTTCGAACGAGTAGCCATCGAAGACGTCATCGAAGTTGATGAGGCCTTCCACCAGCGCCACGTCGGGCTTGCCGCCCAGCGAGTAGAGCCCGGCCAGTATGTTGGAGACATGGCGCTCCAGATCCTGACCATTGCTGGCGCTGCCGTTTGGCTTGTAGAAGAGACCCTCTTCCTGACGCAGGATCACCAGGATCCCCTTGCCGCCCGAACCGCGCGCCGGCTTGATGCAGAAACCCGGCCAATCCTTGACCAGCTGGGTGATGCGGGTCACGTCATGCTGTTCGCGGATGGTGCCGATCAGTTCCGGCACAGTCACCCCCGCATCCAGCGCGATGCGCTTGGTCTGCAGCTTGTCATCCACCAGCGGGTAGAGGCTGCGCGGGTTGTAGCGGCTGATGTAGGAGTGGTTGCGTTTGTTCATGCCGAGGATGCCTGCCTGGGACAGGCTCCACGGACTGGTGTATTTTTCCCAGAACCACATCTGTTACTTGTCCTTACCCGGGGTGGCGCCAGACTTGATCTCGTTCACCAGCGGTTTGAAACGCTTGAGCTCGCTCAGCTTGTAGCCGGTGTAGTTACCCAGCAGCAGCACGGTCGCCATCAGCACCAGCTGCAGGCCGAGGAAGTTGAAGGTCAGGTGACGGATCAGCTCGTTGTCCATGGCCAGGTAGGCGATGACCGCCACCAGCAGGGAACCACCGCCCTGACGGACGACCTCTTTCGGACCCTCTTCTTCCCACAGAATGGACATCCGCTCTATGGTCCAGGAGAGGATGATCATCGGGAAGAAGGTGATCTTCATGCCGTCGGTCAGCCCCAGCTTGAAGGCGAACGCGGAGAAGATGCCGATCATCGAGATCACCATGATGATGATCGCCGATATTCGGGCCACCAGCAGCAAGTTGAGCCGCGACAGGTAGGAACGGATGATGAGACCCGTGCCGACGATCAGCAGGAAGCCGATCAGACCCGTGATGAGGGAGGTCTGGATGAAGGCGACCGCGATCAGCACAGGCATGAAGGTGCCCGAGGTCTTGATACCGACGATGACCCGCAGGAACACCACCATCAGCACGCCGATGGGGATCAGCAGCAAGCCCTTGAACAGCGCCTGCTCTTCCAGCGGCAGACTGTGGATGGAGAAGTTCATCATCTCTGATTTTTCGAACTTCTGCGCCAGCGCCACGTTCACCGGTTGCTCCTGCTCGATCATCGAGAAGGTCACCTTGGAGTTGTGGCCGCCGGTCACGTCCAGCAGGGCGCCCGAGTTGTATTCCCACAGCAGCAGGTTGGCAGGGCGACCCTGTTCACCGGTTTGCGGGTTGAACAGCTTGTAGTCGGTCGGGCTGTTGAACACCTGCAGGTAATCCACCAGCTCCTGGCGACGGCGGCCGTCTTCCAGGCTCAGGGCATGGACGACCCGGGCCGGGACGTCAGCGTTGCTCAGCAGCTCGGCGATCAGGTTGGCGCGACTCTTGTGAGACTTCAGCAGCTCGGCGTTCTGCTCCTGCTTCTCGATCTCCTTGATGATCTCGCGGGTCAGGGTGTAGCCGTCGGCGGAGCGCTCCTGCGCCCGCTCGGAGATCTGCTTCATCGCGGTGGCGTAAGGCTCGCTCTCGATCTGCTTCTCGATGACGGGGGGCTGGGCCAGCGCCGCCGGTTTGGCGTGCTCGTCAGCCATCATGTCGACGCGGTAGTAGAGCTCCTGACGGCCGGAAGCGGTGCGAATGGACCACTCGGCACGGGCATCGCCATCCTTCTCGACAAACGACAGGCCATAGCCCGGGCTCGCGGCGTTCTCGTTCATCAGGGTGAAACCGGGCTGGGTGCCCGGAATGGCCAGGGAGGCGATCACAGGCTCGCCGGTGGCTTCAAATTCCAGCTTGGCCTCGATGGACCAGATCTGGCGTTTTTCACCCGGCGTCAGCGGCACGTCCAACGCTATGTGGTGATAAAACGTCATCCCCAGGCCGACAATGTACAGCAGGGCGACCAGCAAATAGAACGGCTTACGGGAAACCATGGATTATTTCACATCCTTGAGCTTGGGTTTTGGTTGGATATATTCGCGGGCCACATCAACCACGGCGATGTCTTTCAAAAATTCGCGACCCAGCAGCACGGGGAAGGTCATGTCGCTGCGGTCTTTCAGGGTAAATTCAGCTTTTTCTGTCATGTCGCCGATCCGCACAGCCAGACGCACCACGGGACGACGATCGAGATCGTCGGCGGACGCCTGACGCACCCGCACGTGACGCACCAGCGGCGCTTCGATCTGGATCTTGTCATCCATCTCCTGGTGGCTCAGGAAGAAGCGCACCCAGTTTTTGCCGTTGCGCTCGAAGATGGTGATGTCCTGGGCGCTGATGGAGGAGGTGGTGGCACCGGTATCGACCCGCGCCTGGAAGGCGTCATTGGCGGCGTCTACCCAGATCCACTCGGCTTCACCGACCAGCAGTTTGCCATCGACCGTGTGGCCCTGGCTTGGTGCCTGGCACTTCTCGGTCGGGATCGCCATGGGCTTGGGCGGCTCTGGCGGCAAGGATTCGAGCTTGCTGTCGACTTTTTTCACGGACTCTTTCATGTTGTTGACATCAGTGTTGAGCTGAACCAGCAGGTGCTGTTGCTGCACGTACTGCTTCTGTTGCTGTTCCATGGATGTTTGCAGACGTTGCTCGCTCAGATTGATCTCGGTGCGAAGCTCGGCCAGCGTCAAGGTAGGTACCGGGGGCGCTTTCTCCATACTGACACACCCGCCGAGACTGAGCAGGGAGAGCAGGGTCATTCCTTTTAATTTGCTTTTCATGTCATTCATTTAACTGTGCTTCCTGGAATTGGGTCAGTGTAACTTCCACAGGCGCCATCGGCTAGTCTTTGGCCTTTCTGGCAATCAGTACGGCACGTTTCGGCGCCGGGTGTCCTTCCACCGTGAGCGCTGGATCTTGAGGGTCCAGGTAATCGCTCAGGGATTCATTTATCATCCAGTCGGTACGACGCTGTTCGTCGGTGCTGGTCATATTCTCGTCTACTATCCGCACGTCGGTGAAGCCGCAGCGCTCGACCCAGAGCTTGAGGGCCGCGCTCGAGGGGATGAACCAGACGTTGCGCATCTTGCCGTAACGGTCGGTGGGCACCAGCACGTCGTTGACCCCGCCATCGATCACCAGGGTTTCCAGCACCAGCTCGCCGTCATCTTTGAGCTGGTTGCGCAGCTGCTCTATGTGCTCGATGGGGGACTTGCGGTGATAGAGCACCCCCATGGAGAAGACGGTGTCAAAGGCGCGCAGCGCCGGCAGCTCCTGAATGCCGAGCGGCAACAGGTGGGCGCGCTGGTCGCCGCCGAGAAAGTGGCGGATGGCCTCGAACTGGCAGAGAAACAGCGGGCTTGGGTCTATGCCGACCGCGAGTTTGGCGCCTTCCCCCACCATGCGCCAGAGGTGATAGCCGCTGCCGCAGCCCACATCCAGCACATAGCGACCGGCCAGCGGACTGATATGGGGCAATACCCGATCCCACTTCCAGTCGGAGCGCCATTCGGTGTCGATGTGGATGCCGTGCACGGTGAACGGGCCCTTGCGCCAGGGCATGAAGTGGCGCAGCAGGCTCTCGACCTTCTTGCGCTCCCCCTCGCCCAGGCTCTCGGCATGGCCGATCTCGACCCCATGTTGCAGCTCTATGGAGCCGGGCGCGACCGTGGGCAGTTTGTTGAGGGCACGATTCCAGCGCGGCAGATCCCCGTGCTGGTTGTCATGCTGCCAGACGTGCAACTGGGCGGGCAGGGTATGCAGCCAGTGGCTCAGCCGGTTTTTGGCGATCAGTTGATAAAAATTGGCAAAGTCGATCATGGCTTAGTTGGTGTCGCTGGATTTGATGGCAATCATGGAACCGAAGTTGAAGCACTGGAACCAGAGATCCTGGTGAACAAAACCGGCGTCCCGCAGGCGGGCTCTGTGTATCTCCAGGCTGTCGGTGCGCATCACGTTTTCGAGGGCGTTGCGCTTCTGACTTATCTCCAGCTCGCTGTAGCCATTGGCCCGCTTGAAATCCAGGTGCAGATCGATGAGCAGCTCGTTGACCGGCTCATCCTCGAAGCGGAACTTCTCGCTCAGGATCAGGATGCCGCCCGGACGCAGCCCATCAAAGATGCGCTGGATCAGGGTCATCCGCTTTTCGGGGTCCACGAACTGCAAGGTGAAGTTGAGCACCACCACGGAGGCGTTCTCGATTTCGACGTCGCAGATATCCGCTTCCACCAGCGCTACCGGCACCTCGGATTTGAAGCCGGAGAGGTGGGCGCGGGCGCGCTCGATCATGGGATGGGAGAGATCCACCGCCGTGATGGCGCAACCCGGCTGGGTCACGTGGCGACGCATGGCCTGGGTGGCGGCGCCCAGCGAACAGCCGAGGTCATAGAGCCGGCTCTCGGGCTGGGCGTAGCGGGCGGCCATCATGCCGATGGCGGAGATGATGTTGCTGTAACCCGGCACCGAGCGCTGGATCATGTCGGGGAAGACGTCGACGACCTGTTCGTCAAAGCAAAAGTCCCCCAATCGGGCGATGGGGGCGGCAAAAATCTGGTCTTTGGTATGCATGCTGGCGCAACCTGACAGCCGGTATATGAACCGACTGTTTTTTCAATTGAGTCGTTGGGTGACACCCTTCTGGGTTGTTTTATCACCGGTTTACGAACGGGGTGGCTGGCCGTGAGATCCTTCGGGCCGACCCTGTTCGCAATGGGCCATCATCCGGGCCCTTGATCCGGAGCCGCGTTGTCTGTTGCAACGAATTGCAGTGGTCAACGACAGGCCCCTTATTCGGAGCCATGTTGTTTGTTGCAATGAATTGCAGTGGTCAACGAAGGCCCCTTGCTTGGGGCGCTAGTGTAGAGGATTGATGGGCGTTTGTCTTGACGCCGAGCCCCGTCCAGCCACAAAAAAGCGGCTTTTTTTACGCATGCCCGATGGCCCATGAAATGGCTGACTAAAAGCGCAGCACGCCCTGGCGCGCGCGATCGTTTTCCCCCGGCCAGGGGGCCATCTCCTGCCCCAACAGGCGGGTTATCTGGCGGGCCAGCTCGGGTGACTGGGCATTGTCAGCGGTATGTATAAAGAGGTAGAGATCCTTGCCTTCCGCCAGCCACTGACGCCAGTGGGGCAACCA
Source organism: Aeromonas sp. MR7 (assembly GCF_963899385.1). Lineage (NCBI taxonomy): Bacteria > Pseudomonadati > Pseudomonadota > Gammaproteobacteria > Aeromonadales > Aeromonadaceae > Aeromonas > Aeromonas sp. MR7. The sequence continues at coordinate 484,852 of NZ_CAWQXH010000011.1, forward strand.
GCTGGGCAGGAAGGGGTGATTGGCGGCCGGATCCGGCAGACCGATGAGCCGCACCACGGGGGCGTTGGCGGTGGCCAGCAGATGTACCGGCAGTCTGGGCTTCTTGCCCTGGGCATCTATCATGGCTGCACTCTTTGCCGCGATACTGGCCGGCACAGAGAACAGCGGCCGGCTGTCGAGCATGATGCGGTTGATGCCTTTTCCCATCAGCATACGGTTCAGGCTGCGCTCCGCCTCGCCCTTGGCGAAGAAATCGGGGTGGCGCACCTCGAGGGCATAGCGAAACTGTGTCGGCAGCCGGTTGAAGAATTCAGCGAGACGGGGAAGGCCGCTCGGGCCGAAGCGGGCGGGCAGTTGCAGCTTGAGCAGCCCCAGCTTGTCGTGCAGCGGGGTGAGCAGCTGGATGAAGTCGGTCACCTGCTTGTCGGCGCTCACCAGATCGCTCTGATGGCTGATGGTCTGCGGAAACTTGAAGCTGAAGCGAAAGTGGGCGGGCACCGCATCGGCCCAGCGTAACACCGTTTCCGGGGTCGGCGAGGCGTAGAAGGTGGTGTTGCCTTCTACCGTGTTGAACACTCGGGCGTAGTGGGCGAGGTGCTCGGCGGGTTTGGCCCCCACGCCCAATAATTGACCGGGCCAGGCCGGGTGTGACCATTGTGGCAGGCCCAAAAAGAGGCTCATGGCGGATCCTGTCTGCGGGTTTATCTCGTTTTGCGCCCATTTTTTGCCTTGAGATGTAAAAAACAGGGCAAAGGGGGCTGCTGGCCATTTTACCCAAATGGGGGTTTTCCTCTATAATACCAGCCCTTTTGTTTGCCAATTTGTTGTGACTCACGCCGCTGTGCGCATATTGTGGCGACGGTAGCGGCCATGAATTGGCCAAACAACGACGCTTTCCGATGCCCTCTGACCGACTGCCCGGCCGCTTGCCAGCCGCCTCTGGTCGAGCCGATATCGGTGGCAGGTGTCCGATCCAGGGGATCGGACGGTATGAGACAGATTTCAAACCGGGTAAGAACAAGACTCTGGCCAGCTGTGAGACAGACGGTGCTTGCCAGTCGTGCCCGGCGACCCAGGTTCACCGTCTCTCTACAATTTCGAAGGAAGAAGTCCATGCGCTCTATCTATTGCGGACAGGTCAATGAGGCCCATGCTGGGCAGACCATTACATTGTGCGGTTGGGTCCATCGTCGTCGCGACCTCGGCGGTCTGATCTTTATCGACATGCGTGACCGGGAAGGGATCGTGCAGGTGTTCTTCGATCCGGACCAGCCGGACGCCTTCGCCCTGGCCTCCGAACTGCGCGGCGAGTTCTGCATTCAGGTTTCCGGTGTGGTACGTACCCGTCCTGACTCCCAGCGCAACAGCGACATGGCCACAGGCGCCATCGAAGTGTTCGCCCACGAGCTCACCATCATCAACCGCGCCGAGCCGCTGCCGCTGGACTTCAACCAGGTCAACAGCGAAGAGCAGCGCCTCAAGTTCCGTTATCTGGATCTGCGTCGCCCCGAGATGGCCAAGTACCTGAAGACCCGTGCCAAGGCCAGCGCCTTCGTGCGTCGCTTCATGGACGAGCACGGCTTCCTCGACATCGAAACCCCCATGCTGACCAAGGCCACTCCGGAAGGTGCCCGTGACTATCTGGTACCTAGCCGGGTGCACAAGGGCAAGTTCTACGCCCTGCCGCAATCTCCCCAGCTGTTCAAGCAGTTGCTGATGATGTCCGGCTTCGACCGTTACTACCAGATCGTCAAGTGCTTCCGTGACGAAGACCTGCGTGCCGACCGCCAGCCGGAATTCACCCAGATCGACGTGGAGACCTCCTTCATGACGGCGCCGCAAGTGCGTGAAATCATGGAAGAGATGATCCGCAAACTGTGGATGCACATCCTGAATGTGGATCTGGGCGACTTCCCGATCATGACCTTCGACGAGGCCATGCGCCGTTTCGGCTCCGACAAGCCGGACCTGCGTCTGCCGATGGAGCTGGTCGATGTGGCTGACCTGTTGACCTCAGTCGAGTTCGCCGTGTTCGCCGGCCCCGCCAACGACCCGAAAGGCCGTGTGGCGGCCCTGAAAGTGCCGGGCGGCGCCGAGCTGTCCCGCAAGCAGATCGACGAGTACACCAAGTTTGTCGGCATCTACGGTGCCAAGGGTCTGGCCTGGATGAAGGTCAACGAAGCGGCCAACGGTATTGAAGGCGTACAGTCTCCGGTTGCCAAGTTCCTGTCTGACGAGATAGTGCGCGAGATCCTGGCCCGTACCGGCGCAGCCGACGGCGACATCATCTTCTTCGGCGCCGACAGCAAGAAAGTGGTCTGCGATGCCATGGGCGCTCTGCGTCTGAAAGTGGGCCGCGATCTGGGTCTGATGGAAAACAGCTGGAAGCCGCTGTGGGTCATCGACTTCCCCATGTTCGAGGAAGACAGCGAAGGCGGCCTGGCGGCCATGCACCACCCCTTCACTGCGCCGAGCAACCTGGGCCCGAGCGAGCTGAAAGCCAACCCGCTCAGCGCCTATGCCAACGCCTACGACATGGTCATCAACGGCTACGAAGTGGGTGGCGGTTCTGTGCGTATCCACAACAGCGAGATGCAGGCCACCGTCTTCGACATCCTCGGCATCACCCCGGCCGAGCAGCGTCTGAAGTTCGGCTTCCTGCTGGACGCGCTGAAATACGGTACCCCGCCGCACGCCGGTCTGGCCTTCGGCCTGGATCGCCTCAGCATGCTGCTGACCGGTACCGATAACATCCGGGACGTGATTGCCTTCCCGAAAACCACGGCGGCCGCCTGTCTGATGACAGACGCCCCCAGCTTTGCCAACCAGGCGCAGATGAGCGAACTGGCGATTGCGACGACCGTCAAGGGTGATGAATAAGCCGGCATCCGGCACAGTCCCGGCCGCGCCCGGCGCGGCCTACCCGGTCACTTTGTGTTATTGAAATCTAAAAAATATAACGGAGAGTCTCTATGGCAGGTCACAGTAAGTGGGCCAACATCAAACACCGCAAGGCAGCTCAGGATGCCAAGCGCGGCAAGATCTTCACCAAGCTGATCCGTGAAATCACCACCTCGGCTCGTATCGGCGATCCGGATCCCGCCAACAACCCACGCCTGCGTGCGGCGGTGGCGGCTGCCCTGACCGGCAACATGACCCGCGACACCATCAACCGCGCCATCGCACGTGGGGCCGGTGGTGGTGACGGCGAGCAGCTCGAGACCATAGTCTACGAAGGCTACGGCCCGGCTGGCTCCGCCGTCATGGTGGAGTGCCTGACCGACAACCGCAACCGTACCGTGGCGGAAGTGCGTCACGCCTTCAGCAAGTGCGGCGGCAACCTGGGCACCGACGGCTCGGTCGCCTACCTGTTCAGCAAGAAAGGGCTGCTGACCTTCGTCGGTGTCGATGAAGATGCCCTGATGGATGCGGCCCTGGAAGCGGGCGCCGATGACGTGGTGACCGAGCAAGATGGTTCCATCGAGGTGTACACCACCCCGAACGACTTCGGGACCGTGCTGGATGCGCTGGAAGCCGCCGGCTTCAAGGCCGAGAGCGCCGAAGTGACCATGATCCCTTCCACCGAAGCCGAGCTGGATGCGGAAACCGCCCCTAAGCTGATGCGCCTCATCGACATGCTGGAAGATCTGGACGACGTGCAGGAGGTGTACCACAACGGCTCCATCTCCGACGAAGTTGCCGCGACCCTGTAATCCGGTCCGTGAACACTCAGGTGGCGACGCTCTGTTCGCCCCCGCTAAAACGGCAGCTTCGGCTGCCGTTTTTCTTATGATGAGCTGGCACCTGAAGATCGTGCCGACCATGGCATTGCCCGCCTTAATTTTCCCTTAAGTTTGACGACTTAAGCTGCCTGCCGTGTCCGGGCGCCCCAGCCCCTTGCCGCGCTTGCCCTCAGGAAGAGGTGCGCGGCAAGCGAGCACTCACAACGGGTGCCCCCATGCAGGGGCCCCAGTCCTGCCTGGTTTGTCGGAGTATCGTTATGCGCATCACCCTGGGAGTGATGAAGGTGAATCTGTTGCTGGTGCTGCTGTTTGCACTGGTGTTCAACTGGCCCATCTTCCTGCACTTTTACCACATTCTCACCCAGCTGGAGCACGTCAAGGCGGGCTTTGCCCTCTCTATCCCCCTGGTGCTGCTGGCCGCGCTCAATGCGGTGTTTCTGCCCTTTACCTTCCGCTATCTGCTCAAGCCCTTCTTCGTGCTGCTGATCCTGATGGGCTCTGTGGTCAGCTACGCCATGCTCAAGTACGGCGTCATCTTTGACGTGAGCATGGTGCAGAACATAGTCGAGACCAACAGCGGGGAGGCGACGGCTTACCTCAATGGCTCGGTCGCGCTCTGGTTCCTGCTGACCGGCCTGCTGCCGGCGCTGGCCTTGCTGTGGGTGAAAATAACCTATCCCAGCCCCTGGTATAAGGGACTGGGGTTGCGCCTTGGCTCCATCACCCTGTCGCTGCTGTTTCTGGTGGGGGTGGCCGCCCTCTATTACCAGGATTACGCCTCGGTCGGGCGCAACAACAAGTCCCTCGGCAAGGAGATAGTGCCCGCCAACTATGTGCACGGTCTCTATCGCTATGCCACCGACATCCTGTTTGCCACCCCCATCCCGTACCAGCCGCTGGGAACGGATGCCAAAGTGGTGGGGCAGGGCGGCAAGCCGACCCTGATGTTCCTGGTGGTGGGGGAGACGGCCCGCAGCCAGAACTACTCCCTCAACGGCTACGGGAAGCAGACCAACAGCTTCACCGCGCAGGAGGCGGGCATGGTCTCGTTTCGCAACGTGCGCTCCTGCGGCACCGCCACGGCTGTCTCCGTGCCCTGCATGTTCTCCAATCTCACGCGCCGGGAATATGACGACACCCTGGCCCAGTCGCGGGATGGCATGCTGGATGTGCTGCAACACGCCGGCATCTCCGTGCTGTGGAAGGAGAACGACGGCGGCTGCAAGGGGGTGTGCAAGAACGTGCCCACCATAGACATTGAGGCCAAGGCGTTCCCGCAGTATTGCCAGAGAGGCTCCTGCTACGACGAGGTGATGCTGGAGGGGCTGGATCAGCAGATAGCGCAGATGAAGGGCAACAAGCTGGTGGCTTTTCACCTGATGGGCAGCCACGGCCCGACCTACTATCGGCGCTACCCCGCCTCCGAGCGATTCTTCGTGCCGGACTGCCCGCGCAGCGACATCGAAAACTGCACCAATGAAGAGCTGGTCAACAGCTATGACAACACCATACGTTACACCGACAAGGTGGTGGCACAGCTGATCGACAAGCTCAAGACGCTGCAGAACGACTACAACGTGGGGCTGGTCTATCTCTCCGATCACGGCGAGTCCCTCGGTGCCATGGGGCTCTACCTGCACGGCACCCCCTACAAGTTCGCGCCGGACGATCAGACCCGGGTGCCGCTGCTGACCTGGCTCTCCCCCCAGTTGCAGGCGGATCGGCGGCTGAACATGGATTGCCTGCAGCAGGAGGCGGCCAGCCAGCGCTTCTCCCACGACAACCTGTTCCACTCAATGCTGGGGATCATGGATGTGCAGACCCGCGTTTATGACGGGGCCTTGGATCTGTTCAAACCGTGCCGGGCGGGGTGAATGAGCAAGCAAGGTTGAGTGCACGCGACAAGCTGTTGCCCTGCACCATGCTGGGGATCATGGATAGCAGACCCGCGTCTATGATGGCGCGTTGGATCTGTTCAAACCGTGCCGGGCGGGCTAACCCGGCGAACAGCACACAATAAAAAAACGGCAGCCAGTGGCTGCCGTTTTTTTATCTCGCAAGGCCAGCGCCTTACTTCTGCTCCATGATGATCTGCAACAGATCACCCTCCAGCAGGGCCCGCTTCACCAGGGCGAAGCCGCCTATGGTGGGCTGGTTCTGGAAGCGCGCCTTCACTATGGGCAGACCACGGTGGAAGCTCGGCAGAGACTGGTGCTCGACACAGCGGCGGATGGCCGGGAAGAGGATCTCTTCGGCGGCGGTGATTTCACCGGCGATCAGCACCTTCTGCGGGTTGAACAGGTTGACCGTGATGGCCACCGCCCGTCCCAGATGCTCACCCACGTTCTCGATCACGCTGCGGGCCAGTTCATCGCCGGCCATGGCGGCCTTACACACCTCCTGGATGGTGATGTGCTTCTCCTGCAGCGAGCTGAGGTGGCCGCGGCTGATGAGTTCCTTCACCTTGTCGACGATGGCCTCGTTGGAGGCGATGGTCTCCAGACAGCCGAAGTTGCCGCAGTGGCAGCGCTTGCCGAGCGGTTCGACCTGGATGTGGCCGATCTCGCCGACGTTGCGGTTCTGACCTAGGAATACCTTGCCCTTGGTGATGATGCCGGAGCCGGCCCCCTGGTGCACGCTCACCAGGATGGAGTCCATGCAGTCGCGGGATTCACCGAAGAAGTGCTCGGCCAGCGCCAGGGAGCGGGTGTCGTTGCCCACGTAGCAGGGCAGGTTGAAGTGGTTCTCCAGCAGCTTGGCCAGCGCCAGATTGCGGATCTGGTACTTGGGGGTATAGATGACCATGCCCGATTCCGGATTGACCAGACCCGGCATGGTCAGCGCTATGCTGATCAGGTTGCGGCTGCGCTCCTGCTGGGCGTCGATGAAGGCACCAATTTCGCGCAGCAGCATGTCGACCACGGGCTGCTGGTCGATCTCGGTCACCTGGGTGATGTGCTGATCGAGCTCCTTGCCGTCGAGATCGTACAGGCTCAGCTGCAGATAGCCGCGGCCGAGCTTGGCGGACACAAACTGAAAGCGATGCTTGATGGTGGTCAGGGAGATGGCGCGCCGCCCGCCGGTAGAGGCTTGCGGTGAGGTCTCCTTGATCAGGCCATGTTCGATCAGTTGCCGGGTTATTTTGGTCACGCTGGCCGGGGCCAGCTGACTCAACTCGGCAATTTTGACCCGCGAGATGGGGCCTTGCAGGTCGATGAGCCGATATACGGCCGCACTGTTGACCTGCTTGATAAGATCTACGTTTGCTATTTGTCCGCCAGTCATAGTGTCACTGTGTTGTGTAGTGTCCGTTAACCACGGTCCCGCAGACCGTGAAGGCCTGATCAAAGACAGTCAGGTTGGCTATTTTTCCGACCTGGATACTACCGAGACGTGAGTCCCATCCAATGGCGCGAGCGGGATATAGGGTGGCCATTCTCAGTGCTTCATCGAGCGGTAATCCGACCTGTTTGACCAGATTTTCCACCCCTTCAATCATGGTGAGGGCAGAACCGCCGAGTGTACCATTCTCGTCGACGCACTGACCATCGCGGAAATAGACGGTTGCGCCACAAAAATCAAACTTCTCAAAGCCTTCCGGCGCACCGGCTGCGGCGGTGGCGTCGGTGACCAGCACCAGCCGATCCCCCAGCATCTTGTGGGCCAGCCGCACGTTGGCCCAGTGCACGTGATGCCCATCGACGATGACGCCGGCATAGACATCCTTGCGATCGTAGATGGCGCCCACTACGCCCGGCTCGCGGCCGTTCACGGTCGGGGTCATGGCGTTGTAGAGGTGGGTGGCAAAGCGGATGCCGTTGTCAAAGCCGGCCATGGCCTGATCGTAGTTGGCGGCGGTATGGCCGGCAGAGACCAGGATGCCCGCTTCCACCAGCTGGCGGATGTGCTCCGGCTTGTTGCGCTCCGGCGCCAGGGTGATCTTGGCGATGGCGTCGCTGTTGGCACAGAAGAAGTCGATCATCTCGTCGGCGGGCTGGCGGATCTGCTCGGCCGGGTGAATGCCCTTGCGCTTGAGGTTGGTGTAGGGCCCCTCCAGATGCACGCCCAGCACTTCGTTGGGGTGGGCGGCCATGTAGTCGCGGGTCACGGCGACGGCCTGCTTCATGTCCGCATCCGGGCTGGTGATCAGGGTCGGCAGGAAGCTGGTGGTACCGGATTTCAGGTTGGCGGCCTGCATGGTCGCCAGAGTCTGGGTGGTGATGTGGCCGTTGAACATGACGCCGCCGCAGCCGTTGAGCTGCACGTCGATGAAGCCGGCGCAGAGGTTGGCGCCGTGCAGATCATGTTGTTCTATGCCGGCGGGCAGTTCGGCCCGGCGGGAGATGGCGACAATCTTGTCGCCCTCGATCACCACCCCGTAACCGGTCAGCACACAGCTGCCGGTGTAGAGGGTGCAGTTGGTCAATGCGTACATGGTGGCTCCTTACAGACGGCCGATGTTGGCGGCTTCCAGCTGCTGGAAGTAACGCACCGTCTTGACCTTGAGCTCCATGGTGGAGGGCTCGTCGCACACCATCATTCCCTTCGGATGCAGTTGCAGGGTGGAGATGGTCCACATGTGGTTGACGCTGCCTTCCACTGCGGCTTGCAGGGCCTGGGCCTTGCCGTGGCCGGTCACCAGGATCATGATCTCTTCGGCGTCCATCAGGGTGCCGACACCCACGGTCAGCGCCAGCTTGGGCACCTGCTCCATGTCGCCGCCGAAGAAGCGGGAGTTGGCGATGCGGGTGTCTTCTGTCAGGGTCTTGACCCGGGTACGGGAGGAGAGGGAAGAGGCCGGTTCGTTGAACGCTATGTGGCCGTCATTGCCGACGCCGCCCATGAAGAGGTTGATCTTGCCGTAGGACTTGATCTTCTCCTCGTAGCGCTTGCACTCGGCCACCAGATCCGGGGCGTTGCCGTTGAGGATGTTGATGTTCTCGGGGCGGATGTCGATGTGACAGAAGAAGTTGTTGTGCATGAAGCTGTGGTAGCTCTCGGGGTGATCTTCCGGCAGGCCGACGTATTCGTCCATGTTGAAGCTGACCACGTGCTCGAAGCTCACCTCGCCCGCTTTATGCAGCTCGATCAGGCGCTTGTAGGTGTTGAGCGGGGTGCCGCCGGTGGGCAGGCCCAGTACGAAGGGGCGATCGGCAGTGGGTTTGAACGCATTGATACGGTCAACGATGTAACGGGCAGACCACAGGCCCACTTGGCTGGCAGATTTCAACGGGATCAGGCGCATTGTAGATACCTCTGTACGGGTTGCTGCCGGGGTGTCGGCGGCAAATAGGCTGAGACGGATTCAAGTTGTTTTATAGCGTAAATAAAGATTGCGAACTAAGCCACATGTATCCGCTACCTTTATCTCGTTTGGGTGATAATGATCACGAATATACGTTTATTAATTTGCGCAGCGAAATAAAAGCCCTAGACTGCCAAACAAGCCTTGATGGCTTATGCGTCAAACGTGATAAGCACTTAATTTCTAGAAAAACATTAACTAAGGAGAGGAACCGTGAACATTCTCGGTTATTTGCAAAAGATCGGCCGTGCCCTGATGGTGCCGGTAGCGGTATTGCCTGCCGCCGCGATCCTGATGGGGGTTGGCTACTGGATTGATCCGAACGGTTGGGGTGGTGACAGCGCGCTGGCTGCCTTCCTGATCAAGGCGGGTGCCGCCATTATCGACAAGATGGCCATACTGTTTGCTGTCGGTGTCGCCTATGGCATGTCCAAGGATAAAGACGGTTCCGCCGCGCTGGCCGGTCTGGTCGGCTACCTGGTGGTGACCACACTGCTGAGCCCGGGCGCCGTGTCGCAAATCCAGCAGATCCCGCTGGATCAAGTGCCTGCCGCATTCGGCAAGATTGAGAACCAGTTCATCGGTATCTTGACCGGTGTGATCGCCGCCGAGCTTTACAACCGCTTCAGCAGCGTCGAACTGCACAAGGCGCTGGCCTTCTTCTCTGGCCGTCGTCTGGTGCCGATCGTGACCTCAGTGGTGATGATAGTCGTCGCCTTCATCCTGATGGCCGTCTGGCCGGTTATCTATGGTGGCCTGGTCTCCTTCGGTGAATCCATCGTCAACCTGGGCTCTACCGGTGCCGGTATCTACGCCTTCTTCAACCGTCTGCTGATCCCCGTGGGTCTGCACCACGCCCTGAACTCAGTGTTCTGGTTCGACGTGGCCGGCATCAACGACATCCCGAACTTCCTGGGTGGCCAATCCTCCATCGACGCCGGTAAAGCGGTTGTGGGTGTCACTGGTATGTACCAGGCTGGCTTCTTCCCCATCATGATGTTCGGTCTGCCGGGCGCCGCGCTGGCCATCTACCACTCCGCCAAGAAAGAGAACAAGGACAAGGTTGCATCCATCATGATCGCCGCCGCCTTCGCCGCCTTCTTCACCGGTGTGACCGAGCCGCTCGAATTCTCCTTCATGTTCGTGGCACCCGTGCTCTATGTCATCCACGCCGTGTTGACCGGTATCTCCGTGTTCATCGCCGCCAGCATGCAGTGGATTGCCGGTTTCGGCTTCAGTGCCGGTCTGGTGGATATGGTGCTCTCCAGCCGCAACCCGCTGGCGACTCACTGGTACATGCTGCTGGCACAGGGTCTGGTGTTCTTCGGCCTCTACTACGTCATATTCCGTGCCGTCATCGTCAAGTTCAACCTGAAAACCCCGGGTCGTGAAGATGACGAAGCCGTACCGGTACAGGCTCAGACCACAGACCGCACCGAACTGGCTCGCCAGTATCTGGAAGTACTGGGTGGTCAAGAGAACCTGGTCACCATAGATGCCTGCATCACCCGTCTGCGTCTGACCCTGAAAGACCGCAGCATAGTGGATGAGCGCAAGCTGAAAGCCCTGGGCGCGGCCGGTGTGGTCAAGCTCGGTGAACAGAACCTGCAGGTGATTCTGGGCCCCTTGGCCGAAATCATCGCCGGTGAGATGAAGGCCCTGCGTTAATCGGGCGCCAAGCTCGCCTCAAGTCTAAGTCCATTGTTGACATAACTAGGGCCCCGCCTCGGGGCCCAATATAAAAAAAGCCAAGAAATTCCAACCTTTACTTCAAATGAGAGCAGCAGTTATGAACTTGAAACATTCTCTGTTAGCCATTGCCATGTCTACCGTTTTCGTCAGCCAGGTACAGGCAGCCGATGCCGCCAAGCAAGCCGTGGTCGATTCCCTCGCCAGCAACCTCGTCGTCAAGTACGAAGTCGTCACCAACGACGGTGCCGGCGCCGGCCTCGATTGCCAGGCACTGGGTTCCGAGTGGGCGAGCTGTGGCGTTGCCAAGCTGCACCTGACCAATACAGGTGCTGACGTGACTTCCAAGGACTGGAGCATCTATGTCTCCTCCATCCGTCGCATCCAGCGTGTCGACAACGACCAGTTCACCATCACCCATCTGACCGGCGACCTCTATCGTTTGACGCCAACCGAGCAGTTTAAGGGCTTTGCCAAGGACGCCACGGTCGAAGTGCCGTTGGTGGTGGAATACTGGGTACTGTTCGAATCTGACATCATGCCGAACTGGTATGTCGCCAGCGAAGGTGCCGAGCCGAAAGTGCTGGCCAGTATGAGCAACATCGACGACGCCAGCACCTACGAGAAGCCGATGCCGGCCGACGGCTGGAAGCGCACCAAGGATGACAACAACATCCTGATGAACAGCGAAACCCGTTTCGCCGCCAACCTGACCAGCAGCCTGCTGCCGGCCAGCAAGATCGATGACCAGATACTGCCGACCCCGCTCAAGCAAGTCATCAAGGCGGGCCCGCAGGTTGACTTCTCCGCCATCAAGCTCAATGCGCTGGATCTGCCGAGCGATCGCGCCGACGCCCTGAAGGCTCAACTGACCAAGCTGGGTGTTACCCTCTCCGACACCGGCTATCCAGTGACCGTCAAGCTCGGCAGCAAGCTCAAGCAGGCCGAAGGTTATGACATGACCGTAGGCCCGAAAGGCACTGTGATCCAGGGTCATGACATCGAAGGCGCCTTCTGGGGCGCGCAGTCCCTGATCTCCCTCTTGGGGGTCAACGACAAGCTGGTCAGCCAGATGAGCGTCGAGGATGCGCCGCGCTTTGAATACCGCGGCATGCAGACCGACGTGGCCCGCCACTTCAGAAGCCCGGAAACCTTGCACAAGCTGATCGACCAGATGTCGGCCATGAAGCTCAACAAGTTGCACCTGGGACTGACCAACGATGAAGGCTGGCGTCTGGAGATCCCGGGGCTGCCGGAGCTGACCGACGTGGGCAGCCAGCGTTGTCATGATATCTCCGAGACCAAATGCCTGATGCCGCAGCTGGGTTCCGGCCCGACCAGCGACAACCAGGGCTCCGGTTTCTACAGCAAGTCCGACTACATCGACCTGGTGCGTTATGCCAAGGCCCGTGGCGTGACCGTGATCCCCGAGATCAACATGCCGGCCCACGCTCGTGCCGCCGTGGTCTCCATGGAGGCGCGCTACCAGCGTCTGATGGCCGAGGGCAAAGAAGCGGAAGCCAACCAGTTCCGTCTGACCGACCCGGCGGATACCTCCAACGTCACCTCGGTGCAGTTCTACGACAAGATGTCTTTCATCAACCCTTGCCAGCCGGGTGCTGCCACCTTCGTGAGCAAGGTGATGGATGAAGTGGCCCAGATGCACCAGGCCGCCGGCCAGCCGCTGACTGCCTGGCACTACGGTGGTGATGAGGCGAAGAACATCATGCAGGGCGGTGGCTATCAGGATCCGGCCGTCACCAAAAAAGAAGAGCTGGTCGCCTGGAAGGGCAACGTCGACTCCAGCAAGCAGGACAAGCCGTTCGGCAAGTCGCCGGTCTGCCAGAAGATGATCGACGATGGCAAGATCAAGGACGTGGCCGAGCTGCCGGTCTATTTCGCCAAGGAAGTGAGCGAGCTGGCCAAGAGCCGTGGCTTCTCCACCCTGCAGGCATGGGAAGATGGCCTCAAGTACGCCAATAGCGCCAAGGATTTTGCCACCGACAAGACAGTGGTCAACTTCTGGGAAACCCTTTACTGGGGTGGCTTCAACGAGGCGATGAAGTGGGCGCACAAGGGCTATGACGTCGTGCTCTCCAACCCGGATTACCTCTACTTCGACTTCCCGAACGAGGTGCACCCGGCCGAGCGCGGCTACTACTGGGCAACCCGCGTCAACGACACCCGCAAGGTGTTCGCCTTCGCCCCGGAAAACCTGCCGCAGAACGCCGAGACCTCGGTTGACCGCGACGGCAACGCCTTCGTGGCCAAGGGTGACCAGGATCCGGTCAAGTTCCGCGGGATCTCCGGTCAGCAGTGGAGTGAAACCGTGCGTACCGATGCTCAATACGAGTACATGGTCTACCCGCGCATCTTCTCCATGGCCGAGCGTGCCTGGCACAAGGGCGGCTTCGAGCTGAACTATGTGAAGGGTCGCGAGTTCTCCGGCGAGACCAAGCATGTCAACAAGGCCACCCTGAACAAGGAGTGGAACCAGTTCGCCAACCTGCTGGGTCAGCGCATCCTGCCGAAACTGGATGTCCAGGGCGTCGAGTATCGTCTCTCGGTGCCGGGCGCCAAGGTCATCGACGGCAAGCTGGAAGCGAACGTGGATCTGCCGGGTCTGCCCATCCAGTACAGCCTGGACGGCAAGAGCTGGAGCGCCTACGACGCCGCGGCCAAGCCGAGCGTGACCGGCAAGGTCTACCTGCGTACCACCAGCTTCGATGGCAAGCGCACCAGCCGCGTCACCGAGCTGAACTGATAGCCCTCAATCCATAACGCAAGGTGGGTCGCAAGACCCGCCTTTCCCAAGCCCGATAACACATCGGTCTTGGGAAAGGTTGACTGTGCGTGTGAGCCTTTGTTGTGTGTGTGTATTGTCTGTTTTTGTTTTTTCATCACCTTGAACCCCGCCCAGTGCGGGGTCTTTTTTTATCCGTCATGACATTCAGCCTGCGGGCGCGTGCCATTTTGGCCTGCCCGCGCCCCGAATTGGGTAAATTCAGGTTGAGACAGGGCGCGTAATGAGGGATCATAACCGGCTTGACGGCGGGGGTATGAGGGTGCCAGCCGGCACAACTTCCGCCAGTGACGCATTTTTGAGGTGAGCCATGAGTCAGGCGAACAGCCCAACTAACTTTATTCGTCAGATCATTGATGAAGATCTGGCCAGCGGTAAGCACAAGAGCGTGCATACCCGTTTTCCGCCCGAGCCGAACGGTTATCTCCATATCGGCCACGCCAAGTCCATCTGCCTGAACTTCGGCATCGCCCGTGACTATCAGGGCCAGTGCAACCTGCGTTTCGATGACACCAACCCGGTGAAAGAAGACATCGAATACGTGGAGTCCATCAAGCAGGACGTGCAGTGGCTCGGCTTCCAGTGGAACGGCGAGATCTGCTACTCCTCCGACTATTTCGACAAGCTGCACGGCTACGCCATCGAGCTTATCGAAAAGGGTCTGGCCTATGTGGACGAGCTGTCTGCCGAGCAGATGCGCGAATACCGCGGCACCCTGACCGAAGCCGGCAAGAACAGCCCGTTCCGTGATCGCAGTGTGGAAGAGAACCTGGCGCTGTTTGCCAAGATGAAGAACGGCGAGTTCGCCGAAGGCAGCGCCTGCCTGCGCGCCAAGATCGACATGGCGTCCCCCTTCATGGTGATGCGCGATCCGGTCATCTATCGCATCAAGTTTGCCCACCACCACCAGACAGGTGACAAGTGGTGCATCTACCCGATGTATGACTTCACTCACTGCATCTCGGACGCGCTGGAAGGGATCACCCACTCCATCTGTACCCTGGAATTCCAGGACAACCGTCGTCTGTATGACTGGGTGCTGGACAACATCACCATCGACTGCCACCCACGTCAGTACGAGTTCTCTCGTCTGAACCTCGAATACACCGTCATGTCCAAGCGCAAGCTGAACCTGCTGGTGACCGAGAAGCACGTGGATGGCTGGGACGATCCGCGTATGCTGACCGTTTCCGGTCTGCGTCGTCGTGGCTACACCTCTGCCTCCATCCGCGAGTTCTGCAAGCGCATCGGCGTGACCAAGCAGGACAACATAGTCGAGATGAGCATGCTGGAAGCCTGCATCCGTGACGATCTCAACGAGAATGCACCGCGCGCCATGGCCGTGCTGCATCCGGTGAAGGTGGTCATCGAGAACCTGGCGGCCGACGAGGTGCTGACTGCACCGGCGCACCCGAACAACGCCGAGATGGGCACCCGCGAGTTGAACTTTACCCGCGAGATCTTCATCGATGAAGCGGACTTCAAAGAAGAAGCGAACAAGCAGTTCAAGCGGCTGGTGCTGGGCAAGGAAGTGCGCCTGCGCAACGCCTATGTGATCAAGGCCGAGCGGGTCGAGAAGGATGCGGATGGCAAGGTGACTTGCATCTACTGCTCCTACGATCCCGAGACTCTGGGCAAGGATCCGGCCGATGGCCGCAAGGTGAAGGGCGTGATCCACTGGGTCTCCGCCACTCACTCCCTGCCGGCCGAGATCCGTCTCTATGACCGTCTGTTCAAGATGCCGAACCCGGGTGCCGAGGCTGACTTCGAGGCGGCGCTCAACCCGGACTCCCTGGTGATCATCGAAGGCGCCCGCGTGGAAGCCTCCCTGCAGAACGCCAAGCCGGAGTTTGCCTACCAGTTCGAGCGTGAAGGCTACTTCTGCGCCGACAACAAGCTCTCCAGCGCCGAGCACCTGGTGTTCAACCGCACCGTGGCCCTGCGTGACGTCTGGGGCAAGGCCGAGGCCTGACAAGCAGAGGGCAGGGGAGACCCTGCTCCTCTTGTCCGGATTGCGGACACAAAAAAAGCCAGCGCTATGCTGGCTTTTTTATTGACCGGTGCAAGCCGTTATCAATCGTCGTGCTTGCAGTCGCCGTTGGCGCAGTGGCCGTACAGATAGAGGCTGTGATTGGTCAGGCGAATGTTGTGCAGCTTGGCGATGTCGCGCTGACGCTGCTCGATCACCTCGTCGGAGAACTCGATCACCTTGCCACAATCGAGGCAGACCAGGTGGTCGTGGTGTTCCTGGGTGGCCAGCTCGAACACCGACTTGCCCCCTTCGAAGTGGTGACGGGTAACAATACCGGCATCATCAAACTGGTTGAGAACGCGATATACGGTAGCGAGACCAATCTCTTCACCCTGGTCGATCAGTCGTTTGTACAGATCTTCCGCACTGGTGTGCTGGCAATCCGGCTGTTGCAGGATTTCCAGGATTTTGACGCGGGGCAAGGTGATCTTGAGCCCGGCCTTTTTTAACGCTTGGTTGTTGTCTGCCATATTCTACTTATTCGCATTCTCGAAGGTGTGGTTATTCTGATTGACTGCCGCTGGAATGGCAACCACGAACTCGCTTGGCCTGTCATTATAGGTCGTAGCTTACCTAAAAATAAACCCAGTAATTCAAGGGCTTTAGCGCAAAGTCCGCTATCTGGCCGAATTGGTGAAATCGCGGCACCGGCTTGCTCGCCCGTCGAATGTTGATAAGATGTAACCTTCTTCATTGTCTGGTCGGATGAGATCCATGGATTGGCTTTTTGACAACGCGGCCTGGGTGCGCCGCGCCCTCAACGCCTGGCCCCCCTTCTGGGGCGCCGGCATCAAGATAGAGGCGCTGAGCGATGATTTTCGCTACTGCCGGGTGACGCTCAAGTCCCGCTGGTGGAACAAGAACGCCAACCGTACCCAGTTTGGCGGCAGCATGTTTGCGATGACGGACCCCATTTATCCGCTGATGCTGATGGGCTATTTCAAGAACCGCTATTACGTCTGGGACAAGGCGGGCAGCATCAACTACATCAAGCCGGGCAAGGGCAAGCTGGTGGCCGAATTCAACCTGACCGACGGCAAGCTGGCCGAGATAGCGGCGGCGACCGAGGGGGGCAACAAGCATTTCCCCGAGTTCGAGGTGACGGTGCAGGACAAGGGGGGCGAGCTGGTGGCCCAGGTCAAACGCACCCTCTATGTGCGCGCCAAACCCGAACACAGGGGCGGCTAGCAAGAGCATGTCGCAGAAACAACAAGGGCCCCGATGGGGCCCTTGTTGTCAGAGGTGGCTGGCTTGCCGGATCACTCCAGCTCGGCCAGGCACATCTCTTCATGCAGCTGCTTGCACCAGCCCTTGACGCGCTCGGCGGTCAGCTCCGGCTGGCGATCTTCGTCGATACCCAGACCGACGAAGTGCTTGTCATCCACCACAGCCTTGGAGGCTTCAAATTCGTAACCGGCGGTTGGCCAGTTGCCGATGATGATGGCGCCTTTGGCTTCGACTATGTCACGCAGTGTGCCCATGGCGTCGAGGAAGTACTCGGCATAGTCTTCCTGATCGCCGCATCCGAAGATGGCGACCAGCTTGTTGGTGAAGTCGATCTCTTCCAGCTCGGGGAAAAAGTCATCCCAATCGGCTTGGGCTTCGCCGTAGTACCAAGTCGGGATACCGAACATCAGCAGATCGAAGCTGTCGATGTCGGCCTTGCTGCTCTTGGCAATGTCACGGACTTCAATCAGTTGTTTGCCCAGTTCTTTCTGGATCATCTTGGCGACAGCTTCGGTATTACCGGTATCGCTGCCGAAAAACAGACCTACACTAGCCATAGTGTTTAGTTACCCGTATCTGGTGTTAATGCTTAACGGTCAGATTGCGATGCCTGCTGCGAAAGCAGACTCAATCTGTTGCTTCAGGATAGATTGGATCAGCTCGGCTCGGCTGACGTTCTGTTGTAACGCAAGTTGGTTCAGGCGCTCCAGCAACTCGGCCTCCACCTTTAACTCAACCCGTTTCAGGCCATTCTCTCGATCGCGCTTAAGCTGGTTGCGCTTGTTGATCTTGAGCTGGGTCTCACGGGGGAGTGGATTGGTCTTTGGCCTGCCGGGGCGCTTCTCATTTGCGAACAGATCCAGTGTTGTTCGATCAGTTTGCTGTTTGGCCATACATCACAGATGAAAATAAGTTAGCCGATCCCTGAGCCTTCCCAGCCCAATTCGATCAGCCCCTTGGCGACAAAACCCGCGCAACCGAGAAAGAGAACCAACCAGACGATGAGTCGGCCGAAACGGGGCACATTACCGCGTTTGAGCACGTCGTGAATGGCCAGGCCAATCAATATGAAAATGGCCAGAAAGAACAACTTCAGGCCCAGACTCTCGATAAGATCGATATGTTCACTCAGCATGGATTGCGCACACTCCTTATGACGGGCGCACTATATCACAAAGGATTTGAAACTGTTAACCGCCTGTCGACAGGAAATCCACAACCAATTTGTTGAACAAAACCGGCTTTTCGGCGTGCAGCCAGTGGCCGGTTCCGGCGATGACCCGCGCCCT
The DNA here is from genome assembly GCF_963899385.1 of Aeromonas sp. MR7. NCBI lineage: Bacteria > Pseudomonadati > Pseudomonadota > Gammaproteobacteria > Aeromonadales > Aeromonadaceae > Aeromonas > Aeromonas sp. MR7. Next base: position 502,940 of record NZ_CAWQXH010000011.1, read on the forward strand.
TGCCGCCGGGAATTGCGCCATCACAGTCTCGGTATGCTGAGGCTGTATGTAGTCGGAATCCCCCCCCTTGATGAAGAGCGCGGGCCCCTCGAAGCGGCTCTGGTCGTCGGGCCAGCCCATGATGTTGGCGTAGTTGCGCTCCAGCGCCGGCACGTTGAAGCGCCAGCCCCAACCCGACTCACCCTTGGCGAAAGACTTGAGCAGGAACTGGCGCACGCCGGGGATCTCGACGTATTGGGCCAGCAGGGCTTCCGCCTCGCTGCGGCTCTGCACCGGCTGGCGCAGGGTGGCGTTGAGACCGGCAAACACATTCTGATGGCGGGCATGGGGATAGGCGACCGGCGCTATGTCGGCCACCACCAGCTTGCCGATCCGGGCGGGGGCCTGCTTGGCCAGCTGCATGGCGACCTTGCCGCCCATGGAGTGACCGACCAGGGATACCTGATCCAGCGCCAGGGCATCGAGCAGGGCGAGCACGTCGGCGGCCTGCTGGGGATAGCTCATCTCGTCGCTGTGGAAGGAGGCGCCATGGTTGCGCAGATCCACGCTGATGACGCGATAGTGCTCGCCGAGTGCGCGGGCCAGCAGCCCCAGGTTGTCCAGGCTGCCGAACAGACCGTGGATCAGCACGACGGCCGGGCCCTGGCCCTGTTCCTTGAAGTTCAATAATGAGTTTTGTTGCAAAATGACACCTTGCCGGTCGTGGGCTTTTTCGCCTGTTTTTTAACACACTGAAAGAAAAAGGATTTCATTCCCTGGGAGGCATTTTTTTGTGGTTTTTTTTCAAAAAAATGGCCCCGTATGCGCTATCAGTGCGGAGGATCACACACTTGGCCCGCCATTATGCCGTATTCTCGATGAGATTCATGCACATCTGCCAGCCCTTGGCTTGGGCTGCCGGGTTTGCCTATGTATAATCGCCGCATCCGAATTTCGACGAGTCCAGCGCATCCCTATGAAAACCATCGAGCTTGATGACGATCTCTACTTCTATATCGCCAGCCAGACCCGGCACATTGGTGAGAGTGCCTCCGATATCCTGCGCCGTCTGCTGGAACACCCCACGCACATCGCAGTGCCGCCGGCCGAGCCGGTCGCCATTGCCCAGCCGCGCGTCGTCGCCGACCCCATAGGGCTGCAGGCCCTGCTCGACTCGGGTGAGCTGCAAAAAGAAGAGAAGTCCATCAACCGCTTCATGCAGGTGCTCAGTACCCTCTACCGGGATGACCCGGTCGGGTTTACCCAGGCCACCGAAATCAAGGGGCGCAAGCGCGTCTATTTCTCGCAGGATCCCGAGGCACTGCGTGCCAGCGGCAGCACCACCAAGCCCAAGCCGGTGCCGGAGACCCCGTTCTGGGTGATCACCAATACCAATACCAGTCGCAAGCAGAACATGGTGGCCCAGCTGATGGCCAGCATGGGCTATGGCGAAGAGGTGATCGCGCAGGTGTGCAGCGCAATTTAACGCTTCATCAGACTCAGGCCTTGCCGGGCAAGGCCGCCATCAAGCAAGGACAACGCCATGGCACAGCATTCCCACGCCGGTCAGCCGGCCCGTTTAAGTGACCTGACCAACATTCCCCGTCTGGTCAGCGCCTACTACCTCAACAAGCCGGACATGAGCCGCCCCGAGCAGCGGGTAGCCTTCGGCACCTCCGGCCACCGTGGCAGCGCCCTGCACAACGCCTTCACCGAATCCCACATCCTGGCGGTGACCCAGGCGCTGGTGGAATATCGCCAGCAGGCCGGCATCCAGGGCCCGCTGTTTGTCGGCATGGACACCCACGCCCTGTCCGAATCCGCCTTTGCCAGCGCCGTGGAAGTACTGGCCGCCAACGGGGTCGAGACGCGCATTCAGGCAGGACTCGGCTTCACGCCGACCCCGGTCATCTCTCATGCCATCCTGCGCTACAACGCTGGCAAGGAAGGGGCTGGCAAGCCTGCGGCGCTGGCGGACGGCGTGGTGATCACCCCGTCCCACAACCCGCCGGAAGATGGTGGCTTCAAGTACAACCCGCCCCACGGCGGCCCCGCGGAAGGGGAGATCACCAAGTGGGTGGAAGACCGCGCCAACGCCATTCTGGAAGCCGGCCTGGCCGGGGTGAAACGGATGCCGTTTGCAGAGGCGCTCAAGAGCCCGTTCGTGGTTGAGCACGACTATGTCACCCCTTATGTGGATGACCTGAAAAATGTGCTGGATCTGGACGCCATCAAGAAAGCGGGTATCAAGATAGGTGTGGATCCGCTGGGTGGCTCAGGTGTCGCCTACTGGGACGTGATCGCGAAGACCTACGGCCTGAACATAGAGGTGGTCAACTACAAGGTAGATCCCACCTTCTCCTTCATGACCCTGGACAAGGACGGCAAGATCCGGATGGACTGCTCCAGTCCGTTCGCCATGGCGAGCCTGATCGCGCTCAAAGACAAGTTCGACATCGCCCTTGGCAACGACCCTGACTACGACCGTCACGGCATCGTCACCAAGGCGGGGCTGATGAACCCGAACCACTATCTGGCGGTGGCGATCCAGTATCTGTTTACCCACAGAACCGGCTGGTCGAAAGAGTCTGCGGTCGGCAAGACGCTGGTCTCTTCCTCCATGATCGACCGGGTCGCCGGCGAGATTGGCCGCACCCTGAAAGAGGTGCCGGTCGGCTTCAAGTGGTTCGTGGATGGTCTCTACAGCGGCGAGTTCGGCTTTGGCGGCGAAGAGAGCGCCGGCGCCTCTTTCCTGCGCAAGGATGGCACCGTCTGGACCACCGACAAGGATGGTTTCATTCTGGCGCTGCTGGCCGCCGAGATCCTGGCCGTTACCGGCAAGGATCCCCAGGCCCACTACGATGCGCTGGAAGCCAAGTTCGGTCGCTCCAGCTATCGCCGCATCGACGCCCCGGCCAACAGTGCCCAGAAAGCCGTGCTCTCCAAGCTGGATCCGGCGCTGGTTGAAGCCTCTACCCTGGCCGGTGAGCCCATCATCGCCAAGCTGACCAAGGCGCCGGGCAACGACGCTGCCATCGGCGGTCTCAAGGTGGTGACCGAGAACGGCTGGTTTGCGGCGCGCCCCTCCGGCACAGAGTCCATCTACAAGATCTACATGGAGAGCTTCAAGGGCGAGGCGCACCTGGACCTCATACAGCAGGAAGCCCAGCAGATTGTCTCCGCTGCGCTGGCTAAAGCGGGCGTCTGAGTCAGCATCAAGCCACTGAAAGCTAAATAAAAACTGACTTAAAATCAAAAGAGGAGCCGCAATGGCTCCTCTTTTTTATTCCTCTCGGCCGAGGCGGTCTGGCATTCACGCCTGGTCGCACTGGCCAGTGCTCGCCCTGCGGGCCTGCCAGCGCTTGAAGAAGGGCCGCGCCGGCAGTTTCATCAGGAAGAGGGAGAGCAGGATCACTCCTATGCCGAGCCACTGGCGGCCATCCAGGGTTTCACCCACCATCAGCACGCCGCAGGAGACAGCCACCATGGGATTGGTGAGGGCCAGCATGCCCATCACTTCCGGGCCATGGCGCTTGAGCCCCCACAACCAGGCCCAGTAGGCCAGCGCCGTGTTGAGCAGGATCAGCCAGAGCAGGCCGGGAGCGCTTGCCGGCTGCGGCAGCGGCATGGGGCCGGCCAGCCACCAGGCGAGCGGGATCAGCATCAGGCCACCGAGCAGCAACTGCCAGGCGGTCAGCGCCAGCAGATCGCTCACCGGCCAGCGCTGCATCCAGCGGCTGGATTGGCCGATGAGCAGGGTGGCCAGCAGGGCGCAGGTCACGCCTACGGGATCCAGATTGGCGGAGGGGTTGAGCAGCAGCAAGACCCCGGCCAGCCCCATCAACCCCAGCAGCAGCCACTTCAGGCTGGGCCGTGTGCCATCCTGCAGCCAGGCCAGCAACATCAAGACCAGCGGCAGTGTGGCGCCGAGCGTGCCCGCCACGGCCCCCGGCAGCCGGAAGGCGGCGACGAACAGCAGGGCGAAGAAGGCGGCTATGTTGCAAAACGCCAGCAGAAATTGCTTGCCCCAGGGCAGGGGCGGCAGGCGCGGGTGCAGCAACAGCAGTAGCAGCCCGGCGGGCAAGGCGCGCCACACCGCCACCCAGTAGGGGGAGTAGTCGGTCAGATAGAGGCTGACGACGGCATAGGTGCTGCCCCAGAGCAGGGGAGCCAGCAGGGCGATCAGCAGAGGCATGATTTATCTCTTTGTAAAGTATCTTCAAGTAAAGATAATCTAGTCCCAAATTGGTTTACTATCAAGTATCTCGATAAAAAGATAAGTGACCTGAGATGGACAGTGATCATGTAGACCTGCTGCTGGCCCAGTGGGCCCGGCAGAGACCGGATCTCGACTGCTCACCCATGGGGGTGCTGGGTCGGGTGGCGCGGATGGCGGCGATCGCCGGACGCGAGGTGAGCGACGAGCTCAAGGAGTGCGGCCTGCTCGGCAGCGACTTCGATATTCTGGCGACCCTGCGCCGGGCCGGCGAGCCGCTGACGCCGACCGTGCTCTATCAATCCGCCATGCTGAGCTCGGGGGCCATGACGGCCCGGCTCGACAAGCTGGCCGAGCGGGGACTGGTAGAGCGGCAGGCGGCGCCAAGCGACAGGCGCAGCCTGCTGGTCTGCCTGACGGAGTCGGGCAAGACCTTGATCGACCGGGCGGTCGAGCTGCACGTGGCCAACGAGCGGCGTCTGCTGGCCCCCTTGACTCAGGCCGAGCAGGCCCAGCTGGCGGCCCTGCTCAAGCGCTGGCTGCTGGAAAACGAATAAAAAAACGGGCCCGAGGGCCCGTTTTTGTTGTCGCCGGATCTCGGTTCAGTAACCGCCTCTTGCATCCTTCACCGCCAACCCCAGCTGCCATACCGCCATGGCGTAGTGGGTGCTGTGGTTGTAGCGGGTGATGGCGTAGAAGTTGGGCAGACCGTACCAGTACTGGTAGCCGGTGCCGACGTCCAGGCGCAGCAGGCTCGACTCGCTGTGATTGCCCAGGGGGCTGGTGGGGGTCAGCCCGGCGCGGCGCAGGGAGGCGACGGGGTAGCGGGTCTGGAAGCCGTGCTCATAGCCGGGCAACTGGCCCTGACCACGCACCGCCACCGGTTGGCCCTTCTCCCAGCCGTGGGCCTTGAAGTAGTTGGCCACGCTGCCGATGGCATCCACCGGATCCCACAGGTTGGTGTGGCCGTTGCCGTTGAAGTCCACCGCGTAGCGCTGGAAGCTGGACGGCATGAACTGGCCATAACCCATGGCACCGGCGTAGGAGCCCTTGGGTTCGGTAGGATCCATCCCCTCGTCCCGGGTCATCACCAGGAAGGATTCCAGCTCGCTGGTGAAGAACTCGGCCCGGCGCGGGTAGTCAAACGCCAGGGTCGCCAGTGCATCCAGGATGCGGGTCTTGCCCATCACCCGGCCCCAGCGGGTCTCCACCCCTATGATGCCGACTATGATCTCCGGCGGCACCCCATACACCTGCTGGGCGCGGTTGAGCTCGCTCTCGTATTCGCGCCAGAAGCTGACGCCATTTTGCACGTTGTCCGGGGTGATGAACTTGGCGCGGTAGCGATTCCAGGCGCCGGTCGGGCCCGTGGGCTTGCTCGGTGTGGGGGCCTGGGCATCCATCAGCCGGATGATCCAGTCATAACGCTGTGCCTGGGCCAGCACACCGTGCAGCTCTGCGCCATCAAACCCGTGCTTTTGCACCATGCGTTGCACGAACTGATCCACGTTGCTGCGATTGGCAAAATCCCCCTTGCTGACCCCCTGGCCGTAGACGGGGCGGCTGGGCGGAGTCTGGTTGATGAAGGCGCTGTTGGGCTGGGGTTTGACCACGGGTTTGGCAGCCGGCGTGCTGCTGCAGCCGTAGAGCAGGGGAAACAGGGAAAGCGTGAGCACGGAGACAAGGCGACGCATAAGGTTCTCATGAGCCTGAAAAAGAGTGCCGCCATGGTAAAACATTGTCATCCATGCGCAAGTGCTCAGTGCATCGCAGGGCTTGTTCATCCCTCCCTGTGCCCTTGCTGCCGCAGGGTGTGATAACCGCTCCAGAGCCGGGTCAGGGTGGTGATGAGGCAGAGCAGGGCAAAGCCGTAGGCGAGCGGTGGGAAGGCGGCGGGCCAGAGGCACATCAGCACGAACAGGGCTATGGTCTCGCTCCCCTCGGTGAGCCCGCCCAGATAGTAGAGGGACTTGTGGTGGTAGACGGGGTTTTCGATCCCCCGCTTGCCCGCCATGATGGCGAAGGCCAGAAAGCTCGAGCCCGTGCCCATGAAGGCGAACAGCAGGGTAGCGGCGGGCAGCGCATTGGCGGGGGCGGCGAGGGCAAAGCCCAGCACCACGGCGGCGTAGAAAATAAAGTCCAGCGTGATGTCGAGAAAGCCACCGCAGTCGGTGATCCCGGTTTCCCGCGCCACGGCGCCGTCCAGCCCGTCCAGCAAGCGGTTGAGCAGTATGACGACCAGCGCCAGCGGATAGAGGCCGAACGCCAGCAGCGGCAGCGCCAGCATGCCGATGGCAAAGCCGGTGAGGCTTATCTGGTTGGCGCTGATCCCGGCCCGGCACAGGGGCCTGGCCAGCCGGGTGAGGGGGCTGCGGATCAGGGGAATAAGGTGGCGATCAAACAAGGTCGGGGTCCTCGGTTGGCAGACAAAGAGAGGGTGTGAGATCGAGTATGGTGCCGGGGGCATCCTCCTCGTCATGGGTCACCAGGATGGCAGGCATGCCTCTGGCCTTGAGCCGCTCGAACACCAGGGTTCTGAACGCGGCGCGCAGCGGTTTGTCGAGGCGCGAGAAGGGCTCGTCCAGCAGCAGGGCTTGCGGCTCGGCCAGCAGGGCCCGCAGCAGGCTGACTCGCGCCTTCTGGCCGCCGGAGAGTTCCTCCGGCAACTTGTCGGCCTGATCCGCCAGCGCCACTTGCGCCAGTGCGGCCAGCGCGGCTGCCCGTCTGGCCGCCAATCCCTTGAGGGTGGCGGGCATGCCGAACATCAGGTTCTCCGCCACCGTCAGGTGGGCAAACAGCAGGTCATCCTGAAACAGCATGCCGATGCGCCGCGCCTGGGGGGGCAAGGGGGTGAGCAGCCGCTCGCCGAGCCGTATCTCCCCCTCCAGCCGGATGGGGCCCCTGGGGGGCAATACTCCCGCCAGCGCCGCCAGCAGCGAGCTCTTGCCGCAACCGCTTGGCCCCATCAGGGTCAGCACCTCGCCGGGGGCCACCTGCAGGGCGGGGAGCGAGAGCAGCAGGTTTTCATCGAGATAGAGGCGAAGGGGCGTGGTGCTCAGCATCGGCAAGTTCTCATGTTCAGCGGGCGCCCTTGAGCGCCGGGTTGAGTCTGGCCGGCAGCCAGAGCGCCAGCAGATAGATAAAGAGCGGCAGCAGCAGTTGCAGCAGGCCATAGAGGCCCGCCAGCCGCCGGTTGAGGCCGCTGCCGATGGCCACCGCCTCTGTGGTGATGGTGACCACTCTTCCTGCACCAAACAGCAGGGTCGGCAGATACTGGGCTAGGCTTACCGCCGCTCCCACCGCGAAGGCGAACAGCAGCGGGCGGGCCAGCAGAGGCCCCTTCACCCGCCACCAGGTGCGCCAGGGGCCGGCCCCCAGTGTCAGCGCGGCCTGCACCAGGCGCGGGTCGAACTGGCGATAGGGGCCGTGCAGGCAAAGATAAACGTAGGGGAAGACAAACAGCAGCTGGCTCCAGAGCACCCAGCCCCAGCCGATGCCGTCTCCTCCCCACCCGAGGCTGAACCAGTCGAGCCCCAGGCGGACGCCGAACAGCAGGCTGGCCTGGGGCAGCAAGAGCGGCAGACAGATGAGCCAGAGCGGCCAGGGGCGGCGTCCCTGCTGCGCCTCCAGGCTCAGCACCACCATGATCAGCGCCAGCATCCCGCTTGCCAGCGCCAGCAGGGCGCTGTCAATGAGCAGCGGCATCAGGCCCGGCAGCAGATCTTGCCAATGCTGGCCGCTCCACTGGCTCGGCCACAGGTCGGGGAAGGACCAGCGCCGGGTCAGCGACCAGAGCAGCAGCGCCCCCAGCACCGCCAGATTGACCGCGATCAGGACAAATACGCTGCCGCTGGCCAGGCGGGCGGCCAACAGACCAGGCTCGGTCCGGCGGCCATCGAGCCAGACGTGCTTGCCGATGCTCGTGTGGCCCCACTCCAGCAGCCGGAGGCAGGCGAGCAGCAGCAGGCTGAGGGCGAGCAGCAAGAGGGCCCCGCTGGCGGTGGCGCCACGCCAGACGAGATCCGGATCCTGATACCAGAGCCACAACCTGACCGCCAGCGGGGCGGGGGCATCGGGCCCCAGCAGTTGGGCCAGATCCACCACGGCCACCCCGTAGGCGGCCACCGCATAGAGAGGCAGGCGCAGGGCGGGCCACAGCGCCGGCAGCAGCAGGCGCCACCAGATCTGCGGCGCGCTGAAGCCCAGGCTGGCGCCGAGCCACTGCTGGCGCGCCAGCTTGGCGGGCTCCAGTGCGGCCAGCGCCATCAGCAGCAGAAAGGGGGTTTCCTTGAGGATCAGGGCGAAGATCAGCCCAAGACCCAGCGGATCCTTGATGGTCTGCCAGTCGGGGGGAAACTCGAAACCAGTGAGCGCTGGCGAGACGAGGCGCAGCAGCCAGCCGGAGGGGGCGAGCAGAAAGGCCAAGCCGATGGCGAAGGCGACGTGGGGCAGCGCCAGCAGGGGAGAGAGCAGGCGCTGCAGCAGCGAGAAGGCCCGGCTCTTTGCCCCCAGCAGGCCGCTGTGTGCCAGCAGCAGGGCGGTCAGCAGCAGGCTGCCCAGGGTCGAGGCGGTGCCAATCCAGAGGCTCAGGGTCGCCGAGTGCCAGAGCCCGGGCTGGGTCAGCAGCCGTTGAAGGTGCGGGGGGGCCACCCCTTCGGCCAGCAACAACCCCAGCCCCGCCAGCAAGGGGGCGGCCAGCAGGGCGGTGCAGCCGGCGCCAAACAAGGGGCGCCAGTGGGACTCAAGGTGACCGACCGGGCTCATCAGTGACCGTAACGCTCGGCCCAAGCCGCTTCGAGCCTGAGCTGCCAGCTGGGGTGGGGCTCAGGCTTAGCCTTGAAGCGCAGCGCAGGCGCCTGTTTGGCCGAGACCGGCAGGGCGCTGGCTTGCAGCACGCTGGGATCGCCCCAGAAGGCGGGCTCGGCCTTGCGGGCCTGGGCCACCGGGCTCAGCAGGAAGTTGGCCACCACCTTGGCGCCGGCCCGGGCCGTGGCGTTGAAGGGGATGGCGAGAAAGTGGCTGTTGGTCAGCGCCCCCTTCTCCATGGCGACCGCCACCACATTGGGTGGCAGGATGCCGTTTTGCACCGCGCTCTGCGCTTCCTGGGGATTGAAGCTGATGGCCATGGCGAGCTCGCCATCATCGAGCAACTGGCGGGTCTCGGCGGCGCTGGCGGGGAACAGCTTGCCCTTGCGCCAGAGCGCCGGATGCAGCTCATCGAGCCAGGCCCAGAGCGGCGCCGTGAGCCGGTCAAAGTCGGCGTCGGTCGCCTCCCGATAGAGGGGGGCGGGATCGGCCGTCAACTCCAGCAGGATCTGCTTGAGGAAGCTGGAACCATGAAACTGGGGCGGCTTGGGATAGGTGAAGCGACCGGGATGTTCCTTGACCCAGGTGAGCAGGGTTGCCGCCGAGGTGGGCGGGGTGGCCACCAGATCTCCATTGACCATGAAGTTGAGCTGGCCTATGCCCCAGGGCGCTTCCAGTCCTTCGACCGGCACAGTGAAGTCCTCACTCACCGGCAGCGTCTTGTCTACCTGCGCGATATTGGGCAGATCACCGGTAAAGGGGGCTCCCAGCAGCCCCTGCTCCTTGAGCGCCTTGAAGTTCTCGCCGTTGACCCAGAGCAGATCGATGGGGCCGCCCGTGTCCTTGCCCGCCTGCTTGTTGGCAAGCAGCTGGCTGACGCTCTGGGCTATGTCATCCACCTTCACCTGCACCAGCTTGACCTGATACTGGCGCTCAAGCTCCTGGCCAGCCCACACCAGATAGGCGTTGATCTCAGGGCTGCCGCCCCAGGCGTTGAAGTAGACTGTTTGCCCCTTCGCCTTGGCCAGGGTTTGCTGCCAGTGGGCATCCTTGGCCTCGTTGGCACTGGCATGGGCAAAGAGGACGCCGCCTGCCAGCAGGGGCAGGGCGCACAACAGGGATTTGAGCAAGGGCAGTGTCTTGATCATGTGAGTTACCTTGGGCAAAGGATCAGGCGCCGCGGCGCCAGCTATGATAACGGGCCAGCAGGGCCAGCACCCGGGTGGGCTGGTGGGCCCGCTTCCACTCACCGGCCAGGTACTTGTTCCCCTCCATCAGGGTGGGATAAGCGTGTATGGTGGCGAGGATCTTGCCAAGCCCCAGCCGGTGGCGCATGGCGAGCACAAATTCGGCGATCCGCTCGCCGGCGTGAGTGCCCACTATGGTGGCACCCAGGATCTGGTCCTTGCCGGGCACGGTCAGCACCTCGATAAAGCCGTGGCGCTCCCCGTCGGCGATGGCGCGATCCAGCTCGGCCAGTTCGAAACGGGTCGCCTCGAAGGGGATGCCCTGCGCCTTAGCCTCTTTCTGGTTGAGGCCGACCCGGGCGATTTCCGGCGTGGTGTAGGTGGCCGCGGGGATCACCCTGTAGTCCGCCTTGAACCGCTTGAACTGACCGAACAGGGCATTGACGGCGGCATACCAGGCCTGATGGGCGGCAACATGGGTGAACTGGTAGGGGCCGGCTACGTCCCCCACCGCCAAAATACTGGGGTAGTTGGTGGCCAGAAAACCATCGACGGCCACAGTGCCACGGGGCGCCAGTTCCACACCCAGCTCTTCGAGCCCGAAGCCGCTCACATTGGCAACGCGGCCCAGCGCCAGCAGCAGCTGATCCCCTTCAATGATTTGCGTCTCGTCGCCCCGGCGCAGTTGCAGCCGGATGGGCAGGGCGTTTTGCGTTTCCGCTGATTGCGGCTGCGGGTCTGATGCCTGCGGCAGATAGTCGACCCGCTCGGCGCGCCAGCCGGTGAGCACTGTGACACCATCACGGGTCAGTTGGGATTGCAGCGCGTCGGCCACCTCCCGCTCTTCGCGCGGCAGCAGCTGATCGGCCAGTTCCACCAAGGTTACCGGCACGCCGAGCAAGGCAAGGCTCTGGGCCAGTTCGCAGCCGATGGGGCCGCCGCCAAGCACCAGCAGCTGGCACGGCGGGGTGCGCAGCTGCCAGACTGTGTCCGAGGTGAGATAAGGCACGTCGGCCACTCCTGGCAGATCCGGCACCCAGGGTCTGGCGCCGGTGGCGAGCACAATATGGCGGCTGGCAAGGCGCCGGCCGTTCACCTCCAGCTCCCAGGGGGAGACCAGAGTTGCTTCCCCGGCGATGCACTCCACCCCCAGCGCCCGATAGCGTTCCACCGAGTCGTGAGGCTCGACGTCCTTTACCACACTGGCGACCCGTTCCATCACGGCGGCAAAGTCGGCGCGGGCCTGACTCGGACTGAAGCCCAGCTCGCTTGCCCTGCGCTGCTCGGCGGCAAAGCGGGCGCTTCGGATCAGCGCCTTGGAGGGGACGCAGCCGCTGTTGAGGCAATCACCCCCCATCTTGTGTTTCTCGATCAGCGCCACCCTGGCCTTCACCGCCGCGGCGATATAGCTGGTGACCAGACCGCCGGCGCCGGCCCCGATCACCAGCAGGTTGTAGTCATAACGGGCAGGCTTTCGATAGGGGGCATGGAGGCGGCGCAGGGCAAGCTGTTGCATGGCGCGCCTGATCAAGAAGGGCATCAGCCCCAGCAGGGTCAGCGCCACCATCAGGCCGGGAGAGAGGATATTGCCCGTGCTGGTGAGGGTCGCAAGTTCGCTGCCCGCCAGCACGTAGACGAAGGTGCCGGGCAGCATGCCGAGCTGGCTCACCCAGTAGTAGGTACTGACTCTGATGGGGGTGAGCCCCATCAGCAGGTTGACCAGAAAGAAGGGGAAGAGGGGGATGAGGCGCAGGCTCAACAGGTAGAAGGCGCCGTCCTTCTCCATCCCGGCCTGGAAGGTGGCCAGCTTGTCGCCAAAGCGGGCCCTGACCCAGTCGCGCAGCAGGAAGCGGGCGCTGAGAAAGGCCAGGGTGGCGCCCAGGGTGCTGGCAAAGGAGACCAGCAGCAGCCCCCAGCCGATCCCGAATATTGCGCTGCCGCCCAGGGTCAGCAGGCTGGCGCCGGGCAGGGAGAGAGCCGTGCTCACCACATAGATGGCGACGAACAGCAGGCAGGCGGTGACAAAATGGGTGTCGACCCGTTGTGCCAGGGCATCCTGGTTGGCCTGCAGCTGGGCCAGGTTCAGGTAGCGGCCGAGATCGAATGCGAAGAAGGCGCCGATGAGGCACCCCATCACCAGCAGGAGCAGCAGGCGGGCCCGTGTCATCAGGCGTCCTTGCCGGGTTGCTGATCGGGGGCCGCGGCGGGACGCTCGGGTTGCACCGGCAGCTGGCAGAAGCCCTGGGGGGCGATATCGAGGGCCGCATTGAACTTGGCCGACATGTTCTGGAAGGCGATGAGGCCGGTCAGCTCCACCATGGCGTCGTCGTCGAACCAGGGCTTGAGGCGCGCAGCCTGCGCGTCGCTCACCCCATCCAGGCCTGTCATGGCTTCTGTGTAGTCGAGCACCGCCTTTTCCCGTTCATCGAACAGCGGGCTGCTGCGCCAGTGGGCCAGCGCCTCCACCTTGGCGCTGGAGCCGGCCCGCTTGATGAGGGTCATGGCGTTGATGTCGACGCAGAAGCGGCACCAGTTGAGCTGGGAGACCCGCACCGTCACCAGGGAGCGCAGCACGGGATCGATGGGCGAGCGCTTGCGGTTGATGACGCCGTAGAGGGTGGCGACGGCGGCAAACAGCCGTGGCGAGCGGCCCCAGCATTTGCCCGGGATCAGCACCTGGCCGTAGTTGCGTTTCTGCAGCCAGAAAAAGGGGCGGATGAACCAGGCATATTCCCGATCGGGCTTGACCTCGACGCGCATTGATTACCTTCTATTGCTTCAAATGGGGTTTGTAGGCCTGACCGAGCCGCTCGTTGAGGCGGATCAGAAAGTCCTCGATCCGCGCCCGGTTGGTGCCCAGATCGCTGCGCCCCTGGCGGGAGGCCGATCGCATGTCGATGCGGGTCTCTTTCGGGCCGGCAAAGACTCGCAGCGCCACGTCATCCTGAAAACCGAACCAGCCGGTGGTGGCCACCGCATCCAGGCCATCCTGGCTCGGTCGCACCTGCCAGCCCAGCTCCTCCATCAGCTCGTTCGCCTCGGTGATCACCTCGATCGGGGAGGCGCTGGTATAGAGAGGACCGGGTTTGCTCTCGAATGCTTTCAAGGGGGCCGCATTGATGGGCAGATCCTGCGCCGTTCTCAGCTCGGCGGCCCAGCGCAGGGGCGGCGGGTTATAGGGATCCGTGCTGATGTCGTTGAGCGGCGGCATGCGCAGTGCCTGCACCAGAAACAGCAGGGGTAGCAGCAGCGGGGTTATCCCCCACAGGCTCGGGACCTTGCGCCGGCTCCAGGGCAGGCGGACCAGCAACAGGAGCGATATCAGCGCACCGAGCAGACAGAGGGCGAACCCCAGCCACCAGGGCCAGAGGTGAAGGCGGCTGCCGAGGGCGCCAGCGAGGGGCAGCAACCAGGCCAGCAGGGGCCACCACAAATAACTGGGCATAACGGGGATCCACTGGTTATGATGGACAAGTACCCAGAAGGATAAACTTAATTGACTGATAACGTTAGTAAATTTATCTCAATCCTGCTGCTTTTCCCAAGCGCTTCGCTGTGGGCAGATACAGCAATGCTGGCGGCGGGGGACATGTGGCGCGCCGAGATCGTCTATGAGGCCGTGCCCGGGGTGACGCGGGTCGAACCCGGCTATGTCATCCCCTTGCCCGAGGGGACCGCGCCTGCACAGGGGTCGGCGCGGCGCCAGGCGGTGCGCATCGATTACGATCCGGCCCTGGTGGGTTATGGGGATCTGCTCAATGTCTTCTGGCAGCTGGTGGATGGGCACGATGGTGGCGGGCAATATTGCAATCGCGGTCAGGAATTTGTCCCGGCCCTGCTGCCCAGGGATGACTATCAGTGGCGCCTGGCCCAGGTGAGCCTGACGCGCTGGCAGGCGCTGCATGGCCGCGCGAGCCGGGTATCGCTCTGGCCGGATAGCCGCTTCACGCCGGCACCCGAGATGGAGGACTGGGCGCAGCGCCATCCCTGGCGCTTTGGCTTCTATACCCGCCGTTGCGGCGGCTGGCCGGTGACATTGACACCCGAGCCCTGAGCCATCAGTTGCGGTAGAGCACCTTGATGAGGTGAAAGCCGAACTTGGTGCGTATCGGGCCGAGTACTGTCAGCAGTTCGCCCTTGAACACGGCATCGTCAAACGGCTTGACCATGTCGCCCTTCGAAAACTCCCCCAGATCCCCCGAACGTTTGGACGAGGCACAGGTGGAAAAACGCTTGGCCATCTGACCAAAGTCGGCCCCCTTGGCAAGTTTCTCCTTGATCTCCAGACACTGCTTCTCTGTCTTGACCAGGATGTGCTGGGCACAGGCTTTCTTCATGATGTTGGCGCTCCTCGGCGGCGGGCAAATCGGGGCGCAAGATTACTCCAATTCCCGCCGCGCGTCAGCCGTCATGCAGGGATTAACTGCGGACGCGGGCGCCGAGGCGGGCCCTTGGACGCGATTGCCACAGGATCTCCAGCCCCAGCAGGGCATGCAGGCTCCAGATGGCCAAGGGGTTGAGCCAGTCGCCCCCCAGTTGCAGGGTGGCCAGGGCGCAGCCCCCCAGCAAGAGGGTGATGCCCGGCAGACGCCAGTGCGCCGGCAGAGGCGCCAGCATGGCCATGCCCAGCAGTATGGCGAGCCCGAATGGCAGATTGAGGGCGGTAAAGGCCAGTGCCTGCTGGCCGTTCATGCCGGTCAGCAGGGCAAGCAGGGCGCTGCAACAGGCGAGAAAGGTGATGAACTCGAGTCGGTCGGCAATGTAGTCAGCCATCTGTTCGCTGCGTGCATGCATGCTGTGTCTCCTTCGGTTGAGAGCGTCGGGGGCGACGGGCCCCTGGACTCATGACGCCGGTGCGGGCGATGCGTTTTCTTTGGTAGATGAACCCAGTGTGGGCGAGACGAGCGGCGGGGGGCAGCGGGATAAATCGATTGCGGCGAACGAGGCTTTGATTGTTCAGATTCAACCAGTTGATTTTTATCATCTAAATAAGCTTTGGATCGAAGAGGAAGGCAGGTGCTCAGGGGGCAGGTAGCGGGCCGGCCGTCGTCATCTTGACCAGTTGCCGACAGTTGATGTCGCGTCGGCGAGGGGGGTTGGCGCAAGGGGGAGGCGAGACGAACCGCCGTTTGTGATGCCTGTCATGGCCTGATGGCTGAGGAATGGCCCTTTTTTACCCACAATGGCATGAGTCTGTGGGGCAGGCGGGAGAAAAGTGAGCAAGCCGAGCGGCAAAGGCTTCAATAATAGGGCGAATTTCGATGTCGCTCCGCTCTGATGTTGCGCCGGGGATATGCTAGGATGAGGCGCGCTTGCCATCGAGTGAGCCTCATATTCATTCTAAATATTGCATTATTTTAATCATGTTCTTCGGGGAAATTGACGTTTGACAGGATGCAATCCGCCCCTGCCTGCAGGGATCTCATCGCCCGGACGGGTTTTCCGTCGTGGGCTCCGCGCGCTGGGCCTGAGCCTCTGTCTGCTGCTGTTCGTCACGCCGGCCATGGCGGCCAAACTCACCTATCAGATCAAGGGTCTGAGAGGGGAGACCAAGGATAACGTCGAAGCCTATCTCAATGCGCTGCCTGTCTATCAGGAGCGCCAATACCGGCCGGCCCGCGCCAAGATCACCGAGAGCGTGCAAAAAGCGCTGCAGGTCTATGGCTACTACCAGCCCAAGATCACCCTGAGCCGCGACAAAAAAGCCCCCGCCAGGGTGGTGGTCGAGGTGGACGCGGGCAAGCCTGTCATCATCTCCCGCCTCGACATACTGCTGGAAGGGGACGCGGGCAGCGACGAGATCTACAGCGAGCTGCTGGACAAGCTGCCCCTGAAGGAGGGGGATCCCCTCAACCACGGCAAATACGAATCAATCAAGGCGGATCTCGGCAGCCTGGGGCTGGCCCGCGGCTATTTCGACGCCAAGATCAGCAAGAGTCAGGTCAAGGTGTTCCCGGATCAGGGCACGGCCGAGATCTACATACTGTTTCGCTCCGGCCCCCGCTATCACTTTGGCGAGATCCACTACGACGCCACGCCGGAGGCGCTGCGCCTCATTCGGCCGCTCATCAACATCAAGAGCGGCGACCCCTATCTGGCGATCCGGCTGGCCGAGATGTCGCAGGATGTCTCCTCCACCAAGCTGTTCAAGCAGGTGGATATCAAGCCCATGATCAGCCAGGCCGAGGGTAACCGGGTGCCGGTGCAGGTGACCCTCTCCAACCGGGTCGACCACGAGATAGAGACGGGTATCGGCTTTGCCACCGACGTGGGCCCGCGCATGAGCGCCACCTGGGAGAAGCCCTGGGTCAACCGCTACGGCCATCGCCTCAACGCCACCGCCAAGGTCTCGCAACCCGAGGCCGAGCTGAGCTTTGACTACCAGATCCCGGTGGGCAACCCGCTGCGGGATTACTACTCGCTGCAGGCGGGTTATCAATACAAGGACAGCAACGATACCCGCTCCGACCTGACCACCGTCAGCGTGCACCGCTGGAAGAGGCGGCCGGAGAGCTGGGACAGAGATGTCTTCATCCGGCTCGAGAACGAGATCTATACCCAGGGTGCCGACGAGGGGAACAGCTTGCTGTTGATCCCCGGTGTCTCCTGGTCGCGGCTGCGGGTGCGTGGCGGTCTGGTGCCCGACTGGGGCGATCGCCAGCAGCTGACCCTGGAGTTTTCCGACCCTTACTGGGGCTCCGACATCAGCTTCGTGCGGGTGTGGGGGCGCAGCAAGTGGCTGCGCACCCTGGGTGAGGATCACCGCTTCCTGCTGCGGGCCGAACAGGGCGCCATCATAGGGGACAGCTTCTCGCTGGTGCCGCCTTCCCTGCGCTTCTTCACAGGTGGTGACCAGACGGTGCGTGGCTATGGCTACGAGACCATATCGCCGCGTGGCAGCGACGGCAAGCTGCTGGGGGGCCGTTACGTGAGCGTCGCCAGTGCCGAATACAACTACCGCTTCAGCGACAAGTGGCTCGGCGCCCTGTTCGTGGATGGCGGGACGGCCACGGTCGACTACAGCGAGGCCTGGAAGATAGGCACGGGTGTCGGCGTGCGCTGGGTCACCCCCATAGGTCAGGTCAGGCTCGATCTGGCGGTGGGCATTTCCGAGGAAGACAAGCCGCTGCGGCTCCATTTCGCGCTGGGGCCTGAATTATGATCCGGTTTGAACGCACTGATTTTCTCTGTTCTCTTTCCTGGCCGCTGCGGCTGCATGTTTCGCGGGGGTCTGCGCTGTGATCTGGGTAAAACGCATTTTTCTCTGGCTGATGGGGCTCGTCTTCCTGCTGCTCATCGGTGTCAGCCTGCTGGGCTTCACCCATCAGGGCAACAAGTGGCTGTGGCTGCAGGCCAGAGCGGCGCTGCCCTCCCTCAAGGGGGAGCTGGTGGCGGGCCAACTCGGTTATGGCTGGACCCTGGAAGGGGTCGGCTGGCAGGACGAGCTGGTGGATGTCACTGTCGATCGCGCCGTGCTGGACTGGGATCTGGGCAAGTTGTTGCAGGGCAAGCTCTGGATCAAATCCCTGACGGTCACCCACCCCGTGGTCAAGGTCGCCGAGTCCGAGCCGGTGCCGGAAGAGCCGTCGGAGCCCTTCGTCTGGCATCCGCTGCCCCTCAGGATCCAGGTCGACAGCCTCAAGGTGGCGGATCTCGATCTGGCGGTGCCCGGTGTGGGCGTGACTCTCAAGTCCCTCGACATAGGCGCCACCCTCAGTCGCAAGGGGCTCATAGTGCGCGGGCCCGTGCTGGACGGCCTGAACGTCACTCTGGCCGAGACGCCGGCTGCCGATGCCGCCAAACCGGCTGCCGGCAAGGCAACCTCTAAAGACAAGGCTGCGGCCAAGGCGCCTGTCACCGCCAAGGCGAAGCCGGCGGATGAGAGCAAGGCGCAGAAGGCAACCAAGGCGGCACCCATCGAGCTGCCCGCCATCCGGCTGCCTTTCCCCATCCAGCTGGAAGGATTGCAGGCCACGGCGTTTCGCTATCAGCAAGGGGAGCTGATCGAAGGGCTCGACACCCTGCGGCTGTCGGCCAGTGCCAAAGAGGAGCGCATCGAGGTGCGCGAGCTCTCCCTGCGCCATGCCATGGCGGATCTGGCGCTCAAGGGCCATGTCCGGCTGACCAAAGACTATCCGCTCGAGTTGACCCTGGATGCCAAGGCCCGCAAGGGGCTGCTGGATGGCGAACTCAAAGGGCAGCAGGCGACCCTGACCCTGGGTGGCTCGGTAGGCAAGCTGGCGCTGGCGTTGCAGGCCAAGGGGCCTGTGGCCGCCAACCTCAAGGGGTCATTGGCCGCCCTCAATCCTGACTTGCCGTTTGACCTGGGGCTGGAGTGGAAGCGCCTCGGCTGGCCGCTGCACAAGCCGACTCAAGATGAGCCCAGCTATCAGCTGGACAAGGGCAGCCTGACTGCCAAGGGCAAACTCTCCGGCTATCAGTTTGCCTTGAATACCGCCGGCAAGGGCACGGACGTGCCCCCCTTCAAGCTGGCGCTGACGGGCAAGGGGGATCTGGCACAACTGAACCAGATAAACCTGCTGCTCAACGCCCTGAAAGGGGAGTTCAAACTCGATGGCAAGCTGGTCTGGGACCAGGGGGTACGCTGGCAGGGCACCACAGAATTCAAGGGGATCAACCCGGCCGAGCTGGTGCCCGAGCTCAAGGGGGCGCTGGCGGGCAAGATTGCCAGTCGTTTCGAGCTCGATGAAGCCGGCCATTGGCAGCTGCAACTGCCCGAGCTGAAGGTGGACGGCAAGCTCAACCAGTATCCGCTGGCCATCAAGGGCAGCGCGAGCGGCAACGACAAGATGGAGTGGACCATCCCCGCGCTGGCGCTGCAAAGCGGCCCCAACCAGTTGCAGGCCAAGGGCAGCCTGAGCCAGCAGGTGTGGAAGCTGGATGCGGATATCGATGCCCCCAACCTGGCCGGGCTCTACCCCGGCCTGAAGGGGGACATCAAGGGACAGGTGCGCCTCACCGGCAATCAGCAGGCACCGCGGGTCACCACAGATCTGGCCGCCAGCCGGCTCTACTATGCGGGCACGGATCTGAAAGGGATCGCCATCAAGGGCAATGCCCTGGTCGGCGACAAACCGGCCGGCGAGCTGGCGCTGACGGTAGCGAGTCTGGCACAGGGGGCCAACGCGCTCAGCCAGCTGGCCCTGAACCTGAGCGGTGACCTCAATCAGCATGTCTTGTCGCTGACCATGAAGGGCGATCCTGTGGCCGCCAACCTCAAGCTGAGCGGTGGCCTGCGCGGGGATCGCTGGCGCGGCGCCCTGTCGGAACTCAAGTTGAAGACGCCGCTGCGCCGTTGGGAGCTGACCGCCCCCTGGGCGCTCGACCTCGATCTGCCGCGTCAGCGGCTGACCATGGGGGATCTCTGCCTGGGATCCCAGGGGGCCAGCCTCTGCGTCAAGGGCAGCCAGGTGTCGGCCCAGCAGGGCAGCCTCGAATTTGCCCTGAGCGGCTTCGATCTCAAGCGCTTGCGCCCCTGGCTGCCGGACAACTTCCGCTGGCTGGCGGTGCTCTCCGCCGATGGCCGGGCCAGCTGGCGCGGCAACCAGCCGACCCTGCACGCCACAGTGCGTACCACGCCGGGCACCCTGGTCGCCGATGAGCTCAAGACCGACTACCAGCGCCTCGAGCTCGGGGTCGATTTCGAGCGTCAGCAGGCGGCGATCCGGCTCGACTTCGTCTCCAAACAGATAGGCACTATCGATACCGATCTGCTGATCAAGGATCCGTCCGGCCGTGGCCAGCTGTCGGGTCAGCTCAAATTTGACGACCTCAAGCTGACCACCTTCGCCCCGCTCATCCCCGAGGTGCGCTCTCTGCAGGGGATCATCTCCGCCGATGCCCGCTTCGATGGCACCCTGGCCGCCCCCCTGCTGTTTGGTCAGCTCAACCTGCTGGATGGGGAGGTGCAGACCCATTCCGACATGGTGACCCTCTCCAAGCTGGTGACCCGGCTCAAGATCGAGGGCAACCGGGCCGAGCTCGACGGCACCATGCTGGTGGGCAAGGGCCCGCTGGCGCTGGGGGGCTGGCTGAGCTGGGCCAGGATGCCGGTCAGCGGCAGCCTCACCATTCAGGGCAAGGAGCTGGAAGCCCAGTATCCTGGCATGGGACGGGTGCGGGTCTCCCCCGACATCGCCATCTCGCTGGGAGAGGAGACCCTGATCACGGGTCAGGTCGACATTCCCTGGGCGCGGATCCTGGTCAAGAGCCTGCCCGAGAGTGCGGTGGCCGTCTCCGATGACGTGACCGTGGTCTATGACGATCTGCCGCCGCTGCCGAAGACGGCGCCGTTGCCGATGGCGATCAAGCTGGCGATCCGGCTCGGCGACGACGTGCGGCTGGAGGCCATGGGCCTCAAGACCAAGGTGGGGGGGGGCATCAACATCCGCCAGGAGCCGTCCCGGCCGCTGGCGGGCAACGGCCAGCTGGTGCTCAACGATGGCCGCTTCAAGGCCTATGGCCAGAACCTCATCATCAAGGATGGCCGCATCCTCTTCTCCGGCCCCCTCGATCAGCCCTTCCTCAACATAGAGGCGTATCGGGATCCCGATACCATAGAGGACAAGGTGACGGTCGGGGTGCGGGTGACCGGGCCGGCGAGCAAGCCCAAGATCACCGTCTACTCGGAGCCGCAGATGGCCCAGTCAGAGCAGCTCTCCTATCTGCTGCGCGGCAAGGGGCTGCAGACCAGTGGCGAGGATGGCGGTTTCAACGGTCTGCTGGTGGCCGGTGCCGTCAGCCAGGCCAACGGCGTGGTTTCCAGCCTGGGGGAATCTCTCGGCATGAGCGATGTGGCGCTCGATACCGCCGGCAGCGGTGACAACACCCAGGTGACCCTGTCGGCCTATCTGCTGCCCGGCTTGCAGTTCCAGTACGGGGTGGGGGTGTTCAGCCCCATCGCCGAGTTCAAGCTGCGCTACGAGCTGATGCCCAGACTCTACCTGCAGGCCATGAGCGGGGTGGCCCAGGCGGTGGACATCTTCTATCGCTTCACCCTGTAGGGCCGGTTGATGCAAAACGGGAGGCCCAGGCCTCCCGTTTTTTTATGTGAGCTGTTGAATGCGGCTCGGGCCGGTCGCGCCTGGCCAGAAATGCGAAAACCCGGCGCAGGCCGGGTTTTCTGAAGGGTGGTGGAGGGAGAAGGATTCGAACCTTCGAAGGCAGAGCCGTCAGATTTACAGTCTGATCCCTTTGGCCGCTCGGGAACCCCTCCACGGGGTATTACCAATTTTTATCCACGACTCGCGCCGTGATTGCACTTGAAATGGTGGAGGGAGAAGGATTCGAACCTTCGAAGGCAGAGCCGTCAGATTTACAGTCTGATCCCTTTGGCCGCTCGGGAACCCCTCCACAAGTGCGAGGCGCATACTAACAGATCTTCCGCTGTTGTGAACCCCTTGGCGGGATTTTTCCTGCTCACAGGATCCGATTTGCGGCCGATAAGCGATGAAACCACCATTTCCAAGAGTTATCTCATGCTACCCAGCGCGATACGTGATCAGCTGTTGGTTGACGAGGCCCAACTGGGGCAACGTCTCAACCGGGATCTTCAGCACGGCGACAGGGCCGACTTTCGTCTGCACCTGGCCCTGCTGACCGACGCTGTGGAGGAGCAGCCCTGGTTCGATCCGGCGGCCGTGTCCAGAGCGGATCCCCAGGACTGGCGCAGCCGCTTTGCGCTGCCGGCGGTGGCCCCCCTGCAAGGGGGTGAGAACGACGGGGAGGGCGTGCGGCTCAACGAGCGGCTGCAGCAGGGGGGCTCCATGGTGGATGTCAGGCTCTGGCTGGCGCTGCGCTCGCCGCCCTTGCTGGGCCCGCAGCCTGCGCTGGAGCCCGCCGTGTATGACAACCTCTCGCCCCTGGGTCGCGAGCGCTGGCAACGCAAGCTGGCTGATCAACCGAGGCGCGACGATCCGCTGCTCATGCTGCCCATACTGGATGCGCTGCAACAGGGGGTGGATGCCCGCCTGCACTGGTTAAGCTGAGACGGGGCAAGGAGGGGGGGAGTACCGGCTCGCGGCAACGTCAGGATGCAAAAAGGCGGGAAGATCCCGCCTTGGCATTTGATTCGTGTGATGTGTGGCAGATTATGCGTCGGCTTCATCCGCTTGGGGTACGACGTCCTTGGCACTGGCGGCCGCACGACGGGCCATGGGCTTCTCGATGTGGCGGTTGAGCTGACGTTCCAGCTTTTGCCCCAGTTCGGTGATGGCGGCGTACATATCCTCGTGTTCTGCCTGGGCAAACAGTTTGCCGTTGGGGATGCCAGCACTGGCTTCAACGATAAACATCAGACGCTCTTTGGAGACAATCACATGGGGTGTGATAAGAGGCACCTGAAGACGTTCGAGCTTTTCAAAGCGGGATTCAATGCGCTCGCGGATAGCCGGGGTGATGTCGATGATTTTGCTGGTAATTTCGATTTTCATATTGGCCCCCTTCGGGTCGTCTTGCTTGTGTCTTCACCTTCAGATTACTCATGGCGGAATATTGAAATGTGATCTGAGTCACGAAATGAATCCTTTACTATCACGCGACTTATAAATTGTGATCTTTTCCCGTTCTGCGCCAAAAAGCGCTTGAGCTCCATGAAACTGGCAGGCAGTATGGGGAAACTTGGATCGTTTCTGTCCCCTCTTGGCAGCGCCGCATGTCGACCTCATGTCCGGTTTTCACCGCATAGTCTCGCCTCTTTCGCACTCCTCACGTATCGCCCTATGCCCTTAGTGCGAGAGGGGGTTGTGGGCTCTATCAAGTTGTCAGGGTAGTGAACGTGGTTGTCGTGGTGTTGGAGTAGTAGATGAAACAGCAGGCCACTCAGATGATGTGGTTTTATGATCGGCAACATGAGCAGTGGAGCCTGTCCGATCATGCCTCTTACCAGCTATGGCAAGGGGAGGGGCCACACCCCTGGGCCGGTCAGCTGGCCGTGGACGATGAACCCGGCTTCTCTGATTTTCTCTCCAGACTCTACCACTCACGCCAGCCAGCACAGTTCATCGGGCACCTGATGGATGAGAATGGCGAGGTGCGCCATGTGCTCTGGAGCGGCCAGTACGTCTCTGCCCAGCAGGTATGCTGTGGCTGGCTGGCCCCGCTCGATACCACCCGCAGCACGCCGCTGCCCGCCGAGCTGTCCCAGCAACTGCCCCTGTTGCAAGATCCCCTGCTGGCCCAGCTGGCCCAGGCGCTCTCCGCCAGAACCGGGCTCGACTTTTTCGATACCCTGATCAACCAGCTCGCCCATATTCTGGTCGCGGATGCGGTCTGGCTGGCGGAGCGCACCAGCAGCGATCGCCTCAAGGTATTGGCCTGTCACGGGATCGACCTCAAGGAGTACGAACTCGCCGGTATGCCCTGCCAGCAGGTCTATCGGCGTGGTGAGGCTTGCGTGGTCACCATCGAGGCCGATTGCCAGCTCAATCCGCAGTTGAAAGCGGGGCAGCGTTATTACGCCCAGCCGCTGTTCGACCGACACGGTCAGATCCTGGGTCATCTGGCGCTGCTCTTCTCCAGCGAGATAGAGATCCCCAACCTGGGCTCAGTGCTGACTATTTTCTCCGTGCGCATGGTGGCCGAGCTGGAGCGGTTGCAGAGCGATGCCCAGCTGCGGCTCTCAGCGGTGGCCTTCGAAACCCATGAAGGCATCATCATCACGGATCCCGACTTCAAGATATTGCGGGTCAACCATGCCTTCAGCCAGATCACCGGCTTTGACAGCCAGCGGGTGATAGGCCTGCATCTTGGCAATGATCTCTGGTCAGGGCTGGGAGGGCTGGGCTATGAGCTCAATACCCTGAGCCGCTGGCAGGGAGAGACTCTGCGCCTGCATGTCGATGGTCACATCTATCCCCAGTGGGAAATCGTCACGCCCGTGCAGGATGACAAGGGGGTGATCAGCCACTTCGTCATCTGTTTCGAAGACATCTCCGAGCGCAAGGAGGCCGAGCGCCGCATCCAGGATCTCGCCTACTACGACGAGCTGACCGGCCTGCCCAATCGCCGCCAGCTGCACGAGACCCTGGCGCAGGCGTTCAGCGAGGCGAGCCGCGACAACCTGATCGGGGCCCTGCTGTTCATCGATCTGGATCACTTCAAGACCATCAACGACTCCCTGGGTCACGCCACCGGCGACTGGCTGCTCAAGGAGGTGGCCACTCGTCTCAAACGGCTGGTGCGCCAGGGGGATTGCCTGGCGAGGCTGGGTGGCGACGAATTCGTGCTGCTGCTGCCTTCCCTGTCGGCCAGCCCGCCCCAGGCGGAGATGCAGGCCGACCTTATCGCCGAGCGGCTCATCAGCGAGATCGCCGCCCCCTACACCCATGGTGGGCAGGTGCTGCACATAGGCGCCAGCGTCGGCATTACCCTCTTCCCCGGCCGTGAGCAGGGGGTGGACGATCTGCTCAAGCAGGCGGATACCGCTATGTATCAGGCCAAATCGGCGGGTCGCAAGACCCGGCGCTTCTTCGATGCCTCCATGCAGCAGCAGGCGGATCGTCGGCTGCTCATTCACAACGAACTGCGCAATGCCTTGAGCCAGCAGGAGCTGACCCTCTACTACCAGCCTCAGCACATGGTGGAGGGGGGGGACATCATAGGCGTCGAGGCGCTGATCCGCTGGCAACCGCCGGGGCGGGCACTGGTCTCGCCCGCCGAGTTCATTCCCATCGCCGAGGAGACGGATCTCATCGTCGACATCGGCAACTGGGTGCTGCACGAGGCGTGCGCCCAATATGTGCTGTGGGAAGAGAACGGCATCCATATCCCTCAGCTGTCGGTCAATGTCAGTGCCAAGCAGTTCCATGCCACCGATTTTGTCGAGCGCATTCACGACGTGCTGGCCGCCACCGGCATGGATCCCGCCTGCCTGAATCTGGAGATCACCGAATCCGTGGTGCTCGGCCATGCGGAAGACACCATCAGCAAGATGAGCGAGCTCAAGGTGCTCGGCATCAGTTTCGCCATCGATGATTTCGGCGCCGGTTACTCCTCCCTGAGCTACCTCAAGCGGCTGCCGGCCGATGAGCTCAAGATAGATCGCTCCTTCATCCAGGACATTCCCAAGGATGGCGACAACATGGCCATCGTCGAGGCCGTGATCGCCATGGCGCGTCATATGGGATTCAACGTGACGGCGGAAGGGGTGGAGTCACGCCAGCAGCTGGAGTTTCTGCAGGCACAGGGCTGCCATTTCTATCAGGGCTATCTGGCCTCCAAGCCGCTGCCCGTCCCCTATCTGGAGCGTTATGTCAAACGTCTTGCCCGCCCTGATGGCGCCGTTTCAGGCGCGAAAAATAGTGTGGTGAGCGAGCTGTAGCCCTGGGCGTTAACGGGTAGAATGAGGGGATACAAGACCACCGCCAGCGGGCGGTGGCATTGCCTCTCAAGGGAGAAGTCTTTCGTGAAAGCCGTGCAGGGAATCATTTTATCGGCGCTGTGCGTGCCAGGGCTGCTGGCGCAAGTCGCGGCGCAAACCACGGAGCAGTCTCTCTATCGACAGGCCTATGATGCGGTTCGTGCCGACGATCAGGCCCGTTTCCAGCAAATTCGTGCCCGTTTGACCCATTATCCGCTGCTGCCCTATCTGGATTACTACCAGCTGGCCTTCCGGCCCGGGGCGGCAGAGTATGACGACGTGACCCGCTTCATCCGACAGCACGGCGACACGCCGCAATCCAACCGGCTGGAGCGCAGCTACCTCACCTATCTGGCCCAGAGCCAGCAGTGGTCCCAGTTCCTGCGCTTCTACCCGGCCAAGCCGAGTTCCACCGATCTGCTCTGCATGCACTATCAGGCGCGCTACTACACGGGGCAGCAGACGCAGGCCTTGCAGGAGGCGGGCAAGCTCTGGCTCAGTGGCCAGTCTCGTCCCGATGCCTGCACCCCCTTGTTCCAGCTCTGGCAGCAGGCCGGTTTGCGCACCCAGGAGAAAATCTGGACCCGCATGACCTTGGCGTTTGAAGCGGAGAACCCGAATCTGATCCGCCATCTCGGCGCCCAGCTTGGCAGCGGCATGCAGCCTTATGGCGATCAGATGGTCGCCCTGTTCGAGCAGCCCGCCAAGGCGATGAACCCGGCCTATTTTTCCACCGCCGCTCCCTCAAAGCGACTGTTGCTGCTGGGCCTGGCCCGTTATGCCAATCAGCAGCCCGAATCCGTGCTGAGCCAATTGCCCGCGATGCGTACGCGCTTCGGGCTGACCCCCACAGAGCTCAAACCGGTGGAGCGAGCCGTGGCTCGCCGTCTGCTGCTGGATCGTGCCACTGCCCAGCGCGGCTGGGTGGATGCCACAGTGGTGCGGCTGGTCGATCCGGATCTGCTGGAGCTGCGGGCCCGGCTCGCCATCTGGGAGCAGGACTGGCGCGGGCTCTCCGGCTGGGTCAAGCGCATGCCCATCGCCCTGCAGAAGGAGGATCGCTGGCGTTACTGGCTGGCCCGCTCGCTGGAGGTGCAGGGTCAGAAAAAACCGGCGCGGGATCTCTATCTGGAAACCGCCAACTTGCGCGGCTTCTACGGCTTCATGGCGGCGCAGCGCAGCGGCGTGCCCTATCGAATGAAGAACCAGAGTGCGGTGAAGCGGGTGCCGGAGTGGCGCACCGCCAGCGCCCGTTGGCCCTTCCTGCTGCGGGTGCGTGAACTGCTCGACATGAACGAGATCACGGCGGCGCGCTCTGAGTGGATCCACAACATGGATCGCAACCCCGTGGCCCAGCGCATCGAGTTTGGCCACATAGCCCTCAATCAGGGCTGGCATGAGCTGGCGATCCTGGCCAGCATCCGGGCCGAGGCCTGGGATGCGCTCGACCTGCGCTTCCCGCTGCCGCTCAAGCGTACCTTCTCCCAGATGGCGCAGGAGCGGACCATGAACACCAGCCTGCTCTACGCCATCTCCCGCCAGGAGAGCGCCCTCTATCCGCTGGCGCAATCGCCGGTCGGGGCGCGCGGTCTGATGCAACTGATGCCGGCCACCGCCAGGGAGACCGCCAGCAAGCTGGGGGTGCCCTATCGCAACGAGCAGCAGTTGTTCGATCCCGCCATGAACATCCGCCTCGGCAGCGCCTATCTCAAGCGGCTGCTGGATGTGTATGACGGCAACCGCATCCTGGCCGCCGCGGCCTACAATGCCGGGCCTGGCCGGGTCAAACGCTGGCGCGATCAGAGTGCGGACAAGCCGATGGATGTCTGGGTCGAGAGCATCCCCTACAAGGAGACGCGCAACTATGTGCAGAACGTGTTGTCGTTCGATCTCATCTATCAGCACAAGCTGCAGCAGCCGCTGCGTTTCATGTCCGATCGCGAGCTGAGTCACGCTTATTGAGACGGCAGCCGCCCCGGCGGCTGCCAGATTCCCTTTCCTTCCCCAAAATGGTTATTATCCCATAAGGTTTTGTTACAAAAGGAAACCTGTCAGGTGATCGGGCGCCACGTCTTGGTCTGACAGGTTCGATATAATCGCTCGATCAACACAGACAGGCTTCCCCAACAAAGGAATTGATAGTGGCAACGATTAAAGACGTTTCTCGGTTGGCTAATGTGTCCATTTCAACTGTGTCGCGGGTGATCAACAACACGGCTCAGGTGGCACCAGAAAAGCGTGAGGCCGTATTGGCGGCCATGAAGGAACTGAATTTTCGTCCCAACAGTTTTGCCCAGGCACTGGTCAGCAAGCGCTCCAACTGCATCGGCGTTCTGGTGGGGGACCTGTGTGGCGGCCCCTTCTTTGCCCAGATGATGCGGGGCATCGAGACTATGGTCGACAAGGCGGACAAGTTCACCATCGTCATGTCCGGCAACCACGATGCGGTGCGCGAGCGTCACGCCATCCAGGCGCTGCTGCAGCGTCAGTGCGATGCGCTGATCCTGCACAGCAAGGCGCTGCCCGACGAGGAGTTGAGCGAGCTGGTGGCCGGCAATACCCCCATCGTCTTCATCAACCGCCAGGTGCCGGGCGCCGAGGATCGTTGTGTCTGGCTGGACAACCAGGCCGGCATCACCACCGCCTGCCAGCATCTGCTGGATGCGGGTCACCGCAAGATCGCCTTCGTGACCTCGGATGATGAAGAGTTCGTCGACGGCCAGCAGCGGATGGCGGGTTACCTTCACGCCTTGCAACGGGCGGGCATCGAGCTGGATCCGGCCTTGATTGGTCGTGCCTTCGCCGATGAGAATGGCGGTTATGTGGCCATGGGTGAGCTGCTGGAGCGGGGCGTCGAATTTACCGCCGTGCTCGGTTTCAACGATGCCATGGTGGCGGGGGCCATCTCCTGCCTGCTGGAGCGCGGCTACAAGATACCGCAGCAGATCTCTGTGGTGGGTTTCGATGACATACCCTATGCCCGCTACATCTATCCCAAGCTCACCACTGTGCGCTATCCCATCGAGGAGATGGGGGGACGGGCGGCCGAGCTGGCCCTGCGCCTGCTGGATCACAAGCCGGTCGACGGGCTGGCGCTCAAGTTCGAAGCCGAGCTGGTCAGACGGGAATCCGTCGCCTGACGAGACAGAATTGGCCCTGAATGGGCCAATTCTTCGTCGATGCGCAGCCAAAAAATTGAAAGCGTTTTCAGAAATCCTTTTCAACTGTGATCCGCTTCAAAGCTTTTTGGCCTGCCTGCCACTAGCATAGGCCCCACGAATTAGGAGCCTGCGCTCCCGATTTTCCCGCTGTGGGAGGTAACTGGTCAATCCAGCTATTTCCTTCGTTACTTTCGACGGTCATCATGGATGGCCGTTTTTTTTTGCCAGGATTTTTGCCAATGACAACAGAATGTAAACAGCAGACGGGGATAGTGGGGGCGGGTTGGCTGGGGCTGCCGCTGGCGAGGGCATTGCAGACGCAAGGCAAGGCCGTGGTGGTGACGGTCAGCTCGGCCGAGAAGGCCGCACGCCTGACGGCCGAAGGGGTAGCTGCCTGGCCGCTGCAGCTGTCGGCCCAGCTGGACGCCTTGCCGTTGCACTGCCGCGAGCTGGTGATCTGCGTGCCGCCGAGCAAGACGGAGGATTACCCGGCGGCCATCGCCCGCCTGTGCCAGCTGGCAAAGGCTGCGGGTGTGCAGCGGGTATTGTTCGTGAGCGCCACCTCGGTATGGGCGCCAGGGCAGGGGGAGGATGAACAGCCGGCTCCTGCCCACGCTCGCGGGATGCGGATGCTGGCCGCCGAGCAGGCGGTGCTGGCCACAGGTTTTGAGTGTGCCATGGTGCTGCGTCCCGCCGGCCTGTACGGTCCGGAACGCCATCCAGGGCGTTTCCTGGCGGGCAAGACTCTGGAGGGCGGTGGTCAGGCGGTGAACCTGGTGCATCTGGATGACGTGGTGGCCGCCTGCCAGCTGATACTGGCACAAGGCAAGGATGGCGATGCCTACAACCTGAGTGCGCCGGTCCATCCGCGCCGCGAGCAGTTCTATCCCTTTGCGGCCCGCCAGCTCGGCTTGCCGGTACCCGTCTTCATCGAGCCTGCCGGGATCTTTGCCCCGGTCGAGGGTCAGCGCATCTGTGAGCAACTCGGTTTTGCCTATCGCTGGCCCGATCCGGCCCACTGGTTTGCCGAGCTGGCCGCACAGGGTAACTGAGCATACCGCCCGGTTCTATGGGGTGGCATGGCGGTGGGGCACAGGCGACTCCAATGGCTTGGCACGGCGGGCAATTGAGGTTTGCCAAGGCGGGGCTCGCCCCCTATCATGCCGCCATCCATGATAGAGAGAGCGGTAATGATGGTAGATACAAGACGTCACCCCGATGGGGAGCTGTTGCTGAGAACCCTGGCAATGCCAGCCGATACCAACCCCAATGGCGACATCTTCGGGGGCTGGATCATGTCCCAGATGGATATAGGTGGGGGCATCATGGCCAAGGAGCTGGCAAAAGGACGTATTTGTACCGTTTCCGTCGAGGGCATGACCTTTCACAGCCCGGTCAAGGTAGGCGATGTGGTGTGCTGCTACGGGTGTTGCCTGAAGATTGGGCGCAGCTCCATGCGCCTTAAACTGGAGGTCTGGGTCAAGCCGGTGCTGCGTGCAAACGAAGCCCAGCGTTACTGCGTGACCGAGGGGATTTTCACCTACGTCGCCATCGACGATCAGGGCAAATCCCGCCCGGTTCCAGTCTGATCCGGCTCAGATCAGCCGGGCGTTGATGATGGATATTTCCTGCTCAAAGCCGGTTTTTTGCCGTATCATGCGTTCCAGCATCTCTTCCGAGCCGACACACTGCTCAGTGTCGAACAGGCAGAGATCGCACTGGGGATCCCGTCTGATCTGATAGACGGTGGAAAGCTCCACTTGATGACAATTTCCTTGTTGATCATAGAATGTCACGCGGTACTGGTGCTGTCTCGCCATCGTTGAATTCCTTCTGGATGCGCCGGGCCGGACACGAATCATTAGCCTAGTCGGCTGCGATGACATTTGTGATGGTCATGACACAATGCAGAGGCAGGTGGTTGTTAGCCAATGAAAAATAGTTATCGCATTCTGGGAACGTCGCTGCTGACGTTGGGGTTGGTCGGCTGTTTCGAGGTGCCGGATCAGGATCATCTGGTGACGGCGCAGGGCATCATTCCCGGCGTCAATTGCCAGAAGCCGCCGCTGGTAGCGCTGGCGTCCACCGCCTTGCCCCGCGAGTTTGGCATCACCGTCTGGAACCTCTACAAGGGTCAGCGTAAAAACTGGCGCGAGGGGCTGGACGAGTATGCAAAATCCCAGGATCTGGTGCTGCTGCAGGAGTCGGCGACCCGCCCGGACATGCTGGCGTGGCTCAAGGCCGGTGAGTTCCAGTGGCAACAGTTGCAGGCGTTCACCCAGGGTGGCGTCTCGTTTGGCGTCATGACGGTCGCCAAAACGCCACAGGCCTTCGTCTGCGGCGTTCGTTCGCCAGAGCCTCTGCTACGCATTCCCAAGTCCGGTCTGGTCAGCCTGTACCCCTTGCAGGGCGATCCTGACGGTGTACTGGTGGTGAACCTGCATGCGGTCAACTTCGAACTGGGCATGGCTACCTTCCGCGAGCAGCTCAATGATCTGACCGCCCTCATCCATCGCCATCAGGGCCCTGTCATTCTGGCGGGGGATTTCAACACCTGGAGCGACAAGCGCGAATTCTGGCTGAACAAGCTGGTGGGCGAGCTGGGGCTGCAGGAAGCCATTCCGGTGCCGGATCTGCGCCGTACCGCGTTTGGCCGTCCGCTGGATCACCTCTACTACCGCAATCTGGACCTGGTGGAAGTGAGCAGCCCGGCGACCGATGCCTCGGATCACAATCCCATCATGGCGCGTTTCGCGGCCCAGGCCATCACTCCCTGATGGCCCGCGGCTGCACCAGCAGTCGGCATCGATAAAAAAACACCCCGCACTTGGCGGGGTGTTTTTTTATGAAGTGACGGCGGCTCAGCTGTTGTTCTTCACGAACAGGGTCAGTTCCTGACCCGGCTTGAGGTAGTCGCTCTTGCCGAGCTGATTCCAGCGCATCACATCCATCACGGCGACCTGGAAGCGGGCGGCGATGGAGGAGAGGGAATCCCCCCGACGAACCTGATAGACCATGGACTTGTTGCTGCTCTTGCCCTGCTTGGGCCAGACCACCAGCTTCATGCCGGGTTTCAGGGCCGACCTGGCGTTAAGACCGTTCCACTTGGCCAGCTGATCATGGGTCACCCCGTGTGCCTGGCTGATGCTCCAGAGATTGTCACCGGAACGCACCTTGTACTGGATCTTGCTGCCGCTGCGACTGGCAATCTGCTGCGACTTGCTCTGGGCTGCCTGACTGGTGACCTGTTTGCTGCCACCGGTCGGGATCATCAGGGTCTGGCCACGGCGCAGGTTGTTGCCACTCAGGTTGTTGGCCAGCTTGAGCTGTTGCACGCTCACCCCGTGATTCTGGGCGATGCGGGAGAGGGTATCGCCACTGGTGACCTGATAGGAGCGGGTGCGGATGCGCTCGCTCTGGGGCAGATCGGCCAGGGCCAGTTCCAGGGTATCGGCATATTCGACCGGTACCAGCAGGCGATAGGGGCCCTGAGGCGAGGTCGACCAGCGGCTCAGGGCCGGATTGACCTCTTTCAACTGGGCCGGGCGCAGACCCGCCAGCTGGGCGGCCACGTTCAAATCGATCTGGCCCCCGGTGTTGACCACCCGCAGCTGCGGTTTGTTGGCCAGTACCGGCAGGGTGACATTGTATTTGTCCGCGTTGCGGATCATGTCAGCCATGGCCAGGATCTTGGGCACATACATCCGGGTCTC
The DNA here is from genome assembly GCF_963899385.1 of Aeromonas sp. MR7. Lineage (NCBI taxonomy): Bacteria > Pseudomonadati > Pseudomonadota > Gammaproteobacteria > Aeromonadales > Aeromonadaceae > Aeromonas > Aeromonas sp. MR7. The sequence goes on from NZ_CAWQXH010000011.1 coordinate 535,381, forward strand.
ACGGGGCAGATCGAGGGACCAGTAGTCGGTTGGACGACCGGCCTTCTGATTGCGGACTATGGCATTGCGCACGCGCCCTTCACCGGCATTGTAGGCGGCCAGCGTTTGCAGCCAGTCACCATCAAAGAAGCGGTTCAGGTACTCCAGATAATCCAGCGCGGCATTGGTGGAAGCCAATACATCGCGGCGGCCGTCATACCAGCTGTCGTGGCGCAGGCCGAAGTTCTTGCCGGTCGCAGGGACGAATTGCCACAGACCGACCGCATTGCTGCGGGAGCGGGCGTGGGGATCGAACATGCTCTCGATCATGGGGATGGTAATAAGCTCCATTGGCAGCTCACGCCGTTCGATTTCCTCTACCATCAGATACAGGTAGGGCTCAGCCCGGCTGGCAATGGTCGCCAGATGCTTATCATTGCGTAGTAACCAATCGCGCTGCTGGCGGACACGGTCGTTCTCCTGCGGATCAAACTGCATATCATCGCTGATACGCACCCACAGGTTCTCGGTGTCATCCAGTTCGTCTATCTGTTCGTCACCAAACAGGAAGCGCGCAGAATGTTTTTTATACGCTTTTTTGTTGACTTGGGGGGACTTGATCGGCTCGATTGCCGTTAGCGCCCGGTCATCCTGATGGCTCAGGTTTTGGCAGCCGCTGAGAAACAGCGCCGCCAATAAGGCCGTTCGTACCTTCATCTCGCTCAGGTCATCTCTTGAAAAACAGCTGGCATCATAAGGGGCAATGGCCCCCTGATCAAGGTTTGTTCAAAAAACGTCCTTCCAGCTGCGTAGCACGGCGAAGGTATCCTCTGGATTTTCCAAGCATTTTAAGGCGTGTTTCTCAGCAGAAAATTTCACGGAATCCTGTTCGCAGCGCAGAAAAACGTTGAACTCACGCTCATCACCCAGCCGGGAGGGGAGACTCGGCAGGCCCTGCTGGCGCAGTTTGCTGATCAGCCCGATCCGCTGCTGGATCGCCCTGTTGTCGGGCTCGACCGCGTAGGCGAAACGCAGGTTGGAGAGGGTGTACTCATGGGCACAATAGATGAGAGTGTCGTCGGGCAGGGCGGCGAGCCGTTGCAGCGAGTCATGCATCTGGGCCGGGGTCCCTTCGAACAGGCGACCGCAACCGGCGGAGAAGAGGGTATCACCACAGAACAGCATGCCATGGCCGTGGTAGGCGATGTGACCACGGGTATGGCCTGGTACGTGGATAACATCCAGGCTCAGGCCATGCCAGTTGATCTGATCCCCGTCATCGAGCCACTGACCGTGGTGATCGGGCATGGGATCATGTTTGGGGCCATAGAGTCTTGCATGGGGGAAGTGAGTGAGCAGGGCGGTGACGCCGCCCACATGATCCTGGTGGTGGTGAGTCAGCAGGATGGCGTCGAGTTGCAGCTCCAGCACCGCCAGCCGCTCCAGCACGGGGGCCGCATCGCCAGGGTCGACTACCAGACAGTGATTTTCGTGTCGGATCAACCAGATGTAGTTGTCGTTAAAGGCTGGAACTGTGATCACTGGATACATGAGTCTGCTTCTCTTTATGGAGGGTATCTTATATAACTGGATGGCGTTCGAACCCCAAGTTGAGCCCTATTATGCAGTTGGCACGTACCGAACAACAAATCGAGATCCCGACCAGCTGGTCGGCGTTACCCATGGGGGACTGGGTGGCGGCCGAGATCCAGGAGCGGCTCGACAGCTGGTGCCCACATCTGTTTGGTTATCATCTGCTTAAAGTCGGCGCCCTGAGCGCCGAGCTCTCCTGTGGCTGCTCTTCCATCCGCCACCAGATAGGGGTGGCGACCAGTGGTCGGCTGCTGGATATCCAGGGCGATCCACTGGCCTTGCCGGTGCGAACTGGCAGCGTGGATGCCTGTCTGCTCGCCCATTGTCTCGATTTCTCGCCCGACCCCCACCAGGTGCTGCGTGAAGCCGAACGTGTGCTGACCGACGATGGCTGGCTCATCGTCAGCGGCTATAACCCGCTTAGTCTGGTCGGTATCGGTCATTGTCTGCCTTTCCTGCGTCAACATCTGCCCTGGTCGGCTCGCATGTTCACCCCGGCGCGGGTCACCGACTGGTTGCAACTGCTCGGTTGCGAGGTGATGTTTGATGAGCGCTTCGGCTATTCGTTCATGAGCAAGCAGAGCCGGATCGGCTGGTGGCGGGAGAGTGTGGGGCGGGATTACTTCAGACCCTTTGCATCTGTCTATGTGATAGCCGCGCGCAAGCGGCGTTTTCCACTCATCCCGGTGCGCCGTCGCTGGCGTTTGCCTGAGTCGATAGCGGCACCGGGCATGGCGCGTCAGGGCTGGTAACCCATATCCAAGACGAACAACTCGCGACCGCTCTGGTCAAAGACGCTCGTCACCCTTTGACAGGTGGGATCAGGGTTGATAGCCGGTGTCTTCGGCGAGCTGCTTGCCACTGGCGGCATCGCGCGCCAGCTCATCGCAGCGTTCATTCTCGGGGTGACCCGAGTGTCCCTTGACCCAGAGCCACTCGATCTGATGGCGGGCCACTTCCGCATCCAGCTCCTTCCAGAGATCGACGTTCTTGACCGGCTGACGGTTTGAGGTCATCCATCCCTTCTTCTTCCAGCCGATGATCCACTGGGTGATCCCCTGGCGCACATACTGGCTGTCGGTGGTGAGCCGTACTTGGCAGGCCGCATTGAGGGTGCGCAGCCCCATGATGGCGGCCATCAGCTCCATCCGGTTATTGGTGGTCAGCCGAAAACCACCGGAAATCTCCTTGCGGTGATCGCCATAGACCAGGACGGCACCATAGCCACCCGGGCCAGGATTGCCTAGGCAGGAACCATCCGTGTATAAATCAATGTGTTTTAACATGAGCAATCGATCTTTTTTAGCATGAGTCTTGGGGTAAACTAGCGGGTAAGGCCGAAGTTTGACATAGATTGGATCATGAACACACCCCAACTGAATCGCCAGATCATTCTGGATACTGAAACCACAGGTATGAATACCGCCGGTGGCCCCATCTATCTGGGACACCGCATCATAGAGATCGGCTGTGTGGAGGTGATCAACCGCAAGCTGACCGGCAATCACTACCACGTCTATATCAAGCCGGATCGGCTGGTGGATCCCGAGGCCATCCAGGTGCACGGCATCACGGATGCCTTCCTGGTCGACAAGCCCCCGTTCAGCCAGATCGCCAACGACTTCATCGAGTTCATCCGTGGCGCCGAGCTTATCGCCCACAACGCGCCCTTTGACGTGAGCTTCATGGACTACGAGTTCGGCAAGCTCGGACTCAACTTCAAGACCAAGGATATCTGCAGCATCACAGATACCCTGGCGATGGCGCGGGATCTCTTCCCGGGCAAACGCAACAACCTGGATGTGCTGTGCGATCGCTACGGCATAGACAACTCCCACCGGACCTTGCACGGGGCTTTGCTCGATGCGGAGATCCTGGCCGACGTTTACCTGCTGATGACGGGTGGCCAGACCAAGCTGAACCTGGCCACCGAAAGCCAGGAGAACGAGCGCAATCAGGACACCAGCATCCGTCGACTGGAGAGCAACCGTCCGCCACTCAAGGTCGTGCGTGCCGGCGCCGACATCGAAGCCGTGCATGAGGCGAGGCTGGATCTGGTCCAGAAGAAAGGAGGAGCCTGCCTGTGGCGGCAATGAGCAAGCTATGGAGCGGCCTGCTGCTGCTGACCTCGCTGACGGCCGGGGCCAACGAGGTGTTTGCCCCCTCCGACATTCCCCTGCTCGATAATCGCTTTCGCATCGATTACGGGGTGAAGGAGATCACCTTCATAGTGACGCGCAAGCCGGGCACCCCTTCGGTGATCCTGGTGCGGCCCGATGGCAGCAAGTTGTATGTCGGCAAGGTGACGCCGCCCGAGGTGGGCTGGCTGGCGCTCAAGGATCAGGATCTCATCACCATCCGTGACCCCATGCCGGGTCCCTGGCAGGCCATCGGCGAGGTGGATCCTGAAAACAGGGTGCGCATCCTGTCGAACATCAAGCTGGAAACCGATCTGCTGCCGACCCAGCTCTATCAGGGAGAAATCGTCAAGCTCAAGTCCTGGTTGCTGATCGACGATGCCCCGCCCAAGGAGGGTTACTACCTCACGGATCTCGGCATGACGGTGAAGCTGCAGCGCTTCAACGATGCCAAGCAGCAGGGCGAGCCCATTCTGGATGAGGTGCTCGGCCACTATCGCGATGATGGCAAGGGGCTCGACGAGGTGCCGGGTGATGGCATCATGACCGCCAAGGCGGTACTGGATGTCCCGGCCGGCAAATACAGAGCGCTCTACAGCACCGGCAATCAGGTCTTCTCGCGCGCCCGCTATCAGGATGTGCTGATCTACCCGCTACCGGTCGGTTATACCCTGGCGGCGCCGTCGAAAGAGTACGGTGCCCGGCTCTCCTTCCTGATTGACGGCGATGAGCTGGATCCCGCCTCCGTGATCATCAAGGGCAAGGCAACCAATACCGTAGGGGCCAGCATGGCGTTCAGCGCGGTGGCGACCGAGCCCAGGGTGGAGGTCGATCTCTCCGTCATCAAGGAGGTGGGCCAGTATGACGTGACCGCCACCCTGTTCGGGACCACCCGCCTGGGCCGCGAGATCCAGGTCACTCTGCCGGTCAAGTCATTCAACATCTTCCCCGTGCTGGCGCCGCCCCCTTCGGCCGCGTCCGCTGCTTCGGCAGCCGTACCCGATCAGGTGAAATTTGAGGAGAAAGAGAGCAGCGGCTGGCTGTTCTGGTTGCTGGGCGGTGTCGGTATCCTGGTGACTCTGCTCGGCGGGGTTGGGTTCATCCTGCTGCAAAAACGCCGGGCATTGCAAAAGGCGATGGCTGCGCAGAAGGCAGAGAATGAGGGGGCCAAATCCGAGGCCAAACTGGACTTGAACCTGCCTGAGCAGTAAGAGTTTGCCTTGAATGAAAAAGCCGCCCTGTTGAGGCGGCTTTTTCATGTGTAGCGGTTGGCCAGTCGGGGTGAGGGAGGATCAGTGATCCCCGACGTAGATATCCTTGTGCTGATCGCGGATCTCGAGGAATTTGTCCAGATTGGCCAGCATCAGCTCCACCAGCTGGGGATCGAAGTGCTGTCCCTTCTCCTCTTCAATCAGCGCCAGTACCTTGTCCAATGGCCACGCCTTCTTGTAGCAGCGATCCGAGCCCAGGGCATCGAACACGTCGGCCAGCGCCACCACTCGCCCTTCGAGCGGTATTGAATCGCCCTTGAGGCCGCGGGGATAGCCGCTGCCATTCCATTTCTCATGGTGGTTGCCGGCTATGGTGGCGCCTATCTGGAACAGCGCCAGATCGCTGCCGGAGAGCATGTCCTGCCCCAGCTGGGCGTGGGTCTTCATGATCTCCCACTCTTCCGGGGTCAGCTTGCCCGGCTTGTGGAGGATGGCATCCGGGATCCCCACCTTGCCGATGTCATGCAGGGGAGAGGCGCGCTTGATGAGCTCGCTCTGCTCTTCGCTCATGCCGAGCAACTGGCAGAACAGCTCTGTGTAGAGGGCGACCCGCTTGACGTGCAGGCCAGACTCTTTGGAGCGGGTCTCCACCAGCTCACCGATGCGGTAGATGATCTCGCGCTGGTTGTCGGCGATGACCTCGTTGAGCCGGATATTTTCCAGCGCCACTATGATGTTTTCGGTAAACAGGCTCAGCAGGCCCGTGTCCATCTGGCTGAGATGGCGGGTCGTCTCGATATGAAACAGCAGGTGATGACGGGGATTCTGGCAGTAGAGCACCATCTGGTTGCCGTCATAGACGTTGGCGCGATTGGCCATGGCCTGGCGCAAGATCAGGGGGGCATCGACCAGCCGCACGGACGGATGGCCAGGCAGCAGGGGCTCCAGGATCTGATCCCGCACCTCGTAGGCAAACTGCTTTACATCATAGATCTGGGACTCTTCCAGATTGAGCAGGGCACCGAGCTGCTCCTGAGCTCCTTCGACAAACTGGCGCAGCGCCCGTTTCTCGAAGATCCCCTTGGAGGCCTCGATGACCTTCTCCAGCCCCTGGCGATTGCTCTCCAGGGTACGAATATCGCGGTATGAACGCAGGCTGGCCCGCAGCAGGGTCCGCAGCTTCTGGGAGGTGAGCTCTGTCTTGTCCTTGTAATCGTTGATGTCGTAGTTGGTGACCACATCATCTTCCGGCGCCTGACCCGGTTGTCCGGTCCGCAGCACTATGCGCACCATCTTGTTCTGCAGATCCTCGCGCACGAACTTGACCACATCGAGACCGGCGTGATCGACTTCCATGACGACGTCGAGCAGCAACAAGGCTACATCCGGGGTCTTGGCGAGCAACTCCTTGGCCTGCGCGGCTGAATAAGCATGCAAAAATTCAATGGGTTTGTTATCGAATTCAAACTTGCTCAGGGTGATCTTGGTGATGCGATGCACTTCGGGTTCATCGTCCACAATCATCACCTTCCATCCAGCCTGCTGGTTATCGAGAAGGGGCAGATCGTCATCGTCAATAATCAGGATTTGGTCATCCATCATGCAATCCTGTTTGGGATCCTGTGCTTACATTAACTGCTTCACTAAGGATAGGAAACTTATTGGGAAATAAAATTTGATCTGTGAAATCTCTTTGTTGTCATCGTGATCCAGGCCCATAAAAAACGCCTCCACATGGGAGGCGTTTGACTATTTTCCTGTGGGTCAGGCTGCTCTGTGATAGGCCGATGGCTCGAACAGGGCCTTGTTGGCAACCAGATCGATGGGGTCAAAATCATCGACGTTGATGGTGCTCAGGCGGCTCTCTTCGGCACGGCGCAGCAAGTCAGCCTCGGTCTGGTTGAGCACTCCCAGTGCCAGACCTGCATCCGCCACCTTGTTCAGCTGCATAAACGGACGCTTGATACCGTCAGCCTTGCATACTTTCTCAAACAGCGGTTCGGCAGAGAGCACGTCATCGAGAGCCTGTTCCAGCAGACCGAAGGGGTTGCCCTCTTCGCGGGTCAGATACTGGCCCATGGCCAGACGGCTGCGGGTCTCGCTCGGCGTCTGCAGCAGACGGGCAACCTGGCTGTCCAGCTTGTCGCTCGGGCGCTTCATGTCACGGCCAAGGGGCAGCACTATGACGCGCAGGGCCAAGCCAATCCAGCGGTTCGGGAAGTTGCGCAGCAGCTCGTCGATCGCCTCTTGCGCCTTGAACATGGCATCCTGTAGCGCCCAGTGCAGCAGCGGCAGATCCGCCTGCTGACGACCCTCATCCTGATAACGCTTGAGGGCACTCGAAGCCAGATAGAGCTGACTCAGCACATCGCCCAGGCGGGCGGAGACCCGCTCCTTGCGCTTGAGCTCGCCGCCCAGGGTGCCCATCGCCATGTCTGACAGGAAGGCCAGGTTGGCAGAGAGGCGGGAGAGTTGCTGGTAGTAGCCCTTGGTCTGATCCTTGAACGGTGCGGGCGCAAGGCGGGCACCGGTCAGGCCCAGCCAGAAGCTGCGCACCAGATTGCTGATGGCAAAACCGACGTGACTGAACATCGCCTTGTCAAAATCCTTCAGCGCCTGATCCTTGTCAGGGTGGCTGGCGGCCAGCATCTCCGGCAACACATAAGGGTGGCAGCGAATGGCGCCCTGACCGTAGATGATCATGCTGCGGGTCAGGATGTTGGCACCCTCTACCGTGACGGCGATGGGCGCACCCTGATAGCCACGGGCCAGATAGTTGTTGGGGCCCATGCAGATGGCCTTGCCGCCGTGGATGTCCATGGCATCTATGATGCACTTCTGGGCCCGGTCGGTGAGGTGGTATTTGACGATGGCGGAGATGACCGAGGGTTTTTCCCCCAGGTCGATGCCGGTCACCGTCAGGTTGGCGGCGGCGCCCATGATGTAGGCGTTGCCACCGAGACGGGCCAGCGGCTCTTCAATGCCTTCCATCTTGCCGATGGGCAGCTTGAACTGGCGACGGATGCGGCTGTAGGCGCCGGTCGCCAGGGCCAGCATCTTGACGCCGCCCGTGCTGTTGGAGGGCAGCGTGATGCCGCGGCCAACCGAGAGGCATTCGACCAGCATGCGCCAGCCCTGACCGGCCATGGCCGGGCCACCTATGATGAAATCGAGCGGCACGAACACATTGTCGCCACGGGTCGGGCCATTCTGGAACGGCACGTTGAGCGGGAAGTGGCGGCGACCGATCTCGACCCCCTTGATGTGGGTCGGGATCAGTGCACAGGTGATCCCCAGCTCCTCGTCTTCACCCAGCAGGTGATCCGGGTCGCGCAGCTTGAAGGCCAGGCCCAGTACGGTGGCGATGGGTGCGAGCGTGATGTAGCGCTTGTTCCAGGTCAGCCGCATTCCGAGCACCTCTTCCCCTTCCCATTCACCCTTGCAGATGATACCGAAATCGGGGATGGAGCCTGCGTCTGAACCCGCTTCCGGGCTGGTCAGCGCGAAGCAGGGGATCTCCTTGCCGATTGCCAGACGGGGCAGGTAGTGGTCTTTCTGCTCATCGGTGCCGTAGTGCTGCAGCAGCTCACCCGGGCCGAGCGAGTTGGGCACGCCCACGGTGGAAGCCAGCACGGCGCTGGCGCCACACAGTTTTTGCAGTACGCAGGACTGGGCATAGGCGGAGAATTCCAGACCACCGTATTTCTTCTTGATGATCATGGCGAAGAACTTGTTGTCCTTCAGGTATTGCCACACCTCGGGGGAGAGATCGGCCCGCTCGTGGGTCACTTCCCAGTCGTTGACCATGCGGCACACTTCTTCAACCGGACCGTCCATGAAGGCTTGCTCTTCGGCTGACAGCACGCTGACAGGGATGGCGTGCAGCTTCTTCCAGTTCGGGTTGCCGGCAAACAGATCGGCTTCCCACCAGGTGGTGCCCGCTTCGATGGCTTCCTTCTCGGTGCGGGACATCTCCGGCATGATGGACTTGTAGAGCTTGAACAGCGGCTTGGTCAGCTGATTGCGGCGAAAATCCACCAGATTGAGGGGGATGGCAATCACGGCGAACAGTGCCCACACCAGCAGGGGGACATGGCCATAGAATGTGCCGGCGACCAGGGCGGCGGCCGTGGCAAGCGTGGATGTGAACAGAGACGCCCGGCGATAAGCCATGGCGCCGATCACCAGGATCACCCCGAGCAGAGTGAGGGTCGTCGTCATTTTTCGCTCCTTGCATGAGTTGCCGAAGTTGGGTGAGAAGTGGGTTAGCTGATCCAGAGGTCTGACCTGTTGGATATGGCCCCTGTTGTAATTCATACGCACAAACTTATCAAGCTGTTTACAAGCTTGTTACCTTGGCTCTGTGATCGGCATAACGTCCTGCAGGCGGCATCTTGACGGGCGGGGGGGCGACTCCGGGATTGGCTTGTGCGACAATGACATCGCCCATATTTTGGAAGAGACATCATGTACCAAGAACTGATCCGCAATGAATTGACCGAAGCTGCCGGCGTGCTCCAGGCGTTCCTGGCAGATGAGCAGAATCTGAAAAACATTGAAGCCGCCGCTAGGCTGCTCGCCGACTCCTTCAAGCAGGAAGGCAAGGTGCTCTCCTGTGGCAACGGGGGCTCCCACTGCGATGCCATGCATTTTGCCGAAGAGCTGACCGGCCGCTATCGCGAGAACCGTCCCGGTTATGCCGGCATCGCCATCTCGGATCCCAGCCACCTCTCCTGCGTCTCCAACGACTTTGGCTACGACTATGTGTTCTCCCGTTATGTGGAAGCGGTCGGCCGTCGTGGTGACGTGCTGCTCGGTATTTCCACCAGCGGCAACTCAGGCAACATCCTCAAGGCCATCGAAGCCGCCCATGCCAAAGGCATGAAGGTGATCGCGCTGACCGGCAAGGATGGTGGCAAGATGGCGGGTCTGGCCGACGTCGAAATCCGGGTGCCGCACTTTGGCTATGCCGACCGCATTCAGGAAGTGCACATCAAGGTGATCCATATCCTGATCCAGCTGGTCGAAAAAGAGATGGCCAAGTAAGGCTGCATGTTCAGCCGGGATGTGCGAGCCTCGCCAGGCCATGTCCCGGTTGTGCCTGTCCGATAAGCGGCGGGATCGGCAGGGGTGCTTCGCATCAGGCTGGTCCCGCTGATTGAAAAAGATGGCCCAGTAATTAAGGAGTCCGCTGCTTATGTGCGAACTGCTCGGCATGAGTGCCAATGTGCCGACCGACATCTGCTTCAGCTTTACCGGTCTGATGCTGCGCGGCGGCAAGACGGGGCCACACAAGGATGGTTGGGGGATCACCTTCTATGAGGGGAGGGGGTTTCGCACCTTCAAGGATCCCGAGCCCAGTGCCCAGTCACCGATAGCCAAGCTGGTACAGGCGTTGCCCATCAAGAGCCGCGCCGTGGTCAGTCATATCCGGCAGGCGAACCGCGGCTGCGTGTCGCTGGAAAATACCCATCCGTTCACCCGTGAACTGTGGGGCCGCTACTGGACCTTCGCCCACAATGGCCAGCTGACCGGTTACAAGCGACTCGCCACCGGGCGGCACCGCCCGGTGGGGGACACCGACAGCGAGCACGCATTTTGCTGGCTGCTCAACCGGCTGGAGCAGAAATATCCCAAGCGTCCCGCCAACTTCCCTGCCATGTTTCGCCATCTGGCCACCCTGTGCGACGAGTTGCGCGGACTCGGGGTATTCAACATGCTGCTGTCGGATGGGGAATTTGTGATGACCTATTGCAGCAACAACCTGCACTGGCTTACCCGGCGGGCGCCATTTGGCGAGGCCAGGCTGCTGGATGAAGATGTGGCCATCGATTTCCAGAGTGAGACGACCCCGGATGACGTGGTGACCCTGATCGCGACCCGTCCGCTGACCGGCAATGAAGATTGGGTCAGGATGGCGCCCGGCGAGTTCAGCCTGTTTCGGCTAGGTGAGCGCGTATGCGGCAGTCAGGATCGGTAATCATCTGATTTAAATATAAAAAAATACCAGGGTAGAATCCTACCCTGGTTCTTCGCAGCAGCCATACAGGCAAAAGGGATGAGAGAGGTGTTGCTGAGTCGCATCATTCTCACGGCCTCCATTGTTATTTAAATGTTAATTTGTTGGCAACATTTATGTTTCAATCCGACCTGCCTATCGCCACATTACTAGAACCGGATCACACTTTTCGTTTTGCGGCCGTTCGCCGGTCGACAAGCAGAAGGTGGGTGAGGGATGACGCTGTCGCGCCGGGCATCTATAGTATGTTCTGTTTGAATACCGCCAAATGAGGACTGAGGGATGGAATGGTTGGATCAGAAGGTGCTGCGACAGCTGGCGGAAGACATAGGCCAGGAGATGATGCCGGTGGTGATCTCGGTGTTTATCGAGGAAGTGGGGGAGCAGCTCGCCCAGCTGCGACCGCTCTATGAACGGCGGGACTGGCCTGCGCTGGCGCGGCTTGCCCACAGCATGAAATCCTCCTGCGGCAGCTACGGCGCCCAGCTCAGCTACCAGCAGGTGGTGGCATTGGAGCTGGCCTGCAAGCATGAAGATGCCGATGACGTCGCCCGGCTGCTGACCCAGCTGGAGCAATCCCTGCCCCAGGTGCTCTCTCACCTTGCCAACTACCACTGAGCTTGCTGCACAGCGGGGAACCAGCCGGTTCACCGCTGCGCGTAGCTGCCATCAGCGTTGATTGACCAGTTGCTGGATCACCCGATCCAGCGCCAGCTTGAGTTTCAGTCTGTCGTGGCGATGGGGGAGCTCGGCTTCACCCAGCTCGGCCTGGATCAGGCGACTGGCCAACTCGGCCGGATACTCCCCTGTGGGCGCCAGAATGGCATCGACACGACCCGTACCGACCCGTGACTCCAGCCAGCGCCATTGGTTGATCAGACTCAGCTGACTGGCGGGGCCATTCTCGGCTACCAGATTGCAGATGAACACCAGCATGGCATCGCTCTCATTGATGGCTTGCGCCACCTCGGCCAGCAGCAGGGGCGGCATGATGGAGGTGAGGAAGCTGCCGGGCCCGAGTATAATCATGTCGGCCTGAGCCAGCGCCTGCACCGCCTCGCGAGTCGCTGGTACTTCCGGGCTCAGACTCAGGGAGAGCGGTGGCGTATCGAGCTGATCGATGGAGACCTCTCCCAGGATCTGCTTGCCACAGACGGTGTGGGCGCACAGGTCGGTGGGAAATTCTGACATGGGTAACAATTGTGACTCTATTTTCAGCATGTCACTGATGAGCTTGATAGCATCAAGAGGGCGTACGCAGAGGTTGTCGAGCGCCAGCAGCATCAGGTTGCCGAGGTTGTGACCCGCCAGCTCACCGCGGCCGGCGAAGCGATATTCAAACAACAGACTGCCGATACTTGGATCCGTCACCAGCTGATTGAGGCAGTTGCGCAGATCTCCCCAGGCGATACACTCCTGGCTCTTGCGCAGGCGTCCAGTGGATCCGCCATCGTCCGTTGTGGCGACTATGCCGGTCAGCCGCTGGCCGAGAAACGAGAGTGAAGAGAGCACGCGGCCCATGCCGTGGCCGCCACCGATGGCGACGACCCGGTCAAAGTCATTGATGTTTTTCTGCCACATGCAGCCGTCCTGTGGTTGGGCTCAATTGAGGGCCATTCTAGCCGATGAAATCAGATAATTGTTTGATAAAGGTATGATTTTTGCTTACCCCCAGCATCATGAACAACTAGGAGATGGTGTTGAACTTTCTGACGGCTCACTCTCTTGAAGAGACCTCCCTGCTGGCTGCCCGGCAGGTCAGTAAGCGGCTGCTCGCTCAATCGCCCCATTCCCCTTCGCTGTTATTGGTCTATTTTACCCAAGCTCATGATGCCGAGGAACTGCGCAATCACCTCAAGCAGCAGTTTCCGACGACCCGGTTGATAGGGTGCAGCTCCTGCGGCGGCGTCATGACCCAGGTTGGCCACCACGCCCGTCAGGGGATAGGGCTGGCGGTGGCCGCCCTCTACGATGACAAGGGAGCCTATGGGGTGGCGGGGCAGGCGGGGGATGAGGTGGATATTCGCCAGCTGTTGCGCGCCGCCATCGCCGATGGCGGGCGTCCCGGCGAGCTGCCTCAGCTCATACTGTTGCACGCCAGCCCGGGTCAGGAGGAGGCGATGCTGGCCAGCATCGAAGCCGAGCTGGGAACGACCGTCCCTGTCGTGGGAGGCTCGGCGGCCGACAACAGTGTCAGCGGCGATTGGCAGCTGTGCTGGGATGAGGGCTGTGCCCGCGAGGGCGTGGTGCTGGCGGTGCTCTATCCCGATTGCCAGCTGGCGTTCCAGTTTCATTCTGGCTATGTCCCGACCGAGCACCGCGGCACCATTACCGCCCTGGCGGGGCGCGAGATCCTCACCATAGATCATGAGCCCGCCGCCGAGGTCTACGCTCGCTGGACCGGACGAACCACTGCCTGGCCTGTGGGGCCCATACTGCGGGATACCACCCTCTCGCCGCTGGCCCGCCAGGTGGGCACCCTGGACGACATGCCCTACTACAAGCTATCTCATCCCGAGGCGGTGACAGAAGGTGGCGGATTGCGCCTCTTCACCGATACCCGGCTCGGCGAGCGGCTGCTGTTGATGTACAGCAGTCAGGAAGGCTTGCTGCAGCGCAGTCTGAATGCGACCCGCATCGAACCCGAGTACGGCATGACCGCCGAGATGCAGCCGTTCGGGGCCCTAGTGATCTTTTGTGCTGGTTGTCGCTTGGCTCTTGGTGATAGCTTATGCCAATTCGTCGATCAATTTCACACCCGGCTGGGGGAGATCCCCTTCATTACCCCGTTCACTTTCGGTGAGCAGGGGCGTCTGCCCCACGGTGAGCTGGCACACGGCAACCTGATGGTATCGAGCGTGATCTTCCTCGACAGCTGATATATGGCGCTGGAAACAAGATGATAGGTAATACGGAATTGGAAGCCCTGGGTGACAAGCTGCAGACCACGCTGGTGGAGCTGGTGCGTTGTCGGGAACGCGAGGCCAAGTACCGCCAGGAGTCGCAGACCCTGCTGTGCGGGGTCGCGACGCTGGCCGATGCCCAGACCCTGGAGCAGGTGCTGGACAGCCTCATCCAGGCGCTCAAGCCCTTCATCGGTTTCGAACATGCGGATGTGGTGGCCTGGGAAGCTGGTGGTGGCATCACCCACCTCAGTACCCAGGATGGCGAGGTGGGGCGCCGCTGGCAGCTGACCCCGCTCTTCTCTCGCGCCATCGAGGGGGAGACCCTGGTCATCTATGACCCGACCCAGTTGCCCGAGCTGGCGCCACTGGCCGATGTGGCCGGCTGGGCCAGCGTCATGATGACGGGGTTGCGCGCCCCCGGTTTCTCCGGCGTCCTCATCTGCCGTCATGCCGTGATGGGCACCTTCGATCTCAAGAGCAAGGCGGCGATGCAACGCTGCCGTCCGCTCATCTCCCAGGCGCTGGTCAACATCGCCTATCGGGCCCGCTTGCAGGAGCAGGTCGAGCTCAAGACGCTGGCGCTGCAGACCAGCGAGCAGCGTTTTCGCAGCTTCGCCGGCATGGCCTCCGACTGGTTCTGGGAGACGGACACGGAACACAGGCTCAGCTATGTGTCGGCGCCCGGCTATCAGGGGGATGTGAAAGCGCATCCACCCGGTCAGAGCCTCTACGATTACGTCTATGATCGGCGGGATCCCGAGTGGGGCAAGTACCGTCGTCTCATCGAGCTGCATCTGCCGGTGCGGGCGGTGCGGGCCCAGGTCAGCCTGGCCAGGGGCCCCTGCTGGATGGAGATCAACGCCGAGCCCTGCTTTGACGCCGCCGGTGTCTTCATCGGCTATCGGGGCACGGCGCGGGATGTGGGCAACCAGATCCGCCGCGAGCAGGAGCTGGCCCGGGCACGGGATGAGGCCGAGGCGGCCAACCGTGCCAAGTCGCAGTTCCTGGCCATGATGACCCACGAGATCCGCTCCCCCATGAATGCGGTGCTGGGCATGCTGGATCTGTTGCAACATGCCCAGCTCGAGCCTCAGCAGCAGACCCTGCTCGGACATGCCACCCACTCGGCCCGTCTGCTGCAGACCATCATCGACGATGTGCTCGATTTCTCGAAAATCGAATCTCATACCCTGGAATTTCACTGCGAGACCCTGCTCCCCACCCAGCTGTGCCAATCTCTGATCGAACCGCTGCAAGAGCGCGCCAGGAGCAAGGGCATAGCCCTGCGCTGGCGGGTGGATGAGGCGGTTCCGCCCCAGTTGCAGGGGGATCCTGTGCGGCTGTCACAGGTGATCAGCAACCTGCTCGGCAACGCGGTGAAGTTCACCAGCCAGGGCAGCGTCTTGCTGCAACTGGACTGGCACGAGCAACGGCTGCGGGTGTCGGTGACCGATACCGGGATCGGCATCTCGGCCGAGGATCAGGCGCTCCTGTTCGAGCCCTTCTCCCAAGTCGACAGCTCGGCGACCCGCCGTTTCTCCGGGACCGGACTGGGGCTGGCCATCAGCAAACGGCTGGTGGAGCTGATGGGCGGGGAGATCCGCCTGCAGAGCGCGCCCGGCCAGGGCAGCTGCTTCTGGTTCGAGCTGCCCGGCATGGCGCTGCCGTGTGAGTGCAGCAGCCGGCCCGAGCCGGATCAATTGCCCATTCAGGATCTGGATGTGCTGGTGGTGGAAGACAGCCCGGTCAACCAGCTGGTGGTGTCCCTCATGCTGCAAAAACTGGTGAGCCGGGTGCGGCTCGCGGCCAATGGCCTGGAGGCGCTGGCCCAGGTGGCGGAGCAGCAGCCGGATCTCATCCTGATGGACATGCGGATGCCGCAGATGGATGGGCTGGAGGCGACTCGCCGCTTGCGAGAACTGGGCTGCAAGGTGCCCATAGTGGCCTTGACGGCCAATGCCATGGCCGAAGACAGGGCCCGTTGTCTGGCCCAGGGAATGGATGATTTTCTGGCCAAGCCCATCAGCCTGATGCGACTGAGAGAGTGCCTGCAGCGCCATATCAGCCCAGTGTTGCCGGATCGCAGGTAAAAAAATGGTCAACCTGGGTGGTTGACCAATTCTTCAGCAAATACTGAAGAGAGCACGGGATAAATCGGGTTGTACGATTCTATATGAAAAAGTCGTGCCAACTTTTCAGAACCTGTTTATGCGGCTTGCGGCTCTGTTATTGCTTTTTATCGATCACCGCCGTTTGCAAAATGCGAAATTCTTATTTTCATTGTGGGAATATTCGCATTTTGCAATGTTCTCTTTGACTCACTGTGCGATCAGTCGGCGCAAGAATTGACGGGCCGCTTCGCTATTTTGTTTGGCAATCAACATCTGTTTTTCGTAGATGGGCATGGGCAGAATTTCGAGCCAGCGTTGGCAGAGCCAGGCTGCATCGTCAAACTGTTTGTCCGGGTAGAGCTCATCGAGCTCCGGATACTGCTCGAACACTTCCCGCAGCCGGGTGACCAGCGGTTTGTCACTGAAGTCTGAATGGGCGCTCGGCCAGTTGGGCAGCGCTTCGACCTTGGCCCGGCGCAATCCCATCTCGTCCGTTTCCATCTCATGGATGCAGAAACGTTCCATGCCGAGCACAGTGACGCCGAGCAGGCCGTCATTCAGGGTGTAGAAATCGGTCACCTTCACCCGGGTGCCGACCGGCAGTATGCGCCCGGACTTGCCCGTGGTGGTCGCCTCTTCCATCACTATGCCGAAACCCTGGTCATTGATGAATGACTCTTTGAGCATCTGCAGGTGGCGCGGTTCAAACAAACGCAGCGGAAGCTTGCCACCAGGCAGTATGTGGGAAGGCAAGGGGAACAATGCCAAGGGTTGAAGTTTCATGTTCCGTCCTCCATTGAGTAGTTGCTGAATAGGACAATGCAGCGACTGTGCCAGAGGATGAAAAAGGCCCCGGAATGGGGGGGTTAGTCTCCAAATTGAGTCTGAAATTTATTAATAATCAGATATTTATATTTTTATCTTTTTTTCCAAGGTGAGCCCGTAGTCAGCTGAATACGGCCGGATCCTGAGTACTCGCCCCCCGCTCTCTTTGCGTCCTGAATTGAAGCGCATCGCATCTTGCAAAGAGCCAAGTGCAAAATGCGCATGGCCGTTGCGGCGGCGTGCAAGCCGCGTCGCTGGCCTGAGTACAAGGTGCGAGCAGGCAGGGGAGCCCGGTTCGAGAAGCGAGAAGATAGAAGTGCGCCGCAGTGACGGATGCGGTGAATCGGCGGGTGAATTCCGCTTCCACACAAGCGGGAGTGTGTGGTCGCGCATCTCGCTTGTTGTGGGGGCAAAGGGGATCGGCCGGGTTTTGCGTAGATAAGGAAAGCCCCGACGATGCGGGGCTTTGGTTTTTCCTCTCAAGCTGATCAAGGCATGTGCATAGAGCGCAACAAAGTGCTCTGTTGAATGCGTT
Source organism: Aeromonas sp. MR7 (assembly GCF_963899385.1). NCBI lineage: Bacteria > Pseudomonadati > Pseudomonadota > Gammaproteobacteria > Aeromonadales > Aeromonadaceae > Aeromonas > Aeromonas sp. MR7. The sequence continues at coordinate 552,698 of NZ_CAWQXH010000011.1, forward strand.
CATCCACCTCTGCCAGCGCGTTAGTTACGCTGCTCCAGGTACATGACGGCCGCTTCGACGCGGCTCTGGGCCTCGAGTTTCTTCAGCAGACTCTTCACGTGTACCTTGACCGTGCCCTCGGAAATATGGAGCACGGAGGCGACCTGTTTGTTGGAGAGGCCCTTGGCAATCTCGCGCAGGATCTGCATCTCGCGACGGGTCAGGCTCTCCAGCTTCTGCTGCAGATGATCCAGCTCGTAGATGTTCTCGAGGTAGGGGCGCAGCGGCTCGCTCAGGATCTGCTTGCCGGTCATCACGTCCGCCAGCTGGGCGAGCAGCATCTCTGGCTCGGTATCCTTGAGCAGATAACCATCGGCGCCGGCCTTGAGCAGGGCGACCACATCCTGGCGGGCATCCGAGACGGTCAGGATCACCACCCGGGAGGTGACCTCTTCGGTGCGCAGCGCCTTGAGGGTATCCAGACCTGAGAGGCCTTTCATGTTGAGGTCGAGCAGGATCAGATCCGGTTCGGACTCTTTGGCCATGGCGACGGCGTCGGTGCCGTTGGACGCTTCACCGACCACCTCTATGTTCTCTTCCAGGGCCAGCAATTGCACAATCCCTTTGCGCATGAGGGGATGGTCATCCACGACCAGAACACTATATTTCATCTCGTCCATCAGGCATCTCTTGTTAGGCTGGTGGGAAAGGTCAGATGTACGCAGGTGCCTCTGGGCGGCTGCTCGCTGATGGTCAGCAGACCATGTAACTTGCTGGCACGCTCATTCATGATGCTAAGGCCATAGTGATTGACCGCCGAGCTTGCGATCCCTATTCCAACACCGTCATCTGAAATCTGAACCTGAATGTTACCATTGGCGAGGGTCTCACAGCTAACATCAATCACTTGCGCGTTGGCATGTTTGATGGCGTTGAGCACTGCCTCACGGATCAGCTGCAGGATATGGATATGCTGGCCCGCCTCCAGATCCGTATCGGCCAGACCGTAATGGAGCCCGATCTCGGCCTGGGTCTGTGGCTTGAGCTGTTCCAGCATCACCTTGATGGCTTCCCCCAGATTGGCGTCACCTATGCTGAGGCGGAAGGTGCCGAGCAGCTCGCGCAACTGGGTATAGGCGCTGCTGAGCCCCTCGTCGATCTGTTGCATGGCGGCCTCTGTCTTGGCGGATTCCCCCTTGGCGAAGGCGCGTTTGAGCAGGGTGGACTGGATCTTGAGATAGGAGAGCGCCTGGGCCAGCGAGTCGTGCAGCTCGCGGGCGATGACGGCTCTCTCTTCCATCAGCAACAGCCGCTGATGTTGCAGCAGGGTCTGATCCTTGTGCAGCACCTGGGCCAGCAGCATGGAGAAGTTCTTCATCAGCCGCTCGTCTATGGGGTGGCTGCTGATCACGTCAAGCCGGCCGTACTCCTGCTCATCCATCTGCAGATGAAAGCTCACCACTGAGTCGAGATCGCCGGGCCAGCCCTTGCGCCCCGTGATGTAGTCCGGCATGGCGTTGTGTTCGAAGCGGGTCAGCCGTATGTGGTCTATGTGCTGATGGGCCGCGGCCCGCTCCAGCAGCTTGAGCAGGGTGCGCCGGCTCAGCGGCGCCGCATGCAGCTTCTGGGCTGTGCTGTAGAGGAAGGAGAGGGTGTCGTTGGCCTGCTGCAGCTTGGCGGTCTTCTCTTCCACCTTGCTCTCCAGCTCCCGATAAAGCTTGCCCAGCTCGTCGGCCATGGTGACGAAGGCACCCGACAACTCCCCCAGCTCGTTCTCGCAATGGGGGGGCAGGGTGAGATCGAACTCCTGGCGCTGGATCTGGCGGGCACAATAGACCAGCTGGTTGAGTGGTGCCACCACCTGCTGGCGGGTAAACCGCACGGTAAACCAGGCGATGGTGATGATGGAGAGCAGTCCCAGCCCCTCCGCCAGCGCCAGCATGCGCACCTTGAACTCCACGTGGTACTGCATCTGGTTGACGAAGTCGTCGATGGCCGCCACAAACTGCTCAGTGTTGTCTGTGTAGCGTCTGGGGGTGGCATTCTCGATGTGCTCGCGCATCACCTGCCATTGCAGCAACACCTCGCCATAGGTGCGGCGCAGGGAGGCAGGGGTGATCCAGCGCTGGGTCTCCTGCAACTCGGCCGCATGCAGCGTCTGTTCAAACTGATCGAGTCGTCCCAGCACGGGTTGGCCCTGCTCTATCTCGTAGGCCATGCGGTAGGCCTGCATTCGCAGCGAACCCGAGAGGTTGATCGCCTTGGCATCGGGCACCGAGTAGAACAGGGTCACCATGGCCACCACGGCGATCAGGCTCGCCATGAACAGAATGAGCACCATGGAGCGCCCGATGGCGCTGCTGACCGAATGCACTTTGAACCACTTTCCCATGCTGATCGTCTTCCTTCGCATCAGACAATAACCCCACAAAGTAGCATGGGAGTGTACTCCAACTTGTGCTAGCATCGAAAAACTAGATGAACTCCGAGCTGTTTTGCCTAAGTCCTTGCGATAAGGGAAAACCGCCGTCAGCCGATGTTCGAGCTGTAAGGGTCAGGAAAGAAATGCCCTGGCCTCCCGTATTTGGAAAGGTGTTTATGTCGCCACTGCAAGATGGTTTTTCCCGTCGTTTTTATTATTTGCGCCTGTCGGTTACCGATGTGTGCAATTTTCGTTGTACCTACTGTTTGCCCGACGGCTATCGTCCTCCGGACGGGAACAAAGAGGGGCGCAAGTCGTTTCTCTCGCTGGACGAGATCCGCCGCATTGTCTCGGGCTTCGCCGCCATGGGCACCCGCAAGGTGCGCCTGACCGGAGGCGAGCCCTCCCTGCGCCGGGACTTCACCGCCATCATAGAGACGGTGGCCAATACCCCTGGCATAGAGAAGGTGGCCATGACCACCAATGGCTACCGCTTGAAAGAGCGCGCCCAGGAGTGGTTCGATGCGGGCCTCACCGCCCTCAACGTCAGCGTCGACAGTCTGGATCCCCGTCAGTTTCACCAGATCACCGGTGAGAACAAACTGGCGGAGGTGATGGACGGGATCGAAGCGGCGCTGGCCGCCGGCTTCAAATCGGTGAAGATCAATGCGGTGCTGCTCAAGGGGCTCAATGACCATCAACTGGATGTGTTTCTGGCCTGGATCAGGCACAAGCCCATCGAGCTGCGTTTCATCGAGCTGATGCAGACCGGCGAGATGGATACCCTGTTTCAGAACCATCACGCCAGCGGTGACCTCATCAAGCAGCGGCTGCTCGAGAGTGGCTGGGTCCAGCAGTTGCGTGGTGCGGACGATGGTCCGGCCCAGGTGTTCATGCATCCTGAGTCAATGGGGGGCGTGGGGCTCATCATGCCCTACAGCAAGGATTTCTGTGCCGGTTGCAACCGGCTGCGGGTTTCCTCCGTGGGCAAGCTGCACCTGTGTCTGTTCGGTGATAACGGGGTGGAGCTGCGTGACCTGCTGGCGGCAGACAACCAGCAGGATGCACTGCAACAGCGCATTCGTGCCGCCCTCACCGGCAAGGCTGCATCTCACCGCTTGCACGAGGGCAATGCCGGCATGACCCCGCATCTGGCCTCCATCGGCGGCTAACCCTCAGGTGGGCTTGAAAAAATAGCCATCGATTAATAAGCAATCCTCAAATGGGGGTATTTTCACCGGCCCCCCTTCTCTCTCTTGACGCCAAGGGTTTGATCCAGCGCAAGAATCCCCCCTGTTTATCTCCCTAGTGGTATATCCCTGACCTTGTCAGGGCCGCAATATACACCCACTCTTATAATAGGTATTGAAAATGCCTGTCATGGGACTCGCTCGTGCGCTATCAACCACCAGAAAGGAGTCGATATGCCGGATGGGGTCAACCTGTCGCGTCGTGGTCTGTTTCGAGGTCGCCTGACATCGAGCGACCCTCAGGTTCAGTTGCCCTGGTCAGTCTCCTGGCCCGAGTTCGTGGCCGATTGCACCCGCTGTGGCGATTGCCTGGCGGCCTGCCCGGAGCAGATCCTTATCAAGGGTGACGGTGGTTATCCTGCGGTGGATTTCCTGCGTGGCGAGTGCACCTTCTGCGGTGATTGTGTCACGGCCTGCAAGGCGCCGGTATTTCGTCCCATGACGGAGGCGCCCTGGCGATACATAGCCCATATTGAAGCCAGCTGTCTGGCCAGTACCCAGGTCTTCTGCCAGCGTTGCCAGGATAGCTGCGAAACCCGCGCGATCCGCTTTTCTCCCGTGCTGGGCCGGGTACCGACCCCCAGCATAGATGCCGCCTCGTGTACCGGCTGTGGCGCCTGCGTGATGGACTGTCCGGTGGGCAGCATCCGGGTCGGCGCACCCAAATCCGAGGATCCAACATGAGTCAGGATGTGTGTGAAGCAGGAGCCACAATGAACCAAGAGTTCCATGTATCGAGCCTGGTGGTGCTGACCCAGCCCTCCCTGCGTCACCAGCTCGCAGAACAGATAGCATCCCTTGAGGGGGCCGAGGTCCACGCCGTCAGTGAGATCGGCAAGCTGGTGGTGACCCTGGAAGGGCCAAGCCAGCGCCCCATCATGGATGCCATAGATGCGATAAATGCCATGCCGGGCGTGTTGTCCGCCGCCCTGATCTACCATCAGTTCGATGAGCTCGATGTCGAATGCAAGGAATAGAAACGCCGTGAGGGCGGGGCCGCGAGGTTCGCGATGCCCGATAAAAGCAATAAAGCGCCATGAAGCTGAGCCAGCGCGGCTCGTCACTATGGCTGTCATTGATGTGATTAAGCAATGTGAGGATATGCCATGAAGCTGAGTCGACGCGACTTTATGAAGGCCAATGCGGTGGCGGCAGCCGCCGCCGTGGCCGGTGTCAGTGCCCCCACCCTGGCGGCGAACCTGATCACCAGTACCGACAAGACCGCCATCACCTGGGACAAGGCGCCGTGCCGTTTCTGCGGTACCGGTTGCTCCGTGCTGGTGGGCTCTCAGGGTGGCCGCGTCGTTGCGACCCAAGGCGATCCCGATGCCCCGGTCAACCGTGGCCTCAACTGCATCAAGGGTTACTTCCTGTCGAAGATCATGTACGGCCAGGACCGGCTGACCCAGCCGATGCTGCGCATGACCAACGGCAAGTTCGACAAAAACGGTGACTTCGCCCCCATCAGCTGGGATCAGGCGTTCGACATCATGGCCGAGAAGTTCAAGGCCACCCTCAAAGAGAAGGGCCCGACCGCCGTCGGCATGTTCGGCTCCGGCCAGTGGACAGTGTGGGAAGGCTACGCCGCCTCCAAGTTGATGAAGGCCGGTTTCCGCTCCAACAACCTAGATCCCAACGCCCGTCACTGCATGGCCTCGGCCGTGGTCGGTTTCATGCGCACCTTCGGCATGGATGAACCCATGGGCTGCTACGACGACATAGAGCAGGCCGATGCCTTCGTGTTGTGGGGCTCCAACATGGCCGAGATGCACCCCATCCTCTGGTCACGGATGTCCGATCGCCGCCTCTCCAATCCGGACGTGCAGGTGCATGTGCTCTCCACCTTCGAGCATCGCAGCTTCGAGCTCGCCGACAACGGCATGGTGTTCACGCCGCAGACTGACTTGGCGATCCTGAACTACGTCGCCAACTACATCATCCAGAACGACAAGGTGAACTGGGAGTTCGTCAACAAGCACACCCAGTTCCGCCTGGGCGTCACCGACATCGGCTACGGCCTGCGTCCGACCAACCCGCTGCAGCAGCAGGCGAAGAACCCGGACAGCGGCGACTCCACCCCCATGAGCTTCGATGACTTCGCGAAATTCGTGGCAGATTACGACGTGGATTCGGTTTCCAAGCTCTCCGGCGTCTCCAAGGACAAGCTGGAAAAACTGGCGCAGCTCTATGCCGATCCGAGCAAGAAGGTGGTCTCTTACTGGACCATGGGTTTCAACCAGCACACTCGTGGCGTCTGGGCCAACAACCTCTGCTACAACATTCACCTGCTGACCGGCAAGATCTCCACCCCGGGCAGCGGTCCCTTCTCCCTGACCGGCCAACCGTCCGCCTGTGGCACCGCCCGGGAAGTGGGCACCTTCGCTCATCGTCTGCCCGCCGACATGGTGGTGACCGAGCCCAAGCACCGCGCCATCGCCGAGAAGATCTGGAAGCTGCCGGAAGGCACCATCCCGGACAAGGTGGGTTATCACGCCGTGCTTCAGAGCCGCATGCTCAAAGACGGCAAGCTCAACGCCTATTGGGTGATGTGCAACAACAACATGCAGGCCGGCCCGAACATGAACGAGGAGGGGCTGCCCGGTTACCGCAACCCGGCCAACTTCATCGTGGTGTCCGACCCTTACCCGACCGTGACCGCCCAGGCTGCGGATCTCATCCTGCCCACCGCCATGTGGGTGGAGAAAGAGGGGGCCTATGGCAACGCCGAGCGCCGCACCCAGTTCTGGCACCAGCAGGTCAAGCCGCCGGAAGGGGCCAAGTCCGACTTGTGGCAGCTGATGGAGTTCGCCAAGCGCTTCACGGTGGAAGAGGTGTGGCCGGCCGAGCTTATCGCCAAGATGCCGGAAGTGAAGGGCAAGACCCTGTATGAGGTGCTCTACAAGAACGGTCAGGTCGATCAGTTCCCGAAAGAGCAGAGCAAGGGTGTGCTCAACGACGAGGCTGAACACTTCGGTTTCTACGTCCAGAAGGGGCTGTTCGAAGAGTACGCCAGCTTCGGCCGCGGTCATGGTCACGATCTGGCCCCCTTCGATCAGTATCACGAGGCGCGCGGTCTGCGCTGGCCAGTGGTGGATGGCAAGGAGACCCTGTGGCGCTACCGTGAAGGGTTCGACCCCTATGTGAAGGCGGGCGAGGGGGTGCGTTTCTACGGCAAGCCCGATGGCAAGGCGGTGATCTTCGCGCTGCCCTACGAGCCGGCCGCCGAGGCGCCGGATAAAGAGTATGACATGTGGCTCTCTACCGGCCGCGTGCTGGAACACTGGCACACAGGCACCATGACCCGTCGCGTGCCCGAGCTCTATCGCGCCTTCCCGGATGCGGTGCTCTTCATGCACCCGGAAGATGCCAAGGCCCGTGGCGTGCGTCGTGGCGAAGAGGTGATCGTCTCCTCCCGTCGTGGCGAGGTGAAGACCCGGGTCGAGACCCGCGGCCGCAACCGTCCGCCCAAAGGCCTGGTGTTCATGCCCTTCTTCGACGCGAGCCAGCTGGTCAACAAGCTGACCCTGGACGCGACGGATCCGCTCTCCAAAGAGACGGATTACAAGAAGTGCGCCGTCAAGGTCGTCAAGGCATAAGGCGGGGGAGCGCGAGATGAGTCGTAGTCGGCGCCAGTTTCTGGCCGACATGGCCAAGGGGGCCTGCGGTGTGGGCCTGCTTGGTGTGGGGCTCGGCGGCATGGCGCGCCAGCAGGTGCAAGCCGTGCCTGCCCAGGCGCTGCGCCCGCCAGCCGCCCTCGACGAGGCCGAGTTCCTCAGCGCCTGCGTGCGCTGCGGGCTCTGCGTCGAGGCCTGCCCCTACGACACTCTCAAGCTTGCCCGGCTGTTTGAACCCGTGACCACCGGCACCCCCTATTTTGATGCGCGGGCCGTGCCGTGCGAGATGTGTGACGACATCCCCTGCGTGGTGGCCTGCCCGAGCGGGGCGCTGGATCAGGGGATGACCGACATCGATCAGGCTCGGATGGGGGTGGCAGTGCTCATCGATCACGAGACCTGCCTCAATTATCTGGGGCTGCGCTGCGATGTCTGCTACCGGGTCTGCCCCTTGATTGACAAGGCGATCACTCTGGAGCTGCAGCACAATCAGCGCACCGGCAAGCACGCCATGTTTCTGCCCACAGTGCACAGCGACATCTGTACCGGCTGCGGCAAGTGCGAGCACGCCTGTGTGCTGGAGGAGTCTGCCATCAAGGTGGTACCCCGTCAGCTCGCCAAGGGGGAGTTGGGCCATCACTACCGGCTCGGCTGGGAAGAGAAGCGCAAGGCGGGCAAGTCGCTCATCGGTGAGCGGCTCAGCCTGCCTACCCGCAAACCGGAGGGGCTATGAGTCGTTATCCGGGGGCCGAGGCTCGTGCGCGGCTCGGCTGGTGGCGGTCACATCGCTTCCTGCTGCTGCGGCGACTGACCCAGTGCTGCGTGCTGGGGCTGTTTCTGCTGGGGCCGCTGGCGGGCGTCTGGATCCTCAAGGGCAACCTCTCCAGCTCACTCTTGCTGGAGACGGTCCCGCTCACGGATCCCCTCACCCTGCTGCAGTCGGTGGCGGCGGGCCATTGGCCCATCACCACCCTCTGGCTGGGGGCGGCCCTGGTGCTGCTGGGGTACTGGCTGGTCGGGGGGCGGGTGTTCTGCTCCTGGGTCTGTCCGGTCAACCTCATCACGGATGCCGCCGCCTGGGTCAGGGCCCGGCTTGGCCTCAAGGGCAGCGGTCAGTTCAACCGCAATACGCGTTACTGGCTGCTGGCCATGGTGCTGGTGGCCCCGGCCATCGCGGGCGTGCTGGTGTGGGAGCTGGTCAATCCGGTCTCGCTCGCCCTGCGCGGTCTGCTGTTTGGCATGGGGACTGGGTGGGCCTTGCTGGCGGTGCTCTTCCTGTTCGACCTGTTTGTGGTGGAGCGGGGCTGGTGTGGTCATCTCTGCCCTGTGGGGGCCTTCTATGCCCTGGTCAACCGGGTCGGGTTCATCAAGATTTCTGCCAGGGGGCGTGAGCGGTGCAGCAACTGCATGGATTGTTATGCGGTCTGCCCCGAGCGCCCCATTCTGCGCGGCCCCGTTCACGGTGCCAAGCGTGGTCACGGGCCCTTGATTGTGGCTCAAGAGTGTACCAACTGCGGCCGTTGCATTGATGTCTGCGCGGAGCAAGTTTTTGAAATCACTGTAGGTTTTGCCGTCAAGGCTGATAAAACGTCGGAGAACAGATAATGAAAAAGCTGATTGGAGCAATGCTGGCCTGCCTGGTGGCGGGGTCCTTGATGGCAGCACAGAATCCCGAAATCACGACGGAGACCGGTGGCATCAAGTCTGAACGGGGCACCACGGATCTCGGGACCGAGGCCGAAGCCGCCCCCATGAAGAACTTTCGCAAGGATGGCGACCTCTACGATCGCCAGTACATGCATCAGCCACCGCTGATCCCCCACGACACCCGCAACTATGAAGTGGACAACAAGGTCAACAAGTGCCTGGCCTGTCACAGCTTCAAGAATGCCAGCAAGATGAAGGCCCCCAAGATTAGCCCGACTCACTTCGAGACCCGTGACGGCATGACCTTAGGGGAGGTCTCGCCCCGTCGCTACTTCTGCCTGCAGTGCCACGTGCCACAAACGGATGCCAAGCCGCTGGTGGAAAATACGTTTAAACCGGTTGAAGCGCTGAACTGAGGAACCCATAGATGAAATTACCTGGTTTTGTGCAACGACTGTGGACCACCTTCAAGTCTCCCTCCAAGGCCGCCCTCTGGGTGTTGCTGATGATGGGCTTCTTTGGCGGGGTCATCTTCTGGGGCGGTTTCAACACCGCCATGGAAGCCTCCAACACCGAGAAGTTTTGTACCGGTTGTCACGAGATGAAGGACAACGTGTTCGTGGAGTACCGCGACACCATCCACTACGCCAACCGTTCCGGCGTGCGCGCCAGCTGCCCGGATTGCCACGTGCCCCACGAATGGACCTACAAGATCATTCGCAAGGTGCAGGCGTCCAAGGAGCTGTGGGGCATGCTGACCGGCAAGGTGGATACCCGCGAGAAGTTCGAGAGCCACCGCCGCGAGATGGCCGAGCGGGAGTGGAAGCGCATGAAGGACACGGATTCGAGGGAGTGTCGCAACTGCCACAACTTCGAGTACATGGACTTCTCCCTGCAAGGCAAGCGTGGGGCCCAGATGCACTCCACCAGTCTGGCCAGTGGCGAGAGCACTTGCATCGACTGTCACAAGGGCATAGCTCACCAGCTGCCTGACATGACAGGGGTGAAGGGCTTCTAAGACAGCCAGATCCAGGCCGGGCTTGCCCGGCCTGTTCATATTGCAGCCAACCGCGCCAAAACGGCATTTGTGTGCCCTTTAAATCCCCCCTCTGGCACGAGTTTTGGTAGAATCGGGCCGCCGTGAGTCGCAGCGAGTGATCATGTGGTAAGGGTCATGCCTGCGCAGGTATGGATCCCTCCCGGATCAAGCGCTGCACACCAGGATCCTGGCTACTCTCTTCTTCTCTTTGCTCACGGCCCTTTGTTATCAGGAGCTGCCCATGGGACAGAACATGACCGCATTCATTCCCCTCAAGATCGCCGTGTTGACGGTCTCCGACAGTCGTACCAGCGCCAATGACAGCTCGGGCGACTATCTGGTCTCGGCCGTGACCGACGCCGGTCACCAGCTGGCCGATCGGGCTCTGCTCGCCGACAACCTCTATCAAGTTCGCTCCCGGGTCAGCCAGTGGATCGCCGATGAGGACATCCAGGTGGTGCTGATCAATGGCGGCACGGGTTTCACCGATCAGAACTGGGTGCCGGAGGCGGTCGGCGTCTTGTTCGACCGCACCGTCAAGGGCTTTGGCGAGCTGTTCCGTCAGCTCTCGTTTGCCGAGATCGAAGGCTCTGCCATGCAGAGCCGTGCCCTGGCCGGGCTCGCCAACCGCACCCTGGTCTGCTGTCTGCCAGGTTCTCCCGGCGCCTGCCAGCTGGGCTGGGAGCAGCTCATCCGGGATCAGCTCGATGCCCGCACCCAGCCCTGCAACTTCGTGACCCATCTCTGAGCTATGAGCCAGGGATCCCAGCACTCTTTCAGCCTTCAAGGGGAACCTGATGAACCTGACCCATCTCAACCAAAGCGGCGAAGCCCACATGGTGGACGTGACCGACAAGCAGGTCACCGAACGTGAGGCCCGCGCCGAGGCTTTCGTCGCCATGGCACCGGAAACCCTGGCGCTGATCCTGAGCGGTCAGCACCACAAGGGGGACGTGTTCGCCACCGCCCGCATCGCCGGCATCATGGCGGCCAAGAAAACGGCGGATCTCATCCCCCTCTGCCACCCCCTGGCCCTTACCCGGGTGGAGGTAGAGATAGAACCTCTGCCGGCGCACAATAGGGTCCATATTCGCACCCTCTGCAAGCTCTCCGGCAAGACAGGGGTGGAGATGGAGGCGCTGACCGCGGCCTCGGTGTCGGCGCTGACCATTTACGACATGTGCAAGGCGGTGCAAAAGGATATGGTGATCGAACAGGTACGACTGGTGGAGAAAAAGGGCGGCAAGTCCGGCCACTTTCAGCTGGGCGCGAATGTAGGAGAGCAGGCATGATCAAGGTACTGTTTTTTGCGCAAGTAAGAGAGCTGGTGGCCTGTGACGAATTGAGCCTGCCCTGCGACTATGCTACCGCCGAGCAACTGCAGGCGGCCCTGTGTGAGCGCGGTGACAAGTGGGCACTGGCGCTGGAGGCGGGCAAGCTGCTGGTGGCGGTCAACCAGACCCTGGTGCCCCTCGATACCCCCATCAATGATGGTGATGAAGTGGCCTTCTTCCCCCCCGTGACCGGAGGCTGAGGATGAGCGAGATAACGACAGTGGATCGCACCGCTGAGCTGTGCGGTGGCGACGAAGTGGCCTTCTTCCCTCTCCCTTCAGTAACGACCGGAGGCTGAGCCATGTCTCAAGCAACCACGACGCCCGTAGATCGCATCCTGGTGCAGCGGGAAGACTTCTCACTGGCCGATGAGTATGCCCGTCTCGCCACCCGCGCCGACAGTGGCGCCATCGTCACCTTCGTCGGCAAGGTGCGCGACTTCAATCAGGGGGAGGAGGTGAAGGGGCTGGCCCTCGAGCACTATCCCGGCATGACCGAGAAGGCGCTGGCCGACATAGTGCAGGAGGCACGCCGCCGCTGGTCGCTGCAGGAGTGCACCCTCATTCACCGCATCGGCGAGTTGCTGCTCGGCGATCAGATAGTGCTGGTGGCGGTGAGCAGTGCCCACCGCGATGCCGCGTTTGATGCCTGTCACTTCATCATGGATTTTCTGAAAACCCGGGCACCGTTCTGGAAAAAAGAGCTGACCGCCGAGGGGATTCAACGCTGGGTCGAGGCCAAGGAGAGCGACAGCGCTGCCGCCGCCCGCTGGAAGATTTGACCTGTTCATCGTAGGGGCTCAGGTTCAACGGGAACCTTGCCCCTGTTTTCGGGCCTGGTGAGACCAGGCCCACATCAGGAGGAAGGGAATGAAACCGTTGTTATCTGTTGTCATTGCAGGTGTCTGTGCCGCTGCGCTGAACCCCATTGCCGTACAAGCCGACGAGGTGAAGGTGGCCGTGGCCGCCAACTTCAAGGGCACCATAGAGCGCATCGGCAAGGAGTTCACCGCCAAGACCGGCCACAGCGTCATCATCAGCTCTGCCGCCACCGGTGTGCTCTACACCCAGATCAGTCACGGCGCGCCGTTCGACCTCTTCCTCTCCGCCGATGTGGCCACCCCCGAGAAGCTGGAGAAAGAGGGCAAGGGCAGCGATCGTTTCACCTATGCCATCGGCCAGCTGGGCTTGTGGAAGAAGGGCGGTCCGGCCCCCGACGAGGCGAGCCTGCGCAGCTGGAAAGGCAACCTCGCCATCGCCAATGCCCGTACCGCTCCCTATGGTGCCGCCGCCATGGCGACCCTGGAGAGCCTCAAGATCGATCCCAAACAGTACCGTCTGCTGACCGGCGCCAACATAGGCCAGACCTGGCAGTTCGTCGATAGCGGCAACGCCGAGCTGGGCTTCGTCGCCTGGGCCAACCTGGTGGAGGCGGGCAAAACAGGCGAAGCCTGGGCTGTGCCGAACACGCTGTATCCGGCCATCGAACAGCAGGGGCTGGTGCTGAAGAAGGGCGCCGCCGTCGAGGCGCTGGTCGCCTGGCTCAAGGGACCGGGTCAGGCGCAGATCAAGGCTGCAGGCTATGCCCTGCCCCAATAAGGGCATGAGCCTGATGCGCAACCATGAGTGGTCGGCCTTGGGGTCGATCACGCTTTGTCATGAGGATGCACACCATGTCGTTGGCTGATCCCAACCGGGAGCTTGGCGATGAATAAAAGGGATCTGCTGGCGATGACCTGCCTGACTCAGGATCAGGTCTATCGGGGGATCTGCTCATTCGCGGTGTCTGGTGCTGAACTTGGCGTTGGGAGTGAGTTCGATGAGTGAAGGGGATCTGCAGGCCATCTGGCTCACCCTGAAGCTGGCGGCCAGCACTACCGGCATCCTATTGCTGCTGTCGCCGCCGCTGGCCTGGTGGCTGTCCCGCAGCCAGAACAAGCTGCGGCCCTTGGTGGAGGCGCTGGTGGCCCTGCCTCTGGTGCTGCCCCCCACGGTACTCGGTTTCTATCTGCTGCTCGCCTTCTCACCCTCATACGGCCTAGGTGCCTGGTGGCGTGACACCTTCGGTGCACCGCTTGCCTTCAGCTTTCTCGGTCTGCTGCTGGCCTCCATCCTCTACTCGCTCCCCTTCGTGGTGCAGCCGCTCACCTCCGCCTTCGTCAACATGGGCAACAAGGAGCTGGAAGCCGCTGCCACCCTGGGGCTCGGGCCGCTGGAGCGCTTCTTTCACATCATTTTGCCGATGACGCTGCCCAGCTTCGTGATGGCGGCGGCGCTCGGCTTTGCCCACACCCTGGGGGAGTTTGGCGTTGTGCTGATGATCGGCGGCAACATCCCGGGGGAGACCCAGGTGCTCTCCATTGCCCTGTTTGATCATGTGGAGGCGATGGATTACCAAAACGCCCATATTCTGGCGGGCGGCCTGATGGGCTTCTCGCTGGTGATGCTGGTGCTGGTCTATGGCGTATTGCAGCGCCGGCAACGGAGGCTGTTCGGATGAACCCGCCAGCCAATATTCCGCAGGGCCACGCCCTGCACCGCCAGTCCTTGCAACTTAATGCCAGGCGCGAGTTTGGCGCCTTTACCCTCGACTGTGAACTGACCCTCGAGCCGGGGGGTATTCTCGGCCTGTTCGGCCCCTCCGGCTGCGGCAAGAGCACACTGTTGCGCATCATGGCCGGGCTGGATCGCCAGAGCGGCGATCGCCTGTGGTGGCGAGGGCGTGAACTGGCCGATCTGCTGCCCGAAGCGCGTCGCATCGGACTGGTGTTTCAGGATTCGCGGCTCTTCCCCCATCTGAGCGTGCTGGGCAATCTGCAGCTGGCGGCCCGCAAGGGGCGAGGGCGCTGGCAGCCAGAGGCGCTGGCGGCGCGACTCGGCTTTGCCGAGTTGCTGGCGCAGCCGGCTCATGGTCTCTCCGGCGGCCAGCGCCAGCGGGTGGCACTGGGGCGGGCCCTGCTGGCGGAGCCTGATCTGCTGCTGCTGGATGAACCCTTTTCGGCGCTGGATCGGCGTAGCCGCATCCATCAGGCCCACGTGCTCAAGGGGTTGCAGCAGGAGAGCGGCATCCCCATGATCTTCGTCAGCCACGCCATGGAGGAGGTGAGCCTCTTGTGTGATCAGCTGGTGTTGCTGGAGGGTGGCTGGGTGGAGGCGCAGGGGCGGCCGAGCGAGATCTTCGCCCGCACCGATCTCTCGCTCGCCAGTCGCGACGATGCCGGTGTGATGCTGGATGCCACCCTGGCCCACTACGATGACGACGAGCAGATGGCGACCCTGCAGCTCGGCGAGCAGCGCCTGCGGGTCACCATGAATCATGTGCCGGACGAGCGCGGCCCCTTGCAGATCAAGGTGGCGGGGCGGGACGTGGTGATCGCCACCGCCCCCATAGAGCACTCCAGCCTCTCCAACTGCCTCGTCACTCGCTTGCTGGCGGTACGCGAGGTGCGCCCCGGCCAGACTCTGTTGCAGTTGGCGCTGGGGGAGCAGATACTGCTGGCTCGGATCACCAGCCGTTCCGCCACCCGGCTGGCGCTGGTGCCGGAGCAGCAGATATACGCCTATATCAAGGCGGTCAGTCTGGTCAGCGAAGGCTGAGTCGGCGTCGTTCTGGTACATTATGGTGCGGCATGCCCGGTGGGTGCTGGGGATGGCCGCACGCTGGCGGATGACTATCGGGATAAACAAGGCATGGTTCAGGCGATGAGTCGAGAGGCAATGAGCTGATGCGTCGCAATCAGGTGATGAAATCCAACGGTCTTGCCCTGCGCAGTGCGGGGGAGGGCCCCTTGCTGTTGCTGCTGCACGGGCTGGGCTCATCCAGTCTCGACTGGCAGGCACAGATAGAGCGCTTCTCCGAACACTATCGGGTGGTGGCGCTCGACCTGCGCGGCCATGGTCAGAGCATGCAGGAGGGACCGTTCGACGTGGTCACTCTGGCTGCCGACGTGGTGCGCTGGCTCGACGAGCAACCAGAGCCCGCCTGGGTCGTGGGTCTCTCTCTGGGGGCCATGGTGGCACTGGAGCTGGCCCTGCAACTTCCTCACAAGGTACGAGGTCTGGTGCTGGTCAACGGTGTTAGCGAGTTTCTGCTGGAGACGCCGAAGGAGCAGGAGCGTTACGCCCAGCGCCTCAAGTGGCTGCGCTGGTTCGGCATGCGTCCGCTTGCCTGGTGGCTGGGGCGCGAGCTCTTCCCCGGCCCGGATCTCGCCCAGGTGCGCCACACCTTCCGGCTGCGCTTCGTGCGTAGCAACAAAAAGAAGACCTATCGGGCGCTGCTCGACGCCTTGCCCGGCTGGTCGGTGCGCGCCCGGCTCGGCGCCATCTGGCAGCCGGTGGCCATCATCTCCACCAGCCACGACTATCTGCCGCTCGCCAAGCGGGTGGAGCAGTTCGCCTCCCTGCCCAACGCCACCATCCACACCCCCAACGGCCACCACGCCTGGCCGGCAGAAGATCCCTCGGGGTTTAATCATTTGCTTCACCGGATTTTAGAAACTCATTAAACTTGTCGCCCTTTAACCCGTGTATGTGTTGGTCCGATTGCCTTGCCAATGGCATAAGGCAAGGCAATCGGACCCATTTTGCTCTACTAACAGGTATTTCCTCATGTCTGAAGTAATTAAAATGGCCATCGATGATGGTTCAACCAATGTCAAGGTGAGCTGGATTGAGAACAAGGTGCTCAAGACCATCATCTCTCCCAACTCCTTTCGCAAGGATTGGAAGAGCGCCGCATTGCGTAAGGACAAGAAGATCTACAACTACGAGATAGGCAATACCAAGTACACCTACGACGCTACGTCGGACAAGTCATTGGCAACCACCCATGTGGAATACCAGTACGACGATCTCAATCTGTTGTCCGTTCACCACGCCTTGCTACAGACCGGTGTCATCCCCTGTGATGTGGCGATTACCGTGACATTGCCCATTACCGAGTTCTACAACCCGGACGATTGCCAGCGCAACGAAGAAAAAATCGAGAAGAAGCGTCGCAACCTGATGCGCGCCATCTCCCTCAACAAAGGAGAGCTGTTCAATATCGTCAGCGTGGAAGTCATGCCGGAGAGCCTGCCTGCGGCGCTCTCCCGTCTGATCGGCTCAGGTTGCAATGAGTTCACCAAGACGCTGGTGATCGACTGTGGTGGCACCACACTGGATATGGGCATCATAGTCGGTCAGTTTGATGACGTTTCCGATGTGTATGGCAACAACGAGATCGGTGTCTCCATGGTGACCGATGCCACCCGCAAAGCGCTGGCTGCGGCAGACAGTGACTCCAGCTATCTGGTGGCCAACGAGTTCATCAAACGCCGCCACGACATGAGCTTCGTGCGTGATGTGGTCAATGACGAGAGCCAGATCCCCAAGATCCTCGAGAAGATGCAGAACAAGATCGACGAGCTGGGTACCCAGGTTGCTCATGAGGCGAAGAAGTTTGCCAAGAACCCGAACCGGGTCTATCTGGTCGGGGGCGGTGCTTCCCTGATTTATGAGGCGATCAAGGCGGCCTATCCGACCCTGGGAGACAGAGTCGAGCTGCTGGATGATGCTCAATCTGCGCTGGCTCGCGAGATTTGCCTCTACACCACGGAAGAAGACGAAGTCTATCGCGAGGCTGCCGTGATGGCCGAGGTTGGCGATGAGTAGTCAACTCAAGCGCATGACCTTCTCCATCTACATGGATCCGGGTGCGCTGGAGTCTGATCGCTATGCTGTCGGGGTGTTGCAAAACTGGTATCAACGGGCCCGCAAAATCCAGGATGGCGCAGAGGAGTTTGACTTCTCCAAGAGCCGTTTTCATAAGGATATCTACCTTTCCGGCATGTTCATGTATGTGCTGGCGCCCAATCTGTGCAAGGCTATTGCCAATGCACTGGGGCCGGAACAGGTGAGCCTGACCACATTGCGTCACGCCTTTGCCAGTTGTGGTTTCAACTTGGGAGAGGGGAGCTCGGCTGCACCACCCGCCGCCGACGTCATGATCGATCAGATAGTGGCACGGTTGCTTCCCCAGTTGGGACCGGGAGATAACGCCTCGTTGGTAGATGAGATCGTCCATCGCCTTGGTCAGCAATCTTCCACCCCCGCTCAGGACAATCTGGTGGATGAGATTGTGAGCCGCTTGGGCGAGCAGCAGCCTACCGAGTTGTGGGATGAGTTGAGGCAGGGGTTGCCGGCCCCTCTCGACCATGATCAGCTGGCCGAGGCGATCGCGGGCAAACTGCCGTCAGCGGCGGTTGAGCAGGATCTGGCGCCGCTCAAGAGTAGTATCCAGCAGCTCTCCCGTCAGCTTGAAGAGCAATCCAGGCTCATTCGCGAGCAGCATCGACTGATCCAGCGCCTGGCCAGCGCACCTGGCCGTCAGGTTACGACGGTGGGTGAGGCAGAACCCCTGATCGAGGATCTCTCGAGCCAGGTTGCCAACATGAAGAAGGTCAAGGCCAAGGGCATTTTCTAAGTACTCCGCCTCGATCAAGATGCCGTTATCGTCAGGATCAAACAGATGAAACATGTAGTATGGATGGCATGGTGCGCCTTGCTGCTATCGGGTTGCGCCCAGCAGACCTTCTTCGTGCATGCGGGCAACCCGGGGCAACCGACCCGGGAAGTTAGCCATGATTTTGTACTGGCAGGCATTGGTCAGAGTGAAACGGTCAACGCCTCTTTGGCCTGTCATGGCGACCCGGCAAAAGTGGTACGGGTGGAAGTGCAGCAGACGCCACTGGATGGTGCGATGGCGGCATTGACGCTGGGACTTTATACCCCGAGAACTGCTCGGGTTTATTGCAATCTTTGATTTTCTGCCACGTGATATAAAGTCTCATACAAAGCCTTGTTGCCATCTCAAGATTTTGGTAATGTGCGCGCATCTTGGAATGTTATTTATTTATGCCATTGATAATAAAAGATAATGTTTCTTTGTGTGGCTCCGGCATAGCCGGAAATAATAAAGTTGTCAGGGATAATAAAATGAAAAAAATGGTATTGACTGCGGCCGTTGCAATGATGATGGCTGGTTGTGCGCAGCAGGGGTTCACAGTGCATTCCGGTAATGCAGTGAAACCCACGAAGGAAGTGACCCATCATTTCTTCATTTCCGGTCTGGGTCAGAGCAAAACCATAGATGCGGCCGCCGTTTGTAATGGTGCCGATAAAGTGGTTCGTGTCGAAGCGCAGCACACCTTCCTCAATGGCTTGTTGGGTGCGGTTACCTTCGGTGTTTATACCCCGCGTGAGGCTCGCGTTTACTGCGCAGGCTGATTACCCGTCGTATGCACGATGCAAAAAGCCGACCCTGTGGGGTCGGCTTTTTTATTGGCTGCGAGTTATTGGTGACGAGGATCATTTAAGGGGGCGAACAGACAGGGCAGTCGGGGCGTTTGGGCAGCTTCATCTCGCGGAAGGTGCCTGTGAGGCCATCGATCATCAAGAGGCGGCCGCTGTAGCTGCGCCCCGTGCCCGCCAGCAATTTTATCGCCTCCAGCGCCTGCAGGCTGCCCACCAGCCCTACCACGGGGGCGAGCACACCCGCCTCGACGCAGGTAAGAGCCTGCTCGCCAAACAGGGCGCTGAGGCAGGCGTAGCAGGGCTCACCCTCCTGCCAGGTGAAGCTGCACAGCTGCCCCTCCAGCCGGATGGCGGCGCCGCTGACCAGCGGTACCCTGTGCTTGCGCGCGTATTGGTTGAGCAGATTGCGGATGGTCAGGTTGTCGGTACAGTCGAGCACCAGCTGATGGCTGGGTAGCAGGGCATCGAGCAGCGCCTCGTCGGCAACAGAGGCGTGAGTCTCCACCTTGAGCCAGGGGTTGAGCGCGCGCAGGGACTGGGCGGCGGAGTCCACCTTGTAGTGGCCGATGCGCTCATCTGTGTGCAGTACCTGGCGTTGCAGATTGGATAGCTCCACCTTGTCAAAATCCACCAGGGTGAGCTGGCCGACCCCGGCCACCGCCAGATACTGGCTGGCGGCGCAGCCCAGGCCCCCTGCACCTATCACCAGCACGCTGGCCTGCTTGAGCGCCTCCTGCCCCTCGAAGTCGAAGGATTTGAGGATGATCTGGCGGTTGTAGCGAAGGAGCTCGGCGTCCGAGAGAATGTCGCTCACAGCAGCAAGCCCCCGAACGGTTCGACGGTGACGGCTTCACCCGCCGCCACCTTGCCCCGCTCACGTTCAAGCACTATGTAGCAGTTGGCCCGCGACAGTGAGCTGAACACGGCGGAATCCTGGGAGCCTGTGCTGCGCACCTCGAGGCCGTCTGGCCCCTGGCTCAGGATGCCACGCTGGAAGTCGAGCCGACCCGGCGCTTTTTTCAGAGGCTCACTGGCGACGGCCTGCAGTTGCAGCGGGCGCTCGAACTGCTGCCCGGCCAGCTTGGCCAGCGCAGGTTGCACCAGCTGATCGAAGGTGACCATGGCGGAAACCGGGTTGCCCGGCAGACCGAAGAACCAGGCGTTGGGCAGGCGGCCGAAGGCGAATGGCTTGCCCGGCTTGATGGCCAGCTTCCAGAAGCCGATCTCGCCGAGTTCCTCGAGCAATTGCTTGGTGAAGTCTGCCTCACCGACCGAGACGCCCCCCGTGGTGATCAGGGCATCGGCCTCGCGGTCGGCCTGCAGGAAGGCGGCGCGCAGCTGCGCGGGATCGTCCGGTATGATGCCAAGGTCGAGGCACTCACAGCCCATGCGCGCCAGCATGGCCTTGACCCCGTAGCGGTTGGAGTCATAGATGTCGCCATGGGCGAGCGGGGTGCCGACGGGCTTGAGTTCATCGCCTGTGCTGAAGATGGCCACTCGCAGCGGGCGGCGCACGCTGACGGTGGCTATGCCCAAGGAGGCCAGCAGCGGCAGTTCACGGGGGGTGAGCCGGGTACCGGCGCAGAGCACGCTGGCGCCCTCGCGGATATCCTCGCCGCGACGGCGGATATTCTGGCCCAAGGCGGGCGGCACCAGAAAAGTGATCTTGTCACCGTCGGCCTGGGTTTCCTCCTGCATCACCACAGCATCCGTGCCCTTTGGCACGGGCGCGCCCGTCATGATCCGCACGCAGTGACCGGCGGGCCACTCTCCCTGATAGGGCTGACCGGCGAAGGCCTTGCCCGCCATGATGAGCGGGGTGCCGGCAGCGAGATCGGCCAGCCGCACGGCGTAACCGTCCATGGCGGCGTTGTCGAACGGAGGCACTGACAAGGGGGAGGCGATATCTGCCGCGAGCACCCGGCCGAGGGCCTGGGGCAGGGGCACTTGCTCGGTGTCGCAGCAGCAGGCGAGTTGGTCCAGCATCCCTTGCAGGGCATAGCTCAGGGGGAGTAGTCCGCTGGTATCAAATCCCATCGTCATTACCTCTTTGGTGTGGTTGAGGGCGGATTATCCCAAAAATCAGGGTGGATGGGCAGGCTTATCAGGAGCCGACACCAGGCTGCCAGGCACAGGGGTGGCGGAAGAGGGATTGTTTGTTGCAATCCTCCCCGTATGGGGGGGCCATCAAGGGGTAAAAGTCGACGGATTGGCATAAAGTCAGGAGACGGACTTGAGTTAGCTTGAATTATGGCAATAATCGCCGTTTACTATTGCGCCACAACAAAGCGCCGTCACAGACAAGGCGGCCATCACAGTCCCTGAGCGTGGGAGAGGAACAAGATGACGAGCTTAAGCCAGGAAGCCCTGTTGGTCAGGGCAGCCCTCGAGGCCGAGGGCCTCGAGACACCTCTGGTGGCCAATGCACTGGATGGTCAGCAGAAAAGGGAGAAGATCGAAGGCCACATGCGCGCCATCATGGAGACGCTGGGGCTGGATCTGACCGATGACAGCCTGGCGGAGACGCCGCACCGCATCGCCAAGATGTACGTGAACGAGATCTTCTCCGGCCTCGATTACAGTACCTTCCCCAAGGTGACCGTAATCGAGAACAAGATGAAGGTGGACGAGATGATCATGGTGCGGGACATCAGTCTCACCAGCACCTGTGAACACCACTTCGTCACTATCGACGGGCTGGCCCACGTGGCCTACATCCCCCGTGGCAAGGTGATCGGGCTGTCGAAAATCAACCGCATAGTGCAGTTCTTCGCCCGTCGTCCCCAGGTGCAGGAGCGGCTCACCCAGCAGATCCTGCTGGCGTTGCAGAGCCTGCTCGGCACCAAGGATGTGGCCATCAGCATCAAGGCGACCCACTTCTGCGTGAAGGCGCGCGGCGTGATGGACTCCACCTCCTATACCACCACCACCTCTCTCGGTGGCGTGTTCAAGACCCAGCCCGACACCCGTGCCGAGTTTCTGGGCGGCCTGAAAGGCTAGCAGACAGGGGCATGTCGCATCGACATGCCCCTGTTGTCTTCTATCCCCTTTTGCTGTGCCCGACACTTTCGTCAGAAAAGTGCTAAAGCCATGCGCGAATGGGCCGATACAGCTCACCATGCCGGTCTAACGCTGCCCTGGCCATTGCCCTTTCAGGGCAAGGGCGCTTCAGGGGACAGGCCACGGCTACCCCTGGAACTCGCCTCATCCCTGTCATCAGGATGTAGGCGGCTCGATGAACTGCTATGGATGGCAGGTATCCTGATCCGTGCCGGGAAGGCACAGCACAGACGAATACCACTCGCTCACCCATTGCAGGACATGCCATGAACACCATGACCATAGGTAAGAAACTCACCGCAGGCTTTGCTGTGCTCGGCCTGATGATGGCCTTTATCGGCGGCTTCTCGCTGCTGCAGTTTGGCAACATGAACCGGGCCGCTACCGGCTTCACCGACAGCATCCTGCCTGCCGTCGTTCGCACCAGCACCCTGGGTGAGACCATCAATGCCCTGCGCCGCTATGAGCTGGATGTGTTCCTAGTGGCGGACGACCCCCAGCAGAAAGCCCATTACCGCGATGCCAGCGAGCAGAGCCTGCGCGAAGCAGATCGCCAGGTAGCGGCCCACGATGCCACCATCTGGGCGGAGGATCTGGAAGAGCGACGTGCCTTCGACATCGTCAAGGCGGACTGGAGCAAGTACGTCGCCCTGCACCAGCGCATCAAACAGATGCAGGACAACGGCCAGATGGCGGAGGCCCAGCGCATCTTCATGGCGGAGGGGGTCACGCTGTACACCACCCTGTCCAAGTCGGTGGCCGAGCTCATTCGCATCAATCACGGCTATGCCGCCAACTCCCGCGCCCAGGTAGTGGGGGCGTTTGACAGCGCCAAGCTGAGCATCATCATTTCCCTGCTGCTGGGACTGGGGTTGGCGGCCGTGCTCTCCACCGTGCTGACCCGCCAGATCCGCGATCCCCTGGTGATGCTGGCCCGTCAGGCGCAGCGCATCGCGAGCGGTGATCTTGGCAAGGGTGAACTGCAGGAGTGGATCCGCGGCAGTCGCTTCAAGCGTGACGAGCTGGGTCAGCTCGGCGCCGCCATCGATCGCATGCAGGGCGCGCTCGCGGATCTGGTGAGTGAAATTGCCGGCTCGGTGAGCCAGCTCAGCAGCGCCGTGGAGGAGGTGAGTGCCATCTCCGAACAGTCCGCCACCGGCATGGCCCGCCAGCAGAGCGAGGTCTCCCAGGTGGCCACTGCCATGAACGAGATGCAGTCCACGGTCAATGAAGTGGCCCGCAATACCACGGATGCCATGAGTGCCGCCAAGGATGCCTCCCGCACCTCGTCCCAGGGCAACCAGGTGGTGCGCAGCGCCATCAGCAGCATCGAAGATGTGTCGGTCAAGATTGAACAGGCGGGCGCCGTGGTGCAGCAGCTGGAGACCGACAGCGCCAACATCAGCATGGTGCTGGATGTGATCCGCGACATCGCCGGTCAGACCAATCTGCTGGCGCTCAACGCCGCCATCGAGGCCGCCCGTGCCGGCGAGCAGGGACGCGGTTTCGCCGTGGTGGCGGATGAGGTGCGCTCCCTGGCCCAGCGGACTCAGGACTCGACCGCCGAGATCAGCAAGATGATAGAGCTGCTGCAGAGCCGCGCCGCCGAGGCGGGCAGCGCCATGCAGCTGAGCCGTCAGCAGATGCAGGAGAGCGTCGGGCTGGCGCGGGATGCGGGCAGCAGCATAGATACCATCAATGGGGCCGTCACCCAGATCACCGACATGAACACCCTGATCGCCACCGCGACCGAGGAGCAGAATGCGGTGACCGAGGAGCTCAACCGCAGCATAGTCAACATCCACAATGCCGCGGACGAGAACGCCCAGGGGGCGCAGCAGACCGCCCAGGCCTGCGTCGAGCTGAGCAAGCT
Source organism: Aeromonas sp. MR7 (assembly GCF_963899385.1). Classification (NCBI taxonomy): domain Bacteria; kingdom Pseudomonadati; phylum Pseudomonadota; class Gammaproteobacteria; order Aeromonadales; family Aeromonadaceae; genus Aeromonas; species Aeromonas sp. MR7. The sequence goes on from NZ_CAWQXH010000011.1 coordinate 576,208, forward strand.
GGCGACCTCGCTGCATCATATGACCCAGCGCTTCACCCTCTAGGGGCAGGCCGGCGAGTTGTATGGCTACTAACAACAAGGCCCCGCCAATTGGTGGGGCCTTGTTGTTTCCGACGATCTTGAGCGTGGAGGCTGTCGGCTCAGTCCGACTAGCTTGCCGTCCCCGTCGATATCGATACGGCGTTAATCGATGGCTGGCTGTCGAGGCGGTGGCTTGGCCTGCAACTGCTGCCACTGCCACTAACTATCAACCATCAACCATCAGCTCAGTCCGACGATCTCGCCGTTATCATCGATGTCGATATGGCGATAGGCCGGCAGGCTGCCGAGCCCCGGCATTGTCATGATGGGGCCCGCCAGCGCATAGACGAAGCCGGCACCGGCGCACAGCTTCACCTCGTCGATGGGCACCTCGAAATCGGTCGGTACTCCCTTGAGGGCGGGGTCATGGCTGATGGAGAGCGGCGTCTTGGCCACGCAGATGGGCAGGTGATCCCAGCCTGCGGCCGAGAGCGCCGCCAGCTGGCGGCGTGCCTTGTCAGAGAGCAGGACACCACGCCCGCCATAGCCGCACTCCACCAGGGTGGCGAGCTTGGCACACAGGCTCATCTCGTCGGGATAGAGCAGCTGGATCTGGCTTGGCATCTCGCAGGCGGCGACCACAGCACGGGCCAGCTCACTGGCACCCGCGCCCCCTTGAGTGAAGGCGCTGGAGATGGCCGTGCCACAGGCGCCGGCTTGGCGCGCCTCGCGCATCAGCAGATCCAGCTCGGCCTGGCTGTCGGTGGGGAAGCGGTTGACCGCCACCACCACGGGCACGCCATAACGACGGGCATTGTTGATATGCCAGGCGAGGTTGGCGCAGCCTTTCTCGAGGGTGGGCAAGTCTTCCCCCAGCAGGCTCTCGGGCAGCGGCTGACCGGGACGGATATCGAGCAGGCCGCTGTTGGCCTTGAGGCCGCGCACCGTGGCCACCAGCACCACGCAGGCCGGCGCTATGCCGGACTGGCGGTGCTTGATGTTGAAGAACTTCTCCAGCCCCATATCGGAGCCAAAACCCGCCTCTGTCACCACATAGTCGGTCAGTTGCAGCGCCATGCGATCGGCGATCACCGAGGAGTTGCCGTGGGCTATGTTGGCAAACGGGCCTGCGTGCACCAGTACCGGGGTCTGCTCCGTGGTCTGCATCAGGGTCGGCTGCAGCGCGTCTTTGAGCAGCACCGTCATGGCGCCCGCGACTTCCAGCTGCTCGGCTGTGATGGGCTGGCCCTGGCTATCGAGGGCCAGCTGGATGCGGCCGATGCGCTCGCGCAAGTCGTTCAGATCGCTCGCCAGCGCCAGTATGGCCATCAGCTCGGAGGCGGCTGTGATGACGAAGCGATCCTGGCGTTCAACGCCATCGGCGGCGCCCCCCTGCCCAATCGTGAGGTGGCGCAGGGCGCGGTCATTCATGTCCAGGGTACGCGGCCAGAGGATGTTGGCGGGGTCGATATCGAGCCGTGCCAGCCCCGTCCTGGCGGTGAACTCGGCGCCGAGCCGGGTCTCGTGGAACAGGCGGGCATCCAGCGCGGCGGCCGCCAGATTGTGGGCGGCGGTGAGGGCGTGAAAATCCCCGGTCAGGTGCAGGTTCATCTCCTCCATCGGCACCACCTGGGCATGGCCGCCACCGGCCGCGCCCCCCTTGACCCCGAATACCGGGCCCAGGCTCGGCTGGCGTATGGTGGCCATGCTGGGCTGGCCTATGTGATTGAGCCCCATGGAGAGACCCAGGGTGGTGACCGTCTTGCCCTCGCCGAGGGGCGTCGGTGTGATGGCGCTTACCAGCACCAGCTTGCCTGCCTTGCCAGCGGGTAGCCTGAGCAGATCCAGGCTGAGCTTGCCCTTGTAGTGACCGTGAGGGCTGAGTAGCCGAGCCGGTATGCACAAGCGCTCGGCCAGCGCATGGATGGGAAGGCGGGGGGACTGGCGGGAGATCTCGATATCGCTTAGCATCAGCACCTCGTTGGCATGTCAGGTCAAATATGCGGCGCAGTCTAGTGGAATCAACAGGGTTATCCAATGAGTAATAACATTTTATCCGGCAGTCGTGAGCTGCATCTAACGCCCATACTGCTGGATCTCAACGCCCTCTACCACCCGCCCAAGCGGCCGCTCACCGCCCTTGGCATCGTCAGCGCCTTCATGCCGCTGTTCGGTTATGGCTGGCAGGCGATGACCCAGGATCCCGAGACCCACTTTCGCCAGGAGCTGGGCAAGCGCATCAACAAGCACAAGACGGATGAGGCCAATCTCATCCTGATGTTGCAGCTGGCCGGCATGCTCGATTGCCACTGCCTGCACATCGCTCTGCCCTATGCCTTGAGCGAGGAGCAGCTCGCCACCTTGCGCCGCCGCCTGCCGCGCTGGCAACTGGTGCAGACCGATCAACTGCTGGTGGCCGAGCTGCCGCTGCCCGCCGACCATACAGCGTCCCCCGAGACCCACTCCTGAACATCAGCCTCGCTTCCCGCCATGGGAGGCGAGGCCGCTTCCATCATCGAACCAATGCCACCGGTTAGACCTCCCGATCCCAGTAGTGGGGAGCGAGATAGCGCTCCTGCACGAACTCGATAAAGCAGCGCACCTTGGCCGAGACGAAACGGCGGTGCGGATAGAGGGCATAGAGCCCCACCTGCCCCTTCTCCCACTCCGGCAGCAGTGACACCAGCTCCCCCGAGCGCAGCGCATCGCCGACGATGAAGGTGGGCTGCAATATGATGCCCTGATGATCGCAGGCGGCCCGGGTCAGGGCCACGCCGTTGTTGGCGCGAAGCGGCCCCTGCGGGCGCACGCTCAGCTGCTCTCCATCCCGCTTGAAGACCCAGTCCGGCTGGGTCAGGGTGTAGATGAGGCAGTCGTGCTGCTTGAGATCCTCCGGGGTCTTGGGGGCGCCCTTGCGGGCCAGGTAGGTGGGGCTGGCACACACCTCCAGCCTCATCATGGCCAGCGGCTTGGCCACCAGGGAGGAGTCCGGCAGGTTGCCGATGCGCAGCGCCAGATCGAACCCCTCTTCCACCAGGGCCACCCGTCGGTCGCTGTACTCTATCTCCAGCTTCAGATCCGGGAAGCGTTCACGAAACAGCGGCAGGGCGGGGGAGAGGTGCAGGTAGCCAAAGTCCATCGGCACCGACAGCTTGAGGGTGCCCTGGGGCTGCTGGTTGTTGCGGGTGAGCTGGCTGTGGGTCTCTTCGAGCTCCGCCAGCAGGGCTTGGGAGCGCTGGTAGTAGAACTGGCCGGCCTCTGTGGGGTTGACCTGACGGGTGGTGCGCGACAGCAAGCGGGTGGAGAGGGACTCCTCCAGCTGCTGCATCAGCTTGGAGGTCATGGCGACCGAGATGCCGAGCTGGTTGGCGGCCTTGGTAAAACTCTGACACTCCACCACCTTGATGAAGGTGCGCATGGCGGCTATCTGGTCCATCTTTCACTCTCAGTTGATAATTATTTTAATAAATCGCTGATTATCTATTCCGATATGGAGGTTAGCATCTTGGTTGTTGTTGTGAACCCCCAATATGAAGGAACGAACGGATGAAAATGACCAAGGCCCTGCTGGCCTCCTGCCTGTTTATGGCGGCCCCCCTGATGGCGGCCGATTACGATGTCGATGCGGCTCACACCACTGTCCAGTTCAAGGTGGGGCACCTCGGCTTCTCCGAGCTGGTCGGTCGTTTCAACACCTTCAGCGGCACCTTCAGCATGGACGATGCCAACCCGGCAGCGGCCAAGGCAAGCTTCGAAATTGACGCCGCCAGCGTGGACTCCAACCACGAGCCGCGCGACAAACATCTGCGCAGCCCCGATTTTCTGGATGTGAAGCAGTACCCCAAGATGACCTTCGTCAGCTCCGGCTATGAAGGCACCAAGGAGAAGGGCGTGTTGAAAGGCACCCTGACCCTGCACGGCATCAGCAAGCCGGTGGCATTCGAGCTGGTTCACATCGGTGAAGGCAAGGATCCCTGGGGCGGCTATCGCAGCGGCTTCAATGCCTCCACCACCATCAAGCGCAGTGACTTTGGCGTGAGCTACATGTTGCCCGGCATTCCGGACGAGATGAGCATCAACCTGTTCGTCGAAGGCGTGCGCAAGTAATGGGCGCAGCACTCCTGCTACAAACCCTGGCGGCTCCTTTGGGGGCCGCTTTGCTGTCATGGCGCTGGCCACGACTGGGGTATCTGTGGGGCGCCCTGGCGCTCTGGCTGGTGGGCTGCCTGCTGGGTGGCGCCTATGGGCTGCCGGCCAAGGCATGGCAGTGGCTGCCGCTGACCCTGCTGGTGCCGGCGATGGCGGCGCAACTGGCGGACAAGCGGGCCGCGCTCTTGCTGTTCGCGGCGCTCGGTGCCCTGGTGTGGTGGCAGGGGCTCGCCTCTGTGCTGAGCAGTGAGCCTCGCATCTGGCTGGCGCTGCTGCCTGCCATCGTCTGGGTTGGCTGGGCTGATTTGCGCGGTGACAGCCGCGAGGGGCTCGGCTTTGCGCTCGGCTTCATCTGGCTGGCGCTGGTGATCGGCATAGACGGCAGTTTGCTGATTGCCCAGCTGGCGGGGGCCCTGGCTGCCTTTGCCGGTTTCCGTGCCCTGCTTGGCGCCTTTGCCGGCGTCAAGGCGGCGCCTGCCGCGCTCGGGTTGGCACTGGCCTTCATGCAGATGCTCGCCTGGCAATACGTGGAAGTGCCGCTTGCGGTCTTGCTGCCGGTCTGGCTGTTGCCGCTGCTGGAGTGGGCCTTGCGCAACAAGCCCTGGATCCAGCGTTGGGTCCTGCTGATCCTGCTGGCGGGAGTCGGCACCGGATTGAGTCTGTGGAAGGTATGGCCCGAGGCCTCTTTGTACTGATTTTTAGCATAAAAAACAGGCAATTAACCCGAAAGTTGACGACTTCGTCATAGTCTGCACAGATAAAGATTGAGCCCCCTTGTGGATTCAGATAAAAAGGATTTTCAATTATCTGGACACACACAGAACCCGGTCATGCCGGGTTCTGTTTGCCTGCTTGTTTGCGGCGCGCTAAGGAGGCCACAGTTGCGCAGTCAAGGATCTGAGCATCTGTTTTTTCGCCATTTCACCGAGCAGGGACGCCTCGACGGCCTCTGCATCCTGCTGGTTACCCATCTGCTTCCCGATCGCCCCCAGTTTATCCAGGCTCTCGATCAAATCGGGCGGATCGGCGCCATCCTGCCCAAACCCAAGTCAGTGCACGGACCGACCCTGACCTGGGCCCAGCAGCACTACCCGGTGCTGCCGCTCAACCGCCAGTGGACCAACACGCCGCAGGGGGTGATAGAGCACATAGCCCCCCTGGTTGCCCCCCATGAACGGTTGATCATTCTGGACATAGGCGGCTACTTTGCCAAGACCCAGGCGACCCTGAGCGAGTATTTCGGCCCCCGTTTCCTCGGGGTGGTGGAGATGACCGAAAACGGCCATCAGCGCTACGAGCAGGAGGTGCTGGCCACCCCTGTCATCTCGGTGGCGCGCAGCCCCCTCAAGCAGGCCGAGGATATCCAGATCGGCCTGAGCGTGGTCTACTCTGCCGAGTCCCTGGCCCGCACCCTCAACCGTACCTTCAACGTCTGTCAGGCCGCCCTGTTCGGCTATGGCAAGGTGGGGCGCAGCATCGCCCGCGAGCTCAGGTGCCGCAACCTGCACCTGGAGCTGGTGGAGACAGACGTGCTGCGCCAGGTGGAGGCGCTCTCCCACGGCTTCAAGCTGGTGGGCAAGGCCGAGGCGTTGAGCCGGGCCGAGCTGGTGATCTGCTCCACCGGCAACGGTGCGCTGGATCTGGCCGACCTGCAGCAGTTGCGCCCCGGCGCCATGCTGGCCTCGGTCACCTCGGCCGACGACGAGTTTGCATTTTGTCTCTCCCAGCTGCCCTGGCCGAGCGAGGAGGTGTGCCCCCATGTGCTGGCGCTGACCCGGCCCGATGGCAGCACCATCTTCCTGCTCAACCGGGGGGAGGCGGTCAATTTCGTCCACGGCGCCGTCATCGGCGAATACGTCTATCTTGTGCTGGCGGAGATCATCGAGGGGGTACGTCAGCTGGCGCAGCAGCCGCTGGCTCCCGGCCTGTTCGATCTGCCGCAGTCCACCATGCGCACCATAGCCCGCCACTGGTTGACCGATTTCCACGGGGTCAGCCAGTGAGCCAGGCGCTGCTTTTTGCTATTGCAGCCGGCATGGCGGGCCATCATTATCCCCATTTCCCGCTGGCCGATTTTTATGGAGTCACCCAATGACAGAGTCGTTAACCCCCATCAGCAAGCCCCGCATCGAGATCCGCTACTGCACCCTCTGTCGCTGGATGCTGCGCGCCGCCTGGCTGGCGCAGGAGCTGCTCTCCACCTTCGACAGCGATCTCGGCGAGGTGGCGCTGGTGCCCGCCAGCAAGGGGGAGTTCCGCATCCTGGTCAATGGCGTGCTGGTGTGGGACAGGGTGGCCGACGAGGGCTTCCCCGAGGCGAAAGAGATCAAGCAGCGGGTGCGCGATGTCATCGCCCCCGAGCGGGATCTGGGTCACTCGGATCGCAAACCTGCCGCACAGTGATGGCGGTGGCTTGCACAACAAACAGGGAGGCTGCGGCCTCCCTGTTTGTTGTTGGTCAGTCCACGGTTGAGCATGTTCCGCCGCGCTCGGCGCTGGTGGTCGGTGTGGCGCCTTGAGTGCGGATCGGGTCACCCAGGGGGCTGCCGATATAGCGGGCCCGCTTGTGGGGTTTGAGGCGGCTTGTGTCCACCCACACCAGGCCGTCGATGCAGTGGTTGAAGTCGGGGTCTATGCCGAAATCCATGAACTGCACGCCGCCGGGCTCGCACAGCTCGGAATACTGCTTGTAGAGGGTGGGGATGGCGCAGCCCAGATTGTCGAGCCGGGCCTTGAGCTCCCGCAGATCGGCGGCGTAATCCTGCCCTGCAAACAGCGGCGCTGTGGCGGGGTAGGGGCGGCGCGACGGGGCTAGTGCCAGCTCGGGGGCAAAGTGCTGGCGGTAGAAGCTCACCAGCAGATCCTTGGCCGCCGGCGGCAGGTTGCCGGACAGCGACACAGGGCCGAACAGATAGCGGTAGTGGGGATAGCGGGCCAGGTAGGCACCTATGCCGAACCAGAGGTAATCCAGCCCCCGCTTGCCCCAGTAGGCGGGCTGGATGAAGCTGCGGCCCAGCTCGATGGCGAGCTCCAGCCGGGGCAGCAGCTTCTCCTCGAAACCGAACAGGGTGTGGCTGTAGAGGCCGACCACTCCCTTGCTCGCCATCAGCTCGGCCACGGGGGCGAAGCGGTAGGCGCCTATGATCTCGAGCCGGGCCGGATCCCACAGGATCAGGTGGTGATAGTCATCGTCGAAGGCGTCGAGATCCCGCCGCTTGCCCGAGCCTTCTCCCACGGCGCGAAAGGCTATTTCCCTCAGCCGTCCCAGCTCGCGCAAGATCACCGAGTGGCTCAGCTCATGGCGCCGGTAGAGGTAGATCCCCTGGCCGTCCGGGGTGTGGCCGAGGGCCTCGCAGGCCTCGATGGCCTGCTTGAGCTGACGGCGCTCCTCCGGCAGGGCTATGGGGGCCTCGGTCGCGAGTTTGCCCCGCTTGCCCTTGCCGATCCGGTAGAGGTGACTGCGCACCAGTTGCGCCGCCGTCTTGGCGGGGAGTCCGGCCAGGCTGGCCGGCGGAATGCGCGCCCCTATGGTGACCGCAATGCGCCCGCCCTGCTGGCGAAACAGCTGCTTGACCAGCAAGAGACCCGCCCAGGCGTTATTGAGCCAGGCTGCGAGATAGAAACCCAGACCGTTGCGCCCGCCCAGGTGGATGGGTACCAGCGGGGTGCGGGTACGCTGGGCCAGTTTGATGAAGCCCCCCTGCCAGGGGCCATCCTTCACCCCCCTGGGGCCGAGGCGCGACACTTCGCCGGCGGGGAAGATGACCAGCGCCCCTTCGCTCGCCAGATGTTCACTCATCGCCAGGATGGCGCGTCGGTCGGTCTTGCCCCCCAGGTTGTCCACCGGCAGCAGCAAGGGGCGCAGCGGCGCCAGCTGGGCCAGCAGCTGGTTGGCCACTATCTTGACGTCCGGCCGGATGCGACCTAGCAGGCGCAGCAGCGCCAGCCCGTCCAGCGAGCCTATGGGGTGATTGGCGACGATAATGACCCGGCCAGAGGTCGGTATGTGCTCCAGCTGTGTCTCGCTCACCCGGTAGTCAAAATCGAGCTGCTGCAGCGCCTGTTCAACGAAATCGAGTCCGCGCAGATGGGGGTAGCGGCCGGCAAAGTGCTGGAAGGCCTCTTCGTGCAGCAGCCAGCGCAGGCCCCGGCCGAGCAGGGGGCGCAGCGGCGTCTTGTCCGGGAGGTGGGGCAGGTATTGTCGTAGCAGGGTATCGACGCTGAACATGGGCAAAGCTCCGGTGAACCTTTGCCCCAGCATGTGCGGTTTCTGTTCCCGCCATGTGGCAGCGGTATGACGGTTTGATGGCAGGGGCAGGGAATGGCCGTGTTCTGTTCCCTCCCTTGCTGGCAGCGGTATGACTGCTTGCTAGCAAAGAGGGGAGCCGGTTAACCGGCTCCCCTCTTTGTGGTCATGGTAGCGCTGGCTACCCGATTAACCGCGCCAAGCCGAAGTAAGGCGCACCAGCTCGACCAGGGTGGCGACCGCTTTCTCCATGGATTGCAGCGGGATGAACTCGTGCTTGCCGTGGAAGTTGTGACCACCGGTGAAAATGTTGGGGCAGGGCAGGCCCATGAAGGAGAGGCGGGCGCCATCTGTGCCCCCGCGAATGGGCTTGATCTTGGGCACCACGTCGGCGGCCTGCATGGCGGCCCTGGCCAGCTCGATGATGTGCATGTGCGGCTCTATCTGGCTGCGCATGTTGCGATAGCTGTCGGTCAGGGTGAGCTCGATGCGTGCCTTGGGGGCATCCAGCTGCGAGGAGGCGACCCGCTCCTTGAGCTGGGCCTTGCGGGCGGCGAAGCTGTCGTCATCGAAGTCGCGGATGATGTAATGCAGGGTACTCTCCTCCACAGTGCCGCTCATCTGGGCCAGGTGGAAGAAGCCCTCGTAGCCGTCGGTCGCCTCCGGGGTCTGCTCGGGGGGCATGGCGGCGTGGAAGCGGGCGGCCAGGGTCTGGCTGTTGATCATGCTGCCCTTGGCGGTGCCTGGGTGCACGTTGTTGCCGACAAACCGCACAGTGGCGCTGGCGGCGTTGAAGTTTTCATACTCCAGCTCGCCTAGTTCACCGCCATCGACGGTATAAGCCCACTTGGCCGGGAAGCGGTCCAGCGGGAACAGATCGGCGCCGCGGCCTATCTCCTCGTCCGGGGTGAGGCCGACCCAGACGTCGCCACGGGGGATCTCGGGGTGGGCCTGCAGGTGGGCGATGGCGCTGAGGATCTCGGCGATGCCCGCCTTGTCGTCGGCGCCCAGCAGGGTGGTGCCATCCGTGGTGATGAGATCCTGGCCCAGGTAGTTTTTCAGGCAGCGATACTGGCGAATGGCCAGCACCTCGTCCCCTTTGCCCAGACAGATGTCCCCTCCCTGATAGTTCTCGATGATCTGGGGCACCACCTGCTCGGCCTCGTAGTCGGCGGTGTCCATGTGGGCAATCAAGCCGATGGCCGGCGCATCCGGCTGGTTGCCCGGCAGGCAGGCGGTGAGGTAGCCGTGCTCGTCCAGGGTGACCTGGGTCAGCCCCATCTGCTGCATCTCACCTTGCAGGGCGCGGGCGAAGATAAGCTGCCCCTCGCTGCTGGGACAGACGGGATTGGTCGCATCGGAGCGGGTATGAAAAGTCACGTAACGCAGAAAACGCTCAAGCAGGGTATCCATTGGCAAGCCTCAAACCTGTGGTGAAGGGCCATTGTGGCCAATCTTGCCGGGGCGCTTATTGCGTCAGCGCAGTTTTTGTCACATTTTTTGGCGAAGATGTGGCGTGAAGCGTGTAAGGTAGAGCAAGCGGTGGCTACTGATATTCCATGCAGAATAAAATAACGAGAAATCGGCATTTTTAAGCGCGTTGTAAATAAGCCCCATCCGGTGTGCGGCGTGGCGCCACAAGGGCTCTGCCCGAGGGGGCCAATCCCGCGCTATTTTCAGGGGCAAGAATGGCCTGCGGGCGAGCCTCGGCATCCCAGTGCCAGCCTCATCGGCAGCAAGATTTGATCGCCTTATTAAAAGCAGTTTTTGAACACTATTTTTTATTGTCACCGCTGGCGGTAAGTGTGTACACTCCGCGCCGATCCAAGGGTAACCCTGAAGCAGGCAGAGGCCGCCAGAAACCTGAAAGATCATACGCCTATAGGGCGAGGCACGCAGAAACGACAGACACTGCTGGGGTATGGTTTCTTTAATACCGGTTAGGCTCCGGTATCAGGGAGAACAACGGACACTCATTATCCATCTGACCGAGTGAGCCAATGGCTCATCATCTTCCCTTGTCATGGGCGGTCACTGGTGTTGAGTTGGGCTGTGGTCGTGGTCGTCCATCAACACGCTTGCGTGCTGGCGTCTTCGCTTTCTTCTTTGAAACCTCCCTTGTCGTCGTGATGCGGCCGAATGATGAACTGACGGCGTGGCTGATGTCGTCTGTCATCAAAGTACCGCGGCGCTGTTTGCGCAGCACCGCATACCGTTGAGCTTGATGTAAAGCCACCAGCCCCACATCAAGACTCGTTACTTCCCAAAATCCACCAGGCAGCCACAGGCTTGCCGCGATGTGCAAAGAGATGGTCTGGATGTGACAGAGAGTCACGGTCGAGGTCAAGCGGCCCTGCGCCGCGGGCTCAGACAGATGACTTTCCAGACGCCAGCAGGCAGCCTTGGCTCGCCACGCTTTGCACTCGATGGTCTGGATGTGATTGAGGGTAACGAAGGCGGCCACCGGCCGCTCATTTGCGAGGCATAGCCCATGACTAACTGGTCCAGCAAGGACTCCTTGAAGGTCTACAACGTTCCCTACTGGGGTGCGGGTTTTTTCAACATCAATGACGCCGGTCATGTGACCGTCGCTCCCGACAAGTCACGCCCTGACGCACATATCGTCATCTCTGATGCCATCGAACAGTTGCGTCAGTCCGGGCTGACCACCCCAGTGTTGCTGCGCTTCCCCGACATCCTCAAGAGCCGGGTCGATGCGCTGTTCAACGCCTTTGGCCAGGCCATCGAGAAGTCAGGCTATGAAGGGGACTACCTGTGCGTTTACCCGATCAAGGTAAACCAGCAGCGTCGTGTCATCGAGACCATCAGCCAGTCCTACAGCGACAAGCCCCGGCTTGGCCTGGAAGCTGGTTCCAAACCGGAACTGCTGGCCGTGCTGTCCCATCACCATGAGCAAGGCTCGGTGATCGTCTGCAACGGTTACAAAGACCGCGAATATATCCGCCACGCCCTCCTGGGCAACCTGATGGGCCACAAGGTCTATATAGTGGTGGAAAAACCCTCCGAGCTGGAAATGGTGCTGGACGAGTCAGCTCGCCTCAACATCAAGCCCAACATAGGGGTGCGTGCCAAGCTTGCCTCCACCGGCTCCGGCATGTGGGAATCGAGCGGCGGCTCCATGTCCAAATTCGGCCTCTCCGCCTCCCAGATCCTGGCGCTGGTCGAGCGTCTGCGCAGCGTCGGCAAGCTGGATTGCCTGCAACTGCTGCACTTCCATCTGGGCTCCCAGATCGCCAACATCCGTGACATCCAGGGCGGTATCCGCGAGTGCGGCCGCTTCTATTCCGAGTTGCGTCGTTTGGGCGTGCCCATCGACGTGGTCGACGTGGGTGGTGGTCTGGGTGTGGACTATGAGGGCACCCGCTCCCAGAGTCACTGCTCCGCCAACTACAGCCTGTCCGAGTACGCCAACAACGTGGTGTGGGGCATAGGTGATGTGTGCCGCGAGTTCGACCTGCCGCACCCGACCATCATCAGCGAGTCCGGCCGTGCCCTGACCGCCCACCACGCCGTGCTGGTCACCAATCTGATTGGTGCCGAAGGGGTGGAGATGAGCGACATCAGCGCACCGGATGACGACGCCCCCACCATTTTGCAGAACATGTGGAAAGGCTGGCTGGACCTGCGCAGCGAAGATCCCTCCCTGCTGGAGATCTTCCACGACTCTGTGGCGGATCTGGGCGACGTGAACACCCAGTACACCATGGGTCTGCTCAACCTGGAGCAACGTGCCTGGGCCGAGATGCTGCACCAGAACACCTGTCTGGCGCTCAAAGAGCTGCTCAACCCGGTCAACCGCAACCACCGCGCGCTGGCCGACGAGCTCTCCGAGAAACTGGCCGACAAGTGCTTCGCCAACTTCTCCCTGTTCCAGTCCCTGCCGGATGCCTGGGGCATAGGTCAGGTGTTCCCGGTGATGCCGCTGACGGGGCTCGAGCGTCCGCTCACCCGCCGTGGCATCCTGATGGACATCACCTGTGACTCCGATGGTCAGGTCGAACACTATGTCGACGGCCTGGGGGTCGAGAGCACCCTGCCAATGCCGGAGTACGCCGAGAACGAAGTGTGCCACGTCGGCTTCTTCCTGGTCGGTGCCTACCAGGAGATCCTGGGGGATCTGCACAACCTGTTCGGTGACACCCACTGCGCGGAAGTGTGGCTCGACGAGGAAGGCAAGATGGACATTCGCAACGTGGTGCGCGGCGACACCGTCGACCAGCTGCTGCGTTACGTCAACATCGACCCGTCCGTCATTCGCGAGAACTACCAGCGCATCGTCTCCCACCCGGCGCTGGACGATGCGACCCGCAAGGCCCTGCTCGACGAGCTGGAGCTGGGTCTGCAAGGCTACGCCTATCTGGAAGACGAATAAGCCTCCGGCTTGTTCGCCCCGTCGGTGGAAACAAAAAGACGGGAATGAAAAACGGCGCCTTCGGGCGCCGTTTTTGTTGATGGCATTGCCATCCTCTTGCGGCGCGCGGGAGGCGGGGCGGCCATCGTCATTTGAGTAGTGGATGTTTGCAGTAGGGGGCTCAAGGCCAGGATCCGGCAGATATCGGCCTCAGTCCGCCTCTTCTCTTGATCTGCATCAAGCCTGCCGCGGGCGGGTTATTTTACGGTCAGGAGTGATGTTGGTGGTATGTAACAAAAGGATGTGAATATGGAACTTGAAAGGGACCCGAGATGCTATACCGACGTCTGTATCGACGGTAAGTGGTATCACTATGACCACTGCAGCACGCAAGTTTACATGCTGATGGGGGGCGCGGCACCGAGACTGGAGCTGGCCTGTGAGCCCAGCAGCGAAGAGGAGCTGATCGCCATGCTCCAGCAACTGGCCCGCTTCTGAGCCTGTCTGATGGCCATCGGGCAATGAGCCGCGATGGCCACCTTCTGTTTTTTCCCGTCAGCCGTTCGTCTTGCGCTCAAACAGCTGCTTGCCCATCTCCATCAGGGCGCTCGCCGCGGCGTAGCTGCTGTCTGACTTGCCAACCTCATCGGCCACGTAGAGGAAGTTGGATCTGTACTTCTCCACCGCCTCTTCCCGGCTGTGCGCATCGATAAAATCCTCTTCCACCTCGAACCCCTGCGCCAGCAGCGCCGCTTTCTCAATCAGAAAGGTGGGGGAGGCCATGTCGACAAAGGTGTACTGCTGCCGGTTGGATGCCGGAACGGTAAAAAACTGGTATCTAGCCATCTGCGATTCCTCGCCTGAACGGGTGATAAATGATGTGACCTTCATCTTGTCGAACTGATCCCCGCGCCTCTTGCAGGCAAAAAAGGTAACGTTCGACTCTTGTTGTGGCTGGAGATTACCCTGCTTTCACCGCATCGCACAATGGGGTGGCGGATACTTTTTTCGCCAGACAAAACAATGGGCTCTGCCTGGCAGGGCAAACAAAAAAACCAGCCTCATCACGAGGCTGGCGGCAGGGTTATCGAACGAGCCGTCCACCGGCGTCAGAGCACGAAGCCCTGCACCATGGTGCGCATCTGCTCGGTAAGCCGGTGGATCTGGCGGGCGGCATCGCGGGCGGCGTTGGCCACCTGCAGCGCCTCGTCGCTGCCATCGGAGATGCGCACCACGTTGCGTTCTATCTCGTTGACCACGGCCCCCTGCTGCTCGATGGCGCTGGCGATGACGGAGTTGGTATCGACCATGCGATCCACCTTCTCGGTGATGGCGCCAAAGGCCTGTTTTGCCTCCCGGGCCAAACCGACCCCCTCCTGCGCCTCATGGCTGGCCGACGACATGGCCGTGACCGAGGCGCGGGCGCCGGACTGCAACTGCTCTATCATCTGCTGGATCTCGACGGTCGCCCCCTGGGTGCGGTTGGCCAGGGATCGCACCTCGTCGGCCACCACCGCGAAGCCGCGTCCCTGCTCGCCGGCCCGCGCCGCCTCGATGGCGGCGTTGAGGGCCAGCAGGTTGGTCTGCTCGGCGATGCCGCGGATCACGCTGATGACGCCGCCTATCTGGCTGCACCTTTGTTCCAGCTGGCCGATGGCGTCGGCGGTGCGCAGCACCTCGCGGTTGATGTGGTCGATGGCCGCTATGGTGCGCTCGACCACGGCCTCGCCCTGGCCGACCACGGTTTGCGCCTCCTGGGAGCGGCAGGTGCGCGCCTCTATGTCGGTGGCGCTCTCCACCACGGTGACGCCGTTTTCCCGCACCCGCAGCATCAGGGTGCGCAGCGTCTGCAGCGTCACGTTGTAATCCCGGCTGATGTCAGCCAGCTCATCCTGGCCGACGATCTCGATCTGCTGGCTGAGATCCTGGGCATTGACCCGGGCGGCGATCTCCCGCACCCGGCCCACTGTGCCGCGCAGGGAGAGGTAGGCGCCGATCATCAGATAGAGATAGAGCAGCAGTATGGCGGTCAGCGGCGCCGTCACCCACCAGAAGTGGCGCTGGTTGGCGGCCAGCCGCTGGTGCAGATCCGCCTCCAGCCGCTGGCGCACCTGGCCAGCCAGTGCCGTGATGGCGGTGTCCATGCCATCCCCCAGCGCCAGCACCTCTTTGGTCGAGAGCTGTACCAGCTGATCCTTCATCATCTTGTTTTCCAGGGTATCGACTCCCTGGCGCAGCTGCTGCAACAGGGCGTCGGTCTGCTGGCCCAGCTCGGTGCGGTAGGCGGGAGCTATCTGGTAGAGCAGGGTCAGGTCGGCCTCCAGCTCCTGCAGGGTGGCGCTGATGAGATCGAGGCGAAAGCGCAGGCCGCTGTAGCCCTCGGCCTGAAACAGGCCGAAGTCGGCTATGGTGGCGGCCCTGTCCCGTACCTGGGCCAGCAGATCGCGCAATTGGGGCAGCCGCTCGCTGGCCAGGATCACCATGTAGTAGGTGCCGAGCGCCGGATCCTGGATCAGGCTGCTGGCGGCCGTGGTGCTCTTGTAGAGGTGGCGCACCTCGGTCAGCAGTTTGTCGTGGCGCAGGTTGCTCTGCTCCACCTCCAGGGTGAGCGCCTCGCTTTGCAGGCTGGACCAGCCTTGCGCCAGGGCGTCGAAGGCGGGGTTGCTCTGTTTGGTGTCGACGAAGGCGGCCAGGCTGGCCTCCACGGCCCGGGCCGCCGCCTTGACCTCCTCCTCGGTGGCCGGGGCCTGATCATAGGCGTGCCGGGTGACCAGATTGCGATGGGTCAGCAGCGCCTGCTCGATGGCGGGGACAGGGGCCAGCTTGACCACGCCCGCCAGCTCCCTGCGGGCCAGGTTGTTGTCATCCTGCAATCGCCCCAGCAGGTTGGTCATGCTGTAGGCCAGCGGCAACAGCATCAGGCAGGACCAGAGCAGGAACTTGTATTTGAAGGAGAGCTGATTGCCCAGCCGGATGGCCGGGGTGAAAATCCATTTCATGTGAAGCCTCGATACCCGAAGTGGCGGGTGTGTACCGCGATGGCTGGATATTACCCTTAGCCGGCGAGGTCCGGTGAGACTGGGGTGCAAGTTGTGATCCCCTTGGCTTTTTCGGGGCAGGGTGGGGCTGTCTGAGTCAGACAAACGGGCCACCCAGAGGGTGGCCCGTTATTAGTTGAACATCGGGCCGCGCGGCCCGGTTGGCGGCGAGTCAGTTGAACGCCAGGAAGGGCGAGACGCACAGCAGCAGGCCGGTGATTATGATGACGTAGAGGGAGGCGCCCTTGTACTTGTGCAGCGCCGGCACCTGATAGACCAGATAGGCCGGGATGAGGCACCCCACCATGCCGAAGATGGGGCTGCAGATGGAGGTGAAGCTCAGCACGGGGGCGTTGAGCACGATGGCGCCCCAGGAGAGCAGCACGGTGAACAGCATGATGCCGCGACCCACCAGCCCCTTGTTGATGCGATCTTCCGGCATCACCCGGCGCAGCAGGTTCATCGCCAGCCCCTGGCAGGCTTCACGAAAGCCCAGGTAGACGCCGAAGTAGGCGGTCATCACGGCGAAGATGTTGAGGGTCAGGCTCAATAGCTTGAGGGTCTGGCCGGGCATGCCTTGCGCCACCATGGCCAGCGCCGAGATGTTCTCTTCGGAGGCCTTGACCGCCTGCTCGTGGCCCATGGCCAGGGTGAAGGAGACGGCGTAGAAGAAGACCACCACGAACAGGATGCCGAAGGCGATGTTCATGGCGCGCATCGCCTTGAAGCGGGCCACTTCCAGCGACTTCTCCCGCGAGCGGTAGGAGATCACCATAGGGCTCAGGCTCTGGATGAAGAGGATGGAGGTGAGGGTGAAGGGCAGCATTATGATGGCGTCCTTCATCCAGTCACCGGCCGCCGGCATGGCGGTGATGTTGGCCGCATCCCACTTGTCGACCATCATGAGGCCGAGCACGGCCACCACGCTGATTTTGGTCAGCACCATGAAGGTGGAGATCTTGAACAGCAGGTTCTCGCCGCGCGACGCCAGCGCCACCAGGCCGCAGATCAGCACCAGGCCGTAGAAGGGGTTCTCGGAGAGCAGCTGTTGGGTGACCCCGAAGCTCTGCAGGAAGGAGGCGCTGTCATTGGTGATGGCGGTGGAGTAGACGAACACCCAGATCACCAGCATCACGAAGTAGAGGGCGCCGAGCAGCATGCCCCAGTTCTTGCCGAGGTAGCCGGTGATGACGCTGGGGTAATCCTTGCACTCGGGCGAGGTGGCCAGGGTATTGATGAAGAGGCGCTGGAACATGTACATGGCCGGGTAGCCGATCACCGCCGACAGCAGGAAGACCCACAAGCCCATCAACCCCACCTGCACCGGCAAAAAGACGATCCCCGCGCCTATGGCCATGCCGATGCTCATGATGATCCAGCCCCAGTCGGTGCTGTCAAAACGAACTGCTTCTTTCCATTCCAGCGTGCCCATGGCGGGCCGGGTGAGTGTCGTGCTGTGAGCGTCCATGGTTGACCTTGTTGTTATGTGAGTGATTGTTGGCGCAAATATAGTTGAATAAAAAACCCTAAACAATGGCGGGTTTCTCTCATCGGCTCAAATCGGAATGGCGCTCACAGTTTGTGTTAATGCGGCGTTATCGCGCGAATCTGGTTTTAAATTTATAAAATAGTTGAACGAATGGCTTTAAAAGCAAATAATGTTGCATGAAACAAATTGCACAAGTGCAACATTATTTGAATGTAAGTGGAGGCCATATGAAAACCATCATCACATCAGCCGCAGCACCCGATGCCATCGGTCCCTACAGCCATGGCACCGCCTATGGCGACCTCATCTTTACCTCAGGCCAGTTGCCGGTGTGCAAGCAGCAGGGCGGCGTGGTGGAGGGGGGGATCGCAGCCCAGACCCGCCAATCGCTGGAGAACCTGAGATCCGTGCTGGAAGCGGCCGGTGGCAGCCTGGATACGGTGCTCAAGACCACCTGTTATCTGGCGGAGATCGGCGATTTTGCCCAGTTCAATGCCGTCTACAAAGACTATTTCCAGCAAGATTGCCCGGCCCGCAGCTGCTTTGCAGTGAAGGATCTGCCGATGGGCGTCAAGGTTGAAATCGAAGCGATCGCCCACATCGCCCGTTAATGCTGATAAAAAGGTCCCCGCAATGAAGCAAGCATGGCAGCAGTATCTGCAGATTATTCAACAGGTTGTCAAACCGGCGCTGGGCTGTACCGAGCCCATCGCCGCCGCTTATGCCGCCGCCGTCGCCGCTCGGCAACTGGGCTGTGAAGTCCGGCGCATCGAGGTCGCGGTGTCGGATAATCTCTACAAGAACTCCATGGGGGTCTATGTGCCCGGCACCGGCAAGATAGGGCTGGCCATAGCCGCGGCCGCCGGTGCCATCGGCGGCAAGGCCGATGCCGGACTGGAGGTGTTGGCCGCCATCACCCCGGCGCAGGTTGCCCGGGCCCAGACCCTGATCGATGCCGGTGGTGTCCAGGTCAGCCGCACCGAGGCGCCCGAGTTTATCTACTGCCGCGTGAGTGTGTTCGGCGCTGATGAGAAGGGGGAGGAGCACAGCGCCGACGTGACTCTGTGCGGCGGCCATACCCGCATCGTCGAGCAGCGCCGCGACGGCGAGGTGACCTTCACCGCCGATCAGAGCCAGCGTGGGGCCACAGGCGCCATCTGTGACGGCGTCGACATCAGCATCGCCGCCATCCATGAGTTCGCTACCCAGGTGGAATTTGAGCAGATCCGCTTCATCCTCCAGGCCTCCGAGCTCAACGGCAAGCTCTCCGACGAGGGGATGAATCACCCCTATGGCCTGGAGATAGGTCGCACCATGCAAAAGAGCATCAGTGCCGGCTTCATCGGTGAGGATGTGATGAACCGCATAGTGATGCGTACCGCCGCCGCCTCCGACGCCCGCATGGGGGGCGCCAGCCTGCCGGCCATGAGCAACTTCGGCAGCGGCAACCAGGGCATAGCCGCCACCATCCCCGTGGTGGTGATCGCCGAGCGTTACGGCGCCAGCGAGGAGCAGTTGGCGCGGGCCCTCATCATGAGCCACCTGGGGGCCATCTACATCAAATCCCACTATCCGCCCTTGTCGGCGTTCTGTGGCAATACGGTCACCAGCGCGGCGGCCGCCATGGCCATGGTCTATCTGGCGGGCGGCAGCCTGGCGCAATCCTGTCACGCCATTCAGAACGTGCTGAGCGACAGCGCCGGCATGGTGTGTGACGGGGCGAAAGCCTCCTGCGCCATGAAGGTGAGCACCTCCTCCGGCGCGGCCGTGCGCGGCTTCCTGATGGCCATCAACAGCCATTCGGTGTCGGGGCAGGGGATCGTCTCGCACGATGTCGAGCAAACTATCAAAAATATCGGGCAGATGGTAAAAGACGGCATGTCTGCCACAGACACCACCATTATCGACATCATGTCTGCTTGATCACGCGACCTGGCTGCTGCCGGTGACGGGCAGCAGCACTACCATGAAGGCCCTCATGAAACTGCAAGAGTTGACCCCGACTGACTTCGAGATCCTCAAGGCGATGGAGATCATAGTGGATGGCATAGCCGCCATGTATGGCCAGCACACAGAGGTGCTGCTGCACAGCCTGGATGTGCGCAACCCTGCCATCATCAAGATTGCCAACGGCCATATCACGGGCCGCAGTGTCGGGGCCCCCATCACCAACCTGGCGATGATGAAGCTCAAGAGCGGGCAGGACATCTCCAGCCCCTACATGACCAAGTGCGCCACCGGCAAGACGCTGCGCTCCCTCACCACCGTCATTCGCAATGGCGAGGGGCAGGCCATAGGGTTGCTCTGCATCAACACCGACATGGATGCCCCGCTGCAATCCGTGCTGCGCACCATGATGCCCGAGTGTATGCAGCACCATGAGCCGAGCGGCACGCCGGAAGTGTTCGCCCGCAACATAGACGAGGCCCTCAACAGCACCATCGACACAGTCAGTGCCGAGGTGCGTGGCAACGACGCCGTGCCGCCGTCCCAGAAGACCCGGGTCATGGTCAACCAGCTGCATGATCTGGGGATCTTCGAGCTCAAAGACAGCGCCCAGATAGCCGCCCGCCAGCTCGACATCTCGGTGCACTCCATCTACCGCTATCTGCGGGAAATCAAGAAAGGCTGAGCCCGCCCAGCCTGAACGTCGTGGCAGGAACCGGGTCAGCCCTGACCCGTTTGCCCGCCCCTTGCTGCCAGCTGAGTCTCCATCGCCCCGCTCATCTGTTATCATCTGCCCTTTCGTCTATCTCAACTTGCTGGAGAAACCATGCCTCGCACCCTCTATCTGCTGCGCCACGGCCAGACCCGCTATAACGCGAGCTGAGGTTGCAGGGGCGCTGCAACTCGGATCTGACCGCCAAGGGGGAGGCGCAAGCCGCCGCCATGGGCGCTCGCCTGCGCGACCTGCTGGATGACGCCGCACGCTGGACCCTCTATGCCAGTCCGCTCGGTCGGGCACGGCAGACGGCGCAACTGGTGTGCCAACAGCTTGGGTTCGATAGCGAGCGCATCGTCTGGGACGAGCGGCTGGTGGAGCTGGACATGGGGGAGTGGGAGAGTCGTCGGGTGCCCGAACTGCTGGCGGCACACCCAGATCTCGACCTGGAGCAGCCAGACTGGTATCTGCAGGCCCCTGGTGGTGAAGATTTTCAATGCATACAGCGCCGGGCCCAGGCGTGGCTGCAGGATGAGCGCATTGCCGAGCGCGCCATCGTGGTCTCCCACGGCCTGTTCGGCGCCATGCTGCGCGGCGCCTATGCCGATCTCGACTACACCACCACCTGGTCACAAGAGCTGCCGCAGGATGCCTTCTTCAAACTCAGCGGCGGCCGTATCGAGCGGATCGCCTGCTAACCCCGACGAAAACGGCTCGCCACTGGCGAGCCGTTTTCTTTTGAGTGCTGGAAGGGGCTTTATTCTCGCACCAGCCGGGACAGCTGTTGGTAGAGGGCCTCACGTTTCTGCGCCTTATTGGCGCCATAGTGCAACTCGCGGTGGCAATTGGGGCAGAGCGCTACCGTGTTGCTGACCCTATCCGAGCATGGTGGACTGGTGATGAATCTTTCAAATAGGGTATATCGCTGGAGTTTGATAACACTATTTTGGGCTGATTTATATTTATCCTCTAGGAATCTTAGAATAAGTCAACTTATTTACTACCTATCTTGAGTCATTTTGACTATATGTTTAACTTGCCTAAAGATAATATCCGTGAAGTGAAAGGATTATGATTCTAGTGAATCATAATCACCTAGAATAGAAAAAAGATCATAGACATTTTCATCAAAATCAAAAAAAGTGGGCTCAAAAGAAAGCGAGTCAACCCTTACTTCTTGGGGTAAACTTGAGAGTGATTTGAAAATAGTATCAAGTTTTGAACGTATATCCCAAGCAATTCTTAAGGTGGCACCCGATTCGTTCACATCGTAAAGTCTGAAAATACTATAGGGAACTCCACTCGATAAGGCATGTTTTATCTCTCCAATAGAAATGTATATTGGTGTTGTAAATTTTCCTGACGAGCTTTTTGCATCAACATGGCGAAGAGTACCATCATCCATTGTGATAGAAAAATCAAAAGGAGAGACGGCATTAATTTGCGCCACCCATTCATAATAAGCCAAACCTATCATGTTCTTGGATTTGAAATATTGATCAAGTAATTCCTCACCCAAATATCCAGTTCTTTCGGCAGATTCTTTTGCTGCTTTAAGATCAGCATGACTTAGACCTCTGTGAAGCCGGCGTTGATTCAATTTTTCTGTTGCAGCTGAACTCCCATTACCTATTTCTTCTAGCAAGGACGAGTCTAACCAATCACGAATTGGATGTGATTCTGCTGGCTTTGCTGCATTTATTATGCTCTCTAATTCAGACTCGGTCAGTACTTTCATCGAGTCATTGGCTAATGGTAATATTGGATCTAATGCAGTGTGAAGGGATTCATCATCTGGATGTTTAGAGGCAACAAGAACAATGTTCACTGAGGTGGGTAATGCAGCCCCCACAAACTCCATGACAGCAAAGTCACCAGGACATAGAGCATCATAACGAGTTGGATCTGTGACTGGGTTATCGACAATTTCGCCATTCAATCGAATATTTTTTGCATCACGTTTAACCTTTCTGGCCAATGTATGGGCATCAGTTACACCTGGACCATACATTGTTAGATCAACATGAGCAGCTTTTTTATGCAACGGTTCCAGAGAAACCCTAAGTGAGGGGAAAAATTCCCCCTCCATTATACGCAGATCAAGATTGAGACCTTTCTGCTTTGTTTGAGGGTGTTCACTTAAATATGATTTGAAGAAAGATAAGTCAGACGACTTTAATTTCTTTAAAGCTAGTTTTCTCAACGTTACAATCTCCCAGAAGAATCTTGAAAAGGTTATCGGCAATAGCTTTTGCTAACAAGGGGGGGACAGCATTTCCAATTTGTTTGAAAGCTGGATTCATAGAACCAGAAAATGTAAAGCCATCAGGGAAAGATTGAAGTCTCGCAGCCTCACGAACAGAGATTGTTCTTGCTTGAGTGCTATCGTAATGAATATGGGAGTAACCATCTTTTCCCAAATGGGCCATTAGGGTTCGAGCTGGGGCATATGCCTCCATCTTTCGCCATTTATTAGGGAATTTGCTGACATCATATGGTGGGACAGTTGCCTTCCATAGTTCAGTATATTCTTTTGAATTAGTTTCTATAACCTTGCCTTTTTTGTTTTCCAGCAAAGACAAACGTTCTTTAAATAATTCTACAGCATGTTTATGTGCCTCTGGGTATTGATCCCCTGGATTCATCCTTCTAAAAATATCATAGTCACGAGGTAGATATCGGATTACGTGATCAGATACACCTGCGTTATTTTCAAAACCAGGCCATGAACGCATTAAAGTAGAGTATGGGCTATCCGCTCTACAAGGATAAGGTTGGATCGTATCAAAGCGTCGTGCCCCCTTCTTCATTTTTCCTTCCAGATGAGCTGTAATCACAGGAAGATCATTAAGAGCCTCTTGCGCTGTAACTGCAGGCAAGCAGAATTTCTTGTCAGGAATTGGAAGGCTAACAAAAAAACGCTTATCATCACAGACATCATGTTTAATCGTTTGAAGTGCAACCTGCCGAGTACCTTCATACCCTTTGGGCATATCCATCCAATGTGTAGGGCTCGGAAAAGAGATTTTTGATGTGATCTGAGAAGCAACCGCTACTAGAAACATTCTTTCCCGCATTTGTGGTACGCCAAAATTGACTGAGTTGAGAAGTGTGTAACCACATCTATAACCCATTTCAGTTAGGAGTTCACAAGTTTCCTCAGCAATATTATGCCCACCATAGTTGAGCACATCTGGAACATTCTCCATTAATATCGCAATAGGTTTCAATTCATTCACGTAGTGAAGATAACGTAGATAAAGATTACCCCGTGGATCTTTCAAGAATGCTTCTGGATGATCAGCTACTTCACGAAGCTTTGCTCTTCCAACTCTCGCAAAAGCTTGGCAGGGGGGACCACCAATAACTATATCAACGTGCTGCTCTATCGGCCCTTCTAGTTTGAACATTTCCAGCAAATCGGATGGTTCTATTTCAGTAATATCTTTTGCACTTGCATGAGTCTCAAAAAGGCTACTTGGTAGATCTCCCATAAAGTTTATGGCGTGAGAACGAGCAGCATTGGGTTCAAACTCAACCGCACCAATTGTTTTGAATCCCGCGGCGTCAAACCCGAGAGATATTCCGCCACATCCTGCAAACAAGTCCAGAGTTTTGGGAGCCTCCCCAGAAAGTATTCGAGAGTGCTTCCGTTTGACTAGGTCATCTGAGAGTTTCGTAATATGCTTTTTATTCATTTTTACCTTCTAACCAAAAACATGTATGAGATCTTTTGGAAACGATTTTATCGTATTATGCTCAGATCGCGAATAAACGACCAGGTATTTTTCTTGCGTTGATCCTAATTCATTGATTTTTATTGTTTTTTATTGATTTTGAGCTGTTTCTATGGCAGGTTAAAATATAGGCGTTTATAAGCATGGGAAATCTAGACAATTGTTTTGCATGTACTTTATTGTTTTCTATTTATGGGTTTTAGGTGAGGCTCTATTCTTTTGTAGCCTTTCTGAGTAATTTCACGGTAGTCAAGATTAATGATTTAAATAATAAATTACTTGCATTTAACTTGAGTTAGTTGATAAGGCTGTGGATTGTGAATATTCATATTGCAATATACATGATAGTTAAGGGGCTAAAATGTTGTCAGGAGGGGACATGATCAGCCACATCGACCATCTGGTATTGACGGTGAGCGACATAGAGCGGGCCGTCGCGTTTTACAGCTCTGTGCTCAACATGGAGGCCATCACCTTTGGCAAGGGGCGCCGGGCGCTGCGCTTTGGCAACCAGAAGATCAATCTGCAACTGCCGGGGCAGGAGCCACGCAACCGGGCGCAGGTGGGGGCGGGGGATCTTTGCCTCATCACTCGCTGGCCGCTGGAACAGGTCATAGCCCAGCTTCACTGTCACGGAGTCGAGATAGTGGAGGGGCCCGTCACCAAGAGCGGCGCCTGCGGGCCCATCGAATCCGTCTACTGCCTGGATCCGGATCAGAACCTAGTCGAGATCAGCCGTTATCCCTGATGGCGCTGTCTGATCCCTGCCGGCGAATGCTGCAGGCCCTGCCATGGCTTGGCCCCGTCAGACCCTATCGTAATCAGCCACCTCTGGAGGGGGGATGACGTCCCTCGGCTGACGACTCGCGCTTGACTGCCTGCCGACCGCCCTAAAAGGGCGAGTCCGGCGTATCCGCTTCATCCAAAAACGCGTCTATGTCGGCCCGATAGTCGGCATCGCTGCGCTCGTTGCCGACCTGTGCCGGCTGCCCCATGGCCGCCGACGGGGGCTGGGTTGGCGCCGCCAGCGTCTCCATCACCCGCGCCTGCAGATAGGGATAGAAGGGGTTGGAAGAGGTGCGGGTGAGGGAGCCGGGATTGACGATCAGCACCCCGCGCTCGCCGCGCAGGGCCAGGCCACCCAGGTTGATGCCGTACTGGTTCATCTGCTCGGGGCGGGGCGCCATGCCATAGAGGGGATCGTCCATGGGGAAGGGCAGGGCCACGTGGGAGAGGGAGTAGATCTCCTTGGGATAGTCGATGCCAAGGGGCAGGATCTGCTGCGGCCCGCCGCCCGCGGCCAGGGTGCTGGCCTGGGTCTGTGGACGAGACGTCGCCTCGTTGCCCACTACCGTCAGCCGATAGGGCTGGGGCTGGCCCGGCAGCAGGTGACTCAGGGCCAGCTCGGAGGCGCTGTTCATCAGGGGGCCGAAGACAGAACCGCGATTGATGTCGAACAGCACCAGCTCGCTGCCGTTGGCCGGCAGGAAGTGGTAGAGATCGGCGATGATGGAGCGGGTACTGACCGTGTAGTCCATTACCGACTGGAAGGTGAGGGCCGGGGGAAATGCCACCAGCTCGCCACTGGCCGCCAGCTGGCGCACCTGCTGCTGGATGGCGTGGGTCAGCCGGTAGGATTGGCGTGCCCCGTTGACCGGGAAGGAGTTGTACTTGAACGGATTAAACTCCGGCATGATGCCGAGCCAGGCTGCGTTGGCAAAGGCGGGCAGCAGGGCGGGCACCGCCTTCAGGCCGGCGAAGCGGGCAAAGCGGGTCACCCCTATCATGGGGGAGATGAGCACCAGCCGATCCGGCCTCGCCAAGGTGCCCGTCTTGTCTTCCAGCGCATCCAGCGCGTATTTCACCGCCAGTGCACCGCCGTTGGAAAAGCCCACCAGATGCAGCGGCAACTTGCCCGGGGCCAGCACCCTGGCCTCGCGCACCGCCAGTCGGGTGGCCGCCAGCCAGGTTTCCCACTCCATCTTGACCAGCCCGGCGGGCACGGTGCCGTGGCCGGGTATACGCAGGCCCAGGGCGATGAAGCCCTGCTCGCGATAGCGCTGGGCCAGGTGACGCAGGCTGTAGGGGGAGTCGGTCAGGCCGTGCAGGAACACGGCCACCCCCTTCACCTCGCCATCCGGGCGCAGCAGGTAGGATCGGTTCCAGTTATCGCGAAAGTGGGCGGGATTGATGGGCGCATCCTGAAAGTAGCGATTGCCCGCCAGCTGTTGCTCAGGCGGCGTCTTGGCGACCACCTCCCGCTCCACCAGACTGAACAACTGCTGCTCGCGGGTCAGATAGGCTTGCCAGTCGCTGCTATCCAGCTCCTCGGCACTGAGTTCGGGCGGCACAAAGGTGTGCCACAGTTGCAGCGGCGCCGCCTGCCAGGCGAGGTAGGCGATCACCCCCCAGCCGAGCAGCAGCGCCAGCAACAGGGTCAGCAGAGAGAGGCGAAGGAGGCGACGGGTACGAGCCAGCATGAAACTGTCCTTGGCGATGAAGAGGAGGCCGGCACAGGTTGGGGCGGGCTGCCGGGATGAACGCTGCGATTTGAATGCAGAAATATGGTCTAAAGCCTAATGGAAACAAGGTGATAAGTACAGGCGATGGCAGGTGGCAAGGCCGTGAAAAACGCGGCAGCCCCTGGGCTGCCGCGCTGTGTGTTGGGCCTGGTCAGTTGAGCTGAACTAGCAGACCCCCTGCGCCAGCATGGCATCGGCCACCTTGACGAAGCCGGCGATGTTGGCGCCGCTCTCGTAGTTCACATGGCCTTCGCCATCCTGTCCGAAGCGGACACAGGTGGCGTGTATGCTGGTCATGATCTCCCTGAGGCGGGCATCCACCTCTTCCCGGCTCCAGGAGAGGCGCTGGGCATTCTGGCTCATCTCGAGGCCCGAGGTGGCCACGCCCCCCGCATTGGCCGCCTTGCCCGGGGCAAACAGCACCCGGGCCTCGTGGAATAGCTTGATGGCGGCGGCGCTGCTCGGCATGTTGGCCCCCTCGGCCACCAGCTGCACGCCGTTCGCGATGAGGGTGACGGCGTCCTCTTCCCCCAATTCGTTCTGGGTGGCGCAGGGCAGGGCAATCTGGGTGGGCAGATGCCAGGGCGTGCGGCCGCTCAAAAACTCCAGCCCCAGCTCGTGGGCATAATCGGCAACCCGCTTGCGCTGCTCGTTCTTGAGTGCCATCAACCTGGCCAGCTTGTCGGGGGTAAAGCCATCCGGATCGTACACAGTGCCACCGGAGTCGGAGGCGGTGATCACCCGGGCGCCGAGGGCCATCGCCTTCTCGATGGCGTATTGGGCCACGTTGCCCGAGCCCGACACTGACACCGTCATGCCCGCCAGCGACTGATCGCGATGGGCCAGCATGGCCTGGGCGAAATAGAGCAGGCCGTAGCCGGTGGCCTCGGGGCGAATGAGGCTGCCACCAAAGGAGAGTCCCTTGCCGGTGAAGACGCACTCTGCGTTATTAGTGAGCTTCTTCATCATGCCCGCCATGTAACTCACCTCGCGCCCGCCCACCCCGATATCGCCGGCCGGCACGTCTGTGTTGGCCCCCAGGTGGCGATAGAGCTCCAGCATCAGCGCCTGGCAGAAGCGCATCACCTCCCCCTCGCTCTTGCCCTTGGGGTCAAAATCGCTGCCGCCCTTGCCGCCGCCCATGGGCAAGGTGGTGAGGGCGTTCTTGAAGGTCTGCTCGAAGGCGAGGAATTTCAGTACCGAGAGATCCACAGAGGGGTGAAAGCGCATGCCGCCCTTGAAGGGGCCTATGGCCGAGCTGTGCTGGATGCGATAGCCGCGATTGACCTGTACCCGGCCCTGGTCGTCGACCCAGCTCACCCGAAACTGGATCAGTCGCTCCGGCTCCACCAGCCGCTCCAGCAGGCCCTGTTGCAGGTAGCGGGGGTGACGTTCCACGTAAGGCCAGATGGAGGCGACCACCTCGCTCACCGCCTGAATGAACTCGGGCTGGTGGGGGTTGCGGCTGGCCACCTGGGCCAGAAAATCCGTCTGGGATAGGGAATGACTCATCTGTAACTCCTGTAATGAATGATGAAATTGGCCTCTTGCCAGAGAAAAGCGCATGCCGTGCATCCAAATTTATGATTTGTGTTGGGGATGAATGCGGACAAAGATTTGGTTTTGTGTCTGGTTTGCCAACGATTGTTGTGTTGGCCGCCGAAAGTCACAGAAAACCGGGATGGCTGCAGCAAGATAATTCGCGACAACGAAAATCTTTTTATGCATTTTAAGTTAATAAATAGCAAGTGGTTATTGGTGGTGCAGGGCACGGGGGCAAGCCGGTTGCATATGGCGTGAATGTTTTCAGGGTGAAAATGGGAGGCTCTTCTGGCTCGTCCTGGTCGCCATTTTTTAATCTTTCTCTTGGCCGCATCCCGGCCTTGCGTGTTGGGCGCGGAGCAATGCGCCAGCGGTGCGGCCGCATAATGGCATGACGGCACGCACATTTTGGGGTGGCGCGTCGCCGTGGATGGCAAGTATCCGGCGTGCTGGACGGGGCAATATGCTACTGTAGCGGCGTTTTTTGATGGTTAAGCTGGCCTTGGCCTTTTTGAAGATGGAATGGTATGCAGAACTTTGACGTAGTGAATCGGCTGATGCAGCAGACAGCCTCCCCGGCCTGGCCGGAACCGGCAACCGCGCAACTGGATGGGGCTATCGGCCTGTGGCAGGTGACTCATGCTGGCTGATGAATCCATGCGCCTGAACAAATACATCAGCGAGAGCGGCATCTGCTCGCGCCGTGAGGCCGACCGCTTCATCGAGCAGGGCCAGGTCTTTATCAATGGCAAGCGGGCCGGGATCGGCGATCAGGTGTTTGCCGGGGATCTGGTCAAGGTCAATGGTCAGGTGATCGAGGCGCGGGAAGCCGACAGCCTGGTCTTCATCGTGCTCAACAAGCCGGTGGGCATAGTCTCCACCACGGAGGCGGGCGAGAAGGACAACATAGTCGACTTCGTCAACCACAGCACCCGCGTCTTCCCCATAGGCCGGCTCGACAAGGACTCTCAGGGGCTCATCTTCCTGACCAACCACGGCGATCTGGTCAACAAGATACTGAGGGCGGGCAACGATCACGAGAAAGAGTACCTGGTGACCGTCGACAAGCCGGTGACCGACGAGTTTGTGCGCGGGATGGCGGCCGGGGTGCCTATCCTCGGCGCCGTCACCAAGAAGTGCAAGGTGAAGAAAGAAGCGCCCTTCGTGTTTCGCATCACCCTGGTGCAGGGCTTGAACCGCCAGATCCGCCGCATGTGCGAGCACTTCGGCTTCGAGGTGACCAGGCTCGAGCGCATTCGCATCATGAACGTCAGCCTCAAGGGGCTGCCGGTGGGGGAGTGGCGGGATCTGACCGATGATGAGCTGATCGAGCTGTTCAAGCTGATCGAGGACTCATCCTCCGAGGTGAAACCGGCCAAAGGCGACAAGCCCAAGGTGGCCAAAGCCGCTGTTGCCCAAACCGGCAAAGCGGCGCAAGGCAAGAAGCCGCGCCGGGATGATGATCACGAGATAGGCGGTCGTCCCAATGTGCCGGGCCCGGAGGCCTTCGAGAAGAAGAGCCCGGTGGGCAAGGTCGGATCCGGTAAAGGGGCTGCCAACAAAGGCGGCGCTGGAAAAGCCACCGCAGGCAAAGGGGCCCCCAACAAGGGCGGCAAACCGGCTGCAGCCAAACCGCGTGCCGGCCAGTCCGGCCGCCAGAAGAAGGGGCGCTAAGCGCCCTCTCATTCCCCGCGTTGATAGCGAAAAACACCGGCCACAGGCCGGTGTTTTTGTATCGATGAACCGCGATTCAGAGTTCGTCGCGAGGCTGGGTGACGTAATCAGGCAAGGTGCTGATAGCACTCTCTTCCTGAGGCACGCTGGCAGGATCCAGATCGCCGCCGACGTTGCGCGGATCCGTCGGTATGGTGGAGGGGATCACCACCGCCTGCTCCGCCAAGCGCCATCCCAATATGGTTTCGAGGCGCCCTCCTTCTTCTTCCGGTCCTGTGATGGCGTCCAGCTGCAGCGGCAGGGGGTGACCAATCAGGCGGCCGACCTCATCGACGGCGCCGGGATCGGCCAGTGTCTGCTGGGTCGCATAGAGGTGGGGCAGCGCGGCGCGCGGCACATACACCCGCAGCAGCACGCCATTGCGGATGCGGCCACGGGTATCCGCTTCCTGATCCTGGGCGTAACCATAGGCGAGGGCCGGATCGCCAGCAACATAGAAGCCTTGCCAAGGGGCGATCGAGGATTGATCGCGCTCATGAACACCTTCAAACACTATGCTGTGAGCGGCTTCGAGGAAAGTGCCGTGATAACCGACGAAGAGGTAACCGCGCGCCAGCAGCTGGCGATGGGCCTGATCCAGGCGGGTCACCGACCAGTTGCGAGTACCGGCCGTGCTGAAGCTGACCTCATCCCCATCACCCAGGAAGCTGGCACCGTTCGGATAATCCCGCTCCTGCAGGGCATCGGCACTGTCGGCAGGCGCCAGGCAGTTGAGATCGGCGGCAGGGCAGGTGAGATTGACCACGTCGGCGTTGGCGGCCTGCTGTTGGGTATTGCCTGCCTGCTGGTAGGTGAAGGCATCGCTCTGGGCGGCCGCCATGCTCAGGGCCAGCCGTGCCTGGGCCGGGTTTTCCCGAATGGCTTGCGCCAGCTGCCCCTGGGGCGTTTCGCCATCTTCGGGTGTGGTGTTGGCCAGCGCCTGGGTGATCACAGTATCAAGCTGGGACCATGGCAGGCGGGTCAGCAGATAGAGGGTGATGAGATTGTGGACCGGATAGCCGCACTGGCTGAGCTCTTCCCAGCCTCTGGGTTGACGGCTTCTGGCCAGGGATTCAAGCGGTATGGCGCAAACCTGATGAGTGGTGAGGGCCGCCAGACCGTCTCCCTTGGCAAAGTGCAGACGATGACTGATGGCGGTCGGCACGATATGGGTGTCGTGAGAGGCGGGCGCACCGGCCAATACCCGGTAGACCTTGCCTTCCCATGTATCACCCAGGTTGCAGGTGCGCTGAGACAGGTAGTTGTAGACCGCATCCAGCGGATCCAGCAGGCACAACACCTTGCCGGTGTGCCACTCGCTCCAGCGCTTCTGACGACTGTGCTGGGTAGGCGCCGCCACGAAGCCGACACCGGCCGCACTGAGGGTGAGGGTGAGGGTGGGATTGATCTGATTGTTTTCCACGTGCCTGACGAAGAGCGTAGAGTTGCTGGCCATGCTGCGCAGCAGGTCGTCGCTCACTTCGATGCTGTAGATGGGGGATATATGGCTCACCTCGGATCCTGCATCCAGCTCGTGGAAGAAGACCTTGATGCTGGCGGGGGCATCGTCGCCGACGGGAACCAACCAATGCAGCGACCAGTTGCCGCGTCCCTGGCGGGTATAACTGTATGTGCGCGGGCCCTTGCCTGCGGTGGGACTGGTCAGGGTGATGGTGGTGCCATCCGTGCGCAGGGTCAGCGCATTGCCGATGGCCAGCTTGAGGCTGTCTCCCCCTTCCTCCAATACCATGGAGTAGTGCAGTACCCCGGATTCTGCCTGTTCACCCAGCAGGCCGGTGAGATCGAGCTGGCTGGCGCGAACCCCCTGAGCCAGATCCAGAGTGCAACGGGTGGCGCACTCCTGCCACAGGTTGAATGACTCTTCGGCCATGACCGGTGAGATGGCACCACCTAGCATGGCCAAGCCACCGAGTAGAGAAGCCCATTTTGTGTTTGTCTGCATGTGATTTCCTTTGAGTGATATCAAAGCCACTGGCTCGTGGCGTTCTCCTCCTTGATGAATACAGCCTCTTCCCTGTCAGACGAAACGAGATTAATTCTCGTCTGAGTGCCTTACCTTAATGGGCTCATACGGCAGCACAACCCTCCATATGGGAAGGATTAATGTGTTATAAATCAAATAGATATGTAGCTTGTTGCTGATGATTTTCTCAGCTGGCCAGATACAGGAAAGCGAGCAAGGGATGGGTAGGGGCTGGAGGGCGGTGAGTTTGCCTCCTCATCCGGGAAAGAGGAGGCGAGTGCAGATCAGTTGATGGGGGTGGGTGCGGGAGACTGTGTGGTCAGCTTCATGGCGCTGGGGTAGCTGCGTGGATCGAGGCGCAGCACCAGCAGGCTCATCAGCACCAGGCCCCCCAGCTGCCACTGCCAGGCGGCGGCGAAGTCGCCACTCAGGTGATGGAGGCGGGCGGCCACCCAGGGGCCGGTGGCTGCCAGCATGAAGCCGAATCCCTGCATCAGGGCGCTGAGGGTGCCGGCGCGGCGTGGGTCGGGCAGGTGATCCAGCGCTATCACCATGATGAGGGAGAAGCTGCCGCCGAGCCCTGCGCCGCACAGCATGCACCAGAGGATGGGGGCGGCTTGTGGGGCGAGCCAGAGGCCGCCAAATCCCGCCAGTTGCATGACAATCGCCAACCCCATCCAGGGACGCCGGTCTGTGTTGCGGGCCGCCAGCAGTGGCAGGCCGAGACCGCTGGCGGTCTGGGCCAGTGCCAGCCAGGCCACCAGCTCGCCTCCCTGCTGGGCGCTCCACCCTTGCGCCATGTAGGCGGGTGCCAGCCAGGCGACGACTATGCCGTAGCCGCTGTTGATGATGCCAAAGCAGCCGATCAGCAGCCAGCTGCGGGGCAGGGCAATAAGCCGCTGCTCGCCGTGGGGAATTGCGATCGCGGCGGCGCCTGGCAGCCGTACCCGCCAGATAAGCCAGACCATGGCCAGCAGCACCGGCAGGCTCCACAGCGCCAGCGCCCGCGACCAGTCGAGGCTCGCCGCCAGCTGCGGGGTGAGGCTGGCTCCCAGCGCCCCGCCTCCCATCATGCAGGCGGAGAAGATCCCCATCACCAGCGGCACCTTGTGGGCGAAGCGCTGCTTGATAAGGCCAGGCAGTACCCCTTGCACCAGTGCCGAGCCCAGGCCACAGAGCGCCGCGCTGGCGATCAGCAGGGCGCCGCTCTGGGCATCGAAGCGCATGGCATTGCCCAGCCCCAGCAGCAAGAGGGCGGCCCCCAGCAGTTGGCGCGGGCCTGTGAGACGACGCAGGCCAGGGGTGATCAGCACGCCGACCCCGATAAGCCAGAGCGGCAGCAGGGTCAGCCAGGCCAGGGTATCCATGCCGAGCCCGAGCGCGTCGGCAATGTCGCGGCTCAGGGGGCCTATGGCGGTGAGAAAGGGGCGCAGGTTGAGGCCAATCAGGATCACCAGCACCAGCAGGGCCAGCGCCTGCTTGCCATCGGCGGCGGCACCGGCGGGCAGGCCCTTACTCATGAGCCGGCTCCGCCTGCGGCCTGGGAGCCTCATCGCCATAGAGGCAGGCGGCGCTGATGGAGCTCGGCAGCTTGATGAGGGGCAGGGGGGGCGGCTTGAGGGGCAGTCGCAGCTTGTCATAGCTCGATGTACTGTCAAAGCCGAAGGGGGCAGCATCCTGATTGTCGAAGGCGTAATAGACGGCGCGAATGCCGTTCATCACCAGGGCGCTCAGGCACATGGGGCAGGGGTGACCGCTGGCATAGACGATGGCCCCCGCCAGCGGCCCCACCTGGCTGGCCTGGCGCAGGGCCTCCAGCTCCGCATGGCGGGTGGGGTCGCCGTCCAGATGCATGGCGTTGACGGCGCTTGCCACCAGTTGCCCATCCTGCACCAGCAGGGCGGCGAAGGGGCGACCACCCTGCCGGCGGTTGCAAAGGGCCAGCTGCAACGCCTGCTCCAGCCACCCTTGATGGGCGGGATCCGTAAGGGCGGTCAGCGAGGGGACAAGGCGAGTGCCTGTGGAGTCGACAGGGGTATGGGACATGAGAAAGACCTTGAGCCAATGAGGGGAGCAGACCAGCCTAGCGGGGGATCCAGCCATGGGGAAATTAAATGATAGAATGGCATTCAGTGGTTTTGTAAATGGAGTGCCCCATGCTGGATCCCCTGTTGCTGCGCAGCTTCGTCGCCATCGTCGACACCGGCAGCTTCACCCGCGCCGGTGAGCGGGTGCACCTGACCCAGTCCACCATCAGTCAGCAGATGCGGCGCCTCGAGCAGCAACTCGGTTGCCCGCTGCTTGACCGCTCCGGCCGCCAGGTGGTGACCACGGCGGAGGGTGAAAAGCTGTTGGGGCTGGCTCGCCGCATCCTGGCACTGCTGATGCAGGCCGAGGAGCAGGTGACCGAAGGGAGCCTGCAACTGAGCCTGGGGGTGCCGGAGGACTTCGCCGCCGGCGCCATGGCCCCTGTGCTGGCGGCCTTTGCCCGCGACCATCCGCAGGTACGGCTGGAGGTGCACAGCGGCCTCAGCCACGAGATCTGGCAGCGGTTCGAGGCTGGCGAGCTGGACTTGGCGCTGGTCAAGCAGGCGCGGGGGCAGGGGGCGCCGCTCGCCAGTTGGCGTGAACCCCTGGCCTGGGTCGACAGTCGCGACTGGCCCGCCAGCGAGCGAGACCCCCTGCCGCTGGTGGTGTTCCCGAGCGAGGGGCTCTATCGGCGGCAGATCACCGAGGCGCTCGATGGAAAGGGACTGCGCTGGCGCATCGCCTATGTCAGCGCCAGCCTCGCCAGTTTGCAGGGGGCCGTGAGTGCGGGGATCGGGGTCAGTCTGTTGCCAAGACGGCTGCTGCAACCGGATCAGCGGGCGCTGAGCCACTGGCCGGCGGTGGCGCCGGTGGAGCTGGCACTGCACCTGGGGGCGGAGCGCGGCGAGCCGCTGACTCGCCTCGGCGAGGCCCTCATCAGCCTGTGCGACCAGGTGATGGGGCCCGCCTGAATGGTTAGGCTCGCCGTCGAGGGGTCAGCCTCAGGCGATGGCCTGGCGCGGCAGCACGGCGAGCCAGAGTTCGACCTCGCCGCTGCCGGTGTGCGGGTCAAAGGCCGCGCCATAGCGTTCGAAATCGGGCTTGTGGGCGGACTGGTAAGCGGACTGCGCCAGCCAGTCCAGCGCCTGCTGCCAGGTATTCGGCATGGTCGAGACATGCCCCTGATGCAGGAAGACGGCATAGGTCTGGGGTTCGATGCGCATTCGCCCCAAGGTCTTGGGCAGCATCTCCAGCGCGGCGACTTCCACCGCACACATGTATTCGCATTGGGTCGCGGTCACGCCGCAGATGACGCCATAGGCATGCTCGCCCAGCTGGCCTGGTAACGGGCCCAGGGCGCTGAAGTCACGCCATTGGCCACCGAAGTCGGCGTGGGCGAAGGCATGGTGACGGCGCAGACCGCCAAACAGCATGGGACGGCCGGTTTCGAAACGGATAGGGCCTGTCATGGTACCTCCTGTGCGGGGTGGGGCGGCAGCACGGCCGCGCTCAGCAATCCTTGCCTTCTTTGAGCTTGCGTTGATAGTCCTCGGAGACGATGGCCAGCGCTGCCAGGGCCAGCGCCGGATCGATCCGGTTGGTCTCCAGCAGCTCGATGAGATCCACCGCGAGCTTGACCTCGGGCGGGGCATTTTCCAATGACATGACAGACTCCGTAATGGGCAAAACGCCATTATACAGAGCCGCACCCGGATAGGGATCGGCCCAGTGTCACGGGCGATCCGGCTCAGAGGTGCTGGCGCATCTCCTTGTCTATCTCCTCGCGCAGGGCCATCAGCTTCTTGGCGTACTGCTGCAACTGCCGATCGGCGGCCGAGACAGGTTGCCACTGGGGCACAGGGGTCGGTGTGCCCGTCTCGTCCATGGCCACGAAGATGATGATGCAGTGGGTGGTCTTGTGGCGCTCCCGGCTGGCCGGGTGGCGGCTGTAAACATCCACCGCCAGGTGCATGCTGGTGGTGCCTGTGTGGATCACCTGGGCGTGTACCTCCACCAGCTGGCCTATCTGGATGGGGCGCAGGAAGCGGATCCCCCCCACGTAGATGGTGACCGCATAGCCGCCACACCAGCCGGCGGCGCAGGCGTAACCCGCCTGATCTATCCACTTCATCACCATGCCGCCGTGCACCTTGCCGCCGAAGTTGACGTCGGCGGGCTCGGCCAGAAACTGCAGGGTCAGCTCGCGGGGCGGGGTCAGGTTCTCTCCAGGGGCCGGGTTCATTGGCGGTAACTCTTGCGATAGGCATCGGCCTGCTGGCAGGGGGGCAGGCTGTTGAGATCGGGCCGCTTGTTGCCCTCCCGCTGGCCGAAGCTGGCGAACTCCTGCTGGCATTTGGCGGCCTTGCCACCTGCCTTGATGCAGGCATCGATCCGCTGTTGCTTGCCCTGTTCGACCAGCTGTTGCTGGGCTTGCTGGCAGGCGGCATCCAGTTTGGCCTGCTGGGCTTCCCTGTCTTCTACTGCGGCCAGCAGGCTGGCCGAGAGGCTGCAACCGAGCAGCAGTATGGCAATTTTCATGGCTTGTCTCCTGAAGGGGGGCGTCCCGCTATGACCAGGGCTATGCCCCCCAGAATGCCCAGTGATGACAATAACAACCGCAGTGACCAGGACTCATCCAACCAGACGAGACCAGCCAGCGCCGCGAGCAGGGGCACCAGCAACTGCACGCTGGCGGCCAGGGTGCGCCCCAGCTGGGGCAATACCTTGTACCAGAGTGAATAGCCCAGGCCGGAGGCGAGGGCCCCCGAGGCCAGGGCATAGCCGATGGCGGCCGGGCTGGCCTCAAGCTGACCCAGCAGCAGATAAAGGAGGCTGGCCGGCAGGCTAGCGCGCAGGAAGTGGCCGGCATTGGCGGCGACCGGATCGGCAAAACGCGATGCCCGCAGGGTATAGCAGGCCCAGGCGATGCCGGCCGCGATCATCAGGGCCGCGCCCAGGGGATCCGGCGCCCGGATGCCGGGCAACAGCAGCAGTACCAGCCCTGCCATGGCGAGCAGCAGACCGGCCCACTGGCGCCGTGGCAGAGATTCCCCGCGCAGCAGAGGGGGCGCCAGCATGCTGAGCTGAACGGCGGCAAACAGCAGCAGGGCGCCAGTGCCCGTGGTCAGGGTGAGATAGGCAAAGGAGAAGGCGGCAGCGTAGACGAGGAGGGCCAGGGCGCCGCCCCAGTCTCCCTGGCGAGGCGACGGTTGACGGGCCCGGCACAGCAGGAGCAGCACCAGGGCGCCACTGGTCAGCCGCAGCAGGGTGAACAAGGCCGGATCCATCCGTTCTTCAAACAGGGCCAGACGGCAGAGCACAGAGTTGGCGGCGAACGCCGTCAGGGTCAGCAGGGTCAGCAGCAACAGGCGTGGCAGTGGCATCCATTCACCTTGAGTTCAGTGGGCGCGGCCCAGCATGGAAAATCATGCAAAGCGGAGGTCTTATGAAACAGATGCTGGAGCAATTAATGGGCGCTGGCAAGGGCTGGCTCAACGAAGGCGGCGACAGCCGCAAGTCGCAGATGAAGGGCATGGCGCAGGGCGGCCTGGCCGCCGGCGCCATGGCCTTGCTGCTTGGCAACAAGAAGGTGCGCAAGTATGGTGGCAAGGTGGCGGCGGTAGGCGGGGCGGCGGCCCTCGGTGGCCTCGCCTACAAGCTCTATCAGGATTGGCAGGCCCAGCAGAGCGGGGTCGCCCAACCTGCCCAGCCCCTCGATACCCTGCAGGGTCAGGCGCTGGATGCGCGTGCCACTCTGCTGGTGCGCGCCATGGTGGCGGCGGCCCGGGCCGACGGCCATATCGACGCCGCCGAGCGCCAGAAGATCCAGGACTACCTGACCGAACAGGGCCAAAGCGATGCGGCGCGCTGGATTGATGCCGAGCTGGCCCGTCCCCTGGATCCGCAGGCGTTGGCCCGGGATGTGACCGACATGGAGCAGGCCACCGAGGTCTACCTCGCCTCCCTGCTCGCCATCGACGTGGATCACTTCATGGAGCGCGGCTATCTGGATGAGCTGGCGCGGGCCTTGAAACTCGATGACAACCTCAAGGGGAGTATCGAGCGGCAGGTGGCCCAGCTGGGATCCCCGAGCTGACGCCTGGGTAGCGGGAATGGCCATAACGCCCCGTCACGGGGCGTTGTTGTTGCCAGCAGCGAGACCGGCCATCGGCCATGACAGGATACGATTGACCCTTTTTGTTGCCGCTGACTCCCACTATGATGGGTCTCTCGCCCATCTCAAAGAGGATGGACGTGCCCACCTATTAGCCAACGCCAGAGCAAGGAGCACATGTTGGAGATACGCAAGGCAACCGAGCAGGATATCGACGCCATTCTCGAGCTGAATCGGCAGATAGGCTTGATCCACTTTGAACATGCCCCCGAGGTGTTCTGTCCGCCATCACCGCAGGAGCGGGATTTTCTGCTCAATGCCATCGGCAGCGAAGGGCGACTGTTTTGTGTCGCCGTGCTGGAGGCGGAAGTGGTGGGTTTTCTGACCGCCAGAATAGACATCAATGATGCCATCCCCTTTCTCACCAAGCAGCCCATCTGCCGCATCGGCTCAGTGGTGGTTGACGAAAACCACAGATCCCGAGGCATAGGCAAGGCGCTGATCGCCCATTGCGATGACTGGGGCAAGGCGCACGGTGCCCACCAGATCCGGCTGGAGGTGATGTCGTTCAACGAACGAGCCAAGGCACTCTACGAGGCGTTGGGGTTCAAGATGTTGTCACAGACCATGGCCAGATAAGCCAGGTTATCTCCCAAACAGAGGCCCGTTACGGGCCTCTGTTGTTTGCTCTTGTCGCCGAATTATTTTCTGTCGTTCTTTGGTCATCAGTTGCCAATATTGAGTGAAATAATATTATTTGTTGCGTAGTCATTGATGGGAAGTGGCATTGCAAGTCAGGCTTGTCATATTTCGCAACAATTTGTGCAATTGTAAGTAAATGTAATTACACCCTTTGCTCCGGGTCGGTGAAGATCATATTTTTAAAATGTACTTACCCGTCATGGTAGCGATTTAATAAAGTCGACCATGGTGACAAACAATATTGGCTGATGATCTTTCTGTTTTTTATAAGGCGGGTCTATTTGCATTTTTTATCAGGAGATTGAAATGAAAAATTCTATTGTCGCGGCCGCTCTGGTATTGGCTGGTTCCGGTTTCGCTGCCAATGCGGCCACGGTTGGGGATATCGCGGTGTATGCCACAGAAAAATCGCACGGTTCGATATCGATAGGAACCAACAACGCGTGCACAAAAACCTTTGATATTGCCTTGGCCAAACTATCAGGTGGTGATATTGATTTATCAAAGATGTGTTTGAAAGCATACGGCAGAAATAATCAGGTGTTCAAAGCTGACACTGTGGATGAAGCCCTGCTGTCAGGCGTTCTCAAGCAGGGGGGAATGGTAAAGGGGATTGCTGTCTTTGCCGATAATAATGACGCTGTCCTTGACGCCACTCTGGTGAAAATATCTGACAACTGCCATTAAATGGCACTCCTTATTGGTGGCTGGGTAAATTCCTGTTCCCATATGCTTCCCACCCGGGTCATGTGTGATTGAGCCAGAGCTCTATTCATATGACGCGCCCTGTTTGAGTGTGGCGTCGATAAGCCCGGCCAATTTGATCAGGGCCGCCTCTAACGGCTCGCTCCAGGGATGGGAGCTGTTGAGGCGCAGGCAGTGGTTGTGCAGCCCCTTGCTGGAGAAGAGGGCGCCGGGGGCCAGTGAAAAACCGCTGGCCAGCGCCTGGGCGTGCAGTGAACGGCTGTCCAGGCGAGGGTCAAACTCCAGCCAGAGGAAGTGACCGCCATCGGGGGCGCTGATGCGCACCTCATCCGGGAAGAGGCGCAGCAGGGCCGCCCGCATCTGCTGCTGGCGCTGGGCCAGGGTGTGGCGCAGGCGACGAAAGTGGGCATCGACGCCGCCGTTGAGCAGCATGTCGGCGAGCGCCAGCTGACTCGGCACATTGGTCGACAGGGTCGACATCAGTTGCAGCCGCTGGATGCGCTCGGCATAGGGCCCCGCCACCACCCAGCCGACCCGAAAGCCCGGTGCCAGGCACTTTGAAAACGAGCTGCAGAGCAGGCTCTCGCCACGCGCATCCCAATACTTGATGGGGCGAGGCCGCTCGCGGCCAAAATAGAGCTCGGCGTAGACGTCGTCCTCCACCAGCGGCACTTCATGCGCGTTGAGCAACGCCATCAGCGCCTGCTTGTGTCCATCCGGCATCGTATGGCCGAGCGGGTGTTGCACGTTGCCCATCAGCCAGCACGCCTTGATGGGGCGCTGGGCCAGCGCCTCGGCCAGCAGCGCCAGATCGATACCCATCCCCGGGATCACCGGGATCTCCACCGCGTTCAGTTTCAGCCGCTCCATGGCCTGCAGGGCGCCGTAGAAGGTGGGGGTCTCCACCACCACCCAGTCCCCCGGCTCGGTCAGCACCTGCAGCCCGAGGGAGAGCGCCTCCATGGCGCCCGTGGTGATGATGATCTGCTGCGGGTCGACTGCCAGCCCGTCGCTGGCGTAACGCTGGGCGATGGCCCGGCGCAGCGCCTCGTTGCCGGGAGGAAGGTCGGCCACCGTACTGAAGGGGTCGAGCCGGCGCATGCAGCTGGCCAGGGCCCGGCCGAGCTGGGGGTGGGGGAAGAGGGCGGGATCCGCCACCGCCATGCCGAGCGGCACCAGCTCGCGGGACTTGCTCGCCTGCAACACCTCGAACACCAGATCGTTGATGTCCACCGAGCCGCTGTAGTGGGCCTGTTGCGGCGCGCTGGCCCGCAACGGGGAGGGGGCGGCCTTGACGTAGTAGCCGGACTGGGGCCGCGCCAGTATGAGGCCGCGGCTTTCGAGCAGCTGATAGGCCTGCAGCACCGTCATGGGGCTCAAGTTATGGGTCTTGCAGCTCTGGCGGATGGAGGGAATGCGCTCCCCCGGTTGCCAGACGCCGCGCTCTATCTGTTGTTGCAGCAGGGCTGCCAGCTGGCCGTAGCGGGACATGATGGGTTCAAACTGTTCTAGGTGTATTTCAATATAACTGCATCTGTTATAGGTGTCATGACTCATGTTGTACTTGGCAGGCGAAAACCTGTCTGTTAAATGCAACATAGAGAGTCCTGCATGATTAGCCTGGATGATGTGGTAAGCCTGTCCCGATTGCAGTTCGGGGCCACGGCCATGTTTCACTTCCTGTTTGTGCCCCTCACCCTGGGGTTGTCCTGGATCCTGGTGATCGCCGAATCCGCCTACGTGATGACCGGCAAGGTGATCTACAAGGACATCACCCGTTTCTGGGGCAAGCTGTTCGGTATCAACTTCGTGATGGGGGTGACCACGGGGATCACCCTGGAGTTTCAATTCGGCACCAACTGGGCCTACTACTCCCACTATGTCGGCGACATCTTCGGCGCCCCCCTGGCGGTGGAAGGGCTGATGGCCTTCTTCCTCGAGTCCACCCTGGTGGGCCTGTTCTTCTTCGGCTGGGACAGGCTCTCCCGCGGTCAGCACCTGATGGTGACCATGCTGGTGGCGCTCGGCTCCAACCTCTCCGCCCTCTGGATTCTGATCGCCAACGGCTGGATGCAGAACCCGGTCGGCGCCGAGTTCAACCCCATGACAATGCGCATGGAGCTGACCGACGTCACCGCCGTGCTGTTCAACCCTGTGGCCCAGGTCAAGTTCGTGCACACTGTGGCGGCGGGTTACGTGGCTGCCTCCCTGTTCGTGATGGGGGTGAGCAGCTGGTATCTACTGCGCCGCATGGAGGTGCGCTTTGCCCTGCGCTCCTTCGCCATCGCCTCCGGCTTCGGTCTGGCCGCCATCCTCTCGGTCATAGTCCTCGGGGACGAG
The DNA here is from genome assembly GCF_963899385.1 of Aeromonas sp. MR7. Classification (NCBI taxonomy): domain Bacteria; kingdom Pseudomonadati; phylum Pseudomonadota; class Gammaproteobacteria; order Aeromonadales; family Aeromonadaceae; genus Aeromonas; species Aeromonas sp. MR7. The sequence continues at coordinate 617,572 of NZ_CAWQXH010000011.1, forward strand.
TCCGGTTATCGCACCGGTGAGGTGCAGAAGGTCAAGCTCGCCGCCATCGAGGCGGAGTGGGAGACAGAGCCCGCCCCGGCGGCCTTCACCCTGTTCGGCTGGCCCGATCAGCACGCCGAGACCACCCACGCGGCCGTCAAGATCCCCTATCTGATGGGCATCATCGCCACCCGCTCCCTGGATGAGGCGGTGACCGGCATCAAGGATCTCAAGGCCGAGCACGAGGTGCGCATCCGCAGCGGCATGCTGGCCTATGGCGCCTTGGAGGCGCTGCGCCAGGACGGTGGCAACGGCGCCGCCCGCGCCACCTTCGAGCAGCACCGCCAGGATCTCGGCTACGGCCTGCTGCTGACCCCTCATGCGAAAGACATAGCCCGGGCCGACGAGGCGGCCATAGCCCTGGCGGTGGAGGATTCAGTGCCCCAAGTGGCGCCGCTGTTCTGGAGCTTCCGGCTGATGGTGGGCATAGGGGTTGTGCTGCTCGTGCTCTTTGCCGCCTCCTTCCTGCAACTGTGCCGGGGCCGGCTGGTGCAATCGCCGCGCCTGCTGAGGGTGCTGTTCTGGAGCATTCCGCTGCCCTGGGTCGCCATCGAGGCGGGCTGGTTCGTGGCCGAGTTTGGCCGCCAGCCCTGGACCATCAGCGAGGTGTTGCCGGTGTCGGCCTCGGTCTCCTTGCTGCAGCCGGGCCAGATCTGGTTCAGCCTCATCTCCATCAGCCTCATCTACAGCAGCCTGCTGGTGGTGGAGCTGTTCTTGTTGCGTCATGTGATCCGCAAAGGGCCCGCCAGCCTGCAGACGGGTCGTTATCAAGGTGAAGTCTTGGCAAGCGGGAGTGCGCTCTGATGGATTACGAAACCCTGAAATTGATCTGGTGGGGCCTGGTGCTGTTCATGCTCATCGGCTTCGTGGTGATGGACGGCTTCGATCTGGGGGTGGGCCTGTTGTTGCCCATCGTCGGCAAGACAGATGAGGAGCGGCGGGTGCTGCTCAACAGCGTGGGCCCGGTGTGGGAGGGCAACCAGGTGTGGCTCATCGCCGGTGCCGGTGCCCTGTTCGCCGCCTGGCCGCTGGTCTATGCCGCCGCCTTCTCGGCGCTCTACGTACCCTTCATGTTCCTGCTGTTTGGCCTCTTCCTGCGCCCGGTGGGCTTTGACTATCGCAGCAAGCTGGAATCGGCCCAGTGGCGCCGCTGGTGGGACAGGGCCCTGGTGACGGGGGCCTTGCTGCCGACCCTGGTATTCGGCGCGACCCTCGGCTTCCTGCTGCAAGGCCTGCCGTTTCGCTTCGATTCGCACCTTCGCATCCACTACGGCGCCTTCGAGTTCAACTGGCCGCTGCTGCTGACCTGCATGGGCACGGCGCTGGCCCTGCTGATGCTGCACGGCGCCAGCTTCCTGCAGTGCAAGACTCAAGGGGTGATCGCCGAGCGCTGCGCCCGCCAGAGCCTCTGGCTCGGCCCCCTGGCGAGCGGCCTGTTCGCCCTCGGTGGCGTCTGGCTCAGCCAGATGGAAGGTTACCGCTTACAGGAGATCGGCGATCTCAACGGCGCCCTCACCCCGCTGATGAAGCAGGTGGCGCTGGCACCGGACGGCTGGTTCAGCAACTTCGCGGCGCAGCCCTGGCTCTGGTGCGTGCCGGCCCTGGGCCTGCTGCTGCCCATGGTGAGCAGTCTCGCCAGTGCCCGTGGCCTGCCGCGCCTAGCGATCATGGCCAGCGGCGGCGCCTGCGCCACCATGATGCTGACCATCGCCATCGCCCTGTTCCCCTTCGTGCTGCCCTCGTCGCTGGATCCGTCGAGCAGCCTGACCCTGTGGGACGGCACCTCCAGCGAGGGCACCCTGCTCATCATGCTGGGGATAGTGGGGGTGCTGATGCCCATCAACATCGGTTACACCCTCTGGGTCTACCGGGTGGTGCGCGGCAAGGTCAGCACGGATCAGGTGCGCCAGCACGGCCACAGCCTCTATTAACCGTCTTCTACTCAAGGGAGTTTCGACTATGTGGTATTTCACCTGGATTCTGGGGCTGGGTTTTGCCCTGCTCTGCGGCCTGGTCAACCTGCTCTGGCTGGAGGCGCGCTGGGCCGCGGACGAGGATCTCAAGGAGTCTTGAGCCCGCCGCCTTGGAAATGAAAAAGGCCGACACCCAGTGTCGGCCTTTTCGTTTGGGGGAAGTTAGACCGCCAGTGCCAATTTGGCCTCGCGCTTCTCGCTGACGTGGGTCAGGCCATAGGCCAGCAGGACGATCAGCGCGCCTATCCAGGGGGTGTGCATCAGCCCCAGGTGCTCCACCACGAAACCACCAACGACAGAGCCCAAGGCGATGCCGACGTTGAAGGCGGCGATGTTGAGGCCGGAGGCCACGTCCACGGCGTTGGGAGTATGGATCTCGGCCTGCTTCACCACCAGTACCTGCAGCCCAGGCACGTTGCCAAAGGCGAAGGCACCCCACACCAGCACGGTCAGCACCGCCAGCACCGGATGGGGCGCGGTGAAGGTGAGCAGCAGCAAGATGACAGCCAATCCGGCAAACATCAGCTTCAGGGCGGGCAATGGGCCCATCTTGTCCGCCAGCTTGCCGCCCCAGATGTTGCCGAACGCCACCGATACCCCGTACACCAGCAGGATCAGGCTGACCGCGTTAGCGCCGAAGCCGCTCACCTGTTGCAAGATGGGGGCGAGGAAGGTAAACGCCGTGAAGGCGCCGCCGTAGCCGAGCGCCGTCTTGGCGTAGACCAGCAGCAGCGGCTTCTTGGTCAGCACCAGCAGTTGTTCACGGATGCTGGAGGCCGCCCCCTTGGGCAGGTTGCTCGGGATCAGCAGCAGGCTGCCCACCATGGCGATGAGGCCCAAGAGGCTCACCACCAGGAAGGTCTCGCGCCAGCCAAACTGTTGGCCAATCCAGGTGCCGAGCGGCACGCCGGTGACCAGGGCGACGGTCAGGCCGCTGAACATGATGGCGATGGCGCTGGCCGCCTTCTCCCTGGCCACGAGGCCAGTGGCTATGGTGGAGCCCACCGAGAAGAAGACCCCGTGGGCCAGCCCGGTCAGCACGCGGGCGACGATCAGGCTCTCGTAGCCGGGGGCCTGCCAGGCGAGCAGGTTGCCGGCGGTGAAGAGCGCCATCAGCCCGACCAGCAGCCACTTGCGCGGCAGCTTGCCGGTGAGCGCTGTCAGAAGCGGCGCACCTATGGCGACGCCGAGGGCGTAGAGGCTGACCAGGAGGCCTGCGGAGGGAAGGGAAACATGAAGTTGCTCGGCTATGGTGGGAATGAGCCCCACTATCACAAATTCGGTGGTGCCGATCGCAAAGGCACTCAGGGTGAGGGCAAATAACGCCAGTGGCATACAAACTCCTTGAATAGGGACTCCCGACGGGAGAATTGCGCCAGTATGCCGATGAGCTTTGTTGGCAAAAATGACGATGGCATCAAATTACTTTTGCTTAATCAGCAGCAATCATCGCGATGGAGCGGGTCTTATCGGGCGGGACATTGCGTGGGTGGCGCACCAAACCAAAAAAAGCGGGAGGCACAGTGCCTCCCGCTTGGGGTCGAAGAGATGTCCCGAACTGTTGTTCTCCCTTCTCCCCTGGCGGGAGAAGGGCCGGGGATGAGGGGGATCAGTCCCAGGCCGGTGCGAAGTCCGGGTTGGCGCAGCGCTCGCCCCGCTCCAGGGTGGCGATCTGGGCCATCTCGTCGGGGCTGAGCTGCACCTTGAGGGCGGCCAGGTTGGCGGCCTGGTTCTCCCGCTTGGTGGAGCTCGGGATCACCTTCATGCCCTGGGCCAGCAGCCAGGCCAGCGACACCTGGGCCGCCGAGACACCGTGGCGTTTGCCGATCTCAATCAGGAGCGGCTCGGTGAGCACCTTGCCATAGGCGAGCGGCATGTAGGCGGTGATGGCGATGCCCTGCTCGCGGCAGAATTCCACCACCTTGCGGTTTTGCAGCAATGGGTGGATCTCCACCTGCTGGTGGGCGATAGCGCCCGGCCCCAGGATCTCGACGGCTTCTTTAAGCTGGGCCACCGTGAAGTTGGATACCCCTATCTCCCGGGTCAGGCCTTGCGCCCTGGCCTCGGCCAGCTGCTCCAGGTAGACCGCCATCGGCACCTCATCCTTGGGGGAGGGCCAGTGGATCAGCGCCAGATCCAGATAATCGGTGCGCAGTTTCGCCAAGCTGGTCTTGAGGCTGGGGATCAGCTTGCCCGGGCCAAACTCGCTGGTCCACACCTTGGTGGTGAGGTAGATATTCGAGCGAGGGACAGCCGTGCTGGCCAGCACCTCGCCCACTTCGCTTTCGTTGTCGTAAATCTGGGCGGTATCGATATGGCGATAGCCGAGCGCCAGGCCGGTATTCAGGGTTGCAAGCAGGGGCTCACCTTTCAGGCGAAAGGTGCCCAGACCCATGGCGGGCATTTTCATCATCTATTTCCTCAAATGGGGTGGTTGGCCCTTGCCCAGAGCAAAGGGGTTGGCTCGGTGTACAGGCCGTGGCGGCGTTGCAAGTTGGCAGCGCCATCGTCAACGAGTCTCGGGATACTCAGGCCGGGAGTCGGCGGTAATTGCGAATAAGGCTGCTGGCAAACCAGGGCTCGGCCCTGGCGACAAACGCGAGGAAGTGAGCTTGCTGCTGGTGGGCTTTGAGCGCGGCTTCGCTCTCCCACTCCTCGTGCAGCATCCAGCCATGGGGGTTGTCCAGGCTCTGGTGCAACTGGTAACGCAGGCAGCCGGCCTCTTGCTGGGTGGCCGCTATCAGCGGCTCAAGAGCGGCCCGAAACTGGGCGGAAAATTCGGGTTTGGCTTCAAGTTGGGCAATCACAATCACGGGTGATGACATCTGAACCTCCTTGCGAAAACGAAGGTCAGTATGCCTGCCGCAGGGGGAGGGAAATAGGGCAACAGCCGCAAAATAGTATTGAGGAGAGCGCAGCAATCCTGTGGCAAGAGTGCCGCAATAAATGGGCCGGTGCGAGGTGGGGGTGAGGAGGTCAGGGAGGCGAATGGAGCAGGGAGCTCCGGGGCACCCCCTTGCCATCAGGTATTGGCGGGCTCAGACCAGACCGCAAATTCATTGCCGCTGGGCTCGACGAAGTGGAAGCGGCGGCCACCGGGGAAGTCGAACAGGGGGCGAAGGATGGTGCCACCATGCTGGCTCACCTTGGCCTGGGTCGCTTCGATATCGGCGCTGTAGAACACCAAGAGCGCGCCGCCTTGGGCCGTGTTGCTGGACAGCTCCGCCTTATAGAAACCGCCGTCCAGCCCCTCATCGGCAAAGGCGCAGTAGTCGGGGCCGTAATCGGCAAATTGCCAGCCAAAGGCGGCCTGAAAGAAGGCCTTGGTGGCGGCAAGATCCCTGGCCGCAAATTCCACATAGTTCAGTTTTTCATGGGCTTTCATACTGTTTTGCTCCCTGCGTGTCCATCTTGTGTCAAGAAGAGGCTGATTAAAGAGTGCCTGGTTAACAATACCCCATCAAATCATTTCCCTGAAATTGTGGCGCTGGCAAAACGGAAGGCTATTTGAACTATTCGCCGTGGTTTTCCAGTCGCTCCAGTCCGCACTACTGGCACACCACATAGCGGTCGAGCAGCTCAAGTGCGGCTATGCCATGGCCACCGACCCCGGAGAAAAATCCGTTGAGAAACGCCCTGAACTGGCCGCGGCGGGTCTTGGGATAAGGGGAGGGCTTCTGTTTTATCCGCTCGCTGTGCTCTGTATCCATTCCGCAGCGGGGGCAACACTGTTTGGTCATGCCTGATCCTTGGTGCTGCTGGTACCGACATGTTCTGCCAGCTGCTCCCACGGGGTCAATGCAAGCTGCTTGCGCCTAAGCCAGAGCCAACTTGCCATCAAAATACCGAATAATCCGGCAAACAGGGCTGTTTGGCGCAGTGCAAATAGCGGATCCATCCCCATGGGTTGCCAGCTGAAAAACCACATCAACAGACCCCAGAGCAGCCCTATGCTGATGCCAAACCCGAGAACGTTGGTTAGCCAGCCCTGATAGTGAGGAGGTTTGACCGGGCAACCCAGCCTGCGCAGCAGTCTGAACAGCGGCGGATTGTAGTTGGCGTGCCATACCCCTTTGCTGGCCAGCTCCTGATGGGCGGCGGCCAGCCGCGCTTCGAATGTCATGGTTTCCTTCCTTGTCAGATTGTGGCGCCATACGATGCCGTTTTGGCTGCATTGTACCGGCAATGGGCGAGTCTGGTTTGAGCTGGCCATCACGTTATTTATCTGTGCAAACAAAGATGTGGCACCAGAGCTCACTTGCCAATCCACAGCCACTGCGCCTATAAAGGCCCATTACTCTTGTCTGGATAACAGCAATGAAGACCCATTCTGATGAACTGACCCTGTTTGTGGCCGTGGTGGAGGCGGGCAGTTTTCGCCAGGCGGCGGAGAACCTCGGCATGGACAACTCCGTAGTGAGTCGCGGCATCAAGCGGCTGGAGGAGAAGCTTGCGACCGTGCTGCTCAACCGCACCACCCGCCGGGTCAGCCTGACCGAGGAGGGGAGCTGGTTCTATCAGCGGGCCGTGAAGATTCTGACCGAGATGAGCGAGGCTGAGGGGCACCTGCTCAGCCGCAAGGAGCAGCCGGAGGGGATTTTGAGGGTCGATGCGGCCACCCCCTTTATCCTGCACCGGCTGGTGCCCATCATAGGCGAGTTTCGCCGCCGCTATCCCGGCATCGAGCTGCAGCTGCACAGCTCGGAGGGTTTCATCAACCTGATGGAGCGGCGGGTGGACATGGCCATCCGTATCGGCGAGCTGACCGACTCTTCCCTGCGCGCCCTGCCGCTCGGGCACTCGCGGCTGCGGTTGCTGGCATCCCCTGCTTACCTGAGCGAGCGCGGCACCCCGCGCCAGCCGGCGGATCTGCTGGCGGGCCACGAGCTGCTGGGCTTTTTGCACCCCGATCACCTCAACCATTGGCCGCTGCTCAGTGCCGAGCAGGGTGATCGCTTCCCCATTACCCCGACCCTGCGCGCCAGCAGCGGCGAGACCTTGCGTCAGCTGGCGCTGGCGGGGCAGGGGATCGTCTGCCTGTCTGACTTCATGACAGGGCCGGATCGGGCGAGCGGCGCCCTGGTGGAGGTGCTGGCTCGCAGCAACAGCGGCGCCTCGCGCCCCATCAATGCGGTGTTCTACTCCGATGCCCAGCGCGACATCCGGCTGCGGGTCTGGCTCGACTTTATCAAGGAGCAGCTCGGTAGCCATACCCTGTGATGGCGGCATGTTAAGGGCCGATATTCTTCCGGCCAAAGGGGAGGGGATGTTGGCGACCGGCCATGACAACCAGGTTGCAGAGGCTGACGTCTTCCCTTGGCAATAGAAGGGGCTAGGTAGCCTCTGGCAGCTCCGACAAGCGGGAGGGAAGGAATAGCTGGCCTCCATTCATGACAAGAGAAAGGGAGCCGACCGGCTGTCCGCCAGAGGTGGTGAATGACCACTGTGGATGCTTGACCGAATAAAGAAGAGGCCGACATCGCTGTCGGCCTCTTTGTATTTTCATCTCGGAAAGATGTCGGTTGCCCGATTAATCCTCTTCGGCCCAGCGGCGTGAGCGTTCAACCGCTTTCTGCCAGCCGTGATAGAGCTTGTTGCGCTCGTCGTGGCTCATCTGCGGGATGAATTCGCGATCCACGCTGAACTTGTCTTCCAGCTCGTCCGAGCTCTTCCAGAAGCCGACGGCCAGACCGGCCAGGAAGGCGGCGCCCATGGCGGTGGTCTCGATGCGGGTCGGACGCACAACCGGGGTGTGCATCATGTCGGACTGGAACTGCATCAGGAAGTCGTTGGCAACCGCGCCACCGTCCACCTTGAGGGCGGCCAGCTTGATGCCGGAGTCCTGCTGCATGGCATCCAGCACATCGCGGCTCTGGTAGGCGATGGACTCCAGCGCGGCACGAATGATGTGGTTGCGGTTGGCGCCACGGGTCAGGCCGACCATGGTGCCGCGAGCATACGGATCCCAGTAGGGCGCGCCCAGACCGACGAAGGCCGGTACCAGATAGACGCCGTTGGTGTCGCCTACCTTGGAGGCGAAGTAGTCGGTATCGCGGGCATCGTGGATGAGCTTCAGCTCGTCACGCAGCCACTGCACTGTGGCGCCGCCCATAAAGACAGCCCCTTCCAGCGCGTAGTTCACTTCTCCTTTCGGGCCGATGGCGACCGTGGTCAGCAGGCCGTTGTTGGAGCGAACCGGCTCTGTGCCCGTGTTCATCAGCAAGAAGCAGCCGGTGCCATAGGTGTTCTTGGCCATCCCTTTTTCGAAGCAGAGCTGGCCGAACAGGGCAGACTGCTGGTCACCGGCAATGCCGGCGATGGGGATGCGGGAACCGCCGCCACGGGTGGTGTAGCCGTAGACTTCGGAAGAGGGTTTGACTTCTGGCAGCATGGACATGGGGATGCCCAGCTCGTCCAGCATCTTCTCGTCCCACTTCAGGTCGCGGATGTTGTAGAGCATGGTACGGGAGGCGTTGGTCGGATCGGTGACGTGCACCTCGCCGTTGGTCATCTTCCACACCAGCCAGGTATCGATGGTGCCGAACAGCAGCTCGCCGTTCATCGCCTTCTCGCGGGCCCCTTCGACGTTGTCGAGGATCCACTTCACCTTGGTGCCGGAGAAGTAGGCGTCCAACACCAGGCCGGTGTTCTCGCGCACATACTCTTCCAGACCGCGTGCTTTCAGCTCTTCACAGATGGCCGCGGTGCGGCGGCACTGCCAGACGATGGCGTTGTAGATGGGTTTGCCGGTGGCCTTTTCCCACACCACTGTGGTTTCACGCTGGTTGGTGATGCCGATGGCGGCGATCTCTTCGCTGCGCAGGCCTGTCTTGGCCAGCACTTCGGTGAACACGGAGGACTGGGTCGCCCAGATCTCCATGGGGTCGTGCTCTACCCAGCCCGCTTTCGGGTAGTGCTGGGTGAATTCGCGCTGGGAGGTGCCGACGATATTGGCATCCTGGTCAAACACGATGGCGCGGGAAGAGGTAGTACCCTGGTCCAGAGCGACGACATATTTTTTTTCAGCAGACATGATGTTCTCCACGTTTTTATTTTCCACGTTTTTACACGTTGGGGAGGGCCGCTCTTATGCGGCGGCCTCTTCTTTGGCGGTTTGGGCAGCTTGCTCGGTGGCGGCAACACGGTTGCCCGGCACACAGGGAGCCAACACTTTCACATACAGGGCGGTACCAAGCTGGGCACCGACGATGGGGCCAAGGATGGGTACCCAGAAGTAGGGGTTGTCACGACCACCTGTCATGGCCACGTCACCCCAGCCTGCCAGGAAGGCAAACAGTTTGGGGCCGAAATCACGAGCCGGGTTCATGGCAAAACCGGTTAACGGGCCGAGGGAGGCACCGATCACGGCGATCAGGATACCGATCAGCAGGGCGGCGGCGAAGCCTTTGGGGGCGCCGTTGTTGTTGTCACCCAGCGCCATGATGCCCAGCATCAGGACGGCGGTGATCACCAGCTCGACCGCGAAGGCTTGCATGTTGGAGAGCAGGGCGTTCGGGTAGGTAGAGAAGATGCCGGCGGTGCCGAGGCTCTCGACGCTGCCGCGCACCACGTTGTGGGTCACTTCCCACTGGGTGAACAGGCCGCCGTAGAGGAAGTAGACAAGGGCGGCGAAGCAGAAGGCGCCTGCGACCTGAGCGATGATGTAGGGCACCACTTTACGCTTGTCGAACCCGCAGAAGGTCATCAGCGCCAGGGTCACGGCCGGGTTCAGGTGGGCACCTGAAATACCGCCGGTCACATAGATGGCGATGGCGACACCCAGACCCCAGGTAATGGAGATTTCCCATTGTCCGAAGTTGGCACCGGCCAGCACCAGGGCGGCCACACAACCGACGCCGAAAAATATCAGCAGGCCGGTTCCGATAAACTCGGCAATGCACTCGCCAAGCAGGGTATTGGGTCTTTGTATGCTCATACCGTTATTCCTTATATCCACCCAGAGTAGGTTTGATGTTCCGTTTTGTTGTTTTTTCAGTCCCATTGTTGCGTCCGAAAACGTTTTTTCTTGTTTTTTGAGCTGGCGCAAACGTTATGCTCGTTTGCGCTCGTTCTCGGACGAGAGAGAAAATAAACCTAAATCGAACATTCACCACGCCCTCCCCGCAGGAAATGTGGACAAGATCCCACTCATTGCTAAGAAAATGTGACGGAAAGCAAGTTGCAACAGTGGTTATACCACTTAGTGGGTATCTGAAAGCCTTGCTATACAAGGGATTGCGGCTGATGAGTGACTACTCACTTGGCACTTTCTTTTGTAATAAAACTGCAATATTTGAGCCTCCATCACAGATTAAATGTTCACATATGAGCACAATAGGCTCGCTTTCGAATCAGGACTCCTCTGGTTGGTCAGCATGGACAGGGCACCCTCAACCGCCCACAACAACAATAAGGAAGCAGAACATGCTTAGTCTCTTCAGGCCTGCACCACATATAGACAGGCTCCCGGCCGACAAGGTCGATCCCTTCTACAAACGCATGCGTTGGCAGGTGTTTTTCGGGATCTTCTTCGGTTATGCCGGTTACTACCTGGTACGGAAAAACTTCAGTCTGGCGATGCCTTATCTGATCGAACAGGGATTCTCCCGCGGCGATCTGGGCCTGGCCCTGTCCGGGGTCTCCATCGCTTATGGTCTGTCCAAGTTCCTGATGGGGAACGTGTCTGACCGCTCCAATGCGCGCTACTTCCTCTCCGCCGGCCTGCTGCTGTCGGCGGGCATCATGTTCATGATGGGGACAGTGCACTGGGCCACCTCCAGCATCGGCATCATGTTTGTGCTGTTGTTCCTGAACGGCTGGGCACAGGGCATGGGCTGGCCGCCCTGCGGTCGCACCATGGTGCACTGGTGGTCACAGAAGGAGCGTGGCGAAGTGGTCGCGGTCTGGAACGTGGCACACAACGTCGGCGGCGGCATGATAGGTCCGCTGTTCATCCTGGGGATGGGCTGGTTCAACGACTGGCGCAGTGCCTTCTATGTGCCGGCGGCGGCGGCGGCTGCCATCGCGGTGATCGCCTTCTTCGTGATGCGCGACACCCCGCAATCCGTGGGTCTGCCTCCCATCGAAGAGCACAAGAACGACTATCCGAAGGACTATAACGAAAGCCACGAGCAGGAGTTTTCCGCCAAGGAGATCTTCGTCAAGTACGTGCTGCACAACAAGCTACTGTGGTACATCGCCATTGCCAACGCCTTCGTTTACCTCATTCGTTACGGCGTGCTGGACTGGGCTCCCACCTACCTGAAAGAGGCCAAGGACTTCAGCGTCGACAACTCCTCCTGGGCTTACTTCCTGTACGAGTGGGCCGGTATTCCGGGCACCCTGCTGTGCGGCTGGATCTCGGACAAGATGTTCCAGGGTCGCCGTGCCCCGGCCGGTATCCTGTTCATGGTGCTGGTGACCCTGGCCGTGCTGGTTTACTGGTTCAACCCGGCTGGCAACCCGACCATCGACATGATGGCGCTGGTGGCCATCGGCTTCCTGATCTACGGTCCCGTCATGCTGATCGGTCTGTATGCGCTGGAGCTGGCACCCAAGAAGGCGGCCGGTACTGCGGCAGGCTTCACCGGGCTGTTCGGTTATCTGGGTGGCGCCGTGGCGGCCAACGCCATGCTGGGCTACACGGTTGACCACTTCGGCTGGGATGGTGGCTTCATGGTGCTGACCGCGTCTTGCGTGCTCTCCATCATCTTGCTGGCCATGACCCTCAAGCACGAGAACATTGCCGTCGCGGCCAAGAAAGCGGCTGCCGATAAGGCATAAAACGTGATCCTGCCCTTATCGATCCGAAAAGGGATCAGGTAAACTGCCAAAGGCCCCGCATCTGCCGGGGCCTTTTTTCGTCTCATCATCGGAGTTCAAGCGTGAAGCAAACCCAACGACATCTGGAGATCCTGGACGTCCTGACGCGGCAGGGCTTTGTCTCGACCGAGGATCTGGTGACCCACTTTGACGTCAGCCCCCAGACCATTCGCCGTGATCTGAATGATCTCGCCGAACAGAACAAGATCCGGCGCCATCATGGCGGTGCCTCCCTGCATTCGAGTACCGTCAATACCGCCTACAGCGCCCGTAAAGTGATGCAGCTCAAGGAGAAAGAGCGCATCGCCCGCGAGGTGGCCGCCAACATTCCCGACGGTTCATCGCTCTTCATCGACATAGGTACCACCACAGAAGCCATCGCCCGCGCCCTGCTCGATCACCGCGAGCTGCGCGTGGTCACCAACAACCTCAACGTGGCCAGCATTCTCACCGCCAAGGATGACTTCACCGTCATCATAGCCGGTGGCGAGATCCGCAACCGGGATGGCGGCATAGTGGGGGAGGCGACCCGCGACTTCATCGGCCAGTTCCGCATGGACTACGGTGTCATCGGCATCTCGGGCATCGACAATGATGGCTCTCTGCTCGATTTTGACTACCACGAGGTGAAGATTGCCCAGGCCATCATAGCCCACTCCCGTCAGGTGTTTCTGGCCGCCGACCACACCAAGTTTGGCCGCAATGCCATGGTCAATCTGGGCAACCTCAACCAGATCCACGCCCTGTTCACCGATCAGGAGCCGCCCGAGAAGCTGATGCGGCTGATGTCCCAGCATCAGATCGAGTGCCACATCTGCTGAGCCGCCGTTAACCCCTCTCTGGCATCAGGCCGCCGCACTGGCGGCCGCTTCTTTTTCGCTTTCTCCCCTCTGCCTGCACACCTGCCGCGCCCCACTGCTTAGATGTTCCCCGATATGAGCGCGTTCTCGCGCACGCTTTCGGGCCCGGCAGCCCGGTGCTGACGCCCTGATCACCGACTGGCAGTATTTTTAGCATTGCCAAAACAATCGCGATCACATTTTCTCCATAAAATGTTCGTTTATCATTTTTTCATGCTCTAATATGAGCGAAATCAAACATTGCCGTCATGGCAACACAAAATAAGAAAGAGTAGGTGAACATGAGCGAACATTATGATCTGGTCGTCGTTGGCGGCGGCATCAATGGGGTGGGCATTGCGGCTGATGCAGCGGGTCGGGGTCTGAAGGTTGCCCTGTTCGAGGCGCGCGATCTCGCCTCTGCCACCTCTTCCAACTCCAGCAAGCTGATCCACGGTGGCTTGCGTTACCTCGAACATTACGAATTCCGGCTGGTGAAAGAGGCGCTGGCGGAGCGGGAAGTGCTGCTCGGCATGGCCCCCCACATCGCCCGTCCCATGCGTTTTCGGCTGCCCCATCGCCCGCACCTGCGCCCGGCCTGGATGATCCGCGTCGGTCTCTTCCTGTATGACAACCTGGCCAAGCGCGACAAGCTCAAGGGCAGCTGCGGCGTGCGCTTTCTGCCGCAAGACGGTCTCAAGAGCGGCATCAACAAGGGCTTCGAATACTCGGATGCCTGGGTCGATGACGCTCGCCTGGTGGTGCTCAATGCCATGATGGCCCGGGACAAGGGCGCCGACGTGCAGACCCGTACCCGCTGCGTCAAGGCGGTGCGCGGTTCCAAACATTGGACCCTGACCCTGGAGCGGGAAGGGGGCGAGCAGTTCACCGTCACCTGCCGCGGTCTGGTCAATGCGGCCGGCCCCTGGGTCAAGACCTTCTATGACGAGAGCCTGCACGAGAAATCTCCCCGTGGCATCCGCCTCATCAAGGGCAGCCACATCATAGTGCCGCGCATCCATGAGCGCGAAGAGGCCTATATCCTGCAAAACGAAGACAACCGCATCGTCTTCGTCATCCCCTATCAGCAGGACTACTCCCTCATCGGCACCACGGACGTGGAGCATCACGGCAGCCCGCGGGAAGCGAAGATCAGCGATGCCGAGATCAGCTACCTGTGCAAGGTGGTCAACGCCCACTTCACCCGCCAGATAGCACCCAAAGAGGTCATCTGGACCTATGCCGGCGTGCGCCCGCTGTGCGATGACGAATCCGATTCCCCCCAGGCGGTGACCCGCGACTACACCCTGGAGCTCTCCGGCGAATCCGACGGCGCGCCGCTCCTGTCCGTGTTTGGCGGCAAGCTCACCACCTATCGCAAGCTGGCCCAGGCCGCCTGCAACAAGCTCAAGCCCTGGTTCAGCCAGATGGGTGAGGATTGGACCGCGAGCAGCCGTCTGCCCGGTGGCGAGTTCGACTGCTCCACCACAGAGCTGGCTCGCGCCTACATGCTCGAGTTCGACTGGCTGGATGAGCGCAACGCCCGTCGTATCGCCGAGGCCTATGGCAGTCATGCCCGCCTCTGGTTGCACGAAGAGCGCGGCCAGCACTTTGGCGCCGGCTTGTACGAGTCGGAAGTGCGTTATCTGATGAGCCGCGAGTGGGCCCATTCGATGGAAGATATATTGTGGCGCCGCAGCAAGCTGGGGCTGCGTCTGTCCCAGCCTGAGCAGCAGCAACTGCACGCCTGGCTGGAGCAACACCAGCACGCCCTGCCCAAGGCCAGCTGATGAAGAGGCGGGCGGCCCCTTGGTCGCCCGTCGTTAAAATGCAATAAACCTCTGTTATAACAATAACCTACACCCAATAAACAATAACAAAGAGCACCGCGCATGAAAAAACTCTCTCTCTCCCTGATCGCCCTTGGCCTGGGGGCCGCCCTCGCATTGCCCGTTCTGGCTGCCGATGAAGGTAAAATCGTGATCGCCCACCGTGGCGCTTCCGGCTACCTGCCCGAGCACACCCTGGAATCCAAGGCGCTGGCCTATGGCATGGGGGCCGACTATCTGGAGCAGGATCTGGTGATGACCAGGGATGACCAGCTGGTGGTGATGCACGATCACTTCCTCGACGGCATCACGGACGTGGCCGAGCGCTTCCCCGGCCGGGCCCGTCCGGACGGTCGCTACTATGTGGTGGACTTTACCCTGGCCGAGGTGCGCTCCCTGCGCATGACTGAGCCGTTCCAGCTGGTGGATGGCAAGCAGGTGCCCGTTTATCCGGCCCGCTTCCCGTTGTGGAAGTCCAGCTTCAAGATCCACACCTTCCAGGAAGAGATAGAGATGATCCAGGGGCTCAACAAGAGCACCGGCAAGAACATAGGTATCTACCCGGAGATCAAGGCTCCCTGGCTGTTCCGCCACGAGGGCAAGGACATCTCCAAGGCGATGCTCACTGTGCTCAAGGAGTACGGCTACACCAGCAAGAACGACAAGGTCTATCTGCAGTGCTTCGATGCCGACGAGCTCAAGCGCATCAACAGCGAGCTGATGCCCGCCATGGGGATGGACTTGAAACTGGTGCAGCTGATGGCCGAGACAGACTGGAACGAGACCATGGTCTATGACGCCAAGGGCAAGGCAACCCCTTACGACTATGACTGGATGTTCAAGCCGGGCGCCATGAAGACCATAGCCGGCTACGCGGAAGGGATAGGCCCCTGGAAGCCGATGATAGTCACTGAGCCGGGTACCCTGGGCAAACCAGTGTTTACCAATATGGTGAAAGAGGCCCATGCCGCCGGTCTCAAGGTGCATCCTTATACCTTCCGCCAGGATGAGGGGCAGATCCCGGCCTATGCCAAGGACTTCAGCGACCTGCTCAACATCTTCCTCTATCAGGCCGATGTGGACGGGGTGTTCAGCGACTTCCCGGACAAGGCGGTCGAAGCCATCAAGGCACACGGCAAATCATAAAAGAAGAGCAACACGGGAACGCAAGCGGGGCCAGGTGCCCCGCTTTTTTTATAAAATGGAGGCAAGCACTGGGGTGGGATTGTGGTCGAGCAGCGCTGACGGCAGTATTGGGGTGTAACCATATCTTTACGATTTTATCGGGTCAGGGGCTTTTTACCCGCTACTTTCTGGCTGTTCAGGTCGCCTTTCTGGTCGTTTATCCACCTGTCAGACAGTTAACCCGCTAGTTTCACTTGATTGTTTGTTTTTCCTTGGTAAGGTGAGGACGGTTGCGTAACAAAGTGCTGACTTGTGTAAATAAAATAATACACTCGGTGCAATTGGCTTAAATACTGTAGAGAGAATGAGAAAATGCAAAGAGACCCCCTGAACAACATCCATATCCAGTCCGAACAAGTGATGATCACGCCTGCCCAGCTCAAGGAGAAGCTACCCATCTCCGACCAGGCGCTGGCATTCGTGCAAGGGGCCCGCACTACCATAGCCGACATCATCCACCGTCGCGATCACCGCCTGCTGGTGATCTGTGGACCCTGTTCCATCCACGACATGGACGCCGCCAAAGAGTACGCAACCAGACTCAAAGCGCTGCATGATGCTTACCAGGATTCTCTCTACATTATCATGCGGGTCTACTTTGAGAAGCCGCGCACCACGGTCGGCTGGAAAGGGTTCATCAATGACCCGAACCTGGACGGCACCTTCGATGTGGAGCTGGGGCTGCATCGTGCCCGCGAGCTGCTCTGCTGGCTGGCGGAGCTGGAATTGCCGCTGGCGACCGAGGCGCTCGACCCCATCAGCCCGCAATACCTGGCGGAGCTCTTCTCCTGGTCGGCCATAGGTGCACGCACCACAGAATCCCAGACCCACAGGGAGATGGCGTCCGGCCTCTCCATGCCGGTGGGCTTCAAGAACGGCACAGACGGCAACCTTGGCACCGCCATCAATGCGCTGCAGGCGGCCTCCAGCCCCCACGCCTTCATGGGGATCAACCAGCAGGGCCAGGTCGCCTTGCTGCAGACCCAGGGCAACCCGGATGGCCACGTGATACTGCGCGGCGGCAAGCACCCGAACTACGACTCGGTCAATGTGTCGCTGGCGGAAGAGGCGCTGGAGAAAGCGGGCCTGCTGCCCGGCCTGGTGGTGGATTGCAGCCACGGCAACTCCAGCAAGGATCACCGCTTGCAGCCCAAGGTGGCCGACAACGTCATCCACCAGATCCAGGAGGGCAACCGCTCCATCATAGGGGTGATGCTCGAATCCAACCTGTTCGAGGGCAATCAGTCCAGCGAGCAGCCCAAGGAGCAGATGCGCTACGGCGTCTCCATCACGGATGCCTGCATCGACTGGGATAGCACTGCCAATCTGCTGGCGCGATGCCATCGCGAGCTGGCGGCGCCGCTCAGGGGCAGAACCGGGCGTTAAGCCGTGGTATCTTGTCGTAACTGATTGAACCATAGAGGTATCACCGCCCATGCAGTGATACCTTGTTGCCTCTTGAATCACAGGGCGCCGCCGCCAGCGGCGCCAGCAGGGACTGGATATGGCTGAAGAGTTGAATGCCCTCAGGGACAAGATAGATGCGGTGGACAGGCAGCTGATCGATCTGCTGGCCGCCCGTCTGGCTCTGGTGGGGGAAGTGGGTGAGGTGAAGAGCCGCCATGGCCTGCCCATCTATGCGCCGGACAGGGAGGCGAGCATGCTGGCCCGCCGCCGAGCCGAGGCCGAGCTGCTGGGGGTGCCCGGCGATCTCATCGAAGACGTGCTGCGCCGGGTGATGCGTGAATCCTACATCCTCGAATCGGCCAGCGAAAAAGAGAACCACTTCAAGTGCATGAAACCGGAGCTTGGCAAGGTGGTCATCATAGGCGGCCAGGGCCAGCTGGGCCGCTTGTTCGGCCAGATGTTCGGCCTCTCCGGCTACCGGGTCGAGACCCTGGAACAAGCCGATTGGCCAAGGGCTGACGTCATCCTGGCCGACGCGGGTCTGGTGATGGTGGCCGTGCCCATCGACATCACCTGCCAGATTATCGACCGGCTCGGCAACTTGCCCGCCGACTGTCTGCTGGTGGATGTCACCAGCGTGAAGGCGGCGCCGCTTGAGCACATGCTGGCGGTGCACAAAGGCCCGGTGCTGGGGCTGCACCCCATGTTCGGACCGGATGTGGCGAGCCTCGCCAAGCAGGTGATCGTCTGCTGTCAGGGCCGTGAACCAGTCGCCAGTCAGTGGCTGCTGGATCAGATGACCATCTGGGGCGCGCGCTTGCAGCAGGTGGAAGCCAAGGCTCACGACGAGGCCATGACCCTCATCCAGGCGCTGCGCCACTTCGCCACCTTCGCCTACGGTTGGCACCTGTCGCGGGAGCAGGCCAATCTGGATCGCCTGCTGAGTCTGAGCTCTCCCATCTACCGGCTGGAGCTGGCCATGGTGGGGCGGCTGTTTGCCCAGGACCCCGAGCTCTATGCCGATATCATATTGTCGTCCCCGCAGAATCTGGCGATGATCCGCCGCTACTACCAGAACTTTGGCGAGGTGCTGGGGCTGCTGGAGCAGGGGGACAGGGCCGGCTTCATCGATGCCTTCTCGCAAGTCTCCGGCTTCTTCGGCGAACATGCCGACGAGTTCCTGCGCGAGAGCCGCATGCTGCTGGCCCAGGCCAACGACCGCCGCCACCACGGCTGACGAGATCGCGCACAAGCATCATAAAAAAGGGGCCTGTTCGGCCCCTTTTCTGACTGTGCTGTCCGGCCCGAAGTTATTCGGGCTGCGGCAGGCGAAGATCGGCGCCATCCCAACCGAGCGGCAGGGTCAGCAGCTGATCGATCAGCTCCCGGCGATCGGACTTCTCCAGATAGGCGAGGTAGAGTGGACGACTGAGCGGCTGCCCCCCCTCCACCAGATGCAGTTGTCCCTGCTCCAGGAAGGGGCTCACCATGCGCCGCGGCAGATAGGCGGCGCCACCGTTGGCCAGCACGAACTGCAGCGCCATGTTGGCTGAGCTCGAGTGCAGCACAGGGGTCTTTTGCAGGCTCTGCAAGCGGCTGGGTTGCGGCTCGAAGCTGGTGCCCCAATCCAGATGAATGTGGGGCATCTGCATCAGGCTGTCGGCGTTGGCGGCGGCATCCCGGCTCACCAGCTCGAACACCAGCTCGCCTATGGGGTGTAGGGCTATCTCGTCGATCTTGGTCGGCTCGGAGAGCAGGGCCAAGTCGAGAGATCGCTCCAGCAACTGGCGGCACAGGTGCTCGCGGGAGGCAGTTTCAAGCCGCACCGCGAGGCCGGGGGCCAGTGCATAGACATGGTTGAGCCAGTCGTTGAAATCGAGCTCCCAAAACACGGCGGGCGCACCTATGGCGAGCTGCTGGCTGAAACCGGGGGAGAGGGCCACATCCTGTCTGGCCCGGCCCAGGGTATGCAAGATGGCGTCTGCATAGGGCAGCAGACGCTCACCGGAGGCGGTCAGGCGGATGTTGTTGCGATGACGGGCAAACAGACTGACCCCGAGTTGCTGCTCGAGCTGGCGGATCCGAAAGCTCACCGCCGACTGGGTCAGGTAGAGATTCTCAGCAGCCCGGCCAAAGTGCCGGGTCTTGCTGACCTCGATAAAGGTCCGAAGCAGTTCGGTATCCATTAATCGATGGACTCGTCGCTGCCGCCGCTACTGCCACCTTCAAACCCGCCGCCACCAGTTTCCTCGTTGGCGCCACCCGCGACTGTGCACAGACGATGCACGCGCTTGGGACCGATTACCTTCAGATACTTGAACCACACCTTGGCGTGGGGGTTGCTGCCGGCGGCGCCGGATTTGATCTGTTCGAGAAAGGCGCTTTCTATGTCATCGCGCGGCGTCAGGTTGCCCTGATAGAGCGCCAGCATGGCGGTGCCGTATTTTTCCAGACTGTCCGCTTCGGCCACAGTGAATTCGCCACTGCGACGCAGGCCACGGGGAAAATGTTTGAAGTCGTTGAAACGCTTGTCGGATTCGAAGCTCATAGTGCTCTTTTTCTGGTTAGTTTGACCTTTGCGGGCAAGTATCATCAGGCCGTCGCAGAGTGCAAAATCAATTTTTTCACTATATGGATAAATCTCTTTCATCGAAAGTGATTTCGCCATGATCCAGTGGGCATTCAGGGGAAGCAGGAGCAAAAAAGCGAGAAAAAAAGCGGAGTTATGTCAGGTTCTGTAAAGGTTTAGCGCGCGGGGCAGACGATTTCGGGCCAAAAATAAAGCGCCATTCGGCGCTCTATTTTACATCAATCATGAACCAAAGCGGGAGGTTTGGTCTCGATGGAGACTTACTCTATCATGGCCGGCTGGGCCAGGTTGTCGGCACGCCACAGACGGTAGCGCACTTCATACTCCTGCGGGACGTAGAGCACGAACGGCAGCTTGGAGTTGTAGTTCACGAAGAAGCCCTGACCGTAGATCTGGACGAAGGTCTCTTTCTTCTGGCCATCCGGGCAGGCCATCAGCGTGCTGATGGGATCGGATACCTTGCCGAGCATCAGGTAGTTGTAGCCCCAGCCCTTGACGCTGTGCTGCTCCAGATTGCCCGCGAAGCGCGGCACATTGCAATCGACCATCATTTTCTTGCCGACCTGCAGCTCGACCATCATGTCGGCTTCGTTCTCGACTTCCGGCAGGCGGATCACGACACGTTCCTGGTTTACTTCGGCGGCCGGGAACATGCTGATATCAAATTTTTTCGGTTCGGCGGCGAAGGCATGGCCGCCCAGCAACAAGGCGCCCAGCAGGCTAAAACGCAATACGGTTTTCATCTGTACCTCATGGGGTTGGTTCAACGCCGCTAGACTAACCGCTCTGCCCGTTTCATGCCAGCGATCTGCGGTGCAAATCATGCCGGATCCGGCACAGGATGACGTGTTCTGGCTGTTTTCTGACAGGGCGCACACTCCTTGTACGCCTCACCGGCAAGGGGCTGGGGTGGCCGGAAGCGGATCCTGTTTTCAGCAGTACCTCCGGCCACCCCTGCGCACTCAGCGCACCAGGAGCAGCTGTTTGGCCCAGGCACCGGGTGCCCGCATGCCAACGGAGCCACTGGTGATATCCAGATAGGCGACGCTCTTGCTGGCCGGCACCGGGGTCGAGGACCAGAGATAGACGTAACCGTCGTTGACCTCTTTCCCTTCCCCGGCCATGGCGCGGGGGAATATGGTCTCGTTCAGCGCAGGCTTGTAGCAGGCGGACTCCAGCACGCTGGTCAGCTCCTTGATGGTGGGCAGGCGCCAATCCCGGTAGCCGCCAAAGCCGTACAGGGTATGGCTGGGCTCGGTGCGGATCCGCTCTGCTGTCAGCAGGGCCTGCTGCCAGTAAAGCCGGGTCGGCTCGCCGCTGCAGCTCTGCTCGCGCCAGGTTTGGCCGAGCTGGCAGCGCATCCAGGTCAGGCCCGTGCTCCTGTCCGTGACTGTGCCGTTGCCGCGATCGATGAAGCGGGCGGTGGGGCTGGTTCTTGGCATGGTGTCGTCGCAGATGGCGGTGGCCAGGGCGAGGGGGCTGCCGAGGGTCAGCAGCAGGGTCAGCATCAATCGGTTCATCGGGTTACCTCCGCCACCAGTCGCAGTTGCAGACCGTTGGCATCATCGCTGTTTTGAACTGTGGTGGCGTAGTCGGTGCCGGCGTCATCGCCGAGGAAGATATGGGCGATGGCGCTCAGGGGGGCGCTCTCCAGCCGACGGGACGGAGTCAGGGTCTGGCTCCAGTAGTAACCGCTGAAATCCTTGGTCGTGGTGCCGACATCGGGGAAGTAGCGCACATCCAGGGTGACCAGCTGGCCATACTGGCGGGCGAGCGAGCCGTAGTGTTGCAGGCTCATCAGCTCGCGCGAGTGGGGCATGCGCCAGCTGGTGATGCCGCACAGCTGCTGGGCGTTGAGCCACTGGCGATACTGCTCCGTGGTACAGATGGCCTCGCCTTGCGGGCAGGCGTAGTCGCGTTCCTCCTGGGTGGGGTGATAGTCGCCAAGCTCCCAGGCGAAGGTGCGGTGCAGATCGCGGGGACTTTTCGCATCATCCTGCTTTTTCTCCCAGATGAGGCGGGTAGTGAGATCCTCCACACACTCCCAGACGGGGGCGTCATCCGGCAGGGGCTGGCCCTTGCCATCCAGCTTGCGATAGCGCAGCGGCGCCTTGTTCAGGCTGGCTTCCTGGCCCGGGTGGTCGGCGGGCTCCTCGGTGAGCAGGTAGTCGACGCCATCCGTGTAGGTAGTGACGCCGCTGCCGGTGACCAAGGGATGGGAGTATTGCTGTTGCAGCAGGCGGGAGACGCTCTCCTGCAGGCTGGTCAGCTCGCCGTGCTGGGTGAAGTGGCTGGCCAGCTCGGGCAGCAGGCTGCCGAGGGCCGGCCACACCACGGCTTGCACGAGGACGGGCGAAAGGTCCGATATCCCCGGCTCGGCATCGATCACCGCCTGCAGCAGTTGCCCCAGCGCCAGGTTGAAGTCGGCCAGTTGCGACAGGGCGGCCAGCCCCTGACCCGGTTGCAGCGGTGCCAGCGCGCTCAGCATCTGGTCGAGTGCCTGTTTGGGGGGATGTCCCTCGGCGATGCGGCTTTGCAGCAGAGTGCTGAGCAGGCTGGGGGTCAGGGTCTGGCCATCCAGTCGGGCGGCCGGATGCAGCAGCGTCGGCGCCGCCGGATTGGTTGGCAGGAACAGCAGCGGACTGGTCAGCAGGGCGGGGGAGGTGCCGCTCAGCTGGCGGGCACCGGCCATGCCGCTGACGCCGGGCTCTCCCTCGTCACAGCGGGTGTTCTGGTTGAGATTGACGCACAGGGTGCCACTTTCGGGCAGATTGACGTTCAGGGTATAGGCTGGTGCCGCCAGCGGCGCCTCATCCGAGCCACCGCCACCGCAGGCGGTGAGCAGGGGGGCCAGCAGGCAGGCCAGACGGGAATAGGTTGGGTTCATCTCTTGTCCTTGGGAAGGGGCTCTGGGCCCCTTCTTCTTATATATGGGTGGGTTACTCAGCCGCGCCGGCGAAGGCGGCGCCAGACTGCCAGCGGCAGCAGCCAGAGTAGGTTGGCGGCGCCACCGCCGCTGCTGTCGGAAACGTTGAAATGGATGATGCCGTCATCCGGCGGGGCGACCGGTTCACCACACTGGGCGCCGATGCGCTGGCTGATGCTCCAGCCATTGATGCGGCCCTGGTGTCCGGGTTTGCTGTCCACCACTTCCAGCGTCCATCTGCCGGCCAGCGGCTCTCCCAGCAAGGGGGTGAAGGGTTGCAGGGACTGCAGCTCGGTGGGGAAGAGCCCCTTCAGCCGTGGCAAGGGGCTGTAGCCCTTGTCCCAGATCTGGATGCGGGTGCCGGAGGGGGAGTTGAGCCAGATCTCCAGCTCATCCAGGGCATCGTGTTGCAGATCCAGGCTCAGTTGCAGCTGCTCGCTCACCTTGGCACTGCTCTGCTCCAGCAGCAGGCTGGCTTGGCTCAAGCCGCGAACCTCCTCGCTCTGGGCATCGTTGAGGAGCAGCGGCTGACCAGTGGCGCGGCTGATGATGGGGGTGCCTATGGGCAGGCTCAGTGGTTGCTGCCACTGACGCTCGGTCGGGCTGGTCCCCGTCATGGCGAGGCTCACCGGCAGGCTCACCTCATCGCCGCAGGCCAGCGGACTCTGGGCCAGCAGCCGCAGCGTGGTGGTGGTGCTGGCACCCGCCGCCAGCATGGTGGCTTGCCACTGATAGGGATCGGCCTGCAGCCCGGCGGGCAGGGTCAGGGTCAGCGCATTGAGGGTCACAGGCGCCGGGCCCTGGTTGGTGAGGGTCAGCTGCACGGATTGACGCTGCCCCAGCTCGATGGCGCTGCCCTCGGCCAGGGCGATATTGACCGGCGCCAGCAAGAGGCCGTGCTGGCGGAAGGCCTGCTCCAGATGGCTGACGTAGTGACGGGCCGGGTAGAGCCGCGCCGCCGTGTCCACAGTGATACGGGCCAGTTGCGGCATGCGAATGGCCGGGCCCAGCCCGAAGTGGGATTCGATGATGATGCTGTCAAACTCGTCCCGGGCCACTTCGCCATGCTCGGTCACCGACGCCAGCAGGGCCTGGAACAGCGGTGTGCCCCACAACTGATCGCCGTTGCTGCCGTTGATGGTGCGGTGGGCCGGGTAGCTGTAGTCCGGGTGGTAGCGGGCCCGCAGATCGTCCAGCTGGCGCGGGGTGCGGTCGGTGAAACGGGCATCCCAGTTGAACACCATGGCCGGTTCGAACTGGCGACCCGCCTCGCTGCGCTGGCGGTGGCTGGCGGCCAGGTAGTCGCTGAAACCCTCGCCGATGGCGCCCCAGTCCGCCTCGTCCCCGAGATCAGGCACTATGTGGTGTTGCACCGCGTGGCCGAACTCGTGCCAGATCACCATGGGATCCTCGGCATCTGGCACGCCGCTGCGGCCCAGCTCCAGCCTGCGCTCGAACGGATCGTAGAGGGAGTTGTCCTGATAGCCGGCCTCTGTGTCTATGTCGAGCGCCCCCGGGATGAGCCCGCTAAAGCCCAGCTTCTTGAGGTGGCGCTGGGCCAAGTCCAGATGGTAATAGGCGTTGATGTCGGCGAAGCCCCGATCGTCCCGGGTCAGCCGGAACGCCTGCGGGTTGTCACCGCTGAAGGGGGCCGTATCGGGCTCCATGGCATCCACCACCCGGGCGTGGGGGCCGCTCAGCAGATAGCGTCCCCCTTGCAGTGTGACCGGCAGGGGAACTCTGTCCTGATAGGCGGCGTCCGCCAGTACCAGCTCGTCGTGCCAGACCAGGCTGGCGTCTTGCAACTGGGTGCGGGGATCCGGGTCGAACACCCGTGCTTCCACCTGGGTGTCGCCGGCGTCGGCGGCGCGGCTGGCCCGGGTGCTGGCCGCATCCATCCAGCGGCCCAGCTCCCGGCTGCCGTCGCAACTGGCGAACAGCTGCACATAGCTGGCCTTGGCGTTGCCCGCCTGGTGCTCGCGCACCCGCTGGCGCAGGGCGGGCACCAGGGTGTCGCCGTCGCGCCAGTACCAGGCTTCGACGGCTCCCAGCGTGTCGATCTCGTTGCCGCCATCGCGCAACTGGCTGAGCAGGGGATCCAGGTTGCCAGCGGCATCGCAGCCGGGCTCACTGCTCTGCAGGGGGTGGCTGTTGTGATAGAGGCGCCAGGGCTTGCCGGCCTTGTCGACGCTGACGGCGGCCTGGATGGTGGCTACCGGCAGGCCGTTGACCAGCTGGCGGAAGCTGTAGTGATGGCCGAGCCGGCTGGCCCTGTCGTAGTCGGGGGCGAGCGTCACGCCGAGGCGCTGTTCGAGCCACTGCTGCGGCGTCGTGGTAATGGTTTTTTCATCGACGAACTGCAACTCGGCCGCCAGCAGGGGCTGTGAGAGCAAGGTTGCCGCCAGCCAGAGGGCCAGGGAAGAGGGTTTCATGGTTTACTCCAACACAAAAATGAGAAAAGGGATCACTGGCTGACACCCGCCAGGGTGAGCAGAAAGGCATACTCGCGGGCCGCCTGCTGGTGGGCCTTGCCGGTACTGGCCTGGTGGCCGCTGTCGAGAGCCGTACTCAGCAGATAGGGGCCCGTGCCCGTGCTGTGCTCCCGCAGCCGGGCGACCCATTTGAGCGGCTCCCAGTAAGGCACCTGGCTGTCGTGCAGCCCGGCCGTTACGTAAACCGGGGGATAGGGCTGCCGTTGCAGGTTGTCATAGGGGCTCAGGCGACGCATGGCCGCATAGTCGGCGGGGATGGCCGGATTGCCCCATTCGGCGTACTCCTGGCGGGTGAGCGGCAGTTCGGGATCGCTCATGGTGCCGAGCAGATCGACAAAGGGCACCTGCAACACGGCGCCGGCAAAGCGGGTTGGCGCCTGATTGAGCGCCGCCGCCACCAGCAGACCGCCGGCACTGCCGCCCATGGCGAACAGCCGGGCGGGATCGATGGCTGGATCCCGGGCCAGCGCCTCGGCCACGCTCAGGAAGTCGTCCACGCAGTGCTGTTTTTGCCGGCCGCGCCCCGCCAGATACCAGTCATCTCCCAGCATGCCGCCGCCGCGCACGTGAGCGATGGCGTAGACAAAACCGCGATCCAGCAGGCTCAGCACCTGGGGCTGGTAGTAGGGGCGCATAGGGGTGCCATAGGCGCCGTAGCCGTAGAGCAGCAGCGCCTTGGGCTTGGTGATGTCGGTGCGCCACACCAGAGAGACGGGCACCTTGACCCCATCCTTGCCCAGCACCCAGCGTCGCTCGCTTCGGTAGGGGGAGGGTGCCTGCGTCTGCGCGCCAGCTTGCCACTGACCGCTGGCCAGATTGAGCCAGCGCTGGTGGGGCGGCTCGGCCATCCCTTGCCGGCGGATCAGGATCTGCTGGCTGGCCGGGTCATGAGCACCCTGGATCCAGGCCGTGCCAGCGCCCTCGGTGAGATGCACGCGCTGGCTGAGCTGGCCGCTTGAATCCAGCACATCGAGCCAGTCGTCCCCTGCCTTGCGGTATTGCAGGACCGTATGGTCGGCAAACAGGCGCCACTTCTCCAGGCTCTTGTTCTCGCCGGACCAGAGGGGTTGCCAGTGCCCCTCGGCCACCTGTGCCAGACTGGTCACCTGATAAAGGCCGAGGGCACCATCTTTGTTGCTCTTGATGAGCACTCGCTCCCCCTGGGTATCCAGGTAGTACTCGACACCGGCCTGACGGGCCTTGAGCAGAGAGGGGGTTCCCTCGTCCAGCAGGTACTGCTCCGAGCTGTCGTGGTTGTTGCTCTGCAGCAGCAGGTGGCGTTTATCCGTGGTGCCATAGAGGCTGAGCAGCCAGGCGGGATTGGCCTCCTGGTGTACTAGCCGCTCCTTGCCATCCTGCCAGGCCCACAGCTGCCATGGGCGCAGGGTGCGGCGCTCGTTGGCAAGGGTGTAGAGGGTCTTGCCGTCCAGGCTCCAGAGCAGATCGGCGGCCCTGTGCGCCAGGGTGGTTTGTGTCTTGCCGCTATCCAGATCCAGCAGGGTGATGCGGTAGTCCAGATCGCCACGCAGATCTTCGGCCAGGGCCAGCCAGCGTCCGTTCGGGTGCAGTGCCCAGCCGGCGAGCTCGTAATAGCCGCTCGCCGGTTGACGCTGCGCCAGTCGCTGACGGGGCTGCGCCTTGTCATCAGCCCGTTGCCACAGGCTGCCGTTGGCCTCCATCCGCCACTGGCTGCCCGCTTCAGTGTGCCACTCGGCGGGCATGGGCTCGCCGCGCGGCTGTGTCTGCCACTCGGCTTGCAGCGCCTGCTCCAGCGGCCGCTGGCTGGCGAGCTGCTGCTCGGTCCAGCGGTTCTGCTCGGCCAGCATGGCCAGCAGGGCGGGATCCTGGCGGCTGTCGTCACGCCAGCCGCCATAGGGATCCCACCGCGCTACCTTGCCCTTCATCAACAGGGGATGCTTGGCAATGGCTGGCGCGCTCTGTGGCGCCGTGGTGGTTGCCGTCATGCTCGCGGCCTCGGTGAGGGAGGCCGCCGGATTGGCCAGCAGAGCCGTCATTATCAATAGCGCGTGCATCAGATCCCCACGAAGGTGTAGCGCAGGCTGGCGCTCAGGTAGCGGCCCGTCTGGGTATAGAGTCCCGCATCGCTGCCCGCTTCCTGCCCGGCCACATCCTGATAGCGGGTGTAACGGGTATCGAGCAGGTTATCGAGCTTGAGGTTGGCCTTGAGGGCGTCTGTGATCTGCCAGTCGGCAGTCAGGGCGAAGCTGAGCCAGCCCGCACTCTTCATGCACTCGCTCTGCTGCTGGGTCAGGCTGTTGCCGCAAGTGGGCACCCGGCTCATGGCGGCGGCATAGTCGGCTTGCAGCCCCAGGTTCCAGTCGTTGGCCTGATAGCTGAGGCGGGTATTGCCCTCCAGCGGGGTGAGGTTGCGCGGTGACTCGCCTTGGCTGTCCTTGCCATCCACCCAGCCGAACTTGGTGGCCAGTTCCCACTGCTGGGTCAGCCAGTAGCTGGCGGCGATCTCGGCGCCCCAGGTCTCGGACTTGGCCACGTTGCGGTATTGGCGCAGCATGACGCCGTCGCTCAGACGGAAGCCCACCTGGCGCCAGTCGACGAAGTTGTAGTAGCGGTTGTAGAAGAGCGCCGGCTTGATGCTCCACTCATCCCCTTCACCGCTCACACCCCACTCGAAGCTATGGCTGGTCTCCTCCTTGAGGTCCGGGTTGGCGATGATCTCGAACGGTGGCAGGGCAAAGTAGTGGGGAATATTGCCGTACACCTTGTCGTAGGAGGGGGCACTAAAACCGTTGGCATAGCTGAGCCAGCTACGCCACTGATCGTTGAAGCGGTAGCTGGTGGCCAGACTCGGGGAGAGGTGCCAGCTGTGATTGCTGGCGCCCTTGCCATCTTGCGGGCTCAGCCACTGGTGATCCATGCGCAGTGTGGGGGTGAATTGCCACTGGCCAAGGCTCGCCACATCCCCCAGCCAGATGCCGACGCGGTCCGTGCGGGCACTGCTGAAGGGGGCGGATTGGCCGGGCTGGGGAATGCCCGCCTCCAAGGTCAGCTTGTCGACCGGTCGCTCGTGGCTTGCGCGCTCCAGTTCGACGCCATAGCTCAACTTGTGTTCGATGGCGCCGGTTGTCAGATCGCGGCGGATATCCAGCTCGCTGCCGATCAGATCCTCGCTGAAGGTGGCCAGCTCCCGTTCGCTGCGATAGCGGGGATAGCCGCTCAGCAGGTCATTTTGCAGCAGGCTGCGTTTGTTGGCGCTGTTCTTGGCGTGATTGCCGTGCAGGCTCAAGGTGAACTGATCCGCCAGCAGATGATCCAGGCTGCGGGCCTCCCAGCTCAGCTTGCCGCCCTGGGAGCGTTGGGTGCTGTTCTCGCGGTACTGGCGCACCTGCCACTTGCCGTCGGGTTGGGGTATTTCGCGCGGGCCCTGATCCCGCTTGGCGTTGTCTTCGAAGTAGTCGAGCTCGAGACGCAGCAGATGGTGTTCATTCAGGGTGAAACGAGAGCTGGTGGAGGCGCTCAGGCCGTCGAGATCCGCCGGGATGCGACTCTGGTCGTAGTTGGCGGTCTCGTGTCCCTGCCAGCCGGAGAGGCGCAGCAGGTGTTCCGTCATTCCCCAGCGGGCGGCGCCGGTGGCGCTCAGTTTCTGCTTGTCGCTGCTGCCGTCGTGCAGGACCTTGCTGCTGAGATAGGCATCCTGCCCCTGCAGGTAATCTTCCGGCTGTTTGGTGGTGATGACCACGGTACCGCCGATGGCGTCCGAGCCGTGCAGGGCGGAGCCCGCCCCCTTGGCCACCTCTATCTGCTTGACGTCATCCAGATCGAAGTTGAAACGGCCCACCTTGTCGTTGAGGTCGTCGGCGCCGAAGCCGTCGCTGACCCTGACTCCATCCTTGATGATCAGCACCCGGTTGCCGCCGATGCCGCGGATGCTGATGTTTTGCGGCCGGCCCGCCGAGCCGGTCACAGAGACGCCGGGTTCGTTCTTGAACACGTCTGTGAGCTCGGTGGCGATCTGGCGCTCCAGATCCTCTTCGGTGATGACTGTGATGGAGCCGGAGATGTCGGACAGTTTCTGTTCGACCCGCTGTCCCTTGACCACTATGGTCTCGCGCGCCTTGGGCGGGGTGGTGCCGGAGGTGTCTATTCCGGCGGGATCGCCGGCGGCCAGCGCTGTACCGGACAGCAGCATGGGCCAGTAGTGAAGCAGTGTTTTCATGTTGAGAATAATTATTATTTGAGCCTGAAGGCCGCGGATTATTGCAGAGAGGTCCAGCTAGATCAACGATTGATAATCATTATCATTTTGTTTTTATGATCCTGATCAGACTAGTGTTTTTGATAGCGAGCTCAGCAAGGAAGGGGCGAACGTTTGCGTTTCTCTGGGAGGCGATCTGGCGGGTCACTGGGGATGAAAGGCACCGATTGGCTATGAGTGCCGAGGTGTTCTCTTCAGGTTGTGCTGACGGAGACGCAATAAAAAGCCCGCTGCGAGAGCGGGCTGTTCAGTGCGAGCGGGCTTGGCCTCAGGGGGCGCGATAGAAGCGGTTCAGCTCGTTCATCACCTGGATCATGACGCCCATGTCGGGGGTGCCGTGCTTGATGGGTCGGTAGCTGTTGCGCTCCAGCAACTCGAAGTCACCCTGCTTGTTGAAGTGGGTGATGGTGTTGCCCTGATAGATGGCAAAGTCGCGCTGATCTCCCGCCAGCAGCCAGTTGCGCGGGCTGGTGTCGAACAGGTTGCGGCCTATGCTGTAGTCCCGCGCCGGATTGCGTACCCCCAGCATGCTTTGCATCAGGGTCGGCACCAGATCCAGGTGACTGCTCACCTGACTCTGCGGCAGGCTGTCATTGCCCGGCCAGGCCAGCACGAAGGGCACCTGCACCTGATAGGGCGAGTAGTTGGTGCCATAGCCCCAGCTGTTGTTCTGGGTTTCGTTGAACTCCTGACCGTGGTTGGAGGTCACCACGACTATGGTCTGCTCATTGAGCCCCTGCTGTTGCAGCTGGGTCAGCATCTGCTCCAGCAACTGATCGGTATAGAAGACGGTGTTCTTGTAGCGATTCTCCAGCTTTTGCAGGTTCTCGGCCTGATAGGCGGTGGCCGGATTGAACTTGGTCAGCTCGGGCTGGAAGGGCCCCTTGATGTTGGCCGGCAGCTGGTAATCACCCGGGCTCGACAGATAGACCAGCGAGAACCAGGGTCTGTCCGGTGAACGCTTGGCGAGCCATTGCTGCCAGTCGCCGATCAGCTGGTTGTCATCTGTCTGCTCTGAGACGAACACCTGCTTGCGCAGGCCAGAGAGTATGCTCTGGCGATACTTCTGGGCATCTTCCAGCGCGCCGAACAGGCCGAACTGATAGTCCTGGCGCAGCATCTCGTCGAACAGCACAGGCGGTGTCTTGTCGTTGCGAATGTCGTCGTAATAGTGGCCGGGCAGGCCATAGAAGAGGCTGAACATCCCCATCACATCATCGTTGCCGCCACTCATGTGGTTACGGAAGTTGAGGTGCTGATCCGCATAGCGCTGCAGATTGGGCATGTTGATGTTGTTGAGCATGTCGGCCCGCAGCGAGTCCACTACCACGATCAGCAGATTCTTGTGCTCGACGGGGGCATTGACGCTGAGCGGCCGCAGCGGGTAACGCAAGCGGCTCGCGCTGTCGCCGTCCTGGGATTCGGCCTTCTTCTCGTACTGATCCAGATCCAGCCAGCCGTGTTTGGCCAGGAAGCTCTTGGCAGTCATGGGATAGGAGAGCGGGAAGTTGGCGCGCTGCATTGTGATGGGCTGATACAGGGTAGCATCGGCCCAGCTGTTGACCACGTGGGTCAGAATGAAGCAGACCAGCAGCGCCAGTCCCACCTGATTGCCATACTGGCGGCGTTTGCGCTTGTTGATCTTGCGCCACACATAGGCCGACAGCAGCAGTTGCAGCAGGAAGATGGTCGGCACCGCCACGAAGATGATGCTCCAGATCGAGCCCTCCTCGGTCTGGGCCTGATCCAGCAGCAGCTGCCACACCTGACCGTTCAGGTGGAACTTGAACAGCTGGAACACCTGGGTGTCGATGAGCAGCAGCACCAGCGCCAGGGTGGCTATGATGGCCGAAATGAAGCGCAGCGCCTTCTCTTTGGGCAGCACGAAGCTCAACGGAAATACCGTCAACAGATAGGTGACAAAGCTCAGAAACGAGAAGTGACCTATCCAGCTGATGATGAGATAGGTCACGCCGAGCGTGGTCGACGGCCAGCTAATCGCCCCCAGATAGCGGGTGGCAATCAGCATGGCCAGTATGATGTTGAAGAAGGAGAACCAATGCCCCCAGGTGATCAGGCGAGAGACATTATCACGATAGGGGTTGCCGGTTTCGACCATAGTGATCCATCTGCTTTGAGAAACGTCAAAAAAAAGCGGCGATTCAGTGTGCGTCGTGGCGATTGTCGACCGAGGAAGTCAGTGCCTGGACAAATTTTTCAGTGATCGCCTGGCGTTGTGCCGGGGCCATGCCGTTGATGATATTGGTTGTCACGTTACCCAGCACCATCAGGCTGAGGTCGACTGGCGCTTTGTGCTTCTCCAGTACAGTGATCAGGTCATTCATCAGGTCATCAAATTGCTGGTTTGTGTACTTTGATACGATGGGCATAATCTTGGGTTCATCTCGGTTCAAAGCGCCTTATAATACTTCACCCTTTCGGCTAACACTATGGCTTTGTGACATGAGTCTCGATATCGACAAGATCATTCTTCACTCCCTGCGCCAGGGCGGCGATGGTCAACCTCACGCCGACACCCGCAGCCAGACCCTGCCTGCCGATGAGGCGGTACAGGGGCTGATGGCGGAGCTGCATCGCATTTACAACGGCAAGGGTGGCAAGGGCTTCGGCTTCTTTGCCGACCCCGAAGCCGCCGTCGCCGAGCTGGCCGACGGTGAGGACGCCCCCAAGCAGCCTTCTCCCGCTTTTCGCATCGCCCTCGAGCAACTGCTCGGCGAGCAGACTGAATTCGTGCCCTTTTCGGTCAACATGACCCAGCTGCTGGTGAAAAACCTGGTGGATCACGCCCTCGATGAGCAGGGGGTGCTGCTGTTTGCCAAATACAACTACGTCGGGGTCGATTACCTGATGCTTGCCCTGCTGGAAGGCAAGGAGAGCGTCACCGTCAGCGAGGCGCTGGACTTGCGCCATATCCATTATCTGGATATCGGCAAACTCAATCTGGTGGCCCGCATCGATCTGACCGAATGGAAAACCCAGCCGGATTCTCGCCGATATATCACCTTCAGCAAGGGGCGGGTCGGTCGCAAACTGGGCGACTTCTTCATGGATCTGCTGGGTGCCCGCGAGGGGATGGATGCCAAGGTGCAAAATAAGGGCTTGCTGCAGGCGGTGGACGATTATTGCGACAGCCGTCAGCTTGAACCCGCCGAGCGCAACGACTACAAGAAGCAGGTCTTCAAATATTGCACCGAGCAGGCCAGCGCCGGTGAAGAGATCGAAATCAAGGAGCTCTCCGCCGAACTCTCTGCAAAAGAAGCGGGCGAGGGCGACCTCGATTTTTACAGCTTCATCGGCCAGGAGTATGAGCTGGAGGATCGCTTCCCCGCCGATCGCTCCACCCTGCGCGGCCTGACCAAGTTCGTCGGATCCGGCGGTGGGCTGACCCTGAGCTTCGAGCAGAAGTTGCTGAACAGCCGGGTGTTTTACGATCCCCAGACCGACACCCTGACCATTCGTGGCGTGCCGCCCAATCTCAAGGATCAGCTGCTGCGCCAGTCGTAATGTGATCTGCTTTCCATTTTTGGCAAAAAGACACCGCACTTCGCTGCGGTGTCTTTTTATTTAAGGGGGTAAGTCGCATCGAAACCAACTCGGTGCTTTGTTAACAAATTAAACAGAATAACCACCATGAAAGGGTTTTCAATGAGGTGAAAACCCTTTCATTCGTGTTTTTTTATTTCCATTTGGTAATTTAATTTCCATTTTTGGCGAGGAATATGCCAATAAATGGCGATAACCCCCTGAAATAAGAAAATGTTTTCAGAACTTTCTGGAAGAAAATACGTAATTGCATTTCAAAAATGCGAGTTGCGTCATGTGAGGCGGTGACGGCTTGGGATAATATTCATCTCGCACACAATGCTCTTACAGCGCGGAACTAATACAAGGAAAGGCTCATGAAAAAGAAATTGCTGTCATCCCTGATCGGTCTGGCTACTCTGGGCGTGGCTTGCTCTGCCACCGCCGCCATTGACGAAGGTCAACTGACCATCTGGATTAACGGTGACAAGGGATACAATGGTCTGGCTGAAGTCGGCAAGAAGTTTGAAGCCGAAACCGGCATCAAGGTGACGGTTGCTCACCCTGATCAGGTGGAAGTGAAATTCCAGCAAGCCGCTGCCACCGGCAACGGCCCGGACATCTTCTTCTGGGCTCACGACCGTTACGGTGAGTGGGTCAAGGCCGGTCTGCTGGTCCCCGTGACCCCGAACGCAGCCACCAAAGCCAAGTTTGAACAGTTCGCCTGGGATGCCATGGCAGTCGATGGCAAGACCTACGGTTACCCGGTTGCGGTGGAAGCCGTCAGCCTGATTTACAACAAGGATCTGCTGCCTGAGCCGCCGAAGACCTTCGAAGAGATCGCCAAGATTGACGAGACTCTGAAGAAGAACGGCAAGCGCGCCATCATGTGGGCCTATGACACCCCCTATTTCAGCTATCCGCTGGTGGCTGCCAACGGTGGCTACGCCTTCAAGAAAACCGCTACCGGTTATGACGTGAAAGACACCGGCGTGAACAACGCAGGCGCCAAGGCCGGTGTGGGCTACATCTCCGAGATGATCAAATCCGGTCACCTGGAAAAAGGCATCGACTACGGTGTGATGGACGCCAAGTTCAACAAGGGCGAAGTGGCCATGATGATCAACGGTCCCTGGGCCTGGAGCAACCTGGACAAGAGCGGCATCAAGTACGGCGTAGCGCCGCTGCCGACTCTGAACGGCAAGCCGGCCAAAGCCTTCGTTGGCGTATTGGGTGCCACCATCAACGCCGCCAGCCCGAACAAGGATCTGGCCATCGAGTTCCTGGAAAACTATCTGCTGACCGACGCCGGTCTGGCACCGGTGAACGCCGACAAACCGCTGGGCGCCGTGGCACTGAAGTCCTTCCAGAAGACCCTGGAATCCGATGCCAACATCAAGGCGACCATGCAAAACGCCCAGAATGGCGAGCCTATGCCGTCCGTGCCTGAGATGAGCCGTTTCTGGTCTTCCTTCGAAACTGCCCTCAAGAACGTGACCTCCGGCCGTCAGAGCGTTGACGAAGCCCTGGATACCGCTGCCAAGCGTATCGTTCAGTAAGCATGCACTACCCGGGAGGCCGCAATGGCCTCCCACTCTCTCAAATCTCTCTTGGCGTTATAAAGGTTAATTGGCATGGAAGTAGTACCTTCTATTGAATCCTATGCCGGTCCGAAGGATAAGCACACCTGGCTTAAGTGGACCATCGCTGCTCTGGTAGCCATCCTCAACGGTTATGCGGCCGTGATGATGTACGCCAGCGGTGAGTGGGTATTCGCTCTGCTCGATCTGGTGGTGGTCTCCGTCGGTCTGTATGTCTTCATGAACAAGAAGACCTATGCCCACCGCTATATCTTCCCCGGTGTGGCTGGCATGGTTGTGTTTATCATCTTCCCTCTTGCCTACACGATCGGCATCGCCTTCACCAACTATTCGGGATCCAACTTGCTCTCCCTCGAGCAGGCACGGGATTACCATCTGAAAAAAAGCTACAAGGTGGCGGGCGGTGAGTTCGATTTCACCCTGCTGGGCGGTGAGAACAATCAGTTTCAGCTGCTGCTGAAACAGGACGACCAATCCTTTATCAGTCAACCTGTTTCCCTGATGAACAACAAGGCGCGTGAGCTGGCGACCCGTGAGGGCCGAGTGCAAAGCACCCAGCAAGTGGTCGAACTGCAGCCCTTCACTGGCGAAGCGGCCAGCAAGGCCGCCCCGATCCGTGCCATCGTTGAGCATCGTACTCACCTGAGTGACCTGGATCTGGTCCTGCCGGATGGCGGCACTCACCTGACCCTGAGCAGCCTGCGCAAGTTTGCCGCCCAGAAACAGCAATACACCCGTCTGATGGATGGCGCCGTGCTCAAGTCCGGCGTGGTGATCAAGGACAGCAACCTGCTGCGTGACACCCAGACCGGCGAGCTGATGCTGCCCAATGGCGACACCGGCTTCTATCAATACATCGACGAGCAGGGACAGTTTGTCGGCAAGGGCATGGCCCCCGGTTTCGTGGTGAGCGTGGGGTGGAAAAACTTCGTGCGCATCATGACAGACCCGGGTATCCAGGGTCCCTTCATGCAGATCTTCGTCTGGACCGTGATCTTCTCCGCCGGTTCAGTGGCCTTCACCCTGGCCATCGGCATGGTGATGGCGTGCCTGGTGCAGTGGGAGCAGCTCAGAGGTCGCGGCTTCTACCGGGTCATGCTGATCCTGCCCTACGCGATACCGGCCTTCATCTCCATCCTGGTGTTCAAGGGCTTGTTCAACCAGAACTTCGGCGAGATCAACCTGTTCCTGGAAGCGGCGTTCGGCATCAAGCCGGACTGGTACACCACCCCCTTCCTGGCCAAGGTGATGATCCTCATCGTCAATACCTGGCTCGGCTACCCCTACATGATGATCCTCTGCATGGGCCTGCTCAAGGCCATCCCGGAAGATCTCTATGAGGCGTCCGCCATGGACGGTGCGGGTCCGGTGCAGAACTTCTTCAAGATCACGGTTCCGCTCTTGATGAAGCCGCTCACACCGCTGCTGATCGCATCCTTTGCCTTCAACTTCAACAACTTCGTACTCATACAGTTGTTGACCAACGGGGCACCGGACATCATAGGCGCCAGTACCCCGGCCGGGACCACGGATCTGTTGGTGAACTACACCTACCGGATCGCGTTCCAGGGCTCGGGTGGTCAGGACTACGGTCTGGCCAGTGCCATCGCCACCGCCATCTTCCTGATCGTCGGCGCGCTTGCACTGCTCAACCTGAAATTGTCCAAAGCCGACAAGCAACAGTAAGGAGGCTTCTCAATGGCTATCGTACAACCCAAATCAGTCAAATACCGGGTGTGGGCAACCCACCTGGTCATGTGGGGCTTCCTGGCGCTGATCATCTTCCCGGTGATCATGGTCATCGCCATCTCGTTTCGTAACGGCAACTTCTCGGTGGGGGAGATCATCCCCTCCAATCCGACCCTGGATCACTGGAAGCTGGCGCTCGGCATGTCCATCACCAACGCCGATGGCAGCATAACGCCGCCGCCGTTCCCCGTGCTGACCTGGCTGTGGAACTCCATCAAGATCGCGTGCATCACGGCGCTGATGATAGTGACGCTGTCGACCACCTGTGCCTATGCGTTTGCCCGCCTGCGCTTTCGTGGCAAGCAGACCATATTGCAGGGCATGCTGATCTTCCAGATGTTCCCGGCCGTGCTGGCGCTGGTGGCCATCTATGCGCTGTTCAACAAGATAGGTGACTATGTGCCCTGGCTGGGTCTCAACACCCACGGCGGCCTGATCCTGGCCTACATGGGCGGCATAGCGCTGCACGTGTGGACCATCAAGGGCTACTTCGAGACCATAGACTCTTCGCTTGAAGAAGCGGCTGCCATCGATGGGGCTACCCCCTGGCAGGCGTTCCGCCTGATCCTGTTGCCCCTGTCGGTGCCCATACTGGCGGTGGTGTTCATTCTGGCCTTCATCGGCACCATCACAGAGGTGCCCGTGGCCTCCATCCTGCTGCAGGATGTGAACAACCTGACCCTGGCGGTCGGTGCCCAGCAATACCTCTATCCGCAGAACTATCTGTGGGGTGACTTCGCCGCGGCCGCCGTGCTGTCTGGCCTGCCCATCACAGTGGTGTTCCTGATGGCGCAGCGCTGGCTGGTCGGTGGACTCACTGCCGGTGGCGTGAAAGGTTAACGATTAACGGCTAACGGTTTTAATGGCCGGGGGAGCTGACTCCCCCCGCCATCACGATTTGCACAGATTCAAGAGCGGAGCTCGTCATGGCTGAAGTAGTACTCAACAACGTTCGCAAGAACTACGATCCGGCTGTCCACAAGGACACGCTGCGCAACATCAACCTGGCCATCAAGGAAGGGGAGTTCATCGTCTTCGTCGGCCCGTCCGGCTGCGGCAAGTCCACCCTGCTGCGCATGATCGCAGGCCTGGAGGACATCACCAGCGGTGAGCTGACCATAGGCGGTCGTTACATGAACGACGTGCCGCCGGTGGAGCGCAACGTGGGCATGGTGTTCCAGTCCTATGCCCTCTACCCGCACATGAACATCTACGAGAACATGGCGTTTGGCCTCAAGCTCAAGAAGATGGACAAGGAGAACATCCACAAGCGGGTGATGCGCGCCGCCGAGATCCTGGGGCTTGAGCCCCTGCTGGACAGAAAGCCCAAGGCCCTCTCCGGCGGTCAGCGCCAGCGGGTGGCCATAGGTCGCTCCATAGTCCAGCAGCCCCAGGTATTCCTGTTTGACGAACCCCTGTCGAACCTGGATGCCGCCCTGCGGGTCAAGATGCGCATCGAGATCGCGAAGCTGCACAAGGAGCTCAACTCCACCATCATCTACGTGACCCACGATCAGGTGGAGGCCATGACGCTGGCCAACCGCATAGTGGTGCTGAGCCCGCTCAAGGGCGATGCCGAGACCAACCTGGAGCAGTTCGGCACCCCGCTCGATCTCTACCACAACCCGGACAACAAGTTCGTGGCGGGCTTCATCGGCTCCCCCAAGATGAACTTCCTGGCGGGTGAGTTGCTGGAAATCGGCGAGCAGGAGTGCGTGGTCAAGCTCACTTCCGGCGATACGGTGCGGGCGCGGGTGGATGCCCGTCGCGGCACGGTCGGTGACAAGGTGGAGCTGGGCATTCGCCCCGAGCACCTGGTGACCCTGGATCACCCCCATGCGCACAGCAAGGTGACCGGCGTCGTGCAGGTGGCCGAGCATCTGGGCGCAGAGTCCTTCGTCTATATGGATGTGGATGGCCACGACTTCACCGTCAAGGCGCATTCCGATATCGACGTGGCCACGGGTCAGGCGTACAGCGTCGGCATTCCGGCCGAAGCCTGCTACCTGTTCGATGCCAACGAACAAGCCTTCCCGCGCATGGCTCGCTATGTAAGAGCCTGATGGCGCCGAGGTTTTCCACTAAATTCAATGCCTTTTTGCCGGTCGCAAGACCGGCTTTTTATTGCCTGCCGTTCGGGGCTCGTCCGGCAGGCCTGGCTCCCTGGCCTCTGCTCAGGTCTCCAGCGCGGCCGTGATGTCGGGCACGAAGGTCTGGCTGGTCAGGGGCGGGCGCTCATATCCCTCGGTCTTGATGGGGGGGAGTGTGATGGGCTCGTAGTGGATCGCCTCGTAGGGCACCTTGCTGAGCAGGTGAGCGACGCAGTTGAGGCGGGCCCGGCGCTTGTCGTCCGCCTCCACCACGAACCAAGGACTGTCTTGCGTGTCCGTGTAGGTGAACATGTCATCCTTGGCGCGGGAGTACTCCACCCAGCGCGAACGGGATTGCAGATCCATGGGACTGAACTTCCAGCGTTTGATGGGGGTGTTGATACGCTCCTTGAAGCGCTTCTCCTGCTCCTCGTCCGACACAGAGAACCAGTACTTGATCAGGGTGATCCCCGAGCGGATCAGCATGCGTTCGAACTCGGGGCAGGCGCGCAGAAACTCGCGATACTCGTTGTCGCTGCAAAAGCCCATCACCCGCTCGACCCCTGCCCGGTTGTACCAGGAGCGGTCGAACAGCACCATCTCGCCAGCGGCGGGCAGGTGGGCGGCATAGCGCTGAAAATACCACTGGGATCGCTCCCGATCCGAGGGGGCGGGCAGGGCCGTGACCCGGCAGACCCGGGGGTTGAGGGGCTCGGTGATCGCCTTGATGACACCCCCCTTGCCGGCGGCATCGCGTCCCTCGAACAGCACCACCACTTTCAGCCCCTCCTGCTTGACCCACTCCTGCAGCTTGACCAGCTCCTCCTGCAGGTGGGCGAGGTGGTGCTCGTAGCATTTCTTGTCCAGGCGCGGGCGTTTCTTGCTCTTTTCCTTGGGCATGGCTCTCTCCTTTTTGAGTCCTTTTTGTGCGTCACCCCAGCTTGCACCAGGGAGGCGCCACTGCCAAGGGCGACGTGTTACACTGCCGCCCCGTCAACCGCTGGCAACAGAAACAGAAGAAAACATGAGGCGGTGTATGGCGCTGGTGATGGCCGCCTCATCAGCCGCTGGCAATAGAAAAACATGATGCAGTTTATGGCGATTCATACTGCCGCCTCATCAGCCGCTGGCAATAGAAAAAACATGAAGCCATTTATGGCGATTGATACAGCCGCCTCATCAGCCGCTGGCAATGGAAAAAACATGAAGCCATTTATGGCGATTTGCACTGCCGTCCCATCATCAGCAGTTGGCAACAGGAGAAAACATGAAGCAATTTATGGAGATAGCGGGCCGCCAAATGGCCTATCTGGACGAGGGGCAGGGCCCGGTTCTGTTGTTTGGTCACAGCTACCTGTGGGACAGCGCCATGTGGGCGCCGCAAGTCGCCGCGCTCAAGAGCCAGTACCGCTGCATAGTGCCCGAGCTGTGGGGCCACGGTGATTCCGACCTGCTGCCGGAAGGCCCTTGCACCCTGGCGACCCTGGCGCGGGATCACCTGGCCCTGCTCGACGGCCTCGGCATCGACGAGTGCGTGCTGGTGGGCCTCTCCATCGGTGGCATGTGGGGTGTGGAGCTGACCAGGATGGCGCCAAATCGCATCAAGGGTCTGGTGCTGATGGACAGCTTCGTCGGCCTGGAGCCGCAGATCACCTGCGAACGTTACCTCGGCATGCTGGGCATGATTGGGCAGCTCGGCACCATACCGGCCCTCATCGTCGAGCAGGTGGCGCCGCTGTTCTTTGCCAACCAGCCGGATGTGGCCCTGATGGCCGACTTCAAGGGGCGTCTCGCCGCCTGGCCAGGGGAGAAGATCGCCGCCATGGTGGCGGTGGGGCGCAGCTTCGTGACCCGGGAAGATCGCATCGACTGGCTGGAAGAGATGGCCATGCCTGCGCTGGTGATGACGGGGTGCGAAGACAAGGCACGCCCCGTGCTGGAAGGCTACCTGATGGCCGAGGTGCTGGGTTGCCCCTTCAAGGAGATCCCCGCTGCGGGTCATATCTCGTCGCTGGAGAATCCCGCCTTCGTCAATCAGGCCCTGGCGGCGTTTCTGGCCGACCTCTGATACAGCTACGGCCATGTTGCCAGACCAGGAAGGGAGCCATGGGCTCCCTTCCTGCTTGTGATGGTGTGGCGGCGCGGCTTACCAGATATAGCCGATCCCTAAGCCGGCGTAGAGCTCCCCTTGGTGTTGGACCAGGGGGCTGTTGGCAACCTCCTCGTCATAGCGTTCGTAGTTGGCGGCGAACATGCCGATCCAGTTGGGAGTGAAGCGGTAGCTGGTGACTATGGCCACCATGGGTGAGAGGGTTGCCCCCGTGTCCCATGCCGGTCGCTGCGCCGTGGCCTCGCTCTCGGAAACGCCGCCGAAGTAGTAGTTCGCCAGCTTGCTGCTGCGGATCATCATCCCCATGCCGGGCATGATGAGCAGCCGGTCGCGGATGATGGGAAAGTCGGCCCACAGCAGCAGCTCCTGGCCCTGGCTGCGGCCGGTCACGTCCGTGCTGAGGCGGGTGCTGAGCAGGGCGTAGGGGGTGATCAGGCTGGCTCCCATGCCCCCTTCCAGCTCCCACTTGCGTGGTTCCATGCCGTTGAACTGCGCATATTCGTCGGGATCCAGGTTGCCAAAGCGCAGCCGGCCATAGCCGTAGGCGGCCAGGGTCTCATCCTTGTAGAAGTAGTAGCGGGCCCGATCGCCCAGGTACATGAACTGGTCGCCAAAGTAGATGAAGCCGGGAATGACGTAGCCTGCGGCATCTTGCGCCTGATAGCGCGCATCTCCGCCTATGACCGCCGTCCCCAGCACCAGCCCCTTGGGGACAGGACTGGTGGGGCTGTCGTGGGCGAACACGTCGAGGGAACCCAGATCGATCTCGGCATGGGCCGCGGTACTGAGCAGTGTGAGGGCTGTGAGTGCGCTGGCAAGCCGGCGTGCGCTAGGTAGGGTCATTGTCGCTCGGGCTCCATGAACGTGAGGCGTCCATCCTGGTCGGTTGGCACTGTGAGGCTGGATATTAGCGCACTTTATCAGGGCGCTGACAGCGCCAGCTAGCAGATGTTCAAGATGACACAGGGCATGTCCGAAGAGATGCCCTGTGGGGATGAAGCGGGGGTGCGGGAAGGCGCCTCGTCAGGCTCCTGGCTGGGGGGCGTCATCGCGCTTGGGCCAGGCGTTGAGCACGGCCTTGACCAGGGTGGCGAGGGGAATGGCGAAGAAGACGCCCCAGAATCCCCAGAGCCCGCCAAACACCAGCACGGCTATGATGATGGCCACCGGATGGAGGTTGAGCGCCTCGGAGAAGAGCACGGGCTCCAGCACGTTGCCGGTGAGCACCTGGATCACGGTATAGACCACCATCAGCCAGGTGAATTCTGGGGTCAACCCCCACTGGAACAGGGCCACCATGGCGACCGGTACCGTCACGGCGGCGGCCCCTATGTAGGGAATGAGCACGGAGAAGCCGACCGCCACCGCCAGCAGCACCGAATAGCGCAGCCCCAGCATGGCAAAGGCGCCGTAGCTGATGACCCCGACGATGAGGATCTCGATCACCTTGCCGCGGATGTAGTTGAGGATCTGCTCGTTCATCTCCACCCAGACCCGGTTGACCAGGGTGCGGTTGCGCGGCAGGAAGCGGCGCAGGCTGCCCATCAGCACCTGCTTGTCCTTGAGCATAAAGAACGCCATCAAGGGGACCAGTATGAGGTAGATGAGGATGGCCACCACGTTGACCAGCGAGTTCAGGGAGGCGCTCACCAGCTGCTCGCCACCGGTCAGAATGCGCTGGCGAATGTTGTCTATGATGGTCTCGACCAGGGTCACGTTGATGAGCTCGGGATACTGCTCCGGCAGGGTGCGCACATAGTCCTGGGCATGGGCCAGCATGGAGGGGGACTCCTTGGCCAGGTTGATGCCCTGGCTCACCAGCGTCGGGATCAGGCCCAGGAATGCCATGACCGTCAGGGCGATGAACAACAGCAGGATCAGGCTGGTGCCCAGGGTTCGGGAGAGACCGAGGCGCTGCAGCCGGCTCACCGGCCACTCCAGCAGGTAGGCCATCACCAGCGCCACCAGCAGCGGCGCCAGCAGATCGCCAAACAGCCAGAGCACGGCGAAGCAGGCCACCAGCAACAGGAAGAGGGTGACCGCATCGGGGTCGGAGAAGCGGGTCTGATACCAGCGTTTGAGCACATCTAACATGACAGCATCCTTTCGTTACCGGGGCTCATGATGGTGCTGTGCCCCGACGACCAACTGCAAAGAGAGCGTATTGTCCTGCGCCTGCTGCACAGTGAAGGGGTGACCCTGACGTTGCAGATAGGCCGGAATGTCCTGCCGGGAGCCGGCATCGGCCAGCCGAATGGTCACGGTTTGACCGCTTTTGGCCTCCCTTAGCCAGAGCTTGAGCCGGATCAGCGGTTCGGGGCAGCGCCAGGGGGTCAGATCGAGGTGTTCCATGAGGGCTCCAGCAGGCGTGAGGCGGCTATTATGGTCGTGATGAGAGCACGAAACAACGCTTGTAGCCCTTGAGGGGCAAGGGTATTCTGCCGAGGCCCCTTCTGATGGAGATAGAGATAACGTGGCACGCTTTTCCCCCCTGATGGCATCGCTTCCCCTGCTGGCTTCCCTGATGGGTGCCACCTTCCATGCCCAGGCGAACAACCAGCTTCCCGACATAGGCACCGCCGGGGTGGCCGCCCTGCCCATCGAGCAGGAAGTGCGCTATGGCAACGCCTTCATGCGTTTCGCCCGGGCCGGCCTGCCGATCATAGATGATCCCGTGCTGAGCCAGTACATAGACGATCTCGGCCAGCGGCTGCTCTCCAACGCCGATGGGGTACGTTTCCCGTTTACCTTCTTCCTCATCAATGACCCCAGCATCAACGCGGCCGCCTTCCTGGGCGGACGGGTCAAGGTGCACACAGGCCTGTTCCTCTACGCCGACAGCGAGAGCGAGCTGGCCTCGGTGCTGGCGCACGAAATCACCCACGTGACCCAGCGCCACATAGCCCGCTACATGGAAGCGCAGGCAAGCAGCTCCGCCATGACCCTGGCCGGGCTGGTGGGCTCCATCGCGCTGGCGGTGATCAACCCCACCGCCGGTATCGCCGCCCTGCAGACCACGCTCGGCCTCTCCATGCAGTCGGCCATCAACTACACCCGCGATAACGAGTACGAAGCGGACCGGATCGGCATGAAGACCCTGTATGACGCAGGCTTCGATCCCATGGGCATGGCCAACTTCTTCCAGAAACTGGCGGCCGAGTATCGTTACGCCAGCAAGCCGCCCGAGATGCTGCTGACTCACCCGTTGCCCGAGACCCGGATCTCCGAGGCCCGTGGCCGCGCCTCCAGCTATGCTCGCCGCAACCTGCCCCCCAGCCTCGACTTCTGGCTGGCCAAGGTGCGCATTCAGGTGCGCTATGGCACCGAGAGCCCGCAGGCGCTGCTCAGCTATTTCGACAACCGCCTGCAGAAAGGGGATTACCCGCTCAAGGATGCGGCCACCTACGGCAAGGCGCTGGCGCTGTTGCAGCTCAAGCGCACCGACGAGGCCGACACCCTGATGCAGGAGCTGGCGAGCCGTCACCCGGAAGATCTGTTCGTGGTGGATGCCCTCACCGACATCGATCTCGCCAAGGGGCGCAGCGCCCAGGCCATCGCCCGGCTGGAGAAGTTCCGCACCCGCATGCCGGACAACGAAGTGGTGGTGGTCAATCTCGGCAACGCCTATCTGGAAGGGGGCAACTACAAGAAGTCCATCGCCATCCTGGACCCCTATGCCCGCGAGCACGAAGAGAACAACCTGGCCTGGAGCCTGCTCTCCGATGCCTATCGCAAGGCGGGACGGATGACGGACCTGCACATGGCGCGGGCCGAGATGCTCTCCCTGCGTGGGGATTATCAGGCTGCCATCGACGAGCTGATCGTGGCCCGTGGCACCACCAGCGACAAGCTGACCCTGGCTAGGCTGGAGGCACGCATCACTGAGCTGGAACGGGCGAAGAAGGATCTCGACAGCCTGAAGGGGTGATGCAGCAGAGGTGCGGTGAAACAGGGTGTGCCAGCAATGGGACACCCTGTTTCCTTTTCCACCGGTACCCTGGCGTCGTGCAGGTCAATCCCGTCCGTCGTGTGTGGGTGTGATGGGCCCCTTACTTGCCAAGGAGAGGGGGCGCCCTAGCGAACCGCCGCAGCCTGATCCTTGAGGGTGGCAATCTGCTGCGCATCGAGTTCGCCGACGATCGTCTGTTGCAGCTTGCCCTCTGCGTCGAGCAGATAGCTGGTGGGCAGCCCGGTCGGGTGGGGGAAAGGCAGGCTTGCCGTGTCATTGGCGATCAACAGCGGCAGGCTGACCCGGTAGCGGCTCGCCAGTGCCGCCAGCTCGGCCGGGGTGGCCGGATCATAGTGGATGGCCACCACGGCGAGGGAGCCCTCCTGTGCCAGCGTCTCCAGCAGCGGCAACTCTCGCAGGCAGGGGGCGCACCAGGGGGCGAA
Organism: Aeromonas sp. MR7; assembly: GCF_963899385.1. NCBI lineage: Bacteria > Pseudomonadati > Pseudomonadota > Gammaproteobacteria > Aeromonadales > Aeromonadaceae > Aeromonas > Aeromonas sp. MR7. The sequence continues at coordinate 662,393 of NZ_CAWQXH010000011.1, forward strand.
GTAGTTGATCAAGAGCGGCTTGCCGGCAAACTGGGCCAGTGCCACCGGCTGGCCCTGGCCGTTGGTGAATTCGGGCGCCGGGGTGCAGGCGCTCAGCAGACCGGCCACAATCAGCCAACAAATTCGTTTCAATTCCTTTCCAGTGCCGCTTACCCTGACCATCAGTTTCCCCTACAATAGCGCCGTTTCTTGTCCCATCTTGCGATCAATCAGGGAGTTACCATGAGCGAGACCCAAATTTACCACAATCCGCGCTGCTCAAAGAGCCGTGAAACCCTGGCCCTGCTGGAGCAGCACGGGATCGCCCCTGATGTGGTGCTCTATCTGGAGCAGGCCCCGAGCGAGGCGCAAATCCGCACCCTGCTGAGCCAGCTCGGCTTCACCGATCCGCGCCAGCTGATGCGCACCAAGGAAGAGCTCTACAAGGAGCTGGGGCTGGGAGAGGTGAACGGCGATGCCCTTATTCGCGCCATGCATCAGCACCCCAAGCTGATCGAGCGCCCCATCGTCATCAAGGATGGTCAGGCCCGCATCGGCCGTCCGCCCGAGCAGGTGCTGGAGATCCTCAAGTGAGCACCCGCTTCGCCCGTCTGCTGACCCTGGTCGGCTTCTTTGGCCTGCTGGGCTGGGTCATCCTCTGGCATCTGTGGCTCTCGCCCCACCCTGAGCTCAACCCCTGGCTGCTGCCGGTGATCTGGACTGTGCCGCTGCTGTTCCCGCTCAAGGGAATCGTGCAGGGCAACCCCTACACCCACGCCTGGGGCAACTTCGTGCTGATGCCCTATTTCCTGCACGCCCTGACCCTGATCACCACGGACGAGGGAGAGCGTTGGCTGGCGGTGGTGGAGCTGGTATTCACCATACTCGCCTTCGTCGGCACCATCTATTACGCCCGCCTGCGTGGCCGTGAGCTGGGGCTCAGCATCCGCAAGAAGAAGGGTGAGCCGTCACAGCAAGAGAAATGAGACCTGCGTCAGCGCGCCTCTATCTGCAAACCGGACCCTGGGTCCGGTTTTTTTATGGGTGCGCAGCCCCGACACGACCGGGGTTGACATGACAGCGGCTGGGCCAAAAGCCTGCTGGCAACGCAGATGCCAGGTGTATCTCGCTGATCTTGCTGTAACTATGTCGACATGATCACATCTTGGCCGCAGCGAGGTGGGAGCGTGGCAGGCGGCTGACTATCCTCATTAAGCTCCCATACAGCGGTAGCCGTTAGCCTGTCGCTTTCACCAGCCTGAGTGATGCATCCTATGAAACGCCAATCCAGCCCCCTGTTCCAGAAAACCCTGTTGGCATTGACCATGGCCCTGTCGGTTAGCTCGCTGGCCGATGCCTGCACCCGCGCCGTTTATCAGGGCGACGGCGGTCTGGTGGTAACCGGCCGCACCATGGACTGGCGCGCCGCCATGCCGACCAACCTCTGGGCCTTGCCGCGTGGCATCGATCGGAGCGGGGCGGCCGGTCCGCACTCCATGACGTGGAACGCGCGCTATGGCTCCCTGGTCGCCGCGGGGTTTGACGCGGGTACCGCCGATGGCATGAACGAAAAGGGGCTGGTGGCCAATTTGCTCTATCTGACCGAGTCCGAGTATGTGACTCCGAGCGACAAGGATCCGCGCAAGACGCTCTCCATCTCCCTCTGGGCCCAGTATGTGCTGGACAATTTTGCCACCGTCACCGAGGCGGTCGCCGCCTTGTCGAAGGACGAGTTCTATGTGGTGACCACTCTGACGCCGGATGGCAAGCCGGGCCAGCTGCACCTCTCCATCTCGGATGCCAGCGGTGACTCGGCCATTTTCCAGTACGTGGATGGCAAGTTGCAGATCCACCACGACCGCAGCTATCAGGTGATGACCAACTCCCCCGTTTTCGACAAGCAGCTGGCACTCAACGAGTACTGGGAGGAGATAGGCGGGCTCATCATGCTGCCGGGCACCAACCGTTCGGCGGATCGTTTCGCCCGGGCCTCTTTTTATATCAAGACCCTGCCCAAGACGGATCAGGCCAATGAGGCCGTTGCCGGTGTGATGAGCGTGATGCGCAACGTCTCGGTGCCCATGGGGATCAGTACACAGGATCAACCCAACATCTCCACCACCCTTTGGCGCAGCGTGTCGGATCAACAGCATCGCCGCTACTTCTTCGAGCTGACTCATTTGCCCAACACCTTCTGGGTGAGCATGGATCAGCTGGATCTGAGTGCGGGCGCCCCGGTCAAGAAACTCCCGCTGACCGAGCGTCAACTCTATGCGGGCGAAACGGCGGACAAGTTTGTGCCGGCCAAGGCGTTCACCTTCCTGCCTGCCACGCCAGGGGCCTGATGAAGAGTTGGTAGAAGGCCCCTCACGGGGTCTTTTTTATGGCCGCAAGCCGGCGTGGCCACCAGTCTCGCGATAGTGGGCGAGCTGCTGCTCGCTAAAACGCATCAACTGGGGATAAAAGCGCAGAAATCCCTGCTCGCCATTGTGCCAGCTGGCATCGTCCAGGGTGGCGAGGGCATCGCCCAGCAAGATGGGGCGGCGCAACCGGTGACCTATGCCGTTGAGGGCGCGGCCCAGCCCCTCCCTGTGGCGATAGGAGGCGATCCAGTTTTGCTCCGCCATCCGCGTGAGCGCAACGGGCAAGCCATCCGGCAGGCGCTGATGATCCGCCAGCAGCTGCCCATAACTCTGCTGCAGAAAGCGGGGCAGGGGGTCTTCACCAAATTGTGGCCAGTGCAGGCTGAGCCAGTGGTCGTAGAGCATGTCCACCAGGATGCCGCCGAAGCGGCGCCAGGGCGCCTCGAAGCAGGCCACTGCCGCCCTGTGCTCTGGGTGGGCATCGGTGAAGGCATCGATTTTGCGGTGCAGCCAGATCCCCTCATCGAAGGCGGGGCCGAGCGTGCTTGGCAAAGGGCCTTTGACGAAATCCCCCAGCAGGTTGCCGGTGAGGGAGCTTTGGGTATGGGCGGCCAGATGCAGGTGAGCCAGATAGTTCATGACGGTGGATGTCGACCAGCAAACGGGAATTGCTGGTGAGCCTAGCCGATCCCCTCTCCCTTGCCTATGCCGAACATGGCAAACTGGCCGGCAGGCACTGCCGTTACCGAGAGGCCAATGGTGGGTAAATAGCGATTTCTCTCTTTTCCCCGCAGGGGGATAGCTTGCAAGGAGTAGCCATGATGTTGACCCTGATCGAGGGCGCCGAGATCTTCAGTCCCACCCACCTCGGCCAGCAGGATCTGCTGGTGGCCGATGGCCGCATTGCCTGGATGGGCAAGGGGTTGACGGCCCCCGCAGATTGGCCGTTGACGCGGATCGATGGTCGCAGTCGCTACCTGGTGCCCGGGCTGGTGGATCCGCTGGCCCATATCACCGGGGGCGGCGGCGAGGGGGGCTTTGCCTTTCGCACGCCCGAACTCGCCGCGAGTGAGGCCCTCAAGGCGGGGGTGACCACCCTGGTGGCGGCGCTCGGCACCGACAGCCTGACCCGCAGTCCGGCCCAGGTGCTCGGCAAGGTGCGCGAGTTTCGCGCCGCCGGGGTGAGCGCCTTCATGTATACCGGCTCCTACCATCTGCCGGTCAAGACACTCACCGGCACGGTGGAGTCCGACATCATGCTCATTCCCGAAGTGCTGGGGGTGGGGGAGCTGGCCATCAGCGATCACAGATCCAGCGCCCCCACCCATGACGAGCTGGCCCGGCTGGTGAGCGAGGCGCGGGTGGCCGGGCTGCTCTCGGGCAAGAGCGGCGTCAGCTTCTTCCATCTGGGGGATGGCCGCGGGGCGCTGGCACCGCTGCGGGCCCTGCGCGATGAAACCGACATTCCGCTGCGCCAGCTCTATCCGACCCACTGCAACCGCAACCCCTGGCTGTTTGCCGAGGCGATCGCCTGGGGCAAGGCGGGAGGCTGGGTCGATCTCACCACTTCCAGCTTCCCCGATCTGGTGGAGGATGGCGAACGGCTGGCCGCCGATGGATTGATCGAGTTGCTGGCCGCCGGCGTGCCTGCCGATCGCATCACGTTCAGCTCAGATGCCAACGCCAGCCTGCCGCGCTTTGATGGTGAGGGGCGTCTTATCGAGATGCGCTGCGGCCAGATTGCCAGCCTGTGGCAGGAGTGCGTGCGCGCCTGCCATCTCGGGGTGTCGCTCGAGGTGGCGCTGGCGGTGGTGAGTACTCATCCGGCACGAGCGCTGGGATTGGCCGCAAAGGGGAGGATCGGAGTGGGGCAGGATGCGGATCTGCTGCTGATCCATCCCCACTCTTTCGCCATCGAGCGGGTAATGAGCGGCGGCCAGTGGCGCGGATGAACGGCGGATAGTGCGAGAGTACGGTATATCCAGATCAAAGAAGCCCGACAGCAATGTCGGGCTTCTTTGATTCTGCGGGCGGCAGGTGTGGCCTAGATAGCCAGGAAGCCCAGGATCAGGATGGGGCCGAGCAGGCTCAGGATAAAGCCGGAGACGATGGCCACGGGTACCATCTGGATGCCGCCGGATTTTTGAATGACCGGCAGGGTGAAGTCCAGCGCGGTGGCACCGCCGTAGCCGATGGCGGCGGAGGGGTGGCGACGCATCAGCATGGGAATGATGAGGATGGCGATAAGCTCGCGCCCCAGATCGTTGATGAAGGCGGCGGAGCCGAGCACGGGCCCCAGCTTGTCGGCCACCAGAATGCCCGACAGCGAATACCAGCCGAAGCTGGAGCTGAGCGCCAGGGCGTGGCTCAGCGGCATGCCCAGCAGTTGGGCCGCCAGCACGCTGCCCAGCCAGCTGCTGATGATGACGGTGAAGGCGATCTTCATGCCCCAGGGGTTGAGCAGGATCTGGCGCAGCCGCATGCCGGAGTTGCGCATCTGCACCCCGATGAGCAACAGCAGTAGCATCAGGGCCCACTCGCTCAGCTTGTCGATGGGCAGGGCTTGCAGATCGACCAGCAGCCCCAGCAGCACGCCCCCCAGCACCACGAAGCAGAGCTGGAGGGACTCCCACAGCAGGTGCAGCTTGCTCGGCATCTTGGCATCGCTGGCCTCGTGGGTCGGCGGGCTGCGCTTGTCCAGCCACCAGAGCGCCAGCAGGTTGCACAGGGTAATGGCGGCCAGCATGACACCGGCCACCTTGAAGATCACCGCCAAATTGCTGCCGAGGTTTTCCACATAGGCCAGTCCCAGCCCCATCAGAAACAGGATGAGGTAGACCATCTTGCCGAGGGACTGATTGACCAGCTTGATGAGCCGGGCGGAGGAGAGGGGGATCAGATAGCCGACGCCTAACGGCAGCAGGATCAGCAATACATTGAGCAACATCGGGGCCTCGATCACAAAAACTGATAAAAATGACACCTTATCACTACTTATTGGCTCTGTGTCACATTTCTGTGAGTTTGGATGGCTCATCCGGGGCTTTTTATCAGGTTGTTATGTTTTTGGTGCAAGCAACTGCACTCATTTGGCTCAAAGGCCCACCTTGGTGCGGCAAGCGTGCCGCCATGAAATCACGCTCATCGCCCATTTTTCAACAAGATGCAAACATCGATGGGGTGAATAAAGTCGCTTTCGCCATCTTGCTGTCATGATGTCGGAATTTTCTTGCCACCCTTGCGATCAGGGTATAAAAAGGCGGTGTCGCTCGACGGGTCCAAACCGAGTTTTATGCAGACAAAGTGCTGAAAAATACCAGTGAGACCAATAAAAATACAGACAAAACACCAAAGACCTCTGTTCTGTATTGTTTTTTAACTATTCGAGTGATATTTTCGCTGAAGGTTGCCATCGGTTAACTTTTTGTTAAATCCATGATGGTGTGAGTCACGCCCCAGCGGCGTCTAGGGACAGACAAGGTTGTAATGGATGAGTGACGTTGCCGCACTGGAAGTTCGTGAACTGCACAAGTATTTCGGCACCCACGAAGTGCTCAAGGGCATCGATATGACAGCCCGCAAGGGGGATGTCATCTCCCTGATCGGCTCCTCCGGCTCGGGGAAGTCGACCTTTCTTCGTTGTATCAATCTGCTGGAAACACCCTCTTCCGGCACAGTTTCACTCCATGGCGAGCTTATTCGCATGAAATCCAACCGGGCCGGTGAGCGGCTGCCGGAGGACATGCGTCAGGTGGAGCGCATTCGCAGCCGGCTGGCCATGGTGTTTCAAAGTTTCAACCTCTGGTCGCACATGACCATAATGCAGAACATCATAGAGGTGCCTATCCAGGTGCTGAAAGTCCCCCGCGCCGCGGCCATCGCCAAGGCGGAACACCTGCTCAACCGGGTGGGTCTGTGGGAGCGGCGCGACTACTATCCCGGTCACCTCTCCGGCGGCCAGCAGCAGCGGGCGGCCATCGCCAGGGCATTGGCGGTGGAGCCGGAGGTTATGCTGTTTGACGAACCCACCTCGGCGCTGGACCCCGAGCTGGTGGGGGAGGTGCTCGGCCTGATGCGCGAGCTGGCCGAAGAGGGGCGCACCATGCTGGTGGTGACCCACGAGATGTCGTTTGCCCGTGATGTGTCGAACAAGGTAATGTTTCTGCATCAGGGGCGCGTGGAAGAGGAGGGCAATCCCAAGGAGATCTTCGCCCATCCCAAGTCGGAACGGTTCAAGCAATTCATCTCCTCCATCTATTGATGGGCGGGATCTGTTTTCAACAAGCTGCAACTTCAACAGTCGACGATTTTATCAAGGAGAGATACATGAACAAGCTGATGCTGGCGACTGCCATAGTCACTGCCCTGTCTTCCGGCAGCCTGATGGCCAAGGAGTGGAAAGAGGTGCGGATCGGAGTCGAAGGTGCTTACCCTCCCTTCTCCTGGACCGAGCCCAGTGGCGAGGTGAAAGGCTTCGATATCGACATCGCCAACGCCCTGTGCGAAGAGATGAAGGTGAAGTGTACCCTGGTCAAGCAAGACTGGGACGGCATCATTCCGGCGCTGCTGTCGCGCAAATATGACGCCATCATAGCCACCATGGACATCACCGAAGAGCGCAAGAAGAAGGTGGACTTCACCCAGAAGTACCAGCACATTCCGGCCCGCTTCGCCGCCAAGAAGGGCACAGAGGTCAAGCTCGACAAGGCTTTCATGGACGGTAAAACCGTGGCGGTGCAACGCGCCACCTCCATGGATACCTACATCACGGACAACTTCCCGAACGCCACCATCAAACGTTACGGCACCGCAGATGAAGCCTATCTCGATCTGAAATCCGGTCGGGTTGACTATGTGATGGCCGACTCCGCCGCCATCAGCGACGGTCTGCTGAAGAAGGAAGGGGGCGATGCCTACGAGTTCGTCGGCCCGAAACTGACCGATCCCAAGTGGTTTGGCGAGGGTGCCGGCATAGCGGTCCGCAAGGCTGACAAGGATCTGAAAGAGAAATTCAACGCCGCCATCCTGGCGCTGCGCGCCAACGGCAAGTACAAGGCAATCAACGACAAGTACTTCGACTTCGACGTCTACGGCGAGTAACCCCCAGGCGCGCTACACCGAGTAGCAGCCGAAGGGATTGCGGCGAATCATCACGACAGGTTGACTCTTGTCTGTAGTCATCGGGCCCGTTGTCTCTCGCAAGGGAGCGATGGGCCCGCTTAGTTGCAATGGAGCTGCATGTGTTTGGTTTGAAAGGATATTGGGACGGGCTGGCCCGCTCAATGCGTTGCAATGGAGCCGCATATGTTTGATTTGAAAGGATACGAAGCCTCCCTGCTGGAGGGCGCCTGGATCACCCTGGAGGTGGCGCTGGCCTCGCTGCTGCTGGCGTTGCTGCTGGGCATGCTGGGGGCACTCGCCAAGCTCTCCCCCTACAAGTGGGCACGTGGCATCGCCACCGCCTACACCACAGTCATTCGTGGCATTCCCGATCTGGTGCTGATGATGCTGCTGTTCTTCGGCGGTCAGGTGCTGATCAACAACCTCTGCAGCTGGATCAACGAGAGCTACAACAACTACCTGCTGGCGAGCGATCCGAACCAGGAGTGGGTCTCCCTGCTGCCTGACTATATCGACATCAGCCCGTTTGCGGCCGGGGTGGCCACCATAGGCTTCATCTTCGGGGCCTACATGACAGAGACCTTCCGCGGCGCCATTCTGGCGGTGGACAAGGGAGAGCTGGAAGCGGCTCGCGCCTTTGGCATGCGGGCGACCCAGGTGTTTGTGCGGATCCTCTTCCCCCAGATGATGCGCCACGCCCTGCCGGGCTTTGGCAACAACTGGCTGGTGCTGCTGAAAACCACGGCGCTGGTCTCCATCATCGGGCTCGATGACATGGTGCGCAAAGCATCCCTGGCGGCGGGGTCGACCCAGCAGCCCTTCACCTTCTACATGGCGGTGGCCCTGATCTTCCTGATCTTCACTGCGGTCTCCACCTCGGCACTGAAATGGGCCGAGCGTCACTATGCGATAAAGACGAGGTAAGCCATGGATTTCTCAATCATTCTCAAAGAGTGGCCCACCTACTGGGAGGGGCTCTACACCACGGTGCTGCTGGTGGCGGCCTCTCTGGTGCTCGGCCTGGCCCTGGCGGTGCCCATGGGGATACTGCGAAACAGCCGCAACTGGCTGATCAAGGGACCGATCTGGGCCTACATCTACTTCTTCCGTGGCACCCCGCTGCTGGTGCAGCTGTTCATCATCTACTACGGCGCCGCCCAGTGGGAGTGGCTGAAAAACAGCGCCGCCTGGGAGCTGTTCGCCCAGGCCTGGTTCTGCGCCCTGCTGGCGTTCACCCTCAACACGGGGGCCTATACCGCCGAGATAGTGCGCGGCGCCGTGCTCAACATGCCCAAGGGGCAGATTGAAGCGGCCAACGCCTTTGGCATGACCCGCTGGCAGACCCTGACCCGCATCATATTGCCCAACTCGTTTCGCCGTGCGCTGCCCGCCTACAGCAACGAGGTGATCTTCATGCTGCAGGGCTCGGCGGTGGCCGGCATCATCACCATAGTCGACCTGACAGGTGCGGCGCGGATCATCAACTCCCGCTACTACAGCCCGTTCGAGGCGTTTTTGACCGCGGGCCTGCTCTACATGCTGCTGACCTTCGTCATCGTCTGGCTGTTCAAGAAGTGGGAAGCCCGCTGGCACGCCCACCTGCGCCCCCGCACCGTGTAATCCCCATAAAAAAAGCCCGCAATCGCGGGCTTTTTTGTGGGTGATCGTCACTCAGCGCCCCAGGTATTCCCGATCGAAGAAGGTGTTGACCCAGTGGGGACGGTAGATGGCGAGCAGCGTCATTGTCATGCCGTTGAGCAGGGCTTCGGGGAAGAGCAGCAGCGGCCAGATGGAGAGGTAGTCGGTGCTGATGGTGTGCCACGGATAGGTGCCACTCATGCCCATCAGCAGGGCGCTGGCGATCACCTTGACCGAGATGCTCAGCGCCCCGCCGCCGAAGGCGACCACGAACAGGTAGACGAACAGGTGGCGGGGCATCCAGGCCCAGCTGGCCAGAAACAGCAACCAGCTGGTGGCGACCGGCAGGGCCACGCCGATCAGCGCCTGCCAGCCTATGTCGGCGAGCTCGATGACATCGAAGTAGCCGAGCACCAGCAGTGTCAGGCAGGGAGCGAGCAGGGCGAGGCGCCACCCCAGCAGCAGGGTCAGGCTGGTGAGACCGAGAAAATGCACCTCCAGCCCCTCGTGCAGGCCGGCACGCAAGACCCAGAGTGGTACCAGCGCTATGGCGCCGCCAAGGCAGAGGTGCTGATAGAGTGGCTGGGCAAGCAGGGTTCGCAGCAGGGCGCCGCGCAGGCTGAATATAAGCAGCAATAGCCAGAGCAGGAGGGCTGCGGCTTGTCCTTCACTCATGGCATGTCCTTGTCATGTGATGGCGTACTGAGCGAGCAGGGGTGACGGATAACAATAACAAGGGCTGGCGTCTTCCCTGCCAGCCCTGCTGTAACAATCAGTATTTGACGAGCTTGTGATACTTGCTGAGGATGCCCTGGACGCGGTCCATGGTCTCCTTGCTGGGGGGCTTGATCCCGGTCAGATCGTAGTTTTCACCCAGTACGTCCCACTTGTGCTTGCCCAGCTCGTGGTAGGGCAGCAGCTCCACCTTCTCGACGCAATCGCCCAGTTCGGCGATGAACTGGCCCAGCCCTTCGGCGCTCTCGTCATCGTCTGACCAGGTCGGCACCACCACGTAGCGGATCCACATGGTCTTGCCCCTGGCGGCCAGGTAGCGGGCGAACTCCAGAGTGTACTTGTTGCTGACGTGGGTGAGTGGTATGTGCTTCTCGTCATTGATCTGCTTGATGTCGAGCAGCACCAGATCCGTGTTGTCGAGCACCTTGTCGAGCTGTTCGTCGTAGTGACGCACGAAGCCGTTGGTATCGAGACAGGTGTGTATGCCTTTCTCTTTGCAGGCGGCGAACAGTTCGGCGATGAAGTTTTGTTGCAACATGGCTTCGCCACCCGAGGCGGTCACGCCACCGCCGGAGGCATTCATGAAGTGGCGATAGCTGGTGATGTCGCTCATCAACTCCGGCACAGTCACTTCGCGGCCACCCTGGGTGTCCCAGGTGTCCCGGTTGTGGCAGTACTTGCAGCGCATCAGGCAGCCTTGCATGAACACGATAAACCGTATCCCGGGGCCATCGACGGTGCCGCAGGTTTCAACGGAATGGATCCGGCCAATGATCCCGGACGCGCTGGTTTCAGCGACCACACCGCTGGTTTCGACAGCAGGGATCCGATTAATGACAGACATAGACAACTCCAACGATTCGAGCAGGTCGTTATTTTATTACATAAAGCCCTATAAATCCTACATGTTTAGCCCGGTTGGGGCGAACCCAGCAGGCTCTCCAGGGCCCTGACAGTGAGTGGCCGACTGGTCAGGAAGCCTTGATAATGCTGGCATCCCAGCGCTTTGAGGATGGCGAGCTGCTCCTCATCTTCCACCCCTTCGGCGGTGATGGTAAAGCGGAAAACCTTGGCCAAGTCCAGGATAGCCTTGACGATGGCCTTGTCCTGTTCGCTGTGCACCAGGGTCTGAATGAAACTTCTGTCGAGCTTCACCTCGTCTGCCGGCAAGTCGCGCAGGTAGGCGAGCGACGAATAGCCGGTGCCGAAGTCGTCGATGGAGAGCAGGATGCCGAGCTCCTTGAGCTGCCGCATGCGGGCTATGCTCTCCAGCCGGTTCTCCAGCACCACGGATTCGGTCACCTCCAGCAGCAGGCGGGAGGGGGGCACGCCTGTGTCGCGCAATATGTACTCCACCTGCTGCACGAATCCCGCGGTGTGGAACTGGCGGGCGCTGACGTTGACCGACAGGTGGGGAATGGCAAAGCCGCGGTTGAGCCAGAAGCTGTACTGGGCGCAGGCGGTTTTCATCACCCAGTAGCCTATGTCCTGGATGAGACTGGTCTCCTCGGCGATGGGGATGAAGTCTCCCGGCGGCACCATGGTGCCGTCGCTGCGCTGCCAGCGCAGCAGCGCCTCTATCCCTGACAAGCTGCCGTTGTCGACCCTGTATTGCGGCTGGTAGTAAAGCTGCAGTTCGTGATTGCGCAGGGCATCGCGCAGCTGGTTGTTGAGGGCCAGCTTGTTCTTCTCCTTCTCCGCCATGGCCTCGCTGAAGAACACATAGTTGCCCTGGCCGGAGCGCTTGGCCATGTGCGTGGCGGTATCGGCCTGCTGCATCAGCACCAGATGATCCTGATCCTCGTTGGAGAAGAGGCTGATCCCCACAGAGGCGCTGCAGTGCAGCTTGTGATCCTCGATGTCGAACGGGGTGCGAAACAGCCCCATCAGCTCGCGGGCGAAGTGCTCGGCCAGGATCTTGGCGGTGACATAGCCCTGACCCAGGGCGGTGAATAGCAGGGCGAACTCGTCCCCCGAGATGCGGGCCAGCACCAGGTTGTCCTGGGGCAGCCCCTTGAGCCGCTCCACCACGGCTTGCAGCAGCAGATCGCCGCAGGCGTGGCCGAGGGAGTCGTTGATCGACTTGAAGTTGTCCAGATCCACCAGCAACAAGGCGCCCCACTGGCCACTGGGCGCCTGCAGGGTGCGCTGCATGATGTCGTTGAGGCTGCGCCTGTTGTAGAGGCCGCACAGATCGTCGTAATAGGCGAGCTGCTCTATGTGGCGGGCGGCGTCCTTCTCCCGGGTGATGTCGTAGAAACTGCAGACGTAATGGCTGAGCTCACCGTGCTCGTCCTTGACGCCGCTCACCATCAGCCGTACCGGGAACAGGTGACCATCCTGGTGCAGGCAGCGCTCCTCGCCCATCCAGAACTCCTGCTCATCGACCGCCCGTCTGACATCCTCTTTCAGGTGATCGCCGTAATAGGTGGGCCGCAGCTTGACGATATGCTGGCCGATCATCGCATCATCGCCAAAGCCGGTGATGCGGCCAAAGGAGCGGTTGACCTTGAGGATGATCCCTTGGTGATCCATCACCAGCAGGCCGTCATGGGTGTTGAAGGCCACTTCCGCCAGGCGCAGGGCATCATCGGCGGCGAGCCGCTGCAGCTCGATGGCGGCTCGCTCGTGCTGGCTGCTGAGGGCATCGAGCAGGGGCATGGGGTCGGCCAGCGGCTCGTCGAGCAGCAGGGTGAGCTGGCCCATGGGGGCGCCGCTCGGCCCGTGCAGCGGTATGCCGACATAGGCCCTGGCGTTGAGGGCCAGCAGCTGGGCCGCCTGGGGGTAGCGCAGGGGCAGGTCTTCCACATAGACAGCCTGACCGTGCTGGAACAGCTCCTGGCCGGGGCCCGGATCCATCTGTATGGGTTTGAGGACGGAGAAGGTCTCCCCCTCCAGCACGCAGCGCGGAATGATCCAGAGATCCTGGCCGCGCGGCTGGTACTCACCGATCCAGCCGATGCGGGCGCCACAGGCGGTCATGGCCCAGTGCACCAGGGCGCGGCAATAGGCGATGCCGGTTAGCAGGGTCAGCTCGGCCGGCAGAGTCAGCCCGGGGCTGAGCAGGGGCTCGGGTTCCGGCTGCCAGTGGCCGAGCAGTTGGGCGCTGTGGCGCACCAGCTGCAGCATCTCCTCGCTGAGCGGGGTGGCGTTGAGGTATTCGAGGCTCAGCACGCCGATGAGTTTTTCCTGCTCCAGCAGGGCCCCGTCGAGGCGCGAGCTTATTCCCGCGCTGGCCAGGTAGTAGTGCTGGCTCAGCATGGGCTGGTGCGCGGCTTCGGAAAAGCTCAAGGATTTGCGGGTGCGCAGGGCGCGTATGTAGCGGCTGTCACCCCGGATGGCCGCAAGCCCCTCGGCGCCGAGGGCAAAGACTGGGGTCAGCTGCTCGCTGCCGAGCGAGCCGTTGGCCTGATAGTGCCAAAGAATGAGGCGATCGGCCCCCAGGCTCTCCTTGAGGGCTTCCAGCATGGCGGCAAACTGCTGCTGGCTGGCCATCTGGCTCAGCCGCGGCAGTTGCAACGCCAGATCGGCGATGGGCTCCTGGCGCAGGGTCTGCAGGCAGATGAGCCAGAAGGCATCCTGCTCGTGGGAGAGGGCTATGTGCCACTGCTGGCCGGCGAAGCGCAGCACCAGCTTGCCTCCCTGGCCGCTGGCAAGGGCTTGTTCTATGGGCTGGCGCAGGGCATCGGGCAACTGGGCGGGCCAGGCGCTTCTCGGTTCATCCAGCCAGTAGAGCGGGGTTTGCATCACATCGGTCAGGGCGACCAGCCGTTGGCTGCGCACATCCAGACGAAAGAACAGGGGTGTCTGGCTGGCAGGGGGAAGGTGACTGAGCGCGGTAGACGACATGAACTGGTAACATCCTGTTGAACAACTGTCGGGTGGCAAGAATACTGCAAAATCGACGCAAACAAAATTTCATTGAAATCTAAATTAGATATTACTAATGTAGTGGCAATCTGTAGTTAACCGGAGTCTTGCTGATGAAACGGATCCTGATTGTAGGCGGTGTGGCCGGTGGTGCCTCTGCGGCGGCCAGAGCCCGCCGTCTGAGCGAAACGGCCGAGATAGTGATGTTCGAGCGGGGCGAGTTTGTCAGCTTCGCCAACTGTGGTCTGCCTTATCATATCGGTGGCGACATTCAGGACCGATCGGCCCTGCTGCTGCAGACGCCGCAGAGCTTCAAGCGCCGTTTCAACGTGGATGTGCGGGTCTTTCACGATGTGATCGACATCGACAGGGCCGGCAAGACCCTCCTGGTGCGCAACCTGCTCACCGGCGAAGAGCGGCGCGAATCTTATGATCAGCTGTTGCTGAGCCCGGGGGCGGCCCCCATTCGCCCGCCTTTCCCCGGCATCGACAGCCCGGGCGTGCATACCCTGCGCAACATTCCGGACATGGACCGCATACTGACGGCGCTGCAGCGCGATGATCCGCGCCACGTCACAGTCGTGGGGGGCGGCTTCATCGGGCTGGAGATGATGGAGGCACTGCACCAGCGCAAGCTGGATGTCACCCTGCTGGAGCTCTCCGATCAGGTGATGGCACCGGTGGACAGAGAGATGGCCAACATGCTCCATGCCCGTATCCGCGAAGAGGGGATCGACCTGCGGCTGCGCACCGGCCTCTCGGCCATCGAGCTCCTGGACGGCCAGCCGGCGCAAACGGCCAGCACCGGCTTGCGGCTGACCCTGAGCGACGGCACCCGGCTCGATACCGGCCTGCTGATCCTGGCCATCGGCGTCAAGCCAGAAACCCTGCTTGCCGCCAAGGCGGGGCTTGAGCTGGGGCCGCGCGGCGGCATCAAGGTGGATGTCGGCATGCGCACCTCGGATCCCTTCATCTATGCGGTGGGGGATGCGGTGGAAGAGACAGATTTTGTGACTGGCGAGTCAGTGCTGATCCCGCTGGCGGGCCCCGCCAACCGGCAGGGACGCATCGCCGCCGACAACATGCTGGGCCGAGCTGAAACCTACAAGAAGACCCAGGGTACCGCCATCTGCAAGCTGTTCGACCTGGCGGTGGCCAGCACGGGTCTCAACGAGAAGCGGCTGCTGCAGCTGGGGTTGCCGTTCGAGAAGGCCTATGTGCATCCGGGCAGTCACGCCGGTTACTACCCGGGCGCCCACCCGGTCAGCCTCAAGCTGTTGTTTGCCCCCGATGGCAAGATCTACGGTGCCCAGGCCATCGGCAAGGACGGGGTCGACAAGCGCATCGACGTGCTGGCGGTGGCCCAGCGCGCCGGGCTCAGCGTGTTTGATCTGCAGGATCTGGAGCTCACCTATGCGCCGCCGTTCGGCTCGGCCAAGGACGTGATCAACATGGCGGGCTTCGTGGCGAGCAACCACTTGAAGGGGGATACCCTGCTCTGCCACGCCGCCGAGGTGCAGGCCCGTCATCCCCATCAACAGGTGCTGGATGTGCGCAATGGCCCCGAGCTCGACAAGCTGGGTCGTATCCCGGGTGCCCTGCACATCCCCCTCGATGAGCTGCGCGGCCGGCTGGATGAACTGCCCAGGGATAAAGAGCTGCTTATCAGCTGTCAGGTGGGCTTGCGCGGTCACGTGGCCTGTCGCCTGCTCAGCCAGCACGGCTTCAAGGTGAAGAACCTCTCCGGTGGCTTCAAAACCTGGCAGATGGCCACCATCGAATAGCGCTGACCCCGAGGGGGATCCGGGTCAACATCAGCCAAAAGGCCACTCGGGGGAGTGGCCTTTTTGTTTTCGTTACTTGCCTGATGAATGGCTAGTGCGGCGTGTTGCCCAGTTGCTTGCGAACATGGTGTTGTAGGATCGCCAGCATGCAGGCGCCGGAGAGGCCTATCATCAGGGCGCCGTTGACCGCCTCGAGCGGCCCGAGCAGCTTCCACTGTGCGCTCATGACGATGTCGCCATAGCCCAGGGTGGCGAAGTTGACGCCCGAGTGGTAGACGGCTTCCTGCAGCGTGTTGAACTCGCCCAACCACAGGAACAGGGCGCCCCAGATACCGATCTGTGCCAGGTTGCCCAGCATCACCAGGGTGATGATGCCAAACAGCGCCAACACCCCGGCGAGCATGCCTTCCCGCTCACTGAATCGCTTGACGTAGAAGCGGATGCACCAGACGGACATCAGGGATTGCAACAGCATGTTGGCCAGGATCACCGGGATGCCGACCAGAAAAATGGAAAACATATCAGTCTCCTATCGATGCTTCTGCCAGTGGTCGGCCGACGGGCCAGCACTGTTCGAGCAGCCAGATACACAGCCAGCCGTAACCGGCCACCAACAGATAGAGGCCGCAGCGCATCGCGGCCGCCAGCCAGACATCCTTGCCGGTGGCACTGTCCTCGATCGCCGGGCCAAACAGGATCAGCGCCGTGATCCAGGCGTTGCTCCAGAAGGAGGGCGGGAAGCGACCCCGTACCAGCTGCGTCAGTCGTCGCGCCAGCCAGAGCGTCATCAGGCCCAGCATGAGTACCAGCATCAACAGGGAGGGCCAGAGGCTGAGTCCCAGCCAGAGCACAAACGCCAGCAGGGCGCCCATCAGCGTCGACAGCACCAGCTCCCGACCCGCCTGTCTGGCATTGAGCGAGGTACTTTGCTGAGCCAGCATCACAGTCTTCATCACAGCCGGGATATAGAACGCCGGATTGCCGAGCGCCAGCAGCCACACCGGCAGCACGATCGCGACCGCCCGCAGGGCGAGGCGCTCGGGATGATCGGGGGAGCGTGGTTTGTGAGGCTCAGCCCCCGTTGGCATCGGTTGGGGTGGGAACAGAGCATGGGCCACCCGGTTGACCAGGGTGCCTATCAGGATCCCCAGCGCCATCATCTGGGCAATGGCGATGGCCAACGCCTGCTCGATGAGGCCGGCCACCGGGATCACTGTGATGGCCATGATGAGCAGCATGGCGGCCGCTCCCTTGCCTGCCATCGCCTGCTGCATCAGACCATGGAGCAGCAGTGCGACGAGCAGCACGGCCACCAGGGCATAGTGAGTCAGCAGGGGCACCAGCAACACGCCACCGACCATCACGGTCAGCAGCAGGATCCCGCCCATCAGCCCTTTGCCAAGGCCGAGCGGCTCGCCGGGGCGGCACAACACCACCCAGGCCATGATGACGCCGAGGTGCGGCATGGGCAGGGCCAGCCCGTAGCAGATCAGCGTCGCCAGTGCGATGCCGGTGCCAATTCGCAGTACTGCCCTGTCGGCGTTATGCATGTGACGCCTCAGTAGAGAAAGGAGCAGAGGCTCATCAGTCGGATATAGAGGGCCCCCAGCAGGTTCATCAGCCCATTCTCGCCGGCATAGACCAGTACGTCGGCCTGACCGCCAACCCGCAGACTGGCAACGGGGGGGAGATCATCGGCCCTGAAGGCGATCTTGACCGGGAAGCGCTGAGCCTGGCGCAGCCAGTCACGGTTGTTGTCCACGCTCGGCAAGGTGCCTGCCGGTTGGCTCTTGCCGTCGCCCACCCCGTAGCCGACGCTGCGCACCTCGCCTTCGAACAAACGGCCGGGCAGGCTGTCGAGCAGGATGGCGACCCTGTCACCGGCTTGAATGTGGCCGAGGTTGTTCTCCGTCATATCCGCCGACACCCAGACGTCGTGGATGGCGATCAGCGTCATGACCGAGGCGCCGGCGCCGATGAACTGGCCCGCATCGGTGCGAAGATCCGTGATGAGGCCGCGGCCGGGGGCCACCATCAGGGTGTTCTTGCGATCCAGCTCGGCCTTGTGCACCGCCGAGCGGGCGCTGAGCAGCTGGGAGTTGTTGTCCCCGTTCACCCCTGCGGCTTCGATGGCCCGGCGCACGTCGGCTTCGGCCGCTACCACCTGGCTCCTGGCTGTCTCGCGGCTGGCCTGGGCCACCTCGAGGCGGCGCACCGAGATGGCACCGGGATCCTCGCGATAGAGCCGCTCCTGGCGATCGGCATCCTTGGCTGCGTTGTCATAGGCCGCACGCATGGCCTGCAGGGCCGCCTCGGCGGCCTTGACCCCTTCACCGCTCGCCTTGACGCCGCTCAAGACCGTCTGGTAGTCGGAGCGGGCCTTGGCCAGCGCTATGTCATAGGGCTCGGCATCGATTTCGAACAGCGGAGCGCCGGCCTCTACGTCCTGGTTGTCGCGCACATACACCTGCTTGATCTGGCCAGCCACCTCGGCTGCGACGGGGATCACGAAGGCCTGCACGCGAGCCTGGGAGCTGTAAGGCGTCAGCCGGTCGGCCAGCAGATACCAGCCAAGCAGCAGGACGATTAACCCCAGCAGCCCTTGGGTGGCGCGGCGGCTGGCCTGACCGGGCGAGGCAGATCTGTCAGTCATGGGTGATTACCTTGATGGTCGTGGGTGGGGGCCGGGTGGCATCGAGCAGGGGAGCCCAGTCGGCGCGGGCTCTGAGCCGGGCATCGACCTCTGGGGTCACCAGGGCGCGCGTTCGTCCCGGTTCCCAGCCACCGCCGAGAGCCTTGTAGAGCGTGATGAGGTCGCGCATCTGGGCACCGCGACTGTTGACCAGGCGCTCCTGCTGGTTGAACAGGGCGCGCTGGGAGTCGAGTACCCGCTGGAAGTCGGCCATCCCCTCGCGGTACTGGGTGTTGGCGATGTCCAGAGAGCGACGGGCCGCCGCCCCTGTCTGGATCAGCAGGGCGAGCTCATCCTGGTCGTTGGCATAGGCCACGGCCGCATCGTCCACCTCGCGAGCCGCCTTGAACACGGTATCGCGATAGCGTTCGTGCAACTGCTGGAAGCGAGCATCCTGCACCAGGATCTGGTTGCCGAGCCGCCCCTGATCGAGCAGGTTCCAGCTCAGTGACGGCCCGACGGCCCAGGAGAAGGTCTCGTTGCTGCCGCTGGTCGCGCTGATCCCCAGGGTGCCGAGCAGGGTGATGGCGGGGTAGAGTTCGGCCTCTGCGACCCCGATCAGCGCCGACTGGGCGGCCAGTTGCCGCTCCGCGACGCGCACGTCGGGGCGACGGCGCAGCAAGTCTGCCGGCATCTCGGCGACCAGTGCGAGCGCACCTTGCGGGATCTTCCCGGTATGGCGGCTCATCTCCGGCAGCGGCCCCGGAGCCCTGGCAAGCAGGGTACTGAGGGCATTCTGACTCTGGCGCAGGTTGGTTTCGAGCTGCGGGATGCCGGAGAGGGTGCCGAGGTACTGGGTCTTGGCCTGCTGCACATCCAGTTCGGCGCTGTTGCCGCTTTTGAACAGCCGCTCGGTGATCTCCAGGCTGCGCTGCTGGATGCGGGCGTTCTCATTGGCTATCTGCAGGCGGGCCTCGACTGTGCGTATGCTCACATAGAGCTGGGCCACCTGGGCAATCATCAACACCTGCACATCGTCATACTGCGCCAGGGTGGCAAAGTAGTTGGCATCCGCCGACTCGACACCACGCTGGAACCTGCCCCAGAAGTCGAGTTCCCAGCCGAGGTTGAAGCCAGCGCCATAGCGACTGCCCGCGCTGCTGTGGCCGCTCTGGGTCTGGCCGGCCTGCAGCCATTCCCCCGTGCCCACAGTGGCTTGCGGGCCGAGCAGGCTCTCGGCTATGCCGAGCTGGGCCTGGGCCTCGAGGATGCGCAGGCCCGCGATCCGTACGTCCGGGTTTTTGACCAGAGCCTCCTCGACCAGCGCAGTCAGCACGGGGTCATTCAGCCGCTGCCACCACTGGTGATAGTCGAGAGAGCGAGCCGCTGCTGGCATCTCGTGCTGGCTGGCGTTCTGCCAGCTGGCTATCTCCTCGACTCGGGGCGTCTGATAGTCGGGGCCGAGCAGAGTACAGGCGCCGAGCAACAGGCATGCGCCCCCGGCAAGCAGGGGGCGCATGAGAGGCAGGTCGGGAGCCATAGGGTTATTGGCCCGTGCTGGCCAGACCTTCGTTGACCCAGGCCATGAAGATGCGATAGCCGATGGAGAGCAGGGTGGCCCCGATGAACATGCCGAGGATACCGCTGGTGGCCATGCCGCCCAGGGCGCCGAGCAGCACCACCGGCATGGGGGCATCGACACCACGCCCCAGCAGCAGCGGCTTGAGCACGTTGTCTGCCATGCCCGCTACTATCAGCAGTACAGAGTAAATGATGTTCACTACTGTGCCGTGATCGCCCGCCGCCCACATGTAAGCGATGGCGGGGCCTGTCACCAGAATAACGGGGACCTGGGCTATGCCCAGGATGAGGGCCAGGATAAAGAAGATGCCGACCGCCGGGATCCCTGCCAAGGACATGACGATGCCTGCCAGCAGGGCCTGAATGAAGGCGACCCCGATGACCCCTTGAGCGACGGCCCGTATGGTGCTGGTGCACAGCTTGGTCAGGGCGAGGCCCTTGCGCTCATCCGTGATGCGCATGGCGATGCGGTCGGCACTGACGGCACCTGCCGTGCCCCAGGCCATCATGATGCCGGCGACGATGAAGGAGACAACGAAGCCAAGCAAGCCGCCCCCCATGCTGGCCAGCATGCCGACGACTTGCTTGGCCAGATCTCCCAACTGCGGCCGGTAGCTGTTCACCAGGCTGGGCAGATCCTGCGAGGCTTTTGACCAGATGCCATGCAGCTTGGCGCCCACCAGCGGAATGCTGGCGATGTCAGCAGAAGGTGCCGGGATCACCAGAGTATTGTTGTCCATCTTGTCGACCAGGGCGCTGACGCTGTCGCCCAGCGAGCTGAGCATGGCCACGGTGGGGGCCACGATCAGCAGCACGCCAAGCAGCACCAACAGGGTCGATGCCCGCCCTTGCTTTCCCCCCAGCCGTGCGGCAAAGCGCTGGTGCAGCGGATAGAGGGTCACGGCCAGGATAAGGGCCCATAGCATCATGTTCATGAAGGGTGAAAAGACGGTAAAGCAGAAAGAACCCAACCCCATGATCAGACCAAACTTGATGAACATATCTAGGAATCTGGCAACTAGTCGTTTTTCAAAAAGAGACTGGTCATTATTTTCCATTTTGACGAAACCTCATGATTAACAAAGGGGGCATACTATTCGGTGTGGCTAACGTCCAAGCCGGCAATCACATAAATATAATTGGATCTTTCATGTCGCTATATTCATGGCTGCACATCATCTCGGATGATGTTTGTCGCAATGCATTGAATAAATTAGATGTTTATCAAGCTTCTTAAAGATGGATTCTCTTTGTAATTTCCATTTCGACATGTTCTAAAAACAGTTGCTGTCTGAGCGTGAACCATCGTTAACTTCAGTAAAGATGGCAGTGACATTCAGTTTAGCCGGGGTTGATAGAAAGCATGTGGGTAGCGTCACACCAAGCATGGGTTTCGTAAGAGGTGCCCAATGACATGTCTGCCGGCTTGTTATTCGAACGACAACGCTATGGCCGTCTGGAATCACTGCTGAACAGCGAGGCGCTTGGCCTCCAGGAAATGAGTTTTGTGTCAAGCGAGTCGGATGTCTTATCCTGTTGCCTATCGCGCTGCTGTGGCAGCGATCCAATCCGGGATGGAACCTATGCGCCCCTTTGACCCTCGCCCTGCTGCCCACCACCTTGCTCCCCTGCGGCTTGCGCCGCGCCGGCGTCGCTGGTCTGCCTTGTTGTTGAGCGGACTGGCCGGTCTGCTCCTGGCCGGCTGCGGCCCTGACAAGCCCGCCACTCATGCCACAGCCAGTGCGCCGACTACGCAAACCGGCGCGCAGCAGGAGGCAGGAGCACCTGGCTCAGTGGTGCAGGCCAATGCCCGCCAATATAGAGACGCACCGGCGTTGGCGCTGGTCTTCTCCGGCCCGCTGGCGCCCAGGGCGAACTGGCAGAGCTGGCTGGCGGTGAGCCAGGGGGGCAAGCAGGTGCAGGGGGAGTGGATCCTGGCCGAGGATGGCCGCACCCTCTACTTCCCGCAGGTCGCACCCGACCAAAGCTACGAGGTGACCCTCAAATCGGGCCTGGGTCCTGAGCCCCAGCGCTGGACCCTCAAGACCCGGCCGCTGGAGGCGGGGGCCTCGTTTACCGCCAGCGGCATGGTGTTGCCGCTGCGCCAGGAGCTGCGCCTGCCCATCAGCGCGGTCAACGTGGATGAGGTCAATATCGACTTCTTCCGGGTCGATGCCGGCTATCTGCCGCGCTTCTTGGCCGAGTACAGACCCGGCGCCGGCATGGGCAACTGGGAGCTGGATCAGATCACCAGCCGCGCCAAGCGGGTATTCAGCGGCCGCTACGCGCTGGCGCTGGATGCCAACCGCCGCGAGACCCGCCTCATCAACGTCAAGGAGCCGCAGCTGGCCGAGGCCGGTGTTTACTTCGCCGTCATGTCCCCCCTTGGCAACTACGACTGGCGCAAGGAGACCACCTATTTCGCGGTGAGCGACATGGGGCTCAGTGCCCGCCGTTACCGGGATCAGCTGGAGGTGTTTGTCAGCTCGCTGGCGAGTGCGGATCCCCTCAAGGAGGTACAGCTCTCCCTGCTCGATGAGAAGGGCAACCGGCTGCAGGTGCAGACCAGTGACAATCAGGGCCATCGCCGCTTCGACCAGGTGCAGGGCGCCCGCCTGCTGCTGGCCGAGCAGGGCAGCCATCTGGCTGTGCTGCGCCTCGATGGCGCCGCGCTGGATCTCGCCGCCTTCGATCTCGGCACCCAGCCCTGGCAGGCCCAGCAGTTGTATCTGTTCAGCGGGCGGGATCTCTATCGTCCCGGCGAGCGGCTGGACAGCGAGATCCTGCTCAAGGGGCAGGATGGCCAGCTGCTGCCGGGAATGGCGGTGGAGCTGGAGGTGAAACAGCCGGACGGCCAGCTGCTCGAACAGAAACGGCTGCTGCCGGACAGCCTGGGGGCCGCCCACTACGGTCTGCGCCTGCCGGATGACGCGCCGCTCGGGCGCTGGACCATCAGCCTGAAAACCGCCGCTGGCAGCCGCTTCGAGTGGCCCTTCCTGGTGGAGGAGTTCCTGCCGGAGCGGCTCAAGCTGCAACTTGGCAAGGGGCCGGATGGCGAATTGCTGACCCCGCAAGAGGCGCTCACCCTACCGTTGCAGGGGGATTATCTCTACGGCGCCCCCGCCAGCAACACCAAGGCGAAGGCCGACGTGAAAATAAGCCGCGCGGCCATGCCTTTCACCCAGTGGCAGGAGTTCACCCTGGGGGACGTGCTGCTCGCCGAGCAAACCAAGGAGCTGGAACCCCTCAACCTCACCCTGAATGAACAGGGGCAGGGGAC
The DNA here is from genome assembly GCF_963899385.1 of Aeromonas sp. MR7. Classification (NCBI taxonomy): domain Bacteria; kingdom Pseudomonadati; phylum Pseudomonadota; class Gammaproteobacteria; order Aeromonadales; family Aeromonadaceae; genus Aeromonas; species Aeromonas sp. MR7. The sequence goes on from NZ_CAWQXH010000011.1 coordinate 685,376, forward strand.
CTTCTCGCTGGCAGATGAGCTGGATGGCGTGCGCGCCCTCGGACCGCTGGAGGTAGCCTATCGGGTGTCGCTCTCCGAGCCAGGCGGTCGCGCCGTCAATCGCAGTCGCACCCAGTACGGTTGGCCGGCGGGCAGCCAGTGGCCGGCCCTCAGGGCCGATTTCGTGGCGGACAGGGTGGAAGGGGGCAAGCCGCTGCCCTTCCAGATCCTCAACCTGGATGACAAGGGCCAGCCGGTGGCGGGCGAGGTGAAGGTGCGACTGGTCAACGAATACCGCGACTACTACTGGCACTACGCCGACGGCGAGGGGTGGAAGTACGAGTTCAACAGCCAGCCCTATCTGGAACAGGAGCAGATCTTGCAACTCGATGGCAAGGGGCCGACCGCCCTCAGTTTGCAACTGGCGGCGGGCTGGTATCGAGTGGAGGTGGAGAACAGTCAGGGCCATCAATCCAGCCTGAGGGTCGAGATCGGCAGTTACGCCTGGGGCGGCGGTGGTGAGCAGGCGCGGCCTGACAAGATTGCCATCAGCCTCGACAAGCGCGCCTATCAGGCCGGCGACAAGGCGAAGGTGACCCTGGTTGCCCCCCGTGCCGGCAAGGGACTGCTGCTGGTGGAAGATGGCGACGGCCTGCGCTGGTGGCAGCGTATCGAGCTGCGAGCCGAAGGCGGCGGATCGGCAGAGGCGCGCGGCGAGTTCGAGATCCCCGTGAGCCCAGAGTGGCAGCGTCATGATCTGCATATCTCAGCCCAGATCGCCGCTCCCGACAGCGAATCAAAGCCGGTGAGCCAAAAGAGCGTGCAGAGTCTACGTTCGGTCGGGCTGGTGCCGCTCACCCTGGACAGAGAAGCCCGCCGCCTGCCGCTCAGCCTGAGTGCGCCGGACAAGGCGGTGCCGCTCACCCGTTTCGAGGTAACCGCCACCTCCACTCCCAATAGTCAGGGGCGAGTGGTATTGGCGGCGGTGGATCGGGGCGTGCTCAATATCAGCGATTACCAGCCCCTCTCCCCGTTTGAGGTCTTCTTTGGCCGCAAGCGCTTCGCGCAAGACTTGTTCGACAACTACGGTCAGGTGATACCGCCGCAGGATGGCAAGCTGGCCCGCCTCAACTACGGCGGCGATGCCCCGGCGCTGAAGAAGGGCGGTGCGCTGGAGAGCCGGGTCGAGATCGCCGCGCTCTGGAGCGGTGAGGTGAGTTTTGACGAGAGTGGCAAGGCGGTGATCCCGCTCGATCTGCCCAACTTCAACGGTGAGCTGGCGCTGATGGCGCTGGCCTGGAACGCGCAGCAGGTGGGGGAGGCCGAGCGCGCCGTCAAGGTGGTGGCACCGCTGGTGGCCGAGATCGGCTGGCCGCGCTTTGGGGCCAGAGGGGATCAGACCCGCGCCCTGATGCAACTGCGCAACATGAGCGGCGAGGATCAGAGCCTGTCGCTGGTCTGGACCCTGACCGGCGGCTTGCAGGCGGGCGGCGAACTGCCCGAGACGCTGACGCTTAAAAACGGCGAGGAGCAGTGGCTGACCCTGCCGCTCACAGTGACCGGGGCGAGCGGGGTGGCCCGCCTGCAACTGGCGGCGAGCGGCAAGGGCTTTGCGATAAGCCGCGACTGGTCGCTGCCGCTGCGCTCCCCCTGGCCTGCCCAGACGCGCCAGCGCTACCAGATGCTGACTCCAGGTCAGCAGATGAGCTTTGCCCAGAGCGAACTGGCCGGGCTAGATCCCGCCAACCTGCAGGGGCTGCTCAGCCTCTCAGGTACGCCACCCTGGGATCCGGTGGCCCAGTGGCAGGCGCTGGCCGATTACCCCTACGCCTGTCTGGAGCAGACCCTGTCCCGCGCCTGGCCTTACTTGCTGACCACGGCGGATGAGCGTGCGGCCTGGTCCAAACCTGCGCAGGGGAGCAAGCCGGTGAGCGAGGCGGATCTGCAGCGCGCCCTGCTGCAGCGGCTGCAACGGTTGCAACTGCCGAGCGGCGGCTTTGGCCTGTGGGACGGTCGCTCCGACGAGGAGCAGTGGCTCACCGCCTATGCGGCCGACTACCTGCTGACCCGCAAGGAGGCCGGCGACGCAGTGCCCGAGGCCATGTTGAGTCAGGCCCTCAATCGCCTGCAGAGCTACCTCACCGACAGTCAGTACGGCGAGCGCTGGAGCAGTGCCCCAGAGCACAGCCGCTTGGCCTATCAGGCCTACAGCGCCTATGTGCTGGCGCGGGTGGGCAAGGCGCCGCTCGCCACCCTGCGCCTCATCTGGGAGCAGCAGGCGGATCACGCCCGCTCAGGCCTGCCGCTCTTGCACCTCTCGCTGGCCCTCTCGGCCATGGGGGATGAGCAGAGCGCCGCCAAGGCCCTGGCTCGGGCATTGGCGAGCGAGCGCGGTGAGGATTATCTGGGGGATTACGGTTCACCGTTGCGCGACCAGGCCCTTGAGCTTTCGTTGCTGCGCCAGCACAAGCTGGCCGAGGACCGCTGGCCTGCGCTGAGCGCCAGGGTGGCCGATACCCTGGCTCATCGTCAGTGGCTTAGCACCCAGGAGCGCCTCGCCCTGCTGCGGCTGGCGCAAGTTGATCCCGCCGCCGACTGGCAGGCAAGGCTAGTGTCAATCAATGGCGATCATCCCGTTGCCGGTAAAAACAGCCTGCAGATCGGTGCACCCGAGGCCCTGGCGGCGAGTGCCGTCACCAACGAGGGCAAGGGCTCCCTGTATGTGCAACGCACCCTGGTAGGCTACCCGGAGCAGGCGCCCGTACGCATCAGCCAGGGCATGAGCGTGACCCGCAGCTGGTTCAATGCCGATAGTAAGCCGCTCGATCCCGCCAAGGTGCGGGTCGGCGATCTAGTGGTGGTGCGGCTCAATGTGAGCAGCGAGCAGACGGTGCCCGACGCCCTGCTGGTGGAGATGCTGCCGGCGGGCTTCGAGCTGGAAAACCCGGCCCTTGGCACCAGCATCAAGCTCGAGGAGCTCAGCATAGAGGGCAAACCTGCGTGGCAGAGCGAGTGGAACGACTACCTCAAGCATCAGGAGTTTCGTGACGACCGCTACACGGCGGCGCTGGATCTGAGCGAAGGAGGCAATCAGCAACTGGTCTACCTGATGCGGGCCGTGACCCCGGGCCGTTATCAGGTGCCGCCGACCCAGGTGGAGGATATGTACCGGCCGGAGCTGCGGGCGGTCGGGCAGGATATTCACGAGGTGATCATCTCTGAGTAACGCCCCCTTGCTGGAGACGCTTCTCCCGGCCACCTTCTGGCAACGTGGCCGTTTGTGGTTGCGCCAGACTTGGCTTGTGCTGCGGCATCTGCCCCGCTGGCTGCGCCTGACTGGGCTGTTATTGGCTGGCGTGATCTTGTTGTTGCTGGTGCTGGATCGCGCCTTTCCGCCGCCACCGCTGGATCCCGCCTTTGCGCGGGTGGTGCTCGACATCAAGGGGCGGCCGCTGCGGGCCTTCGCCGATACCAGCGGGGTGTGGCGCTATCCCGTGACCCTGGAGCAGGTCTCCCCCCGCTATATAGAGGCGCTGCTGGGCTACGAGGATCGCTATTTCTGGCGCCATCCCGGGGTCAACCCTGTGGCCATGGTGCGCGGCGTCTGGCAGTGGCTGCGCTATGGTCGTGCCGTCTCGGGGGGCTCGACTCTCACCATGCAGGTGGCCCGCCTCATCGAACCCTATCACAGGAGCGTGCCCGGCAAGCTGCGCCAGATGGCGCGGGCGCTGCAGCTGGAGTGGCACTACGACAAGCGCACCCTGCTTACCGTTTACCTCAATCGGGCGCCGTTTGGCGGCAACCTCGAAGGGGTGCAGGCGGCCAGCTTTGCCTATTTGGGCAAGAGTGCGGCCAAACTCACCCATGCGGAGGCCGCCCTGCTGGCGGTGCTGCCGCAGGCCCCCAGCCGTTACCGGCCGGACAGGCACCCGGATCGCGCCCGCGCCGCCCGTGACAAGGTGATGCAGCGACTGGTCAGGCAGGGGGCCTGGTCGGAGGCAGTCTGGATGGAGGGGCGCATCGAACCCGTGCTGGCGCGCGGCCACTTCACCCCCATGGAGGCGCCGCTGTTTGCCCGCCTCGCCGCCGACAGCCAGCCGGGTGCCCTGGTGCACACCACCATAGACGGGGATCTGCAGCGCTGGCTTGAGGCGCGGGTGGAGAGCTATATCCGCCGTTTCCCGGAGCAGACCTCCGCCGCCCTGCTGCTGGTGGACAACAGAACCATGGCGGTACGCGCCTACGTGGGCAGCGCCGAGTATGGCAACTTGAGGCGCCACGGCTACCTCGACATGGTGCTGGCGATCCGCTCCCCCGGCTCCACCCTCAAGCCGTTCATCTACGGTCTGGCGCTCGATGCCGGGCTGGTTCACTCCGCCTCCCTGCTCTCCGATGCCCCCAGATTGGGATCCGACTATAGACCCGCCAACTTTACCGGGGCCTTTCAGGGACCCGTGACCCTGACCCGGGCGCTGCAGCAATCCCTCAACGTGCCGGCCGTGCAGGTACTGGAGGCGCTGGGGCCCGCTACCCTGGTCAATCGACTGGACAACGCCGGGGTCAGGCTGGCCCTTTCCGACAAGCCCAATCCCGCCATTGCGCTGGGGGCGGCGGGCATTCGGCTGGAGCAGCTGGTGGCCCTCTACAGTGCGCTCACCCGGCAGGGACAGGTGGCGATGCCGGTCTGGCTGGCGGGACAAAAGGCGGTCTCGCGACCCTTGCTGAGCCCGGGAGCCGCCTGGGTCATCTGGCAGATCTTGAGTGCGCAGGGGCGGGCGGATCAGCCTTTTGCTAGCGAGGCGACCGGCCGGGTCAACCGGTTGGCCTGGAAGACGGGCACCAGCTATGGCTACCGGGACAGCTGGGCGTTGGGAGTCTCCGGTCGCTGGACCATTGGTGTCTGGCTGGGGCGCCCGGACGGCACCCCCTTGCCCGGTTTTTACGGCCAGAGTGCGGCCGTGCCGCTGCTGCTCTCCGTCTATTCGCGGCTGGGTGACAACAGCCCCTTGCCGGCGCAGCCCAATACGGTGAGCGAGGCCGACATCTGCTGGCCGCTCGGGCGGCGGGTGAGTGCCACCCTGCCAGAGGCCTGCCTGCAGCAACAGAGCGCCTGGCTGCTGGATGAGCGGGATCCCCCCACCTTGCCTGATCCCATGGATTGGCCCTCACCGCTGCGCCAGGTTGCGCTGACCGAGCAGGGAACTCCCACCCTGGCGCGCTGCAGTGATGCGACCCACTCAAGTTGGCGAGCGCTCTGGCCGCTCTCGCTGGAACCCTGGCGGGCGCAGGGGGAACGGCGCACGGCGCTGCTGGCAAGCCATTGCGCGGGGGAGGGGCAGAGTGCCGAGCTGCAGGCACCCATTCGTATTGTGGCGCTGGGGGAGGGCAACCTTATCCGCAGCCAGCGCTATCGCCTGCAACCCAGGGTGCTGGGTGGCGTGGGCAAGCCGTTCTGGTTTCTCAACGGCCAGCGGCTGCGTTGGGACGGGGATCAGGTATTGAGCGAGGCGGGACGCTACCAGCTGGTGGTGGTGGATGAGGCGGGCAACAGCGACAGAGTCGAATTTCGGCTGGAAAACCCCTCCTGAGGGGACTTCTGGTTCGCACCGACCGGGCGCCAGAATATTGACGGCGCCTCATCTTACCAAGACGGGATCAGGCTATGAGCCGATCCCGTTGGACCCTGTTGGCGGCCGGCGGGCTCAGGGTTTGACTTGCCCCAGCCGGGTGAAGAAGTGCTGGCTCTTGCGCTGGTGGAAATGACTCTTCTTGATGGGATGGAAGATGAGGCGGCTCTTTGGGTGGCTCGCCTTGAGCTGGTGGATCATCGCCATGGCGGGCAGGCCTGTGCTGACCAGCGTGGTGAGCGGCAGGCTGTGGGTCTCTGGCCCCAGCAGCTGATTGAGCCCTTGCTGCGCCAGCTCGAAACGGGTCAGGGCCGTCGGCTCGGCATAGCCGCTGCCCAACATGGTGAGCAGGGCATCGAGGGCCTGATGAAACTCGGCCAGCTGCTGGCGAAAGCCACTGCGGGCGCGCAGGGCAATCAGCTCGGCAAACGGGATCTCGCTCAGGTGAGTGGGCACTTGCAATGGTATCTCGAGGTGGAAGCAGTCCTGGCCGCCCCGATTGTGGTAGCGGGATTCGAGCAGGTGCAGCAGCCGGTCCAGATAGTCGTGATCCGTGATGAGGGCACCCTCATTGGCGAGTGCCCACTCACGGGCGAGGCGCATGGAGAGCAGATTGGCAAAGCGCCGCGCCATCCTGATCCCCCCCTCATCTTGCGTAGCAAAGCCGTGAGTCAGGCAAAAGCCGTGCAGCCGCTCGAGACCGGCCTGGGTCGGGCAGAAGCAGTCGTGGTTGGCGCCTTGGCGCCAGCGAGTAATCAGCTCCTTGTTGCCGAACACCTTGTGGCGACTGAAATCCGGGGCTATGAGACCGCCGAGCTGGCTCTCCAACTGCGGGGTGATGTCTGCAAAGAAGCCAGGCTCAGGTCGCTCTGCCAGCAGATCGGTCTGCTCTTCCAGGGTATGGAGCAGGGCGGTGAGGCCGCTCTTTTCACTGACGGTAAAGACGAAGGCGAGTCGCTCCAGATAGAGCAGGGCAAACTTGAGCCAGAGCTCGTCGCGTACCTCCATGCCGGGGTAGTAGATATAGGTCTTCATCGGATCAGTCTGTTGTCAGGGGGTTGCCAGGGCGCAGGCTTGGGAATATACGCAAGATTGCCGCCGCGTCGCAAACGTTGCGTGGGGGAATGTGAGCAAACGCGCATCCAGTAGGCGCCGGCCAGAAAGTTCTGATATAATTCGCGCCCTTAAATCAAGGCCACCCGAGTCAAAACCATGAAGTTCATTATCAAGCTGTTCCCGGAAATCACCATCAAGAGCAAGTCAGTTCGCCAGCGCTTCACCAAGATGTTGCAGGGCAACATTCGCAACGTGTTGCGCCGTTTCGACGAAGACGCCCGCGTACGGATGGATTGGGACAAGCTGGTAGTGAGCTCCCGCAACGATCAGTTCCACGCCCAGTATCTGGAGACGCTGGCCTGCATCCCAGGCATCCAGTATTTCCTCGAAGTGAAGCTGAGCAACTTCACCGACCTGCACGACATCTTCGAGCAGACCCGCGCCGTCTGGGGCGATCGCCTGAAAGGCAAGACCTTCTGCGTGCGTGCCCGCCGCGTCGGCAAGCACGACTTCAGCTCGCTGGAGCTGGAGCGTTATGTGGGCGGTGGCCTCAACCAGCACTGCGAAACCGCCGGTGTGCGTCTGAAGAAGCCAGATATCCAGGTCAACCTGGAAGTGGAAAATGACGAGCTCTACATCATCAGCGCCGTTCACCACGGCATGGGGGGCTTCCCTATGGCGACTCAGGAAGATGTGCTGAGCCTGCTCTCCGGCGGCTTTGACTCGGGCGTGGCCTCCTACCAGTTCATCAAGCGCGGTTGCCGGGTGCACTACTGCTTCTTCAATCTCGGCGGCGCCGCCCACGAGATCGGTGTCAAGCAGGTGGCCTATTACCTGTGGAACAAGTTTGGTGCCTCCCACAAGGTGCGTTTCACCGCCATCGATTTTGAACCCGTGGTGGCCGAGATCCTCGAGAAGATCGACAACGGTCAGATGGGCGTGGTGCTCAAGCGGATGATGATGCGTGCCGCCGGTCAGGTTGCCGACTACTTCCAGATCCCGGCGCTGGTGACGGGGGAGTGCGTGGGTCAGGTCTCCAGCCAGACCCTCACCAACCTCAACGTCATCGACCGGGTGACCGACAAGGTGATCCTGCGCCCGCTCATCACCTGGGACAAGCCGGACATCATCAGCGAAGCCCGCCGCATCGGCACTCTGGAGTTTGCCGAGACCATGCCGGAGTATTGCGGCGTCATCTCCAAGAAGCCGACCATCAAGGCTGTGCTGTCCAACATAGAGGCGGAAGAGGCCAACTTTGACTTCGCCATCCTGGACAAGGTGGTCTCCGAGGCCCGTTACCTCGACATCCGCCGCATCGGTGAAGAGACTGCCGCCGAGGTACAGGAGGTGGAGACCACGCAAGTGCTGGCCGCCGATGAGGTGATCCTGGATATCCGCTCCAGTGATGAGCACGACGAGAAGCCGCTGGTGGTGGAAGGACGCGAGGTGCAGCACCTTCCCTTCTTCAAGCTGGCCACCGCCTTTGGCGATCTGCCAAAAGAGAAGACCTACCTGCTCTACTGCGATCGCGGTGTGATGAGCAAGCTGCAGGCGCTCTATCTGAAAGAGAAGGGCTTTGACAATGTGAAGGTGTACCGCCCGTAACGGCATGCGCTTTCCATAAAAAATCCGGCCAATGTGCCGGATTTTTTTATTTCACGCTGATTGCATCCTGACGTAGTGCGCGGCTCAGGGGCAGGGGACGGGTGTAAAGGTCGATTGCCCCTGACAGCGCCAGCCCATTTCGGCTTGCCGCATCTGCCACAGGTTGTTGCTGCGAAACAGGGTCAGGATGTAGATCATGTCGCTCTTGTTGCCATCGAGGGCTACCGAGAGCACCAGATCGTTGTCCAGCTGTTGTGCCTGGATACGACTGGGTATGTCGCTGTGGCCGACAAAACGCAGCGCCACTTCACGATAATCATTGACCCAGGTTTGCTGGGCAGTGCTTGCCTGGCGGATCTGCTGGTTGAACTGCTGTACCGGGGTAGAAGCCAGTCGTCCGAACAGTACCTGCGCATCGGCTTGCGCCGTTGCCACATTCATCAGTAACAGGGAAGTGATGAGCCCAAGTTTTTGCATGAGGGATTCCGGCTTACAACGACTGGATCCTATGACAACAGAAAAGCCTGCTTGGTTCAACGTAACGAGGCCGGGAGTGCGACATGGCGCCCCCGGCCTGGATATCAATGGCGTTGCAGCGAGAAGGTGGGCAGTGACAGGTGCCAGTAGATGGCGGCAACCCGCAAACCGAACACGGCCGTCATGCAGATGAGCATGGCGGTGACCCTGTCCATATTGACCTCAAGCGCAAGGGTGTAGAGGATGCCGCCCAGGATGCAGGCGGTGGCATAGATCTCCTTTTGCAGCACCATGGGCACCTCCCGGGCCAGCACATCGCGGATCATGCCGCCAGCCACCCCTGTCATGGTTCCCATGATCACGGCAATCAGGCCGGGGGAACCAAAGTTGAGGGCCTTCTGGGTGCCGATCACGGTGAAGAGGGCCAGCCCGAAGGCATCCGCCACCGGCAACACATACCAGGGCATGCGACGGGGCAGCTTGACCATCCACATGCCGATCAGCGCCGTGGCGATGACGACCCAGATATAGAGAGGGTCGCGAACCCAGAACACAGGGGTGGCCCCCAGGATCATGTCACGTATGGTACCGCCACCAATGGCGGTGACGGCTGCCAGCACCATGACGCCGAAGCCATCCATCCTGAGCCGCCCCGCAACCAGCACGCCCGAAAACGCGAATACCGCAGTACCAAACATGTCGCTGATGTAAACAATCTGCTCAACCAGTGTCTGCATGGAGAACAACTCACGTCCAATTGTTGATGGGGCCGCGATTTTAGGGGCTGGGCCAGCATCTGACCAATGGCTGCCTGCAAAAGTGGGAGCCAGACCAAGTTTTTGCAGGCGGGATGGGGGGGAGGCAGAGGGGACGTGGCTGCTGGCTTGAGGCGGGAGCCGCATCTGGCAAGGGGGCTGTGCTTCTCATTGTCCTCCGCCTGTGCTTGCATCCTGCTGATAAGGGGCACTTTTTGAATTTTTTCCCTTAAGTCCTGCGAGAATGTGCCGATAAATAGGGTAAGCGGCGTTAATGCGATGAAGCGTTAAAAATAATGCTAAAGACATCGAAAAAGAGGCCGTTAAATAAGACGCATCGGACATGAAAGACAATAAAGTTCGAGCAAATTAGATAGTAAATTTAATAGCTTAGGAGAATGGTCATGGGTCTTTATATCAATACGAACGTTTCATCGCTCAACGCTCAGCGTAACCTGATGAACACCAACAAATCTCTGGATACTTCCTACACCCGCCTGGCATCTGGTCTGCGCATCAACAGCGCAAAAGATGATGCCGCCGGTCTGCAAATATCCAACCGTTTGACCTCCCAGATCAATGGTCTGGATCAAGGTAACCGCAACGCCAACGATGGTATTTCCGTTGCCCAGACCGCTGAAGGCGCCATGGATGAAGTGACCTCCATGCTGCAACGGATGCGTACCCTGGCTCAGCAATCCGCCAACGGCTCAAACAACACCGATGACCGTACCGCGTTGCAGCAAGAGTACGACCAATTGATGACAGAGATAGATCGTGTCGCCGGCGATACTACATTTGGCGGCCAGAATTTGCTCCAAGGCGGATATGTGGGTTCCTTCCAGGTTGGCGCCGATGCGGGTCAGACCATCACCTTCCGGATGACCACTGCCTTTACCATCTCCGGCATGGCATCAGCCACCAGTGGCAGTGCTGCTGTGACGACCACAACATCGGGTGAGCCCTACCTCGTCACCAAGACGGCAGGTACTCCGGTCAGCTCCACCAGCATGTCGTCCATCGCAGCGGCGAGTTCAGCTCAGTCTGCCATGGCCAACCTGGATTACATGATCAAGGTGGTGGACGGCAAGCGTGCGGAGCTGGGTGCGGTGCAGAACCGGTTTGACTCGACCATTCGCAACCAGGCGAACGTGTCCGAGAACGTCAGCGCCGCCCGCTCACGGATCCGTGATGCAGACTTTGCAATTGAAACTGCCAATCTGACCAAGCAGAACATTCTGCAACAGGCGGCATCGACCATACTGTCACAGGCAAACCAGCGTCCTCAGTCTGCCCTCTCGCTGCTGCAGGGCTAACAAAAGAAAACAGGGCGGTTGTTCAGGCCGCCCTGGTCAAGAGATGGAACAAAGGGGTGTTCGGGTTTGCACTCTGTTCTATCGGGAGAGAATCAATTCTCTATTAGTAATGCCAAGTGTTGTCCAGTTGTTCAGTTCTGTCACCCTTGGTCGTATTCTCCTGAGCATATGCTCATTTTAGGCCGGATTTTCCGGCCTCTTTTTATTGTGCCGTCAAATTGACGCCACTCCATCATAGCAAAGCACAAACCGTGCCAAAACCAACCTCTCCTGTGTGCATGTCGTCATGGTGTCTGACGTCACCTAGCGAGTCTTCTGATGCCTGCGATTTGCCGCTTACCGGATAAAACTTGCCGCCTTCGGCAATTATTTTCCTAAAGCTTGTGTCCATGCGGCCGTTAAATAAAGTGAAGCAATCGAGGGGTGTTCGGAATCCAACGTTTGCACTACTGCGGGTGGCCTGTTCGTTCAAACAGACACCCGCCAGAAGACACAGGATTGTTCAACCTGTTCTTCTAACGGTGGGACGTCGCTTTGGCGGCGCAACCCGCAGTCGCATGTTCTTCGGGAGAATATTTTATGGCCATGTACATCAACACGAATACTTCATCACTGAACGCCCAGCGTAACCTGATGAACACCAACAAGTCCCTGGATACGTCCTATACCAGACTGGCCTCCGGTCTGCGTATCAACACTGCCAAGGATGACGCCGCTGGTCTGCAGATCTCCAACCGTTTGACTTCACAAGTGAATGGCCTGGATCAAGGTAACCGCAACGCCAACGATGGCATCTCTGTTGCTCAGACCGCTGAAGGCGCCATGGATGAAGTCACTTCCATGCTGCAGCGTATGCGTACCCTGGCCCAGCAATCGGCCAACGGTTCCAACAACACTGACGACCGTACTGCGTTGCAGCAGGAATTCGACCAGCTGACCACAGAGATCGACCGTATCTCCACCGATACTTCCTTTGGTGGTCAAAAACTGCTGGATGGCAACTACAAAGGTTCCTTCCAGGTTGGTGCCGATGCCGGTCAGACCATCACCTTCAAGATGACATCTGCCTTCACGATCAGCGGTATTGCGTCATCGACCAAGGGCAGCGCTACCGTTGCAACCAGTGCCACCGGTGAACCCTACACGGTAACCAAGGGCACCACTGCGGTGACTTCCACCAGTGTCAGCAGTATCAAAGCAGCTAGTTCAGCTCAGTTGGCCATGGCCAACCTTGATTTCATGATCAAGGCGGTTGACAGCAAGCGGGCAGAGTTGGGTGCGGTGCAGAACCGTTTTGACTCGACCATTCGCAACCAGTCCAACGTCTCCGAGAACCTGAGTGCAGCACGCTCTCGTATCCGTGATGCAGACTTTGCGACTGAGACGGCCAACCTGACCAAGCAAAACATCCTGCAACAGGCTGCTTCCAGCATCCTGGCGCAAGCCAACCAAAGACCACAATCTGCCCTGTCCCTGCTGGGTTAACAGACAGGCTGTGATGAGATAGAAAGAGGAGCGACGATATGGCCAATGAAATTGGAATCCCGTCATCGGTCACTCCTTCTTCTCTTCAGTCAAGTAGCAAGAGCGGCCAATCGGCCGCTCAAGTGCTATCTGGCACGACAGAAGAGCAGCGGGTGACGGCACAGGATGTGAAAAAACAGCAAGAGGTCAAAGCTGAAGAAAAAAGCAGCAAGCAGGACACCTCTGAGATTGATGTTGAAAAAGAGGTTCAAAACTTGCAAGAGTTCAGTAAGTTGCAAGGATGGACAGTCAATTTCAGTGTTGAGAAGGATCTCGAGCAGGTCGTCATCAAGGTGATGGATGCTGAAACCAAATCTATGATTCGCCAGATACCCAGTGAAGAGTTGCTGGCCATCAGCAAACGGATCAAGGATTTGCGCGAAGGCGATGTGGCCGGTGGAGGCTCGCGCGTCGGGTTGTTGCTCGATAAAGAGATCTAATACGCAAGCGTTACGAGGAGAGTGAGTATGACCACGATTACTTCTGCAGGTGCGGGTTCGGGACTCGACCTGGAGTCAGTGATTGCTGCCAGTGTCGATGCCAAGAAGGCACAGCTGCTGCAGCCTATCACCACTAAGAAGACCAACACTCAGATCACTCTCTCAGGGGTTGGGCAGCTGAAATCCGCAATTGCCTCTTTCGTGACCACGCTCAAGGCGATGTCCAAGGATGATGCCTTCAACAAGCGGGCCATCTCTATCACCCAGGACAAGGATAATCCTGTCCTCAAAATCGAGAGTAAAGCGGGAGCTTCCAACGGGCAGTATGACATTACCGTCGAAAAATTGGCAAAGACCAGCAGGTTTGAAGGTGTGTTCGACAAATCCACCGACCCTCTTATTACCCAGGATGGTGTCCTGACCTTCAAGGCCGGTGACAAGACCTTTGACGTGGATGTCAAGGCGGGGGATACGCTGCAATCCATTCGCAAGCGCATCAATAATGACGGTGACAACTTCGGCCTGAGCGTCAACATTATGAACACATCCGATGGCAAGTCCAAACTTGTCATCGACTCTGGCATCAGTGGTACAGGCAAGGATCTGCAGATTACCGGCAATACCACTGAGCTGACTGACAACCTTGTCTCCAAGCTGAGCCAAAAACAAGCTGCTCAAGATGCCCAGATCAAAGTGGATGGCAGCACGCTGACCAGTGCGACCAACACATTCGATGGCACCATTGCAGGACTCAAGCTCACTGTGTTGAGGGAATCGGACAGTACCACGGTCGGGACCACGACTACTTACAAGTCGAACAAGGTTGACGTGACCACCGACAAGGGCGGCATCAAGGACATGGTCAAAAGCTTCATCGATGGCTATAACGCCTTGGTGAAGAAGAGCAGTGACCTTGGCAAACGCAACTCGATTGTGGCAGGGGTCAGTCAAAATGATGGCGGTGCCTTGGCCGGTGACGCCACGACTCGCGCCGTGGCCAATATGATGAGCAGTGCGATCACAGAGCCTTCCAATAACTCGTCCACGTTTTCGACCATCTTCCAGTTGGGTGTCAAGATGGACAACAAGGGAGTACTCTCCCTCGATAGTGAAAAATTTGATGAGGCTATCGACAAGAACTTCGACCAGGTAGTTGCCGTATTTGGTGGCAAGGACGGTGTGGCGGGCAAGTTGGCCGGGCAGCTTGAAAGTTACTCAAAAACGGGCGGGTTGCTTGCCAAACGTGAAGAGAGCCTCAATTCGGATCTGCGCGATGTCAATCGCAAGCAGTCGGATGTCGCGGCCCAGCTGACCAAGTATGAAGAGACCCTGCGTGCCCGCTACGGGAGTCTGGATAGCATGCTGGCCAAGATGAACAAGTCGGCCTCATATTTGAATCTGCTCAACACCAAGAGCAGCTAATTTGTAGTCAGGATCGGTGTCTCATATGTATCGGAAAAATATCAAAGCCTATACCACCCAGAGTCTGCAATCCGAGCTGGCAGTCGCAGACCCTTATCGCGTCATCCAGCTGCTGATGCAGGGGTGTCTCGAACGTCTTGCTCAGGCGCGTGGTGCGATTGAGCGCCGTGATTTTGAGAGCAAGTCCCAATCCATTTCCAAAACCATGGCCATCATCAACGGGTTGCAGGACTCGCTGGATCTCTCCTATGGCAAGGTGCCAGAAGATCTCTTTGCGCTTTATGACTATATGAAGGTACGGATGATGGATGCCAGCCGCGACATGGATATCGCCGTCGTTGACGAGGTGATGGCCCTGATGTTGACCGTGAAAAGCGGGTGGGATGCGATTCCTGTTGAAGAGCGTGACAAGGCGCTAGCTCAGCAAAAAGTGGGTCGGCCGGAATGAGCAATGTTCCGTTATCCGAGCTGATTGAGCATGGTAACCAGCTGTTGGCCCTGCTGGAGCAGGGCGACATGCTTGCGGCAGACAAGCTGACGGCTCATTACTTGAGCGTGCTTGATGGTGTGTTTCAGCACATTGAACTTGGAAGTGCATTGAATGTGGAACAGCAACAAGCATTGCTGCAGTTTCAAACCATCCACGACTGGGTAGAAAAAGCGAAGCATCTGACAGAACAAGAGTTACTGCAGTTTTCCAAGGCTGGTCGAGCCTCTGATCTTTACAAATTGAATGCAGGTTAGGCATATAGAATGGATTTTAATAAAAATATTACTCAGGTCGAGAATGAATTATCCCGCCTCGAACTGCAAAAAAAGCAGGAGGCCGCCATGCTGGATGTGCTGCCTGCTCGTTATGAACTCAATATGGCGGCCTTCGAAAAATACATGCCTGGCATTCATGAATTTTTCAAAGATTACCAGCCTGTCAGGCCGTTTCGCTTCTTCTGCAATGAGAATGGCATTCCCAACGTCTTGTGGCTTGATGAACAAGTTTCACTCTATGGTGAAGACCCACTTGTCGAGGTTCAAGCACAGATAACTGAGGTGATTGAACAGAGTATGCTGCAATGTATCGATTTTACCCCTCAGTGGTATTTCGATGATCAGATCCATATAAAATATAATAATGCCATTTCCCAGCTGAAGGTATCATCTAATCTGGAGGGGCTACCTCTGAGAGATTTGCTTACGGTAGATATACCTCTCTCACTCATGTATGGGGTGGGATTAGGATACCAGCTTGGTTATCTTTATGAGCGCTGCACTGTACGAAACTTATTTGCATTCGAACCTGACGTCGATCTCTTCTATGCATCTCTATTTTGTTTCGATTGGCATTCTCTACTCGCTTACATGGATCAGGAATCACTTAGTCTGCACCTTTTTGTCGGCGTAGATGAAAAACTGCTGGTTTCCGATATGATGGAGGCCTTACATCGTAAAGGGGCATTTTGGTCTGCCGCCTATTTTTCCTTTTGCCATTATCACTCTCCCAAGGTTCATGCCCTTATCGAACAAGTCGAGCGCGAGTTTTATCTACTCAGAACTGGTTGGGGCTTTTTCGACGACAATATATTTGCACTGGCTCACAGCCATACTCATTTACAAGATGGTACGCCTTTTCTTAAAAAACATCGCGACACAGCTAGATTTTCCTCTACTCCGGTATTCATTGTTGGAAATGGGCCGTCATTGGATCAGAGTATCGAGTTTATCCGCGAGCATCAAAATCAGGCTTTGATTATCGCTTGTGGCACCGCAGTGAGCGCCTTGTACAAGGCTAATATCAGGCCAGATATATATGTTGCCGTCGAACGAACTAAGAGTTCTGCGGATTTTTTGCGTATTCTTAATGCCAATGAGTTTCTCAAGGAGGCAGTTTTTCTTAGTGTCGATGTTATTCATCCTGAGTGCAAAGGCTTTTTTCGTAAGACTGGAATAGCATTTAAGCCTAATGAACCTATGTATCAGTTGCTCGGAACTCATTTTGGTCGTGCATTCGAATATGATTCCATCGAGTTCTCGAATCCATTTGTGGGAAATACAGGGCTGAACTACGCAGCTCTGTTGGGGCTCAAAGAAATGTACCTTTTTGGCATCGACAATGGTTATAAGTCTGCTGATCAACATCACTCCAAGTTAAGCCTTTACTATAATGACAAGCAGGAAGCAAAATACCAGCAAGATCTGACGGAGACTTTTCCTGGCCGTGGTAATTTTGGTGGTGAGGTTAGAATTAACCATCTATTTGGACTGTCCATACACAATATGGAGCGTCTCTTGCAGGTCTATCCAGATGTGCATTGTACCAATACCAGTGATGGATCTTATATCGAAGGTGCGGTGCCTAGTCCCATAGAGGCTATTGTCTCTGATTGGCCTGAGTTGGATAAGCGTAGTGTAATTGATGAGATCATGGTGCAATGCTTCCAGCCCTTCAATGTCTCTAGCATCGACTTCAAGGCTGCCATCAATGTACCTCTATGTCATGAGTTACTCGACAAACTACATAATGACTGGATGTCTGTACCGAAAACACATAACGATGTGTTGGCACTAATGCAGAAGCACCATGATTATCTTCTTTATATTTTTATGAGTCATGAACGTCATCTCTATCGTGTTTTTATTGGTTCCATTAACTATTTTTATGCTAATATAATAAGTGTAATGTTGTCCTCTATTGGACGTGAAAATGAATTTGAACAAAAAATAGAGTCGGCTGTGACTATTCTTGAACAGTTTTTCATTGACGCAAAAAATATCTATGCTGACGCACTTGAACGCCATGACGAACTATATTTTGTCGGGCTTGATGTTTTTAAAGTAAATTAAAGTTATAAGTAGAGGTATAACGTATGCCTCTACTTAGTTTATTTATACTTGTCTGTTATATTGCATTGTTATAACTTCGCTATAAATATATTTCCCACCAGACTATCCACCTGACATAGGTTTTAAACAAGAGTCTTGTTTATGGCACATTTTAAATGTATACCCTTCGACATCAAAATTAGACTCTTCCTGAATATGTTATAAGGTGTTTTTCCTTCATTATAAGTATCTACGAAGCTGGGGACTGAAGCAATGCAGTGAGCTCTCCCTCCAGCCAGTCGGCTAGCCCTAACCAGTCGTGGCGTTCCTGACAGGCCAGCAAGGCGCTGATTATGGTGACCGCCTCATTATGATGCTCCGAGGGGATGGCTTGCAGCACCTTTTCAATTAAAGTTGGCAGGAGCAGGGCGCTCTCAACGTGATGACCAAGGCGAAAGTTCTGGGCAAGCGCTATACACTCTTTTCTAATTTTCATGCTACGAACTCAGGGTGATAGCTGCAATGCAGCAGTGCTGCACCGTCTCGGCTGCAGTTCCAGAACCGCACACCTGGATGCGCTGCTATATAACGCTCAAGTTCGATCTGGTAGGTAGTAAAATTGGGATTGGTGCTGACTCGTTTGCCATGTCCATCTAGCACCCAACTTAGGGCTTGACTGGCAATAGGGCCAAGGGCTCCATCCTGCCAACCAGTGTGGGTTTGGTCACCGGGGAAAGCGAAATCACAGCCAAGCAAGATGACCTCCAAGCTACCCATCTTCACTGCCAAATCAACAGTTGGATGGATGACGCTCCCTCCCTGGTGTAGTACCCCTCTGGGGTGGGATTGTCGTAACTTGGTATATATAGGGCTAGGAGAATAGGTCACAAGGCGAGGGCCAGGCCAGCTGGATAGAGTGTCACTGGGTACCATGGGAGCATAAACGAGAGGCACATTACCTATTTCCTGGCTGGCCATCTTGTCCGGGGTTAGAGTATCGTCAATACAGACTACGACATGGGGAGTGATACCATGTCGTCGAAGGGGCGCGAGCGCAGTGTCGACACTGAGTACAAACCAATCCGGATGGCGAGCGAGTTGCTCAGCCAGGGTTGGCAGGTGTTGCGCCAGAGTTGGGCCACTGGCAATGACCAGAGCGGTAGAGCCTACCTGTGTGTTAAACAGGCTGGCGACATCCCCATCATGGTGAATATAAGGTAGGTTCTGTTCCAACCGTTCCTTGACCCGAGGTGAGTCCGGATTAAAGCGTTGACGAACATACCCGGCCATCACTTCGCTCACTAGACGGCCACGGATGCGATATGCGGCATCTTCGGCTAGCTCCAGCTCGCTGGGTAGGGCAAAAAAGGGGAGGGATATCTCTGATTCATCCCCTGCCAGCTTCAAATGTACTCTAGGATCTTGCAGCCAGTCATCGTGCTCAAGCAGAGCAAGTACCAGAGCAAAAAGAGAGCGATGCATAATATGTACATGTAGCGTTTTCAGATGTGGACGGGTGAGTAGGACACGCTGTAAGTCCCCGAGTCCAGTACCGTATATGTGCAATGTTTGCACTTCGGGAAGGCTCGTTGCCTGTAAGTTGGCCTCCGCTACACGGTCATGACGGCTGGTGAGTTGTATGCCGTTAACCAGCAAGGTACTGCCAGCTCCCTCGCACAACTCCACCTGTAGGTCGCCCAATTGCACCTCGGTAAGGATCGCCGCCAAGGCTGGCCAGCGCTGTTCAATTAGCGCTAGGTGGTGGCGTAGCCGCTCTTCATTCATCTTGTTCAATCCACTCCCAGCTCAGCGGCTGATTGGCTGTCATGTCGCGGCTGACCAGCTTGCCGATGAGTCGATCGTAATCGGCAGGGGGCAGGCCGAGGGCGGGGCGCACCGACTTGATGTGGGCGGCGGTGAGCGCCTCTCCGGCCGCAATATCTTTGACCAGATAGAGGGAGCGACGAAAGGCGCGGTTGCCCTGCTCGCTCTGGGTGAGCTGGTAGTCGGCCACCCCGAGCGCCGCATGGGCGGTGTTGACCGAGGCAATGAGCTCGGTGAGCTCGGCCGGTTCCATGGAGAAGGCGCAATCCGGTCCGCCATCGGCGCGGGCCAGGGTGAAGTGCTTCTCGATGAGGGTCGCCCCGAGCGCTGTGGCGGCGATGGCGGTCGCCGCACCCAGGGTGTGATCCGAGAGCCCCACCTCTACGCCAAAGCGCTGGCGCAGCATGGGGATGGTGCGCAGGTTGTATTCGGCCGCGGGCGCCGGATAGCCGCTGACGCAGTGCAGCAGCGCCAGCTGGCCGCTGCCATGCTTGAGCGCCATCTCGACGGCGGCGGCGATCTCGGCTTCGTTGGCCATGCCGGTGGACATGATGAGCGGCTTGCCGGTCTGGGCGGCGTAGCGGATCAGGGGCAGGTCCACCAGCTCGAAGGAGGCAATCTTGTAGGCCGGGCAGTCGAGGGATTCCAGCAGATCCACGGCGCTGAAATCGAACGGGCTGCTGAACACCGTCAGCCCCAGCTCGCGTCCCTTGGCAAACAGGGCCTGATGCCATTCCCACGGCGTGTGCGCCCACTCGTAGAGGTCGTACAGACTGTGACCATCCCACAGGCCGCCGTGGATCTGGAACTCGGGCCTGTCGCTTCTGAGGGTGATGGTATCGGGTCTGTAGGTCTGCAGTTTGACTGCACTGGCTCCGGCCGCCTTGGCGGCGGTCATGATGGCCAGCGCGCGTTCCAGGTTGCCGTTGTGGTTGGCCGAGAGCTCGGCGATCACGTAGGGCGCCTGCGCCGGGCCTATGGATTGATGGGCGATCTGCATCTGTGGTTAGGCTCCTGTGCCAAGTTGCCAGCCTTGCGGCGCCGGCTGCCAGGGGGCAGGGGGCGCTATCTGCGGTGGCTCGGCAAGATAGAGGGGAAATTGGGAGAAAATTGTCTGCAAGCGATGTGCCAGCTCTTGCCACTCTGTGGGCTGAAGTGGCCGGGTGGCCTGCCATGTCAGCCGCTGGCCGCTCAGCGTCAGGGTGAGCAGATGTTTGTCATCCTGGTGGAACTGCCACTGCTGGCCGTCAGGCTCCAGCTGGTAATCGGCTTGGGGCAGCAGCCAGGCGGCGAGGCGATCCAACCCCAGGCCATCTACCTGTTGCTGGCCGCGCTGGCGATAGTCATCGGCCTGTCGCTCCAGCCGCTGCAGGGCCTGCAGGAGCTGCGCCGGCTCGGCCAGCTCGCTCAGCGTCAGCCGCTCGGCCAGCTGGAAGCGGGCTATCACTTGATCGTTGAACTGCTGGTTGTCGACTATGGGCACCGCCAGGGTCGGCAGGCCGAGGCAGGCTCGCTCCCAGGTCATGCCGCCGGCGGCGCCGATGGTGAAGTCATGCTGATTCATCAACTGCGCCATCTGATCGCTCTGGCGCAGCAGCACTATCTTGAGCTCGGACAGCTCGGCCACCCTCTGCTCCAGCTCGGGCCAGAAGGGGTTGGCGCCGCCTGCCACCAGGGTCCACCGGATGGTTCGCGCCCAGGGCAAGCGGGCCAGACTGTTGAGGGTAGTGAGGCAGGCACCGGCCGGGTCGGCGCCGCCGAAGCAGATAAGCCCTTGCTGCCACTGGCTGGTTTGTTGACGTGCCAGCTGGCGATAGGCGGGCCTCAGCAGGGCATAGTCGGTGCCAAGCAATAGTCGGCAATCGGCCGGAATCAGCGGTTGGTAATCGGCGGCTGTGCGCAGTGGTCCCTGATCCAGCTGCAACTGGCAGTGGTGCGGGCGATCGGCCAGATCGTCGATCACCAGCAAGCGGCCACAGTGGATCGCCAGTTTTTGTTCGACCATGTGGTCAATTTGGTAGTGATCGAACACCAGCCAATCGGGCCGCAAGCCAGGCAGCGGGCCGGCGTCGTCCAGCGCGCTCAGGGAATGATGGTGATGGGGCTGCAGCAGCGGCAGCAGATGTGCGGGCAAGTCGTGGCAGAGAAAGTGGCACTCGGCCCCCGCCGCCCGCAGCCGATCGGCGATGGCCAGGCAGCGCATCAGGTGGCCCAGCCCTATTTCGGCGCCGGCATCGAGCCGGAAGGCGACGTTAAACGCCATCCTGGCTCAGCACCCGATAGAGCAGTTCGGCCAAGTGCCAGTCTTCCGGCGTATCTATGTCGACCACCCTGTGCCTTGGCAGAATATGGCCGATCCCTTCCCCGCCTACCGGGCTTATGCCCCCCAGCCAGGCCGCGCGGCTGCCCCAGTAGAACTGGCCGGCATCCTGGTAGGCGGGCTCCAGATCCTGGGATCGTTTCGCCATCTGCTCCGGCCAGAAGGGGCTGACTCTGCCCTGCGTGTCCATGCGCACCGCCCGCTGGATGGGGAAGCCGAATTCGGCCACCGTGTAGACGAAGGGCGCCTGGCTGGCGAGCAGGTGATCGTGGGCGGCGCTGAGATCGCTGGCCTGAATGAGAGGCACAGTGGCATAGATGCAGCAGTAGTGTTCTGCCTGGATGCCGAGCTGGTCGAGTCGCCGGATGGTATCGATCACCACCGGGGTGGTGCCGGTATGGTCGTCGGCCAGGCTGGCGGGGCGCAGGAAGGGCACCTCGGCGCCGAGTTGGCGGGCAACGTCGGCGACCTCCTCATCATCGGTGGAGACCACAATGCGGCTGAAGCAGCCTGCCGCCCTGGCTGCCTGAATGGCGTAGGCGAGCATGGGCTGGCCGCAGAAGGGGCGGATATTCTTGCGGGGAATGCGCTTGCTGCCGCCCCGGGCCGGAATGATGGCGATGGCCATGGTGCTCTCTCCCTGAGGGACCCGGCGTAACGGCCGGTATGATAATTGATGACAACTCTTTGATTATTTTTGATATTATACTGATTTCCTCTCTTATATTATCGCTTTTTACTACGGAATTGTTCCTTGGTGGTCGATAACATGGGCAAGTGATGGGAAGTGGGTGGTATTGAGCATGAGTTATGGTGTCGAGCTGCGCCCGGTTCAGCAGTGGGACTTGCCCACGCTGAGGCGCTGGCGCAATCAGGATGAGGTACGGCTGCAGATGGTCGAACAGGCGCTCATCTCCCCCCGCCAGCAGCGGCAGTGGTTTGCCAGCAGCCGTGAGCGGCCGGATCAGCTGCACTGGGTGCTCTGGTGCCGGGGTCAGCGGGCAGGCTACGTCAATCTTAAAGGGGAGACGCGGCAGCCGTTGCAGGGGCAGCCGGTGGCTGACGCCGGCCTCTATCTGGGCACCTCCACCGTTCGTCATCCCATGCTGGCCGTTGCCGCCGCCCTGTCCCAGCTCGATCAGGGTTTCGATACCTTCGAGCTCGGCTGCATCCGCACTCTGGTGCGCGCGGGCAACGGCGCCGCCCTTCGCCTGAACGAACAGCTGGGTTATCGCCAACATGGGCAGGAGGGCGACTTTCTCGCCCTTGAACTGCAACCCGCCGATTATTATGCCGCCCGTGAACGGCTACGGAGATTTTTCAGATGACTACAGCGTTGGAACAGGTTTTCGCCGATGCCCTCGGCATAGACGTCAGCACCGTCAGCGACGGGCTGGCTTACAACAGCATTCCCCAGTGGGACTCCGTCGCCCACATGGGCCTGATCGCCCAGCTGGAGGATTGCTACGGCGTCCTGCTCGATACCGATGACATCATCGACATGAGCTCGGTCGCCAAGGCGCGGGAGATCCTCGCCAAATACGGGGTCGCCCTCTGATGCTGGGGCTGCTGCAGGGCAAGCGGGCGCTGATCACGGGTGCCGGGCGCGGCATTGGCCTCGCCATCGCCCGCCAGTTTGCCGCGCAGGGGGCCGAGCTCTGGCTGGGGGGCCGCGATGAAGCGGCCATGAGCCAGTTGGCGGCCGCCCTCGGCGCCGAGTTCGGCGTCCCCTGCCAGCCGCTCTGTTTCGACGTGGCCGAGCCGCAGGCGGTCAAGCAGGCCTTTCAGCAGTTGTTTGCCCGGACGCGCCAGCTGGACGTGCTGGTCAACAATGCCGGGATACTGGAAGAGGGGCTGCTCGGCATGGTCAATCAGGCCCAGCTGGAGCAGACCTTCAGCCACAACACCTTCAGCGTTGTCTATTGCAGCCAGTATGCCGCCCGCCTGATGCAGCGCAGCGGTGGCGGCAGCATCATCAATCTCGCCTCCCTGATGGGGCGGGTGGGCGCCGCCGGGCTCAGCAGCTATGCCGGCAGCAAGGCGGCGGTGATCGGTATCACCCAGTCGCTGGCCAAGGAGCTGGCCGTCAGCCAGATCCGGGTCAACGCCATAGCCCCCGGCTTTATCGATACCGAGATGGCGCGTGCCATCCCGGACCAGAAGTTCGCCGAGCGTCTCGCCAGCATCGCCATGGGGCGGATCGGCACGCCGGACGAGGTGGCCAGGGTAGCGCTGTTCCTCGCCTCCGACCTGTCGAGTTACGTGACCGGTCAGGTCATAGGCGTGGATGGAGGCATGTTGGTTTGATGAAGCAACGCCATCCTCTACTCGCCCATCTGCATGAGGATAACCCGGCGCCGGCCTGGCGGGATCCGCTGGATGGCTGGCTCTCCTACGGCGAGCTGGCGCGGCGGGTAATGCAAGTGGCGGCGACTTACCCGAGGGAGCGCAGCCTCGTCTATCTGCCCTTCTTCACCCGCACTTCCCATCTGCTGCATTATCTGGCCGCTCTCAGGCTGGGACATGCGGTGATGCTGGCGGATCCCGCCCTGCCATTGGCCCAGCATCAGGCCAGCTGCCAGCAGTTCGCCGTGACCTGCCGGGTAAATGAAGCAGGGGAGTTGATCCGTCTCAGGGAGAGCAGCCCACTGTTGCACCCCGAGCTGGCGGTGCTGTTGCCTACCTCGGGCAGCACGGGCAGTGCCAAGTGGGTGCGCCTCTCGGGCCGCAATCTGGCCGCCAACGCTGCCTCCATCGCCGACTATCTGGCGCTGACGACGGCCGAGCGAGCCATCACCAGCCTGCCGCTGTTCTACTCCTATGGCCTCTCGGTGCTCAACAGCCATCTGCTGGTGGGTGCCTCCCTGGTGCAGAGCGAGGGGAGCGTGCTGGAGCGCGACTTCTGGCAGCAGATCGAGCAGCACGGCGTGAGCAGTTTTGCCGGGGTGCCCTTTACCTATCAGATGCTGGCCCGGCTGCGCTTTGACTGGGCCCGGTATCCCTCCCTGCAGACCCTGACCCAGGCGGGGGGGCGACTCGAACCCGCGCTGGCGCAGCAGTTTGCCGAACAGGCGCTGCGGCTGGGGCGCCGTTTCTTCGTCATGTATGGCCAGACAGAGGCGACGGCGCGCATGGCCTGGCTGGCGGCGCACGAGGTGGTCACCCATCCGGATGCCATCGGCCGCGCCATTCCCGGCGGCCACTTCTCCCTGCGCGAGCTGGAGGGGGGCAAGCCCGGGGAGGGGGAACTGGTCTATCGCGGCGACAACGTCATGCTGGGCTATGCCACTACCGTCGAAGATCTGGTGCAGGGCGCCCTGCTGCAGGAACTGGCCACCGGCGATCTGGCTCGCAGTGACGAGGCGGGCCGCTACTACATCTGCGGCCGTCTCAGTCGTTTTCTCAAGTTGTTCGGCAAGCGGATCAGCCTGGCAGAGGTCGAGAGCCAGCTCCATCGCTGGGGCTGGTCGGGGGCTTGTGGCGGGCGTGATGACAGCCTGCTGGTGGTCGTCGAACCCCATGACGAACTGACGGCCGACGGCTTGCAGCGTGAGCTGGCGCAGTGGTTACAGGCACCGCCACGGGCGGTGCGGGTGATACAGGTGGCACAGCTGCCGCGCACCGCCAACCACAAGATTGACTATGCCGCCCTGACCAGACTGGCGGAGGAGGCGTGATGGAAAGCTTGCTCGCCGCCCCCATCTTCGACCTGCCCCAGGCCGCCAAACAGGCGCTGTTGCTGGCGCGGCTCAATGCCCTGACCCGTCACCATGTCGAGCACTGTCCCCCTTATGCCAATGTGCTGCATGCCTTCGGCTGGACGACTGACGCTGCCGATTATGGCGCTCTGCCCTATCTGGCGGCCCGGCTGTTCAAGCTGGCCCAGTGGCAGAGCGTGCCCGAGGCTGAGGTGTTCAAGGTGCTCACCTCGTCGGGCACCACGGGAGCGCCGTCACGGATAGTGCTGGACCGGGAGACCGCAGCGTTGCAGAGCAAGGTGCTGGTGAAGATACTGCAGGAGTTTGTCGGCAAGCAGCGGCTGCCCATGCTGCTGGTGGAGCAGCCCGCCCTCATCCAGAACCGCAACGGCTTTTCGGCGCGTGGTGCAGGTGCCCTGGGGCTCTCCTTTCTCGGCCGGGACCACACCTATGCCCTCGACGAGCAGATGCGGCCCAACTGGCCGGTGATAGAGGCATTTTGCGACAAATACGCAGGTCAGCCTGTGCTGCTGTTCGGCTTTACCTTCATGGTCTGGCAATGCCTGCTGGAGCCCCTGCGCGAGCGCGGACTGCACCTGCCCTTTGAGCAGGGCATTTTGTTTCACAGCGGCGGCTGGAAGAAGCTGCAGCATCTGGCGGTGGACAATCCCGCCTTCAAGGCGCGTTGCCGCGATCTGCTGGGGCTGGGCCGGGTACACAACTTCTACGGCATGGTGGAGCAGGTGGGCTCCATCTTCGTCGAGTGCGAGCAGGGGCACCTGCATGCCCCCGTGTTTGCCGATCTGCAGGTGCGGGATCCGCTTACCCATCAGCCACTCGGGGTCGGTCAGCCCGGTTTGTTGCAGGTGATCTCCGCCATTCCCGGCAGTTATCCAGGCCACAGCCTGCTGACCGAGGATCTTGGCGTGCTGCTGGGGGAGGATGACTGCCCCTGTGGCCGCCATGGCCGTTATTTTCAGGTATCAGGACGCCAGCAAGGCGCCGAGGTGAGGGGATGCAGCGACACCTTCCAGTGACGCCGCCTGCGGCGGCAGAGGGGCTTTGGTTGACGGGGCCCGACGTCAGCTTCGTGGCACCGGCTGCCAGCTGGCAGACCTTCTGCCCGCAGCCGCTGCCCTGCTTCGCCCCCGTCATCTGCGACTTCGTGGCGGCCCTGTCGACCCGCCTGCAGCAGGAGGGGCGGCGTCATCCCGATCTGGCCGCGTTCGGCTTCTGGCTGCGGCCGCGCCAGCTGGCCAGAGAGCGGCAACGGCTGCAGGGGCGGGGGCCGGTGGGGGTCGCGTTTCACCTGGTGCCCTCCAACGTACCGACAGTGGCCTTCTACTCCTGGCTGATGGCCCTGTTGATGGGCAACCCCTGCGTGGTGCGGCTGTCGTCGCGCCGCGATCCGGTACAGGATGCCATGCTGGCCATACTGAACGACCTCTTCAGCCAGGTTGAGTGGCAGGGGATCGCCATGCGCACCCGCTTCATTCGCTATGGCCACGACGAAGGCACCACCGGCTGGTTGTCGGCCCGCTGCCGGCTGCGCATCATCTGGGGCGGCGACGAGACCATCCGCCAGGTGCGGGCCATTCCTCTCTCTCCAAGTGCACAGGAAGTGGTATTTCCGGATCGCCGCTCCATGGCGGTGCTCGACAGCCACTGGCTGGCCGGGCTGGATGCTGTGGGCTGGCAACAGACCCTGGGTGCCCTGCAACAGGATTGCACCCGTTTCAATCAGCAGGCCTGTGCCTCGCCGACCACCCTCTGCTGGCTGGGCGAGCCCGACGAAGCGTTGCGCCGCCGTCTGCTGGAGGCCCTGTTTGCGCCCTTTGCCGACGATCCCGCTCTGGTGATGGAGCGGCTCATCCACAGTCAACAAAATGCCGCCCTGGACGGTGAGATGCAGCTGAGCACATTCCCGGGTGTCACCTTATTGACTCCAGCCGCCTCCCTGCGGCTCGCACACGTCGGAGGAGGTACAGTCGCCGAGTTTGTGGCCGATACCCTGAATGAGCTGCTGTTGCAGCCGTGGGATATGCAGACCTGTGTCTGGGTCGGTGCACACAAGGCGCAGCTTGAGGATGCCTTGCCGAATGCGCCCACCTGCCGCATAGACAGGGTGGTGGCGCCGGGACAGGCGCTGGCATTCGAGTGGCACTGGGATGGGATAGACATGCTGCACGTTTGCGGCCGTGGCCTTGTCCAGCATGAATAATCGGGTGTGGCTCACATAAATCCCGCAGCTTCAATGGATTAGCTTGGTCAGGCATATCTCTTGCAGTAAAACCTGACAGAGAGGGGGGGAAGGGTTGACAGGGACCGTGCGGTAGCCTTGCCCATTTTCTCCCATCCGCTTCTTTTCTACTCATCTTCTCTTGGATTTCCCTATGAAAGTCAGCGTATTGGTGCCTGTCTACAATCTGGCGCGCTTCATCGAACCCTGCCTGCTCAGCCTGCTCGAGCAGCAAACTGATTTCGAGTTCGAGGTGATCGCCATCGATGACGGCTCGAGTGATGACTCCTGGGCCATCTTGCAGCGGCTGGCGCGGCAGTGGCCTTTGTTACGTGTGTCACAGAATTCACAGAATATGGGGGTGTGTCTGACTATCCGCGCTTTATTGGGACAGGCTCGGGGCACATATATGGTGTATGTCGATGGTGATGACTTGGCCCTGCCCGGTAAGCTGCAGGTGCTGGCCGACCATCTGGATAGGCATCCAGATTGTGGTTTCGTTTATCACGAAGCGGAAGTATTTGATAGTGATACGAGCCGGACAACCTCGCTGTTTAGCAGGGATTATTACAATGCCAAATACATCCCTGATCGAGCAGGTCCGGAGCATCTGGTGCAATATGGACTCTTTTTCAATACCAGTTCCTGTGCTTTTCGCCGGCATGCAAGAATGCTGGATGCAGTGAATCTGGGCTGCCACATAGTGAATGATTACTCTTGGCATATTCTTAATTCATCTTATCTGGGCGGAAATATAGACCGTATTCTGCAGGTATATGGGCGTTATCGAGTCCATGGTGACAGTATCTGTGGATCTATTCGCACTTCTGAAGCCCATCGCAAGCTTGCTTTGCAAGATATGCTGGCCGCGTGTGATTTGGCGCTCCAGGCAGGAATTGATGAACAGATAGTCAATAGAGGGAAAAGTCACTTGTGGTTTTCTACAGCGCTGTATTTTTTGCGCGCCAAAAACTGGGCGTTGTTTAATACCTTTATTACTTATTCCGTTCAGTATCGGTGGTTCTTTGATGAGCGCCATGAGTTTGCTTGGCAACATAAAAATGAACCTGAACTGGTACGTCGAAGGATATTTGGTTGATTTACAGCGTTTACCGGGGAATCACATGAGAAAAACCATCCATGTTGCCTTCTGTATTGATGATGCCTTTGCAATTCATCTGGCAGCCTTGATATATAGTCTTGGTAAGCATCTCAATCATGACTTCCAATTAATGTGTCATATTTTGGGTAGGCTAAATGAACAAAACATATTCAAGCTGTCGGCGTTGGTTTCCAAAAATACAAACATTCAGTTTTATGATAAATTCCCAGACTATAAAAACATTCCAATCAGTGACCTTTATAATAATAGATTAAATGAGGTTACTTATTATCGTTTCGCCATACCTGAAGCATTGCACAATATTGAAAAGGTCTTGTTCATTGATGCAGATATGATTGCGGTGGGGAATATCAGTTCGCTCTGGTCGATAGACATGGGTGATGCCGTTGTTGCTGTGGTTCTCGATCACATATTAGGGTTCGATAAGGACAAGCAACAGGAAAGAGGAATCTCCATAGGAAGATATTTTAATGCTGGATTCATGTTGATGGATCTTGTTAAATGGCGAGCTAATAATATTAGCCAGAAGGCATTGGACTTACTTATTGAGAATAATGGTTTTGAACACAATGATCAGGATGCATTGAATATTGTGCTGGAAAATAGAACGTTCTATCTTGACTGTAAATGGAATGCTCAACCAAATCATATTAACAGGGTAGATTCCCTTGAACCTGTCCTGGTTCATTTTTGTGGACAGGAAAAGCCATGGCATATTTCATCAATACACCCTTATACTGAACATTATCGCATTTGTCGTGCAAAAACATTATATAGCAATGAAGCCCTAGAGTGTTTTCTTGATAACGATGACTATCGTTTACTTAGTCAATTGTTAGCAATATTTCCTATGGGGGGTAAACTTGCAATTTGGGGCTGTGGTCAGCGTGGACGACGCCTGTGTCATTATCTGCAAAGCAATCATCCAGACTATATTTTGGTATATTTCATTGACAAAAATATCCACGGAAAATTTTTGGGAATGAAAATATATAATTCAGTTCAACTAGATGAAAAAGTAGATGCAATCATTGTCGCATCTATCCCATATCGTAATGAGATAGTGGCTGAAATCGAAAATTCAGCTGCTGCTGGTATAATTGTTATTTAGGATAAAAGATCTACATGATCAAAGAGAAATGGGAGACTGGTATTCGTTCAGAAATTAGATTCTGGACATCATGGACGGATAGCCAGGGAGGGGAATGGCCTTGTGATTTTGCGGATAGATTAAATCCGTTTCTTCCGCTGCAGAGTATATTTGTTGAACTATGTGATAAATTGCAGGGGAATGTTATCAATATATTGGACTGTGGTGCCGGACCATTGACCATAATCGGTAAGCAGCATCCAACCAAGCAAGTAAGGATCTCGGCGATAGATGCGCTGGCTGATGAGTACCAGAAGCTTGTGTTTCCATCACCTCCTCCAATATTGACCGAGTTTTGTGAAACCGAGCGATTACTAGAGAAGTTTGATGTTAATACATTTGATATATCCTATGCACGAAATACGCTCGACCATAGTTACAATCCACTGGTTTGTATATCCAATATGATATCGGTAACTAAGGTCGGTGGTTATATATACCTACAGCACTCCCAAAATGAAGCTGAACATGAAAATTATATTGGAATGCATCAATGGAATTTTTGTGTAAAGGATGCGGATCTTTTTATATGGAATAAAGACGAGGAATTCAATGTCACTAAGATGTTCAAGGATATGATAGACATTGAAAGCATCTCTTCTGATGGTGTGGCTGATGTTATTCTTATAAAAAGGTAATGTCCTATTGAATGGAGCTGCTCATGTTGATATCTATAGTTATTCCTTGCTACCAACAGGAAATGTATTTAGAAAG
This sequence comes from Aeromonas sp. MR7, assembly GCF_963899385.1. Lineage (NCBI taxonomy): Bacteria > Pseudomonadati > Pseudomonadota > Gammaproteobacteria > Aeromonadales > Aeromonadaceae > Aeromonas > Aeromonas sp. MR7. The sequence goes on from NZ_CAWQXH010000011.1 coordinate 715,462, forward strand.
AGCCCTTGATTCTGTTATGATCCAGGATTGCAGATCATTAGAGGTCATTATCGTTGATGATGGTTCAACCAAACCTGTTGTGCTTCCTGTAAAAAATTATTCATTCCAGATAAAATTGCTCAGGCAATCTAATCAAGGTCTTTCGGCCGCCAGAAATACCGGGATAAAGCATGCTAATGGTAAACTAATAAAGTTTTTGGACGCCGATGATACATTGCTGCCAGGCTGTCTAGCTGCTCAAACGGCCAGTATCAGATTATTACCTGGGACCATAAGCATCATTGGTTTTAGTGAGATTAATGAGGATAATGACCTCTCCAGAGAGGTTTTTCCTGCTTTCGGTGATGTGATTCCTGCTCTTATGATAGATAATTTGGCACCAGTTCATTCATTTCTTTTTCACAAGTGTGATTTGCTTGATGTTGCTGGTTTTGATACTACAACAAGAACAGAATATGGATGTGAGGACTATGATCTTGTTTTTAGAATGGCATTAAATGGTAATAGCTTTATAACTATACATAAAATAGGTGCAGTATATCATCGACGTGATGGAACAATGTCTTCCAATCTAGATAAGATGAAGAGTGCCATATTTAATGTGTGGATGTATAATATATTGATTATTATAAAGAATAATAAAATTATGCGTCCAGAATATTTAATTCCTATGTTAGTTGGTTTATCACGGCGTTTAGATAAAAAACCATGTGACTCTATACAGGTAATAGATGACTTGAATGCTGAGTTGATAAAACATTTGTACAATATAAGGCATAGATTTAACTTTGGGGAGTTACAACTCTTACTTGGCCTGATAGATAAGCACCATGAGTTGCAGTTAATCTCCCAATATATAAAGTCAGTTGTTAAATTGGCCAGTGTCTCACCATCTATAAAAATACAAGAGATGCTTGATTATCGAATGTGTTTATTGGGTATGGGATATAGGTTTTCTGATCAGCGTATACGTAATATATTATATTTTGGTAGTAAATTTAATAATAATTTTGCCATATACGGTGCTGGCGAAATTGGACTAAGAATTAATAGCTTGTTATCAGCGGCTGGTATCAGGCCAAAGTATATAATTGATAAAAATCCATCAAAGTATTATGGCGTTTATGAAGCCTCTATTTTGTCATCTGAGAGTATTTCTGAAATTGACGTCAATGCAATTATTATCGCATCTGATGCTTATTACAACGAGATATATGAGTATTTGCTTTCTGTTCGACCGGAGTTCGAAGTAATTTAATTATTTAAATAACAATTTAGATTGCCATCTCGGTGTTTAATTATGAATAAAGGCTTACCAGACATTATGTTGTCAGGGTGTGAGGTGATGGTTTCCATTTTGTGTCTTTCATTCAATCATGAGAGATACCTACGACGTGCGCTTGATTCTATGATTATGCAAGAAACCAATTTCAGATTTGAGATTCTGGTGCATGATGATGCTTCTACGGATCAATCGTATAATATTATCACCGAGTATGAGAAAAAGTATCCATTGCTCATTAAAAGTCTGAAGCGAAGTGATAATGTGTACACCAAAGGGGATTTACTTTCTATATGGAAATTTTTTGCAGAAAATGCAAACGGATGTTTTTTTGCTTTTTGTGAAGGGGATGACTATTGGTGCTCTAAAGAAAAATTACAAAAGCAGGTATCAGCATTAGTTGCTAGGCGAGGAGATATATCATTTCATCCGACAAGAAGGCTCAATGCAAAAACAGGGGGATTTAATGGTATTTATGGTAAGCATCTAGTTTCCGTTGAGCCTGGAGAATCTGAATTTATTCCATTTTCAGTATTGGGTGAGCTATTTATCACAAGTACTATTCACATATCTTCTGTGGTTATCAGCAAGTATGCATTTTCTACATTTTATGATTTTTTTTCTAAGCATCCATGGCTTGATGTTGGCGATTATTTTATAAAGTTGATGGGGCTATTTTCTGGAGCAGTTTATTTAAACGATTGTATGTCTGTATACCGAGAATTTGTGTCTGGATCTTGGAGTAGTACCAGAGAAAAAAATATCCCCCTGCAGATGTCGCACTGTATTAAAATGCTTGCTGTATCTAAATATATTATGGAGTTGCATGATGGCAAATATTTAAATCTTGGTTTTCGGCACCTTCAAAAATATACACTGGAACTACATACATTGTTACAGGGAACTTCAGAAAAATATCTTGCAGATAGTTTTTATTCTGGGTTGAAAACAAATTTAGAAAATGAAATAAGTGCTTTAGCTCCTAGTAATGTAATATATTACGGTGCAGGTAGTATATATAAGTCAATAGTAAGAAATACTGATCGCCATATAGTGATTGATAAGGGGGTTGTCATGATGATGGAAAATGGGGTAGTTATTTCTAAAACCGCTATTGAGACCTATGTATTCCCAACTGACGATATCATCGTCATTACGCCTCTGTTTAGAGGAGTATCTATTCGTGATGAACTCATATCGAAATGGGCACCATATGGTCACTACATTGTACTTGATGACCTTCTTTCTATCGATTTTGTAAATAATAGTATTTTTTCATCTGTGAAGGAGTATCTATGCGCTCAGCATCAAATTAAGAATATTTCCCATTTATTGATGTGTTAATTTAGGAAATGTTATATATGAAAGATATTCCAGTTACAAAACCATATTTACCTCCTTTGGGAGAGTTCATTCCATATTTAGAGGAAATATGGGAAAACCATCAGTTGACAAATAATGGCCCATTTCATAAGCAGCTAGAAAAAGCTCTCTGTGAATTTCTTGGGGTTGAGTACTTATCTCTTTTCACCAATGGTACATTGGCCTTAGTGACAGCTTTACAGGCATTGAGAGTCACAGGAGAAGTGATTACAACTCCATATTCTTTTGTTGCTACTAGCCATGCACTAATATGGAACAATCTCACCCCTGTATTTGTTGATGTTAAACCGGGGACGTTTAACATTGATCCTTCAAAAATTGAAGAAGCTATTACCCCAAATACGACTGCTATCTTACCTGTCCATTGTTATTCGACACCTTGTGAAATAGAAGAAATTCAACGAATAGCAGATAACTATGGCCTACATGTTATCTATGATGCTGCGCATGCCTTCGGTACTCATTATAAAGATGAAAGTATCTTGAAGCATGGTGATATGTCTGTACTTAGTTTTCATGCAACAAAGGTTTTTAATACTTTTGAGGGCGGTGCGATAATATCTTCATCTGCAAAAATGAAGAAAAGAATTGATTATTTAAAGAACTTTGGTTTTTCTGACGAAGTGACTATCGTTGCGCCTGGTATTAACGCAAAAATGAGTGAGGTTAATGCCGCATTCGGCCTATTGCAATTAAAGCATGTTAATGATGCAATTTTACAGAGAAAACAAGCGTTTGATATTTATTGCAATGAGCTATCAGAAATCGATGGTATCATTTTGCCTTTGCAGGCTCAGAGAGATAATATTAACTATTCATATTTCCCAATCATTGTTGATGATGCTTATGGTATGAATAGAGACATGCTTTATGAAAAATTGAAAATTGGTGGAATCTATGCAAGAAGATACTTCTATCCATTAATCAGCAATATGCCAATGTATAAAAGTATCCCATCTGCATCTCCTCTTAATCTCACACATGCAAATGACCTCTCCAATAAAGTAATATGTTTACCATTATATCCTGGCCTTGATGAAAATGATCTTGATAGGGTAATAATGTTGATTAAGAATTGACTAGGAGCTTTTAATGAAAACAGTATCTGATTTTGATATACATGTTTATCATGTTATAAGAGAAAGTGTTAGTATTTTCTTAAAGAGCCAGGCAGAAAAGCTAGACGCTATAGATATGATGATCTTAGATATTGCACCCCAAGTTCATCTAGGCGCGGCAGAACATTTTGTGAAGGCAAGAATAATGACTGCAGATATAAATCCAGATGCAGAACCAACATATGTAATCGACATTACTGAAAATAACAAGGAAGTCATCTCTGACAATAAATTTGATATTGTTGTCTGTACGGAAGTCCTAGAACATACTTTGAATCCATTTTCTGCAATTACAGAAATATATAGAATACTGAAAAAAGATGGAATATTGTTATTAACTACGCCATTCAATTTTAGGATACACGGCCCTCTACCTGATTGCTGGAGATTCACTGAGCATGGTATAAAGGCCCTTCTAAAAGATTTTACATCGGTAGAAATTATTGCTATTGAGGATGAAGAAAGGTTCCTTATGCCATATCAGTATACTACTGTAGCAATAAAGTGAGTGTAATATGAAAAGGGTTCTTGTATTTCCATGTGGTTCTGAAATTGGCTTGGAAGTGCAACGTGCTTTAGCACAATCAATACATTTTGAATTGATTGGTGGAAGTAGTTGTCAAGACCATGGCCAATATTCATATGCCAATTATATTGGTAACATACCTTATGTCACCGATTTTTATTTTATCGAAAAATTGAATGAAATTATAAAAAATGAGAAAATAGAATACATTATTCCTGCTCATGATGAGGTGATTACATTCTTGGCTATTAATCGGGAGGTAATTGATGCGGAAATCGTGACTTCTCCTGCTGATGCATGTGTCATATGTAGGTCTAAAAGTGCGACATATAATGTGTTTTCATCATTAATAAAAACACCTCATATTTATTTGAATGATATACCAGAAAGGTTCCCTGTATTTATGAAACCTGATGTTGGTCAGGGTTCCAAGGGAATAAAAATTATCAATGACTCTAAAGAAATGGCATTCTATAGAGATAGAGAGCCGAATCTATTGATGCTCGAATATCTACCTGGTAAAGAGTTCACTGTTGATTGTTTTACTGACCAATATGGAAGGCTGAGATTCTGCTCTGCACGTGAGCGAGGACGCATTGCAAACGGAATATCTGTCAACACTAAAATTGTCCATCATTCAGATTTTGATTCTATCGCCAGTATTATAAATGGAGCTATTAATTTACGTGGAGCATGGTTCTATCAAGTAAAGGAAAATGCTGAAGGAATTCTTACATTACTTGAGATCGCCCCAAGAATCGCAGGTACTAGTGCAATTACAAGTGTTAATGGTGTCAATCTTATTGAGCTGTCTCTATATGATAGAATGGGAGTTGATGTTAACTTCTACTCTAATAATCTTGATGTCGAAGTTGATCGTTCATTGTCTTCTAAAATAAAATTAAAGTATGATTTTTCTCATATATATGTCGACTTTGATGATACGTTGCATGTCAATGGAGACGTAAATTATGAAATGATAGCATTTATATATAAAATGAGAGCTGAATATAAAAAAATCCACCTTATTACCAAACATGGTGGTGATATATTTAAGTCACTTGATGAATTAAAAATTTGTCATGGTGTCTTCGATGAGATTATTCATATAGATAAATGTAGCAATAAATATGACTATATTAATAGTTTTCCCGCTATATTTATTGATGATTCATTCAAAGAGCGAAAAAATGTGAATGATAAATTAGGAATTCCTTCATTTTCAGTTGATATAATTAGAATGCTTATATAAGTGATGGACGTTCTAATTGCGGTGATTTGTTTCACCGCAACATATGCACAGATCTCGTTATTATCTGACACAGGCCTCAGCCTAGGCTGTGCTCTCAAAATGTTAGTTTTCTGTCCACCAATAATTCCCGTGAATAACGAAGGCAAAAAGCTAGCTTGATAAAAGCTGCAAAACTTCCCGCCAGCTTTTCATATCTTGTTGAAAATCGGCGAAACTTCTTCAATCATCCGAAACACCCCTCTACCACATTGCGTCTGCGATAACGTACTTTGTCCAATATTATGGTGCCGCTGCTGATCGCGGCGCTGCGGGATGACCGCTTTTACTCTCCTGCGCCAGAGTTTGGCCTGGAAAGCCTTACTGCTATAGGCCTTGTCTGCGGCAAGATGAGCTGGACGCATGCGATAATGGTCTGATGAGGTCGGTATCCTGGCTATGGCCAATGCACTTGTCGCATATCTGATTTCCGCTGATTACCCCGGCGAAAGGCAGAACCTCAGCGGCAAACCATTACCATCAGTGACCAAGTGGACTTTGCTGCCAAAACCGCCATGCTGGTGGTTAAGTGATTGATTAATATTTGGTTTTTAGTTATCCGGCTGTATCTTTGGACGCCCTGACATTGGAGCCGTCAAGACACCACAGGCCGAAGTCAATAAGGCTCTTCATTGAGATGCAGTTGCAGCGCTTCAAGGATGGTATCGATGCAGTCTGTACTCTGCCAACGTCGAAAGATGTTATAGGCCGAACTCCATGGGCTGAAACGTTCTGGCAGATCTTGCCAAGGTGCGTCGGTGTGGAGTATCCAGAGAATGCCATCGAGCACCTGGCGTGACTCGCGAGTTGGGGTCCGCTTATGCGGTAATCAATGACAAGATTACGTCGCTCATTTACTGCCGAGTTCAAACTGGAAGCTGCATCCCTGGTGCTCAACCAGGGATATTCTCTCCCTGAAGCTAGCCGTCCATTAGATGTCGGTGAAACCGTTCTTTGCCGATGGGTTCAGCAGCTTCAATCCGAACGTACTGGCACAACCCCTATCGGCAAGGCGTTGACCCCAGAGCTGCAGAAAATTCAGGAGCTGGAAGCTCGCATCAACCGGCTTGAACGCGAGAAAGACATTCTAAAAAAGCTACTGCTCTCTTGATGGCGGACGAACTCACACGTACGCGCTGATAGACCGATTAAAGGAGCAAGCCCCCATCACCCTGGTCTGCTGCGCTTTCGATGTCCCCACTTCCTGTTTTTACGACTATATAGCCCGCAAGCGGACGATTAACCGTGAGCGGATGCAACAACGCAGCGCATTACGCCGTTTGTTCAAAGAGAGCCGGGGCTCAAGCGGGCAGTCGCGCCTTGATGTAGATGATGCGGGAGTTGGGGTACCGGATTGGACGATTCAAGGTGCGTAGCCGCGGGCTGGTATCCAAACAACCGGGCGCTCATCGTTATCAGGTTGCCTAGTCTGAACGACAGGATATTCCCAATCTGTTGTCGCGTGAATTTGATGTTCAGCAACCCAATCAGGCGTGGTGTGGCAATATCACCTAGGTCTGAGACTGTGGCCGTTGGTATTACTTGGTCGCGGTGCTCGACTTTCATACCCAGTGAGTTGTGGGGTGGATGATGTCTGATAAACCAGATGCCGAGCTAGCAGTGAAAGCGCTCGAGATTGCGTATCAGCAACGAGGTTGTCCATCTGGCGTCCTACCAAGGCAGCCAATACGGCAGCCGGGCATTTCGGCAATGGCTGTGGAGCTACCGCAGGACCCAGAGCATGAGTCGGCGTGGTAACTGCTGGGATAACGCGCCGATGGAGCGGTTGTTCAGGAGCCTGAAGTCAGAGTCGCTCCCGGCAACGGGCTATATGAACCTGCGAGAAGCGAAACGAGATATCAGTTACTACCAGATGGATTACTACAACTGGCAGCGCCCACATCAACACAATGATGGGATACCGCCAGCAGAAGCCGAAAATCAGCCTAACCAAGTGTCCGGATTTAGTTGACCACTACATTGTGGTCATAGGGTGATTCCTGATAACACGCTAAGGCTACCGTTTTGTTATCCGGTTTGAAGCCATATGACCATTCTCTTTTGTGGGAAACTGTCCGCTAAATGCCATCTTTTATCTAAATAGAAAGATATGAAAATATTTTACTCTGTTGATTTTCATAGCTACACATTGTTGAAAAAAATTCTCTGCATTTATTCCCCCGTTTAAATAACTCAATTCTGTCCTCATCCATGCTGTGTATTAAATCTACTATCCCTATAGTGTTTGATATATCAAATATTGCTAGAGAGTTGTCAGGAATATCATAGTGCTGCTGCAGATTGTTTGGATCTGTTGTAGCAAGAAGGGCACCTGTCAATGCGGCTTCAATACCTAATGGCCATCCATTGAATGCAATGCCAGTATCAATGCTAATTAATATATCTACATTGCTTTTATAAAAATCAATCAATTTCATCATGGGCATTGGCGAATATATTTCAACCCCTTGTTGTTCAAATGGATAATTGCCAATGGCAATGAAGTTTACATTCGATAATGGATATTTATCTTTAAAGTTTTTTGTTATTTCAAGGTAAGTGCTAGCCCCTTTTTCGACCGAGTGTCCCAAGCTTGCAAAAGCAACAATTAATCTACCCTTATGTTTTATTGATACTTTATGTGGGTGTATACCTTCTCTTGTGAAGAAGGTCCCACCTAGGCATTCAAGATAGTTTGTGATTCCTAACTTGCTTAATACTAGACTGGTTTTCGGGTTTGTTGATATTAATTTAACTTCATGGTGAAGGTCATATATAGATTGTTGGCCGGAGAAACCGCCACCAGGATAAAGGTGAATCACCTGTTTGTTTTTAGGATATTCAATGAGCTTATTAAACTCCCGATAACAATGAAGGAAAATATGATAGATAACATCATACCCATGTATGTTAAAGGTTGTTTTTTTTGTGAAAATATAGCTCGCTGGAAACAAACCATTCCATTGAGTACCATCGATCCTTTTGTTGAATTTATTTAGATGATTATACCTAGGGTCAAATATGATTATATTGTACTCACCATAACCCAATATATCTCTCATCTCCTCATAATCGACTGTGTACTTTACCCCAGCAAAACCATCAATTTTAAAGACCATAATATCTGCCCCCTTCTCTTTTATGAAAGAGGCAGTTTCACATATTCTCCATAAGGAAAGCTGGGTCGGAAATACTACATCAGTTACTAGGATTTTTTTCATATTATTTATTTGGTTCAATGTTGGCAAGATATGATTTAAATAATTGGATTACAGTGTTTTGGTCCGGTGTTGTCAAATATGGGTACAGTGGGATCGATATAATGCTTGAACTGAATTTGTTGCTTTTGAGTAGAGAAGGTATTGTACAACCTATATGGTAAGGTTGATTATAGATTGGAATATAGTGGACGTTGGTAAAGATATTCATTTCTCGTAAAAATTTGACTAGTTTTCCCCGAATGTTGGCATCAACTTTTATCACAAATAAATGCCAAGCACTTACTCTATCTGTACGAGGGAAAAGAAAATACAGGCCGCTTGCACGAAGCTCTCTCTTGTAATGTTCAGAGAGCGCTATGCGCTTGAAAAGAAACTCCTCTAGACGTTTCATCTGGCTCAACCCCAGCGCCGCCTGGATATCTGTCATCCGGTAGTTGAAACCCAGCATCTGCTGTTCGTAGTACCAGGGACCGTCCGGTTCGTTGATGAAGTCTTCCGGTTCACGGGTGATGCCGTGGCTGCGCAGCATGCTCATGGTCTTGGCGAGAGCGGGATCATTGGTCATGGCCATGCCGCCTTCACCCGTGGTGATAATCTTCACCGGGTGGAAGCTGAAGACGGTAATGTCGCTGTAGCGACCATTGCCGGTCGGTTCGCCGTGATAGCGGGCGCCGAGGGCGTGGCAGGCATCTTCTATGATGCGAAAACCGTACTCCTGGCCCAGACGGTGGATCTCTTTCATATCGCAGGGCAAGCCGGCGAAGTGTACCGGAATGACCACCTTGGGCAGGCGTCCTTGCGCCTTGGCGACAATCAGTTTGCGCTCCAGCTCCAGTGCGCACATGTTGCCGGTATCCGGCTCTATGTCGACGAAGTCGACCTGGGCTCCGCAATAGAGAGCACAGTTGGCCGAGGCGACGAAGCTGATGGGGGAGGTCCATACCCAGTCTCCCTGGCCAACACCCAGCGCCAGGCAGGCGATGTGCAAGGCGGCCGTGCCCGAATTGACCGCTACCCCGAAGCGGGCACCGCAGTAATCTGCCACGGCTTGCTCGAAACGGGGGACGACCGGGCCCTGCGTCAGAAAGTCTGACCTCAACACCTCGACTACCGCCTCGATATCCGCTTCGCTGATCGACTGCCTGCCGTACGGGATCATTCCATTACCACCTTGTCATTCAACTCTTTCAATTGTGCCACCGTCAGGAAGTCGCCGTTGTTGCGTGAGTTATACTCGAATCCCTGTTCGACCATGCATCCCTTCTCGCCTGTCGCCGTGACCGAGAAGTCATTGTTGCGATTGTTGAAGTTGATGGTGGGACCGATGATGAAGAAGTCGTCGAACTCGAAGGTATGATAGGAGTCGTCACTGGGGCACATCACCTCATGTAGCTTCTCGCCCGGACGAATACCGATAATTTCCTGGGTCAGCTGGGGTGCCATGGCGGTAGCTAGGTCGGTGATCCGCACCGAAGGCAGCTTGGGTACGAAGATCTCTCCCCCTTTCATGCGCGGGAAGTTGTTCATCACAAAATCCACCCCCTGCTGCAGGGTGATCCAGAAGCGGGTCATCTCGGCATGGGTGATGGGAAGCGTGCCGGCGCCCTGGTCGATCCGTTTCTGGAAGAAGGGAACGACTGACCCACGTGAACCCACCACATTGCCGTAGCGCACGACCGCGAAGCGGGTCGGATCCTGACCTGCGATGTTGTTGGCCGCCACAAACAGCTTGTCGGAAGCCAGTTTGGTGGCGCCATACAGATTGATGGGGTTGGCGGCCTTGTCGGTGGAGAGGGCGATCACCTTCTTGACCTGATTGAGCAGGGCGGCCTGGATGACGTTCTCTGCCCCATGGATGTTGGTCTTGATGCACTCCATGGGGTTGTATTCGGCGGCAGGCACCTGCTTGAGCGCGGCCGCGTGCACGACGTAATCGACGCCGCGCATCGCCATGTTCAGGCGGTTGGCATCCCGCACATCGCCGATGAAATAACGCATGCAGGGTTCGTTGAACTCCTGCTGCATCTCGAACTGTTTCAGTTCATCGCGGGAGTAGATGATGAGCCGTTTCGGCTTGTGGCGTTCCAACACTGTCTTGACCAGCATCTTGCCAAACGAGCCAGTGCCGCCAGTGATGAGTAACGTTTTATCATTGAACATTGCGAACATCTCGTTATGAAAACAGTAGATGAATCATATGCTAGCAAATAAAGTACCAGCATTTTATGCAAAGAGTGTAATCGGCTAATAAAAAGAGCATCAAGCATGCCGCCACACTGTGTTCAGTCTGGACTGGGCTTGTCAAAAGGTAATATTAATGTTTCGTAGCTTGTGGCGATGGCATCACACACCTGCTGTACGGCATTGAGTGCCCTCGGGGTGAAGCGATGCAGTTCGTCCGAGTTGATGAGTTGCAGACGCTGATGCTTGACCGCATCGATCATGGGCCACTGCTGCCAGCGACGCAGGACGCCGGGATCTTGACTCCCCGCCAGGATCAGTGCCGGGTTGGCCTTGATGATCTGCTCCAGGCTGACCTGGGGGTAGGGAGTGCGAGCTTCCGCCATCACATTCTCTCCGCCGCACAGTTCGATGGCCTGAGCCGGCCAGGCGGAACCGCTGACGCTGGTCAGGGGGGGATCCCAGAGCTGATAAAACACCTTGATATGCTTGGGCTGGCCGTAGCGTTGCTTGAGGTCGGCCAACCTGGCGAGATAGGCATCAGCCTGGGCATTGGCCGCTTGCTCCAGCTCCAGCCGTGTTCCCAGCGCGCGTATTTCCGAGGCCAGGGAGGCGAAATCCGTGGGCTCGGAGTAGAACACCGGAATACCCAGCTGCTCTATGGGGGCCAGCATGCGGGATTGGGCCGAGCGCCAGGCCACCACCAGATCCGGTTTCTGGGCCAGCAGGGCTTCCAGGTTGATGCTGCGGTAGTTGGCCACGTGTGGCCGTGTCGTCACCTCGGGTGGAAAGTCGGAGGCATCATCGGTGGCGACGATGCGATCGCCAGCACCGATGGCAAACAGCAGCTCGGTCAGATGGGGGGTGAGGCTGACGATGCGCATCGGCGCAGCCGCCTGCAGCATCAGTGGCCAGCAGAGCAGGCAGATCAGGGCGACATGCCTAGCCATGCAGTTGCTCCACCGCGGTGAAGAGGACGGCCAGTGCCAGCCAGCCCCAGCCAATTTGTTGCAACCGGTTGAGCAAGCGCAGTGCACTGCTGGCATCAGGGTCGCTCACCGCATCGAACACAGGGAAGCGAAACAGGGTGTCCTGGTAATAGCGTGGGCCGCCCAGCCGGATCCCCAGCGAGTGGGAAAGCAGCGTCAGCAAGGCACCCATGGCAGGGTAGGGCCACCGTATGGCCGTGCGCAGGCGAGCCCCCAGTTGGCGCAGCTGGGTCAGGCACAGGGGCAATGCCAGCAGCAGGATGGCGGGGGTACAGAGTCCCTGGTAAAGCACGGCAGCGGCGCGGCCGAAGTGGCTGAATGCCTCTTGCTTGGGGCTCCAGCCCTGGTTCATCAACTGAGCGAGTCGCCACAGCAGGGCACCCTGAACGCCGGCCAGTGCAAACCCGAGCAGGGGACCGGCCCACTGGCCTGTCAGTCGCAGCGCACAGGTCTCGCTGACCGCTTTGGCAACCCCCATCACGGAGAGTTTGCCGGTATCGCGCCTGAGCCAGGGGGCCGCCTGCAGCCGGGCAACCACCAGCGTCTCCTGACTTGCCAGCGAACGGGTGGCCTTGGCCAGCTCTCGCAGCGGGCGCGACTCTATCATCAGCAGCAGAAACAGCAGATCAAACAACGGCTCCGAGAGGGAAAGGTTGCGCACCGCCCAGAGTCCGGCGGCGCACGGCAGCCAGACAACCAGCAAGGCCAGCAGACCGGCCTGGAATTGCTGCCTGGGCGCGCCATCTGGCCTGTGTACCTTGTGGCCGAGGCGGGTCAGCAGGGGCACCAAGGCGGAGAGCCTGAACTGGGCAGGCCAGGGCAGTATGGCTTCCAGCAGCGTGGCCCCGAGCAAAATGGCCGCCGGAGTGGCGGCCATGTGTTCCAGCGTGGCGAGGTCGATCACAGCTTGCCGAGCATCTTGATGATCATCTCGGCCGAATGCTGGCCCGCCACCTCGATGAAGGCGTCGAAGGATTCAACCTGTTCCTTGCCGGCGATATCCGACATGGCGCGGACCACCAGATAGGGGACCTTGAACATGTGGCACACCTGGCCGATGGCGGCTCCTTCCATCTCAACTGCCAGCATCTGCGGGAAATCGGCACGGGCTTTCGCAATCGCCTCGGGCTTGCACATAAACTGATCGCCGGTGCAGATGAGGCCAACTTTGGTCTGATGCTTGCCTTGCTCGGCGATGCAATCCTGGGCCACCGCGATCAGCTTCTCGTCGCAGGGGAAGGCGGCGGGTTGTTGCGCCATCTGGCCCATCTCGTAGCCGAAGGCGGTCACATCCACGTCGTGGAAGCGCATTTCGCTGGCGATGACCACGTCACCTATATGCAGATCCTGGGCAAAGCCGCCGGCGGAGCCTGTGTTGATCACGCAATCCGGGGCAAATTTTTCCAGCAGCAGGCTGGTGGCGACGCTGGCGGCGACCTTACCGATGCCGGAGCGAGTCAGGATCACCTCTTTGCCCGCCAGCATCCCCTGATAGAACTCGCAACCGCCCAGTTGCAGGGTGGTTGGCTCGCTCATCTGGCTGCGCAGCAGGGCCACTTCCTGTTCCATGGCGCCGATAATACCTACTTTCATCACTCACCTCGTCTCGATGGCCGCGTGGCCGAATAAGTTGTTGTGGATCATAACAAAAGTTGGCGATGGCGCCGAGCATTCCGAGATGGTCGCCAGGAGGAAGATAAAAGGGGAAAGAGGCGGAAGTGACGTGTCCCCGCTCAGCGGTATTGTTCCACCAGCCTGGTCAGCGCGCCGCTGTCGGCCAGTTGCTGCAGCGTGCTGGCAAACAGGGCCAGCCGCGCGGGCGAGGTGTGTTGATGAAACAGTATGTAGAAAGGGGTCTCTTCCATGACGGTGGGGAGTATGCGCACCTGGCCGGTGAGCCTGTGCTGGCGAATATCGAATTCGAAGCCGGGTGAGCGGTAATAGATGAAGCGCCCCCGTTTCATCCGCAGCTTGTCGTAGTTGGCTGTGCTGTTGATCCCGCCGCTGTCGATGAGGAGCCCGCCGATGGCTTGCAGCCGCTCTATGGCTCCGCTGCCATGGTTGATGAGGATGATGCCCTCCTTGCCAAGGGCCCTGACATCGTCCCAGTGACGAATATGGATGGGGTCGTCGCTGCGCACCGCCAGGTGGTAGCGCACCGTGAAGATGGGCGGTTGCAGATAGATGAAGTGGTTGCGGCGGACCGGGTTGTCGCCGACGCCGCAGATAAAATCGAGCTGGCCGTGCAGCACGCTCTTCTCCAGCCGTTTCAGCGGCAGGAAGATCTGATCGCCCTGGATGCGCAGGGCGGGTTCTCGCTGCTCCATGAGTCGAAACAGGTCGACGCAGATCCCGCCGACGTGTCCATCCGGGTTTTCAATGTATTTTGGGGCCGACTCCGGCTGCGCCGCCGTGTGATAGACCTCTATGGTACTGGCTGCCCAGAGCGCAGGGGCAAGCAGGAAAAGCAGTGAGGCCACCCAGGATCTCATCTCATGCAGGCCCTTGATGAAGGCTCGGGGAGATCCCGATGCCAGCTATGTCAGTATCGTCAACGAATGGGACATTGGGCTATTTATCAGCATCTTATCAACCCAATGCGGTGTCGAGCGTCATCATGAGGGCAAAGCCGGCCATCAGCCCCAGGGTGGCGTGGGTCTGGTGACCATTGCGATGAGTCTCGGGGATCACCTCGTGGGATACCACAAACAGCATGGCGCCGGCGGCCAGCCCCAGCCCTATGGGATAGGCGATGGCCATGCCGCTGGAGAGGCCCACTCCGAGCAGGGCGCCGAGCGGTTCCAGCAGACCGCTGCCGATGGCGACCAGTACGGCTTTGCCTGGATGAAAACCGGCGGCGCACATGGCCAGCGCCACCGCCAGCCCTTCCGGAATGTCCTGCAGTGCGATGGCGGTGGTGAGCGGCAATCCCACCGACATGTCTCCCTGGGAGAAGCTGACCCCGATGGCCATGCCCTCCGGCAGGTTGTGCAGGGCGATGGCAAACACGAACAACCAGACCCGGGAGCAACTCTCATGGCCCGGGCCGCAGGGGCCCGTCTTGTCGTGTTCATGGGGAGTGAACTGATCCAGTCCCAGCATCAGCAGTACCCCCAGCGTCATACCGGCTACCACCACGGCGGCGGCGAGGAAGCCATCCCCGGTGATCCCTTCCGCTGCCTCGAGTCCCGGCAGCAGCAGGGAGAAGGCACTGGCGGCCAGCATCATGCCGGCGGCAAAGCCCAGCATGCTGTCTTCCACCCGTTGTGGCACGGCGCGCAGGAAGAGGGCCGGCAGGGCCCCGAGGGCAGTGGCGGCAAAACCGGCCAGTCCACCGATGAGGCCATAACGGGCTCCCGGACTGATGTCACCAGCCGCCAGCATGATGAGGCTCTGCAACAGCAGCAACAACACGGCTGCCAGGGCGATGAGCAGGCCGATCGCGGTCAGCGGGCGAGCCTGCATCTGCTCGCGCAGCTGAATTGACCAGGAGGAAACCGGCAGCGCCGACGCGTTATCCATAAGCATGACCTCGATTGGCAGCGGATGAGGGGGCTCATCACCATGGTCTTGCATTACACCGAGGCGGGCCTGCTTTGTCCATGCCCGCTGACCGATTGCCTTCATCGGCTAACTATTTGATATGTTTTGGTCGCTATAAAAAGTTTGTGATGAAAGTCCGGTTGTGCGGAAAAACAACTTGCTTTCACGCCGCGAAATCCGGTGAAGGAGTAGGCAGATCTGTGGTAAAGTGCCGCCCTCGCGAAACCAGCCCTTCCCTTGGTTTTTCGCAACGTCCCATCTCCCGTCAGGAATGTCCGGGTATCAGCTCATACGGATGTGATCGCCACAGTGCACCTGCTTGTCAGCAGTTGAGGATCACCAGCCACCATGTTTTACAAAAATCTGTCTATCGGCAAGAAGATTGCCGTGGTCTTTGCGGTCATTGCCGCCGTCAACGTGATATTCGGTATTTTTCTCTCCAGCGAGCTGCGCGGCGTGCGCGACCGCGTGCTGAACTTTACCGACTCCACCCTGCCGAGCGTGCTCTCGGTGGAAACGCTGCTCTACGACGTCTCTTACGTGCGTCGGGCCCAGTTCGCCCTGCTGATGGTTGACGATGCCGCCGATCTGCAGGCTCGCCGTGGCCGCATTCAGGACAATGTCCAGAAGGTCGAGCGTGCCTTTCGTGCTTACGAGTCCACGGTCGGTGCCGATCATGAGCGCCAGGTGTTCAACCGTGCCAAGCAGGACTGGCAGCAGTACCTGAACTCGGTCAATGCGGTGGATCAGCTGCTGGTACAAGGCCAGCTGGCCCAGGCCAAGGCGCAGCTGTTCCAGTCCAACGCTGCCTATGGTGCGCTGGAACAGTCGGTCAACAGCCTGGTGGAGGTGAACCTCGGCTTCGTGAAGGAGAATCGGGGCAGCCTGCTCGACAGCGTCAACATGGTGACCAGCTTTGCCATGGTGAGCATAGGTGGCCTGCTGCTGTTCATGATGGCCATGACCTGGTTCCTGACTCGCCAGATCTGCCTGCCACTGCAAGCCGTGGTGGCGCAGGCCAACGCCATCGCCGCCGGTGATCTGACCCATCAGCTGGATCGACAGCACATAGGTCGCGATGAGCTGGGCATGCTGGCCAAGGCATCTCTCAAGATGCAGGACAACCTGCGTGGCCTGATTGAAGAGGTAGTAGCCGCGGTGACCCAGCTTGGCGCCGCCATCGAAGAGGTGAGCGCCGTTTCCGAACAGTCGGCGCAAGGGATCCAGAGCCAGCAGCAGGAGATCTCCCTGGTGGCAACCGCCATGACCCAGATGAAGGCCACCGTGGCCGACGTGGCCGGCAACACTGAGACCGCCTCCGAGTCCGCCAGCTCCGCCAACGCCCTGGCCCGTCGCGGCAATCAGGATGTGCAGAGCTCGCTGGTGGCCATTACCCGGGTCGCCGAGGAGATTGAACAGGCGGGGACCCTGGTCGCCGAGCTGGAGCGTGAATCTGCCCAGATCAATGTGGTGGTGGACGTGATCCGTGGCATCGCCGATCAGACCAACCTGCTGGCGCTCAACGCCGCTATCGAGGCGGCCCGTGCTGGCGAGCAGGGCCGCGGCTTTGCCGTGGTTGCCGATGAGGTGCGTACCCTGGCGGGTCGTACCCAGGCCTCCACCGGCGAGATAGTGGCCATCATAGAAACCCTGCAGGCGCGCGCCAACCAGGCGAAAGAGGTGACAGGTCAAAGCTGTGACATGATCCGCCAGTGCGTGGTACAGAGCGAGCAGACCAGCAACGGCATCCAGCAGATCGAAGAGGCGGTCGCCCAGATTGCCGACATGGCCATTCAGATTGCCAGTGCCTGTGGCGAGCAGGATGCTGTCTCCGATGAGCTGGGTCGCAACGTGGAGCGGATCAATGAATCCTCCAACGAGGTTGCCATCGGTGCCGATCACACCGCCCGCGCCTGTCTGGAGCTGAGCCAGCTGGCTGCCGGTCTGAAGCAGACCATAGGTCGCTTCCGCCTGGCCTGATGAGGGCAATGCCGGCTTGGTCTAGGCTGAGCCGGCCCATGCCCGCTGGACACACAACAAAACCCGGCGCTTGCCGGGTTTTGTTGTTTTACAGGGCGCCAGGGGAGGCGGATACCCGGCGAATGAATCCTGATCTTCACGTCTTCATGCCGGGCCTGCGACTGCGGGCGGATGGCCGCGGGCAAAGGATTGATGTCGGCAGTTAAGCATGGTGAAACCCGGTTGGCGGGAAAGGGGTATGAGGATTTGCGTTGATAACGCTCATGCCTGCCGGGCTGCAAGGGAGGCTCAGGACTGCCATGGAAGGGCCTGCCTCGTTGCTGTAGCAATAAAAAAACCCGGCCAAGGCCGGGTTTTTTGTGCGTGCGCTGCGAGAGGCTGGCTTATTTGGCCAGGGACTCCGGCAGGTTTTCGCGGATCTTGCCGAGCATCTCTTTCAGGACGCGCGGGTTGGCAACCACTATGTTGCCGGAGTTTTCGTAGTTGTGACCACCCACGAAGTCGGTGACGATGGCACCGGACTCTTTGGCCAGCAGCTCACCGGCAGCGGTATCCCAAGGCTTGAGGCCGATTTCCCAGAAACCGTCGACGCGACCGGCGGCCACATAGGCCAGATCCAGTGCGGCAGAGCCGGAGCGACGGATGTCGGCACATTCGATGAACATGCTCTGGAACATCTTCAGGTACGGCTCTATGTGGTGCTTCTGCTTGAACGGGAAACCGGTGGCCAGTACTGTGCCAGCCAGCTCTTTGGCCTTGCCGACACGGATGCGGTAGCCGTTCAGCTGGGCGCCGTTACCACGGGTCGCGGTAAACAGCTCGTCACGGATGGGATCGTAAACGACGGCCTGTTCGGTCTTGCCCTTGACGCGCAGGGCGATGGAGACGGCAAAGTGCGGAATGCCCTTGACGAGGTTGGTCGTGCCATCCAGTGGGTCAATGATCCATTGGTAGTCCGGATTGGTACCGGCAATCTCACCAGACTCTTCAGCTATGATGCTGTGTTCCGGGTAAGATTTTTTGATGGTGTGAATGATGGCCGCTTCGGCGTCACGGTCAACGTTGGTCACGAAGTCATTGCTGCCTTTCTGGATGGCCTCGATGTTCTCGGGCTGGGAGAAGGCTTTTACTACTACTTGACCGGCGTTGCGCGCAGCGCGCACGGCGATATTCAGCATCGGATGCATAGGTTCACCACTGGATGTTAAAGAACGGGGGATAAAAGGACGCGGTATAATACCAGTCTTTTCGATAATGGCAACCGTTATACGCCTTCTCCCTGACCTTGGCGACTGCCAGATCTGACGGCTCCAATATAGGCTTCTTTTGGTCTAGTCTTATGGCAGCAGCCGAATAACAGGCTGCATTGAGCATAGGGACGTGGATCATGAATCTGTCATTAGTCAGTCAAAAACCGTCGGCAGCGAGCACTCAAGGGCTGCTGGCTGCCTTGAGAGCATCAACCGGATATGGCGACTACTTCAACGAGGTGAGCATTGCCCAGCCATCACAGTGGCAGCCGGGCAAAGAAGAGGCGGCCATACTGCTGCTCGATGGCGATACCCCCTGGCCCGAGTTTGCCTGGCAGCGCAGCGGCGAGACGTTCGGCTTGCCGGTATTGCCGCTGCTGATGCGCGGCGGGGATGAGACCCTCACCATTCAGGGGCCGGATGTGCGGGATCCGCGCTTCTATTTTGTCTCCAACGGCATAGTACTGGACGAATCCGAGCTGGCCGATCCCGCCTGCAGCAGAGTGCTGTTGAGCAAGCTTGAGTCCTACTTCCCGCTGTTGTCCCGCCTCATTTTACTGCGCCAGCGCCAACCCGTGGGGCTGTGCAACTAGCGTTTCTCTTCCTGCTTCCGGGCTGTTCAAGCGGCGCAATATTTGTCATAACTGACCCGTATTGCGCCGCTTTGCCATGCCGGAGCCGGGAAAATGTCCGCATGGCGTCTATCCCGTTGTCTTTACCTGTCTGGCATAAGCACAGCAGTGATCGTGTCTGTGCCAATGTGTGGATCACAAGGAGTTCATGATGATCGATTTTTATACCGCAGCCACCCCCAATGGTTTCAAGGTGGCGATCGCCCTCGAAGAGCTGGGACTGCCCTATCGGGTGATCCCGCTGGATTTGTCGGCGCTGGATCAGAAAACCCCCGCGTTTCTGGCCATCAACCCCAACGGACGCATCCCGGCCATCGTCGATCGGGATAACGGTGACTTCGCCGTGTTCGAGTCCGGCGCCATCCTGCTCTATCTGGCAGAGAAGGCGGGCAGGCTGTTGCCGCAGGATCCCAAGCGTCGTTCCCAGGCCATCCAGTGGCTGATGTTCCAGATGGGCGGGGTCGGCCCCATGATGGGGCAGGCCAACGTCTTCTATCGCTACTTCCCGGAGAAGATCCCGGCCGCCATCGAGCGCTATCAGAAGGAGGGGCGCCGCCTGTTCGAGGTGCTCGACAGCCACCTGGCACAGCACGAATACCTGGCCGACGAGTACAGCATCGCCGACATCGCCACCTGGCCCTGGGTGCGCATTCATGACTGGAGTGGCATCTCCATCGAGGGTCTGCCGCATCTGCAAGCCTGGATGGCGCGCATGGCAGAGAAACCCGCCTGCCAGAAGGGGATCACCATACCGCCACGCAACGAGACACCGGAGGATCTGGTCAAGCAGGCCCAGCAGATGGTAACGCGTTGATTTTTATTGCTGACGGGGCAAATTGCCCCGTTACATTAGAAAAACTAGGGAAAGCTGATTACAAAGATTCGTTCGTTTTTCGTGATCTGAATCACTAAGATCACGCCAAGCCAAGGGAGTGTCCTGCTCCCGGCCGGTGCGGGTTCTCCGCCTTGTATTTTCACCTTTGATTGACTCTGTTTTTTTGGATCCCCTCTGCAGGTTTCTGCCAGGGGTGCGGCAGCTTTTTGATGATTTGCGGGACTGAGATATGTATCGGCACAGTTTTTACCCTCTGTTTTTTCTGACCATCCTGATGGTCGCCGTGGGCCAGATGACCCAGACCCTGTATGTGCCCTCCATTCCCATGATGGCGGGGGACTTCAACGTGGCCTCCGGCCAGTTGCAGGCGGTGATGGCCTGTTACCTCATTCCGTACGGGCTCTCCCAGTTTGTCTATGGCCCGCTGTCGGATCGCATCGGTCGTCGTCCTGTGCTGCTCATCGGCATGATGGTGTTTCTGGTGGGGACCCTGACCATTCAGCTGATCCCGAGCTTCACCGCGCTGCTGGTGGGCAGCCTGATCCAGGGGATGGGCACGGGTGCTGGCGGTGCCATGAGCCGGACCGTGATGCGCGATCGTTACAGCGGCGCCGAACTGAACCGGGCCAACAGCCTGGTGAGCATGGGGGTGATCTTCTCCCCGCTGCTGGCCCCCGTACTGGGTGGCTGGTTGACCGAGCTGTTCAACTGGCGCGCCGGTTACTGGTTCCTGTTCGGCTTTGGTGCCGTGACCACCCTGGCCCTGCTGGCCTGGTTTGGTGAAACCCTGCCGCAGGCGGCTCGTCAACAGCCGCTGCGGGTCGGCGCCGCCTACCGCCACGTGCTGGGCAATCCGCGCTTTCAGGGCAATCTGCTCTGCCTGATGGCGACCTTCGCCGGTCTGGCGGTGTTTGAAGCGGCGGCCGGCGTGCTGCTCGGCGATGTGCTCAAGCTGAGCGCCCGCACCGTGAGCGTGCTGTTCGTGTTGCCGCTGCCCGGCTACCTGTTCGGCGCCTGGCTCTCCGCCAAGCTGAGCTTCCGGCTGAGTCAGGGCAAGCTGATGCGCCTTGGTATCGTCTTCCTAGCGCTGGGGTCACTGATCATACTGTTGCCTGGCTTGTTCGGCGTGGTGAGTGCGGCCTCGCTGGTGGGCGGTGCGGCCGTCTACTTCATCGGTAGCGGCATCCTCTATCCGACCGCCACCTCCTGCGCCATCGAGCCCTTCCCGGGGCAGGCGGGCACCGCCGGCGCCATCCTGGGTGGCATGCAGAACCTGGGGGCGGGGATAGTCACCCTGCTGGCGGCCTGCTTCCCGATGGAAGGCCAGGTGACCCTAGGGGCCATCATGACGCTCATGGTCCTGCTGGTGGCCCTGAGCTTTGCCTGGCTGCGCCACCACGGCTCGCCGCACGAGCAGATGGCTGTCTGATCGCCTCGTGACAGTGACAAGCCCGCCCTCGCCGGCGGGCTTTTTATTGGCTCGATGCTGGGTGTCGTGGGGGCCTGGGCTGGGGGAGAAGTAGGGGATGAACCTGAGCAGACAAGGATGAGCTGTCGCGCTTGGCATCTGTAAACGGGAGGCAAAGAAAAAGCCCGTCATCGTGATGACGGGCTTTTTGCTGTTGGTACCCCGGAGATGCCGTTGCCGGTTTGGGCCCTTGAACCGTAGGTTCAAGGCGGGAATCGAATCTGACCGCAGGCTTCTCGGTCGTGCCGAGCATGCGCAATAGCCAGAAGGCCGATCCCCTGGTGGGTATGATTATCGGCTCGGGGACTTGAACCGGCTGACGCACATCCCAGGGAATTTTAAAACGGTGCGCGATTAGGGCTGCAGGCCCTCGCCGCTGGATTCGCCATACTGTCCGTGCTCGATCAAGGCCGCTTCTATGGTGCGTTGCAGCATCTTGATCCGCTTGTCCATGGTCTCAGAGTATTGGTGATTCTTCTCTTTTTCAAGGCAGAGCTCATGGCAAAAATTGAGCGCTGCCATGATCGCCAATTGCTCGTTGCTGGAGACCTTGGAACGTTGACGCAGCTCGATGAGTTTGTCAGTCAGCTGGTCGGCGGCCTGGCGCAGGGCATCCTGCTGTCCCAAGGGACAGGATACCTTGTAGGGACGTCCCAAAATGACGATTTCTACGGCCTCTGTGCTCATGCCTTCCTCAATACGGCGGTGCTGATTTCCGCCTTTATCCACGTGGACAACTGGGCGGGACTATATAGCGCAGATGCAGAAGTTTCAAGGCCTTGCTGGCTCTGGAAGGGGGAGAATGCTAGGATCCTGACCATTAATTTTGCATATTTGCCTGAACTTTGAGCGGATCTTCGATGAGCAAAACGAACCCCCTGAAATACACGGCCGTGGCCGACCTGATGGAACAGCATGAGCTGATGGCAACGGCGGTGGAGGCCCATGGCGTGATCTGCGGTCTCGTCTGCGGTGGCGTGGCACTGGATGACAAGAGCTGGCTGCCGCCCTTCAACGATCTGGTCAACGACGGTTTCGGCTTGCCGGCCCCGGTGCGCCAGGTGATGACAGATCTCTATCACGAGATAGTCGAGAGCCTGATGGCCCAGAAGGGCGTCGAGCTGCTGCTGCCAAGCGATGAGGCGCCGCTCGATGAGCGCATCGATTCGCTGGTGGACTGGTCACAGGCATTTCTGGCCGGGTTTGGCGTGGTGCAACAGGAGCTTTCCAGGGCGTCCGAAGAGTTGCAGGAGATGATCCAGGACATCGCCAGCATCACCCAGGTCTCTGCCGAGTTCGATCAGGAAGACGACGAGAACGAAGCCTCCTTCCTGGTGCTCTACGAGCATGTACGCCTGGGGGTCATGATGACCTTCGAGGAGTTTGGCAAGCGTCCCGATACCCCGATCGCGCCGCCGACCCTGCACTGATCGCCCCTGCGACAGAAACAGCAAAAAACAAAGCAGAGCGCCCCGGTGGCGCTCTGCTTTTATCCGGCCGTATGGGGGAGCCAGCTCAGCATTTTTTCAACCAGATCATGGTCGTGACGCCGTTTTTTGCCCGTGGCCTCGCATCCCGGCCCCCCGCTTTGTGATAGCATGAGGTCACGTTCCCAGCTTCTTCCTCTCATCTCATGTCTCAATCTGATCTGGTTCACGTCGACGTGGCTATCGTCGGCGGTGGAATGAGCGGTGCCGTGCTGGCGCTCTCTCTTGCCGCGTTGCGAGGTGCCGACGGCGAGCCCCTGCAGATCCTGCTGCTGGAGGCGAGCGCCCCCGAGCTCAATGCCCATCCGGGCTTCGATGCCCGCGCCATCGCGCTCTCTGCTGGCACTTGCGAGGCGCTGGTCCGTCACGGGCTCTGGCCTCGCTTCGCCCCTCACTGCTCCCCCATCACCCAAATCCATGTCTCGGATCGGGGCCATTTCGGCCAGGCCAGCTTGTCGGCGGCGGAATATGGTCTGCCCGCGCTCGGCCAGGTGATCGAGCTGTCGGCGGCTGGCATAACACTGCAGCAGGGGATGGCGGCCTGCCCCCACATCCATATGCTGTGCCCGGCCCAGCTCTCGACCATTGAGCCGCTTGAGGAGGGCGTGACCCTGACGCTGGCCGGTGGCGAGCGTTACCAGACCCGGCTGCTGGTGGCGGCCGATGGCGGCCACTCCTTCGTGCGCCAGCACTTCAAGATGGCCGTCACTCGTCACGACTTTGAGCAAAGTGCCATCATAGCCACGGTCAAGACCGCCGAGGATCCCGCCGGGCGGGCGTTCGAGCGCTTCACCCAGGGGGGGCCGCTGGCCTTGCTGCCGATGCAGGATGGGCTCTCCTCCCTGGTGTGGAGCGTCGGGCGGGAGCAGGCGGATGAACTGATGGGGCTGGATGAGGCCGCCTTTCTCGCCCGGTTGCAGCAGGCGTTTGGCTGGCGGCTGGGCCGTTTCGAGCGATGCGGCCAGCGCCACGTCTATCCGCTGGTACAGACGGCCACCGACTACCCGCTGGCCCAGCGCACCGTGCTGGTGGGCAATGCCGCCCACCTGCTGCACCCCATCGCCGGGCAGGGCTTCAACCTCGGTATGCGCGATCTGGACCTGCTCACCCAGGCGGTTGCCGGCGCGCTCGCGGCGGGGGAGGACATAGGCAGCTTTGCGGTGCTGAACGGTTACTGGCAGCTGCGCAAGGAGGATCAGGCCCGGACCATCTGGCTCACCTCCTCGCTGGCCCAGCTCTTCTCCAATGGCCACGATCCGCTGGTGGCGGGCCGCAACCTGGCGCTCTCCCTGATGGGACGGCTGACTTGCCTCAAGGCGCCGCTGGCCTCCCGTACCCTGGGGTTTGTGGCCGACCTGTGCCGTAAATGAGGGGCGCCGCCCACCCGCGGCGGTCAATCGCGAATTGAAAGGGGCTATGCCAACGGGCGTCCCCTGCTGACCCGGCGGTCAGCCACGAAAGGAACAGATGATGCAGATGCAAAATGTGGATGTGGTGATTGTGGGGGGCGGCATGGTGGGCCTGGGGCTCGCCGCCGCGCTCAAGGAGAGTGGCCTCAAGATTGCCATCGTGGAGGGGCAGTTGCCCGAACCCCAGCTCGGCGACGCGCCGGACAACCGGGTCAGTGCCCTGAGTCTGGCCAGCCAGCGCATCTTGCAGCAGGTCGGCGCCTGGGCCGGGATAGAGGCGCGGCGCCTGCAGCCCTACGAGAAGATGCTGGTGTGGGAGCAGGACAGCTTCGGCCAGATTGGCTTTGATGCCGCCAGCCTGCGCCAGGGGGCGCTCGGTCACATAGTCGAGAACCGGGTCATCCAGCTGGCACTGCTGGAGGCGATTCTTGTTGGCAATGCAGGGGATGCAGACAACATACAGCTGCTGAGCCCGGCCCGGGCCGCCAGCCTGCAAAGTGGCGAGGCGGGGTCGCTCCTGCTGCTGGACGATGGCCGCGCGTTGTCGGCCAAGCTGGTGGTGGCCGCCGATGGCGCCCACTCCTGGGTGCGCCGCCAGGCGGACATTCCGCTCACCAGCTGGGATTACGGCCATCACGCCCTGGTGGCGACGGTGCGCTGTGCCGAGCCCCACGAGGCGGTGGCCCGCCAGATCTTCACCCCCGATGGCCCGCTCGCCTTCCTGCCCCTGTGGCAACCGGATCTCTGCTCCATCGTCTGGTCCGTGCCCGCCAGCCGGGCCGAGGCACTGTGCGCCTGCGATGACGAACAGTTCAACCGCCAGCTCACCACCGCCTTCGATGGCCGGCTGGGGTTGTGCAAGGTGGAAGGGGCGCGCAGCGCCATCCCGCTCACCGCCCGCTATGCCCGCGACTTCGCTCGCGAGCGGCTGGTGTTGGTGGGGGATGCGGCTCACACCATACATCCGCTGGCGGGGCAGGGAGTCAACCTGGGCCTGCTGGATGCGGCGGCGCTGGCGGAGCAGATTGTGCAAACGCATCGTGCCGGTGGGGACATAGGTCTGCTGGCCAACCTGCGCAGCTACGAGCGCTGGCGCAAGAGCGAGGCGGCCCGCATGCTGGCGGCCATGGAAGGGCTCAAGCGGCTGTTCAGCGGGGCCAATCCCCTCAAGAAGCTGGTGCGCGGGGTGGGATTGTGCGCCTTCGACGCGCTGGCGCCGCTCAAGCAGGGGGTTATCCGGGCTGCCATGGGGCTCGATGGCGAACTGCCCGCCCTGGCCAAGGGTGAAAAAATCTAATACTACTCAGGTTTTTTTACAACAAAACTAATCTGACGAGGCTGATGACCTATTTTGGGCATCAGCCTTTAATCTGGGTGGCAGGCGAAACGTTTTTCTTCAAATTGTGACGAAACGGTAAAAATCGAAATTTAATCTCGTGTGAGTCGCTGTTCGACTGTTTTTATCACTGTTTTTACCTTAGTGTCTGGGGTCTGTTTACTGGCGGTGGATTAGTTTTTTTTGAGCGGCAGGCTCGCCCGCTTGTCATATAATCCGCTGCGTTCAAGGAATCACTCTTGCCCCGCGGGGCTGGAACGAGCACAGACTCCAGCCGTCTCTTCTCTTTCTGTTGCACAGGCGATTGCATGTCCTGTTGGCTGTCAGGGGAGGGCGGATTGCGAGTGTTGTCGCGAACGCTTAAGGAAACACAGCGATGATCCAGACTACAGTACTGCATCCCAAGCACCTGGAAGCCGGCGCCAAAATGGTGGACTTCCACGGTTGGGAAATGCCCATCAACTACGGCTCCCAGCTGGAAGAGCACCACGCGGTGCGCACCGATGCCGGCATGTTCGACGTCTCCCACATGACCATAGTCGACTTGACCGGCGAACGGGTCAAAGCCTTCCTGCAACACCTGCTGGCCAACGACGTGGCCAAACTCACAGTCCCGGGTAAGGCCCTCTACAGCGGCATGCTCAATCCGGAAGGCGGCGTCATCGACGACCTCATTACCTATTATCTTGGCGATACGTTTTACCGCCTGGTGGTGAACTCCGCCACCCGCGAGAAGGATCTGGCCTGGATCCGCCACCATGCCATCGATTTTGCCGTGAGCGTGACCGAACGTCCCGAGCTCGCCATGATCGCGGTGCAGGGCCCCAACGCCAAGGCCAAGACGGCCAAGGTGTTCACTCCTGAGCAAAATGCGGCAGTGGAGGGGATGAAGCCCTTCTTTGGCGTGCAGGCGGGGGATCTCTTCATCGCCACCACAGGCTATACCGGTGAAGACGGCTATGAAATCGTGGTGCCGCAAGAGAAGGCGTGCGACCTGTGGCAGGCGCTGCTGGACAACGGCGTGGCCCCCTGCGGGCTGGGCGCGCGGGATACCCTGCGCCTCGAAGCCGGCATGAACCTCTACAGCCAGGACATGGACGAGAGCATCAGTCCGCTCGCCGCCAACATGGCCTGGACCCTGGCCTTCGAGCCTGCCTCCCGCCAATTCATCGGTCGCGCCGCGCTGGAAGCACAGAAGGCGGCGGGCACTCAGCCCAAGCAGGTCGGTCTGGTGATGGAAGAGAAGGGGGTGCTGCGTGCCGGCATGCCGGTCACCTTCACCACCGCCAGCGGCGAGAAGCGGGAAGGTGTGATCACCTCGGGTTCTTTCTCGCCGACCCTGGGCTACAGTATTGCCCTGGCGCGGGTGCCCCGCGACATCGGTGAACAGGCCGAGGTGGAGATCCGCAAGAAGCTGGTCACCGTCAAAGTCACCAAGCCCGCTTTCGTGCGCAACGGCCAGAAGCTGGTGTAACAACCCCATTGCGGCGAAGGGGCTGCCCTTCGCCAGTACCCCTTGTACGCGGTCCAGGTACAAGTGATCCAAGTGAATAAGAAGGAAGCACAAATGAGCCATATCCCGAGCGAACTGAAATATGCCACCTCCCACGAGTGGATCCGTGTTGAAGCCAACGGCGAGGCCGTGGTCGGTATCACCGAGCACGCCCAGGATCTGCTGGGAGACATGGTGTTTATCGACCTGCCGGAAGTGGGCAAGCAAATTGGCGCCGGTGATGACTGCGCCGTGGCCGAGTCGGTCAAGGCCGCCTCCGACATCTACAGCCCGGTGAGCGGTGAAATCATCGCCATCAACGAAGAGCTGGAAGGCAGCCCGGAACTGGTCAACTCAGACCCCTACGGCGCCGGCTGGCTGTTCCGCATCAAGCTGGACGACGCGGGCGAGCTCGCCAACCTGCTGGATGACGAAGGCTACCAGAACCTGGTGGACGAAGAGTAATGCCCCCGGGCCCTGCCAACACAGCAGGGCCCCTTTGTATGACCGCCAGCCGGGCACACGCCGGCCGGTGGAAGGGTGAAGTCGCCCGCGCCTGCCGTTTGCCAGCCTGGCCTTGCCAGGGGGCAAGCGGGCCGGTACGCAACAAGGCGATCCCCTGTCGATGCTGGGGCAGCATCCGGTGCCGCACCCAGCCTGCGGGACCCAGAACATGAGTGGAGTCGGTATCAGCCGGCCATCAGGAACATCAGGTCTTGGTTATCAGGACTTAATACCAGGAATAGGGAAATGACCCAGTCACTGTTTGAACTCGAGCAAAAAACCGATTTCATCCGTCGCCACATAGGCCCGGGTGAGGAAGAAGTGCGCGCCCTGCTGGCCATAGTGGGCGCAGAGAGCCTGGACGATCTGATTGAGCAGACGGTCCCCGCCGCCATTCGCCGGCCGGGCCCGCTCGGCATCGGCGCCCCCATGACGGAAGTGGAGGCACTGGCCAAGCTCAAGGGCTACGCCGCCCAGAACAAGATCGCCAAGAGCTACATCGGCATGGGCTATCACGACACCCATGTGCCCCACGTCATCCTGCGCAACGTGCTGGAGAACCCGGGCTGGTATACCGCCTACACTCCGTATCAGCCTGAGCTGGCCCAGGGCCGTCTCGAAGCCCTGCTCAACTTCCAGCAGCTGACGCTGGACTTGACCGGCATGGATCTGGCGAGTGCCTCCCTGCTGGATGAAGCCACCGCCGCCGCCGAAGCCATGGCGCTGGCCAAGCGCATGGCCAAGTCCAAGTCCCATCTCTTCTTCGTGGCCGATGACGTGCACCCCCAGGTGATCGACGTGGTCAAGGAGCGCGCCGTGCACTTTGGCTTCGACGTGGCCGTCGGCCCCGCCAGCGAGGCGGTGAGTGAAGAGGTGTTCGGTGCCCTGTTCCAGTACCCCACCACCACGGGTGAGGTGAAAGATCTGCGTGCCCTGATCGCCGCCGTGCAAGCCCAGAAAGGGCTGGCCTGCGTCAGTGCCGACCTGCTCTCCCTGCTGCTGCTCAAATCCCCGGGTGAACTGGGGGCCGACGTGGTGTTCGGCTCAGCCCAGCGCTTCGGCGTGCCCATGGGTTACGGTGGCCCCCACGCCGCCTTCTTCGCCACCCGCGATGCCTACAAGCGCTCCATGCCGGGCCGCATCATAGGCGTCTCCAAGGATGCCCGCGGCAAGGCCGCCCTGCGCATGGCGATGCAGACCCGCGAGCAACATATCCGCCGCGAGAAGGCGAACTCCAACATCTGTACCGCCCAGGTGCTGCTGGCCAACATGGCGAGCTTCTACGCCGTCTACCACGGTCCTGTGGGGCTGAAAACCATCGCCTCCCGCGTTCACCGTCTCACCAGCATCCTGGCGCTGGGGCTTAAAACCAAGGGCCTGGCCCTCAAACACGCCAGCTGGTTCGATACGCTCACAGTGCTGACCACGGGCAAATCAGCGCTGATCGCCAAAGCCGAAGGGCTCGGCATCAACCTGCGCGCCGATCTCGATGGTGCCGTGGGCGTGTCGCTTTCTGAAACCACCACCCGCGCCGATGTGGCCGAGCTGTTCGATCTCTTCCTCGGCAAGGGCCACGGCCTGGATGTGGAGGCGCTCGACAAGGCGGCCCAGACCCATCACGGCATACCGCAGGATCTGCTGCGCACCGATGCCGTGCTGACCCACGAGGTGTTCAACAAGTACCACTCCGAGACCGAGATGCTGCGTTACATCCACCGTCTCGAGGCGAAAGATCTGGCGCTCAACTACGCCATGATTTCGCTCGGTTCCTGCACCATGAAGCTCAACGCCACCGCCGAGATGATCCCGGTGACCTGGCCCGAGTTCGGCAAGCTGCACCCGTTTGCGCCGCTGGCCCAGGCCAAGGGCTACCAGCTGCTGCTGGCCGACCTCGAAGACTGGCTGGTGAAGGTGACAGGTTACGATGCGGTCTGCATGCAGCCGAACTCTGGCGCTCAGGGTGAATACGCGGGCCTTCTGGCCATCAAGAAGTACCACGAGTCCCGTGGCGACGGTCATCGCGACATCTGCCTCATACCGGCTTCCGCTCACGGCACCAACCCGGCTTCCGCCCAGATGGCGGGGCTGCGAGTCATAGTCACGGCCTGTGACAAATCGGGCAACGTGGATCTCGACGACCTGCGCGCCAAGGCCGCCGAGGCGGGGGAGAAGCTTAGCTGTCTGATGGTGACCTATCCTTCCACCCATGGGGTGTACGAGGAGACCATCAAGGAGGTGTGCGACATCGTTCACCAGCACGGTGGTCAGGTCTACCTCGACGGCGCCAACATGAACGCGCAAGTTGGGCTGACGGCACCGGGCTTTATCGGCGCGGACGTCTCCCACCTCAACCTGCACAAGACCTTCGCCATCCCTCACGGCGGTGGCGGTCCGGGCATGGGTCCCATAGGCGTGAAGAAACACCTGGCACCCTTCGTGGCCGGTCACGCCGTGGTCAAGACCGACAAGGAGAGCCGCAACAACGGCGCCGTGTCGGCAGCCCCGTTCGGTTCGGCCAGTATCCTGCCCATCAGCTGGATGTATATCGCCATGCTGGGCGACGAGGGGCTCAAAAAATCCACCCAGGTGGCCATCCTCAACGCCAACTATCTGGCCAAGAAGCTGGGTGAATCCTTCCCCGTGCTCTATTCCGGACGCAACGGCCGGGTGGCCCACGAGTGCATCCTGGATATACGCCCGCTCAAAGAGGCGTCCGGCATCAGCGAGATGGACGTGGCCAAGCGGTTGATGGACTACGGCTTCCATGCGCCGACCATGAGCTTCCCGGTAGCGGGGACCTTGATGGTCGAGCCGACCGAATCTGAATCCAAGCGCGAGCTGGATCGCTTCGTTGAGGCCATGACCGCCATCCGTGCCGAGATAGCCAAGGTGCAGGACGGCCACTGGAGCCTGGCCGACAACCCCCTGGTCAACGCGCCCCATACCCAGGATGACGTGATGGACGAGCAGTGGAACCGTGGTTACAGCCGCGCCGAGGCGGTCTTCCCGTCCGACGCCGTGCGCGCCGCCAAGTTGTGGCCGTCGGTCAACCGCATCGACGACGTCTACGGCGATCGCAACCTGTTCTGCTCCTGCATCCCCACCGAGGATTACGCCAAGTAATAGCGGCGCAGAGTGAACGCGGGCCAGTTGCCCGATAAAACCAAGGCCACCCCAGCGGGTGGCCTTGTTGTTTGTAGAGGTGGTCGTGAAGTTTGCGCTGGTACAAAGAATCAAACCTTTGTGTCTATGGAGGTAGGAAAAGTGCGATTTATCGCACTCAATTCTCGTAAGATATCGTCTATCACAATAGGTTTTGGTCGCGTATCGGCATCGGCCATTTATTCCTTAATTAAACAAGATCTAATTAATCGCCATGATCGAACGTACTTTTCAAGACATACCTGAAGACCAACTTTTTAATGCTGACAAGCAGCAATTTCTCGTCCAGATGGGTTGGTCGGGTGGCTCAACTTGGAAAGAGCTACTGCGTTCAAAGCGTGTAGTGCTTATCTCGGAGGCGGGGGCTGGTAAGACCTACGAGTGCCGTGATCAGGCTTGCCGCCTGGTTGCTGCTGGTGAAGCCGCATTTTTTGTTGAGCTAGCCAGTTTGGCATCAAATGATCTTCGGGATCTGCTGGGCTATGAAGATGAAACACGTCTGGATATGTGGTTAGCATCGCAGTCTGGAGTCGCTACTTTCTTTTTGGATTCTTATGATGAGCTTCAACTTACCCGAGGTTCTTTCGAACAAGCGCTAAATCGTTTTGTAAAAGGTATTTACAATCAATTGGGGAGAGTGCGAGTGGTAGTAACTACTCGTCCAATCCCATTTGATGCACAGCTCGTTCACAGCAAGCTGCCCATTCCACTACAGACCAAGTCTCAATCGAAAGAAGCACAGGAAGAAGAGTTCGCCAGAGTGGCATTGCGTAAACATCTCACAGCGCCAACCAGCAAATCGGATAAGGATACTGCTCCTGATTGGCGAACCGTGGCTCTGATGCCACTATCCGATCTGCAGATTGTCGAGTTTGCAGGCATGCAAGGGGTCAAAAATGCTGATGATTTGCTGAGGGATATAAAGAGGCGCCACGCTCATGAGTTTGCCAGACGTCCTCAGGATCTCATCGAGCTTTGTGCCGATTGGCATGCACAACAGCATATTCGTACCCACTGCGAACAAGTTGAAGCCAATATCCGCATCAAGCTCAAACCTCGGGATAGGGAAGATAGAAGTGAGCTTACCGAACTCTCAATAGATAAGGCAATCGAGGGGGCGAGCAGGCTTGCATTGGCGATGTGGCTGACCCGCCGTTTGACAATTCGCCACAGTGCCAAAGCGGATAATGTTCAGCAGGATGAAGCCGCGCTGGATCCAGCAATTATCTTGTCAGATTGGACGCAAGATGAGCGGAAAACATTGCTGGAGCGACCGCTATTTGGTTTTGCCTCATATGGTCGCGTGCGTTTCCACCATCGATCGGTTTCAGAGTTTCTTGCTGCCAAGAGGTTGCAAGCTATGAGAGATCGTGGGATGTCATTGCGGGCTCTCAAGCGACTGCTGTTTACTGAAACTAAGGGGAAAACTATCGTCTTTCCCTCGAAGAGGGCTATTTCTGGTTGGCTTGCTCTCTTTAATGACGATATTTTTCAGGCGGTTCGTGAAAATGAACCGGAACTTCTACTTGATGAAGGCGACCCCGCATCACTTACCCTCAACCAGCGTAAACAGGCGCTCAGGGCTTATGTTGAGCGTTATGGGAAAGGTGGCTGGCGCGGTTTGCAGACCCCTTATATTCAAATTGAGCGTTTCGCCGACCCGGAATTGGCTGATGAAATCAGTCAGCTTTGGGAGCAAGGAGTCGAAAACCCTGAAGTTCGCCGTACTCTACTGGGTTTAATTGAACAAGGCTCTATCAGTGGATGTGCTGATATTGCGTACTGTATTGCCTGTAAACCTACAGCTCGGGATATTGAGCGAATTGTTGCCATTCAAGCACTGGTTGCGATTAATGATCCCAGATTGCCAGAGATTGCGACTGCCATGGTTTACCAGCATCCACAGTGGCCCGACAAAGTGGTACGTGAAGTTGTCATAGATCTGTTTCCAGATCATCTATCCGCATCACAGCTTTGTCAGATACTTGGTTGGTTGCAGTGGAAAAAACGGACAGTCAGTAGCCTTAGCTGGCGATTGCCGTCACTTATTAATAATGAGCGACTTGAGTTGCCACAGTTGGAGGTGTTGCGGGATGGACTGGTTGTGCTCATTTCAAATGGACTGAAATGGCGACAAGATAAGTGGCCACATATGGTCTCTTCTCACCAACATCTGAGCAGTGCTCTGGCTGCAATCTGTGTTCGCGGGCTCGATCTCAACCGAGATAACCAGTGGTTCCACGCCAGTGTACTTGCTCTACGCTTGCATCAGCAGGAATACGATGATGGTAAGAGTCATAACGCCTTGACTGAGAAATTAAGTGAGTTTGATGCTCAGAGTAACAAGCTCATTTTTTGGGCAATGGATACCTTGATACAATCCCTTCATTTGTTCGAAGACTCATGGAAACGATTGGTTGAGACTATTCCATATGATTCTCCCATTAAGCTCACGGTTGAACGGGATCGTGCTTGGGTTATTAGTGGTCTAGAGGATAAATATAACTCTTTAATTGAACGCCAAATGCTACTGCAAGTCGCATTTTATTACTTGCAAGAGCCAGTAGTGAGCCTGAAACCACTGATTACAGATCAACCGAGCCTGCTTGCTTTTATTGAAGATAAAATGAAACCTTCTGATTTTGTAAAAGAGCAGGCAAAGTGGGCAGCCCAAGAGGCCGAGCAGCGTCAAAAAAGAGAGAGAAAAGAGGCGAAGAATCGAGCTGGTTGGATAATGTTATGGCGTGAGATTATAGATCATCCAGATAGCGTATTTTCAGCGGAGCGCTGTGAAAATACGGCATGGAATCTATTCAGAGTGATGTGTAATGCCTACGATGATAGTGATTCGTCTGGTTGGAATCGTCAATTCATTGAGTCCACATTTGGTAAAGATGCAGCAGATCGCTTGCGTAGTGTATTGATGACGTGTTGGCGTAAACATCACCCCACACTGACCTGTGAAAGGCCAGAAGACCAGCGAAATACATATCTGGAGATATGGCGACTAGGTTTGGCTGGCGTGTATGCAGAGGCAGAAGATCCCGACTGGGTGAATAGGTTGACACCTGAAGAGGCGATGCTGGCTGCTCGATATTCTCTGGTTGAGCTTAATGGATTGCCAAAATGGATAGAGGGGTTAGCTGCGCATCACCCATTAGCTGTTGAAGGAGTATTGGGCAAAGAGCTTGCTGGGGTACTCGATACAACACCAAATGAAAGTATTCATTCCATGATATTGCAGCGAATCCGCTATACGTCTGAACCTGTGGCTAGATTATTTCTTCCGCGTCTTGTCACATGGTTGATTGAGATTGATGTTAAGGTGGGGGATGAATCAGGTCTATCGGGATTGATACTGCGTCTGTCTCAGGTAATTGAACTGATTTCGAAATATGGAGATGATGAACAGAGAACGCAGTTACGTGTTGTTGCCCAGAAAATGTTAAATAAAGAGCTTGCTGAACCACTGATGTTGGTTTGGTTACCGACCTTAATCCAGCTAAATCCTGAGTTAGGCCTTGATGCGCTTGAAAATCAACTAAAGGACGTTGAGCCAGCAGCTAGAAGCAAGGCTGTTACATGGTTTAGTGCTCTTTTTAATGAGCGCCGTGATGGATTAAGTCTAAGACATGAATCCTTCACGTCACAACAATTGCTCCGGCTTTTACGTTTGGCTTATCAGCATGTCAGGCCAGAAGATGATGCCGAACATGAAGGTAGTTTTACGCCAGATGTACGGGATGATGCTGAACATGCCCGTAATGCTGTCGTAAGCGCTCTGTTCGATGCAAAAGGCGAGGAAGGATGGAAAGCAAAGTTGGCAATGGCAAGCGACCCACTCTTCAGCCATATCAAGGATCGTATTTTGGCGGTGGCTCAAGAGGCATTAGCTCAGGAAGCTGACTCAGTCTTATTAAATGAGCAGGAATGTGTTGAGCTTGACAAAAAAGGTGAAGCACCACTCACAACAAACTCAGCCATGTTTGCTTTGCTACGTGACCGTTTGGTCGACCTTGATGAACTGCTAAAAAGTGATGTTTCGCCACAGGAGGCATGGGCGAAAATTGATCAAGAACGAATCATGCGCCGCGAGATCGCGCGCGAGTTACAGCATGCAGCCAATGGCATATATAAGGTGGATCAAGAGTCAGTGACCGCCGATGAAAAGGAGACCGATATTCGCCTTCGTTCGACGGCTTCTGCATATGAGACAGTAATTGAGTTGAAACTTGGCGATAATCGCTCGGCTCGAGACCTGCGTGACACGATCGAATCTCAATTGGTAAGAAAATACTTGTCGCTTGAAACTCGCCGATCCGGCGCATTACTTATCACCTTGTCCAAGGTGCGGGACTGGGATCATCCTGATAGCGGGGAAAGAATCGGTTTAGAAGAGCTCAAGGAGCTGTTGGATGATGAAGCCAGACGTGTAGAGCGGGAAATGGGAGGTGCAGTTTCATTGACCATACACGTGCTGGATCTCAGGCCGAGGCTACTGACAGAAAAGCAGTCTCGACCTAGGAAGGTGAAGAAGTTATAAGCCCCGCGCAAAATCACCGCTTTTTCAAACTTGGTCTGGAACTGGTTTCAGTGATAATTGGTTTTCAGCCAGTTTTTTGCCTCAGAAGCTGTGTTTGGGGCCAGGGAAGGAGCCGGTTTCAACATCGGCGGCGTAGTCACATGCCGCCCGGTGCAGCAGGGTGCGCATGTCGGCGTACTGCTTGACGAAGCGTGGCAGGCGTCCGGTGCGCAATCCCGCCATGTCTTGCCAGACCAGCACCTGGGCATCGCAGTGGACACCGGCGCCTATGCCCACTGTGGGGATGGCGACCGCCGCCGTGATTTTCTCGGCAACCTCGGCCGGCACCATCTCGATGAGCAGGGCAAAGGCACCGGCGGCTTCGAAGGCGAGGGCGGTATCGATCAGCCGCTGGGCATCCTCGCCTCGTCCCTGGACCCGGTAGCCACCGAGCTGATGCTCAGCTTGCGGGGTGAAGCCGATGTGGGCCATGACGGGGATCCCTGCGCTCACCAGTTTTTCCACCTGGGGCAGCATCTGCTTGTCGCCTTCGAGCTTCACGGCATGGGCCCCGCCTTCCTTCATGAATCGAACCGCCGTATGGAAACATTGTTCGGCCGAGCCCTGATAGGAACCAAAGGGGAGATCCGCGATCACCAGGGGGCGGCGGGTGGAACGGGTCACGGCCCGTACCAGCGGGATCAGTTCGTCCACCGTGACCGGAAGCGAGGTTTCGTGGCCGTAGACGTTG
The DNA here is from genome assembly GCF_963899385.1 of Aeromonas sp. MR7. Lineage (NCBI taxonomy): Bacteria > Pseudomonadati > Pseudomonadota > Gammaproteobacteria > Aeromonadales > Aeromonadaceae > Aeromonas > Aeromonas sp. MR7. The sequence continues at coordinate 751,821 of NZ_CAWQXH010000011.1, forward strand.
TTGGCGGCGGAATCGCCAACCAGCAATACCGGGATCCCTGCCTCTTCAAAAATGGCGGCGGTATACATGTCGTACGCGGTCAGCATGGCCCACTTCTGACCAAGCACCTTCATCTGCTGAAGATGTGGGACTCGGATGCGGGAGATGGCCTGGCCGGGGGTAGCGCCTTGACCGTAAGGGGAAGCTTGTTCACTCATCATGAGGGTTCTCACAGGGTTGGGATGACATTCAGGCGATCACCCTGTCTGCGAACAGGAGCGTCGCAATGGCGATCATGGCCGCGCCGGACAACTGGCTCACCCTGAGTGCCGCCCGCGGGCGGGTGGTCAGTATGGCCTGGGCGCCATAGCCTACCAGCAGGTAGACGATGGCGCAGCTGGCGATATGTACCAGGCCCAGCGCCATCATCTGCATCGGCAGCGACCAGGGAGCGGCGGGATCGGTGAACTGGGGCAGCAGGGCCAGGAACAGCAGGAAGACCTTGGGATTGAGGCTGCTCACGCAGATGCCCTTGAGGGTCCAGCTATGCCATGCCCCCGGCCCCGGATCCTGGCTGCCACCCGGCATGGCGGGGTGAATGAGCAGCTGAATGCCCAGCCAGAGCAGGTAGGCCGCCCCCATCAGGGTGAGCAGAGTGAGTGCCACCGGATGGCTGGCCACCAGGGCGCCCACCCCGGCGGCCACGATCAGGATGGCGATCAGGTGGCCGAGCAGCAATCCGGTCACGGCGGGGATCACGACCCGGCCGCGCATGCCGGCCGAGATCGCATAGGCCCAATCCATCCCGGGCGTTATCACGAACAGGATGGAGACAGCCCAGAAGGCGGCAAAGATTGCTGCTGTCATGAGGATCTAGCCTCTTGCCAAGCTGAAACGGCTGTCATGCGAGGGCCGCCTGCACCTGTGCCCTTGGCCGGCTCGGCCGGTGGGTGCCCTGGCGCGTTGTGCCTGTTCTGCGGTTGCCGGCATGCCCCCTGATTTCCCGTCATGGCAGCGCCATCAAGGGAGCTGCAACGTTGCGATCTTTCCATCTTCTGTCTCTCCTGTTCCGATTGCATAGGTGCGGTTGAAATTGCCCCCATCACCATTCGATTGAAAAGAATATCCTCGAGTGATTAGAATGTGCTGTCTAATATTTGCGTTAAATACCGATATAAAGGGAATATCTTCCAAATGGATAAGGTTGATCGCAGTATCCTTGCCGAGCTCCAGTCAGACGGGCGTCTTTCCGTCACCGAGCTGGCCGAGCGGATCGGGCTTAGCGTCTCGCCCTGTCACCGGCGGGTGCGTGCCCTCGAAGAGACGGGGGTGATCAGGGGATATCGTGCGCAGCTCGACCCCGCCAACCTGGGTCTGAACTTTTCCGCCATCGTGTTTGTTACCCTGAGAGAGGGGGATCGTCAGGCCGTTGCCGCATTCGAGCAGGCCGTCATGGCGATCCCTCAGGTCATCCAGGCGCAGCGGCTGTTTGGTGATCCCGATTACCTGTTGAATGTCATTACCCGGGATCTTCCCGCCTTCCAGCGCTTGTATGATGAGCAACTGTCGGCCCTGCCCAGTGTTCAGCGCCTCACCTCGACCCTCGTCATGAAGAGCGTGGTGCAAGAGCGGCCGCTGCCGCTATGAAGGGGAGGGGGATAGCCGCCGTTCATGATGCCAGCCGAAGGCCGATGTGCCGGGACGTGCAGCACAGCCCGGATTGTTGCCAGTAAAAAGCCCCCGCCAGTTGGCGGGGGCTTTTTCTTTGTGAGTCACATGCCGTTGCCCCGTATCGGGCAACCTCAGCCTCTGGCTGCGTCAGGATTTGGCCGGTGCGAGCAGGGCTAGGGCTTTGGCCAGGGTATCGACGGATTCCTGATGCTTGCCCGCCTTGTGCAGTGCCTCGCCTTCGGCGCGCAGCTGCTTCACCTCGGCCAGCTGCTCGGCGCTGAGGGCGGGGCCTGCGGCGAGGGCATCATCGATCTTCTTCATGTCTGCAGGGCAGTGAAACGCGAGGGCACTGCCGGCAAAGAGCAGGCCAATCAATAACAGGACAGGTTTCATCTTGGTTACCTCAATGGTGGGTCTCATCAAGGATAGTCCGGCCGTGGCGGGGCCGGTTGGGTTGAAGTGGGCGGGAAGCAAACGGTACCATGGCTGTTTAGCCCTACAGGGAGACCCCATGACACTCACAAGGTTGTTGTCACCCTTGGCCAGTCTGGTGATATTCATTCTGGGCCACGGCATGTTCAATACCCTGCTGACGGTGCGACTCTCGGCCGAGCAGGTGTCGGTGCAGGCCATCGGCCTGGTGTCGGCGGCCTATTTCGGGGGCCTGGTGCTGGGGGCCTTCATCAACGCCCGCCTCATCATACGGGTGGGCCATATCCGGGCCTATGCGGCCTACGCCTCCCTGCTCTGTTTCCTGTTCCTGCTGCACGGCATGGTGGTGGAGCCCATCGCTTGGGCGGCGCTGCGGCTGGTGGGGGGCTTTGCCACCGGCGGCCTCTTCGTGGTGCTGGAGTCCTGGATGCTGGTCTCCAGCACCCCGGCCAACCGGGGACGGCTGATGTCCCTCTACATGATACTGCTCTACGGATCCCTGGCCATGGGCCAGTTGCTGCTCAAGTGGGTGGATCCCATGGTGTTGACCCCCTTTGCCCTGTGCGCCATGGCCGCCACCCTGTCTGTGGTGCCGCTCGCCCTCTCCCGGGTGGCCACCCCTGCCATGGTGGCGCCCCAGCCGGTGGGGGTGCTGGAGCTTGTTCGGCTCACTCCGGCGGGGATGGGTAGCAGCTTCACCTCGGGCCTCATTCTCGGGGCCATCTACGGCCTGCTGCCGCTCTACTTTACCGACAGCGGCGCCTCGCTCTCGCGGGTGGCGGACATGATGGCGCTGGTGATCCTGGGGGGCATGTGCCTGCAATACCCCATAGGGCGGATGTCTGACCGCTATGACAGGCGGCTGGTGATCCTGCTGCTGTGCGCAGCGCTGACCCTGCTCGCCCTGCTGATGGTGCTGCTGCCCGAGGGCTGGCGCGAGCCGATCGCGGGGGCCCTGGTGTTCCTGCTGGGAGGGATGGCGTTTTCCATCTATCCCTTGAGCCTCAGTCACGCCTGCGACGAGCTGCGCCCGGATCAGGTGCTGGGGGCCAATCAGGGGCTGCTGCTCGCCTACAGCCTGGGGGCCATGATAGGGCCGCTGCTGGCCCCCTTCGTCATGCTGCAGTTCGGGTCAGAGGGCTTGTTCGTCTACTTCGCCCTGTGCGGCGCCCTGCTGGCGGGCTATCTGGGCTGGCGCAGGCGGCAGCGGGCGCCCATCCCCCTGGCCGAGCACCAGGTGTTCATGCCGGTGCCGCCCAATACCCCCATGACGGCCGAGCTGGAGCCGAGAACGGATCTGGCGGGAGAGGCTGTCCCTGCCAGCTATGCCACACCTGAGTCGCCCGGACCGCAGGATATGAAGGCCGGCTAGCGGTCGCTGAATCACGCGGATAAAAAAAAAGCCGGCTCCAGGGAGTCGGCTTTTTATTGGCAACGGGGACTATTTGCAACGGGCCTATCAGGCGGTCACGGCATCGGCCTTGGCGGATGTCTCGGTGGCGTCCGGCGCCGCATTGCGGATGAGGTAATCAAATGCCCCCAGCGCAGCGGTCGCTCCTGCGCCCATGGAGATGATGATCTGCTTGAACGGCACAGTCGTGGCGTCGCCTGCGGCATAGACGCCGGGCAGGGAGGTCGCGCCCTTGGCATCGATCTCGATCTCGCCGAAGCGGGTCAGTGCCACTTCACCCCCCTTGAGGAACTCGGTGTTCGGCACCAGGCCTATCTGGACGAAGATACCGGCCACCGCCAGGTGCTTGATCTCGCCGGTGGTGCGATCTTCGTAATCCATGCCGACCACCTTGCTGCCGTCACCGATCACTTCCGTGGTGCGGGCGCTCATGATGATGTCGATGTTGCCCATGGAGCGCGCCTTCTTCTGCAGCACCTCGTCGGCGCGCAGGGTGTCGGCGAACTCCACCACGGTGACGTGCTCGACGATGCCGGCGAGATCGATGGCCGCTTCTATGCCTGAGTTACCGCCACCGATCACCGCCACCCGCTTGCCCTTGAAGAAGGGACCGTCACAGTGCGGGCAGTAGGCCACGCCCTTGGTGCGGTATTCAAGTTCGCCCGGCACGTTCAGATCACGCCAGCGGGCACCGGTCGCCAGGATCACGGCGCGGCTCTTCAAGGTGGCGCCGGAGGCCAGCTCCACGTTGACGTAGCCATCCTTGCTGATGGCGGCTGCGCGCTGCTCTGTGATCACTTCCACGCCGTACTGCTTGACGTGCTGCTCCAGACTGGCAGCCAGCTTGGGGCCTTCGGTGTAGGTCACCGAGATGAAGTTCTCGATACCGACCGTGTCCATCACCTGACCACCGAAACGCTCGGCGACGATGGCGGTGCGAATGCCTTTGCGAGCGGCATAGATGGCAGCCGCGGCGCCAGCCGGGCCACCGCCCACCACCAGCACGTCGTAAGGCGCTTTTTCATTGAGCTCTTCAGCCTTGCGTTCTGCGGCGCCAGTGTCGAGCTTGGCCACTATCTCTTCCAGCGAGATGCGACCCTGGCTGAACGGTTGACCGTTCATATAGACGTTCGGCACCGCCATTATCTGGCGTTCGTTCACTTCATCCTGGAACAGGGCGCCGTCGATCATGGTGTGGGTGATGCCGGGGTTCAGGGTCGCCATCAGGTTCAGCGCCTGCACCACGTCCGGGCAGTTGTGGCAGGAGAGCGAAATGTAAGTCTCGAAGTGGAACTCGCCCTTCAGGTTCTTGACCTGCTCCAGCACGGCCGGATCGGCCTTGGAGGGGTGACCACCGCTTTGCAGCAGGGCGAGCACCAGGGAGGTAAATTCATGACCCATGGGGATACCGGCAAAATGAACACGCGGGGCTTGGCCCTTGGGCGCGACGCTCATGGAAGGCTTGCGGGTATTGGTGCCAGAGGTCTGGGTAATCTTGGGGGACATCTCGCTGATCTCTGTGGCCAATGCCAGCAGCTCTGCGGATTTGTCACTGTCATTGCCGGACACGCTGATCTCGATGGGATTGACGATGTACTGCAGATAGGTGTTCAGCTGTTGTTTGAGGTTGGTATCCAACATCTTCGAATTCCTTCTTTTGATTGCGGGTCGGCGTTTTGTCAGGCCAGAAAGCAGACCGGCCCTTGAATGGGCCGGTCTTGGAAGCGGAGGCTTAGATTTTGCCTACCAGATCCAGGGACGGGGCCAGGGTGGCGTCGCCTTCTTTCCACTTGGCTGGGCACACTTCACCCGGGTGGGAAGCAACGTACTGGGCCGCTTTGACTTTGCGCAGCAGTTCCAGGGCGTCACGGCCGATGCCGCCAGCGTTGATTTCAACGATCTGGATGATGCCCTGCGGGTCGATGACGAAGGTGCCGCGGTCAGCCAGACCGGCTTCTTCGATCATGACGCCGAAGTTGCGGGTGATGGCGCCAGTCGGGTCACCAATCATCGGATACTGGATCTTCTGGATGGTGTCGGAGGTGTCGTGCCACGCCTTGTGGGTGAAGTGGGTGTCGGTGGAGACGGAGTAGATCTCGACGCCCAGCTTCTTGAATTCGGCGTAGTTGTCAGCCAGGTCACCCAGCTCGGTCGGGCAAACGAAGGTGAAGTCAGCCGGGTAGAAGAACACCACGGACCACTTGCCTTTCAGGTCTGCGTCAGACACCTGAACGAATTTGCCATTGTGGTAGGCGGTGGCGTTGAACGGCTTGATTTCAGTGTTGATGTAGGTAGACATGTATTAGCTCCTTGGTGATGTACATATGCCTGTCTGGTGTTGAAGAGTCTGTCCGGACCAGGCGTTTAACGTTCGATGGATTCATCATAGTGGCTTCTCCTAATCGGTTAAAGCCGCAATTTTGAATCACTTCAATCTATCTATTAGATAACCTACCGCTGCTGTACCTAACATGAATATTTCTGACATGCAGAGGTAACCCCTTGTCGAGATTCAACATCTGTGCGGCTCTTGGTTTTTTCAAGGGGCGAATGGGCAGCTTTCTCGGGGGTGACGGGGCGTGGCAGTGACGTACTGGGCGAAACACGCAAAAAGAGGGGGGCCCGGGGCAGGGCAGGAGGGTGCAGATAAAAAAAATCCCGGCGCTGTCGTAAGGACAAGGCCGGGTCATCAAACAAGGAATGGCTATATAAACAAAAGCTTTACAGCAAAGACTAACTACGGGGTGTGCAAACTTGCAGACATATGAGAGGAAGAGGCTGGGTGCACAATCCCTCGTCTCCCCCTCGGCAACTATTGCATGGGGGAAATAATAGTGTGATGCAGATCACAAAGCAAGGTTGTGATGTAAATTTTCAATCAAAATGAAAGTCTTTCAGCATTATTGCCGATTTCATGTGCTGAAAACGCTTTTATTGTAATTTTATTACAGGTTGTAAAGATCAGAAATCGCCGGGCGGCTCCTGTTCTTCCATCAGTTCGAGCAGGTTGATGGCAACCGCAATGAAATCCGACTCCGTGACTATGCCCACCAGCTTGCGTCCCTTGAGCACCGGCAGGCAGCCATATCTGTGGCGCTGCAGGTAGAGCGCCGCCTCCTTGATGCCGGCGTGGGGATCCACGCTTGCCACCTGGCGGGTCATGATCTCGTCGAGCTGGACGCTGTCGGTGAATTCCGCTTCCCGCTCAGGGTTGATGAGCAGCAGCTTGGACTCGCGGGTGGCCAGGATGTCGGTGAGGGTGACCAGACCCAGCAGGTGATGGTGCTCGTCGACGATGGGGATGTGGCGGATCCGCTCCTGCTGCATCAGGTCCATCGCCTGTTTGACGCTGTTTTCCGGACCCAGTGTGAAGGGATGTTCTGTCATGATCTCGGATAAGGTCATCATGGTGGGCCTCCTTGTGTATCTGCTTTCACCCTAGCCCAGCCCCCACAGGCAAAACATGATCAGGGTCAATACAAAACCTTAAAGGTTTTTTAACTGGCCCTGCTTCACATAATTGCTCGCTATCCCTTGTCTCTCTTGGGTTTTTGGTCTTTTGGGTTGCCTTGGAAGAGGGGGATAACTAGACTAGCCGCCGATTCCCCCGAGGTGAAAGATGCAAGTATCCGATTTTCATTTTGATCTGCCAGACGAGCTGATTGCCCGCTATCCGATGGCAGAGCGTACCGCCAGCCGCCTGTTGCAGCTCGATGGTCAAAGCGGCGCCCTGCGCCATGGTCAATTTGTGGACGTGCTGGACCAGCTCAACCCCGGCGATCTGCTGGTATTCAACAACACCCGTGTCATTCCGGCGCGCATGTTTGGCCAGAAGGCCAGCGGCGGCAAGCTGGAGGTGCTGGTGGAGCGCATCCTGGACGAACACAGCGTGCTGGCCCACGTGCGCTCTTCCAAATCGCCCAAGCCCGGCACCCGTCTCATTCTGGATGGTGGGCCCGACGGTGAGAAAGTCGAAGCCGAGATGCGGGCCCGCCACGATGCCCTGTTCGAGATCCATTTCCAGGACCCCCGCCCCGTGCTGGAGATTTTGGAAGCCATAGGCCACATGCCGCTGCCGCCCTATATCGACAGGCCCGATGAGGATGCCGACAAGGAGCGCTACCAGACCGTTTACAACCAGAAGCCGGGCGCCGTGGCGGCGCCGACCGCCGGCCTGCACTTCGATGAACCGCTGCTGGCAAAGATCCGTGCCAAGGGGGTTGAAACGGCCTTCGTCACCCTGCATGTAGGAGCGGGGACCTTCCAGCCGGTGCGGGTGGACAAGATTGAAGATCACCACATGCACTCGGAATATGCCGAAGTGCCGCAGGAGGTGGTGGAGGCCATAGCCGCAACGCGCGCCCGCGGTGGCCGGGTGATTGCGGTGGGCACCACCTCGGTACGCTCGCTCGAGAGCGCCGCCAAGGTGAGCCTGGCTCAGGGCAAGCCGCTGGCGCCGTTTTTCAGCGACACCGACATCTTCATCTTCCCCGGCTACCAGTTCCAGGTGGTCGATGCCATGGTGACCAACTTCCATCTGCCGGAGTCGACCCTGATCATGCTGGTCAGCGCCTTCGCCGGGTACGATCACGTGATGGCGGCCTATCAGGCGGCCGTGACCGAGCAGTACCGTTTCTTCAGCTACGGGGACGCCATGTTCGTCACCCGTCGCCGGGCGGTGGCATAAGCCTCGCCCTTTATACCGGGCCTTCGGGCTCTCTATTGTCAGACTGTTTCTCTGACGCAACGAGGTAGCAATGAAATTTGAACTGAAAACCACCGACGGCCGTGCCCGTCGCGGCCAGTTGGTATTCGAGCGCGGCACAGTGCAGACCCCAGCCTTTATGCCGGTCGGTACCTATGGCACCGTCAAGGGGATGACCCCGGAAGAGGTACGTGAGACAGGTGCCCAGATCCTGCTTGGCAACACCTTCCACCTCTGGCTGCGGCCGGGGCAGGAAGTGATGCGCGCCCACGGCGATCTGCATGACTTCATGAACTGGCAGGGCCCGATCCTGACCGACTCGGGTGGTTTCCAGGTGTTCAGCCTGGGGCACATTCGCAAGATCACCGAGGCGGGCGTGCACTTCCGTCACCCCATCAACGGCGAGAAGATCTTCCTCGACCCCGAGAAATCCATGGAGATCCAGTACGATCTGGGCTCCGACATCGTGATGATCTTCGACGAGTGCACCCCGTATCCGGCCACGTACGAAGAGGCGCGCAAGTCCATGGAGATGTCCCTGCGCTGGGGCAAGCGCTCGCGCGACAAGTTTGATGCCCTGGGCAACAAGAATGCCCTGTTCGGCATCATTCAGGGCTCCGTGTATGAAGAGCTGCGGGATGTCTCCCTCAACGGTCTGCTGGAGATCGGCTTCGACGGTTATGCGGTCGGCGGTCTGGCGGTGGGTGAGCCCAAGGAAGACATGCACAGGATCCTCGAGCACGTCTGCCCGAAAATTCCGGCCGACAAGCCGCGTTACCTGATGGGCGTGGGCAAGCCGGAAGACTTGGTGGAAGGGGTGCGCCGCGGGGTCGACATGTTCGACTGCGTGATGCCGACCCGCAATGCCCGCAACGGCCATCTGTTCACCACAGATGGTGTGGTCAAGATCCGCAACGCCAAGTATCGCGAGGACACCAGTACCCTGGATGCGGACTGCGATTGCTACACCTGCAAGAACTACACCCGCAGCTATTTGTACCATCTGGACAAGTGCAACGAGATCCTCGGTGCCCGTCTGAACACCATTCACAACCTGCGTTATTACCAGCGTGTGATGCAGGGTTTGCGGGACGCGATCGAGCAGGGTAAATTAGACGACTTTGTAGCTGAGTTTTACCGTCGGCAAGGGAAGCCTGTGCCTCCGTTAGCTGAAAATGACGTGAAATAACAACGATATATAAGACAGTTCTCAAATCTACATCAATAAGAGGTTGTTAAATGAGCATTATCTCCAAGGCGTATGCAGAAGGCGCAGTTCCGGGTGCACAGGGTGGTGGTATGGAAATGATCATCATGCTGGCCGTGTTCGGCCTTATTTTCTACTTCATGATCTATCGTCCCCAGGCCAAGCGCGCCAAGACTCATCGTGATCTGATGAGCTCCCTCTCCAAGGGTGATGAAGTGCTCACTTCCGGTGGCCTGGTCGGCAAGATTGCCAAGGTGTCCGCTGATAGCGAATACATTGTGCTGGCCCTGAATGATCAGACTCAAGTCACCATCAAACGTGATTTCGTCTCTGCCGTTCTGCCCAAGGGTTCTATTCAGTCCCTTTAATCTCCCGAGGAGCACAGCGTGTTAAATCGCTATCCGCTGTGGAAATACCTGATGGTGGTCTTCGTGATCGCCATCGGTTTTCTATATGCAGCCCCCAATCTTTACGGCGAAGACCCGGCCTTGCAGATCTCTGCCAGCCGGGGTGCCGAAGTCAAGCTAGAGACGCTTGATCTGGTGAAAGAGACGCTGGATGCGGCTCAGATCCCGGTCAAGCATGCTGCGTTCGAGCACGGTTTCATTCTGATCCGTTTCAAGAACACCGAAGAACAGCTCAAGGCGCGCGACGTCGTCGCCAACAAGCTGGGCGACAACTTCATTACCGCTCTCAACCTGGCACCCTCCACGCCTGCCTGGCTCGAAGCCATCGGTGCCAACCCGCTCAAGCTGGGTCTTGACCTGCGCGGCGGTGTGCACTTCCTGATGGAAGTGGACATGGCCGAGGCGCTGACCAAGCAGCAAGAGCAGATGGTGCAGGATTTCCGCGCCGAGCTGCGTACCCAGAAGATCCGTTATTCCGGCGTGCGTCGGGCCGGTGATCAGGTACAGGTGCTGTTCCGCGATGAAGCGGATCAGGCCAAGGCGGTCTCTCACCTGCGTCGTCAGAACCCTGATCTGACCTTCACCACAGAACAGAAGGGGGATGAGTTCATCCTGCTGGCGGGTCTGAGTGAAGCCAAGATCAAGGAAGTGAAGAAATACGCCCTCGAGCAGAACATCACCATCATCCGCAACCGGGTGAACGAGCTGGGTGTGGCCGAGCCGCTGGTACAACAGCAGGGTGCCGAGCGCATCGTGGTGGAGCTGCCCGGTATTCAGGACACGGCCCGTGCCAAGGAGATCCTGGGCGCGACCGCGACCCTGGAATTCCACATGGTCGATGAGACTGCCGACATCCAGGCTGCCGCCGATGGCCGGGTGCCACCGAGCTCCAAGGTGTACAACGATCGCAACGGTCGCCCGGTGGTGCTGCAAAAGCGCATCATACTGACCGGTGACCACATAGTGGGTGCCCAGTCCGGTTTCGACGAATACAGCCGTCCCCAGGTCAACATCAAGCTCGATGGCCAGGGTGGCAACAAGATGGCCAACTTTACCAAGGACAACGTTGGTAAGGGCATGGCCACCGTCTTCATCGAATACAAGCCGGTCGGTCAGCCGGGTCCGGATGGCAAGCGCAAGTTCCGCAAGCAGGAGGAGGTGATCAACGTCGCCACCATCCAGTCGCGTCTTGGCAGCCAGTTCCGCATCACGGGTATCGACAACGCCAACGAAGCCCACAACCTGGCGCTGCTGTTGCGTGCCGGTGCCCTGATAGCCCCGATCCAGATCGTCGAAGAACGCACCATAGGCCCGAGCCTGGGTCAGCAGAACATCGACAGCGGTATGGAAGCCATCGGCTGGGCCATGCTGGTGATCGTGCTGTTCATGGGGATCTATTACCGTGCATTCGGCTGGGTGGCCAACCTGGCGCTCACCATGAACCTGGTGCTGATCGTCGGCATCATGTCTATGATCCCCGGGGCCACCATGACACTGCCGGGCATCGCCGGTATCGTCCTGACCTTAGGGATGGCGGTGGATGCCAACGTGCTGATCTACGAGCGTATTCGTGAAGAGATCCGCAACGGTCGCGGGGTGCAGCAAGCCATCCATCTGGGCTTCGACCGCGCCTTCTCGACCATCGCCGACTCCAACGTCACCTCGCTCATCACCTGCGTGATCCTGTTCGGTATCGGCACCGGCGCCATCAAGGGCTTCGCCCTGACGCTGGGCATTGGTCTGAGTGCCTCCATGTTTACGGCCATTACTGTATCCCGCGCCATCATCAACCTGGCCTGGGGTGGACGGCGCATCGACAAGCTGCCGATCTAAGGAAGAGACATGTTTCAGATTCTACATTTTGAAAAGCCCATTCCCTTCATGCGCTTCGCCAAGTCGGGAATGGTGTTCTCTGCCCTGCTGACGATACTCGCCCTGTTCTGCCTGTTCGATCGGGGTCTGAACTGGGGTCTGGACTTCACCGGTGGTACCACCATAGAGGTGGGATTCCAGCAATCGGTGAGCCTGGACAAGATGCACGAGGCGCTGGATCAGCAGAAGATTGAAGGGGCGACCCTGCAATTCTTCGGCTCCAGCCGTGACGTGCTGGTGCGCATGACCCCGAAAGAGGGGGTCAAGGTGGAGCAGCAGGGTAATGAAGTGCTGGCTGCAGCCAAGTTGATCGATCAGAGCGCCGTGCTCAAGCGCGTCGAATTCGTCGGCCCCTCGGTGGGTGACGAGCTGGCGACCGACGGTGCCCTGGCCATGCTGGCCTCCATCATCTGTATCCTGATCTACGTGGCGGTGCGCTTCGAATGGCGTCTGGCCATGGGGGGCATACTTTCCCTGGCGCACGATGTCATCATCACCCTCGGCATCTTCGCCTACTTCCAGTACGAGTTTGACTTGACCGTGCTGGCGGCCTTGATGACGCTGGTGGGTTACTCCCTGAACGATACCATAGTGGTGTTCGACCGGCTGCGGGAGAACTTTCGCAAGGTGCGCAAGGGAAATACCAGCGAAATCATGGATCTTTCCATGACCGAGACCCTGAGCCGGACCATCATCACCTCGGGGTTGACCTTCGTGGTGGTGGTGGCGCTGCTGCTGAAGGGCGGTCCGCTGATCCACGGTTTTGCCATCGCCATGGTGATCGGGGTGGCCTTCGGGACTTACTCCTCCATCTATGTGGCGAGTGCCTCAGCCATGTTCTTCGGGGTCAAGCGGGAGCACATGCTGCCGACCCAGGTGGAAAAAGAGGGCGCGGATCAGCAAGAGATCCTGCCGTAAACGACAAGGGCGCCGCGAGGCGCCCTTTCTCTTATGGCCCGGGTGAGTCATTATGCTCCCCGTTACCCATCTCCTATCATCCAAGGCAAGGAGCAAGCCATGCAACACAATCCCCGTTTTCTGGCTCTGGTAGAGGCCGTTCGCCCCCAGGTGCAAGAGACAGATGTGCATCAGATCAAACGCTGGCAGGATGAGGGGCGCGCCTTTCATCTGATCGACGTGCGCGAAGAGAGCGAGTGGGCAAGGGGTCATCTGCCGGGGGCGAGCTATCTCGGCCGTGGCGTGATCGAGCGCGACATAGAGACTCGCTATCCGGATCCGGCCACCGAGCTCTACCTCTATTGTGGTGGGGGATTTCGCTCCATCCTGGTGGCGGATAACCTGCAGAAGATGGGTTATAGCCAGGTTGTCAGCGTAGATGGTGGCTTTCGGGGCTGGTGTGATGCCGGATACCCTGTCGAATCCTGATTTATTTGAGGGAGAGAGGATCAGCCACATGACAAAGTGTCGGTTGACCTTTACCATATGCGGGGTCAAGCGTAAGCGTCGGAGTGTTCATTGAACGTCAGGAAAGGGATTGGATACCTCCTTGGTATCCTGTTGCTGCTCCCCATGTGGGGTTGCAGCAGTAGCAGTCAGGTTGAAGCGCCTCAAGTTCCCAAGCCGCAACCCGCTTCACTGGTATTGGCGACCCCCCTGCAGGTCTCTTACCAGAGCGAGTTGGCGTTGGCGCGACTCGGGCAGATGCTCGGTGAGATGGAATTGACCACAGAGCAGCGGGCTGAACTGTTTTATGAGCGTGCCGTGGTGTTTGACCGGGTCGGCTTGCGCTCCCTGGCGAGGCTGGATTTCAACCGGGCCTTGCGGGAGAAACCGGATTTTGCCGAGGCCTACAACTTCATCGGCGTCTATCTGGTGCAGCAGCAGAATTATGACGAAGCCTACGAGGCATTTGATTCCGCCCTCGAGCTGGCTCCCGATTATGACTATGCCTATCTCAACCGTGGCATAGCGCTCTATTACGGCAATCGTCCCGAGCTGGCCGCAGCCGATATGAAACGCTTCTATGAAGCGCAGCCGGAAGATCCCTATCGGGTGATCTGGCTCTACCTGGCTGAGCAGAAGCTCAATGCGCCGGCCGCCATGGGCCGGATGCGCGAGCGTCTCAACAAATATGACGATGACGCCTGGAACTGGGATCTGGTTCGCCTCTACACAGGCGAGCTCAATGCGACCCAGTTGATGGGCAACGTGGTGAAAGGGGTGAAGGACAACCGGGAGCTTGCCGAGCGCCTGTGTGAAACCTACTTCTACCTCGGCAAGTTTGAACTGGCCAAGGGCAACCGCAAGGAAGCCATCAGCTACTTCAAGCTGGCACTCGCCAACAACGTGTACGACTTCATCGAGCACAGATATGCCCTGCTCGAGCTGGAGCTGATGGCGCGCAAACCCTTGCCGCCGGGTGCCCAGAGCGCACAGGGCAAGAGCAGCAAGCAGGCCTCCTGATTGCAGGCTCTCGCGATGTAAAAAAGGCCTCACAATGAGGCCTTTTTGCTGTCTGCGCTCTGGCATGGGAGTGGTGTTATTCCACCAGGCTCATGCCGGGGATATCTGGCAACAGCCGCCGTAGCTGCCGCGACCAGGCCCGATTGTTGTCTGCATTGCCGCGTTATTCCACCAGGCTTATGCCGGGGATATTTGGTAATAGTAACCGGGGCAACCGCGCCCAGGCCTGTCTGCGCTCTGGCATGGGTGTGGTGTTACTCCACTAGGCTCATGCCGGGGATCTGGCGCCAGTAACCGTTGCAGTCCCGCTCCTGCTGCAGGGGGAGAGGAGCCTGACCCTGCACATTGGCCTTGAAGCTGGCCAGCATATCCAGTGCCTCCATCCCTTCGGGAGAGAGGCGCACCACGTCCACCAGACCCTCCATCGTTTTGAGCTCGTTGCCCAGGTTGTAGCAGTAGCCGGACTGGGTCTGGATACCGTTGAGGTTGAACACCTTCTGCCCCTCGCGGCTGCTGGCCAGCCGGCCTGTGGGGTAGTGGATGCAGGCGAGTTCGCAGTTGTCCTTGGGCTTGTCGAGGGAGCGGGCGGTGAAGCAGCGCGCCGAGTAGGCGAGCGGCAGGTGACCGTAGGCAAACACCTCCACCTCGAACTGCTGGCGAGCGCTGCCCAGATCCTGATTGAGCAGCACCAGCCAGTCGCGCGACAGCTCCACCGGCATCACCCAGCGTGTCATCCCCTGCTTGAGCAGCATGCGCAGCACATCGGCGTTGTAGGCGTTGATGGCCGGGCCGCAGACAAACGGGAGCCCCGCCTCCCTGGCAAGTTGCACCGTGCCGAGATCGTTGGCTTCGACCATGAGATCGCCATTGTCGACCAGCCGCTTCACCTCCTTGAGCTCCGAGGGGGCCGAGATCAGCGCCAGGGTGGAGAGCACCACCTGCTTGCCCGAGGTCGCCACCTGGCGGGCGAGGGTAATCCAGTCATCTACTTTCAGTTCGCGGCGCTTGCTGCAGACGGTTTCCCCCAGATAGATGATGTCCGCCTGGCTCTGCGCTGCGGCGTCGTAGAAGGCCTGGGTGTCGGCCTTGGGCCAGTAGAAGAGCAGAGGCCCGAGAGAGAATTGCATGTGGTTGAGCTCCTTTATTGCCACTGACGATGATAGGCACCCAGGGTAGTCTGACTCCCCTCGGAGACGCGGGCGAGCTGGGCATCCCACTCGGCCTTGACGCTATAGCCTTCGGGATTGGCCTGGTAGGCATCGATGGCCGCGCGCCAGACCCGGGTGACCTGCTCCACGTAGGCGGGACTGCGCTGGCGCCCCTCGATCTTGACCGACTGGATCCCGGTCTGGAACAGCTCGGGCAAGAGGCCGAGCGTGTTGAGGCTGGTCGGCTCCTCCAGGGCGTGGTAGGTCTGGCCATCCACCTCGAAGCGGCCCTTGCACAGGGTTGGGTAACCGGCGTTTTCACCCGGGCCGTAGCGGTCTATCAGCACTTCGTTGAGGCGGGACTCGAGGCCAGTCGGCGTCTCCTCCCAGCGCACAAACTTGGCTGGTGAGCAGGCACCCACGGTATTGGGACTCTCGCCTGTCATGTAGGAGGAGAGATAGCAGCGCCCCTCGGCCATGATGCAGAGGCTGCCAAAGGCGAACACCTCGAGACCGACATCGGTCTCGCGGGCCAGCTGTCTGACCTGATGCATGGAGAGCACCCGTGGCAACACCACCCGGCCGACGTTGAAATGCTGCTGATAGAAGCGGATGGCGGCGGCATTGGTGGCGCTGGCCTGCACCGAGACGTGCAGCTCCATGTCCGGATGATGGCGACTGGCGTAATCGAGCACGGCGAGATCGGCGATGATCAGGGCGTCGGCACCGAGCGCCACACCCCTGTCCACAGCCTGCTTCCATCTGGCATCCGAGCCCGGGTGGGCGAAGGTATTGATGGCGATGTGCAGCTTGCGGCCATGCTGGTGCACGTAGTCCACCGCCTTTTCCAGCTTGCTGTCGGTGAAGTTGAGACCGGCAAAGTGGCGGGCATTGGTGTCATCCTTGAAACCGATGTAAACCGCATCGGCCCCGTTATCCACGGCTGTTTTCAGTGCCGGCAAACTGCCTGCCGGACAGAGTAATTCCATCGGGTACGCTCCGAGAGGGCAAAAAATGCAAAAGTGGCCCGATTGTATTCATCGATGCCTTCCCACTTTTTGACCTGAGGCAGCTTTGTGTGGCTTTACCCTTCTTGAGGTAAGTCGGCACAAGTTTGATTTCCAACAGGATCCAGAGCGTGGCCCTGTGTTTGAATGCGCAAAAAACTGGGAGTTTATCGTGTTTCAACAACTGCAATGTCGCCTGGTCGAACAGGCTCCCCGCTTTCTGCGCCGCCCCCTCAAGCTGGTGCCGTTTGCGCTGCAGCAGAACCTGATGGAGCGCCTGCTGGCGCGGGTGTTCAAGGAAGCCATCCAGGATGGTGACTTCGAATTTTTGGCCGGCAAATGGCTCAAGGTCGAGGTATCGGATCTCGAGCTGTGCTGGTTCATCAGCGAACAGGATGGAAAACTGGTGGTGGCCCGCGATTGTGAGCGGGCGGATGTCTGCTTCAGTGGCACCACCAACGACCTCATACTGATCGCCGGTCGTAAGGAAGATCCCGATTCCCTCTTCTTTCAGCGCAAGCTGAAGATTGAAGGGGATACCGAGCTGGGACTGGAGGTGAAGAACCTGATGGACAGCCTGGATCTGGCTGGCTTGCCGAGCCTGATGCGCTACCCGCTGATGGATCTTGCCACCTTCATCGAACGGGCACGGACCGCGTCAGCGCAGGAGCCGCACTCTGCGCCGACGGGCGGGGTCCCGTCTCAGGTGTGATGCCAGGCCACCGGCATGGTGGCGGTAGTGACTGCGCGCCCACAGGCAGCGGCAGGCCCAGACGCAAGGGAGCAAGGCCAGCAGGGCAGTGGCGTTGGGGAGGCGGGAGAGCAACAGGCCCAGCGCCAGCCAGACGAAGGGCTGCGCCTCGTACAGCCACTCCGGCTGAAACCAGCGTTTGGTCGGAAAGATGACCAGATCGGTGCGCCGATAGCTGGAGCGCATCATCCAGATGACGGCGCCTGCGACAAACAACAGGCTGCCCGCCAGCCAGAGCAAGGGGGTCTGGGTAAGCGTGAGCGTGCCGACCGCGGTCAGCAGATAGCAGACTGGTAACCTCTCATAAAGCCAGCGTGGGCACATGTTGCCTCCGCTCCTAGATCCACTCATCCTCCAAGTTTAGCCTGCGGTCAGCCTCCGCTCATGATGCTTTGTTCTACACAATGATGGTTTTGTTGTGAAATGGCGCGCCTTTTACGGTGCCAAAATAGCGATTGGCTATGTTACAATTGCGCGCCATTTTTGACTGAAGATTGACTGGGCATGTTGGATCAGATTCGTATCGTGTTGGTAAACACTTCTCACACCGGCAACATGGGCTCTGCGGCGCGCGCCATGAAGACCATGGGACTGACTCAACTGGTGTTGGTTGATCCGCAGACCCTGCCAGATGACAACGCCATGGCCCTGGCGGCAGGGGCCAGCGATGTCCTGGCCAATGCCCGTATCGTCTCGACGCTGGATGAAGCCATTGCCGATTGTGGTCTGGTCATAGGCACCAGCGCCCGTTCCCGGACCCTGAGCTGGCCCATGCTGGATCCTCGCGAAGCGGGGGAGAAGGCGGTGGTGGAGGGCGTGAAGCATCCGGTGGCTCTGGTGTTTGGTCGTGAACGCACCGGCCTCACCAACGACGAGCTGCAGAAGTGCCACTACCACGTGGCCATTGCGGCCAACCCCGAATACAGCTCCCTCAATCTGGCCATGGCGGTGCAGACCATCTGTTACGAAGTGCGGATGCACTGGTTGCAGGATCAGGCTCCCGAGGTGGAGAGCGAGGCGGATTATCCCAGTGCCGATCAGCTGGAAGGTTTCTATCAGCACTTGGAGCAGACCCTGCTCAAGACGGGTTTCATCGCCGATGATCATCCGGGGCAGGTGATGAGCAAGCTACGTCGCCTGTTCAATCGAGCCCGTCCTGAAACGGTGGAACTCAACATTCTGCGCGGCATTTTGACCT
Organism: Aeromonas sp. MR7; assembly: GCF_963899385.1. Lineage (NCBI taxonomy): Bacteria > Pseudomonadati > Pseudomonadota > Gammaproteobacteria > Aeromonadales > Aeromonadaceae > Aeromonas > Aeromonas sp. MR7. The sequence continues at coordinate 770,033 of NZ_CAWQXH010000011.1, forward strand.
CGGTACAGAAGCCAAAACCGCAGGATTAAACCTGACTGGTTTACTCAACCATATACTTGACTGTTTTAGTCGGGTATGTGACCATATGCCCATATTGATTGGTTCGCAAGACGGTAAGGCATATGAGACTGACCTCAAAAGGACGTTACGCTGTGACTGCCATGCTCGACGTGGCGTTGCATGCAGAGCAGGGGCCCGTGCCCCTGGCTGATATTTCAGAACGCCAGGGCATCTCCTTGTCCTATCTGGAGCAACTGTTTGCTCGCCTGCGCAAGCATGGTCTGGTGAGCAGCGTACGTGGCCCGGGTGGCGGTTATCGCCTCGGTCTGGCCCCTGACGCCATCTCGGTCGGTCAGGTGATCACCGCGGTCGACGAATCGGTGGATGCCACCAAGTGCCTCGGCAAAGGCGGCTGCCACGGCGGCACCCAGTGCCTCACTCACTCCCTGTGGCGTGATCTCAGCGAGCGCATTTCCAGTTTCCTGGGAGATATCACCCTGGCAGAGCTGGTGGGTCAGGCGGATGTGCGCCGGATCGCCGGCAAGCAAGACGAACAAATGAAAACCGTGTTGTCCCTGGTTGATCGGGCAGAACGCGGCGATGTGAGCTTGAAAGTCCAACTATAAACAAACGTGCTTTCCACAGTCGGTCGATGTGTGACCCTGGCTGTAACGGAGAAAAACATGAAACTGCCTATTTACCTTGATTATTCGGCAACCTGTCCGGTGGACCCGCGTGTCGCAGAAAAAATGATGCAGTGTCTCACCATGGATGGCCTGTTCGGCAATCCAGCATCCCGTTCCCACCGCTTTGGCTGGCAAGCCGAAGAGGCGGTAGACCTGGCCCGTAATCAAGTGGCAGAGCTGATCGGTGCCGACCCGCGCGAGATCGTCTTCACCTCCGGCGCGACAGAATCCAACAACCTGGCCATCAAGGGCGTTGCCCATTTCTATGCTGGCAAGGGCAAACACATCATCACCTCCAAGACAGAGCACAAGGCAGTACTCGATACTTGCCGCCAGCTGGAGCGTGAAGGCTATGAGGTGACCTACCTCGAGCCGATGCCGAACGGCCTGTTCACTCTGGAGCAGATCGAAGGTGCCCTGCGTGATGACACCATTCTGGTCAGCATCATGCATGTGAACAACGAGATCGGCGTGGTGCAGAACATTGCCGCCATCGGCGATCTGTGCCGCTCCCGCAAGATCCTGCTGCACGTGGACGCTGTCCAGAGCGTGGGCAAGATCCCGGTGGATGTGGAAGCCCTGAAAGTGGATCTGCTCTCCATGTCCGCCCACAAGGTATACGGCCCCAAAGGCATAGGTGCCCTCTACGTGCGCCGCAAGCCCCGCGTTCGTCTGGAAGCCCAGATGCACGGTGGCGGTCATGAGCGCGGCATGCGTTCCGGCACCCTGCCGACCCACCAGATCGTCGGCATGGGCGAAGCCTTCCGCATCGCCAGGGAAGAGATGGTGAGTGAAGGTCAACGCATCATGGCCCTGCGTCAGCGTCTGTGGGATGGCATCAAGGACATCGAAGCCGTTTACATCAACGGTGACCTTGAACAGCGTGTGCCGGGCAACCTGAACGTCAGCTTCGCCTATGTGGAAGGGGAATCCCTCATCATGGCGCTGAAGGATCTGGCGGTCTCTTCCGGCTCTGCCTGTACCTCGGCCAGCCTGGAGCCCTCCTATGTGCTGCGTGCACTGGGTCTGAACGACGAGCTGGCGCACAGCTCCATCCGTTTCAGTCTGGGTCGCTTCACCACAGAAGAAGAGATTGATTACGCAATCAAGCTTATCCGTGACTCCATCGGTCGTCTGCGCGAGATGTCTCCCCTGTGGGAGATGTACAAAGACGGCGTCGATCTGAACACGGTCGAATGGGCTCATCACTGATCCACAGGATCAGTGATCAACGGAATTAGCAGGAGTTAGATATGGCTTACAGTGAAAAAGTAATCGACCACTACGAGAATCCCCGCAACGTAGGTGGCTTTGACAAGAACGATCCCAACATTGCGACCGGCATGGTTGGCGCTCCGGCTTGTGGCGACGTGATGAAGCTGCAGTTGAAGATCAGCGACGACGGCATCATCGAAGATGCCAAGTTCAAGACCTATGGCTGTGGTTCCGCCATTGCCTCCAGCTCCCTGGTGACCGAGTGGGTCAAGGGCAAGACCCTGGACGAAGCCGCCGGCATCAAGAACACCGACATCGCCGAAGAGCTGGCCCTGCCGCCGGTGAAGATCCACTGCTCCATTCTGGCTGAGGACGCCATCAAGGCCGCCATCGCCGATTACAAGCAGAAGAAAGGTCTCTAAGGTCAGGAGCGCAGTATGGCCATTACCATGACAGATGCCGCAGCGGCACGGGTTTCCTCTTTTCTGACCAACCGGGGCAAGGGCATTGGCCTGCGCCTCGGCGTCAAGACCACCGGCTGTTCGGGTCTTGCCTATGTGCTCGAGTTTGTCGATGAGCTGGCGGATGAAGATCAGGTGTTTGAGCAAAACGGTGTCAAAGTCATCGTCGATGCCAAGAGCCTGATCCATCTGGATGGCACCGAGCTGGACTTCGTCAAGGAGGGGCTCAACGAGGGCTTCCAGTTCAACAACCCCAACGCCAAGGGCGAGTGTGGTTGTGGCGAAAGTTTCAGTGTCTAACCGATTTGACGCACGGCATGTCTTGCCGCTTGAACTGGCCGGAAACGGCCAGTTCAACATCGCCAGCGCCAAGGGCGAGTGTGGTGATGGCGAACGTGTCTAAGAGGCTTGCATGAATCATTTCGAGCTGTTTGGGCTGGTTGAAGGCTTCGAGCTCGATACCCGTCAGCTGGCGGACACCTACCGTCAGTTGCAAACCCAGTTCCACCCCGATCGTTTTGCCACGGCTCCCGAGCGGGAGCAGCTGGTTGCGGTGCAACGTGCCGCCCAGATCAACGATGCCTTCACGACCCTCAAGGCGCCCCTGCGCCGAGCCGAGTATCTGCTCTCCCTGCGCGGCACCGAACTTCGTGGCGAGCAGCAAACCCTGCAAGACACTACCTTCCTGATGCAGCAACTGGAGTGGCGCGAGCGGCTGGCCGACCTGAAAGGGGAGCCCGAGCCTGAGCGCGCCATCAAGGATTTTCGCCACGAAATCAGGCATGATCACCAGTTGTTGATGCAACGTCTGACGCAGGATCTCGCCGCTGGCGATGATGTGAGCGCGGCTGATTGCGTTCGCAAACTCAAGTTTGTCGACAAGCTCCTCGAAGAGCTGGAACGATTCGAAGACTCGCTGTTCGAGTCTTGATCCTTTAACGCTGGAATTTTGATTACCCATGGCATTACTGCAAATCGCCGAGCCCGGCCAGAGCGCCGCACCTCATCAGCATAAACGTGCCGTTGGCATCGATCTTGGCACCACCAACTCTCTCGTTGCTGCGGTTCGCAGCGGCCACGCCGATACTCTCTGCGACGAGCAGGGACGCGATCTGCTGCCGTCCGTGGTGCACTATCAGTTCGACAATGGTCAGGCTGATGCGATCCGGGTCGGCTTCGACGCCAAGCGCGAGGCGGCCCTCGATCCGCACAACACCATCGTCTCCGCCAAGCGGATGATGGGCAAGGCGCTGGCCGATATCGATACCCGCCAGCAGCCTTATGAGTTCGTGGCCGCCGACAACGGCATGCCCCAGTTGCAGACCCGTCAGGGGCTGGTCAACCCGGTGCAGGTCTCAGCCGAAATCTTGAAGAAACTGGCCGAGCGGGGCGCCGCCGCACTGGGCGGCGAGCTGGATGGCGTTGTCATTACCGTGCCCGCCTATTTCGATGACGCCCAGCGTCAGGGCACCAAGGACGCGGCCCGTCTGGCCGGTCTGCACGTGCTGCGCCTGCTCAACGAGCCGACCGCGGCCGCCATTGCCTACGGCCTAGACTCCGGTCAGGAAGGGGTGATAGCGGTTTATGACCTCGGTGGCGGTACCTTCGACATCTCCATCCTGCGGTTGCACCGCGGCGTGTTCGAGGTGATGGCCACCGGTGGCGACTCCGCCCTCGGCGGCGATGATTTCGATCACCTGCTGGCGGACTGGATCAAGGCGCAAGCTGGCCTTGAAGGCCAGCTCGACGCCCGTACCCAGCGCGAGCTGCTGGACGTGGCCGCCGCCGTCAAACACGGCCTGACCGATGCCGATCGGGTGCCCTGTGCCTTTGCCGGCTGGCAGGGAGAGGTGAGCCGCAGCCAGTTTGATGAGCTCATCATGCCGCTGGTCAAGCGCACCCTGCTGGCTTGCCGCCGCGCCCTGCGCGATGCGGGCCTGGAGCAGGTGGAAGTGCTGGAAGTGGTGATGGTCGGTGGTTCCACCCGTGTTCCGCTGGTGCGCGAGCTGGTGGGCGATTTCTTCCAGCGTCCGCCGCTGACCAGTATCGACCCGGACAAGGTGGTGGCCATCGGCGCCGCCATCCAGGCCGACATCCTGGTGGGCAACAAGCCAGATGCCGAGATGCTGCTGCTGGACGTGATCCCGCTCTCCCTGGGGCTCGAGACCATGGGTGGTCTGGCCGAGAAGGTGATCCCGCGCAACACCACCATACCGGTGGCCCGCGCCCAGGAGTTCACCACCTTCAAAGATGGCCAGACCGCGATGGCGATCCACGTGGTGCAGGGCGAACGCGAGCTGGTGGCCGATTGCCGCTCCCTGGCCCGTTTCACCCTGACCGGCATTCCGCCGATGGCGGCGGGCGCCGCCCACATTCGCGTCACCTTCCAGGTGGATGCGGATGGTCTGCTGTCGGTCAGCGCCATGGAGAAATCCTCCGGCGTGCAAGCCGAGATCCAGGTCAAGCCCTCCTACGGGCTGGGGGAGGAGGACATACTCACCATGCTGAGCGCCTCCATCGCCAATGCCCAGCAAGACATGGATGCCCGCATGCTGGCAGAGCAGCAGGTGGAGGCCGATCGTGTGGTCGAAAGCCTCAACGCCGCGCTGGCCGCCGACGGCGATGCGCTGCTGAGCGCCGCCGAGCGCGCCGCCATCGACGGTGCGATCACCCATCTGCTGGCCATGCGCGCCACAGGGACAACCAATCAAATCAAAGATGCCATCGAGGCGGCGGACGCCGCCAGTGGCGAATTTGCAGCCCGCCGGATGGATGCCTCCATCCGCAAGGTGCTGACCGGACAAAACGTCAACAAGGTGTAATATGCCAAAACTGATTATTCTGCCCCATCCCGAGCTCTGTCCGGACGGTGCCGCCCTCGAAGGCAAGAGTGGCGAGACCATTCTGGACGTGGCGCTGCGCAACGGCATCGAGATCGAGCACGCCTGCGAGAAGTCCTGCGCCTGCACCACCTGTCACTGCGTGGTGCGGGAGGGGTTCGACTCCCTCGAGCCGAGCGATGAGCTGGAAGATGACATGCTGGACAAGGCATGGGGACTGGAGCCGGAATCCCGCCTCAGTTGCCAGGCCCGTCTGGCGGACGAGGATCTGGTGGTGGAACTGCCCAAGTACACCATCAACCTCGCCTCAGAACGCCATTGATGACGCCTTAATTACACATGAGTGAATTGAGCGTGCAGCATCCCATGGTGCAGTAATGATATGGTGAAGGCCGTGACCCTCGAGGGGAACGGCCTTTTTTGTGCTCGTTATTTCCCTGTTCATGAATGAAAGTGCCAATAAAAAGGAAGCAAGCGAAGATGGCTGACATGATGAAGGTTCTGTTGTCCACCCAGGCCGCCGCCGCCCATTGGGGCGAAGGCGCCCTGCTCAGTTTCAACGATGACCAGGTGCTGATCCATCTGGACCTTGCCCGCCAGGAGCCGGATGCACAGCGTGCCATCCAGCGTGCTGGCCGTCGACTCGAGTCGACCGGCATCAAGCGGGTCAAGCTGGCCGGTGACGCCTGGGATCTGGAGCGCCGCTACGCGTTCGCCCAAGGCTTCTATGCCGCCAAGGGCGTGCGTGAGCTGGACCTCGGTGAGCAGAGTGTTGCTGATGCCCGCGAGCTGGATGCGCTGATCAAGGCGAGCCGCTGGGTGCGTGAGGTGACCAACGGTTGCCCGGAAGATATTTATCCCATGAGCCTGGCGGAATCAGCCCTGTTGCTCATTCGCGGTCTGGCCGGGGATCAGGTGACTGCCCGTATCACGGCTGGCGAGGCGCTGCGTGAAGCCGGCCATATCGGGATCTGGTCGGTGGGCCGTGGCAGCGAGCGCGAACCCGTGCTGCTGGAGCTGGACTACAACCCGACCGGGGATCGCAACGCCCCCGTGGTGGCGGCCCTGGTGGGCAAGGGCATCACCTTCGACTCCGGTGGCTACTCCATGAAGTCCTCTGACAACATGCTGCCGATGAAGTCCGATATGGGCGGCGCCGCCATGGTGACCGGCGCCCTGGCGCTGGCCATCAGTCGCGGTCTGAATAAACGGGTGAAGCTCATCCTCTGCTGCGCCGAGAACCTGGTCTCCGGCCACGCCTTCAAGCTGGGTGACATCCTCACCTACAAGAACGGTATCTCGGTCGAGATCCAGAACACAGATGCCGAAGGGCGTCTGGTACTGGCCGACGGCCTGATGGCCGCATCCGACAGTGGCGCCGCCTATATTCTCGATGCCGCCACCCTGACCGGCGCCGCCAAGACGGCGCTGGGTCGCGACTACAACGCCGTGTTTGCCCTCGATGAGACCGAGCAGCAACGCGCCCTGGCCGCCGCCAAAGCCGAACAGGAGAAGGCCTGGGCCCTGCCGCTGGAACCCTGGCATGCCAGCCAGCTCACCTCCGCCTTTGCCGAGTTGGGTAACGTGGCCTCCGCCGAGGGTACGGCCGGAGCCACCACGGCGGCCGCCTTCCTGTCACGTTTCGTGCGTGACGAGGGGCGGGGCTGGGTGCACCTGGATCTGGCAGCTTCCTATCAAAAATCTGGCAACGATCTGTGGGCGACCGGTGCCAAGGGCCATGGCCTGCGCACTATCGCTCGCTGGCTGCAGGAGGTGACACAATGAGTGTCTGGCTGAATCAAGAATTGGGTGATGGTTTGGGACAACCGGCGCAAAGAGCCACGGCCTGCGCATTATCGGTAGCCCGCAGGCTGCAGGAGGAGACAGCATGAACGTCTGGTTAAGCCGTGAGTTCGCACCGGCCGAGTGGGGGGAGGGAGCGCTGCTCTCTCACCGCGCCGATGGCATGGTGATCCATCTGGTCACCGCCACGCCATTGCTGGATATCCAGCAGGCGGCGCGTCGCCTGTGCAGCCAGGGGATCCAGAAGGTGGCGCTGGCCGGTCATTGGGAGCGCGAACAGCAGTGGGCCTTCGCCCAGGGGCTGCAAACGCCCAAGGCCGAGGTCGAATTGCAGTGGGCCACCTCGTCGGAAGAGGACAGGGAAGAGCTGGAGGCGCGCTGGCTGTGCGGGCGCTGGGTGCGCGAGATGACCAATGCTACCCCGGAGCAGCTGGGGCCGCTGGAGCTGGCGGTGGAGGCGGCGGCCTTCATCACAGAGCTGGCGCCGGACAAGGTGAGCCACCGCATTTTGAAAGGTGAAGCCTTGCAACAGGCTGGCTGGGTCGGCCTCTATCAGGTTGGCCGTGGCAGCGAGCGCGAACCCGTGCTGCTGGAGCTGGACTTCAACCCGGGGCGCGATCCCAAGGCGCCGGTGGCGGCTGCCCTGGTGGGCAAGGGCATCACCTTCGACTCGGGTGGCTACTCCATGAAGAGCTCGGAAGGCATGCTCACCATGAAGTGCGACATGGGCGGGGCCGCCATCGTCACGGGCGCGCTGGCGCTGGCCATTTTGCGCGGACTCGACAAGCGGGTGAAGCTCATCCTCTGCTGCGCCGAGAACCTGGTCTCGGGTCACGCCTACAAGCTGGGTGACATCCTCACCTACAAGAACGGCACCACGGTGGAGATCGTCAACACCGACGCCGAAGGGCGCCTGGTGCTGGCCGATGGGCTGCAACTGGCGAGCGACAGCGGGGCGCCACTCATCATAGATGCCGCCACCTTGACCGGCGCCGCCGTGATGGCGCTGGGGGGACGCTACAACGCCCTGTTTGGCCTGGACAAGGGGCTGCTGAGCCGGGCCATGGTCTACGCCGATGCGGAGCAGGAGCCGGCCTGGCCGTTGCCGCTGGAGCCCTGGCATCGCCAGCAGTGTCCGTCCCACTATGCCGACACGGCCAACAGTCGTCCGGTCAAGGGCGGCGGTCCGGGTGGTGCTTCCAATGCGGCGGGCTTCCTCTCCCGTTTCGTCGCGAGCGAGGGGCAGGGCTGGTTGCATATCGATCTGGCCGCCTGTTTCAGCGACAACGGCGACAGCCTGTGGGCGCCGGGGGCCAATACCCTGGGCATGCGCACAATAGCGCATACCCTGCTGGCGGAAGCGCGCTGAGCAGAGAGACAATGGTCAAGGAAGGGCACCTGAGGGTGCCCTTTTCAACCGTGCTGGATGAGTGAGCAATAGGCAGGGTTTCAGAGGCTTAACATGGCTATCGTGCACAAGCGCAAATTTTTTCCTGCTGCACTTGGCCAAGATGAGTGGTGATGTTGTTTTAAGGACGTGTTTGTTTAATAAAAAGTTGCTTTTTTGTGTGTTATTTCGGTTTTTGTTTACGTATAATCGCCGCCGAACATGGATTCTAACAATAAAACTCTGTAGTTAAGGAAAGATCTCAATGGCCATCGAACGTACCTTCTCTATCGTGAAACCGGATGCTGTCAGCAAAAACCTGATCGGTGCCATCTACAACCGCTTCGAGAGCGCTGGCCTGAAGGTCATCGCCGCCAAGATGCTGCACCTGAGCAGCGAGCAAGCCGCCGGTTTCTACGCAGAACACCAGGGCAAGCCTTTCTATGATGCGCTGGTCAGCTTCATGACCTCTGGCCCTGTGATGGTACAGGTGCTGGAAGGGGAAGAGGCCATCCGCCGTCATCGTGAAATCATGGGGGCGACCAACCCGAAAGAGGCCCTGGCCGGCACCCTGCGTGCCTGCTACGCCGAGAGCATCGACCGCAACGCGGTGCACGGCTCCGACGCCCCGGCCTCTGCCGCCCGTGAAATTGCCTACTTCTTCTCCGACGACGAGATCTGCCCGCGCGGCTGATCTTGCCCTGAGATGATCAAGGGAGCCTCGGCTCCCTTTTGTTTTTTGGCCTTTTGATCAATATCCTCTTATTCTCCAGCTGGAAAGCCGGACCCATTATTTGTACAATGCCGCCCCCTGACATCGTCAGCCAATAATTTATGTAGTTTGTGGACTGAGGCCTTTGATGAGCGAAATAAAAACCAACCTGCTGGATCTTGATCGGGATGCCATGCGTGCCTTCTTCGTCGAACTGGGCGAGAAGCCATTCCGGGCAGATCAGATCATGAAGTGGATCTATCACTTCGGTTGTGATGATTTCGATCAGATGAACAACGTCAACAAGGTACTGCGCGAGCGCCTGAAGGCGATCGCCGAGATCCGTGCGCCACAAGTGAGCCGTGAACAGCGTTCCGCGGACGGCACCATCAAGTGGGCGCTGCAGGTCGGCGATCAGGAAGTGGAAACCGTCTACATCCCGGAAGAGGACAGGGCCACCCTGTGCGTCTCCTCCCAGGTAGGCTGTGCGCTGGCGTGCAAGTTCTGCTCCACGGCCCAGCAGGGTTTTAACCGCAACCTGAAAGTGTCCGAGATCATCGGCCAGGTATGGCGCGCCGCCAAGATAGTCGGTGGCAAGCGCCCCATCACCAACGTGGTGATGATGGGCATGGGCGAGCCGCTGCTCAACCTCGCCAACGTGGTGCCGGCCATGCGTCTGATGATGGATGACTTCGGCTACGGCATCTCCAAGCGCCGGGTGACCATCTCCACCTCGGGTGTGGTGCCGGCGCTGGATATCCTCGGCGATCAAATTGACGTGGCCCTGGCCATCTCACTGCATGCGCCGAACGACAAGCTGCGTTCCGAGATCATGCCGATCAACGACAAGTACAACATCGAGGACTTCCTCGCCGGTGTGCGCCGTTATCTGGCCAAGTCCAATGCCAACGGTGGTCGCGTGACGGTGGAGTATGTGCTGCTCGATCATATCAATGACGACATGCAGCATGCCCACGAGCTGGCCAAGGTGCTCAAAGATACCCCGAGCAAGATCAACCTGATCCCGTTCAACCCCTTCCCGGGCAACCCCTATGGCAAGCCGAGCAACAGTCGCATCGACCGTTTCTCCAAGGTACTGATGGAATATGGCTTCACCGTCATAGTCCGCAAGACCCGTGGTGACGACATAGACGCCGCCTGCGGTCAGCTGGTGGGAGAGGTGATAGATCGCACCAAACGCACCATGAAAAATCGGATGCAACAGGATGGGATTTCCGTCAAAATGGTTTAAATTGCTAAGCCATTGTATAGTCAGGGAATGGATACACGTACATTGATCGTAGTGGCAGCGCTCTGCGCGCTGCCAGGCTGTGTTACCGAGACCACTTACGCGGGCCAGAATTCGACCCAGCGTGAAGTGGGTCCCGACCTCAAGGCGGCTGCCCAGACCCGTCTGGACTTAGGCATTCAATATTTGCGACAGGGCAATGCCGAACAGGCCAAGTTCAACCTTGATCGCGCCCTCCAGTACGACCCCGACAACCCTCAGGTCTACATCGGCTTCGCTTACTTCTACCAGCAGGTAGAGGATTACAAGGCGGCCGAGGAGAGCTACAAGAAAGCCCTCGCCATGGATCCGTCCAATGCTGACGCAATGAACAACTATGGTGCCTTCCTGTGCAACCGTGGTCGCTTCGACGAGGCGGAGAAGGCATTCCTGCAGGCGATCAGCCAACCCAATTACATCAAGATTGCCGATACCTATGAAAATGCGGCACTTTGCGCCGCGCAAAATCGCAGAAATGATAAAGCAAGCGAGTACTATCGCTTGGCCTTGGGGTATAATCCCCGCAATCCAAGGTTATTGCTGGACATGGCTGAGCTTTCCATGAAAGATGGCAAGCTGCCTGATGTGCAGGCCTATCTCGCTCGTTTTGCCGATGCGTCAGACGAGAACGAGAGCAGTCTCTGGTTGAGATTGCGGCTGGCTCAGGCCATGGACAAACCGGCACTCCTTCACCAATTCGGGACTGAGCTGGTAAGGCAATATCCCTCTTCGCAACAAGCCAAGCGTTACTTAGCCAATGACTACTGAACAGCCACACGATTTTCAAGACGACTCTCAGGCAGCAGGCCCAGGCCAGCTGCTGCGCAATGCCCGTGAACAGCTTGGCTGGACACGAGAACAGGTTGCGTCCCGCATTCACCTTCGTCTGACCCTGATTGCTGCGATCGAATCAGATACGTATGACAAGCACACTTCCCATACCTTTATCCGGGGCTACCTGCGTACCTACGCCAAGCTGGTTGGCATCCCGGATGAGACCATACTGGCCGCCTACGACAAGCTGGGGCTGACGCCACCCGACAACATCGACATGCAGAGCTTCTCCCGTCGCTCGCGCCAGCAGGCCAACGACAGCCGGCTCAAGGTGGTGACCTGGCTGGTGATCCTGGTGTTGATCGCGCTCTCCGTCGCCTGGTGGTGGCAGAGCACGGCGCGCCGCTCCGCCGGTGACGAAGCTCTGGCGGCCACTGAAATGAGTGCGACCGCCAACCCGCAGGGGGCAACCCTGTCTTCTGCGGCGGATGTGGTCGACCCTGTGCTCATGCCTGTTGCCTCCGATGCGATGGCTACGGCAGCAGAGCCGACCGTGAGCGGCGCTGCGGCCACTGCGCCGCAGGTTGAGGCCAGCAGTGCAGCCGTGGCGACTGTGACCTCTGCGAGTGTGGCGACGCTGCCGGTCGCTGATGATGCGGCCGCGGATCCCGCCAAGGCACCTCAGCTCAAGATGAGTTTCACCGCCGACTGCTGGCTGGACGTCAAGGACGCCAAGGGCAAGACACTGTTCAGCGGCCTGAAGAAGGCAAATGATCAACTGGTATTGGAAGGACCCGAGCCGCTCAAGTTCATCATTGGCGCGCCCATGGCGGTCAATATCGAATATCAGGGCAAGTCCATCGACATGAGCCGTTACAACAACGGCCGGACTGCTCGCCTCTCACTGCCGCAGGAGTAATCTGTCCGCCATGTCCGCTCACGAATCTCCCATCATTCGTCGTAAATCCAGGCAGATCATGGTCGGTAACGTACCGGTTGGGGGCGACGCCCCCATCACGGTGCAGACCATGACCAACACCAAGACCACGGACGTGGCCGCCACTGTCGAGCAGATCCGGCGGATCGAGCGGGTTGGCGCCGACATAGTCCGGGTCTCGGTACCCACCATGGAAGCGGCGGAAGCCTTCAAGCTCATCAAGCAGCAGACCCGTATCCCCATCGTTGCCGACATCCACTTCGACTACCGTATCGCCCTGAAAGTGGCCGAGTACGGTGCCGACTGCCTGCGCATCAACCCGGGCAACATAGGCAACGAAGAGCGGGTGCGTGCCGTGGTCGACTGCGCGCGCCACTACAACATCCCGATCCGCATCGGCGTCAACGGCGGCTCTCTTGAGAAAGACATTCAGGAGAAGTACGGCGAGCCGACCCCGGAGGCGCTGCTCGAGTCGGCCATGCGCCACGTGGATTATCTGGATCGCCTCAACTTCGACAACTTCAAGGTGAGCGTGAAGGCGTCTGACGTCTTCCTGGCCATCGGGGCCTATCGCCTGCTGGCCAAGCAGATCGAGCAGCCGCTGCACCTTGGCATCACGGAGGCGGGCGGTTTTCGCGCCGGCGCGGTGAAATCCGCCGTCGGGCTCGGCATGCTGCTGGCCGATGGCATAGGCGATACCATCCGCATCTCGCTGGCGGCCGATCCGGTGGAAGAGATCAAGGTAGGCTTTGATATCCTCAAATCCCTGCGCATCCGTTCCCGTGGCATCAACTTCATCGCCTGCCCCTCCTGCTCACGTCAGGAGTTCGACGTGATCGGTACCGTCAATGCCCTGGAAGCGCGGCTGGAAGACATCATCACCCCCATGGATGTCTCCATCATCGGCTGTGTGGTGAACGGGCCGGGCGAGGCGCTGGTCTCCGATCTGGGGCTGGCGGGTGCCGCCAACAAGAGCGCCTTCTACGAGGGCGGTCAGCGGGTCGACCGGCTGGACAACAAGGATCTCATCCCGATCCTGGAGCGCCGCATTCGCGCCCGGGCGGCCATGCTGGATCCGGCCAACCAGATCCAGGTGGACGAGGGTTGAGCCAGTGCGGGGCCACCTAGGGTGGCCCCGTCTTTAGGTTGCTGATTTTAAATCCCGCATTGGAACGCCCTGATTTTACCTCGGGGTCGAAAATCCCTATAATGCGGCCAAATTTCACGTCTTTTTCTCGAGTATCAACGTGGCAAAACAGATCCAAGCTATTCGCGGTATGAACGATTGCCTGCCGGAGCAGAGCCCGGTATGGCAGAAAGTAGAACAGATACTGCGCCAAGTGGTCGCCAGCTATGGCTACAGCGAAGTGCGCATGCCGATCGTCGAGCAGACTCATCTGTTCAAGCGTGCCATCGGTGAAGTGACCGACGTGGTCGAAAAAGAGATGTACAGCTTCGAAGACCGCAACGGCGACAGCCTGAGCCTGCGTCCGGAAGGGACCGCCAGCTGCGTCCGTGCCGGTATCGAGCACGGTCTGCTCTACAACCAGGAACGCCGGATGTGGTACATGGGCCCCATGTTCCGCCACGAGCGTCCCCAGAAGGGCCGTTACCGCCAGTTCCATCAGTTCGGGGTCGAGCTGTTTGGCATCAACGGGCCGGATATTGACGCCGAACTCATCATGCTGACCCACCGTCTGTGGCGGCTGTTCGGCATCAGCGATCATGTCACCCTGCAGCTCAACACGCTCGGTCAGAGTGCCGAGCGCGCCGCCTATCGCGATGCGCTGGTGGCCTACCTTGAGCAGTACAAGGATCAGCTGGACGAAGAGAGCCAGCGCCGCATGTACAGCAATCCGCTGCGGGTGCTCGACTCCAAGGATGCCAAGGTTCAGGCCATTCTGGTGGATGCCCCGCGTCTGTTCGATCACCTGGGCGAAGAGAGCCTGGCTCACTTCGAGGGGCTCAAGCGCCTGCTCACCTCCGCCGGTATCCAGTTCGAGGTGAACGAGCGTCTGGTGCGCGGCCTTGACTATTACAACCTCACCGTGTTCGAGTGGGTCACCAACAGCCTGGGTGCCCAGGGCACCGTCTGTGCCGGTGGCCGTTACGACGGCCTGGTGGAGCAGCTTGGCGGTCAAGCGACCCCGGCGGTGGGCTTTGCCATGGGCATGGAACGTCTGGTGCTGATGCTGGAGACCCTCGAGCTCAATGCCGACATTCGTCCTGCGGTGGATGCCTATCTGTGCATGGTGGGCGAGGGGACTGAGCAAGCGGGCTTCCAGTTGGCCGAGCGTCTGCGCGATGCCCTGCCTGACCTGCGCCTGATGAGCCACTGCGGTGGCGGCAACTTCAAGAAACAACTCAAGCGTGCCGACAAGTGCGGCGCGGCCATTGCCCTGATCCTCGGTGAAACCGAGGTGCAAAACGGGGAGATCACCATCAAATATCTGCGTGGCCAGGCCGAGCAACAGACCGTCAAGGTCGACGCCGCCATTGCCCTGCTGGCAGCCAAAGGAGAGTAAGCAGTGGAAGTTTATACCACCGAAGAACAACAGGTTGAGGTCATCAAGAGCTGGTGGAAAGAGAACGGAACCTCGGTGCTCGCAGGAACTGTTATCGGTCTGGTTGGACTCTTTGGCTGGCGTTATTACAACGAGCGTCAGCAGACCAATCAGGAAGCCGCTTCCCAGGCTTACAACGAGATCTCGGCCCAGCTGGCCAAGGGTGATGCCGCCGCCTTCGAACAGGTGCAAGGTTTCATCAGTGCCCACCAGGGTGACTCTTATGCCGAGCTGGCCGCCCTGCAACTGGCTGCCGCTGCCGTCAAGGCAAACAAGCTGGACTTGGCTGCCGAGCAGCTGACCCAGGTGGCAAACAATGGTGATGAGAGCATTCGTCCCATCGCCGCCCTGCGTCTGGCTCGCGTGCTCAACGATCAGGGCAAGGCCGACGAGGCCCTGGCCCAGCTTGGCAAGATCAGCAATGACGCCTTCAAGGCCCAGGTGGCGGAAGTGCGTGGCGACATCCTGCTCAAACAGGGCAAGGCCGAAGAGGCGCGCGATGCCTATCAGGCGGCGGCTGATGCCGGCGGCCTGCAGG
Organism: Aeromonas sp. MR7; assembly: GCF_963899385.1. Lineage (NCBI taxonomy): Bacteria > Pseudomonadati > Pseudomonadota > Gammaproteobacteria > Aeromonadales > Aeromonadaceae > Aeromonas > Aeromonas sp. MR7. The sequence continues at coordinate 785,238 of NZ_CAWQXH010000011.1, forward strand.
GCAGCGCCGAGCTCAAGCTGAAGATGGACGATCTGGCGTTGCCAGCCGTGACCACGGGTGGAGCTCCGGATGCGTAATCTGTTCAAGATGGTGGCGTTGGGGGCGGCAGTCTCCTTCGCCCTGCAGGGGTGCTCCCTGTTCAGCTCGGAAGAAGATCTCAACCCCATGGCGCCTTTGCCCGTGGTTGAGTCTGCCTTCACCGCCGACACGGCCTGGTCCTCTTCCGTCGGGGATGGCATAGGCGACTTCTACTCCCAGCTCAAGCCGGCGGTGGAAGAGGAGCGCATCTATGCCGCGGCCCGCGATGGCGATGTAACCGCCTTCGATCGTGCCAGCGGCAAGGAGCTGTGGAGCGTGGATCTGGCTGATCTGCCCATCAACGCCGACAAGCGCAGCGCCCGTCTCTCCGGCGGTCTGGTCTCTCGCTACGGCAAGTTGTTCCTCGGCTCCGAGAACGGGGTTGTCTACGCCCTGAACGAAGAGAACGGGGAAGTGCTGTGGCAGACCACTGTGCCGGGTGAAGTGGTGGCAAGCCCCGCCGTCGAAGACGGTCGTGTGGTGGTGCTGACCACTTCGGGTCGCCTGGTGGCGCTCGATACCGATGAAGGCAAGTTGCAGTGGACCCTGGCGGAAGAGCAGCCGCCGCTGACCCTGCGCAGTGCCGGTGCCCCCATCATTACCAACGGCGCCGTGCTCTATGGCCGTGCCGATGGCAAGGTGGGCATTGCCCTGCTGAGCAACGGCCAGCCGGTGCGTCAGTCCAAGGTAGCCGATCCGCGCGGTGCGACCGAGCTGGATCGCATGGTGGACGTGGATGCGACGCCGCTGATCGCCGGTGATGAGCTCTATGCTATCGCCTACAATGGTCAGCTGATGGCACGCAAGCTGATGACGGGTGACGAGGTGTGGAAGCGCAAGTATTCCGGCTACCGCGACATGGCGGTGACCGGCAATGCCATAGTGCTGACCGACAGCCGCAGCCATCTGTTTGCCGTTGACAGACGCAACGGGCTTGAGCTGTGGTCCAATACCCAGCTGGAAAACCGCACAGTGACTGCCCCCGTCATCCTGGGTGACTATGTGGTGGTCGGCGATGTGGAAGGTTACCTGTATTGGCTGGATCGTACCGACGGGTCCATCAAGGCCATGCAGCAGCTCGACAGCAGTGGTCTCTACGCCGCCCCTCTGGTGGACGGTGACACCCTGTATGTGCAGAGCCGTGGCGGCAAGTTGTACGCTATCAAGCGTCCCTGATCGTCCGATAATGTGAATATCCGGCTCCTGGTCTTCGGACCCGGAGCCTTTGTCGTCTTGAGAATGAGGCTTTTATGACTCCTGTAGTAGCCCTGGTGGGCCGCCCCAACGTGGGGAAATCCACCCTGTTTAACCGCTTGACCCGTACCCGGGATGCCCTGGTGGCCGACTTCCCCGGTTTGACCCGGGACCGTAAATACGGTCAGGCGAAGTTGGGCGAGCTGGAATTTATCGTGGTGGATACCGGTGGTATCGATGGCACCGAAGAGGGGATCGAGCTGAAGATGGCCGAGCAGTCCCTGCTGGCCATCGAAGAAGCCGATGTGGTGCTGTTCATGGTGGATGCCCGTGCCGGTCTGACCGCCGCGGATCAGGCCATCGCCGAGCACCTGCGCAAGACCCACAAGACGGTGTTTCTGGTGGCCAACAAGACAGATGGCATCGACGGTGACTCCGCCGTGTCCGAGTTCTACGGTCTGGCGCTGGGGGAGGTCTACCAGATCGCTGCCGCCCACGGCCGTGGCGTGCTGAGCCTGCTTGAACTGGCGCTGGCACCCCATCTGGAAACCCTGGTCGAAGCCGCTGCCGAAGAAGATGCGCAGGATGAAGAAGAGGAGGACTTCGACGAAGAAGCCCTGCTGCGCATGGTAGCCGCCGGTGATCTCGATACCCGGGAAGATACCAAGGAGACCCCGTTCGCCGACTTGCCCATCAAGTTCGCCATCGTCGGTCGCCCCAACGTCGGCAAATCGACCCTGACCAACCGCATGCTGGGTGAAGACCGCGTCATCGTCTATGACATGCCGGGCACCACCCGCGACTCCGTCTATGTGCCGATGGAGCGTGACGAGCAGAAGTACGTCATCATCGACACCGCCGGTGTGCGTCGTCGTGGCAAGGTGCATGAGACGGTGGAGAAGTTCTCCGTCATCAAGACCCTCAAGGCCATTGAAGATGCCAACGTCTGCCTGCTGGTGATCGATGCCCAGGAGACCATCACGGATCAGGACTTGAGCATCCTCGGCTTCGTGCTCCACTCAGGCCGCTCCGTGGTACTGGTGGTGAACAAGTGGGACGGCCTGGATCAGAAGGTGAAAGAGGACGTCAAGAACGAGCTGGACAGACGCCTGGGCTTCATCGATTTCGCCCGTGTCCACTTCATCTCCGCCCTGCACGGCAGCGGTGTCGGTCACCTGTTTGAATCCATTCAGGAGGCGTACCAGTCCGCCACCCGCAGAACCAGCACTGCCATGCTGACCCGCATCATGCAGATGGCGCAGGAAGATCACCAGCCGCCCATGGTGAACGGTCGCCGCGTCAAGCTGAAGTATGCCCACGCCGGTGGTTACAACCCGCCCCGTATCGTGATCCACGGCAACCAGTTGAACGACCTGCCGGATTCGTACAAGCGGTATCTCATCAACTACTTCCGCAAGTCGCTCAAGATCATGGGCTCCCCGATCCGGGTCGAGTTCCAGGAGTCGGCCAACCCGTTCGAGGGTCGGAAGAACACCATGACCCTGAGCCAGGAGCGTCAACGCAAGCGCCTGCTCAAGGCCAAAACCAAGAAGTAAGGCCCAGCGGCTGCCCTCACCGGCAGCCGTTTTTTCTTGGGGAGAGGCGAGGGGGATCTGCTGTGGGGCGACCCACAGCAGATCCACTTTGAGAGGCGTCGAGTATGAGTACCCTGATATGCCCGGCCTGCGGCGCCGAGCTGGATAGCCGCAGTCCCGAGGTCTGCTGTGGCCAGTGCCAGGTCCGTTATCGCATCCGCGCCCTGTGTCCGACCTGCCAGCAGGAGCTGGAGCGGCTCAAGGCCTGCGGCGCCGTGGATTACTTCTGCAACCACTGTAACAGCCTGGTGTCGAAGCGCGCGGTGCGCTTCGAGGCGAGCCCGGCAGGGCAGGCGTGAGGCAATAAAAAACCCGGCAAATGCCGGGTTTATGCTGTGTGTTCTGCTATCAGCAAGGTGTAGGAGCGGTTTCTGCGCCATATCTTGCGTTTGGTGTCATTGAGCTTGAGTTTGCGTCTGGGGCTCCAGGCGCACTTTGCTTTTCTGACCAGAGTGGTTCTTCTACGAGCTCGCATCTTGGTCTCCTCCCATTGGATGGCCATCCCGGCCTCGATGAATGGAGCCTATCTGAAAATGCTGTCATCCAGCTGTCAAGCTGCTGAAATCAGGCGATAAAAACAGTTTCGGACAGGCCCCGGCACATCCGGATGGTAACAGAGAACCTACCGGTAAAACAAACTTGTCAACAAGGGTTCAACGCAGGGTGATCTGCTTGACCACTTCGGCGATGACGGTGGGGCGTTCGGCACTGGTCGGCTCGCTGCTGTCGTCATCCAGCTCTTCGCGGCGGTGGGCCTTCTGCTGCTCGTTGTCGAGCCAGAGCAGGCTCTGGTAATACTGGCGCACGTTGTTGACGTAGTTGCGCGCCTCGCCGCCCCGGGCATAGCCGTAGCGCGCCTTGCGGTGCCAGCGCGCCTGCTGCAGCAGGGGCAGCACCTCTTTCACGTCGCTCCAGGCGTCGGGATTCTTGCCGAGCTCCTTGGTCAGGCGGCGGGCATCCATCATGTGGCCGTAGCCGATGTTGTAGGCGGTGAGGGCAAACCACACCTTCTCGTCATCGGGTACGGAGGCGGGCACCTTCTCCATCATCTGTTGCAGATAACGGGCACCGCCCTTGATGCTCTCCTCCGGGTGCAGCCGGTTGTTGACCCCCATCGCCTTGGCGGTGGGTTCGGTCAGCATCATCATGCCGCGCACGCCAGTATAGGAGCGCGCCTCCGGATCCCAGTGGGATTCCTGATAGCTGATGGCGGCCAGCAGGCGCCAATCCACCACGCTGGCGTGGGTCTTGAACAGATCCTGATACTTGGGCAGCAGACTCTTGGCCCGTTGCAGGAAGGTGCGGGTGTCGACGAAGTCGAAGTTCTGCACGTGGCCGAAGTACTTCTCGTCCAGCTTGGCGATGGCGCCATCCATGAAGCGCTGGCCGAAGAAGTCGATGATGCTGGCGTAGAGGCTGTCATCGGGCAGCTTGGTCATGGCCCAGGCCACCGTCTGGTTCTTGGAGAGGGTCAGCCCCTCTGTGAGCTCGGGGTAGTAGCGCTGGGTACGGGCCAGCACAGTATCCTGCACCACAGTGTAATCAATCTTGCCGTCGGCCACCTGCTTGAGCAGCTCTTCCACGTCCGCGTCCCGGTTGGTGCTCCATTTCAGGTTGGGGTGCTGCTTGCCGAGCTCCTTGAGCAGATCTTCCCCGGTGGAGCCGGCAGGCACCACTATGGAGCCCTTGAGATCACCAATCCCCTTGGGCTTGGGGGAGCCGTTGCGATAGACCAGCTTGGGGGAGACCTGATAAAAGCCGGGGCCGAAGCGAAACAGGGCACGTCGCTCCGGGGTGACCACGATGGCGGCGGCGGCGAGATCCAGCTTGCCCTTCTTGAGCAGCTCGACCAGTTCGGCGGTGGAGTAGACGGGGACTATGGTGAGCTTGACGCCCAACCAGTCGGCATAGCTTTTCGCCAGCTCGTAATCGAAGCCCTGGGCGGTCTCGTCACGCTGGTAATAGGAGGTGGGGCCATAGATGGTGCCAACCCGGATCTCGCCCCGTTGGCGGATCTGTTCCAGCTGGCTGGAGGGGGTGTAGAAGTCACAACCGACCAGGGTCAGCAGCAACATCAGCCCGATAAACAGTCGAAAAATGCAGCGCAAGTAGGTGAGTACCCTTGTTGAAAAAATCGGCATTTGTCAAAAAAGAGGGACCTTTATACCAGAGAGTGTGCACCGAGTCACACTTGGCAAATCAAGAAAAACGTTTGTCCGGCGTCGGCCTGATCCCTATAATACGCGCGTCTCAATTCCCCCCCCACTTTAACACTTGGTGAGAAAGGTCATATGGATATCTTGCGTGGTGCCCCAGCACTGTCTGATTTTCGTGTCCAAAAACTGCTGCAACGCTTCGCACAGATGAGAAAGGAGAGTGGAGTAGAGAGCGGAGTAGAGATAGAGGATGTCTATGCCGAATATGTGCACTTCGCCGAGCTCTCGAGCCCGCTGTCACCGCCCGAGCGAGCGACATTGGGCCAGCTTCTGCGCTACGGCCCGACCATCCCCGAACACACCCCCAGCGGTCAGCTGTTTCTCGTTACCCCCCGCCCCGGCACTATCTCCCCCTGGTCTTCCAAAGCAACCGACATAGCCCACAACTGCGGCCTGACCCAGGTCAAGCGGCTGGAGCGCGGTATCGCCTATTACGTGCAGGCCAAGGGCGAATTGACCCAGACCCAGTGTGCTGACGTTGCCGCCGTGCTGCACGATCGCATGATGGAAGTGGTGTTTGGCGAGATGAACGAGGCAGCCGCCCTGTTTGCCCATCAGGCGCCGCGCCCCTTCACCCAGGTGGATGTGCTGGGCGGTGGTCGCGTCGCGCTGGCCGACGCCAACGTGGCGCTCGGTCTGGCGCTGGCCGATGACGAAATCGACTATCTGGTGGAGAACTTCACCAAGCTTGGTCGCAACCCCAACGACATTGAGCTCTACATGTTTGCCCAGGCAAACTCGGAGCACTGTCGTCACAAGATCTTCAACGCCGACTGGACCATAGACGGTGAACAGCAGCCCAAGTCGCTGTTCAAGATGATCAAGAACACCTTCGAGCAGACGCCGGATCATGTCCTGTCTGCCTATAAAGACAACGCCGCCGTGATGGAAGGCAGCCAGGGTGGCCGCTTCTTCCCGAGCCCGGCCAGCGGCGAGTACCAGTATCATCAGGAGCGCGTCGACATCCTGATGAAGGTGGAGACCCACAACCACCCGACCGCCATCTCCCCCTTCCCGGGGGCGGCCACCGGCTCCGGCGGCGAGATCCGCGACGAGGGCGCAACCGGCCGTGGTGCCAAGCCCAAGGCGGGTCTGGTGGGCTTCACCGTCTCCAACCTGCGGATCCCCGGTTTCGAGCAGCCCTGGGAACAGGACTTCGGCAAACCGAGCCGCATCGTCAGCGCCTTTGACATCATGCAGGAGGGGCCGCTCGGCGGCGCCGCCTTCAACAACGAATTCGGTCGTCCGGCCATTCTCGGCTACTTCCGCACCTTCGAAGAGGAGGTGCCGAGCCACAACGGCGTCGAGGTGCGCGGCTATCACAAGCCCATCATGCTGGCGGGCGGGATAGGCAACATCCGCACCGAACACGTCCAGAAGGGAGAGATCCCGGTCGGGGCCGCCCTCATAGTGCTGGGTGGCCCGGCCATGAACATAGGCCTGGGCGGCGGCGCAGCCTCTTCCATGGCCTCCGGTCAGTCGGCCGAAGATCTCGACTTTGCCTCGGTCCAGCGTGACAACCCCGAGATGGAGCGCCGTTGCCAGGAGGTGATCGATCGCTGCTGGCAGCTGGGGGACGATAACCCCATCGTCTTCATCCATGACGTGGGGGCCGGTGGCCTCTCCAACGCCATGCCGGAGCTGGTCAACGACGGTGAGCGCGGCGGTCGTTTCGATTTGCGCGCCATCCAGAGCGACGAGCCTGGCATGAGCCCGCTGGAGATCTGGTGCAACGAGTCCCAGGAGCGTTACGTGCTGGCGGTGGCGCAGGACAAGCTGCCGCTGTTCAAGGCGCTGTGCGAGCGTGAGCGCGCGCCCTATGCCGTCATCGGCACCGCCACCGAAGAGAAGCACCTCACCCTCTCTGACAGCCACTTTGACAACCAGCCCATCGACTTGCCGCTGGACGTGCTGCTGGGCAAGGCGCCCAAGATGCACCGTGACGTTGTCACCCTGCCTGCCCAGGGCAAGCCGCTGCAGCTCGACGGCACCACCCTCTCCGAGGCAGCCGAGCGGGTACTGCGTCTGCCGACCGTGGCGGAGAAATCCTTCCTCATCACCATAGGTGATCGCAGCGTGACCGGTCTGGTCAACCGTGACCAGATGGTCGGCCCCTGGCAGATCCCGGTAGCCGATTGCGCCGTCACCGCTGCTACCTATGACGGCTATCACGGCGAGGCCATGTCCATGGGCGAGCGCACCCCGGTGGCGCTGCTCTCCCATGCCGCGTCGGCCCGCATGGCGGTGGCCGAAGCGCTCACCAACCTGGCACCGGCTCACATCGGATCGCTCAAGCGGGTCAAGCTCTCGGCCAACTGGATGTCCGCAGCCGGCCATCCGGGTGAGGATGCCGGCCTCTATGAGGCGGTCAAGGCGGTGGGCGAGGAGCTCTGCCCGGCCCTTGGCATCACGATCCCGGTCGGCAAGGACTCCATGTCCATGAAGACCCGCTGGCAGCAGGATGGCAAGGAACAGAGCGTCACCTCGCCGCTCTCCCTGCTCATCACCGCCTTTGCCCGGGTCGAGGACGTGCGCAATACAGTCACTCCGCAACTGCGTACCGATCTTGGTGAGACAGACCTTATCCTCATCGATCTTGGCAACGGCAAGCAGCGTCTCGGTGCCTCCGCCCTGGCCCAGGTCTACCGCCAGCTGGGGGACAAGGCGCCGGATCTCGACAATCCGGTCCAGTTGAAAGGCTTCTTCAACGCCATTCAGGCGCTGGTGGCCGATCGCAAACTGATCGCCTATCACGACAGATCCGACGGCGGTCTCTTCGTTACCCTGACCGAGATGGCCTTCGCCGGTCACTGCGGCCTCGACATCCAGTTGGATCGCATCGGTGGCGAGCTGCTGCCGGCGCTGTTCAACGAGGAGCTGGGTGCCGTCATCCAGGTACGTCGCGACGACAAGGAAGCCGTGATGACACTGCTGGCCGGTCACGGCCTGGCCGCCTGCTCCCACGTGCTGGGCACGGCGCGCGAAGGTGATCTCATCACCCTGCAGCGTGCGGGCCAGGAAGTGTATCGCGCCAGCCGCACTGCACTTCGCACCCTCTGGGGCGAGACCAGCTGGCAGATGCAGCGCTTGCGCGACAACCCGGCGTGCGCCGATCAGGAACATGCCGCCCGTCAGGACGCCACGGATCCGGGTCTGCAGGCCAAACTGAGCTACAACCCGTCCGACGACGTGGCTGCGCCCTATATCGCCCGCGGGGTATCCCCCCGTCTGGCGGTGCTGCGCGAGCAGGGGGTCAACTCCCATGTGGAGATGGCGGCGGCGTTTGATCGGGCCGGGTTCGCGGCGGTGGATGTGCATATGAGCGACATCCTCAGCGGCCGGATCAAGCTGGAAGAGTTCCAGAGCCTGGTGGCCTGCGGCGGCTTCTCCTACGGCGACGTGCTGGGGGCCGGTGAGGGCTGGGCCAAGTCCATCCTGTTCAACGACAACGCCCGCGAGCAGTTCCAGCGCTTCTTCGAGCGTGGCGACACCCTCTCCTTGGGCGTGTGCAACGGCTGCCAGATGATGTCCAACCTGCGCACCCTGATCCCGGGAGCCGATCTGTGGCCGCGCTTCGTGCGTAACCGCTCCGAGCGCTTCGAGGCGCGCTTCAGCCTGGTGGAGGTGCAGGAGTCACCGTCTGCCTTCTTCGCGGGCATGGCGGGTTCAGTGATGCCGATTGCCGTCTCCCACGGGGAAGGACGAGTGGAGGTGCGTGACGCCGCTCACCTGAGCGCGCTGCAAGCCAGCGGTCTGGTGGGACTGCGCTTCGTGGACAACCGCGGCAAGGTCACCGAGCAGTACCCGGCCAACCCGAACGGCTCGCCGGACGGCATCAGTGCCGTGACCACCACAGACGGTCGCGCCACTATCATGATGCCGCACCCGGAGCGGGTGTTCCGCACCGTGGCTAACTCCTGGCACCCGGACAACTGGGGCGAGGACGGTGCCTGGATGCGGATGTTCCGCAACGCCCGGGTGCAACTGGGTTAATCCCGCAGCACAACCTGCAACAATAAAAAACCGGCCAGCAGGCCGGTTTTTTTATGAGGGATGCATAGTCTCTTGCGGGGCGAAAGTAACGGGTAGCCAAGGGCGGGGGATGACTTGCAGACGGTGGGCTCTGCTTCTTGTCTCCGCTTGTCTGACGGGGCCTGACCGCCGGATTGACCACAAGGGAGGACGCCATGAGCATGCATGGTATGCCCATTATCCAGCAATAAAAAAACCGGCCACCTGGGCCGGTTTTGTGTTTCTGGCAGAGGCGCTACTTAGCGCAGCACCACGTTCTGGAAGCCCTGCACCAGGCTGATGACGGGTTGGGGGTAGATGCCCAGCGCCACCACTATGATGGCGGAGAGCAGGACCACCATGCCGCCCGAGGAGACGGCCCAGTCGGCCTTGGCATCGCGCAGCTGCATGCCGGGTTCCCGCAGATAGAGGGTGACCATGACGCGCAGGTAGTAATAGAGACCCAGGGCGCTGCCCAGCACTATGGCGCCGGAGAGCCACCACAGCTTGGCATCGACCGTTACCCCGATGAGATAGAACTTGCCGATGAAGCCCAGCGTCATGGGGATACCCGCGAGCGACAACATCATCACCGTCATGACGGCGGTCAGGTAGGGGCGGTGCCAGAACAGACCACGGTAGCTGTGCAGGGAGTCCGCATCCTTGCCGCGATAGGGGCTGGACATCATGCTGATGACGCCGAAGGCCCCCAGGCTGGTGAACAGGTACATCAGCAGGTAGACGCCGGCCGCTTCCACTGGCATCTGGCCGAGGCGGCTGGCGACGATCACCGCCAGCAGATAACCGAAGTGGGAGATGGAGGAGTAACCCATCATCCGCTTGATGTTGGTCTGCAGCAGGGCCAGCAGGTTGCCGATGACGATGGAGACGACCGCCATGGCGGCCAGCAGCCAGTGGATCATGGGATCCCCCGCCGCAGGCACCGCCAGGTAGAAGCGCAGCAGCACGCAGAACACGGCTATCTTGCTGACGGTGGCCAGGAAGGTGGCCACAGGTGCCGGGGCGCCTTCGTACACGTCAGGTGTCCAGAGGTGGAAGGGGGCCAGGGAGAGCTTGAAGGCAAACCCCACCAGCATCAGTCCCAGACCGCCCATCAGCAGCGGGTGGTGAGCCGGGGTGGTGGCCAGGGTCAGGCCGAGATCGCTGAAGCTCAGGCTGCCCGCCTGGGCATAGAGCAGCGCCATGCCAAACAGCAGGAAGGCGGTGGCGGCGGCGGAGAGCACCATGTACTTGATGCTGGCCTCCAGCGAATGGCGCTCGCGGTAGGCGTAGCCCACCAGACCGAACATGGGCAGGGTCAGCATCTCGATCCCGATGAACAGCGACGCGAGATGACGGGAACCCGCCAGCACCAGGCCGCCGGCGGTGGCGATCAGCAGCAGCAGGTAGAACTCTTCCCGGTTGTCCGGATAGCCCTTGAGCCAGGAGCGACCGAAGGTGCAGGTGGCCAGGGCGCCGATGAGCACCAGCCCCATGTAGAAGACGGCGTAGCCGTCTATCTGCAGCAGCGGAGTGACCCCCTGATCACCCTGCGCCATGACTATGGGCAGGGAGAAGAGCGCTAGGTTGAGGCCCGCTATGGTGACGACGAAGGCGGTGTCGTCACAGCGCCGCCAAGCGATGGCCAGCATCAGGGCCAGCATGGCCCCCGTGGTCAGCAGCAGGGGCAACAGGGCCAGCAGTTGAGAAGCTGTGAATGTCATTGCAGTGCTCCTGTAATGGACAAGTAAGGCAACAGGGCCAGCGGTCGGGAAACAGTCAGGTTCATTGCAATGCTCCAGCGGACGGCAGTGCGTACCAGTGCAGCACGCTCATCAGGCTGCTGCCTGCGGTATCGAGCACCGGCTGGGGATAGACACCGAGCAGCACCAGCAGACCGGCGATTGTCAGCATCATGGCCAGCTCGCGGCTGTCCAGTCCCTTGAGGATCTTGTCGTCTTTGGGAGCGCCGAAGCAGGCCCGTTGCAGCATGATGAGGGAGTAGACGGATGCCAGCACCAGACCGAAGGTGGCGATGATTGTGATGATGGGCGCGACCTGGAAGCTGCCGATGAGGATCAGGAACTCGCCGACGAAGTTGCCGGTACCCGGCATGCCAAGGGAGGCCACCGAGAAGAACAGCATGACGCCGGGCAGGTAGCGCAACCGGCCCCACAGGCCGCCCATCAGGCGCAGATCACGGGTGTGCAGCCGCTCGTAGAGCTGGCCGCACAGGATAAACAAACCGGCGGCGGAGAGACCGTGGGCTATCATCTGCACCACGGCGCCTTGCAGCGCCAGCTCGCTACCCGAGTAGATGGCGATCATCACGAAGCCCATGTGGGAGATGCTGGTGTAGGCCACCAGCCGCTTGATGTCGGTCTGGGCGAACGCCACTATGGCGCCGTAAACGATGCCGACCAGGCCCAGCAGCATGGCGTAGGGGGCAAACTCGGCGGAGGCCTCCGGGAACAGCGGCAGGGCGAAGCGCAGCAGACCGTAGGCGGCGGTTTTCAGCAAGATGCCGGCCAGGTCCACGGAACCCGCGGTCGGCGCCTGACTGTGGGCATCCGGCAGCCAGCCGTGCAGCGGTACCAGCGGCATCTTGACCGCGAAGGCGATGAAGAAGCCCAGCATCAGCAGCCACTGGACGCCCTTGCTCATCGGGGTGTTGAGCAAGTCCTGATAGTCAAAGGTGAACACGCCGGTGGCTGCGTGGTGGGTCAGCACCAGACCCAGGATGGCGACCAGCATGATGAGGCCGCTGACCTGGGTGTAGATGAAGAACTTGGTGGCCGCGTTGATCCTGGACTTGCCATCGGTGACCGAGTGGCCCCACAGCGCGATCAGGAAGTACATGGGGACCAGCATCATCTCCCAGAAGAAGAAGAACAGGAACAGATCCAGCGCCATGAAGACGCCGAGCACGCCCCCCAGGATCCAGAGCAGGTTCAGGTGGAAGAAGCCGATGCGCTGCACGATTTCCTTCCAGGAACAGAGGATGGCCAGCACGCCGATGAAGCAGGTGAGCATCACCATCAAGAGCGACAAGCCATCCACCGCCAGATGCAATGAGATGCCGAAGCGAGGGATCCAGGGCAATTGCAGTTCGGCGGCCCAGGCGGACACGCCCGTCTGGGTTGCAAGGGAAAAGTCACCGCTCCACCAGATGGCGCCGGAGAGCAGCAGGCAGGCGCTCATGGACAGCAGGGCGACCCAGCGCACGAAGTATTCACCGAAGCGCTCCGTCTGCCAACAGAGCAGACCGCCGATGAAGGGTATTAACAAGATCCAGAGTAAGGTCACGATATCAGCTCTCGTCTATGTTCTAGTCACTGTGCAGGCCCGTGGGCTTGCTGCGAGTTCAGGGGCTGCATCACGGGATCAGCCGAGCAGCAGCAGGGCCAGGATCAGGGCGGCGCCCATCCCCATGGAGGCTGCATACCAGCGCAACTTGCCGGAAACGGTCCAGGCCAACAGCTGGTGGCCACTCTGTGCCAGCCAGGCCGGCAGGTTCATCATCCAGTCCAGCGGATCCTTGCCGAGCAGGCGGGTGCTGAGCAGGTAGGGTTTGACCCACAGCTGATCGTACAACCAGTCAAAGCCCCAGGCATTGAACCAGAGGGTGCTGAGCAGACGGCCCGGCGCGCTGTTCGCCACGCTGGTGGCCAGTCGACGCTCACCCAGGAACAGGAAGGCGGCCAGGGCTATGCCCGCGATGGCGATTATGCCAGAGGCTATTTCCAGCGCATGACGACCCGCTTCTATGTGATCTCCCGGACCGGCCGGCAGTACTCCGGCCAGCGGCGGTACTATCAGGGCCCCGATCCCGGTGGAGAGCACCAGCAGCACCAGCAGCGGCAGCTGGTGGGCCAGGCCGTGGCCGGCGTGGGCCTCGGTCTGCACCTTGCCGTGGAAGGCGATGAAGATGAGGCGGAAGGTGTAGAGGGAGGTCAGGAAGGCCCCCACCAGACCGGCCCACAACAGTGTGGTCTGGCCGGATGCCTGCACCTGCCACAGGATGGCGTCTTTACTGTAGAAACCGGCCGTGACCAGCGGCAGCGCGGCCAGCGCCGAGCCCCCCACCAGGAAGCAGGCATAGACCAGCGGCAGACTCTTGCGCAGGCCTCCCATCTTGAAGATGTTCTGCTCGTGGTGGGTCGCGACTATGACGGCACCGGCTGAGAGGAACAAGAGCGCCTTGAAGAAGGCGTGGGTCATCAGGTGGAAGATGGCCCCTTCCCAGGCGCCGACCCCGAGGGCCAGGAACATGTAGCCTATCTGGCTCATGGTGGAGTAGGCCAGGATCCGCTTGATGTCGGTCTGTACCAGGGCCGCAAAACCCGCCAGCACCAGGGTAATGGCACCGACCAGCGCCACCAGATGCAGGATCTCGGGGGCCAGCAGGAAGAGGCCGTGGGTACGGGCGATGAGATAGACACCGGCGGTCACCATGGTCGCGGCGTGGATCAGGGCAGAGACAGGCGTCGGGCCCGCCATGGCATCCGCCAGCCAGGTTTGCAGCGGCAGCTGGGCCGATTTACCGACGGCGCCGCCGAGCAGCATCAGGCAGGCGAACGACAGGGCAGGGGATCCCTCGGCGAACATCGCGGGGGCGCGCACCAGCAGCTCATGGATGTTGAGGGTGCCCAGCTCCCGGTAGAGGACGAACAGGCCGATAGCGAGGAAGACGTCGCCGACCCGGGTTACCACGAACGCCTTGAGGGCGGCTGCCCCGTTGGCCGGGTTGCGGTAGTAGAAGCCGATCAGCAGGTAACTGCACAGCCCCACCCCTTCCCAGCCGAGGTAGACGAACAGCAGGTCATCGGCCAGCACCAGGAACACCATGCTGGCGATGAACAGGTTGGTATAGGTGAAGAAGCGGGAATAGCCCTCTTCTCCGCGCATGTACCAGGAGGCGAACAGGTGGATGAAGAAACCCACCCCGGTCACCACCCCCAGCATGGTCAGCGACAGGCCGTCCAGTGCCAGGCGGAAGGTGGGATTGAAGCTGCCCACCGACATCCATTGCCACAGGGTCTGGGTGTAGACACCGCCGACCGGCATGGTATTGAGGAAATCGATGCCGACCCACAGGGTGGTGAGGGCCGACAACCCTATGCTGCCGACGCCGATCAGTGCCGAGCTGCGCTCGCCGAAACGGCCGAGGGAGAAGGCCAGCACCAGCCATCCCAGCAGCGGGAATAGAAAAGTCAGGTATAAGAGGCTCATCCGCGCATCTCGCTCACAGTGTCCACGTTGAGGGTGTGGTAACGACGATAGAGCAGCAGTAACAGGGCCAGGCCTATACTGGCCTCCGCTGCCGCCAGAGAAATCACCAGTATGTACATGATCTGGCCATCGGCCTGGGCCCAGCGGCTGCCAGCCACCACGAACGCCAGCGCGGACGCATTCATCATGATCTCGATACTCATGAGGATAAACAGCAAGTTACGGCGGATCAGCAGACCGCACAAACCGATGCAAAACAGCACGGCGGCCAGCAGCAGACCGTGTTCCATGGGGATGCCACTCATTGCTGACCTCCTTCTTGAGATGGACTTGGTGCTGAGCGCACGGCAGTTTTGGGAACGGAAAGCACTTCCCCGCTCTTGTCTTCACGGCCCAGGTGGTAGGCGGTCACCAGACCCGCCAGCAGCAGGATGGAGGCGAGCTCCACCGCCAGCACGTAAGGGCCGAACAGGGCGATGCCGACCTCTTTCGCGCTGACGTCGGTCAGACCAAGCTGACCCCCTGTCACGCCGAGGATGCCGTAGGCCAGAAAGCCCAGCAGGACGAGAGAGAGCAGGCTCGGACCCACCCAGGTGGTGGGGGTGAGCCAGTTCTTCTCCTGATCCTGGGACGATCCCAGGTTCAGCATCATCACCACGAACACGAACAACACCATGATGGCGCCCGCGTAGACGATCACCTGCAGGGCACCCGCGAAGGAGGCACCCAGGCAGAAGAAGATCATGGCCACGGCGATGAGCGAAATAATGAGATTGAGCAGCGCATGCATGGGATTGCTGGTGCTGATCACCCGCAGCGTGCTGTAAACGGCTACCAGGGCCGCGGCATAAAATGCCAGTTCCATGATTGACTCCTCAGGGCAGCAGGCTCTTGACATCGATAGGTTTGGCTTCGTGCTCGGCATCCCCTTTCGGCTTGCCGTCGATGGCCATACCGCTCATGCGATAGAAGTTGTAATCCGGGTATTTGCCGGGCCCGCTGATCAGCAAGTCTTCCTTCTCGTACACCAGATCCTGGCGGCGGTATTCGCCCATCTCGAAATCCGGCGTCAGCTGGATGGCGGTGGTGGGGCAGGCCTCTTCGCACAGGCCGCAGAAGATGCAGCGGGAGAAGTTGATGCGAAAGAACTCAGGATACCAGCGACCATCGTCCCGCTCCGCTTTCTGCAGCGAGATGCAGCCGACCGGGCAGGCCACGGCGCAGAGGTTGCAGGCCACGCAGCGCTCGTCGCCGTCCGGGTCGCGGGTCAGCACGATGCGGCCACGGAAACGGGGGGCGGCATAGACAGCCTCTTCCGGGTAACTCAGGGTTTCGCGCGGGCGCCAGGCATGGGAAAACACCATGCCCAGACTGCGAAGTTGGGTACCGACACCCTTGATTATGCTAACAATTTTCATAGTCGTGCCTCACTGCACATTCATCAGCACCACAGCCCCTGAGCCTTGCATCCCGAGCGGGGTGCAAGGCGCGAGGCAAGCAGACGTTCCAGCCAAACGGCATCACAATGTTCATATCCATTCCGGCCTCACTGCGCACTCATCAGCACCACGGCACCCGTGATCAGCATGTTGATCAGGGTCAGCGGCAGGCAGACTTTCCAGCCAAAGGACATCACCTGGTCAAAACGCGGACGGGGCAGGGAGGCCCGCAGCAGAATGAAGAGCACCATGAAGCAGGCGGTCTTCAGGGCAAACCAGATGAAGGGCGGCAACCAGGGGCCGTGCCAGCCACCGAAGAACAGGGTCACTATGAGGGAGGAGATCAGCACTATGCCGATGTACTCGCCCACGAAGAACAGACCCCATTTCATGCCCGCATACTCGATGTGATAGCCGTCGGCGAGCTCCTGCTCGGCCTCCGGCTGGTCAAACGGGTGGCGGTGGGTGACGGCGACGCCGGCAAACAGGAAGGTGATGAAGCCCAGGATCTGGGGCACCACGTTCCACAAGCCCGCCTGGGCCTCGACTATGTCTCTCAGGTTGAAGCTGCCGGTCTGGATCACTATCCCCATCAGGGAGAGCCCCAGGAACACCTCGTAGGAGAGGGTCTGGGCCGAGGCGCGCAGGCTGCCGAGCAATGAGTACTTGTTGTTGCTCGACCAGCCGGCGAACAGCACGGCATAGACCGCCAGTCCCGCGATGGCCAGTATGTAGAGCAGGCCCACGTTGAGATCCGCCACGCCCCAGGTGGGGGTGAGCGGCACCACGGCAAACGCCAGAATAAAGGCGGTAAAGGCGATGATGGGGGCCAGGATGAAGATCCGGCGATCCGCGAACGGCGGGATCCAGTCCTCCTTGAAGAACATCTTGACCATGTCGGCCGCCAGCTGCAGCAGGCCGAACGGGCCCACCCGGTTGGGGCCGTAGCGATCCTGCCACAGCGCCAGCAGGCGACGTTCGATGAAGCTCATGAAGGCGCCTGCCCCCACTATCCCCACCAGCACGATCAGCGCCTTGCCGACTTCAATCAGCAGCTCCATCAGGGAATCACTCATGCGATCGCCTCCTGCAGGTTGTTGATGTAGGCCTGTTGCAGCGCGGTCGGAAGACCGTTCACGCCGAGCGGCAGACCCAGCAGACCCTGTGCCAGAGCATGGCTCAGCCGCAGCTTGAGGCGCCAGTGGTTGCCACCCCAGGAGAAGCTCACCTGGTTGCCCGCGTTGAGGGCAAGGCGAGCCGCATCGGCCGGGTTCAGCACCAGCTCGGGCTCGTTCATGCGGGCCTGGATCACCGGGCTGCGAGCGGAGAGCTCCTCGCCGCCAAACAGCTGGTCATAGTTGACCACCTGCAGGGCTTCCTGAGCCACGAAGGGGGCAGGTATGGCATCAAACCAGCCAAGATTGTCTTCACCCGGCTCCAGCAGGCGGCGACCGGGATCACCGGCGCGCAGCTTGCCGCCCACCTCGTCCTGGAACTTGTTCCAGGCCGATGGCGAGTTCCAGCCCGGCGCCCAGGCAAACGGCACCTGTTGCATCGGCTGGCGGGCACCGGCATAGCCTTCCATGGAGAAGTTGAAGGGGGAGTCCGGATCCTGGGCCACTCTCGGCTCGCTGACGTTCTGATCCGCCAGCATGGAGGTGCGACCGCTGTAGCGGTGCGGCTCACGAGCCAGTTTCATGCCACGGATCCGCAGCCCGGCGTTGGGCGAGGCTTCCAGCATGGGAGCGAGCAGCGGCGTCGAGGCGGCGCAGGCACTGCTGATCTCGTCAAGGTTCTGCCAGCGCAGGGGCTTGTGATCGAGAGCCCCCTGCAGCGCGGCCAGCCAGCGCCACCCTTCCCGGATCTGGATGTCGGCGTTGTAGAAGGCCGGTGCATAGACCTGGAAGTAGCGCTGGGCACGGCCCTCCATATTGACGAGGGTACCATCGGCCTCGGCAAAGCTGGCGGCAGGCAGCACCAGATCGGCCTTCTGGGCGGTCTGGGTATCCTGATGATCGACCACCAGCAGGTGTTGCAGGCGGGCTATGGCTGCATCGACCCGATTGCGCGGGGCGCGGCGATAGAGATCGTTCTCCAGGGTCACCAGCGCCAGGTTATCCTGGGCTTCGATGCGCTCAAGGGCCGCTTCCAGCGATTTGCCTGACGACTTGCCTGCATCCAGCATGGCCAGACCCAGACTGTTGGCCTCTTGCGCCACCAGTGCCAGGCTGACGTCCTGACCACGGCCCTTGAGGGCACGGGCTATGTTGCTGGCAGCCTCGATCAGTGCCGGAGTGCGGGCGCCGGAGCCTGCGATGATGAGCGGCTTTTTGGCGTTGCCAAGCAGGTCGGCCCAGCGAGCGGCTTGCGCCTGCTGTTCTTGGCCGAGATCGGCCAGGGTCGGTGCCGAGCTGTCGAGCAGATGGGCGATGGCGAAGCCGAGGCGGGCCTGATCCGCGTGGGGGGCGTGCAGTTTTTCTGCCGCCACGTCGTCGAGGCGGGTGCTGTCCAGGCTGGTGATGAGCAGCGGGTAGCGCTCATTCTGGCCCAGGGTCTGCACCGCAGCGACCTGCCACAAGTCCACCTTCATCTTGCGGGCGATCTCGCGCGCCTTGCCCTTGACCGACTGGCGCAGGGCCAGGGCGATGCGGGCGGCGCTCATGGTGACATCTTCACCCAGCACCAGAATGGCGTCGGCCTCTTCCATGTCCCGCAGGCTCGGCGTGCGAATGCCGCCGTGTTGCAGTATGTGCAACATCTTTTGCAGGCACTCCCATTCGCTCTGCTCGACGCCGCAATAGAAGTTGTCGGCACCTACCAGCTCGCGCAGGGCGAAGTTGCTCTCCAGCGACGCGCGGGGAGAGCCGATGCCGATGACGCCGGCCGCAGTGCGCAGGGCGTCGGCGGCACGGTTCAGGGCGCCGTCCACCGTGATGGCCAGCTTGTCGTTGCCGTCACGCAGCAATGGCTGACGCGGGCGATCCGCCAGATTGACGTAGCCATAGCCAAAGCGGCCGCGATCGCACAGGAAGTAGTGGTTGAGGCCACCGTGGAAGCGGTTCTCGATGCGGCGCAGCTCGCCGTAGCGCTCGCCCGGGCTGATGTTGCAACCGACCGAGCACTGCTGGCAGATGCTGGGGGCAAACTGCATGTCCCACTTGCGGTTGTAACGCTCGGAGTGGGTCTTGTCGGTGAACACGCCGGTGGGGCAGACCTCCACCAGGTTGCCGGAGAACTCGCTCTCCAGGGTGCCATCTTCGACCCGGCCGAAATAGACGTTGTCGTGGGCGCCATAGACACCCAGATCCTCGCCGCCGGCGTAATCCTTGTAGTAACGCACGCAGCGATAACAGGCGATGCAGCGGTTCATCTCGTGGTTGATGAAGGGCCCCAGTTCCTGATTCTGGTGGGTGCGCTTGGTGAAGCGGTAGCGACGGTTGTTGTGGCCCGTCATCACCGTCATGTCCTGCAGGTGGCAGGCGCCACCCTCTTCACATACCGGGCAGTCGTGGGGGTGGTTGGTCATCTGCCACTCCACCACCGTCTTGCGAAACTCTTTCGCCTCTTCGTCTTCGATGGAGATATAGGTGCCATCGGTAGAGGGGGTCATGCAGGACATGACCAGGCGGCCGCGCTTGTCGTCGGCATTCTGATACTGCTTGACCGCACACTGGCGGCAGGCGCCGACGCTACCCAGCGCCGGGTGCCAGCAAAAATAGGGGACGTCCAGCCCTAAGGAGAGACAGGCTTGCAGCAGGTTGTCTGCCCCGTCTACCTCGTACTCTTTACCGTCTACAAAAATGGTGGCCATACAACTTCCCTGACATCAATTAGATAAAACGCGCAGATTGGATTAGCCGGCAGGCGTAATCAGACAATGGCGTCATCAAACATTCGTGAATTCTGGTTTGCACCTGTGTTGCATGAAACGGCCGATCAGGCTTCGCCCATCGGCCCTGCGTCCTCGTCTTACCAGCGTTCACCCAGCAGATTGGGCTGGATCCCTTTGAGCAGCTTGTGATTATCTTGCGGTCCCTTGATCCCGGCCTCGAACTCGGCGCGGAAATACTTGAGAGCGCTGCCAAGCGGCTCGACGGCGCCAGGGGCGTGGGCACAGAAGGTCTTGCCCGGGCCGAGGAAACTGACCAGCTGTTCCAGCGTTGCCAGATCTCCTTGCTGACCCTCGCCCCGCTCCAGCGCCCGCAGCAGCTTGACGCTCCAGGGCAGGCCGTCGCGACAGGGAGTGCACCAGCCACAGGATTCACGGGCGAAGAACTCTTCCATATTGCGCAAGAGCCCCACCATGTTGATGCTGTCATCCACCGCCATGGCGAGGCCCGTCCCCATGCGGGTACCGACCTTGCCGATGCCGCCGGCATACATCTGGGCATCCAGGTGCTCGGGCAGCAGGAAGCCGGTACCGGCCCCGCCCGGTTGCCAGGCCTTGAGGCGGTAGCCGGGCTTCATGCCACCGGCGTAGTTTTCAAACAGCTCGCGGGCCGTGATGCCAAACGGCAGCTCCCAGACCCCAGGGTTGTTCACCTTGCCGGAGAAGCCCATCAGCTTGGTGCCGTGATCTTCGGAGCCCGGCAGCGCCAGCCCCTGATACCAGGCAACCCCGTTGCCTATGATGGCGGGCACGTTGCACAGGGTCTCGACGTTGTTGACGCAGGTCGGCTTGCCCCAGACGCCGGAGACGGCGGGGAAGGGGGGCTTGGCGCGCGGGTTGGCGCGGCGCCCTTCCAGCGAGTTGATGAGCGCCGTCTCTTCGCCGCAGATGTAACGACCGGCGCCGGTGTGGACGAACAGCTCGAAGTCAAAGCCCGAGCCCAGGATGTTCTTGCCGAGCAGGCCGGCGGCCTTGGCCTCTTCCACCGCGCGGCGCAGGTTGATGGCGGCATCCACGTACTCGCCACGCAGGAAGATGTAGCCGCGATAGGCCTTGAGGGCCTTGGCGGAGATGATCATTCCCTCGATCAGCAGGTGGGGCAGTTGCTCCATCAGCAGCCGATCCTTGTAGGTATTCGGCTCCATCTCGTCGGCGTTGCAGAGCAGGTAGCGTATGTTCATGCTCTCGTCTTTGGGCATCAGGCCCCACTTCACCCCGGTGGAGAAGCCGGCGCCACCGCGACCCTTGAGGCCGGCATCCTTGACGGTGCCGACTATCTCGTCCGGGCTCATCTGGCCGAGGGCTTTGCGGGCAGCGTCATAGCCCTGCTTGCTCTGGTATTCATCCAGCCAGACCGGCTGGCCGTCGTCACGCAGCCGCCAGGTGAGCGGATGGGTCTCGGGGGCGCGCGCGATCAGGTTGGCCGTGCCGATGGAGGCGAGAGGCGTGGTCGGCCGTGGGCTCATGGACATAGGTTGGCCTCCGGGGTCTGGTTGCGTTCAAGGCGCATGGGCAGATTGCCCTCGTGAAGACTCATGGGTAGGCCTCCAGGGTCTTGAGCAGGCTGATGGCATCGAGTCCGCCATAGGTGTCGTCGTCGATCATCAGCGCCGGCCCCTTGTCGCAGTTGCCGAGGCAGCAGACGGGCAGCAGGGTGAAGCGGCCGTCGGCGCTGGTCTGGCCGGGGGCCAGATCCATCACTTCCTTGAGGCCGGCCAGCAGCCCTTCGTGGCCGTTGATGTAACAGACCATGCTGTCACAGACCCGGATGATGTGGCGTCCGACCGGCTGGCGGAAGATCTGGCTGTAGAAAGTCGCAACCCCTTCCACGTCGCTGGCGGGAATGCCGAGTTCGGCAGCGATGGCATGGATGGCACCGTCCGGTACCCAGCCGCGGGCCTGCTGCACTATCTTGAGCGCTTCTATGCTGGCGGCGCGGGGATCTTCGTAGTGGTGTATCTCATGCCGGATGGCATCGCGTTCGGCCTGGCTCAGGACGAAGCCGTCCCCCTTGCCCTGGCACTCACTTTGCCCCTGCGGGGTCTGATTGTTTTGGCACTGACATTGCTGGCTCATGGCTTAACCTTTTGTGGCTTGTCCTTTTTGTCGCGTAACGGTTGTTTAGTAACAGCGGTTACTCAACGATCCACATCCGACATAACGAAATCGATACTGCCCAGGTAGGCGATGAGATCCGACACCATGCTGCCCCGGATCACCGAGGGGATCTGTTGCAGGTGAGCAAAGCTCGGGGTGCGGATCCGGGTCCGGTAGCTCATGGTGGAGCCATCGCTGGTCAGGTAATAACTGTTGATCCCCTTGGTCGCCTCTATCATCTGGAAGGATTCGGCGGCCGGCATCACCGGGCCCCAGGACACTTGCAGGAAGTGGGTGATCAGGGTCTCTATGTCTTGCAGGGTGCGATCTTTGGGCGGCGGCGTGGTGAGCGGGTGATCCGCCTTGAATGGCCCCTCCGGCATGTTCTTCACACACTGCTCTATGATGCGCAGGCTCTGGCGCATCTCTTCGAGGCGTATCATGCCGCGGTCGTAAACATCACCGTTGGCACCGACCGGCACCTCGAACTCGAACTGATCGTAGCCGGAGTAAGGGCGCCATTTGCGCACGTCAAAGTTGAGGCCGGTGGCGCGCAGACCGCCCCCCGTGATGCCCCACGCCAATGCCTGTTCTGTGGTATAGGGGGCGACGCCTATGGTGCGGCCGCGCAATATGCTGTTGCGCATGGCCGCCTTCTCATAATCCATCAGCCGCTTGGGCAGCCAGTTCAGCAGGTTATCCTGGATGAGACGAGCCCAGCCCACCGGCAGATCGTGCGCCACGCCGCCGATACGGAACCAGGCCGGGTGCATGCGTGCGCCCGTGATGGCTTCGATGATGGTGTAGATCTTCTGCCTGTCGGTGAAGGTGAAGAAGACGGGGGTCATGGCGCCCACGTCCTGGATATAGGTCCCGAGGAACAGCAGGTGGCTCTGGATGCGGAACAGCTCCGCCAGCATCACCCGGATCACGTCGACCCGGTTTGGCACCTTGATGCCCGCCAGCTTCTCGACCGCCAGCACATAAGGCAGGTTGTTCATGACGCCGCCCAGGTACTCGACCCGGTCGGTATAGGGGATGTAGCTGTGCCAGGACTGACGCTCACCCATCTTCTCGGCACCGCGGTGGTGATAGCCGATGTCGGGCACGCAGTCGCGGATCTCCTCGCCATCGAGCTGCAGCACCAGCCGGAAGGCGCCGTGGGCGGAGGGGTGGTTCGGGCCCAAGTTCAAGAACATGTAGTCCTCGTTCTCGTTGCCCCGGTTCATGCCCCACTCTTCGGGTTTGAACAGCAGGTTGTCCTGTTCCTGATCCTGTTTGACCGCATCGAGCATGAAGGGATCGAACTCGGTGGCGCGCGCCGGATAGTCTTTGCGCAGCGGGTGACCCTGCCAGCTCTTGGGCATCATGATGCGGGTCAGATGGGGGTGACCATCGAAGTTGATGCCCATCAGATCCCACACTTCCCGCTCGTACCAGTTGGCGTTGGGGAAGTGGCGGCTGATGGTTGGCAGGCTCAGATCGCTCTCTTTGAGCGGCACCTTCAGCATCACATCGGCGTTGCGGTCGATGGAGATGAGGTGATAGAAGACGGTGAAGTCGCTCTCGGGCAGGCCGTCGCGATGGCTGCGCATCCGCTCGTCGGTGGCGCTGAGATCAAACAGCATCACGAACGGGGAGGGGAGCTTGCGCAAGAAGCCGATCACGTCCAGCAGCAGCTCGCGGGAGAGCCAGACCACGGGCACGCCGGTGCGGGTGGTCTGAACGGTGAAGCGCTCGGCGCCAAAGTGGGCAAACAGCTCGCCGACCACCTGGGCATCCTGGTGATCGCTCGGTTGCCACTGGGCCATGGTGTAGTTACTGGGGAATTCTCGAGTCAGCTTCATGATCAGATCTCATCCGGCGTGCGCAGGTTGGTAACGTTGATCCGCTCGCCGCGCTTGCGTTCCTTCTCGGCCTGCATCTGGGGACGGTAGATCCCCTGATCGCCCACCACCCAGGAGAGGGGGCGGCGTTCCTTGCCGATGGAATCCTGCAGCAGCATCAGGGCCTGCAGGAAGGCCTCGGGACGGGGCGGGCAGCCTGGAATGTAGACGTCGACCGGCAGGAACTTGTCCACGCCCTGTACCACTGAGTAGATGTCATACATGCCGCCCGAGTTGGCGCAGGCACCCATGGAGATGACCCACTTGGGTTCGAGCAACTGTTCGTACAGGCGCTGGATGACGGGTGCCATCTTGATGAAGGGCGTCCCTGCTATCACCATGAAATCGGCCTGACGCGGCGAGGCTCGAATAACCTCGGCGCCGAAGCGGGCCACGTCATGGGGGGAGGTGAAGGCGGTACACATCTCCACGTAGCAGCAGGAGATGCCGAAGTTGTAGGGCCAGAGGGAATTTTTGCGACCCCAGTTGACGGTGTCTTGCAACACCTCCTCGAGACGCCCCATCATGATGCCGCGTTCAGCCTGTTGCGCCAGCGGATCATCGACTGTCTGGCGCTGTTCCTGGGGGTAGCGCTCAACCGGCGCATCCGGGTCAATCCGGGTCAGGGTGTACTTCATGGTGCAACCTCAAAGGGAATATCGGTAATTCAGTCTGGCTTCTTGTCAGTCAGAACGCGTTTCTTTGGTGCCCAGTCGAGGGCGCCGATGCGCCACAGGTAGATAAGACCTACCAGCAGCAGGGTGATAAAGATGGCGGCTTCAATAAAGCCGACCCAGCCACTCTCCCGAACGGAGACGGACCAGGCGAACAGATAGAGTGCCTCGACGTCGAAGATGACGAAGAACATGGCGACCAGGTAGAACTTGGCGGAGAAACGCAGACGGGCATTGCCAACCGAATCTATGCCCGATTCGAAGGGCTTGTTTTTGGCTCGACCGTAGGCACGGCCTCCCAGCAAGGCGGCCAGACCTATCATGATCAGGCACAGGCAAATGGCTGCAACGACATAGATAGCAAAAGCCCAATGCTGGACAGCAATATCAGCAAACATATAGGTTTTCCCTAACCGAATTAATCATGTGACTTAACAAGGGTGTTACGCATTATGCCACTTCCATACTGATTTACATGTCATTTCAAAGGATTAATTATTAATCATGGGGGGAAAAATCGGTTTTTGCTAGCAAGGTCAATTTTCTCATTTGAGAATCATTTTCAATGGCGCGAATAGACCCGGAAAACGGCGCGCCGCAGGGGTCTGTACAGCGTGGCATGCGGGGAAAATAGGGGATGCTGGTCGGATGACTTGGGCGATAACGGCTGGATGAGATGCAAAGAAAACCCCGCTGGGCGGGGTTTGCTGATCAGGGTTTGAGGATGGGGAGCGCCTCTTCGGCAGCCTTGCCTTGGGAGAGGGTGATCTCGACCCGGCGGTTGGCCTGTCGATGCTCAGGCGTGTCGTTGGCATAGCGCGGCTGGGCATCGGCCACCCCCTGAGCTATGACCCTGGTTGCGTCCAGCTTGGGGTTGGTGAGCAGGGTGTGGACGATGGAGGCCGAGCGCAGCACCGACAGCTCCCAGTTGCTGCGATAGAGCTCTATCGGCGCCTGTGAGTTGTCTGTGTGGCCTGTCACCACCACCTTGCCCGGGATGTCGGCCAGTATGCCGGAGATCTTGCTGACCAGCGGAATGAACTGGGGCTGCAGGAAGGCCGAATCGGCCGGGAACAGCGCCTTCTCGCCGATGCGGATCACCAGCTGGCTGCCGAGCTGCTCCACCTCCAGATCTTTGGATTCAATCTGTGCCTTGAGCTGCTGCTCGAGTTTCTTCTTGGTGACCTGTACCCACTCCTGTTCCTTGGTCTTGTGCGGCCAGGCTTCGGTGGCACTCGGCTTCTCCGAGGCCCCTATGGTTTCGTTGAAGGGATCTGCCGCCGCGGTCGGCGCCTCTTTTTCCAGCACGGTTTCTTTATCCGGGCTGCTGGGGGCCGTTCTGGATTCCGGCTCCAGGATCCCGGTGCCGCCCTGCATCACAGGGGAACCCGCGGGTGGAGAGATGAGGCCGATTTTACCCAGCGACTCGATGAAGCCCTGGATCAGCACCCGGGTCTCGGACTGTTTGGCCATGGCAAAGGAGTAAAGCACCACGAACAGGGCGAACAACAGGGTCATGAAGTCGGCATAGGAAACCAGCCAGCGTTCGTGGTTCTCCGGCGCTTCAGGCTTTTTCTTTTTGGCCACCATGGCCTCCCAGATAAGGTTCGAGGGTAACTTGTAACCGGGCTTGCGACTCGCCATCCACGATACAGAGGATGCCGGTCAAGGTCATCTCCTTGTAGTGGCGGATATCATGGGCAAACCCCTTGTAGCGGTTACCGAAGGGAAGAAAGATCAGGTTGGCGGCACCCACCCCGTAGATGGTGGCGATGAAGGCCACCGCGATGGCACCACCCAGTTTGTCAGGGGCATCCAGCAGGCCCATGGCGTGGATCAGGCCAAATACCGCGCCCACTATCCCCATGGTCGGGCAGTAGCCGCCCATGGCCTCGTAGAATTTGACAGTCTGCTCGAGATCCTCATGCTCGAACTCGATCTCGTTCTCCAACACCTCGTGGATCTTGGTCTTCTCGTAGCCATCGACCATCATCTGTACCCCTTTTTGCAGGAAGGGATCCTTGATCTCGTCGATCATGCCTTCCAGGGCCAGCATGCCGCTGCGTCTGGCGTTGCCGGCCAGGGTTTCCAGCAACTGCGCCTGCTCCAGCATGTCGAGTTTGGGGGGGGCAAGCAGCCACTTGAAGCGCTTGAAGGTTTTACCGACGACGGAGAAGGGAAACTGGGTCAGTGCGGCACCGACAGTACCACCGATCACTATGAGGAAGGCTGGCAGATCGAGCAGGGCGCTGGGATGGCCCCCCTCGATGATGTTACCGCCAAGGATACAGATTATTGCAAAAATCAGGCCAATCAAGCTCATTCTTTGTACGTCCCTGAATATTGATAATGGCTAGTGTAGCTATTTAAGTATCAGTTTTTCAAAATGATATCCAATCGGTGTGCAATAAATCAGAGCCGGGTCCGGCGGGAAAATATTTGACAGCGCAGGGTGGCACACCTGTCTGGACAGGGCGAGAAACCAGGCATTGTGATACCGAGGGGCAAGGACGCCTGATATGAAGAATGCCCCCAGGGTCATGCCGGTGTTTTTCGAGCGGGTGGTGAGAGCATTAGCCGCTCGAGAGCCGATGGCGCAGGCCAGAAAGCAAAAAGCCCGACCAGTGGGTCGGGCTTTGCAATTTGGCGGTGAGGGAGGGATTCGAACCCTCGATACGTTGCCGTATACACACTTTCCAGGCGTGCTCCTTCAGCCACTCGGACACCTCACCAAATTTTCGACCAGAGTTTAACGTGTTTGGCCAACACTGCGTTCGCCGCGCCGTTGCGCTGGAACGGGGCGTAATTTAGGGGAAAGGGCTGCCGGGGTCAACCACTTTTCCCCTTATTTTTCATAATCTTTATCGGATGCCTATCCCTTGAACAGAATGCCGGTTTTTTAAACCCGATCAGGGCTTGTCCAGGATGATCAGGCTGTCGGGCAGCTCATTCTGATCCCGGGTCGCCGGGAAGGCATCGGTGAGGATGGCGCTGGTGCGCTCCACGCACTCGATGAATCCCTGCTCCACTTCCCGGTTGCGCACCCGTTGGGT
Source organism: Aeromonas sp. MR7 (assembly GCF_963899385.1). NCBI lineage: Bacteria > Pseudomonadati > Pseudomonadota > Gammaproteobacteria > Aeromonadales > Aeromonadaceae > Aeromonas > Aeromonas sp. MR7. The sequence continues at coordinate 812,602 of NZ_CAWQXH010000011.1, forward strand.
GAAGTCGTCGATGATCGCCTGCCACTGGGCATTGTCGATGTGCTGGGCTATGCCGTCGTCCACCAGTATCTCCACGTAGTGCTCGGCCACCGAGACGAAGATCAGCACCCCCAGCCGGTCCCGGGTGCGGTGCAGCCCCTGTTCGACAAACTGCAGGCGAGCCATCAGCGCCGCCCTGTGCCGGCGTACCTTCTTCGGGATCAGGTACATCTTGATGGGGGTCCAGTGGAACAACAGGCTCAGCAGCAGCCAGACCGACCACTGTGCCAGCAGGATCTCGTACCAGCCGAGCCAGAAGCCGAGCTCAAACACCAGCAGGGGCGTGAGCATGGCAATCAGCGCTGCCCACAGGGTGGGAATATAGCGATAGCCGTCGCTGGCTGGCGCCAGCACTGTGACCAGTTCAGCATCCGTTTCCAGCTCAGCCTCGCGAACCTTGGCCTGCAGTGTGTGGAAGAACTGTTTAGAAATCATGGTGTCGTCTCTTCATTCCTGTATTCCTGTTACCAACCACCGGAGGCTCCGCCGCCGCCAAAACTGCCGCCGCCCCCACTGAAACCGCCACCGCTGCCGCCACGGCCACCGAAGCTGCCGGCCCCGAAGCCTCCGGTCAGCAAGGCCGCGCGGCGTCGGCCACCGCTGCCGCCCCCTCCGCCACCGCCGCGCAGGTTGTGCAGCACTAGCATCACAATCACCATCAGGATGAACAGCCAGGGGCCGCCCAGCTTGCCCTCCTGTTTGTCGGTGTCCACCGGCGTATACTCACCCGCCAGCGCCTGCATGATGCTCCGGCTGCCGGCGACCACGCCGGCGACCATGTCGCCACGCTTGAAGGCGGGCAGGATCCGGGTCTGGATGATGTTGGCCGCAATGGCGTCGGGCAGGGCACTTTCCAGCCCATAACCCACCTCGATGCGCACCTTGCGTTCATCCTGGGCGATCAGCAGCAGGACGCCGTTGTTCTTGCCCTTCTGACCTATGCCCCAGTGGCGGCCGAGCTGGTAGCCGTACTCCTCTATGGTGTCGCCATCCAGCGTGTCGATGGAGACCACCACCAGCTGGATGCCGCTGCGTTTTTCAAACGCGGCCAGTTGCTGGGTCAGCTGATGGGCCTGCTTGCGGGACATCAGGTTCGCCTCGTCCACCACCCGGCCGCTGAGGGCCGGAAAGGTGGGGGCGGCTTGCAGCGCCGCCGTCCACAGCAGCAGACAGGGCAACAGCCAGCGAACAAGCCTGCTCATTGGAAGCTGACCTTGGGCGCCTCATCGGCACCTGGCTTGGCACTGAAGCTAGGTTTGGCCTCCAGATCCGAATAGAGCAACTTGGACCAGATGACGCCGGGGAAGGTGCGGATCTCGGTATTGAACTGGCGCACCGCCTCTATGTAGTCGCGGCGGGCCACAGAGATACGGTTCTCGGTGCCTTCCAGCTGGGCCTGCAGGGTGAGGAACTGCTGATCCGCCTTCAGATCCGGATAGCGTTCGACCACCACCATCAGCCGGGATAGGGCGCTGGAGAGCTGGTTCTGGGCAGCTTCAAACTCCTTGAGCTGGGCGGGATCGCTCACCTGCACGCTGCCGACCCGGGCACGGGCGTCGGTGACAGCTTTCAGGGTCTCCTGCTCATGGCTGGCGTAGCCCTTGACGGTGGCCACCAGATTGGGAATGAGATCGGCCCGGCGCTGGTACTGGTTCTCAACCTGGCCCCAGCTCGCCTTGACCTGTTCATCCAGGGTCGGAATGTTGTTCATGCCGCAACCCGTCAGTCCCAGCAGCAGGGTCAGGGTCAACAGGCTCTGCGTTGTCCTGCGCCAGAGTGAAGTGGCCATCTTGTTGTTCTCCATTGAAATTTCTAGCGGATATAGGTGCACCATAACAGCTTGTGGTCAACTGCCACAACGGGCGGGCAGCCTGGGTTTGCTGTACGCCATCGAGACCTTGGGCAATTGCGGCTTGTCCTTGAGCCAGGAGGCCAGCTCGGCGCCGCAGCCATTGCCGGGCGGGATCGGGGCCTGGGGCTGGCAATCCGGACTGCCAGCCGGACAGCGCAGACGCACATGGAAGTGGCTGAAGTGGCCGACCCAGGGACGCAGCTTGGCGACCCAGGGTTCGTCGGCGGCCCGTTTGCACACCTCGCCCTTGAGCACAGGGTTGATAAAGATGCGGGCCACCTCGGGCTTGCTGGCCGCAAGGCGCAGCAGTTCCAGTTGCTGGGGGCCGAAGCGTCCCGGCAAGACCCGGTAACTGGGCTCGTCGATCAGCGCCCACTCCCTGGGGGCATCCTGCTCCCATTTGCTGATAGGCTGGTTGGCCATCCGAAACCAGATGTCGGCATCGAGCCCGGTCTGGTGGCTGCGATGGCCCGAGCTGAACGGGCCGCCGTGGGCCATGGCCAGATCGGCGATATAGAGATCCGGCATGCCGGCCATCCGGGTCTGGTTTGCCAGGGTCGTGAGGTAGTGAATAAGGTCGGGGTGACCGTAGTAGCGCAGCCGTTTGCTGCGGATCACCTGATAGCCGGGCCCTGTCAGCGGCAGGGCCACGCCATTTTTGAGGCAGCCGGCCGAATAGCCGCCAATGGCTTCGGGATCGATCGGGCGGGTGGTCCCGGTATGCAGGGCACTGGCCATGAAGAGCAGGGTGGTAGCAAGCATGAGACTCCCGACAATCACGCTAAGAGGTGGGCTCAGATAACCCCAATCATATCAAGAGTCTGGCAAGGTCGTCACCCGACTTGCCGGTCGGGTTGCATCTTGGCGTCCGGCTCCCGCACAATGCGCGCCACAGCCAGGTGAGCGCACGAGAGCATGAGGAGAAGGAGATGAAGGTGAGTGAGCTGGTGGAGAAGGCGGGGCTCTGTTGCCTGATGCCTCCCGCCCGACGTTTTTATCCTGTGATGGGGGTCTTGCTGCTGGCGAGTCTGGTAACCGTGCTGGCCGCCGTCGGCCTGGGTTATCCGACGATGGGGCTGCTGCCCTGGGTGGGTCTGGTGTTTGGCGGCATAGTGCTGCTGATGATGGTGCTGCCTCGCAACTGGCAGCGCTGGCGACTGGCCGAGCTCGCCTGGGACGATGAGCGCCTCTATCTGCTCAATGGCAGCGATGACAGGGCGCTGGCACTGCCAAGAGCGGCCCTGGTCGGCATAGAGCGGGATCGCAAGGTGGGCCACGACGGCCAGTGGCTGGAGTTCAGCCTGGATCTCAGGCTCGATGGCGAGCAGCTCGCGGCGGCGACCAAACTGATGGGGCTAGGCCGTGAGGGAACCCACGAGGTCGCGCCCGGCATTTATCGCTTTGGCTTTAAACGGGCCTGGCACGGTCGCCGTGCACTCAAGGAGATGCTCAAGGCGCTGCTCCCCATTTGAGCTGACTATTTTCTCGACAATCCACCCCAAAGCTCAGATACTGCCAGTGACTCGAATTGATCTTGCCTGTTCTGTTCGCCCAAGAGATCAATGACTTGAGTGAACAGGACGGGGAGTGCCTCGGCATGATGCCCTGGCAGGTCCGGCATGGAGGTTGTGCCCTTACTTCTGTGTTGGTGATTGGATAGAGAAGGCACCTTGAATCGAGAGTGGATGGCATGAAGATTTACGTAGGTAATCTGTCGTACCGGATGACGGCCGACGAACTGACAACCGTGTTCAGCCAATTTGGGCAGGTAGAAAAGGTCGATATCATCATCGATCGCGATACCGGTCAGTCCAAGGGGTTTGGCTTTATTGAAATGCCTGTCAATGGCGATGCCGAGAAGGCCATCGCCGGTTTGCATGGCACCGAAATCGGTGGCCGCACCATCACAGTCAACCAAGCCAAACCGAAGACAGATGCACCACGTGGTCGCCCCCAGCGTCATCGTTGAGTTGCCTCGATAATGCAAAACGGCATGGGTATCCCCCATGCCGTTTTTGTTGGTGCGGCGCCATGCCGCTATCACTCAGGGTCAGGGCACGTCATACCCGAGCGCCGCCTTGCGAATGCGGAACCACTGCTGGCGAGTGAGCACAATGGACTCGGCGGCCACGGCGGCGGCGATCCGCTCCCGCTTGCCTGATCCTATCAGCGGCAACGGCTGGCTTGGCAGCATCATCACCCAGGCGTAGACCAGCTGCTCTATGTGCTGAGCGCCCACTTCATGGCGGATCTGCTCGAGCTCGGCGCGCAGCGGCGCATACTCCTGGCCGTTGAACAGGCGTCCGCCACCGAGGCAGGACCAGGCCATGGGCTTGATGCGCAGTTGCTGGCATTGATCCAGGGTGCCATCCAGGGTGGTGCTCTGGTTCAGCGGCGAGATCTCCAGCTGGTTGGTGACCAGCGGGAAGGGCAGGCGCGACTGCAGCAGCTCGAACTGGCGAGGGGTGAAGTTGGATACCCCGGCGTGTTTGATCTTGCCTGCCTGCCTGAGGGTGATGAAGGCATCGGCCACCTCGTCGGCATCCATCAGGGGATCCGGGCGGTGGATCAGCAGCAGATCCAGATGGTCGGTGCCGAGCTTTTGCAAGGAGGCCTCGGCGCTGGCGACGATATGTGCCTTGCCGGTGTTGTAGTGGTTGAGGGCATGTTCAGGCCTGGCGGTGAGGGCGATGCCGCACTTGCTGACGATCTCCATCCGCTCGCGCAGGGAGGGCTCAAGGCGCAGGGCCTTGCCGAACGCCTCCTCGCACTGGTAACCGCCGTAGATGTCGGCGTGATCCAGGGTGGTCACTCCCAGATCCAGGTGGTACTTCATCAGGTCGAGCAGCGCGGCCGGGGAGAGTTGCCACTCCATCAGACGCCAGTAGCCCATGATGAGGCGGGAGAAGGTCGGGCCCTGATCGTGCAGGGCGGCGCGAGATACAGACATGAGTGACTCCTTGGGAAATTAATGCTGCCAGCATCTTGGTCTCTTCTGCCTGGCAAGGCAATAATGCGGTTTTTGTTCACTCGAACTTTGGTTCTGACGGGATACATATGGAAGGATTTGCCGAGCGGTTGCGGAGTCTGATCGGGGCGGGCAGCATCAGTGCGTTTGCGCGTAAAGTCGGCTTGAGCGAAGCCCTGATCCGCAAATATCTGAAGGGGGCCGAGCCCGGCCTTGGCAAGGCAAACCAGATCGCCATGGGGGCCAACTGCTCGCTGGAGTGGCTTGCCACCGGCTGCGGTTATCTTTACCGACAGGCAGAAGTGGTGGATCGGGAGGTGCTGGCCGCCGCAGGCGCCCTGCTGCAGGAGCTGCAGCCGGCGCCACCCCTGCCTGATGAAAGGCAACTGGTCACCCTGCTCGCCTACTACCAGTTCCTGCGCAGCCACAAGAAGGCCGACGGCTTCCTGGATCTGGCGCTGGCGCGCGAATTTGGCAAGCACCTCAATGAGGCATAAACCCGGATGGGCATAGCCGGCCAACTCTTGGCGGCAGCCGGTTATTATTCTGATAACCTCTAAACAGACGGCAGATCCGGGGAGAGGGTGATGGGCTATCTGATCTTGGGCAGTGGTGGATTGGGCACGGCGCTGGCCAGGGAGCTGTCGGACCGGGGCGAGGAGCTGGTGCTGGCGGGCAGGCAACTGCCAAAAGGGCTGGATCCGGCCTGCTACTTCCCGTTGCAGGAGGTGGACCCACTCTCCTTCGATGCGCTGTTCACCCTCTATGACACGACCACCCTGCCGAGCGTGGTGATCAACACCATAGGTCTGCTGCACGACATCAACTTCATGCCGGAGCGGCGGGTGGAGGAGGTCAATCCCAAGTGGCTGTGCGACAGCCTGCTGGCCAATGCCTGGCCACATCTGGCCCTCGGCGCCTGCCTGAGCCGCCGCATGGCCCCGGATGCCAGCTTGTGGCTCTGTTCTCTCTCCGATCTGGCCGGCAGCCTGACCGCCAATGAGACGGGCAGCCGCTACAGCTACCGGATGAGCAAGGCGGCCCTCAACATGGGGGCCAGGACGCTGGCGCTCGAATGGCGGGACCGCTTCCCCGGCGCCGGGGTGATCACTGTGCACCCGGGTCCCATGAATACCCCCATGAACCAGCCCTTTCTCCATGAGCTGGTTCCCGACAGCCTGCAGGATCCGGCCTGGGTCGCCCCTCGTTTGCTGGATCTGATCGCCGGTTTGTCGTTGGCACAATCCGGCGCATTTGTGGATCTGCAGGGGCAGCCGCTGCCCTGGTAAGCCGTCACCGGGTTCACATTCCGGCGACGCCCTGCTTGCCAAGCCCGCCCGGGCTGGCTAACGTCGTCCTCCTGCACCAGGAGGGATGTCATGCGCTACATCGATTTACGAAGTGATACAGTCACCCAGCCCACGGATGCCATGCGCCAGAGCATGCTGCATGCCGAGGTCGGGGACGATGTCTATGGGGAGGATCCGGGCGTCAATGCGCTGGAAGCCTATGGCGCCGACCTGCTTGGCAAGGAGGCCGCGCTGTTCGTGCCGTCCGGCACCATGTCCAACCTGCTGGCGGTGATGAGCCATTGCCAGCGAGGGGAAGGGGCCGTGCTGGGCTCGGCAGCCCACATCTATCGCTACGAGGCGCAGGGTTCTGCCGTGCTGGGGTCTGTGGCTCTGCAACCCGTGCCCATGCAGGCCGATGGCTCGCTGGCACTGGCGGATGTGCGGGCGGCCATAGCCCCTGACGATGCCCATTTTGTCCAGACCCGCCTCGTCTGCCTCGAAAATACCCATAACGGCAAGGTGCTGCCCCTGCCTTATCTGCGCGAGATGCGCGAGTTTGTCGACGAGCATGGCTTGCAGTTGCACCTGGACGGCGCGCGTCTGTTCAACGCAGTGGTGGCGAGTGGCCATACGGTGCGCGAGCTGGTCGCGCCGTTTGACAGTGTCTCCATCTGCCTCTCCAAGGGGCTGGGGGCGCCGGTGGGATCGTTGCTGGTGGGTTCTCATGTCTTCATCGCCCGTGCCAGAAGGCTGCGCAAGATGCTGGGTGGCGGCATGCGTCAGGCGGGGATCCTGGCCCAGGCTGGCCTGTTTGCCCTGCAGCAGCATGTGGTACGCCTCGCAGACGATCATCGCCGTGCCAGACGGCTGGCCGAGGGGCTGGCGGCGCTGCCCGGCATCAGGCTGGATCTGGCGCAGGTGCAGACCAACATGGTGTTCCTGCAACTGACGAGTGGCGAGAGTGCACCCTTGCTGGCCTTTATGAAGGAGCGGGGGATCCTCTTCTCCGGCTATGGCGAGTTGCGGCTGGTGACCCATCTGCAGATCCACGATGATGACATCGAAGAGGTGATCGACGCCTTTACCGAGTACCTCGGAGCGCATTGATACGGATTGTTTACTACAGAAAAACACAGGGCGCTGCGGCGCCCTGTTTCATTTTTGAATGATGTTGTTCGTTACGCCTGTCGCTGGCCTGTCATCAGCATGGCCTCGTCGGTGGCATCGTAGATCATCACGGCGATATGGGTCACCTGACCGCCAAAATCGGCCAGCGGCACCAGGGTCAGATTCTGGAACATGTGGGGGGCCGAGCCCGTGATGGGGCGATAGTTGGAGAAACGCAGCAGATAGGGTTTCTGCTCCCAGGTGCTGAAGGCGCGATTGTTGAGCTTGAACACCATGTTGGCCTTGCGTTCGAACCAGGCCCTGTCCACGTCGGGGAAGAGATCGAACAGCACGCCATCGCGCACCTCACCGGCCAGCCGGCCGCTGTGGCTCTCCATGAAGCCGTTCCATACCTGCACCCTGTACTCCTTGTCGAGCACCACCAGCCCCACGTCCAGGTTCTGGACTATGTTCATCAGCCAATGAAATTCACGAATTTCCATGGTCACTCCCTAGAGCATGTGCATGATTTTGTTGTTCATGGTGGCGATGGAATCTTCGGTAAACAGCAGCAGCAGGTCACACTGCACCGCGTAATCCTGAACCCGGTAGTTGATCTCGATGGCCAGGGTGCGGCGCCAGCGGCTCTTGTTGGTGTTGATGAGATCCTTGATGGGCCTGTGCTGGCCGAGCACCACAGGGTGACCTTGGCTGAAGGGGGTATCGAGCTGGCTGGCGTAACCGCGCAGGAAGGCGCCGATCAGCACGTTGGCCGTGTCCATCAAGAGTTCCAGCTCGGCATTGCGATCCAGCGCGCCCTGGTGGTTCATCAGCCGGGCCAGATCCTTGAAGCTGGAGTCGTGAAACAGGATCAACGCTTCGCCGGCGATCCCCGCCCCGATGAAGCCCTGGCAGACGGCGGAGAGGGTATCCGAATCGGCTGCGGCCGAGAGGGCCATGTGCAGCTCGGAGACTTCCAGCACGTTGACGTTGGGGATGGGCAGCACCACGAAGGCGTTGAGCAGACGGGCAAGCAGGTCGGCAGCCTGGCCCATGGAGACGTTGGCAAGCTCCTGGTAAACGTCGCGGATCTCGGGGGTGATCTTGACGCCGACATCGGCATCAGGTTCACCTGCCGTCAGGCTTTCCAGCAAGGCAGGCGCAGTGGTGACGCCATTGGGTTGCCACAAACCGTGTTGTCTGAGCAGGGCGCTCAGGGTCTCGGGGGCGGCGGGTTTCTTGATGAAATCGAGGGCGCCCAGGCTCATGACCCTTTGATGCGCCTCGGGCTGTATGTCGCCAGAGACGACGAACACCTTGTTGCGCAGCCCTTCCTGTTGCAGTGTCTCCAGCACCCCGTAGCCGTCCATCTCCGGCATGGTCAGATCCAGAAAGATCAGATCGCCATGCCCCATCAGCACCTGTTCCACCCCTTCGAGCCCGTTTGCGGCGTAATGCAGCGTCACATCCCAGTCGGAAGGAAGGGCGCGGGCCAGCTGCTTACGAGCGAATCCTGAGTCATCACATATCAATACATTCATAGTGTTAGGCTGGCCTGGTCAACGAGGATTGCTATAAGTGTGGCCCGCTGACGGTCAGATGCAATGGGACAAACTGGTTGCCGGTGAAAATTGGTTGTCCCATTGATGGTTCCGGTAGCGCGCTGAGTATTTTTCAACGAATTCAGCGAACATCTTAACACGCAGCGGGGCGAACTGAGGCTGGCAGCGCAACATATAGAAGGGGCGATTGCCGGTTTTCCAGTCCGGCAGCACGGCGACCAGTTGCTCATCCTGCAGGAAGGGGTGCACGTAGTGGCGCGGTGCATTGACTATCCCCAGATGCCGTCTGGCGGCCCTGACAGCGGCCTGGGTCTGGTTGACGGTGAGCTTGGCGGCGCGCTTGATCTGCACCGTCTGCTCGTCCCGGCCGGTCAGTTGCCAGTGCTGATGGGGCCAGCAGTAGATCAGGGAGTGCTCCTCCAGCTGGGCCGGGTGCGCCGGTGTGCCCATCTTCTCCAGATAGAGTCTGGAGGCGAACAGGCCGTATTCGATGTGACCGAGACACTGGGCATTGGTCATGGATTGGGGCAGTTCACCGTTGAAAAACACCAGATCCCGATCGTTGTCGAGCAGGTGCTGATGGTCGTTGGTCTGGGCGATGTCAAACCGCACCGCCGGGTAGTGCAGGCCAAAATCCGCCAGCATGTCGACCAGTATGGTGTTGGAGAGCGCGATGGGCGCGGCGAGGCGGATCACCCCGTTGATATCGGCTTCCCGGCCCTGGATTTCACCCGTGGCCTGCTCAATCTCGGCCAGCGGGGTACACAGACGCTCGTAATATCTGAGCCCGTCGTCGGTGAGGCGGAGTTTGCGGGTGGATCTGTGTAGCAAGGAGCAGCCGAGCTGCTCTTCCAGCTGAGAAATACGTCGACTGATGGTGCCGGTAGGCATGCCCAGTGCGGCAGCCGCGTGGGAGAAGCCTCCCTCTTGCACCACCTTGACGAACAGATAGAACTCTTCGATGTACTTCATAAGCGGTGTTCTGGGTGTAACAAGGGAGTGACCTTAAAAAGAGCTGCCCGCCTTGGCAAGTGCAATCCGGCGTTTAATTGATCTGGATTAGATTCGACTCCCGCTGGTATTGGTGCAACAGGCGGACAAATTCGGCCGGATCCCGGTCCAGACTGTTGTCCGGTACCAGCAGATCGTAACCGAGCAGGTCACGCAAGCGGGTCATGCGATTGGCCAGCATGGCGATCACCCCCTCGTAGCGCTGACCAGACGGGGAGCGAAAGTGGCTCTCTTCCAGCAATCCCTCTCCCTGAAAGGCATCACCGCAGCCGCCGCTGGCACAATCTTGCCGTTCACTGCGCAGGGCTTGCAACAGCACGGCCCGCTGTTCGGTCAGCAGGCGCACGGCCAATCTCGGTGTGATCAATGTCAAAAAATCGTCGTAATCTTTTATCTTCAAACCTATGTAGGGCAGGGCGACCAGATCCCAGCCCAGATGAATGCGTGGTTGGTCAATACGTTGAATATTTCTCCATTTCAGGATCCAACCGCCGTATTTATGGTGATATTGCAAACAATCGTGACAGAGCGAGAGGCTGAAATGGGGTTCAACCAGCTTCAATGAGCCGATAAATATCATCATCAGACCCGCCAGCAGGCCGGAGACGAAGGGGATTAGTGGTTGTTCACGGAATAAAAAAAGTATAAAAATCATAGTAATGGTTACTATGATGCCCAACAATATCAAGGTGAGTCCGTTTTTCCTGACCATGGGTTTCACATGTAGCGTTTTCATATGAAGTCAGCCCTTGTGCGCATGCTTATTTCCAGATTATGGGCTGGATCCGATTTTGTACCAGCACCGGGCGTCCCGAGAGGGCGTCTTGTTGCAGGGTTTCCCTGTGATCACACATCATGAATCACCATATTAGATGAATACGCTAGACGAACGGTTATTGAACGGGATGGATGTGCTGCATACCCCGATCTGGGTTTATGACATCCGGCACCATCATATCTACTGGGCCAACCGCACCGCATTGGGGGTGTGGGAAGCCAGCTCGCTTGCCGAACTGCAATCGCGTGACTTCTCGGCCGACATGGCCGATGCCATCGACTTGTTGCTGCAACGCTATCTCGGTGATTTTCAACAGGGGCGCAGCTACAGCGAGTGGTGGACCCTCTCGCCCAAGGGCGTCAAGAAGCAGATCTACCTGCGGCTGTCCGGCATCCAGCTGGCTGGCCGCCTGATGATGATGACGGAGGCGGTGATCGACGCCGATACCCTCTATCAGGAGTCCTCCCTCGCTACCGGCGACACCCTGGCCTGCCTGTTTGACAATCAGGGGCGGCTGGAGAGTGGCAACCACCATTTCGACATGTGTTTCGGTGGCCAGGTCAGCCAGCTCTCCCAGGTGTTTTCCGGCAACGACGAAGCCTTCTACCAGAAGCTCTCCCGACTCGACGAAGTGGTGGCCGAGGGGGAGTGCCGCACGCTCAAGGGGATGCGCTGGTTCCAGTACCAGTTCCGTCATATCCAGCAGGGGGCGCAGATCCTGCTCACCATGCGCGACATCACGGACCGCAAGCTGGAGGAGCTGGAACACCGCCATCTAGCCTGGCACGACTCGCTGACCGGGTTGCTCAACCGCTACGGTCTGATGAAATCCCTCGAGGCATATTGCGGTCTGGGTGGGCGTTTCGCGCTGGTGTTCATGGATCTGGACAACTTCAAGTTGGTCAACGACAACTATGGCCACAAGGCCGGGGATCGGCTGCTGGAGCGGGTGGCCGGTCGGCTCAAGCAGGTTTGTCCGCGGGATGTGGAGCTGGCGCGCCTCGGCGGAGACGAGTTCACCGCCCTGGTGCCGCTGACGCACTCCAGCGATCGGGCGCAGGAAGTGGCCGATCTCATGCTCTCCCAGATGACCAAGCCGCTGCAGCTGAGCGGGGTGCCCGAGGTAACCATAGGCGGCAGCATAGGCATCGCCATCTACCCGGATGATGCGGATGACGGCGACAACCTGATCACCCGCGCCGACATGGCCATGTATCAGGCCAAGCAGATGGGACGCCTGCGCTGGCAGCGTTTCACCCCCAGCATGCAGCAGACCCTGCACCGCAAGCTGACCCTGAAGCAGTTTCTGGCCAAGGCCATAGGTCGGCAGGAGCTGAGCCTCTGCTACCAGCCCCAGGTGGATGTGGCAAAGGGCAAGTTGCTCGGTTACGAGGCCCTGCTGCGCTGGCACAACCCTGTGCTCGGTCATGTCTCGCCGGTGGAGTTCATTCCGCTGGCCGAGGAGATGGGGCTGATCCGGGAGATCGGCAGCTGGGTGCTCTCGACGGCCTTGGCCCAGATGGCCCATTGGCAGCAGCAGTGGCGGGTACGGGTGCCAGTTTCGGTCAATCTGTCCGGCTTCCAGCTCTCCTCCTCCTTGCCGGAGCTGGTGGCCCAGCAACTCAAGGCGTATGGCGTGGATGCCAGCCTGCTGACCCTGGAGCTGACCGAGACAGTCCTTATGCTGGACATGAAAGGCTGCATCGAGATCCTCGATGCCCTGAGCGAGCAGGGGATCAAGATCGCCATCGACGATTTTGGTACCGGCTATTCGTCGCTGGCCTACCTGAACCGACTGCCGATCGACACCATCAAGCTGGATCGCTCGTTCGTGGTGGGGCTGAACCTGCCGGTGATCCGCGCCACCGTCGCCATGGCGACCAGCCTGGGGCTTGGCATCATGGCCGAAGGGGTGGAGGATGAGCATGAGCTCGCCGCGCTGCGTGCCCAGGGTTGTCACGTGTTCCAGGGCTTTTTGTTCAGCAAGCCGATGACGGTGGAGCAGGTGGAGGCCAGCACTTTTCTGGTGCACTGCAAGGCGGGCGACTATCCGCTGGCGGGATAGGGCCAAGGAAGTGCCTCCGTCATCGTCAGCTGCGAGGGGCCTTGGGCCCCTCCGTTTTTTTGGGTAGAGTGTGTGCTTCTTCCTGGAGGCATCATGAACCCGACCATAGACCTTATTCTCGCCCATAGATCCATTCGTCAATTTACCCCGGAACCCATCACGGCGAGCCAGCTCGACCAGATCCTGAGTGCGGCCCAGTCTGCCTCCAGCTCCAGTTTCCTGCAGGCGAACAGCATCATACGGGTGACCGACATGGCCCTGCGCGCCCGGCTCGCCGAGCTGGCGGGGCATCAGGCCTATGTAGCCGAGGCCGCCGAGTTTCTGATGTTCTGCGCCGATTATCATCGCCACGGCCAAATCGTGCCGGATGCCCAGACAGGTTTTGTCGAGCAGCTGCTGATCGGGGCTATCGATGGCGCCCTGATGGCCCAGAATGCCCTGCTGGCCGCCCAATCGCTGGGATTGGGTGGCGTCTACATCGGCGGCATTCGCAACAATCCGGTCGCCGTGAGCGAGGCGCTGGGGCTGCCCCATCAGGTGATCCCCCTGTTTGGGCTCTGTCTGGGCCATCCGGCGCAGGCCCCCGAGCAGAAACCCCGCTTGCCCCGGGCGTTGGTGGTGCACGAAAACCACTACCAGACCGAGCTGGATCGCCCCTTGCTGGCGCAATACGATCAGCAGATCGAGGCCTACTATCAGGCACGCAGCAGCAATAACAAGCAGCAGACCTGGAGCAGCCAGATCCGGGGCATCCTCGGCAAGGAGGCGCGCCCCTTCATGCAGGAATTCCTGCAATCGAAAGGGTTCAACCTCAAGTAATGGGCCCGATGGGCGATACTATGAGGTAATGGCAGTGTTGCCATCGCTGCGTGATCCTGATCTCCGCTGCCGATTTGTGGCTCCAAAGCGCAATAAATCGTGGGTAAGCGCGGCGGTGCGGACTACCTTAAGTGGGTAAGCTGTTGTAGGATCACGCAATTGGATTGGGACAGGAGTTTGAACATCCTATGATTTTAACCTTGGTATTGCTGTCTATTGGCGCACTCCTGTTTCTGGTGATCGCCTATAACGTGATGCAGCAATATAAGCAGAAGGCAGAGGCCGACAAGCGCCATGCCATCGCTCGTCATAAGGCAGTGGCGGATGAAACCGAAGAGGTGCTGCTGAATGTCAACTTGGTGCCCTTCTCCAAGAACATAGTGCTGTTGCTGCAACACCGTATTCTGGATGCGTACCGGGCGATCGCCCTGGTGATGCCCAATGGCCAGATCAAGCAGCGCATCGCAGACGTGCAGACCCAGATCAAGAATGTGCAGGAGAATTACAGCAGCCAGGATGAGGGGCACTTCAAGACGCCCGAATCCGACCGCCAGGCCATTCAGATGCTGCAACTGGTCAAGAAGATGCGGGCCGTGCTGCGGGTCGAACACAACAAGGGCAAGATAGATCCCCACGGTTTTGCCCAGGAGGAGCGTCGGCTCGAGCTGATGCAGCTCAAGATTAATATCTCCAATCTGGTCAAGCGGGCCATGGATGCCCAGATCCAGGGGCAATACGGTACCTGTCGTCAGCTCTATACCAAGGGGCTCTCTGCATTGGCCGGGGTGTCTGACAAGGATCCCTATCTGATGGCCCGTGAAGAAGACATGCGCCAGGGGCTGGCCGGACTGGATGCCCACCTGCAGCAGCACAGCGAGAAGGAGCTGCAGAACATCAAGGATAAAGAGGCGGACGAGCTGGACGTCCTGTTCCAACCCAAGAAGAAATGGTGATCATGTCCCACCCACTCGATACCACACTGGGGCCCATGGCCCCATTTGTTTGCCAGCTGCTGGCTGAACTGGCGCAACGGGCCGTCCATGTCGATGCCATCGACGTTGACCACCTCTGTTACCGTGCGGCCACGCTGGTCGAATATCAGGCCCTGAAACAGACTCTGGCGGCGCACGGTGCTCTGCTGGTGGAAGGCATGATAGGGGGGCGCCCCATTGCCACCTACCAGCTGCATCATCCCGTGGACTGCGGCGACGTCAGCGTGCCCTGCATCGAACTGGCGGCGCCCAAACCGGGCCGCAGCCATCAGGCGGGGCTGGAGCACATAGAGCTGGTGGTGCCGTCACTGCCGGCGCTGGTGGCCGCGCATCCCGATGTACCGTTCAAGACTGGCAATATGGATGATCTCCGCAACCCTGACGTGGGCTTGATGCTGGCGTCTGGCCAGATCAAGTTTCACCTGCGCTCTTTGGCCGAGGTGATCGAGGAAGAACTGCACACTGGCGCCGTGGTGCCTGTACCCGCCGATTATTACGACAACCTCTGATTGATGCGAGTGCGGGCACGGGTGCCCCTTGATGATGACGCTGTGTAGGCGTGGGAGCCGCTACCCGTGACTACGATGGCGTATGGCAGGAGAGGGGGCGGGTGTTACGCCTCTTCAAGTGACCGAGCCAGAGGCTCAAGCCCGCGGTGATCACCAGCACCAGCTCGATGCCGAGCACCAATCCCCCCAAGCCACCACGCTCCCAGAAGGGGTGCAAGTAGAGGCCTCCCAGGCTGGCCCCCAGATAATACCCCACCAGATAGAGTGACGAGGCGAGCGCCCGGTTGTGTTCCACGTGCTGACCGACCCAGGCACTGGCACAGGCGTGGGCGAGAAAGAACCCGAAGCTCGAGATGAGCAGCCCCGTCAATATGGCCGCCAGCGAGCCGTGCAACAGCAGCGCACTGCCCAGCGCCATCAGCGAGATCCCCGCCAGCAGCAGGCGCTGTGCCCCCCAGCGGTGGGCGCAGCGACCACTCAGGGAGGAGGCGACCGTGCCCGACAGATAGGTCAGGAACAGCATGCCGAGCCATTGGGTGGGCAGGGAGAAAGGGGCCTTGGCCAGCAGGAAGGTGAGGTAGCTGTATTGGTTCAAAAACACCATGAAGTTGAGCCCACCAATGAGATAGGCACCGACCAGCAGCGGGTTGCCGAGGTGGCTGCTGATGGCCTGCCGGAACTGGCCCTGCTCGGCGATGACGGGCACGAAACGGGTCTGGGCCGGCAGCAGCCAGATGACGAGTGGCAGCAGGGCAAGGCTTATCAGGCCTATGCCGAGAAAGGTGTGCTGCCAGTCGCCAAACCAGCCGGCCAGCAGACCGCCGACGACCCGGCCGGCGATCCCGCCGAGCGAGTTGGCGGCGATATAGACACCGACGGCGGAGAGCAGGGCGCGCTTGCTGAACTCTTCTCCCATGTAGGCGATGGCGGTGGCGGGCAGCCCGGCCAGCAACACCCCTTGCAGTATCCTCAGCAGCAACAGCGATTCAAACTGGTTCACTAGGCTGATGAGCAGGGAGAGCAGTATGGCGCCGGCCAGGCTCCACAGCATGATCCGTCGCCGACCGAACCTGTCCGCGAGGCGGGCGCAGAGCAGCAGCGAGGCGGCCAGACCTGCGGTGCAGCCAGCCAGTGTCCAGCCCGCCGCCAGCGAGCTGACGGAGAAGACATCCGCCAGCAGTGGCAGCAGGGGGTGGGTCTGGTAGAGATTGAGAAACACCAGGAAGGAACCCAGGCTCAGGGCCAGGGTGGCGCGTATCCATTCGCGGCTGCCTACTTCGATCATATGCGGTTGTCCTGACGGCTTTTGTGCAGAGTAGTGCGCCGCAGTGCATAAATATAATATATTTAAGTTATCCAACTAATAAGATTAATTGATATGGATTTGAAACAGCTCACCTATTTGCTGGCGGTGCGGGATGTCGGTTCCTTCACTAAAGCGGCCAATGGCCTCCATATTGCCCAGCCCGCCATCAGCATGGCCATCGCCAAGCTGGAGCAGCAGCTCGAGTTGCGGCTGTTTGACCGGCAGGATCGCACAGTGCGGCTCACCCCGGAGGGGGAGGTACTCTGCCGTCATGCCGAGCGACTGTTGTTGCAGATGCACCAGGCGGAAGCCGAGATGGCCGAACTGAAAGGGCTGGAGCGTGGCGAGGTGCGTATCGGCATTCCCTACATGATGGGCTCTTACTATTTTCCACCGATCCTGATGGCCTTCAAGCATCGCTATCCCGGCCTCAAGATCCGGGTGGAGGAGGCGGGCTCGCGTGAGCTGCTGAGCCGCATGATGGATGGCACCCTGGATCTCGCCATCCTGATCACCAGCGATCTGCCCCCAGCGCTGGAAGGGGCCCAACTGCTGCGTGAAGAGATGTTGATGGTGGTGGGGGAGGAGCACCCGCTACGGCAGGCCCCGGCCGTCTCCCTGACCCAGTTTTTCGGCCAGGAGCTGGCCATGTTCCGGCGCGGTTTCTACCACCGCGAGCACATGGAAGCATTGGCGCAGGGCTTGGGCTGTGAGCCCAATATCGCCTTCGAGAGCAACCTCATCCCGCTGCTCAAGGCGGTGGTAAAGCAGGGGTTTGCGGTGACCACCTTCCTGCGGATGGTGCTGGACGAGGAGACTGCCTTGACCGGCGTGCCGTTTGCTCCGCCCATTTTCCTCGATCTCTGCGTGGCGTGGCGGCGGGGGGATCCGCTCTCCATGGCGAACCGCGCCTTGCGGGATTTTTTGCTGGCACAGGCCCGGCCATAAATGGCCAAGAAGGAAAGGCTATCAGGCAAAAGTTTGTTAGTATTAGTTCAAGTCGCCTTTAGAGCCTAACACCATGAAACTCCAACAGTTGCGTTATATCGTTGAGGTTGCCAACCACAGATTGAACGTGTCGGCAACGGCAGAGAGCCTCTACACCTCTCAGCCAGGGATCAGCAAGCAGGTGCGCATGCTGGAAGATGAGCTGGGGATCCAGATTTTCGAGCGCAGTGGCAAGCATCTGACCCAGATCACCCCGGCAGGACGGGATGTGATCAAGATAGCCAACGAGATCCTGGGCAAGGTGGAGAGCATCAAGGCGGTGGCGAGCCAGCATACTCATCCCGAGCAGGGCACGCTGCATATCGCGACCACCCATACCCAGGCCCGCTATGCGCTGCCCGATGTGATCAAGGGGTTCATCAAGCGCTTTCCCAAGGTCTCCCTGCACATGCATCAGGGCACCCCGACCCAGATCAGCGAAGCCGTGGTCAAGGGCCAGGCCGACTTTGCCATTGCCACCGAGGCGCTGCACTTGTACGAAGATCTCATCATGCTGCCTTGCTACCACTGGAATCGCAGCGTGATCGTGCCCAAGGGCCACCCGCTGACCCAGGTTGGCAAGCTCTCCATTGCCGATATTGCCCGCTTCCCGCTGGTGACCTATGTGTTCGGCTTCACCGGCCGCTCCGAGCTGGATACCGCCTTCAACCGGGCCGGGTTCGAACCCAATATCGTCTTCACCGCCACCGATGCCGACGTGATCAAGACCTATGTCCGATTGGGGGTGGGGATCGGCGTGATGGCGACCATGGCGCTGGATCCCCAGGTCGATACCGATCTGGTGGCGCTCGATGCCAGCCACCTGTTCGCCCACAGCACCACCAAGATAGGGTTTCGCAAGGGCTCCTTCCTGCGCACCTACATGTATGATTTCATGACCCGTTTTGCCCCGCACCTGACCCGGGATGTGGTGGAGCGCGCCATTGCGCTGCGCTCCAGTGACGATGTGGATGCTATGTTCGCCGATATCGAGCTGCCCATCCGCTAGCGCGGCCAGCCTGAGTGTCTGCCAACAAAAACGCCTCCCGATGGGAGGCGTTTTTCATACCGGCGTGTGGAGAGCCAGGATCACTTTTTGAACAGGTGATCCAGCTTGCTCGCCTTGGTCGAGAGATAAAACTCGTTGTGGGGATTGCGCCCTTCCTGCAGGGGAACCCGTTCAGCCACCGGAATGCCAAAGCTCTCCATCGCCTTCATCTTGCGCGGGTTGTTGGTCATCAGGCGCAAACTGGTGACGTGCAACGCCTTGAGCATGTCGGCGCAGATGGTGTAGTCGCGCATGTCGGCGGCAAAGCCCAGCGCCACATTGGCCTCAACGGTATCGGCGCCCTGATCCTGCAGGTGGTAGGCCCGGATCTTGTTGAGCAGGCCTATGCCGCGCCCTTCCTGGCGCACGTACAGCAAGACGCCACGACCGGCCTTGGCGATGTTTTCCATGGCGGCCTGCAATTGGAAACCGCAGTCGCAGCGTAGGCTGAACAGGGCGTCTCCGGTCAGGCACTCAGAGTGAATGCGGCCCAGCACAGGCTCATCACCCGTGACATCGCCCATCACCAGCGCAGCATGATCCTTGCCGGTACCGGTTTCCTGAAAGCCTACCAGCGTGAAGGTGCCCCATGGGGTCGGCAACTTGGATTTGGCCACGAGGGTAACGCTGCTCATAGGTTGCTCCTTACTACAGCTGCTTAAAAAGGGCGGCCAGTTTAGCGCGCCTTGTCCAGAACAACCATAAGAACAAAACCTTGCACTGTTTAATGACTTGAGTCGCTGTACGCAAACCACGCGATCGCGACGGCTTCTGCGCAAATGTGCGCCTTGACGACTGCCAGGCTCGGCACATTTGGGTATAATCGGCGCCCATTACCCCATCCCTTCCGGGATGTGTGCAACAAGTGTGCAGGAGAGAAGTTATGCCTCAGATGGCCCCCGTGATGACAATCGATGGCCCGAGTGGTGCCGGTAAAGGCACTCTGTGCCAGTTGCTGGCTGAGAAACTGGGTTGGCACCTGCTCGATTCCGGCGCCATCTACCGGGTGTTGGCCCTGGCTGCCTTGCATCACGATGTAGAGCTCGATTCTGAAGCCGCATTGGTCCCACTGGCTGCCAACCTGGATGTGCAATTCCAGGTGGACAGTGAGCAGGTCAAGGTGGTGCTGGAAGGGGAGGATGTCTCCCGTACCATACGTACCGAAGAGGTGGGCAATGCCGCGAGCAAAATCGCCGCCTTCCCGCGGGTACGCGAAGCCCTGCTGCGCCGCCAGCGTGCATTTCGTCAGGCACCGGGTCTGATCGCCGACGGACGTGACATGGGAACCGTGGTTTTCCAGGAGGCCGAGGTGAAGATTTTCCTCGACGCCAGTGCGGAAGAACGCGCCCAGCGCCGCTATAAGCAGTTGCAAGATAAGGGCTTTGATGTTAACTTTGAGCGTCTTTTAACCGAGATTCGGGAACGTGACGATCGCGACAGAAATCGCGCCGTAGCGCCCCTTAAACCGGCAGAAGATGCTCTCGTGGTGGATTCTACCGCCATGACCATAGATGAAGTGCTGGCAACGGTACTCGCCTATGCAGAGCAACAACTTGGTGATGCCAGCGCAAGCTGACATCCGGTCGTCTGCACCAAGGATGGCGCAGATTATTTAAAACAGCCCCGCTTGTGCCGGATTGCAAGTGGATGTTTCATTTGTGACATAAACAATGATCGAATCTTTTGCTCAACTCTTTGAAGAGTCCCTGAACTCGGTTGAAACCCGTCAAGGTTCCATCGTCAAGGGTACTGTCGTTGCTATCGAGAACGGTTTCGTACTGGTTGACGCCGGTCTGAAATCTGAGTCCGCCATCCCGGCTGAAGAATTCAAGAACGCCCTGGGCGAGCTGGAAATCAGTGTGGGTGACACTGTTGACGTAGCTCTGGACTCTATCGAAGATGGTTTCGGCGAAACCAAGCTGTCCCGTGAAAAAGCCAAGCGCCACGAAGCCTGGCTGCAGCTTGAAAAAGCTTACGAAGAGCAAGCTACCGTTATCGGTATCATCAACGGCAAGGTCAAGGGTGGTTTCACCGTTGAACTGAATGGCATCCGTGCCTTCCTGCCGGGTTCTCTGGTTGACGTGCGTCCGATCCGTGACACCGCTCACCTGGAAAACAAAGAACTCGAGTTCAAAGTCATCAAGCTGGACCAGAAGCGCAACAACGTTGTTGTTTCCCGTCGTGCCGTGATCGAGACCGAGAACACCTCCGAGCGCGAGAGCCTGCTGGCTAACCTGCAAGAAGGTCAAGAAGTTAAGGGTATCGTCAAGAACCTGACCGACTACGGTGCATTCGTAGATCTGGGCGGTGTTGACGGCCTGTTGCACATCACCGACATGGCGTGGAAGCGCGTTAAGCATCCTTCCGAAATCGTCAACGTTGGCGACGAGATCGCAGTCAAGGTTCTGAAGTTCGACCGCGAGCGTACCCGTGTATCTCTGGGTCTGAAGCAGCTGGGCGAAGATCCCTGGGTTGCTATCGCCAAGCGTTACCCGGAGACCACCCGTCTGTCTGGCCGCGTGACCAACCTGACCGACTACGGCTGCTTCGTTGAAATCGAAGAAGGCGTTGAAGGCCTGGTACACGTATCCGAGATGGATTGGACCAACAAGAACATCCACCCGTCCAAAGTTGTTAACGTTGGCGACGTGGTTGACGTGATGGTTCTGGATATCGACGAAGAACGTCGTCGTATCTCCCTGGGTCTGAAGCAGTGCAAATCCAACCCGTGGCAGCTGTTTGCCGAAACTCACGCCAAGGGCGATCGTGTTTCCGGTAAAATCAAGTCTATCACTGACTTTGGTATCTTCATCGGTCTGGACGGCGGCATCGACGGCCTGGTTCACCTGTCTGACATCTCCTGGAACAACCAGGGCGAAGAAGCAGTTCGTGAATTCAAGAAAGGCGACGAGATCGAAGCCGTTGTTCTGCAAGTGGACCCGGAGCGTGAGCGCATCTCCCTGGGTGTCAAGCAGATCGAAGAAGACCCGTTCAATAAGTACCTGTCTGATAACAAGAAAGGTGCTATTGTGAAGGGTAAGGTTACCGAGGTTGATGCCAAGGGTGCCGTGATCGAACTGGCTGACGGCGTAGAAGGCTACCTGCGTGCCTCCGACGCTGCTCGTGACCGTGTTGAAGACGCGACTCTGGTACTGTCTGTTGGTGATGAAGTTGAAGCCAAGTTCATGGGCGTTGATCGTAAGAACCGCACCGTAAGCCTGTCTGTCCGTGCTAAGGACGAGGCTGACGAGCGTGTTGCTATCGATAGCCTGAACCAACAAGAAGAAGTTGTGTTCAGCAATGCTATGGCTGAAGCGTTCAAAGCTGCCAAGGGTGAATAATCCTTGATGCAAGAAAAGGGCGGCTTCACGCCGCCCTTTTTTATATTGGCGTAATGAATATTGCATGTGATCGGGGAAGGAGATTTAACGTTATGACCAAATCAGATCTCATCGAACAATTGGCTGCGAGCCGCATGCATATGCCGGCCAAAGATGTCGAAGCTGCCATCAAGGAGATCCTTGAGCAGATGGCATCGACTTTGCAAAACGGCGATCGGATTGAAATCCGTGGATTTGGAAGTTTTTCACTGCACTATCGTGCCCCCCGTGTGGGTCGTAATCCCAAGACCGGGGACAAGGTTGAACTGACCGGGAAATATGTCCCTCACTTCAAGCCTGGCAAAGAGTTGCGCGAGCGCGTGAACATTATTGAATAATGCAGAAAACGGCATACTTGGGTATGCCTTTTTTGTTTTTATGGCCGCTATTGTGCCAATCGTCCGGTTTCTCCAAGTCTTTTCCCATTCGCTCTAGAGTCTGCCCGTGATTTTAAGGATAATCAGCCTTTCATTAGATACTGACAGGGAGCTCCTATGAAGCGTATCTTGGCCCTCATTCCGCTGGTGCTGGTGTTTATTCTGACCTTGGCCATCGGTTCGCAAAATGGTCAGCTGGTGCAGTTCAACTATCTGATTGCCCAAGGGGAGTTCTCGCTCTCCATGCTGCTGGGTTTCTTCTTTGGCGGTGGCTTCCTGCTCGGCTGGCTGGTGTTCGGTCTACTGTTTTTGCGCCTCAAGATGCAAAACCGTACCCTCAACCGCACCATGCGTCGTCAATCCCGCGAGTTGGAGCTGGCTCGGTCGGCAGTCAAGGAATAATGTCCCTCGATGCTTGAACTGCTTTTCCTGCTGTTGCCGATTGCCGCTGGTTATGGCTGGTACATGGGGCGCAGGAGTGTTCGCCAGGACACCCAGAAACAGAGTAACCAATTTTCCCGCCAGTACGTGGCGGGCCTCAACTATTTGCTGTCCGATGAATCTGACAAGGCGGTGGATCTCTTCATCCAGCTGCTGGAAGTGGACAGCGAAACCATCGAAACCCACCTCTCCCTTGGCAACCTGTTTCGCCAGCGCGGCGAAGTCGACCGTGCCATCAAGATCCACCAGAACCTGGTGACCCGTGAGCTGACCCGTGAACAGCGCCAGCTCGCGCTGCAGGAGCTGGCGCGCGACTTTCTGGCCGCAGGCTTGCTGGACAGGGCCGAGGCGCTCTGGAACGAGCTGTGCGAAGACGGTGACTATGAGGAGACGGCACTGGCCCAGTTGCTGATCATCCATCAGCAGTTGCGTGACTGGGACAAGGCCATCGAGGTCGCGGTGCGGTTGCAAAAATATCAGGGCAAGAAGCTGGCCGATCCCATCTCCCATTTCTATTGCGAGCAGGCAGACAGTGCCTTGCGCGACGGCGACAAGCCAGCTGGGCTTGCCAAGCTCAAGCGGGCGCTGGGGGTCAACCCTGCCTGTGCCCGCGCCAGCCTGCGGCTGGCCGAACTGGCGATGGAGGCGGGGGAGTATGAGCAGGCCGGCAAGGATCTGCTGCGGGTGTTCGAGCAGGACATCGATTTTGCCTCCGAAGCCATCCCCCGGCTCACCGAATGCTACCAGCGCCAGGGCCGCTCTCTCGAGCTCATTCCCTTGCTGGAGCAGGCGGTGGAGGATCACGCCGGCGTCAGCGTGACCCTGGCCCTTGCCAAACTGGTGGAGGAGCGCGATGGCTTGAGTCAGGCCCGCGCGCTGGTGCTGCGCCAGCTGCGCCGTCACCCCTCCATGAAGGGCTTCTACCAGTTGGTGGGCTTCCAGCTTGCCAGCGCGGAGGAGGGGCCCGCCAAGGAGAGCCTGGAGTTGCTGCAGCAACTGGTTGGCGAACAGATCAAGATCAAATCCACCCACAAGTGTCGGCAGTGTGGTTTTGCCACCCACTCGCTGTTCTGGCAGTGCCCATCCTGCCGTCAGTGGGGATCCATCAAGCCGATCCGCGGCCTGGACGGCGAGTAAGAGCCAGATCAATTGAAAGTGAGATGCCGGGAGCTGCAAGTGCCGCCGCGGTGTCATCAGGTTGAACCTGGGCCTGGATGGTGAAGCCGTGCCCAGATGGTGAACAACAATCAATAGGAAGTGAGATGCTAGATCCCAAAGTACTGGTAGCGCTGGATTATCAGCACGAGGCCGATGCCTTCGCGTTCATTGAACGTATCTCTCCGGCCCAGTGCCGCCTCAAGGTGGGCAAGGAGATGTTTACCCTGTTTGGCCCCCAGTTTGTGCGTCAGCTGGTCGCCAAGGGATTCGATGTGTTTCTGGATCTGAAGTTTCACGACATTCCCAATACCGTGGCCAAGGCCGTGGCCGCCAGTGCCGAGCTGGGTGTCTGGATGGTCAACGTCCATGCCAGCGGTGGTGAGCGCATGATGCGTGCCGCCAGAGAGGCCTTGCTGCCCTATGGCGACAAGGCACCGCTGCTGATCGGGGTGACAGTGCTGACCAGCATGGAGCAAGCCGACATGGCGCCCCTTGGCCTGGATGTGAGCCCGGCCGAGCAGGTGATCCGGCTGGCGACATTGACCAGGGCCGCAGGGCTGGATGGGGTGGTCTGCTCCGCCAATGAGGCGAGTGAACTCAAGGCCCTGCTCGGTGCCGACTTCAAGCTGGTGACCCCGGGTATTCGCCCCACCGGGTCTGCGGCCGGGGATCAACGCCGGGTGATGACACCGCTGGCTGCGATGCAAGCCGGCGCCGACTATCTGGTCATAGGTCGCCCCATCACCCAGGCAGAGGATCCTGCCGCCATGTTGGCAGGCATCAATGCGGAGCTGGCCGGGCGTTAAGGTTTGAAGGCCGGGTGAGCCCCGGCCTGTTTTTTGGTCAAGGCAAGCAGGCGTTGAGCGCCATCACTCCTTGATGGGCTGGTTGCTGAGACTGACCGGCAACAGGCCGAGCAGCAGGCCCGCCACCGAGCCAATCAGATGTGATTCGATGTGAACCCGGGCGCCAATCAGTACAGAAACCGGGCTCTCGCCCGCGCTGTAGAAGTCCACTCCAAGCTTGATGGCCACCCCCAGCAGCATCAGCCAGCCCGAATAGCGGCGATAGCGGATGTCCTGCAAGGCTCCCCATACGAACAGGCCGTGCAAGGCGCCCGACAGCCCCATGTACCACTGGGTCTGCGGGCATAACCACCAGATGCCAAGACCAACGGCACCCCCCAGCAACAGCAGCAATACCGGCAGGCGGCAACCCGTCAGGTATTCACGAAACAGGCTGTAGAGCACGCACAGGCCGCTCAGGTTGAGCAGCAGGTGCCATAAATTGGTGTGGGCCAGATTGCCTGTTATGATGCGCCACCCTTCGCCTTGGGCGATCAGGGTGCGATCGAAGGAGAGCAAATGATTCGGTACTGTGAAGAAAAGCAACAAGCTGGCGAGTGAAAGCGTGATGACCCAGAGCAATCCTGATTTTTCTGACAACATGAAACAGCCCAACGACAAGAACAGCCGATACTGTACACGTTGCACCAGAGCCCTCAAAGCCTGTCTGTGTGATTATATTCGGCAGGTGCCGCATCTCGCTCCCCTCCATATTTTGCAGCACCCGAGCGAAGCGGGGCACCCCAAGGGCACAGCCGCTCTGCTCGCCGCCTCTCTCACCCAGGCCAGTATTCATGTGGGGGAGGATTTTGCCGAGGCGCATTGGCTCAATGACTTGCTGGCGGATCCCGAGGTGCACTGCTATCTGCTCTGGCCTGACGAGCATGCGCTGGCGCTGGATCAGGTGCGCGATCAACGGCATCAGGCAGGGGATCGCCGTCAGGTCTGCTTTTTGCTGCTCGATGGCACCTGGCGCAAGGCGTATCGCATCTTGCACAGCAATCCAGCGCTGCTAAGGCTGCCCAGGATCAAACTCGGCGCCATACCGGGCCAGTACTCCATTCGCAAGAAGCCGTTTCCCGAGGCGTTGTCGACCCTGGAAGCGGGTTATCATCTGTTATCCCAGTGGGAGGGCGAGCCCGCGCGCTTCGCCCCGCTGATGAACCTCTTTACCCATTTAAACCGGCAGTGGCATGACTTTGCACAAGGTCGCCGTACTTGAACTGCCTGAAGGAGTGATAAACGTGAAAAAAGCCGTCGTGGTATTCAGTGGTGGGCAGGACAGCACCACCTGTCTGGTGCAGGCTCTGGCCCAGTATGACGAGGTGCACGCCATTACCTTTGACTATGGCCAGCGCCATCGGGAGGAGATAGAGACGGCTCGCCGACTGGCCGGCGCGCTTGGCATTGCCGCCCACAAGGTGATGGACGTGACCCTGCTCAATGAACTGGCGGTCTCGGCCCTGACCCGGGACGACATTCCGGTCAGCTGCGAGCTGCAGGACAACGGTTTGCCCAATACCTTCGTACCGGGCCGCAACATACTGTTTCTGACCCTGGCCTCCATCTATGCCTACCAGGTGGGCGCCGAATCGGTGATCACCGGTGTGTGCGAGACCGATTTCTCCGGCTACCCGGATTGTCGCGACGAGTTCGTCAAGGCGCTCAATCAGGCGGTCTCCCTGGGGCTGGGTCGCGGCATCCGCTTCGATACCCCGCTGATGTGGCTCGACAAGGCCGAGACCTGGGCGCTGGCGGATCACTATGGTCACCTGGAGACGGTGCGCCAGCAGACGCTGACCTGCTACAACGGCATCGCCGGTGATGGTTGTGGTACCTGTCCCGCCTGCGAACTGCGTAGCCGGGGGCTGAATCTGTATCTGGCCGACAAGGCGGGCATCATGGCCCGGCTGTACGGGAAAACCGGGCTGGGCGAGAAAAGCGGACTGTGAGCCTGCGTCTTGCCTTCGCTTGGGGTATAATCCGCGACTTTTGCAACAAGCCGTGACCGAGATGTACTACCCAATCAACGAGATTTTCCAGACCATCCAGGGGGAGGGCATCTTCACCGGCCTGCCCGCCATCTTCGTTCGCCTGCAAGGCTGCCCCGTGGGCTGTCCCTGGTGCGATACCCGCCATACCTGGATTGTCGATCCCGCTCGTGAAGTGGGGGTTCAGGCGGTGCTCGACTGTTCCAATGAATCCGATGGTTGGAGCAAGATGAACATTGAGCAGATCCTGGCCAGTTTCCAGCAGCTCGGTTATCAGGCGCGCCATGTGGTGATCACGGGTGGGGAACCCTGCCTGTATGATCTGCAGGGTCTCTCTACCGCCCTGATTGAGGCGGGTTACCAGGTGCAGATCGAAACCAGCGGTACCAGCGAGATCCAGACCCATGCCAATACCTGGGTCACAGTGTCGCCCAAGATTGGCATGAAAGGGGGCCTGCCCGTGCTGGTCTCGGCCCTCGAGCGTGCCAACGAGATCAAGCATCCGGTAGCGACCGAGCGCCATATCGAGGAGCTGGATGCCCTGCTGGCGACCGCCACCTTGCGCCCTGACGTGGTGATTGCGCTGCAACCCATCAGCCAGAAGCCCAGGGCCACCCAGCTGGCGATGGCCACCTGCATCGCCCGTAATTGGCGGCTCTCCATCCAGACCCATAAATATCTGGACATCGATTAATATGGAGTGGCTCTCTGACGAGCGGGTGTTGCTGACCCTGGCCCACAAGATGCCTTACGGCAAATATCAGGGGCGGCGCATCATAGATATTCCAGAGCCCTATCTGGTGTGGATGGCGCGCACCGGTTTTCCTGCTGGCGCGTTGGGCCAGACCCTGGCCCTTGCCTATGAGATCAAGCTCAACGGGCTCGAATCCATGATTGTTCCCATTATTAACAGGATGTCGGTATGAGAATATATACGAGGCAGGGTGATAAAGGCATGACCCGGCTGGCCGATGGTGTGCAATTGGCCAAGGACGATATGCGGGTGGAAACCTATGGCTATATCGATGAATTAAATTCTCATATAGGTCTACTCATTGCCGAGGTGCCTGCTGCTGAAACCGGCTTATTAGCCGACTTGTTATTATTGCAACAAGAGTTGTTCGATTTGGGCGGTGAACTGGCATTTTCCAGCGCTGGTCAGCAGGAGGCCATCTGGCAGGTGAATAATGCATGGACGTTGCGCCTGGAGCGGCAAATTGATGGCTACAGCGCCAATTTGCCCATGCTGCGCAATTTCATTTTGCCCAGTGGTTCCCGGGCGGCGGCGCAAGCCCATGTGGTGCGCACCCTGACCCGTCGCTGTGAGCGCCTGCTGCTGAGTCTGAGCCGTACGGAGCAGATCAATCCGGCCATACTGCCTTATATGAACCGGCTGAGTGACTGGTTCTTCACCATAGCCCGCTACCTGCTGGCCTGTACCGCGACGCCGGAAGTGCTCTGGGTCAAGGCGGCAGAACGGAGTTGATGAGCGGATATCAGGCAATAAAAAACCTCGCAGTGCGAGGTTTTTTATTGGAGGTCGTTTGCCTGATCAGATGGCAAATTCTTCGACGGATTTACCGTCGGCAACGGCCTTGGCAATCACGGACGGCATGCGACCCTGACCGGTCCAGGTTTTTTCAATGCCGTTATCCAGATAGCGATATTTGGCCGGGCGAGGGGCGCGCTTGCCTTTGGCAGCTTTGGCCGGTTCAGTGGCAACCGTGCCCACCAGTTCGGCCGGATCAATGCCGGCGGCTTTCAGCATTTCAGCATATTCGTTAATCTTGCGCTGATGCTCTTCACGGGCCTGACGATCGGCGGATTCATCTTGCTGACGTTCGGCAACAATAGCAGAGAGCTTTTCCAGCCCCTCTTCCAATTGCTCCAGGGTCAGCTCACGGCAAGCTGCGCGCAAGCTACGGATATTCAGCAGTACTTTCAAAAATTCGTTCATAGTGTCCACCACGCGAGCAAAGGAGTGAATTAAATAAAAAAGAGTAATTTTGGGTAATTTATACGGCAGCTTGCTATTAAGTCAAGATAAGCGAATTAATAAATTCAGAGTGCAAATTAAGTGAACTATTTTGAATTCAGGCTGGATTCAGCAATATTGGCCGTCATCATACTCGACTGAGTTCTGGATAGATGAAAATAGCGACAAAACCAATATATTTGCACCATTTGACTACCATTTTGCCATTTTAAAACGCCCCATGTGGGGATTTAATCAAAAAACTTGCTATAACGTGCCGGCACGATAAAATGTGCCTCGAATACCTTTAAGTAGAGGCGCGCTGCCTATGACTACTCGTGCGGAGGGTGATGCCTGTGATGCATGAGGAAAGGAGTCAGCGCCGAAGTGGCCAGGCCATCATACCGGGCTGCTGGTTCTGCATCGAACAGGTGCAGGACTGCCATAGTCATCCACTATGGAGCGCTACCTGAAGGGGCTGAGGAGTATAACCTCCCCATGGGTTTTGTTTCTTTATCCTCTCGGTAGATCTCCACCTGCTGTCTTTAGGTGCAAAGAGATCATGGACATCATTCATTACGCCGACTCCGGTTGGTCTATCATTCCCCCTTTACTGGCCGTCGCTCTGGCGATCATCACCCGCCGCGTCCTGGTGTCGCTGGGGGTAGGTATTGTTGCCGGCAGCCTGCTGCTCAATCAGTTTTCCCCGCTCGATTCCCTGCATTACATGTTGAATACCGTGCTCAAGATCTTCTGGGTCGAGGGTGCACTCAACCGTGACAACGTCAACATGCTGCTGTTCATGCTGCTGCTGGGCGGCCTCATCAGCCTGATGAGCGTCTCCGGTGCGACTCGCGCCTTCGCCGAGTGGGCAGAGCGTCGTGCCAAGACCCGCAAGGGGGCCAAGGCGCTCACCGGCATGATGGTGTTTGCCTTCTTCATCGATGATTTCTTCCACAGCCTGTCGGTGGGGGCCATCTGCCGTCCGGTCACCGACCGCTTCCAGATCTCCCGTGCCAAGCTGGCCTATCTGCTGGACTCCACCGCGGCGCCCGTCTGCGTGCTGATGCCCATCTCCTCCTGGGGTGCCTACATCATCGCCCTGGTAGGTGGCATCATGGCGGCGCACGGTCTGACCGATCAGAGCCCCATCTCCGCCTTCGTCGAAATGATCCCGATGAACCTCTACGCAGTGTTCACCCTGATCATGGTGCTGGTGGTGATCGCATTCCAGCTCGACATAGGCTCCATGCGTCAGCATGAGCAATGGGCGCTGGAAGGCAAGCTGTGGGATGAGTCCAAGGGCCGTCCCATAGGTCTGGACATGGAGAGCCCGGAAGAGAGCAATGGCGGCATGATCGACATGGTGTTGCCGATCCTGACCCTGACCGCCGCCACCGTCTACTTCATGATCCACTCCGGTGCCGCCGTGCTGAGCGAGAAGGGGCTGCCGTTCAGCGTGCTCGGCTCGTTCGAGAACACCAATGTCGGTTCTTCCCTGGTCTATGGCGCCCTGTGCAGCCTGGTGGTGTCCATCGGTCTGGCCATGCGCCTCAAGCTCGGCGCCAAGAACTGGATGAAGGCCGCCCCGCAAGGGATCATGGCCATGCTGCCTGCCATCAATATCTTGCTGTTTGCCTGGACCATAGGCGCCGTGGTGCGCGACGTGGAGACCGGCAAGTACCTGGCCTCCATGGCCAACGGCAACCTGCCGATCGAGGTGTTGCCGGCTGTGGTGTTCATCCTCTCCTGCGCCATGGCGTTTGCCACTGGCACCAGCTGGGGCACCTTCGGCATCATGCTGCCGCTGGCCGGTGACATGGCGGCAGCCAGCGACATCAGCCTGATGCTGCCCATGCTGGCCGCCGTGTTGGCAGGCTCGGTATTTGGTGACCACAGCTCGCCCATCTCGAGCACCAGTATACTGTCGGCCACGGGCGCAGGGTGCCATCACATCGATCACGTGATGACCCAGCTGCCCTATGCGCTGGCCATCGCCTTCGGTGCCGCGCTCGGTTACTTGGTCATGGGGTTGATGCATTCCGTGCTGGCGGGCTTTACGGTCAGCGGGCTCTGGTTTGTGATCTTCTCCGGTTACCATCTGCGCAAGGCTCGGCTCCATCGAGAGCTGGCTATCGCATAAATAGAACAAGGGGCCCACGGGCCCCTTGGTTTTGGCAGGGGCTTTGGTTAGCATGCGCCCCATAAATTCAGTTTCGGAACAACACCATGGCTTCACTGCACTACAAATTTGCCACCATGAATTCAGGCAAATCCACCCAGCTCATCCAGGCCCACTTCAATTATCTGGAGCGGGGCATGCAGCCCCTGGCCATGACACCGGCCATCGATGACCGCTTCGGCGCCGGGGTGATCAGTGCCCGGGTGGGATTGGAGCTGAAGGTGGATGTGTTCAGTGACGGCTGCGATCTGTTCGAGATGGTGAAGGCGCGCCATGCCGAGAAGCGCATCGATGTGTTCATCGTCGACGAGGCCCAGTTTCTGACCCGCGAGCAGGTCTACCAGCTGGCGCGCATCGTCGATGAGCAGGATATTCCCGTGATGGCCTACGGTCTCAAGACCGACTTTCGCGGTGAACTGTTCCCCGGCTCCTACCATCTGCTCTGTCTCGCCGACAAGTTCGAAGAGCTGAAAAGCATCTGCTGGTGCGGCAACAAGGCGCACATGAATTCCCGGGTCAATGAAGCAGGCCAGGTGATGCGCGATGGCGAGCAGGTGGAGATAGGTGGCAACGATCGCTATGTGTCGCTGTGCCGCAAGCACTATCTGGAAGGACGGGCCTACAAGTGATCCGGCCGGGATAAGAGAGAAGGGCGCCAATCTGGCGCCCTTCTTGTTTGCGACTCAGTCGATCTCGATATCCACGGGGGCAATGATGGGATCGGCCACCGGCAGGCGATGGAACAGCTGGCGAAAATGTTGCTGAACCCGGCCTATGTCCACCAGCGACATGCCGGAGGCGAAGCCGAACCAGACGTAGAGCCCGGTGAGATCGCGAAACATGGGCGGCAGATAGCGGGGGGCATCGATCAGCCCTTCCAGATAGTGCTGATAGAGCACGGGGATGTCGTCCAGGGTCACCTTGCCGACGAACAGCATGGGCAGGATCTCGGGGACCCCTTCCAGCACGGCGCTGCGGATGAAGTTGACCGTCTCCACGTAGCCGCGCACGTAGGAGAGATCCTTGGTAAAGCAGGCGCCGCCGCCCACCATGCCGCCACGAAACACCCGCTGGGTGATCTTGTAGGCGTCGTGCTCGCTGGTGCCCTGTGCCACAAAATGCTGGAACACCTCGACAAAATTGGCACCTCGCTCCGCCATGTCGATGGCCATCACCCGATCCGAGATGCGCTTGGCCCGATCCGGAAAGGAGCTGAAGGTGAGCGTCTCGATCAGGACCGCCAGCCCCTCCTGACAGGCGGTGATGCGCGGCGAGCCGGCGCTGAGCCAGGTGGCGTAGGGTTGCTGGCGGCCGTTGAGGGTGGTGCCCACGTGCACCCAGCCCTCGTGTACCTCCAGCACCTGCAGATCCAGCTCGGAGAAGCGGGCGTGGGAGTTGAGCTTGATGTAATCGCCGCCGGCGGCGGCGTCCGAGACGATGCCATCGCTCAGCTTGACCTGTACAGTGCCGTCGCTGAAATAGCTCGACAGCTTGCCCTGCAGCTTGGCGACCGCCGCTTCCCCTTCAAACTCCTTGGGGTAGGGGCGCACCAGATGACGGGCACCGGGCAGAGAGAAGATGTCGCACAAGCGGGCTCCCAGCTCCTTGAGGGTCTTGCGATCCCCGCGCAGGTGATCGCTGGCCGAGCCGTACAGCAGCTGGCTGTAGCGCAGGAAATCAGGCTGCCCGCGTTGGCGCAGCATCTCGATCACCACCATGTACTGATCGACCGTCTCTTGCAGGATCCGGCCCAGATCGTCCTGAGGGCCCAGCCGACGCCGGATCCTGTCCCGCAACTCCTTGAGTTCAAGATACTTGTTGCGGGGATCGAAGCCGAGGGGCAGGGCATCGTAGAAGTGCTGGTCGATGGCGGGCAGCGTTCGTCCCCCGTTGGCCAGAAAATCGGCCTGGAGGTGACGGGGCCACTTGATGGCATCCAGAATGCGAATGGGCTTTTGCAGGGCCAGCAGTTCATCCGACAGGGATTTCAGATGCAGGCGGTACTTTTCTTGGATGGTCATCAGGCCTTCTGTGGGGTGAAGGTGGGGCGAGAATGGCTGAGTATATGCATAGTGTTTGCCAAAAAGAAGCTGGCTCCCTGCTTATCCGGCCACTGCACTTTTGGTTGCCGGAAAATTGGTTTAGACTGCGCCCCTTGATCCTTATCGTGTCGTGGAAATGATGAATATCCCCAGCTCTGAAATGATAATGCGTTGGTTGCAGCAGGCTCGTATCGAGCACTATGTCTGCGATCAGTGTCATGGCATCCACATTGTCTCCCTGCAGTCCGTCGACGGCATCCAGGAGAGCCGGATCTTTGTCGAAGAGGAAGGGCTGTTGTTTTCATCCGAGCTGGAAGTGCGTCCCTCCTCTCTGCTGCCGCTGATGGCCGAACTGGGTCGCCTCAACATGCAGTACCCGTCGCTCAAGGTGTTCCTCGACATTATCGATGACAACCTGCCGCGCCTCATCGTGGGCCACACAGTGTTCACCAAGGCGGGTCTTTCCGTGGAACAGTTCCTGCTGTTCGTCGAAAGCACCACGGCCGCGACCCATGAAGTGGTGTCCGAATGCGAGCGCCTTGGCTTCCTGAACCTGCCCGAGATCCTGGTCGCGCCGGAATGCGTGCACTGATTTGTGCGTTAAATGTGCGAACGATTCGTCAGGCAAAAAAAGCCGTTGACGCCGGCGGGGCTTTCCCCTAAATTACGCCCCGTTCCAGCGCAACAGCGCCGTGAACACAGTGTTGGCTGAACACGTTAAACAACAGACCAAAATTTGGTGATGTGCCCAAGTGGCTGCCAGTCGATGGTATTGGCAAGCAACGGCACATGACTAAAACAAATTGGTGAGGTGTCCGAGTGGCTGAAGGAGCACGCCTGGAAAGTGTGTATACGGCAACGTATCGAGGGTTCGAATCCCTCCCTCACCGCCAAATAAAACAAAAGGGCCTGTCGAAAGACAGGCCCTTTTGTTTTTCAGTGCTTGCTGGTACAACCCGTATCCTGGCTCGGCAAGCGGACAGGCCCAGCCATGCCGGGCTGCCAAGAGTGCCCCTTGGGCGAGAGCCTGCTGACGGTGAGCGCATCCCGGCCGAATGCCACCAAAACCGACCCTATGGTCGGTTTTTTGCTGTCAGGCAGGTCATCTTTCACTGCCTGCCGGGGGACGCACCTTCGCCGAGCGCGGGATCGCCGCGCTGACCCCTGGCTTCAGGGCCTTGAGCATCACACGGGTGGCGGGCGAGATAGTCAACCCGGCCATTGCCGATGCCGCGTTGGCGCTAGCCTGCCAGGGGGTGACCGGCGACCATGCCGTGTGGGTCTAGGCGCATCTCTCGGCCTGGGTCTGTGTGTTCAAAGAGTTCGGGGCCAAGCCCCAACGGACACCTTGCCCGGCAGATGCCCTGCGCAAACGGGGGCCCGGCTGACGGAGGGGCTGCAACTCATGATGCCCGGCGCCTTGATCACGCAGATGCTGGTCGGGTTTGATATCGACTAGCCAGGACAAGATTCTGGGGTCTATGTCGAGCAACTCACCTGGCTCGGAGTGGCCGGCCAGCGTGAGCCTGCCTCAGCCATCACAGGATCAGTCACACTCGGCGCAGTCCGGCTGCGCCGGGTGTTTTTTAGATGCCGCCATGCCTCATCTCTCCCGAGTTGAGATGGGGGAGCTTGTGCTAGGCCATGACTCGCCGGGCGTGGCCTGCATATGAGGGCATATCGGCGTCTGCCAGCGACTGTGCATTGGCGCAGGGCTGGGCAAGCGTGACGAACACCCGGGAGGTGAGGCGGGTCAGCAGTTCATAGGGGATAGTCCCTATCTTCTCCGCCACCTGTTCCACCGGCAGACCCTCTCCCCACAGGATCACCTCATCCCCGCACTGGTCGCTGGCGTGTGGCCCGAGATCGACCGTGATCATGTCCATGGAGACCCGGCCGACAATGGGCACCCGGCGACCATTGACCAGCATGGGCGTCCCCTCGGGAGCCATGCGCGGATAACCGTCGCCATAGCCGACCGCGACCACCCCCAGGGTGGTGTCGCGCTGGGCCACCCAATGGGCGCCATATCCTACCGATTCTCCCCGCTTGCACTCTCTGATGGCGATGAGCTGGCTCTTGAGGGTCATGACGGGGCGCAGCCCATGATCGGTGGCCAGCTGACCCCCGAAGGGGGAGGCGCCATAGAGCATGATGCCAGGTCTTATCCAGTCGCTGCGTGAACCCGGCCAGGCCAGGATCCCCGCCGAGTTGGCCATGGCCCGCTCGCCCGGCAGGTGGGCGGTGAGCAGGTTGAACGCCTCGATCTGCTGCTGGGTGGCTTGGTTCTCCTGCTCGTCGGACTGGCCGAAATGGGTCATCAGATGGAAGGGTTGTACCACGCTCCTGCAATGGCTCAGTCGTTCGATGAAGGCGGGCAGATCCTGCGCTCTCACCCCCAGCCGGTTCATCCCGGTATCGAGCTTGAGCCAGACCTTGATGGGAGCGGGCAGCTTGGCCTGTTCGAGCAGTGCCAGCTGATCCCAGGTGTGCAGTGTGGTCTGTAGATTGTGCTCCGCCAGCAGCGGCAGTGCCTCGGCTGAGAAGAAGCCACCCAGCACCAGAATGGGTTTGGTGATGGCATTGGCACGCAGCACCAGCGCCTCTTCGAGTCGCGCCACCGCATAGGCATCCGCCTGGACCAGGGTGTTGGCGACCTGCAGCAGGCCATGACCATAGGCGTTGGCCTTGAGGACCGCGATGATCTTGCTGTGGGGGGCGTGACGCCGCACGACGGCAAAATTGTGATGGAGCGCATCGACATCGATGCTGGCCGTAACTGTGTTCATCATGGGTTTGGGTGTCTGCTCGATGAGGATCTGGGTTGGCTGTTCGTCTCAACCTTGACCCGCTGGCTTGGGCGCCCTGTGTCGGGTCGCCGGAGTACGCAGCGGATGTTTATTTATATGCTTTAAAATGTACGATTATGTTATCAGTTGTTTTTTGTTTGGTAAATTACGTGGCGAATGGGAGCGCATTAATGGCCTGAATACGGGATATTCCTCTGTATAAATGTGCTTCCCAACGCTTTGTCTTGCTCCCTATCACGCGATATTTATCACTGGTTATGACCCGCCAAAAGGCAGGGGTTAATGTGGATTTTTCAGTGAGTTGGCGGCAGGACCCGGCTCGGGTTGATGGGGTTTGACACGGATTGGGAGCCGAGACCGGCCGGATGAAGGTGTGGGGGAGGGGAAAAGCAGGGCTGCCGGGATGGCAGCCCTTGCTGGCCTGTTACACCTTGAAGAAACCTATGCCCTGGTTGAGCTGGTGGATGATGTCGGTCAGCTGGGAGGCATCGTGGTTGACGCTCTCGGCGGCGGATACGTTCTCCAGCGACATCTGGGTGATCTCCTCGACCGACTGGGCGATCAGCTGGCTGGCGGCGGCCTGCTCATGGAGCATGGAGCTGATCTCCTGGATGAGGCCCACCACCTTGCGGGAACTCTGATCCACCTGGGCCATGGTATCGCTGGAGCTGTCGGTGGTTTCTCGCACCCTGCTCATGCTGTCGGCACAGGCATTCATTCCCTTGACCGCGCCTGTGGCCCCCTGCTGGATCGACTTGAGCATCTCGTTGATCTCTTGCGTCGCCTGGGTCGTCCGCGCCGCCAGGGTGCGCACCTCGTCGGCCACCACGGCAAAGCCACGGCCCATGTCACCGGCCCGGGCGGCCTCGATGGCGGCGTTGAGTGCCAGCAGGTTGGTCTGATCCGCCACCCCCTGGATCATCACCGAGATCTGGCTGATGCGGGTGATGTCATCGAACAGCCCCTGCACCTGTTTGGCCGAGTCGTTGACGGCCGTGGTGACCTTGAGCACCTCTTGTGAGGCGTGCTTGACCTGCTCTTCGCCCGAATGGGCAATCTCCCCCGACTGCATCACCACGCTGTTGGCCTGGTTGGCGAAGGAGGAGAGCTGGGAGACCGAGGTGGTCAGCTCTTCTACCGATGCGGCTGTGTTGGCGGTCGCCAGCGACTGTTGCTGGGAGCTGGTGTTGACCTGCTGGGCGGCGGCGACCAGCTGGGAGGAGCTGGCGGTCAACCCTTCGGCGGCGCGCTGCATGGTCGAGACGATGTCGCGCAGGCTGTGGCGGGTGCTGCTCATGGCTTGCTGCATCTGGGTCAGCTCGTCGTTGCCTTCCGCACTGTCCTGCGCCGTGAGATGCCCTTGCGCCAGCTGCTTCAGCTCGCTCATGATGGCGAGCAAGGGCAGATTGATGCTGCTGCTGAGCAGCCAGCCCAGCAACAGGGAGAGCATGACGGATCCGGCGAGTATGGTGTAGGTGGCGGTGGTGATATCGGTGACGATCACGTCGCTGTCATCATAAGCCTTCTTGCCGAGCCCCTGATTGATGTCCACCAGCTTGCTGAGCAGGTCGTCGACCACCTGGAAGCTGGCGGCGGCTTCCCCCTTCATCAGCTTGATGGCGGTGTCGTTGTCATTGGCTGCGCTTGCCGTCATGGTTTTTTTCGCCGCTTCCTTGTAAATCGGCCAGGCTCTGTCCACCTCCGTCAACACGGATTTTTCCTGATCGGAGGTTTGGGTTGCCCGGTATTTATTCAGCAGGGCATTCATCTTCTGTTCGTAGCCATCCATCTGGCTGGCGATCTTGTCCATCCCCGCAGGAGTGGGCTCGATGACATAGTCAAACAGCGAACGGTTATGGTAGATGGCCTGCATATTGGCGTTGGAGACATCTGTGATGGGGGTCAGAATGTTGAGATACATGTCATTGAGCATGTCGTTGACGGTGGCGGTATTCTGTTTGCCGTAGAGCCCCACCCCGATCAGGATGAGGTTCAGCAACAGAAAAGAGACGATAAGCCGCGTCTTGATGGAGATCTGACGAAGTAGGTTGTTCATGGTAGCCTCATGCTTGTTTTATTTGCGTTCCCTGCAGCGAGATTACGACTGCTCTCTTGTCATCTCACCCCTGGCCGGGTGAGCACCACAATATCGTTTCTGCATCCTTGTTATTTCACCCTTCATGTCACCCTGGCTTGCCATTCGGCAAACCAGGCCGCTATCTGTGCCACAGGCAAGGGACGACTGACGTAATAGCCCTGGGCCAGTTCACAGCCCAGCAGGGCCAGTTGCCGCCAGTCCTCTTCGCTCTCAACCCCTTCGGCCACCGTCTTGAGCCCGAGCTTCTGGCTCATGACGATGGCTGAGGTCAATATAGGCAGCTTCTTCGGGCTGCTATGGGCGTCATGGACAAATTCTTTATCTATCTTGATCTCGGTGAAGGGGCAGCGGGATAACTGCTTCATGGAGGAGTAGCCGGTGCCATAATCATCCATTGCGACGCCAAACCCCCTGAGCCGCAAACGGGCCAGGGTGCCCAATGACATGGAGAGATTGGACATGAAGGTGGTTTCTGTGACTTCAATAATGATGGCGTTGCAGGGCAGTTGATGCTCCTGCACGACGGCAATCATGTTCTCGACCAATTTATCCGTGAGCAGCAGGCTCACCGGCAAATTGATCGAGCAGCTGATGGGGCCGGGCAGGCTGGCCAGTGTCGTGAGCGCATCACAGGTGGCGTGCAGGAAGTGATAAAAGAAATCCAGCGCCAATTGCCCCTCTTCCAGATGGTGGACGAAACAGACGGGCGGGATCACGCCGTGTTCGGGATGGAGCCAGCGCACCAGGGCCTCAAAGCCATAGAGGCGCGAATCCGCCATCGTGATCTTGGGTTGCAGAAAGGGCACCAGTTGCCGGTTGTCCAGCGCCTGTTGCACATCGTCGGCGGTGAAGGTGAGCTGCATCCACTTCTTGTTCTCCCTGTGCACCAGGGGATCGCAATGCTGCAGCATGTTGCGCAGGTCGCTCTGTTTGAGCGGCTTGGACAGCACGCCTATCACCTCCAGGGTACCCGCATCGGCAATGGCGTGGATCACGTCCAGCACATCCCGCTCCACCCCGCTCATCACGGCCACAAACATCCGGTAGTGGGTATTTTTCTCCAGGTTGCTGATGAGCTCCACCCCGTCCATGCCCGGCATGTTGAGGTCGGTCAGCAGCAGGTCGATGCGCTCGTCTATGCGCTCCAGCTGCTGCAACTTGTCCAGTGCATCCTGACCATCCTGAGCCACATGAACGTGGCCAAACCCCAGCTCCTGCAACAGGCAGGTCACCTCATACTGCTGGGTGCGGGAGTCATCGACCACCATGGCACTGCGTCCTTGCCATTTTTCCAACGACATAATTACACGCCTCGCTGATCCGGACGGCTGAGCGTCTGGGTGATGTGGGTGAGTGACATGACTTCGTCCACGCCGCCATGGGCTATGGCCTCCTTGGGCATGCCAAACACCACGCAACTGCCTTCATCCTGCGCTATGGTGCGGGCCCCTGTGTCGTGCAGCTCTTTCATGCCCCGGGCACCGTCGTCCCCCATGCCGGTCATGATGATGCCGAGCGCATTGCTGCCCGCGCTCACGGCCACCGAGCGAAACAGCACGTCCACCGACGGGCAGTGGCGGGAGACCGGCGGGCCCTCTTTCACCTCGGCCAGATACTGGGTGCCGCTGCGCTGGATCAGCAGGTGCTTGCCGCCCGGGGCTATGATGGCGACGCCCGGCAGCAGGCGATCGCCGGTGGCGGCTTCCTTTACCTCCAGCTGGGAGAGGCTGTTGAGCCGCTCGGCGAAGGAGGCGGTAAAGCGGGCCGGCATGTGCTGCACTATGGCCAGCCCAGGGCAACTGGCCGGCAGGCGGGAGAGCAGGTACTCCAGCGCCTGGGTGCCGCCAGTGGAGGTGCCGAGCGCGATGATCTTCTCCGTGGTGCGAAACGAGATCCGACCGGCCGGGGGGGAGAGCATCTCATCGGCATTGTGGCGCGGGACGACCGCAATCTGATTGGTCGCGGGCAGCAGATTGCGCAGCTTGGCGCTGACGGCACCTCGTATCTCCTGGATGAAGTCGTTGGTCGACTGCTGCAGGAAGCTCTTGATGCCCACGCTGGGCTTGGTGACGATGGAGATGGCCCCCGCCGAGAGGGCCTCCAGGGTGATCATGGCGCCCTCCTCGGTCAGGGAGGAGCAGATGATGACGGGGGTCGGGCGCTCGGCCATGATCTTCTTGAGGAAAGTCAGCCCGTCCATGCGCGGCATCTCTATGTCGAGGATGATGACATCGGGCCAGCACTTCTTCATCTGCTGCATGGCGAAGATGGGGTCGAAGGCGGCGCCAATGACCTCTATGTCCGCAGCCTTGCTCAGCATCTGGGTCAGCACTTCCCGCACCAGGGCCGAGTCGTCGACGATCAATACCCGTATTGTCATGGCGCATCCTTGGCTGGCAGATGGTGATAGCGGGAAGGGGCCTCCTGCACCAGGGGAAGGTCCTGTTGGCGAATGACCTCTGAGTGCCCGACCAGCAGATAGCCACCGGGTCTCAGCAATTGGCAGAGCTGGGTCAGGACGCGGGCCTTGGTGGTGTCGTTGAAGTAGATGAGGACATTCCTGAGCAAAATCACATCGAAATTGCGCTCCTGATAATCGCCGCACGACAGCAGGTTGAGGTTGGCGAAGGCGACTTTTCTGGCGAGCGCCGGCTTGACCCGGATCTTGCCCGCGTATTCGTCGTGACCGCGCTGAAAGTAGCGCAGCCACAGATGGGGTGGCACATGGCGGGCCCGCTCGACCGAATAGATGGCGCGCCGGGCAAAGGGAATGACGCGGGTATTGATGTCGGTGCCATGAATGCTCCAGCGTTCGTTGATGCCGAGCTGCTCGGCCAGCACCATGGCGGCGGAGTAAGCCTCCTCGCCGGTGGAGCAGGCCGCTGACCAGACGCGAAGCGGCTGGCTGCGACTGGCGAGCAGCTGCTCGGCATGGTGTTTCAGCCAGCTGAAGTGCTGGGCCTCGCGAAAGAAATAGGTCTCGTTGGTCGACAGCAGATTGATGGCGAGCTGGCGTTCCAGGGGATCGAGGGGCTGGTTTATCCGCTCCCAATAGGCTTGATAGCTGGTGAGCTGCAACGCCCGCAGCCGCTTGGCGAGCCTGGATTGCACCAGCGCCCGCTTGCAGGGGGCGAGATCTATGCCCGCCGTGTTGAGGATGAAGCGTCGAAACAGATCAAATTCGCTCTGACTGAGGGTCGGGACCAGCTCTGGCGTGAACAGCGGCGCCGCCATGTTCATCCGCCTTGCTCTTGTGAGAACAGCTGGCCGGTGGCGGCCTCGGCCATGGCGCTCAGCTCTGTGATGGAGAGTGCCTTATGCATGTCGAGCAGGATGGCGAACCGCTGATCTATGGTGACCACCCCCTGAATGAAGTCGCCCCGGATGTGGGTGCCGAAGGTCGGGGCAGGCTCTATGGTGTCGGTTCGGATCTCCAGCACCTCGCACACCGCATCCAGCAGCATGCCGATCTCCTGCTCCTCCCCATTGCTGTTGGGCAGGGAGAGGATCGCGACACAGGTGGTGGGCAGCAGCGGGGTCTGATCTCTGCCAAAGCGGATGGAGAGATCGATCACCGGTACCACTGCGCCGCGCAGGTTGATGATGCCCCGCACGAAGCGCGGCATCATGGGGACCGGGGTCATGCCTTCGAACTCGATGATTTCACGGATGCAGCCTATGTCGACCCCATACAGCTCCCCCCCCAGCATGAAGGTGACGCAGTGAAAATGGGAAGCCGTGGCAGCAGGAGCAAAGGTATCTCTCATCGGCCTGCTCCTAATAGTTGGTGAACTTGCCATCGTCGATTTCCCGCTCCAGATCCTCTTCATGGAAGGGCTGCTGACGAGCTGGTCCCTTCTTCGGCTTGATGCGTCTGGCGGCGGAGTAGGTGGCACTGTGCAAGGGGTGGGGTTGGCGGTTGTTGCCCCCCCTGAGCGTGAACTGCTGCATCAGCTCCTGCAGTTGCAGGGCGGTGGAGCTGAGCTCTTCCGAGGTGGAACTGAGCTCTTCCGCCGAGGCGGCCGAGGCCTGCATGCCATCGCTTATCTGGGTCACGGCTATGTTGATCTGGGAGACGCTGGCCCGCTGCTCGCGGGAGGCGGAGGCTATCTCCTGCACCAGGGTGGCGGTCTGATCGATGCCGGGCAGCATCTCGCGCAGCAATGAACCCGCCTGCTCGGCCACGCTGACGGAGCGACCCGCCAGCTCGCCTATCTCCTTGGCGGCGGTTTGTGACCGCTCCGCCAGCTTTCTCACCTCGGCGGCGACGGTGGCAAAGCCCTTGCCGTGCTCACCGGCCCTGGCCGCCTCGATGGCGGCATTGATGGCCAGCAGATCCGTCTTGTTGGCGATGTCATTGATGACTGTGATGCGCGAGGCTATCTCCTTCATGGCGTGGACCATCTCGCCAACTGCCTTGCCACTGTCGGTGGCGCTGCTGGCGGCCTTGGTGGAGATGTTCTCGGTCACCCTGGCGTTGTCGGCATTCTGGCTCACTGTTGCCGTCATCTCCTCGACCGAGGCGCTGGTCTGCTCGACGCTGGAGGCGAGTTCGGACGACGTCTGGGAGAGGGCATTGGCGGTGGCGGCCACCTGCTCGGAGGCCGAGCCTATCGCCTCCGACATGGCACCCACCTCGTTGAGGGTATCGGAGAGGCGGTGGGCCATGCTCTTGATAGCGTAAAGCAGGCTGCTGGTGTCGTCGGCTCTGAGCA
Organism: Aeromonas sp. MR7; assembly: GCF_963899385.1. NCBI lineage: Bacteria > Pseudomonadati > Pseudomonadota > Gammaproteobacteria > Aeromonadales > Aeromonadaceae > Aeromonas > Aeromonas sp. MR7. The sequence goes on from NZ_CAWQXH010000011.1 coordinate 854,951, forward strand.
GCACAGGGGTGGAGAGATCGCCGTCGGCGACGCGGGCTACCACCTGCACCGTATAGGAAGGATCTCCTCCCAGCTGGCGCAATATGCTGCGGGTCACCAGCAGGGACAGAATGAAGCAGATAAGAAAGGCGCTGCAGGCGATGGCGATCAGGATCTGCAGATTGTCCCCATAAACGATTTTGCTGTCGGCTAATGACTGAGTGGCGAGTTTGTCATTCAGGTTGACCAGGTCGGTGAGAAGATCGTCAGCAACATTGAACGCCGGTCGCCCCTGTTCGGCCAGCATGATGGCGGCTTTCTGGTTATTGAGATTGTCCCCCGCATCGGATTGCACAGTCCGTATGATGCTGTCGGCTATGGGTTTGTAAATTGCCCATGCCTGGTCAAAGCGAGCCAACAGATCTATTTCTGGCTGGGTGAGGGAGGTCTTGCGGTACTTGTCGATCAGTTCATTCATATTGCTTTCATAGCGCAACATGTTGTTTTCATTTTCTTTTCTTGTTTTTTCGTTGTTTTCAAGCACATAGCGATAGAGGGCCCGACTCGTGTATATGGCCTGCATATTGGCGTTGGCCAGATCCTTGATGGGGACGAGCTGATTGGCATGCATGTTCTCGACCAGCGTTGCCATCTCCTTGGTGGAGGAGTAGCTGGTGAGCGTCAGCACGCCCAGCAACAACATGAGAATGGAAAACGAGAACACCAGCTTTGTTCTGACTTGCAAGTTGTGAAACCAGTCCATGGCTCTACTCCGTGAATCCTGTTAGTGACAGTATGGTCTGTGGTCAATGCCTGATGGTGTACAGGGCGTCGGCCTGCTGATGGAGCAAGTGTTGCTCCCGCCGCCACGCCAGCTGGATGAGTTGGGGCACGTCGAGGATCAGCGCCGGCTGGCCATTGCCCAGAATGGTGGAGCCGCTGACGTAACGCAGGGATTTGAACAAGTCTCCCAGCGGTTTGATCACCGCCTGCACTTCCCCTATCAGGCGATCCACCACGATACCGGCGCGGTTGTCGGCGTAATCGACCATCACCACGAACTCGGGTTCGGTCGCCGCTGGCAGGGCAAACAGTTCGCGCAGGGCGATGAAGGGAACCCACTCTCCGCGCACGTTGATCTGGCGACTCTGGCTGTGCAGGGCATCCGGCGGCAGGTCGATGCACTCGACCATCATGTCGAGGGGGATCACCAGGGAGGCGTGATCCACCTCAATCCGGAAGCCGTCTATGATGGCCAGGGTCAGGGGCAGCCTGAGCCGGAAGGTGGTGCCTGCACCCAGCCGACTCTCTATGGTGGTTTCACCGCGCAGAAAGTCCAGATTGCGCTTGACCACATCCAGCCCGACCCCGCGCCCCGAGAGATCGCTGACATCGGCGGCGGTCGAGAACCCCGGCAGGAACAGCAGCTGGAAGATCTCCTGCTCACCGAACACCTTGCCCTCCGGCACCATGCCCTGGGCGTGGGCCTTGGCGAGGATCTTGTCGCGATCTATGCCCCGGCCGTCATCGCTCACCTCCACCACAACGGCACCGGCGTCGTGGTAGGCGTTCAGGGTGATCACCCCTTGCGCCGGCTTGCCGGCCGCCAGCCGCAGTGCCTGATCTTCGAGGCCGTGATCGGCGGCATTGCGCACCAGGTGCATCAGGGGATCGGTCAGTTTCTCGACCATGGATTTGTCGATGTCGGTGTCGGCGTTGCGGATCTGCAGCTGGATCTCCTTGCCCGTCTGCTGGGAGAGTTCGTGCACCAGTCGCGGGAAACGGTTGAAGATCTCGTTGATGGGCACCATGCGCAGGGTCAGGGCATCGTCACGTATCCCCTCCACCAGGGTGTTGACGGTGGCGACTGATTCGATGAGCTCCGCATCCCCCCTGAGTCTGGCCTGCAGTGTGGTGGCCGAGGTGGCGATCACCAGCTCGCCGACCCGGTTGATCAGGCGATCCAGCTTGGCTGCCTCGATCCGGATATAGTGCCCTTCGGCGCGCAGCTGCGGCTTGGCCTGAACCAGGGGGGCGGGGATGGGGGCCGGCTCGGGCTCCGTTGGTGCCGGCGTCGTGGTGGCACTCGACAAGTCACCGCTCGCGATGCGGGCGGCTTCCGCTTCGGTCAGTGCCTGGGCGGCCACCCAGCGTTGCAGTTGGGCCGAGAGTGGTTCATCCCGCCATGCCGCCAGCCGTTGGCCCTGCTCGGCAAACAGCGCCAGATCCTGATGCGGCGTGAGCACGCTGATGAGGCTGGCGTGGGTGACAAAATCGAAGGTGCCCAGGATCCGCTCTCTGGGCTCGGCACTGAGCAGGCCTATCTCGTAGCCGAGAAAACATTCTGTGGGATCGAGCAGTTGCAGCGGTGGCCACTCGTGCCAGATCGGCTGGATGAAGTGGATCCGTCCCAGATTGGCCAGGTAGCGGATGAAGGCTAGCAGGTCGAAGCCATCCTGATACAGGGCCGGATAGAAGCGCAAGGAGAGGTGCCAGGGGCGCAGATCCTGCGAGGCAACGGGGGCCGGCGAGGGCATGGCCAGCGGCTCGCTGGGCAGGGTCTGGTGACCCTGCAACTGGGAGAGCAGGGCCAGGATCTGCTGGGTCTCGGTCTGCTGCAGTTCGGGATTGTGTTCGGCGCCCTGCAACAGATCGCGCAGTTGATCGTTGCAGGCCAGCAACAGGTTGATCAGGTGTTCATCCAGCGCTATCTCGCCGCTGCGCAGCCGCTCCAGCATGTTCTCCATGGCGTGGGCGAAGCGCACCAGCATGGTCAGCCCCAGCATGCCCGCCGAACCCTTGATGGTGTGGGCGGTGCGAAACATCAGGTTGTAGGTGTCGGGGTGGGCCGGATAGCTCTCACGATCCAGCAGGGCATGTTCCAGGTTGTCGCATTGCTCATAGGCCTCTTCGAAAAAGAGGGCGCGGGCCTTATTGATGTCCATGAACCGCCCCCTCCGAGCCAACGTCTGCCCACAACCCCAGCTCGGTCAACACCTCGTGGGCGACACACTCATCGCTCGCCAGCAGCCGCAGCCGCTTGCCCTGCTGGCTTGCTTCCTGCTGCAAGATGGCGATGAGCTGGGCGCCACAGCCGTCGAGCACCTCCAGCGGGTTCAAGTCCAGGTTCAGGTCGGCAAAGTTGAGCAGGCCGAACAGATCGTCCTGCAGATCCCCCAGCGTCATTATGCTCAGTTCACCGCTCAGGGTGGCGGTGGGGGGAGTGTGCCGGGTATCGAGTTCCAGGCTCATGACAGTCGCTCCCGGATCATGGTTGCACCACCTTGTAGACATCATCGAGCAGCTTGAGCGGCTCGAACGGCTTGGTCAGCCAGACCCGGGCGCCGGCCTCGAATCCCTCTCGCTTGATCTGGTCGGAGTCTTCCGTGGTCAGCATGATGAAGGGGAGGTAGCGGGTCGTTTGCTGCGCCTTGACCCGTCTGAGCAGCGTCATGCCATCCATGCCGGGCATGTTGAGGTCTGAAATAATGAGGTGTACGCGTTGGTTGTCCAGCTGGATGAGGGCGGCTTCGCCATCTTCTGCTTCTATCACGTCAAAACCGGCGCTGCTGAGCGTCATGGTGATGGCCGCCCTGATCCCGACGGAATCATCCACCACCAGTATGGTCTTGCCCATAAGTCATCCTCTCGACGCTACATCAGGAGTGGGCCCCAGCGCAGGGGCGAGGCCAGCTCTGGGCCTCAGTGATAATTGTTGTTCAAGAGTCTGATGTTGGAGAGATTTTTTATATTGCAACCAGACCTGGGAGACACTTGGCACTGATTGTGCAACCTCCTATGGGGGCTAGGTGTGAGGCTAGGGATGGAAACGAGGAAAAGGCTCCTGGCCGTGGTACGGTTTTGCCCGAATAAAAGGCAGTTGAATGAGCGCTGCCATGAGCACGATATTGACGGAACAACAGCTGATAATAAATATCATTGGCAAGTCTATTCTTGTTGTTTACATATATGATAACAAATAATAAAGGTATATTTTATCGGCCTCTTTCTTTTCTGGCGATCACTCATGGCTGATAACATCAGTGGCCTGGAAAATAGTGTGACAACGCTTTCATTCTGATTATTTAACATCGCGAATTAACGAATGATTTTTATGTTGTTAATTCATAAAGTTACAAAAATAACCCTTTGTGGGTATTTTGTTGGTTCGTTGCAGTGTTGGCTAACTACATGCTGCATATGGTTTTTTTAAATTAATAATGATGAGTTATATATCTGGATAATGTCCCGCAGCTTGATGGAGATCAACACGGGAGGAGAGGGGAGTCCTTAGCATTTCCGCTATTAAGCATTTATCAAACAAGTGCTCACTAACGGGAATAAGAAGAATGGTCGAGGATAATTTTTTATCGGCTCATGGAATTAATCGCCGTGACTTTATGAAATTGTGCGCCGGGATGGCCGCAACCCTGGGATTAAGCCAGAATGCCGTGGCCAAGATGGCCATGGCGCTCATCAGCCCCGAGCGGCCACCGGTGATCTGGATTGGCGCGCAGGAGTGCACGGGTTGCACCGAGTCACTGCTGCGCTCAACCCACCCCACCATAGAAAACCTGATCCTCAACACCATTTCGCTGGAGTACCACGAGGTGCTCTCGGCGGCCTTTGGCCATCAGGCGGAAGAGAACAAGCGCAACGCCATCGAGCGCTACAAGGGCAAGTATGTGCTGGTGGTGGACGGCTCCATTCCATTGAAAGATGGTGGCGTCTACTGCATGGTGGCCGGTGAACCCATAGTCGATCATATCCGCCGTGCGGCTGCCGATGCGGCTGCCGTCATCGCCATCGGTTCCTGCTCTGCCTGGGGCGGTGTGCCCGCCAGCGGTGGCAACCCGACCGGCGCCGTCAGCCTGGAGGAGGCCCTCGGCAATATCGGCACCCCCATCATCAATATTCCAGGTTGCCCGCCCAACCCCCACAACTTCCTCACCACGGTCGCCTACTACATCACCTACGGCAAGTTGCCGGCGCTGGATAGCAAGAAGCGCCCGCTGTTTGCCTATGAGCGCCTCATCCACGAGAACTGCGAGCGCCGCCCGCACTTCGATGCGGGACGCTTTGCCAAGGAGTTCGGCGACGAGGGCCACCGTCAGGGCTGGTGTCTCTACCATCTTGGCTGCAAGGGACCCGAGACCTACGGCAACTGCTCGACCCTGGAGTTCTGCGACGTGGGTGGCGGCATCTGGCCGGTGGGCATAGGCCATCCCTGCTACGGCTGCAACGAACAGGGGGTGGGTTTCAGCAAGGGGATCTTCCAGCTCGCCAAGGTCGAAAATCCGACCCCGCGGGTGGATAAACCCGACGTGGCCATTCAGGAGGGGGGACACATGTCGCCCACCGCCACCGGCCTCATCGGCGGTGCCCTCGGGGTGCTGGTCGGGGTGAGCCTGATGACGGTGCGTGAACTCGGTCGCCAGCAGAAGCGCCACGAAGCCGGGCAGCACCCATCACGGGAGGAGTGACCGTGAACAGACGCAATTTCCTCAAGTTTGCCTCCGCCAGCGCGCTGGCGGCAGGGGCCGCCGTGCCCGGCAGCGCCATGGCGGCGGCCAAGAACAAGCCGCCCATTCCCGGATCGCTCGGCATGTTGTACGACTCCACCCTCTGCGTCGGCTGTCAGGCCTGCGTGGCGGAGTGCCAGCGCCTCAACGGCAACCCGGCCAACCCGGCGGGAGAGCAGACCTGGTCCAACAACGACAAGCTGACCCCCTACACCAACAACATCATTCAGGTGTGGAAGAGCGGCACGGGTGAGCACAAGGATCAGCTGGTGGATGGCTATGCCTACATCAAGAAGCAGTGCATGCACTGCGTCGATCCCAACTGCGTCTCCGTCTGTCCGGTGCAGGCCCTTAAAAAAGATCCCAAGACCGGCATAGTCCACTACGACCCGAGCGTCTGCACCGGCTGCCGTTACTGCATGGTGGGCTGCCCGTTCGATGTGCCCAAATATGACTACGACAACCCGTTCGGGGCCATTCACAAGTGCGAGCTCTGCAACCAGCAGGGGCTTGAGCGGATTGATCAGGGCAAGCTGCCCGGTTGTGTCGAGGTGTGCCCGACCGGCGCCGTCATCTTCGGCAGCCGCGAGGATCTGATGGCCGAGGCCAGGCGCCGCCTGCTGGCGAGCCCGGGCAGCGAGTACGCCTATCCGCGCCAGACCCTTAACGCCAACGACCCTTATCTGCATGAAGTGCCGAACTACCAGCCCTACGTCTATGGCGAGAAAGAGGGCGGTGGCACCCAGGTTCTGGTGCTGGCCGGGGTGCCTTACACCAAGCTCGACATGCCCGACTTGCCGGAGCTCTCCTCAGGGGCGCGCTCGGAGCATATCCAGCACACCCTCTACAAGGGGATGGTGCTGCCCATGGTGGTGCTGACCGGCCTCTCTGTGCTCATTCGCCGCAACGCCAAGAAGCACGATCAGGCGCACCCTCATGACGAGGACCATGCGCCTGGGCAGGGCAAAGAGCCGGGTTCTGACAAGGGAGGCAAGGATCATGAGTAACCACAAGGCACATCCGCTCGGTGGCAAGCTGGTCAGCTGGCCCGTCATAGTGCTGGCGCCCTTCGTCATCCTGTGCGGCATGCTGATCCTCAAACGCCTCATCTTCGGGCTGGGCTCGGTCACTGATTTGAACGGCGGCTACCCCTGGGGTCTGTGGATCTCGTTTGATCTGCTGATCGGCACAGGGTTCGCCTGCGGCGGCTGGGCACTGGCCTGGGCCGTCTACGTGTTCAACCGGGGCGAGTATCACCCCCTGGTGCGACCGGCTCTGCTGGCGAGCCTGTTCGGCTATTCGCTGGGCGGCCTCTCCATCACAATCGATGTAGGCCGTTATTGGAACCTGCCTTACTTCTACATTCCGGGTTTCTTCAACACCTCCTCTGTGCTGTTCGAGACGGCGGTCTGCATGACCATCTATATCGGGGTGATGGCGCTGGAGTTCGCCCCCGTGCTCTTGGAGAAGTTCGGCTGGAAGACTTCCATGGCGCGGCTCAACAAGATCATGTTCTTCATCCTGGCGCTGGGGGCCCTGCTGCCCACCATGCACCAGTCCTCCATGGGATCCCTGATGATAGTGGCGGGGGAGAAGATACATCCGCTCTGGCAAAGCTACGAGCTGCTGCCGGTCTTCTCCTTGTTGACCGCCTTCATCATGGGCTTCTCCATCGTAGTGTTTGAAGGTTCTTTGGTGCAGGCGGGGCTGGCGGGGCGGGGCCCCAACGAGAAGTCGCTGTTCTACAAGCTGACCCAGGTGATCGACATCTTCCTGATCCTGTTTGTGGCGCTGCGCTTTGCCGAGATCGTCATCAACGACAAGTCGGCCTATCTCTCCGAGTTCAACCGCTACGCCGTCATGTTCTGGAGCGAGATTGCGCTGATGATATTCCCGCTGCTGGTGTTCCACTGGGACAAGAGCCGCCGCGATTCGCGCATGTTGTTCCTGGGGGCCCTCAGCATGCTGCTGGGCGCAGCCCTCTGGCGACTGGATTACTCCCTGCTCGCCTTCAACCCCGGCAATGGCTATCACTACTTCCCCTCCGCGGCGGAAGTGCTGATCTCCTTGGGCTTCGTCGCCATTGAGGTCTGTGCCTATTTGCTGCTGATCCGGCTCTTGCCGGTACTGCCATCACTTGAACGTGTTCACCAAGATTATCAGGCCCGAGGGAAAGCCAACGTATGAGCCAACGTATCACCATAGACCCCATCACCCGTATTGAGGGGCACCTGCGTATCGACTGCGAGATCGAAGGCGGCATAGTCACCAAGGCCTGGTCGTCCGGCACCATGTGGCGCGGAATGGAGGAGATCGTCAAGGGCAACGACCCGCGCGATGCCTGGATGATAGTGCAGCGCATCTGCGGGGTATGTACCTCCATTCACGCCATCGCCTCGGTGCGGGCGGTGGAGAACGCCATCGGCGCCCAGGTGCCGGTCAATGCCCAGTACATCCGCAACCTCATCATCGCGGCCCACAATATCCACGATCACATAGTCCACTTCTACCAGCTCTCCGCGCTGGACTGGGTGGACATTACGGCGGCGCTTGAGGCCAATCCGCAAAAGGCGGCGGACATCCTCAAAGGGGTGTCCACTTGGTCCCTCAACAGCGCCGAAGAGCTGACCAAGGTGCAGGACAAGATCCGCGCCCTGGTGGCGAGCGGCCAGCTCGGCATCTTTGCCAACGGCTACTGGGGTCACAAGGCCATGAAGCTGAGCCCGGAGGTGAACCTCATCGCTGTGGCCCACTACCTGCAGGCACTGGAGTGCCAGCGCGATGCCAACCGCATCGTCGCCATCCTGGGTGGCAAGACGCCCCACATCCAGAACCTGGCGGTGGGTGGGGTAGCCAACCCCATCAACCTGGATGCCCCTAGCGTGCTCAACCTGGAGCGGCTGCTCTATGTGAAGAGCTTCATCGACCGGCTCGGCGAGTTCATCGAGCAGGTCTACAAGGTGGATGCCGCCATCATAGCCGCTCACTATCCCGAGTGGCTGACGCTGGGGCAGGGGGCCAAGCATTACCTGAGCGTGCCCGAACTGCCCACCGATGCCAAGGGTGGCAGCTTCCTGATGCCGGGCGGCTACATCGAAAACGGCGATCTGGCGGGTTATCGCCCCATCGAGAGCCATCAGGATGCCTGGCTGATGGATGGCATAGCCGAGAGCAACAAGCACGCCTGGTACAAGGATGACGAGCCTCTCAAGCCCTGGGAGGGCAAGACAGAGCCCGACTACACCGGCTGGCAGGATGACGGCAAATACTCCTGGGTCAAATCCCCCACCTTCTACGGCAAGGTGGTGGAGGTGGGGCCGCTCGCAGACTTGCTGGTGAAGCTCGCCGCCAAGCACCCGGAGACGGTGACCCATTTTGATCAGCTGAACGGCATCTACAAGGCGCTGACCGGCTCTGCCATCAAGACCGAACAGCTGCACTCCACCATGGGCCGCATCATAGGCCGCGCGGTGCGCTGCTGTGTGCTCAAAGACACCCTGGCGCACCAGTGGAAGGCGCTGGTCGACAACATCGGCAAGGGGGATTTCAGCGCCTACATCAAGGCCGAGATCCCGGCGGACAAGGAGTTTCGCGGGGTGGGCTTCGAGGAGGCGCCGCGCGGCATGCTCTCCCACTGGATCGTCATCAAGGAGGGCAAGATCGCCAACTATCAGGCGGTGGTGCCGTCGACCTGGAACTCGGGTCCGCGCAACTTCAACGACGAACCCGGCCCCTACGAGCAGGCGCTGGTGGGCACGCCGGTGGCGGATCCCGCCAAACCGCTGGAGGTGGTGCGCACCATCCACTCGTTCGATCCCTGCATGTCCTGCGCGGTGCACGTGGTGGATACCCAGAATGGTGAAGTGACCCAGGTTAAGGTGCTGTGATGAACACCTTGATCCTGGGGGTCGGCAACCTCTTGCTGAGTGACGAGGCGGTCGGGGTGCGTCTCGTCGAGGCGCTGGGGCGCGAATACCGTTTCGCCCCCGGCATCGAGCTGCTGGACGGCGGTACCGCCGGCATGGAGCTGCTCGAAGCCATGGCCAGCCGTGACCACATCATACTGGCGGATGCGGTGCGCAGCGGCAATCCGCCGGGCACTGTGGTGACCCTGCAGGGCGAGGAGATCCCGACCCTGTTTGGCCGCAAGATCTCCCCGCACCAGCTGGGGCTGGCGGACGTGCTCTCGGCGCTGCACATGACGGGGGAGTCGCCAAAGCGGCTCACCCTGATAGGGGTGGAGCCCGAGTCGCTGGAACCCCGCATCGGCCTCACCCCGCGAGTGGCGGCGGCCATGGGGGAGGCGAAGGATAGGATCTTGACCCTGCTGGCCAGCGTCGGCGCCCCCGCCATTGCGCTTTCCGAACAGGAAAAGGCAAAACAGGAGCAGGAGGGCCTATGGCGCAGTCCCATTTGAGCGAGGCTGATGCCGTCCAGGAAAGCGTGCAGGAGTTCATCGGTTTTGCCACCAATCCCGCACCCCTGCTGGTGGCCCAGTATGAACGGATCGCCCGGGAGCAGATGCAGGGGTTGCCCTTCTATCACGCCACCATGCCCATAGTGGCCGAGTGCGTGTTGTTTGAAGAGCAGTGGCTCGGCTGCGTGCTCACCCCCTGGATGCTGAGCCTGGTGGTGCTGCCGGGGCCGGATCAACTGTGGCCCGTGCGCAGCAGCAGTGATCGGCTCGCCCTGCAGCTCCCCTGCGGCAACATGACCTTCATGGTGGGTGAACTGCCCGAGACGGGGCAGTTGCTGGCCTGCTCCCTGATGTCGCCGCTCGATCCCCATCTCGGGGCCGATGAGGGGCGCTCACTGGTGAGCAGCACCCTCAAGATGCTGCACTCCTTGCCGGTGCAGCAAGGCGCCGCCGGTGTGGATCTGGGGCGCAGACGGCTGTTTGGTGCCCGTCGTGGCCAACCGGCATAGCCGCTAGGTTTCACGCGAAATCAAGTTTAGAATAGGGGCCCGTTTTGGCCCCTCACTCGCTTCTTCGTCTGGCGTTTTTCTTCGAGGTGAGTGGTACAAACGAACAAGGAATCTTATGACCATTCAATGCCATGGCCGCCGCAAGGGTGTGCCTGTCGTCGCGGCCACCCTGCTGGCCCTGCTCTCGGGCGGACTCTCTCATTCGGCACTGGCAGCCCAGCCGGTTCCTGCCGAACTCAAGCTCGCCATCGGCGCCGAGCCTACCGAAGGGTTTGACCCCCTGCTTGGCTGGAGTCACGGCAGCTACCTACTGCTGCACAGCCCGCTGCTCAAGCAGAACGCAGACCTCAGTTGGCAGAATGTGCTCACCCAATCTGTGACCCCGAACAAGGATGGCAAGGGGTGGCTCATCCGCCTCAAGCCGGATTTGAAATTCTCCAACGGCGCACCGCTTACCGCCGAGGATGTGGCCTTTACCTACAAGAGCGCAGCCAGGGGTGGCGGCAAGATCGACATGGGCAACTTTGTCTCGGCCAAGGTGCTCTCGCCCACCGAGGTGGCCATCACCCTGAGTGCCCCCCAGAGCACCTTCGTCAACGTGCTGGGATCTTTGGGGATAGTGTCGAAGAAGGATTACGACGCAAAAGCATATGCCCAAAAGCCGGTCGGTGCCGGCCCTTACCGGTTGGTGAGCTTCCTGCCCGGTCAACAGCTGGTGGTAGAGGCGAACCCCCATTACGCCGGCGGCAACAATGACTTCAAACGGCTGGTGTTTGTCTTTATCGACGAAGAGAGCGCCTATGCCGCCGCCCAGAGCAGCCAGCTCGATCTGGTGCGCATCCCCCCGTCGCTGGCGCCCACAGTCCCTGCCTCCCTCAAGCTCTGGGTGCGGCCGAGCGTGGAGAACCGCGGCATCGTCTTCCCCATTCCGCCAGCGGGCGGCAAGGATGCCAAGGGTTATGCCATCGGCAACGACGTGACCTCGGACGTAGCGGTGCGCCGCGCCATCAACTACGCCATCGATCGCAAGCTGCTGGCCGATCAACTGCTGGAAGGACACGCCATCCCCGCTTACAGCGCGGTGGAAGGCTTGCCCTGGCAAAGCAAATCTACCGCCTTCAAGGATGGCGATGCCGCCCATGCCAACGATCTGCTCGACAAGGCCGGCTGGAAGAGGGGCAGTGACGGCATTCGCCACAAGGGCTCCCTGCGCGCGGCCTTCACCCTCTGGTACACCAGTGGCGACAGCACCCGCCGGGATCTGGCGGAAGCGGTGCGGGCCATGCTCAAACCCATAGGTCTGGAGGTGAGCCTCAAGTCCGGCAGCTGGGAGCAGGTGGAGCGTGAGATGCACGCCAATCCGGTGCTGATGGGGTGGGGGAGTCTGGATCCCATGGAGCTCTATCACCACTACCAGAGCGGCGCCGGTGGCGTTGAGTTCTACAACCCCGGCTACTACAGCAACCCTGTGGTGGATGGCCATCTCAAGCAGGCGCTGGATGCCCCGAACTGGCAGGCGGCCGTGCCCTTCTGGCAGCAGGTGGAGTGGGATGGCAAGACAGGCGCCGGAGTGCAGGGGGATGCCGCCTGGGCTTGGCTGCTCAATGTGCAGCACACCTATCTCGCCAACCGCTGCATCGATCTTGGCAAGGGGGCGCCGGAGATCCACGGTAGCTGGTCTTTGCTCAACAACCTCTCTGACTGGCGGTGGACGTGCCGCTAAGTTCGCCCTTGAGCACGTCAGGTTACATCTTGCTAAAAGCCCTGCTGCGTCTGGCAGGGCTCTTGTGTCTGGTCTCCGTCGCCACCTTTGTGCTGCTCAGCTACTCCCCCATAGATCCCATCAAGGCCTATATCGGCAACGATCTGCTCCATGTTCCCCCGGAGCAGTACGCCCGCATTGCCGCCCGCTGGGGGCTGGATCAGCCGCTGTGGCTGCGCTACTGGCACTGGTTCGGCCAGGTGCTGCAGGGGGATCTCGGCTACTCCATGCTCTACAACGCGCCTGTGGCTCAGGTGATAGGCAGCCGCTTTGCCGCCTCCTTCCTGCTGCTGGCTGGCGCCTGGCTGCTCTCCGGCTCTTTCGGCATCCTGCTTGGGCTCTGCGCCGGTCGCTATCTCAACCGCTGGCCCGATCGCCTTATCTGCCGCCTTGCTTACTTGCTCGCCTCCCTGCCCACCTTCTGGGTCGGCCTCTTGCTGCTCGCCCTGTTTGCGGTGCACTGGCCGCTGCTGCCGGTCTGCTGCGCCTGGACGCCGGGCCTCTCTGCCGATGAGGTGGACTGGCTGATGCGATTGCGCCATCTGCTGCTGCCGGTGACCACGCTGGCACTGCTCGGGGTGGGCAACATCGCCCTGCATACCCGGGGGCGGGTGGCCGAGGTGCTGGCGAGCGACTTTATCCGCTACGCCCGCGCCCAGGGGGATGGCGGCTGGCCCATGCTGCGTTTTCACGTGCTGCGCCACGCCATGACCCCGGCGCTCTGTCTGCAGTTTGCCTCCCTTGGCGAGCTGATTGGCGGATCGCTTTTGGCAGAGAAGGTCTTCTCCTATCCGGGGCTCGGGCAGGCGACCGTGGATGCGGGGCTGAGGGGGGATATCCCCCTGCTGATGGGCATAGTGCTCTTCTGCACCCTGCTGGTCTTTATTGGCAACACTGTGGCCAGTTTGCTGCTGGCCCGCATCAACCGGGGTTGGGAGGGTGAGCATGCTGTTTAATCCGCTCCCCTCAATGTTGCGTCTGGGCTTTGCCCTGATCGGATTGGCGCTGCTGGCCGTCTACGGCTGGAGCCTCTCTCATCAGGATGTGCCCATGGATCTGCTGGCGCGCCAGCAGCCGCCCTCGCTGGCACACTGGTTCGGTACCGACCAGATGGGGCGGGATCTCTGGTTGCGGGCATTTCAAGGCACCCTCACCAGTCTGGAGCTGGGTATCAGCACGGCCCTGTGCAGCGGCCTGCTGGCCATGGTGGCGGCCAGTGTCTCGCTCATCCACACCAGATGCGATGTGGCGGTGCGGCTCGTGATCGACGCCATGCTGGCGCTACCCCATATGCTGCTGCTGATCCTGATCTGCTTTACCGTGGGGGGTGGCATGCGCGGGGTGATCCTGGCGGTGGCGCTCACCCACTGGCCCAAGCTGGCGCTCATTCTCTGCGCGGAGGCGCGGCGGATCGCCTGCAGCGACTACGTGGTGCTGGCCCGCTGTCAGGGGATGGGGGCGCTGCGGCGCTGGCGCACCCACCTGCTGCCTGGGCTCTTGCCCCAGTGGTTTATCGGCACCTTGCTGATGTTTCCCCATGCGGTGCTGCACAGCGCCGCCTTGAGCTTTCTCGGCTTTGGTCTGGCGGCCCATGAGGCCTCCCTTGGCCTGCTGCTGGCCGATGCCTTGCGTTATCTGGCCGGTGGCGGCTGGTGGCTGGCCCTCTTCCCCGGCCTGATGTTGCTGCTGCTGGTGTTGCTGTTTGATCAGGCTACCCGCGCCCTGCAGCAGCTCTGGTTTGGGGGTGAGCCATGCTGATATTTGAAACCGCCATCTGGCGTCAGCACAGTCTGGCTGGCGCTCTTCTTCAGTTTCATTATGTTGTCGCTGGCGCTGCTATTCGATCAGGTTACTCGCGCGCCCTGCAACAGCTGCTGTGGCACAGGAGTGAAGCATGCTGAGTTTTGACCATGTGACCATAGAGGCGGCCCACTACTCCTGGCTGGGGCGGCGTAGCTGGCAGCCTTTGCTGACCGATATCAGCCTGCAACTGGCGCCGGGGGAGATAGTGGCGCTGGTGGGGGGGAGCGGCGAGGGCAAGAGCCTGCTGCTGCAAAGCGCCTTGACCCTGCTGCCGGACAACCTGCGGATGCGCGGTGCCATTTCCCTCGATGGCACGCCCCTGTGCGACGCCAGCCGGGCCCGTCTGCGCGGCCACACCCTCTGCTATGTGCCGCAGGGGGTAAGCGCCCTCAATCCGCTGCTGACGGTGGAGCGCCAGCTGGGCCGGGCGGCGCGCCTCTGCGGCCAGAACGGTTCCCGCGAGCGACTCGGCGAGCAGCTGTTGCGCTACCAATTGCCCGCCACCACCCTGGACAGCTATCCGCGCCAGCTCTCCGGCGGCATGGCCAAGCGCATTCTGGCCTGCACCGCGGCGCTCGGCGGTGCCCGCTATATTCTGGCGGACGAGATCACCGCCTGGCTCGACGAGGGGCTGGCCTGTCTGCTGCTCAGCCAATTGCGCGAATTGGCCAATCAGGGCAGCGGCATCCTCTGGGTGACCCACGATTTGGCGCTGGCGGCCCGCTTTGCCGATCGCATAGTCGCGCTGCATCAGGGCAAGGTGAGCGATACCCTGAGCAGCCACCACCTGCGGCAGGGGCAGGGAAGCGAGATGCTCCGTGCCCACTGGCAGGCGCTGCCGGAGTTCAACGCGCTCTTCTCTGCGCCGGAGGTCTCCTGATGTTCGCGTCTCTTAAACAGGCAGCTTGCTGCGCGGCAAATATGCAATGGCGGGGATTCAATCTCAGGGCTCGCAATAACGCCGTTCACCCTTTGTTACCCCGGAGGTCTGCTGATGTTTGAAGTACGGGATCTCACCATTGCCCAGGGGGAACGCCCTCTCTGGCAGGGGCTGTCACTGGCGGTGAAGGCGGGCGAGCGGCTGGGGATGTCTGCCCCGAGCGGTTATGGCAAGACCACGCTGGGGCGGGTATTGGCGGGCTGGCAACCGGTTCGGGCAGGTGGGCAGATCCTGCTGGATGGTCAGCCTTTGCCGGAGCAGGTAAAAGGCTACAACCCCATCCAGCTGGTGCCCCAGCACCCGGAACTCACCTTCAATCCCTATCGCACCACAGGGCAGGCGCTGTGGGATGTATGGCGCCCCTATGACGCCATGCTGGCCCGCTTTATGGTCAAGCCCGAGTGGCTTGAGCGCAAGCCGGGTCAGCTCTCCGGTGGCGAGTTGGCCCGCATCGCGCTGCTGCGCGCCCTCGATCCCCGCACCCGGTTGCTTGTCGCCGACGAGGTGACCGCCCAGCTGGATCCGCAAATTCAACGCCAGCTCTGGCAGGAGCTGATGCGTGAGTGCGAGTCGCGCGGGCTCGGCATGCTTGTCTTCAGTCACCAGCAGGCGCTGCTGCGCCAGATCTGCCACCGGGTGCTGCGCTTTGGTGAGGCGCAGACCGAATCTGGGGAGCTGACCGAAAGTGCAGCTTGATAGTTGGTTCCCCCTCATCCCCAACCCTTCTCCCGCAAGGGGAGAAGGGAGCAAATATGCGGTTCACCAGCAAGATGTACCTCGGCGTATCTGGATACTGGCAGGGCATTATCGGTGTCCACTCATCGGTTCCCTCTCCCTGGGGAGAGGGCCAGGGTGAGGGGACGCGAGTGTGAGGCGCTGGCCATTCTGGACAGATCGTACGGCTGGCAAGGTTCGCAGATAAAGAGAGGGAGGCATCAGCCTCCCTCTTTTGTTATCCACCGTTAGCAACGGCGTTTAATCGGTTCATCTTCAGGCAGTGGCCAGCCAGTTGAGCCAGGCATCCATCCCTTCACCCGTGGTGGCGCTGACCTGGATCACCTGAATATAGGGGTTGACCCGTTTGGCGTTCTCGATGCAGCGGGCCACGTCAAAGCTGACATAGGGCAGCAGGTCAATCTTGTTGATCACCATCAGCTGAGCGGCGGCAAACATGTCCGGGTATTTGAGGGGCTTCTCTTCCCCCTCGGTGACGGAGAGGATCGCCACCTTGTACTTCTCGCCGAGATCGAAGCTGGCGGGGCAGACCAGATTGCCGACGTTCTCGATAAAGAGGATGCCCCCTTCATTGGCGGGCAGCTGGTGGCAGGCGTCGTGGACCATCTTGGCGTCCAGATGGCAGCCCTTGCCTGTGTTGATCTGCACGGCAGGGACGCCGGTGGCACGGATGCGATCCGCATCGGCGCTGGTCTGCTGATCTCCCTCAATCACGGCGCAAGGGCGCTTGTTGGCCAGCTGGCGCAGGGTTTCGCACAGCAGGGTGGTTTTGCCTGACCCCGGGCTCGACACCAGATTGAGCACCAGCTGGGCCGCCTCGTCGAAGTGCTCGCGGTTGTGGGCGGCCAGTTTGTTGTTCTTGGCCAGCACATCCATCTCGATGGCGATCAGCTGGCGCTGTCCCATGCCCGGAACCGACAATCCCGCTTCCCCTTTGCCATAGTGCAGATCACCCTGCTGATGGTCGTGGTCGTGGTCGTGGTCGTGGTCGTGGTCATGAGAATGGCTGTGGTCATGGGGATGCTCGTGGTCATGAGCATGACTATGGTGGTGCGGGTGGGCATGATCATGATGATGGTCGTGAGGGTGACCGTAATCGTGATGGTGCTCATGACCCTCTGCTCCCACTGGCGCCCGTACCCCGTGGTAGTGGTGATGGACATCCCCCTGATGGTGATAGTGGTGGTGAACGATCAGGGTGCACGGTGCGCTCTGCTCATGTTCGTGATGAGCGTCATGGGCATGAGGGTGGCCGTGCTCATGGTCATGGTGATGATGGTGCTCATGATCGTGAGCGTGGGGGTGTGCATGGTCGTGATCCTCTTCATGGCCGGCAATCCGCGCCTGGCCGCATCCGCATACGCTACACATATCAACTTACCTCGATGTCGGTGATGCGCAGGCTGTTCCCTTGCGCGACTCGTAATTTGTATCCGCCACACTCGGGACAGGCCTGCCCGCGCTCGGTGAGGGTGACCGTCTGGTTGCAGTCGTAACACCAGGCTTCTGCCGCCTGGTGCTGAAAGTGCAGTTGGGCCCCTTCGACGGCGGTGCCCTTGGCGGCGGCTTCGAAACAGAAGGCAATGGTGTCCGGGTCAACGCAGGAGAAGCTGCCGACCTCGAGCCAGAGGGCTGTCACCTTGTTAAAGCCCCGCTGTGCAGCCTGTTCGGCCGCCAGATCGATGGCGGCCATGGCCAGAGACATTTCGTGCATGGGTGCTCCTTAACCGATATGGGGAGGAGGAGTGACTCCTCCCTGTGATTGGGTGAACGGCAATGCCGATCAACAGATCCGCGGGAGCAGTTCCCCTTGCGGCAGCTCCAGATAACGGCGGCTGCCCCAGGGGTTGTTGAGCACCACCTTGTGGCGATCGCTCGCCTGCACCACGCCGATCTGGCTGGCGGAGGGGTTGAACTGCCGCAATATGCCCAGCGCGTCCTGTGCTTGTTCGGCAGGCAGGGCCAGCACCATGGTGCCCTCGTTGGCGAGATCATGGGGCTCGAAGCCGTAGAGTTCGCACAGGCCGCGCACCGGATCGCAGACCGGAATGGCGGACTCCTCCAGCTCGATACCTACTTGGGAGGCGGTGCTCCATTCGTTAAGCACGGCGGCGAGGCCACCGCGGGTGGCATCGCGCAGGGCGTGGGGGGTAAGCCCCGCTTGCAGCAGCGCTTCTACCTGCGGCCAGAGGGTGGTGCAGTCGCTCTTGAGATCGGATCCCAGTTGCAGGGCATCGCGGGCCATCAGGATGCAGGCGCCGTGGCTGCCGATATCACGCGACACCAGAATGGCGTCACCGGCCTTGAGGCTCCGCACCGAGATACCTCGGCTCTGCTCAGGCAGCGGGAAGGTGCCGACCCCGCTGGTGTTGATAAAGATCTTGTCGGCCGCTCCCCTCGGCACCACCTTGGTGTCGCCGCAGACGATGCGGGCGCCGCTGTTGGCAAGTTCAGCTGCCATCGACTCGACGATGCGGACGAGATCCGCGTAGGGGAAGCCCTCTTCGATAATGAAGCTGCAGCTGAGGTATTCCGGTTTGGCCCCCATCATGGCGAGATCGTTGACCGTGCCGGCGATGGCCAGCTTGCCGATATCGCCCCCCTCGAAGAACAGCGGCGAGACGGTAAAACTGTCGGTGGTGAAGGCGACGGGGCCCTCTACCTGCAGCAGGGCGGCGTCTTCACCGCGCAGCAGGATCTCGTTGCCGAAATGGTGGAAGAAGAGCTGGTTGATCAGCTGGTTCATCTCGACGCCGCCGCCCCCATGGCTTAACTGAATTTCTCTCATCGGGTCTGGTTCTCCACAAGATTGCCGAAACAGGCTGGTTCATCTCCACCCATCACCCGACCGCTGTGGCTAAGTTGAATTTCTCTCATTGCTGCTGGATCCCCATATAGCGGTAGTAGGCATTGCAGGCCCCCTCCGAGCTGACCATGCAGCTGCCCATGGGCTGGGTCGGGGTGCAGCCCCGGCCAAAGACCTTGCACTGGTTTGGCTTGGCCAGCCCGCGCAGGATATCGGCGCACTGGCACGCCTTGTGGTCATCGATGGGGGTCTCACTGAGTTGAAAGTGGCGCTCCGCATCGCGCCTGGCAAAGGCATCGCGCAGGCGCAGGGCGGAGGCGTTGATGTCCCCAAGGCCACGCCAGCGAAAGTGCTCGCGGGTCTCAAAATATTGGTCGACCAGCCGCTGGGCGGCGCGGTTGCCGCTGGCGGTGACCGCCCGGCTGTATTGCACCTCCAGGGCGTAGCGACCCTCCACCTTCTGGCGCACCATCATCAGCAGCGCCTCCATCACATCCACCGGCTCGAAGCCACTTACCACCACAGGCACCTGATAGCGATCAACGATGGGCAGGTAGATATCGGCACCTGTGATGACGCTGACGTGGGAGGGGCCGATAAAGGCGTTCACCTTGGCCACCCCGTCGGCCATCACGGCGTGGATGGCGGGCGGCACCAGCACATGGTTGATATGAAACAGCAGGTTCTCCACCCCCGCAGCGTCGGCTGCTGCCAGCAGCGCGGCTGTCATGGGGGTGGAGGTCTCGAAACCGATGGCGAAGAAGACCACGGTTTTGTCCGGGTTCTCCTTGGCGATGCGCAGCGCATCGAGGGGGTCATAGACGGGGCGGATATCGCTCCCCTTGGCCCGCTGCTGGGCCAGCGTGTCCTTGGAGCCCGGCACCCGGATCATGTCCCCCAGGGTGACCAGAATGACGTTGGGCTCTCTAGCCAGTTCGATGGCCTGATCGATGCGTTCTTTCGGCATGATGCAGACCGGGCAGCCGGGGCCGTGGACGAACTCTATGCTGGCCGGCAGCAGCTGGGGCAGTCCGTATTTCATGATGGTGTGGGTATGGCCGCCGCACACCTCCATCACCCGCAGCGGCTCGGGCAGTTGCTCGGCTAGCGCGTGGATTTGCGCGGCGAGGGCGCGGATCACCTCGGGCTGGCGAAAGCCCTGAAACAAGTCATTCAAGGTCAGCATGGCAAGATATCCTGCGCAGGGATAAGGGCCACCATCTGGCGGAAGCTCTCGAGGCTGGCCTGCGCCTCCTCTTCATCAATCTTGCTCATCACAAAGCCGATATGGAGCAGCACATAGTCGCCAAGGTTGAGGGGCTCTTCGAGCAGCATGCAGCTGACGCGACGCTGCACCCCCAGGGTATCGACGGTGACGCAGTTATCTTCTGGGTGCAGCTGCACCACCTGAGAAGGGATGGATAGACACATGGATTTCAGGACTCCGACAAGGTGGCACAACCGGCTGTGGCAGGCTGGTGCGTGGCAATATGGTGGATGGCAAACCAGAGCTGACCGGCGGCTATGCCACCGTCATTGAGTGGCAGGGTTTCAGAGGTTAATACCTGGCGGCCGGCTGCTTCGAGGCTGGGCACAAGCTCGTCCATCAGCACCCGGTTTTGAAACACGCCGCCCCCGAGCGCCACCGGATAGCCGGGGAAGCGCCCGGCCAGGGCAACCACCAGATTGCTGATGGCGCAGATAAAACCGGCGGCCAGGTTGGCGGTTGAGGTGCCTTTGCGCCGCTCGCTGACAAGGGTATTGAGCAACTCTGCCCACTCGATTTTAAGCGGCCCCTCTGCTGATTGGCTGAGGTCAAAGGCGAGGGGGAAGGGCTGTTCATTGGGGGCAAGCTGCAAGGCGGCCGCTTCCAGCAGGAGTCCCGCTTCACCCTCGTAATCCGGGGTATCGATCACCCCCAGCAGCGCCGCAACGGCATCGAACAGCCGACCGATGGAGCTGGTGAAAGGGGCGTTGCGACCGAGATGCCAGAGCTGGTGCAGGTTGCTGATCCGCTCAACTGGCAGTTGCTTGATCGCCGGAATATCGAGGGCGCCGATCTCCTCAGGACTGTGCGATTCAAACAGCAGCCCCAGCAGCTGGCGCACCGGCTCGCGGATGGCCGCCTCGCCGCCGATCAGCTTGAAGGGCTGGAGGTGGGCAACCCGTGTAAAGCCCTTCACATCGGCCAGCAGCAGCTCGCCTCCCCACAGGGTGCCGTCATCCCCAAGGCCGGTGCCATCGAAGGCAACCCCCAGCACAGGGCCCCTGATGTCGTGCTCGGCCATCACAGCCAGCAGGTGGGCGTGATGATGCTGCACCTCGAGATGGGTCGCTCCCTGCTCGCGGCAATAGCTTTTGGCCCACTGGTGGCTGAGATAGCCGGGGTGGCGATCCGAGACCAACATCTCCGGCTTGAGATCGTAGAGTTCGCGAAAGGTGGCGAGGGTCTGCTCGAAGTGGCCCTGCATCGGCAGACTGTGCAGATCGCCGATATAGGGGCTGTAGATGCGTTGGCGACCGAAGGCCAGCGCCAGCTGGTTCTTCTGCTGCGCCCCGACTGCCAAGAGCGGCACCCTGACAGCCTGTTTCAGACTGGGGGTGCAGGGGGCATAGCCCCGGGCGAGGCGCAAAGTTTGGCGCCGTCCACCTGCCCACTGCACCAGACTGTCGTCGCACGGGTGCAGTATGGGGCGGTTGTGATCCAGGATGCCGTCGATTTCACCCCCGAGTTCCCTGACCACAGCCTCGCATTCGATGAGGATTGGGCTGCCGCGACCATTGGCGCTGGTGGCCACCAGCGGTAGGGCACAGGCGTCCAGCAGCAGTTGATGGAGCGGGGTGTAGGGAAGCATGACGCCGAGATAGGGAATGCCGGGGGCTATCCCTTCGGCCAGCGGCGCCGCTTGTTGTTGCATGAGATCTGACGGCCGATCATCCTTGGTGCGTTTGCGCAGCAAGGTGATGGGCCTGGCCTGAGAGGCGAGCAGCTTCCACTCTGCCTCGCTGCCGGTGGCATGCAGCCTGGCCTCGGCAAGGGAGCCCATCATCACCGCCAGTGGCTTGCGCGCGCGCCGCTTGAGCGTTCGCAATCTGGCAACACTCTGTTCGCTTCGCGCATCACATATCAGGTGATAACCCCCCATCCCCTTGACCGCGATCAGTGCCCCCGTTTGCAGGGCGCGGGCAGCCATTTGCAGGGCAT
This sequence comes from Aeromonas sp. MR7, assembly GCF_963899385.1. Lineage (NCBI taxonomy): Bacteria > Pseudomonadati > Pseudomonadota > Gammaproteobacteria > Aeromonadales > Aeromonadaceae > Aeromonas > Aeromonas sp. MR7. The sequence goes on from NZ_CAWQXH010000011.1 coordinate 876,629, forward strand.
CCTCGAGCTCAGCCAGGGTATCGCCGCGGCCGCTGCGCCAGCTGAGATGGGGCCCGCACTCGGGGCAGCTCACCGGCTGAGCGTGGTAGCGCCTGTCCAGCGGATCCTCATACGCCGCCGCGCAGCGCGGGCACATGGCAAAACCTGCCATGGCGGTGTGGGGTCTGTCGTAGGGGAGGCGGCGGATGATGGTGTAGCGCGGGCCGCAGTGGGTGCAGTTGGTAAAGGGGTAGTGGTGGTGGCGATCAACGGGGTTGGCCACATCCGTGGCGCACGCCTCGCACATTCCCTGATCCGGCGAGATGGCGACCGTGGCGGTGCTCTGCTGCTGGCTGGCCTTGATATGAAACTGGCCGTCATAGTCGGGATTATCTTCTCGGAGAAGCTCCCGCTCGCTGAAATGATCGATGCGGCTGAGCGGCGGCGCCAATTCCCGCAGTTCGCGGGCAAAGGCGGCCAGCTGCTCGGGGGAGCCTTCGGCACCTATGGTGACGCCGTTGGCATCGTTCAGCACATAGCCGGTAAGCGCGTGGCGCAGCGCCAGCCCATAGACGAAGGGGCGAAAGCCGACCCCCTGCACTATGCCGTCGATATGAAATTCGCGGCGCAGTCGGGTTGCTGCAGAATGGGCTGCTAGCGTGGCCGTCATGCCGGCTCCTGCTGCAGGGCATGGGATGTTTCTGGCAGGCGCAACACCCGGCGCTCGTTCTCCTCGCGCCGCACCCAGCCATCCATCTCCATGCGCAGGCAAAACGGAATGGCGTATTTACGCGACAAACCGGTGATCTCCTTGAGGGATGCCATGTCGATCAGATCTCCCACCTGCTGGCCCGCCAGCACGGCGGCGACCATCTGGTTGTAAAGCACGGCGTCGTAGTAGATGGGGCCATCGAGCTGCACCAGATACTTGAGTCGCGCCAGGTTGCGCAGCTGCTTTTGCAACGCGCAGTTTTTTTGTAAACCGTTGCGCTGCAAGCCCTGCTGCAGGGCGGTGGGCAGCTTGCGGGTGATAAAGGGATCCAGCTCCACGCCGCCGGGGCCCAGTTTACCGGGCTCGTACCCCTCCTTGCCTTGATCTCGCACCACTTTGAGCACCAGCTGTGCCTCTTCCCCCAAATCATCTTCCGACTCGCCACTGCCCGGCTGCCACTTGTCATGGTGCAGACGAACCAGCTGCTCACTTTTGAGCTGCTGGAGCAGGGCTTGAATGACCGGCAGGGCGATGCCAAATTGGGTCGCCAGCTCGGCGGCGCTCAGGGGCTCGCATTTCAGTGTGGCGAGCAGCTGCTCGCGGCTCTGCGCCAGCCAGTGGTTGTCCAGCAGCCAGTCACCGAGCGGGGTGACCTGATCGGGCTGCTCGTCAAAGCGGCTGGCCAGCACATAGCCGTTGAGCCCCAGTTGCAGGGTGGCGGGGTTGTAGTTGGCGAGTTCATCGGGCAGCTCGCCCAGCAGGGCGTGCAGCGCCTTGCGTCTGGCGGGGTGAATATCGCCGCACCAGACGATGCGGGCGCCGTGCAACAGTTCGCTGCTGCCGTGGCGAATGATGGCGAGCGGCTGGCCGAAGAAGCAGGGGATGGGGTTGGCAAAGATCAGTCGCGCCAGCCGGGTGTCCTTGATAGGCACGAAACGGGCCCGGCCGTGCCAGCTGCCGAGGGCGATTTCAACCTCGCGGTTGCGTTGCTCCCGGATGCTGCCGCCGACCTCGTTCAGTCGCACGATAAGGTGGGTCGCCGCCTCGCACCGGCCGGCGGCACTGGTGAGGCAGTGACCGCGGGCCACCTCCTTGTGGGGCACTTTTTTCAGGCCCACCGCCACCCGGCAGGCGGCGCCAATTTCATCGACGCTCTGGTGATAGGCCTGCAGGGATCGCACCTGCACCTCCCGATCGGCGGGGTAGAGGCGCAGCTTGTCCCCCACCTTGAGGCTGCCCTGCTGCAGGGTGCCGGTGAGCACTGTGCCTGTGCCATTGGCAGTAAAGACCCTGTCCACATAAAGGCGCGGTGGCGCCTCTTCACGATAGAGGCGCGGCGCACCCTGCTCGCGGGCAGCTTGCGATGCTGGCAGATCGGCAAGTTGGCCCACGATAGCTGCGTGCAGGGCGGCCATGTTGGCGCCGGTTTTGGCGCTGACGCTGACGATATCGGGCACCATGCCGCTCTCGTCCATCACCCGCTCCAGCAGGCTCTCTTCCAGCAGGGCCAGCTCGTCGGCGCTGACCAGATCGCACTTGTTGATGCAGACCAGCAGGCGCGGCACTCCCATGGCCTTGAGCAGGCGCAGGTGATCCCCTGTCATCGGCATCCACCCTTCGTCGGCGGCGATCACCAGCAGCACCAGATCCAGACTCCAGAGCCCCGCCACCATGTTGCGGATATAGCGCTCGTGGCCGGGCACGTCGATGACGCCTATGGTGTTGCCCTGACCGTCGTCGAAGTGGGCAAAGCCGAGATCCTGAGTCATGCCGATGGCCTGCTCGTGGGCGCGGGCTGTGGTGATGCCGGTGAGGGCCTTGATAAGCAGGGTCTTGCCGTGATCCACGTGGCCAGCAAGGCCGATAACGGCGCGATAGGGGGTCATGGGATCAGGGCTCCTCTGTCGTATTGATCTGGGCGGGCAACAGCAATTCCTTGAGTTGGGCGATCAACAGCGCCATCTCAGCCGGCAGCAGGGTAGCCATATTGAGCAGCACCTTCTGCTGGCGCACCGTGGCAATGACAGGCACCGGCAATTCCCGCAGGGCGTCGAGCAGTTGCTGGGCCGGGCGCGGATCTGTGCATTCAAGCGCCAGCGCCGGGTAGAATTCGTCCGGCAGGGTGCCGCCGCCCACCACCAGCTGGGCGGGCACCTCGGCAAAGCAGCCGGGCAGGGCGGCCATCAGCTGATCGGCTCTGGCCTGCATGGCGGCGGGGTTGCTCAGGGTGCGCTGGGCAATCCCTTCGCCGATGGGGGACTTGTTGAGCTTGTGGATGAGCAGGCGTTCCAGCAGGGAGTAGACGATGCGGCTCGGGCGGAAGGTGCGCATCATGGGGTGTTTTTCCAGCCGCTTGATAAGATCGCTGCGGCCGCTGATGATGCCCGATTGCGGGCCGCCCAGCAGCTTGTCGCCTGAGTAGCAGACCAGATCCGCCCCCGCCTTGATGTACTGGCGCACCGAGGTTTCGTCCGGCGCAAACTCTTCTGTGGTCAATCCCGAGCCCTGATCCACCGCCAGCACCACGCGCTCTGGCAGGGCGCGGGCCAGCTCGCCGATGTCGGGGGATTCGGTAAAGCCGCGAATGGCGAAATTGGATCTGTGCACCATCAGCACCAGCGCGGTCTGATCCGTGATGGCATCCAGGTAATCTTTGGCGGTAGTGATATTGGTGGTGCCCACCTCCACCAGTTTGGCGCCGGAGAGCGCCAGAATGTCGGGGATGCGAAAACCGCCGCCAATCTGGATCTGCTCGCCCCGCGAGACGATCACCTCGCGCCCCTTTGCTATCTCTTGCAGCAGTAGGAAGAGGGAGGCGGCGTTGTTGTTGACCACCAGCGAGTCTTCGGCCTGGGTGAGGCAACCGAGCAGGGGGGCGATCAGCCCCTTGCGCCCGCCGCGCTTGCCGGTGGCGAGATCCAGCTCCAGATTGTTGTAGCCGGTGTTGAGGTCACGCACCTCGTCCCACAGCTCGCTACTTAACGGCGAGCGCCCCAGATTGGTGTGCACCAGGGTGCCGGTGGCGTTGATGACCCGGGTCTGGCGCTGGCGCAACTGCTGCCGGCAGCGTCTGGCAATCAGCGCCTCAAGGCGTTCAGCGGTGACCCCGTGCTGGCGAAACGCCTCGCTCTGGCGCAGTTCGCTCAGGGTCTCGCGCACTGCCTGGGTCACCAGCGGCCGGCTCAGCGTCTCGATAAACCCTGCGAGAAAAGGTTGCTGCAGCAGCTGTTCCACTTGTGGCAAACGGCGCTGGTTTGCTGGAGTCGCGGCATAAGAGGCGCTGGGGGCGAGGGGGGATACGTCAGACGGAGTTGGCATGGGATGACCCGGGCTGTGCGTGGGAGTGACATGCACGCCGCCTTGCCGGAGGAAGGCCGCTTCAACGCTGCTTATTGCTGCTTTTCGCCATTCATGAATTAATAAAAAAGGCGAATGGATAAATTAATGTTCGAGCAGAAAAATAAGAGTGTTGGAGCGCATTCAGATTATATTGGCAATGCGACAGGCGCCTTGTTAGAACAATATGTGAAACAGTCGTCAACCAGCCTGAAACATAATTGACGGTTTCTCTCCAATATATGAAATTTGGCGGAAGAGGCAGGAATCGAACCTGCCAAAGCCTTCTCGGCTCTCATCGGTTTTGAAGACCGAGAAGGCCACCAGACCCCATCAGCTTCCGCAATGGCCACCATTTTGTGGCAATTTTCTGTGACTGGCAACGCTTTTTTTATGTTTAAAAATAGCTGGTTGGCCGGTTTTCTGAAAAATATCTGTGTGTTGATTTATATCAATTTCATGGCAATTAGCCCGATGTTTTTAATTTAACACCGGGCGTTTATATATGCCTTTTGAGGGATCGATAACTGCCGCCGTTAACAAGCCGGCAAATAATCGGTGGCCGCGTTGGTGATATTCCAATGGGCCAGCCTATTTATTAACAACTCGCTATCTTTAGCCTCTTCCAGATGATCGTAGAGATAATCCATGGCCCCGCTCACCATCTCTGTCATCGGGAAGGAGAAGGCGACTATGGCCGGTTGCACCCCGACAAAGATTACCTCGGGGACAAAGGTCTTGAGTTCGTCGATCAGGAAATTGAGCGGCATGTTGTGGGTCGAGAAGATAAACATCTCGGCTATGGTCTCGGGGGGGATCACCTGCAGGGTGCCCGCCTTCTCGCCGATCTCGGCGGCATCCACCAGCACCACCCGCGCCGGTTGCAGCTCCCGCACCTTGTGGACCACATTTTCCGGCGCTATGCCGCCGTCGATATGGAGCCAGCCGGGCAGGGGGGCGGCTTGCAGCTTGTCCGCCAGATAGGGGCCGGCACCGTCGTCCCCCATCATGGCATTGCCCACGGTCAACACGAGATTGCAGCTCATCAGCGGCTCCTTACCATCAGGTACATATGGGGGTCGTTATAGAGGGCGGTGAGCTGATCCATAAAGGTGTCGGTCCAGCCCAGCTGCTGCTCATCGAGCACGCCTTCGGCCTTGCGCAGCCGGTCGAAGGCACAGGCCAGCATATGGCAGTGCTCCCGATAGACGGTGATCTCGCCAAAGGTGAGAAACCCCTCCATCTTGCGGCGTGCCTCGCTGCCGGCGGGCAGTTTGGCCACCCAGTCGCGATAGCCCGTCAGCGGGCAGACCAGGTCGGCGCTCAGACAGTCGACGATGCCGAGGTGGTGGCCGATGGCGAGGCTGTAGTACATCACCTCTTTGGCCTCCTCGGGCACGTCGAACTGCTCGTCCACGAACTTGCGCGAGAGGCGGTAGAAGAAAACCTGATCAGCCATGCACCGCCTCTCCCTTGCCAACAGTCCGGTTGAGGCAGGCGTTGGCCAGGTTGTTGACGATCTCCGACAGGCGCGGATCGTCATGTTGAGCGAGGTAGCTCCGGATGCGCAGATCCACATCCTGCTGGGTCGCCCCTTCGAGCAGGGCCATAAATTCGTCGGCTATGATCCGCCCCTGCCGGTAACCGGCCATGCGGCGCGCCTCGCGCTCTATCATCACCCGGATTTCGTTGGGGATGCCGGTGTGGCGCAGCTCGACCCGCTCACCCTGTTGCACCTGGTGGCTGGTGGCTTTGAGTTTTTGCTCAAGCAGCCCCAGCGCCACCGCGAAACCGTAGATGGTGGCGGCCGGCGTGGGCGGGCAGCCCGGAATATAGACATCCACCGGCACTATCTTGTCGGTGCCGCCCCAGACGCAGTAGAGGTCGTGGAAGATGCCGCCGTCACAGCCGCAGGCGCCGTAGGCGATGCAGATCTTGGGATCGGGAGCCGCTTCATAGGCGCGCAGGGCAGGCACCCGCATCGCCCGGGTTACCGCGCCGGTAAAGAGCAGGATATCGGCGTGGCGGGGAGAGGCGACCACCTTGATGCCGAAGCGTTCGGCATCGAACAGCGGTGTTATGGTGGCGAAGATCTCGATTTCGCAGGCGTTGCAGCCGCCGCAATCGACCCGGTAGACATAGGCCGAGCGGCGAATGTCTTTCAGCAGTGTCTTCTTGAGTTTGGTGATCTCGGGATCCTGTGCCAGCGGCACGGCACGGGTATGGGCATGGCCGACAACCGGTTCTATGCCTTTGATCTTGCTCATCACATCCACTCCTGTTGTGTGGCGATCGGTGTGGCAATCGGTGTTGTGGTTATGGCCGAGTCAGGCTGGCTCAGCATGCTCTGTTTGCGTTTGCAGTCGGGGCAGTGGTGCAGACGCTCGGGATGTGCCAGCGGGGTGGCCGCTTGTACCAGGGTGTCCTCCACCAGCGCCACCAGCTTGCTTGGGGCAAAGTAGGTGCCGCACAGGGTGCAGGGGGCCAGCGCGAAGCGGGCCTCCTCATAGAGATCGGCCTTGTTGGTCACCGCCAGCTCGAACTCGGGGGAGAGAGCGATGGCATGGGTCGGGCAGACCTCTTCGCAGCGGCCGCAGAAGATGCAGCGCGCCATGGAGATCTCCCAGCGCCGCTCGCCAGTCTCCATATCGACCTCCATCACCAGCGCGTTGGCCGGGCAGGCCTTGGTGCAGGCGGCGCAGGCGATGCACTGATCCGCCTGATATTTGGGTTTGCCGCGAAAATCCCGGTTCACCTCGTAGGGGGCGAAGGGGTACTTGGCGGTCGGCGTGCCCGCCTGGAGTATGGTCTTGAACAGCTTGATCATGATGACCCCTTACTTGAGCGGAGAGTTTTTGCGGTCGATGCCGTAACGCTCGATCTCCTTGTAGGAGACCACGGTGGACTTGCCCTTCCTGGGGTCGACCAGGGTGACCCGATCGGTACAGGAGTAGCAGGGATCCAGACTGCCGATGATCAGCGGCGCATCGGCAATGGTATTGCCACGCAGCATGTAGCGCAGGGCTGGCCAGTTGGCGTAGGTGGCGGCGCGGCAGCGCCAGCGGAACAGCTTCTGGTTGTCCCCCGTCATGCTCCAGTGGACGTTCTCGCCGCGGGGCGCTTCGGTGAAGCCCAGCGCAAACTTGCCCGGCTGATAGGTGAACCCTTCGGTGAGCAGGGGCCCTTCCGGCAGGTGCTCAAGGCCGAACTCAATCATGTCGAGGGAGTCGTAGAGCTCGTGGATGCGCACCAGCACCCGGGACTGCACGTCGCAGCCCGCCAGGGTCTGGATCTCCATCGGCAGTTCGCGATAGGCGGCAAAGTCGTGGACCCGGCGCACATCGCGCTTGAAGCCGCTGGCCCGCACCATGGGGCCGACGCAGCTGAAATCGCGGGCGATTTGCGGATCCAGCCGACCTATCCCTACCAGACGGGAGGAGATGTTGGCGGTGTCGAGCAGCATGGCCACCAGGGGTTTGAGCTCGTCACGCAGCTCCCGCACCAGCTGGGCGCCCTTGATGCGATCTTCCTTGAAGATGTCCCGGCGCACCCCGCCGATCAGGTTGAGGCCGTAGGTCTTGCGGGCGCCGGTGAGCAGCTCGGCCAGGGTCATGGATTTTTCCCGCACCCGGAAGAACTGCATGAAGCCGGTGTCGAAGCCGGTGAAGTGGCTCGACAGGCCTATGTTGAGGATGTGGCTGTGCAGGCGTTCGACCTCCAGCAGCACGGCGCGGATCATCTTGGCCCGCTCCGGTACCTGGATGCCCATGGCGTTCTCCACCGAGGTGGTGTAGGCGACGCTGTGGGTGAAGCCGCAGATGCCGCAGACCCGGTCGGTCAGAAACGCCACCTCGTTGTAGCCCATGCGGGTCTCGGCGAGCTTCTCCATGCCGCGGTGGACATAGAACAGCCGGTAATCGGCATCTATGATGTCTTCCCCATCCACGAACAGGCGAAAGTGACCCGGCTCGTCCGAGGTGATGTGCAGCGGGCCGACCGGCACTATGCGGTTGGCCTCATTGCCCAGCTCGTTGACGAAGGGGTAGGTCTCTGTGTCCGTGGTGGGCATGGGGCGCTGGCGGTAATCCATGGCGTCCTTGCGAAGCGGGTGGATATCTTCCGGCCAGTCGTCCGGCAGCACCAGCCGGCGTTCGTCCGGCAGGCCGACGGCGCGCAGGCCGTACATGTCGCGGATCTCCCGCTCCCCCCAGACCGCCGCGGGTATGGTCGGGGTGATGGAGGGGTACTCCTGCTCTATGGCGTTGACCAGCACCTTGACCGTGATCCAGCTCTTGGTGTCGCCCTCCATGGAGAAGACGTGATAGACGGCGAAGTGGCCGTTGAGGCTGCGCTCGTCATTGGCAAACGAAACCGAGAGCCAGCCTCCCTGCTTGTGGAACAGCAGGCTGGTGAGGGCCACCAGGCTGGTGGGCTTGACGGTCAGGGTGGCCTGATCGGCGGTCTGCCACTGCTCGTCCGTGATGGCATGGGGCAGTTGCTGTCGCAGTTGCTGGATGTAGTCGCAGCCGATGCGATCTGAGATGGCGATGGTCATGCAGTTATCTCGTTAAAATCGGGAAAAATGAAATTGGAAACAGCGGGGGCGAAGGCGGACATGGTTTATACCCCGACCAGATAGGCGAGCAGTGCCAGCAGGGCCAGCCCCAGGCCATAGCGGGTCAGCCTGTGGGTGCGCACGAACTGGGTGCGGGCCATGGCGTTTTCGATGATGCCAGCAAGAAGAAAGGCCACCAGCAACTTGCACAGCAAGATAAGCGCGGCCATGGCGAGCGCGGGCAGACTCCAGTTCGCCGCCTTGCCGAAGGGCAGGAAAATAACCAGAAAAAGCTGCACCACCACCAGTTGCTTGAGGCCCATGCTGAGCTTGAGCAGGGCGAGCCCCGCGCCCGAGTACTCGGTGAGCGGCCCTTCCTGCAACTCCTGTTCTGCCTCGGCGCAGTCAAAGGGCAGCTTGCCCATCTCCACAAACACGGCGAAGGCGCAGGCGGCCCCCGCCAGCAGGGTGGCGATGGGCGCGGCCAGCGGTTGGTTGGCCACATAGCTGCTGATGTTGCCCAGATCCGAGCTGCCCACCATCATCGCCATGATGAAGCAGGCCAGCACCAGAATGGGCTCCACCAGAATGCCCAGCGTCAGCTCGCGGCGGGCACCGATCCCGGCAAACATGCTGCCGCTGTCCAGCCCCGCCAGCGAAAAGAAGAAGCGGAAGATGGCGAACAGATAGATGTCGGTGATGAGATCCCCGGCGATGGGAAAGGGGGATTCCTGGGTCAGGGTCGGCAGCGCCATGGCTACCAGCAAGAGGGCTGAGATCAGCAGCGAAGGCATCAGGTTGAAGATGATGCCGGCAGGCTCAGGGGTCACCTCCTGGCGGCGCAGGAGCTTCCCGATATCCCGGTAGTCCTGCAGCAGGCCCGGCCCCTGACGGGAGTGCATTTTTGCCCGCAGCACCCGGTTGAAACCTGTGGCCAGCGGCGCCAGCGCCAGCATGGCGATGGCCTGGGTCAGGGCGAGGGCAACCATGCCCCAGCTCGGCATTTCAAGAACAGGCATATCAGACTCCTACAGCCATCAGGATAAAGAGCGCCAGCACAACGCCATGGAGGATCCAGCCAGTGTTGCCGGGGGCGTCACTCACCCCGTGCAGGGCGCTGGCCAGATCGAGCTGCGGCTGTTTGCGATAAAGCGGCGCGCAGAGCTGGCGCAATGTGTGGGTGACGCCGCCGGAGGTGAGGCTCATGCGCTCCTCATAGGCGTAACCGCAGGCCCAGGGAGTACCGGCGTGACGACGACCCAGCTTGGGCCCCTTGAAGATGGCCACGACCAGCAGCGGGATGAGGAACAGCCCCAGCAATGTGATGGCAATGACCGGCGGGGAGAGGATCGCCTGAGCGCTATCCAGCGGCAGCAGGGTGGCGCCGGTGGCGACGCTCATCTGGCTGGCCACAAGGGCCTGACCGTAACCCGCTATGTGGGGGGCAATCCAGGGGGCGCCCAGACCCAGCACCAGACAGACGGCGGCCAGCAGCAGGGTGCCTGCCACCATGGCATTGGGTACTTCGCGGGCCTGACTCGCTTTCTCGCTGCGCGGGGCACCGCAGAAGCAGATGCCATACACCTTGACGAAACACATCACCGCCATGGCGCCGGTCACCGCCAGCATCACCACCGCCAACGGGGCGACGACCGAGGTGCCGAGCTTGGTCATGGAAAGCAGTGCCTGATAGATAAACCACTCGCTGACAAAGCCGTTGAGGGGCGGCAGCGCCGAGATGGCCATGGCGCCGATGAGGAACGCCAGCGCGGTCCAGGGCATCAGCTTGGCGAGGCCACCCATCTTGTCCATGTCGCGGGTGTGCAGGCGGAACATGACGGAGCCTGTGCCCATAAAGAGCAGGCTCTTGAAGATGGCGTGGTTGAGCAGGTGATAAAGCGCGCCGAGCAGCCCCAGCACCACCAGCACCGGTTGCTGGTTGGCGATGCCTATCATGCCAATGCCCATCCCCATCAATATGATGCCGATGTTCTCCACCGTGTGGTAGGCGAGCAGCCGCTTGAGATCGTGCTCGGCCAGCGCAAACAGCACCCCGAGTACAGCCGAGCAGGCACCGAAGATCAGCACCATGTAGCCCCACCAGAGCTGGCTGGCGCCGAGAAAATCGATGCTGACCCGCAAAATGCCAAACAGACCGAGTTTCACCATGACCCCGGACATCAGCGCCGAGATATGGGAGGGGGCGACGGGCTCGGCCACCGGCAACCAGCCGTGCAGCGGCACGAAACCGGCGCGCAGGCCAAAGCCGCAGAAGCTGAGCAGGAACACCAGAGAGGCCAAGCCGCCCGCCAGATGGTGCTCGCGCAGGGCGGCGAACTCCAGCGAGCCGCTTTCGCGGCAGAGCAGCCAGAAGGCGATCAGCACCAGCGCCATGCCGATATGGTTCATCACCAGATAGAGACGGCTCTGCTTGGCGGCGTCCGGGTTGGTCTTGACCAGCCAGTAGGTAGTGAGGGTCACCAGCTCGTAGCAGAGCAAAAAGCCCAATGCGTTGTCGGCCAGCACCATGCCCACCATGGCAAAGAGGAAGAGGTTCATCAGCACGCCAATGGCCACATCACCCTTGCCCTGGTACTCGCGGATATAGGCAAAGGAGTAGAGGGAGGCGGCGACGCCCACGAGCGTGATTACCAGCAGCATGAGCGCGGCAAGCATGTCCAGATGCACCGAACCCAGCAGCCAGAGCTGGCCGTCGATGGGGGCGCCTTGGGCCAGGGCCTTGATGGCGGCAACCACACCGGCCAGCGAACCCAGCAGGGCAAAGCCGCTATTGAGACGGTTGGCAAGCCAGGGCTGCCTTTGCAGCAGCAGACCGGCGGCCGCACCCAATAGAAAGAGCACGAGCGTGCCCATAACAAGCGGGGACAACATCAGCGAACTCCCTCTGTGATTGAAGCGTCGGGTGAAGGGGGCGTGGTCGCAGTGGCCGTGCATGCAGAGGCCGAGAATGCGGGCGCACCTTCCGGGTGAGCGTTGGCGGCTTGCAGGCGACGGTCGCGGGCGGCGCTGGCACAGGCACTGTCGTTGACCATGCTCAGTGACTGGGAGGGGCAGGCCTCGATGCAGGCGGGGCCTTCTGCGCGAAATTCACACAGGTCGCACTTGACCGCTATGCTGCGCACGCCGGGCTCCCAGCTCAGCAGATCCTCGCCAAAGCAGCGCAGACCGGCGGAGGTGGAGGGGTTGCTGGAGCGGATGGAGCAGGGGATATAGGTGTCGTAGCTGTTGGCCATGGCCACCGGACGGCTGCCACCGCTCTGGATGGCGCCGAACGGGCAGGCCACGGCGCACAGGTTGCAGCCGATGCAGAGCGACTCGTTGAGCTGCACGCAATCGCCCGTCTGGGTAATCGCCTCGACCGGACACACCTTGATGCAGGGGGCGTCTTCACAGTGACGGCACTGAACCGGCATGGTCGCCTGCTCGTGTCGCATAACGGTTAATCGGGGGGCTTGCTGCAAACCTTGCGCCTTGTGAACCGTGCTGCAGGCCGCCATACAGGTGCCACAGCCGATACACAGCTTGGGGTCAGCGATAACGAAGCGGTTCATAGCCTACCTTGTCGTGTCGCGAACGGAGAGAATAGGGGCAGGATGGCAAAATGCGGGCCAGATTGACTATTAGCGTAAAATTGATTTCAACTTGCTGTTTTTAAATGACTTTAAATTTTGTGTCGAGCCGTGACCAGGACACGGCACAGTGTCGAAGTGTGACGTTCGTCACTTGTGACGAAGGGGGGGGGGGAGAAGCTTCGTCACCCCGGAAAAACAGTGCCGACAGGGAGCAATGCGGGGTCGTAATGAAGGGCGGAAGGGTTATTCGTCTGCGGTAGGGAATGGGGTGCAAAGAACGAAGTGAATTGCACCGTTTGCAGCCATATGGTCGTCGTGGCTTGCTCCCTTCTCCCCTCGCGGGAGAAGGGTTGGGGATGAGGGGGAAAATGCCCCCGTGGTTAACGGCAAAAAGAGAGGGAGGCCAAAGCCTCCCTCTCTCTTGCTGGCGTTCTTTATGCCATCAAAAATGCCATCAAATATCCACCTGCGAGCCCAGCTCTATCACCCGGTTGGGCGGGATCTCGAACTGATCCGGCGCGCGCAGGGCGTTGCGCTGCAGCAGCATAAACAGCTTGCCGCGCAGGTAGAGGTACCAGGGGCGCTCCTTCATGATCAGCGACTCGTGGGCCATAAAGAACGAGGTCTCCATCATGCGGCAGCTCAAGCCCTCCGCGTTGCAGCGGTGGAAGATCTCCTCCATGTTGGGGGTCTCGCGCCAGCCGTAGCTGGCCACCACCCGCCAGAAGGTGGGGGAGAGCTGCTCGATGCAGACCCGGCGCACGTTGTGGACGTAGGGCACATCCTCCACCCGCAGGGTGAGCAGGATGATCCGCTCGTGCAGCACCTTGTTGTGCTTGAGGTTGTGGAGCAGCGCATGGGGGATCACATTGACCACCCGCGACATATAGACGGCTGTGCCCGCCACCCGGGTCGGCGGGGATTTTTCCAGCGAGGCTATCATGGGCTCGAGCGAATTGCCGTGCTCGTTCAGGCGGCGAATGAGCTGGAAGCGTTCGCTCTTCCAGCTGGTCATCAGGGTGAACATGACGGCGCCCAGGGTGAGCGGCAGCCAGCCACCGGAGAAGATCTTGCCCAGGTTGGCGGCAAACAGCGGCACGTCGATGGCCAGCAGCAGGGCGAACAGGGCAGCCACCAGATAGGTGGGCCAGCGCCAGCTGTTCTTGGCCACGGAGCAGAAGAGGATGGAGGTGAGTACCATGGTGCCGGTCACGGCGATGCCGTAGGCTGCCGCCAGATTGCTGGAGTGCTCGAAGCTCATGATGACGATCACCACAGAGATGTAGAGCATCCAGTTGATGACGGGAATATAGATCTGGCCGGACTCCTGCTCTGAGGTGTGGACGATACGGATGGGTGAGAGATAACCGAGCCGCACCGCCTGCCGGGTGAGGGAGAAGACCCCGGAGATCACCGCCTGGGAGGCGATCACGGTCGCCATGGTCGCCAGCACCAGCAGCGGCAGCAGCGCCCATTTGGGGGCAAGCAGGAAGAAGGGGTTGGCGATGGCCGCCGGGTTGCCCAGCAGCAGGGCGCCCTGGCCGAAGTAGTTGAGCACAAGCGACGGCAGCACCACCACAAACCAGGCGAGCCGGATCGGGTTCTTGCCAAAGTGGCCCATGTCGGCGTAGAGCGCCTCCACCCCTGTGATGGCCAGCACCACGGCGCCGAGGGCAAAGAAGGAAGTGGTCTGGTACTCGGCGAAGAAGCGCAGCGCCCAGATGGGGTTGAGCGCCCCCAGCACCTCGGGATTCTGGATGATGCTGCGCAGTCCCAGCACGGCCAGGGTCAGAAACCAGGTGAGCATGATGGGGGCAAACAGCTTGCCCACCATGGCGGTGCCATGTTTTTGAATGGCAAACAGCAGGGTCAGCACCAGCACCGAGAGCGGCACTATATAGGGGTCAAGGGAGGGGGCCATCAGGCTCAAGCCCTCGATGGCCGACATCACCGACATGGCCGGGGTGATCACCACCTCGCCATAGAAGAAGCTGCCGCCAATCAGCCCCAGGATAATCAGCACAGGCGTCCAGCGGGGAGAGGCGTTGCGGGTGGCCAGCGACATCAGGGTGAGAATGCCCCCTTCACCGGCGTTGTCGGCCCGCATCACGAAGGAGAGGTACTTGACCGAGACCACCAGGATCAGCAGCCAGAAGATGAGGGAGAGAAATCCCAGGATGGCGGCGGGTTCGGCCCCGATCCCGAATTGACCCGACAGGCACTCTCGCAGGGTATAGAGGGGGCTGGTGCCGATATCACCATAGACCACGCCAATCGCCGCCAGCGTGACGCCGGACAGGGCTTGTTTGTTATCACAACTCATGAGGTTATCTTGTTACACGTTTGCCAAAGCACAAGGGCCCGAGCGATCAGGAAAAATCCTGATATTCAATCGGGATAGTATTAAGAAATTGCGATGGGAAAGGGAGTTAACTGGATATAAAGGGGCTCATTATGGGACACAGTCTGTTCATCTGCCGTTAAGCGTATGATGACACACACTCTGTGGGATCATGCTCTGGTATAAATAATCAAAAGGGGCTTTTGAACGAAATCATTAATTATCCATTGATTGAAATAACCCGTCGGGATGCGTACAAGCGCTTGTTTTATCTGAGTATCCATTTTGGCCAGAGTTTTCAATCAGGCTGGTTGAAAAATAGACTATAAAATGCTGACCAATAAATTACTGGTGCGCGTTGCAAAGAGAGCAGAGTTGGGTGGCGATAGAGTCTTTATTTGGTCTGGGGGCAGGGATGGAAGGAAAAAGGATATGGCCACCACAACATCAGCCATCATCAAGCAAAGCAAGAGAGAGGATATATACGTAGGGTGCAATGAACGAAGTGAATTGTACCACTAATTGAACATACGTAAGAGGTGTAATGCGCTGCGCTTATTACACCCTACGGTTCGGATCATGTTTTATGATAGTTTTTCAATAAAAAGTAACGGTCAGGACTATTTTTAACTTCAGTCACTTTACCGACAATCCGAAATCCCATTTTTTCATAAAACTTGGGTGCTTGGAACGACAGAGTATCTACTTGAGCTGCAATACAGCCTCGTGCCTGCGCTTCACGCTCAGCGGCCTCCATCAATTGAATGCCAAGTCCCTGACCTCGCTTGTCGTCATGTACCCAAAGCACCTCTATCAAAAGTTGATGATAAATGGTTCGTCCGGCAATGCCACCGACAATCTCGCCGCTATCATCACGTATGACAATTATCAAGGGTTGGGATCTCTCCTCACCCATCATCTTAAAGTTGAATTTTCTCAGATTATCAACAAGTACATTGAAAATCTCATCTTGATGTTGGTTGTAAATTTCTATATTCATCAGGCCTTATTCCATTGAAATAAAATCAATTGTAGTCATATAGTTCATTCGCGAAGTAAATTGCACCAGAAATAAATAATAATGTTAGGCAGTACAATTTTTCATTGGAAAACTAATTTTTATGCCAATGATAAAACGTATTCTATAAATGCTGATTTCTTTTTGCGGTACTCGTCTTGAGATAACCCTTCGCACGACTTCTTTAATTCATTGTATTGCTGAGTCAATTGATTATTTGCTTGTAATTTATCACGAAAAGTCAAAAAAAGTTCAAATGTGGAACCATTAGCCACAACTTGCAATGCAACATTATCATCACTAGTGGATTCTAACATGCATAGCTCTGGAGTTCTCAATGTGTCTATTTTTTCTTGGAGCTTCATTGTGGATAGTAATAATTTCACTGAAAAATCAAGCCGGCTAGCCTCGACACCGACGAATATATCCAAATCTCCTTTGGAAATGGCATTAGGGATTGAGGATGAACCAACATGTTCAACTCTTGCATCAGGGATAAGTTTTTGTATATCAAGTTTGTATCTGGAAAACAGCAGCTCGCAAGACTGCTGGTATTGTTCTGCACTATAAAATTTCATGTTTTCTCCAAGGCTACATTGTCATGAATATTACTCATTTCTGCGGATTTAATAGTTGATGATATCAACTGTTCGAAGATATCTCGTTGGCCCGCAGGGAGTAACTGATTTTGAATCACTCTTCGCTTTTCAACATCAAACAATCTTTCTGCGAGCCAACCAATTAAATACATCAGCGAAAGGCAGCCTCCTGCAGTTGCAATATTACCATTAACAACTAGAGGTAAATCTTGCACATCACCGCCAAGTGCTTCTAAAGCAGCTTTTGCATCAGGATTAGTTGTTATTTTTTTATTTTTAAGTAACCCCAACTCATGCAAAATGAAGGAGCCTGCACATATTGAGCCTATAAGCTGTTTGCTGGGGTCCAGTATTAACGAGGACATAAAGTCATGATTCTTAATCGCTGCAGGAATGCCATGTTTACCGCTGGTGATGAGTATGACATCTTGTTCAATAACCTCATAAATCGCACCGTCAGTTTTCACCGAAATGCCAAGGTGAGATTGGTGAAAAGGTTTTGTCCCTAAAATTTTTACGGTCCAACTATCAGTTGTCCTACCAAGTAAATCGTACATCAAGAAGAAATCTACATCTGTAAAATCATCAAATAAGACAATGCCTACCTTATACATATATCACCTATAAACTCTTTAGCTATTATTATCTAAGCAGATCTTTAATCTGCCCTATTTTATTTCCTATATACATGGAAACGTCCCCCCCATAGAGCTGGTTGCCAAGTGGCACATATTAATCAGAGGGATAGAAAACTAAAGGGGCAGGGGCCGAAAACCGGCTCTGGCTCAACAAATCAGCCAATAAGTGGCCCATTATTGTTCTGTTTTGATTGATGGTAGCTTGCTAGCTAGATAAAAAACCAAACAACTTGCTACCTTACCAGGCCGTTTCTGCGTGCTGCATATGCCATTCTTGGCCCTTAGCATGGCTTGTTACCCCAGAATTCCCTCCCTCCGCTTGTTTGGAACATGGTGCCCGCTCCTTGCTCCAAACCCCTTTGAACTGCTTCGTAACGCGGTTGGGGCTGGAGGCTACCAGCCGGTGTCGAGCTCGTCACTTTTGTCGTGTCGATCACAGTTCAGCGGAGCTGTCGTCATCGTCACCGGCCTGAAAATCGTCGTCCATGTTTCTGATTACCCCTTTATTTTCAGCTGGTTGCGAACTTTATTTGGCCCGTCCCCGCTTTTGGTCTGATAAATGCTTTGTGGGTGAGCCGGCTGCGTCGTCGGTGTGCGAGTGTGCGCCCCCTGGGCGATGACACTTGGGCACGCCGGGCGATGCCAGTGCGGCAGTAACGAAACATTTAGGATCCCTCTCTATGAACAGCTTCGTGATTGCAGATCCCAGTCTTTGTATTGGGTGCCGTACCTGTGAGGTGGCCTGCGCCGTGTCACACCAGTCAACGTCCTGCGCGGGTACCGTTGAGCGGGAGGGCGGCCTGCGTCTTGCCATCGAGGATGGACATCTGGTCTCCAAGGACAGCTATTTCCAGCCGCGCCTCAAGGTGATCGTCGGCAGCAAGGTGACTACGCCCGTGCTGTGCCGCCAGTGTGAAGACAAGCCGTGCGCCCTGGCCTGCCCCAACAATGCCATCGTGACCGAAGATGGCTGCGTCAAGGTGCTGCAGGCGCGTTGCATCGGCTGCAAATCCTGCGTGGTGGCCTGTCCTTACGGTGCCATGGCGGTGGTGGTGAAAGAGGTGGCCCCCGCAGCCGATGCGCTGTTCAAGCGCCCGCAGACCAAGGCGCAAGCCTTGAAGTGCGATCTCTGCCGTCACCGTGAGGCAGGCCCGGCCTGTGTCGAGGTGTGCCCGACCCAGGCGCTGCGCTTGGTGACGCCGGAGTCGCTCGGCGAGCTGAACCGCCAGAAGCAGTTGGCCAGTGCCGAGGCGATGGCGGCCTGCCAGCGCCAGCCGGTCTTGGCACAAGGGTAATGCATTGGATGGCGTGCGCAGCCCCTTGCTGGGCGCCGCTTGCGCCTCTGTGCTCTCTACCCCTGACAAGCCATTTTCGTTAAAGGCCTTTTATCGTTAACAGCCTTTTACCGTTAACAAACAAGAGTGTGAGTCATGAAAAAAGTCATTACCGTCTGCCCCTATTGCGGCACCGGTTGCAAGATCAACCTGCTGGTTGAAAACGACAAGGTGGTGGGGGCCGAAGGCGCCAACGGCCGGACCAACGAGGGGCAGCTCTGCCTCAAGGGTTATTACGGTTGGGATTTCCTCAACGACACCAACCTGCTGACCCCCCGTCTCAAGAGCCCTATGATCCGCCGCGAGCGCGGTGGCAAGCTCGAAGCCGTCTCCTGGGACGAAGCGATCGACTTTGCCAGCAGCCGTTTGTCTGCCATCAAGGCCAAATACGGCGCCGACGCCATCATGACCACAGGCTCGGCCCGTGGCCCCGGC
The DNA here is from genome assembly GCF_963899385.1 of Aeromonas sp. MR7. Classification (NCBI taxonomy): domain Bacteria; kingdom Pseudomonadati; phylum Pseudomonadota; class Gammaproteobacteria; order Aeromonadales; family Aeromonadaceae; genus Aeromonas; species Aeromonas sp. MR7. The sequence continues at coordinate 895,169 of NZ_CAWQXH010000011.1, forward strand.
AATGAAGCCAACTATGTGATGCAGAAATTTGCCCGCGCCGTGCTTGGGACGAACAACGTCGACCACTGCGCGAGAGTGTGACACGCACCCTCAGTCTCCGGTCTGGAGACAACTGTAGGCAACGGCGCCATGAGCAACGCCATTCCCGAAATTCAAGAGACCAAGTGCCTGCTGGTGTTTGGTTACAACGCTGCTGACTCTCACCCCATAGTCGCCCGCCATATTCTCAAGGCGAAGGCGAACGGGGCCAAGGTGATTGTGTGTGATCCCCGCATGGTGGAAACCGCCCGCATCGCCGATCAGTGGCTGCCGCTCAAAAACGGTTCCAACATGGCGCTGGTCAATGCCTTCGGCAACGTGCTGATCGCCGAGAACCTCTATGACAAGGCGTTCGTCGCCAACTACACCGAGGGGTTTGAGACCTACAAGGCGCTGGTGGCCAGGTACACCCCGGAATACGTGGAGGGGATCACCGGCCTCAAGGCCGCCGATATCCGCGCCGCCATCCGCACCTATGCGGCCTCGCCCGCCTCCATGATCCTGTGGGGCATGGGGGTGACCCAGTACGGTCAGGCGGTGGATGTGGTCAAGGGGCTGGCCGGAATTGCGCTGCTGACCGGCAACTTCGGTCGCCGTGGCACCGGCTGCGGTCCGGTGCGCGGGCAGAACAACGTGCAGGGCACCTGCGACATGGGGATGCTGCCGCACCAGTTCCCGGGCTATCAGTCCGTGAGCGATCCCGCCATCAGCGCCAAGTTTGCCAAGGCGTGGGGCGTACCGTCCCTCTCCCAGAAGCCCGGCTACCGTCTGACCGAGCTCAGCCACAAGGTGGAGGAGGGCAAGTGCAAGGCCTTCTACATCTTCGGCGAAGATCCGGCCCAGACCGAGGCCGACCTGGCCCAGTTCAGGCGCACCCTGGGCGGCATGGATCTGGTGATAGTGCAGGACATCTTCATGACCCAGACCGCCGAGATGGCGGATGTGATCCTGCCCGCCACCAGTTGGGGCGAGCACGAGGGGGTTTACAGCTCGGCGGATCGCGGCTTCCAGCGCTTCTACAAGGCGGTGACGCCGCCGGACAACGTGAAGCCGGACTGGGCCATCTTCTCCCTGATGGCCAGCGCCATGGGGTATCCCATGGAGTACCGGGATACCAACCAGATCTGGGACGAGATGCGCGCCCTTTGCCCGCTCTATACCGGGGTCAGCTACGACAAGATGGCCGATCTCAAGAGCGTGCAGTGGCCCTGTCCGACCGAGGATCACCCGGGCACCAGCACATTGTTCGAGGGGAATGTGTTCACCACCCCGAGCGGCAAGGGTCAGCTGATCGCCTCCGAGTGGCGGGCGCCGCTGGAGCAGCCTTGTGCCGAGTATCCGCTGGTGCTCTCCACTGTGCGGGAGGTGGGTCACTACTCCTGCCGCTCCATGACAGGCAACTGCTCTGCGCTGCAGACCCTGGCCGATGAGCCGGGCTATGTGCAGATCCACCCGAGCGATGCGCAAAAGCTCGGCGTGAAGGATCAGGCGCTGGTCTGGATCTCGTCACGGCGCGGCAAGGTGATCACCCGCGCCAACTACAACGAGCGGGTCAACGCCGGTGTGGTCTACATGACCTACCAGTGGTGGATCGGGGCGTGCAATGAGCTCACCATAGAGCACCTTGATCCCGTCTCCTACACCCCCGAGTACAAGTACTGCGCGGTGAAGATTGAGCGCATTGAGGATCAGCCCGAGGCGGAAGTGTACGTCCAGACTGAATACAGTGCGCTCAAGGCGAAATTGCGTAGCGCCGCCAAAGGGTAATCGTCGTTAAATAAAGTGGATCCAGGCTCTGTTCGCAGGGCCCGGATCCTCTCATCCTTTTTTCAGCTGGCAGGTGTCCTTCATGAAAAATGAATTAACTCTCTCATTCGGGATCTTTTATGTTTCCGCTTATTTTCTGGTGATGTTATTGGGGCTGGTCTGCTTCTGGTGGCACGACGAGTTGATATTTCTGCTGGGGTTCGGTTTCTTCGGCTGTTTTATCGCCGCGCGCATCGCCATGGGCGCCGTGCTGGCGGCGCTGAGCGTGCAGGCGGCCTGGCTGATAGCCTTTCTCTCCACCACCCTGGTCAACGGCCTGCTGACGGGCTTGCTGGCGCTGGTGATCCTGCTCACCCATCAGGCGGTGTCTGCAGAAATAGCCGATAATATCAGTGGGTTATTGATTGCATTTCAGCTGCTGTCGGCCGGTTTCATCCTGGGTGGCCTCAAGCTCTACAACTACCAGCTCATCTCCTCCTGACGGGGTGCAGCCATGGGCAAGCGGCGGCTATCCAGTCAACCCATCAAGCGACGCCATGCGACGACGCGAGCCGACAGAAATTGGCGGAGCACGGCAATATATGTGAGCCAATGTGAGCATATTTGGTAGTGATGGCGGGATATTGGCGCTGGCCTGTCTGGTTGTAATGGGGGTAGGGCTACCTTATTATGCGTCAGGCAGTGAGAAGCTATTTCAAGGCATGTTAGTTTTTATAATTAAGCGTTAAGTTTTTAAAAATTAATTATAACATCTGATGGATCTGGCTGACCTGTTGTTTACCGTCGTTGCTGACCGCAATGTGCCCGCAATCTTTTGCCCATATAGATGTAACGTGAGGCCAGAATGCTGAATGTGAGTGCCATTCCGTTAACCGACATCTCACCCATCTGGGATGACGGCTTTCTCTCTCTCTCCAAGAACCTGCTCTCCGCCGTCACCCTGGATGATTTCATCAAGAAGCTGAACCGGATCGACGCCTGCTTCGCCGGTGTGACCCGGGTCAACCTGATCCTCAATCTGGGGACGGGGGAGGAGGCCCTCTTCTACTTCATGGGGGAGAAGGGCCCCAAGCACCTGGTCTGTGCCAAGGCCGATCTCCATTTCTCCAGGGAGCAGGCCATAGTGCTGCCCGCGGCCCGCTTTCACAACCGCTGCGAGTTACTGGCGGCGGCCGGGGTGTATGAGGGGTTGCACTCTTACTGCCAGTTGCCCATCACCACGGCCCGCAGCCACCTGGGCGGGGTGGAGTTCATCAGCCCGGCGGCCAATGCCTTCCCGATGGAGACCCTGGCCAAGCTGACCCAGCTGGCGGCCATCGTCGCCATCGCGCTGGAGAACGTGCTCGACAAGGAGCGCACCCTGGAGCAGGCCAACTCCCTGCGTCTGGAGCGCGACAGCTGCAAGATCCTGGTGGATGTCACCAATGCGGTGATCAAACTGGTGCGCATCGCCGAGTTGCCGAGGAGCCTCTTCTCCATACTGCAGCACCACTTCTCCATCAGCAGCCTCTGCCTGGCGGAGTACAACGCCACCTCCGACAGCTTCAAGAGCTATCTGGTCAATCAGCAGCAGAGCGATCAGCCCGGCATCATCAACCACTCCTGCTTCGAGAAAAACTGTCTGCAGGGTGCGCTCGGCCACAGCGAACCCTTCTTCATCTATCGGGAGCAGGGCCACGGCTGCGACTCGAGCTGCCGCTTCAGCTCCCAGATACTGCCGGCCGATGCAGACAGCTCCTGCATACTGCCGCTGCGCTATCGGGGCAATCTGCTGGGGGTCTTGATCCTCTCCCACCCGGATGCCGACTTCTTTGCCGACATCGACATCTCATTGCTGGAGCAGGTGGCGGCCCGCACCGCCATTGCCATGAACAACGTGCAGGCGCAGCAGGAGATCTCCAACACCACGGGTGCCCGCGAGAAGACGATCCGGGTGGCGGAGCTCGAGCCCAACGCCGATTTCTCCAGCATCATCTATCAAAGCGCCGCCATGGAGAGCGTGCTGGAGAAGGTGAAGCTGGTGGCCCAGAGCGACTGCTCAGTGCTGATCCTGGGGGAGACAGGCACCGGCAAGGAGCTGATCGCCCAGGCCATCCATCGGCTGAGCGATCGCCGCGAACAGGAGATGGTGAAGGTAAACTGCGCCGCCATTCCCACCGGCCTCATCGAGAGCGATCTGTTCGGCCACGAGAAGGGGGCCTTCACCGGCGCCCTGGCCCAGCGCATCGGTCGCTTCGAGCGGGCCCACAAGGGCACATTGTTTCTCGACGAGGTGGGGGACATGCCGCTGGACTTGCAGCCCAAGCTGTTGCGGGTATTGCAGGAGCACGAGCTGGAGCGGGTCGGCAACAGCAACCCCATCGCCATCGACGTGCGGCTGGTGGCGGCCACCAACTGCGATCTGCTCTCCATGGTCAAGAACAAGCGCTTCAGAAGCGATCTCTACTACCGGCTCAACGTCTTTCCCATCGAGTTGCCACCCCTGCGCGAGCGGCGCGAAGACATACCGCTCTTGGTCAACTTCTTCATCAAGAAGATTGCCAAGCGGATGCGCCGCAACATCACCTCGATCCCGGCCGATGCCATGAAGATGCTGGTGTCGCTCCCCTGGTACGGCAACATCCGCGAGCTGGAAAACATCATAGAGCGCGCCGTGGTGATGACCCGGGGCCATGTGCTCAACCTCTCCCCGGACGAGCTGATGCCGCTCAAGGGCTATCACAAGATAGAGACCCTGGTCTATGACGAGCCCGAGCAGGCCTTGTTCAAGGGCGGCAGCGGCCAGAGCGAGGGGGGGGAGGACGAGCGCCAGACCATCATAGACACCTTGCGCGAATGCAACGGCATAGTCGCGGGGGAGCGGGGCGCCGCCAACCGGCTCGGCATGAAACGCACCACCCTGCTGTCGAAGATGAAGCGGCTCGGTATCTCGGCGAAAGCCCCCCAGACCCTCAACTAAGGGCTCCAAGATGTTGCTCGAACTCGATAGCGATACGCCGCTGGCGCTTAGCGCCCACCGGGAGGTGGTCCATTACCAGCGCGACGGCGTCACCACGGACAGCGCCATGCAGCTGCCCTGCGAAACTCCGGTGGCGCTGGTCTACAACGGCATCGCCCACAGCGTCATGATGTGCTCGGCCGCCGATCTGGAGGACTTTGCCATCGGCTTTTCGCTTTCCGAGGGGATCATCGACGCCCTGCAAGACATCCACGACATCGAGCAGGTCGATGGCTGCCAGGGGATTGAGCTGCATATCACCCTGGCCAATCGCTGCGTCCATCGCCTGAAAGAGAAGCGGCGTACCCTGGCGGGGCGCACTGGGTGCGGCATCTGTGGCAGCGAGAGCCTGGAGCAGGTGGTGCGCACCCTGGCACGGCTGCCGGACAGCCAGCGCTTCGAGGTGACCCTGATCGACAAGGTGCTGGACGCGCTGCGGCCCCTGCAACAGCTGGGGCAGAGCACGGGGGCCACCCATGCCGCCGTCCATGTGGATGGTGCGGGCAATATCCTGGCCATTCGCGAGGACGTGGGGCGTCACATAGCGCTCGACAAGCTGGTGGGGCACCTGCAGCGCACCGGCCGGCGCGATGGCGCCATTCTGGTGACCAGCCGCGCCAGCTTCGAGATGGTGCAAAAGTGTGCCAGCGCCGGTGTGGAGATCCTGCTCGCCATCTCGGCCGCCACTGAGCTCGCGGTCGAGCGGGCCGAGCAGACCGGGCTCACCCTGGTGGGCTTTTGCCGCCCGGGCCGCGCCGAGATCTACAGCGGTCGTCAGCGCATCCTGCTGGGGTAGTGCGGTCTTGCTTGCCGCCTCATCCGGTCGGCGACGTCATAGCGCCGGCAGGCACAAGGCCATTGGCGGACGGGGGGCGGCTCGGGTATAGTCCTGCGCCAACAAGATAGGTTCGGCCGGGCGAAGCGCAACCCGCACCCGCAAGGGTTGCTTGAGGTCGCCGCCCGCCGACACAGCGTCAAAGGATACTTAGCCCATGAAATTCAGCCCCTTGCTGGATGAGATGATGAAGGCCCTGCAGGTGCTGCCGGGGGTCGGTCCCAAGTCGGCCCAGCGCATGGCGTTCACCCTGCTCGAGCGCGAGCGCAGCGGCGGTTTGCGCCTGGCCCAGCTGCTCAACCGGGCGCTGACCGAGATAGGCCACTGCAGCCATTGCCGCACCTTCACCGAGAACGATCGCTGCGAGATCTGCGCCAATCCCAAGCGCGAAGAGAGCGGTCTGCTGTGCGTGGTGGAGAGCCCGGCGGACGTGGCCGCCATCGAGCACACGGGCCAGTTCTCCGGCCGTTACTTCGTGCTGATGGGGCACCTCTCGCCGCTGGATGGCATAGGCCCGGAAGAGCTGGGGCTGGAGATCCTGGAGCGGCGCCTGAAGGCCGAGTCCATCAGCGAGCTGATCCTGGCCACCAACCCCACCATCGAAGGGGATGCCACCGCCTGGTACATAGCCGACATGGCCCGCGCCGCCGGCGTCAAGGTGAGCCGGATTGCCCACGGCGTGCCGGTGGGGGGCGAGCTGGAGCTGGTGGATGGCACCACGCTTTCTCACTCGCTGATGGGGCGTCAGCCTCTTAATTGAGCCCGCGTCAGCCCCTTAATTGAGGCCGCATCAGCCACTGAGCTGAGCCTGCGCCAGGCTTATTGCTTCCCAAACCCGCCTCGGCGGGTTTTTGTTTGAGCGATGGGCGGCGCCTGGCAGTGCGCTGGCGCAAAAATCGCCATTCGCACCGTCAGCAGACTTGTCCCCCTTGAAATGGGGATCCCAGGCCCCATCTTGTATCAGGAATGTGTTCAACCCGAATCGCCTGAGGATAGTGTCGATGACCCAAAGCGTTCATGCCGAAACCCACGGGTTTCAGACTGAAGTCAAACAACTGCTGAGCCTGATGGCCCACAGCCTCTACTCCAACAAAGAAGTGTTCCTGCGCGAGCTGATCTCCAACGCCTCAGATGCGGCGGACAAGCTGCGCTTCAAGGCGCTTTCCGATGCCTCTTTGTTCGAAAACGACGGCCAGTTGCGCGTTCGCCTGGTGGTTGATAAAGAGAATCGGACCCTGACTATCTCTGATAACGGCATAGGTATGAGCCGGGATCAGGTGATCGAGCATCTGGGCACCATCGCCAAGTCCGGCACCGCCGAGTTCTTCAAGAACTTGTCCGGTGATCAGGGCCGCGACTCCCAGCTGATCGGTCAGTTTGGTGTCGGTTTCTACTCCGCCTTCATCGTTGCCGACAAGGTGACTGTGGTTTCCCGCGCCGCCGGCACCGAGCCTGATCAAGGGGTGCAGTGGGAATCGGAAGGGGAAGGCTCCTTCACCGTGGCCGATGTGACCAAGGAAGGCCGTGGTACCGACGTCATCCTGCACCTGCGTGCCGAAGAGGAAGAGTTCCTCGACGACTGGCGTCTGCGCGCCGTGGTCGCCAAGTATTCCGACCACATCAGCGTGCCGGTGGAGATGTTCAAAGAGGGCACCCCGGACCGTGAAGAAGATGGCGAGACCGTCGTCGGCACGCCGGGCGAGTGGGAGCAGGTCAACCGCGCCACCGCACTCTGGACCCGCAATCCGAAAGAGATCAAGGACGAGGAGTATCAGGAGTTCTACAAGCACGTCGCCCACGATTTCGAAGATCCGCTCTTGTGGGGTCACAACCGGGTGGAAGGGGCGCAGGAGTACACCAGCCTGCTCTACGTGCCGGCCCGTGCCCCCTTCGATCTCTACAACCGGGATCAGAAACACGGCCTCAAGCTCTACGTGCAGCGCGTCTTCATCATGGACGACGCCGAGCAGTTCATGCCGGCCTACCTGCGCTTCGTCAAAGGGGTGCTGGATTCCAACGATCTGCCGCTCAACGTCAGCCGTGAAATTCTGCAAGACAACAAGGTGACCGTCTCCCTGCGCAAGGCCTGTTCCAAGCGGGTGCTGACCATGCTGGCCAAGCTGGCCAAGGATGACAGCGAGAAGTACGCCAAGTTCTGGAGCGAGTTCGGCAACGTGCTCAAAGAGGGGCCGGCCGAGGATCACGCCAACCGCGAAGAGATCGCCAAGCTGCTGCGCTTTGCCAGCACGGCGGGCGAGGGCGAAGCCCAGACCGTCTCTCTCGAGGATTACGTTGGCCGCATGAAGGAAGGCCAGCAGAAGATTTACTACATCACCGCCGACAGCTTCGCCGCCGCCAAGAACAGCCCGCACCTCGAGATCTTCCGCAAGAAGGGCGTCGAAGTGCTGCTGATGTGGGAGCGCGTCGACGAGTGGCTGATGAGCCACCTGACCGAGTTCGACGGCAAGCAGCTGGTCTCCGTGACCCGTGGCGAGCTGGATCTGGGGGATCTGGAGGACGAAGCGTCCAAGCAGGCGCAGGAGGAGGCTGAAAAAGCCAACGCCGGTCTGGTGGAGCGGGTCAAGCAGAGCCTGGCCGACGCGGTGAAAGAGGTGCGTGTCACCCACCGTCTGACCGATTCACCCTCCTGCATCGTCACCGACGACCACGGCATGAGCACCCAGATGATCAAGCTGATGCGCGCCGCCGGCCAGCCGGTACCTGAGCAGAAGTACATTCTGGAGCTCAACCCGGATCACGCGCTGGTGAAGAAGCTCGACACCATCCAGGACGAGGCGCTGTTCGGCGAGTGGGTCACCCTGCTGCACGAACAGGCCCAGCTGGCAGAGCAGGGCGGGCTGAATGATCCGGCGAGCTTCGTCTCCCGTATCAACCGTCTGTTACTCCAGGCATGATGTTTGGGCCCACTGCATGCAGTGGGCCTTTTTTATGTGGCGCTTGCCCGACAAGGGGCAAGCGCCTCTCTTCGTTATTGGGGGGGCGCTGCATTTTCACTCATTTTTTCAGGGTAGCGTTGCGGCTTGAGTCGCCTCGCCGCTGCGGGAACATGGTGAAAAATAAGCCACTCACACGGGGCAAGCTTGTGAAAATGAGCGAAACCGTGTAGTTTTTTGCCTTCTCAAGAATTGAATAACCAATCAATAGGAGCGTGTATGCGCATTGTTCTGTTGGGGGCTCCGGGTGCCGGCAAGGGTACTCAGGCTCAGTTCATCATGGAAAAACACGGTATTCCGCAGATCTCCACCGGCGACATGCTGCGTGCGGCGATCAAGGCGGGCACCGAGCTGGGCCTCAAGGCCAAAGCCGTGATGGACGCAGGTCAGCTCGTCTCTGACGACATCATCATAGGCCTGGTCAAAGAGCGTATCGCCCAACCGGATTGCGCCAACGGCTTCCTGCTGGATGGCTTCCCGCGCACCATTCCCCAGGCGCAAGCCATGAAGGATGCCGGTGTCGTGGTCGACTTCGTGCTGGAGTTCGACGTGCCGGACGAAGAGATCGTCAAGCGCATGAGCGGTCGTCGCGTCCACTCCGGCTCCGGCCGTACCTACCACGTGGTGTTCAACCCGCCGAAAGTGGAAGGCAAGGATGACGTGACCGGCGAGGATCTGGTGATCCGTGCCGACGACGAAGAGACCACGGTGCGCAAGCGTCTGGACGTGTACCATCAGCAGACTGCGCCGCTGATCGGTTTCTACGGTAAAGAAGCGGAAGCGGGCAACACCCGTTACGTCAAGATCGACGGCACCCAGCCGGTGGATCTGGTCAGCAAGCAGCTGGCCGCCATTCTGGGCTAAGCCTGCCGTTGCCAACCGCAATCGGTCGATAACGAGTCTGAGACAAGGGTCCATCCAGGGCCCTTTCTTGCATCATAACAAGAACGACAAAAACAGCATGACAGGAAGCTAACGTGACCACCAAAACCGGGATCTTGCTCGTCAATCTGGGGACGCCAGCGGCGCCGACCACCTCCGCCGTCAAGGCCTTCCTCAGCCAGTTCCTACAGGATCCGCGGGTGGTCGAGATACCTCGCCTGTTGTGGTCCCCCCTGCTCAATTTCATCATATTGCCACTGCGTGCCCCCAGGGTGTCCAAGCTCTACCAGCAGATCTGGACCGAGCAGGGATCGCCGCTGATGGCCATCAGCCAGCGTCAGCGCGATGCCCTCGAGCAGGAACTCAAGCGCGAAGGGGTGGATGTGCCCGTGGTGCTCGCCATGACCTATGGCAAGCCGTCACTGGCCGACGGTTGGCAGGCGCTCAAGGCGCAGGGGGTCAACCGGGTGATACTGTTGCCGCTCTATCCCCAATATGCCGCCAGCACCACGGCCGCGGTGTTCGACGGCTGGGCGCGGGTGATGAAAAACGAGCGCCACCTGCCGGTGATGCGGCTCATCCGCGACTATCACAATCATCCCGAATATATCCAGGCGCTGGCCATGAGCGTGCGCCGCCAGTGGGAGCAGCAGGGCCAGGGTGAGCATCTGCTGATGTCGTTCCACGGCATCCCCCAACGCAGCGAGGACGAGGGTGATCCCTATGGTCACCAGTGCCGCCGCACCGCGACCCTGCTGGCCGAGGCCCTGGGTCTTGCGCCCGAGCAGTGGAGCGCCAGTTTCCAGTCCCGCTTCGGCAAGCAGGAGTGGCTCAAGCCTTATACCGATGCCACCATCACGGCGCTGGCGGGGCAGGGGATCAAGCGACTCGATGTGATCTGCCCGGCGTTTTCCGCCGACTGCCTCGAGACCCTGGAGGAGATCCAGGTCGAGAACCGCCACCTCTTCACCGAGGCGGGTGGCGAGCAGTTCCATTACATCCCGGCGCTCAACAGCGATCAGGCCCATATCCGCATGATGGTGTCGCTGATCTGCCGCGAGCTGGCGTGACCACCCCGGGTTTCAACGTTCAACGATAAGGATTGTCTTCATGATGCATATCACGCTGATCTACGCCGGTCTGCTGGGGCTCTTGTTCCTGCTGCTCTCCTTCTGGGTGGTCAAGCGCCGTGCCCAGTTCAAGGTGATGATAGGGGAAGGGGAGGCGCCCGAGATGCGCTCTGCGATCCGCGCCCACGGCAACTTCGCCGAGTACGTGCCGCTGACCCTGCTGCTGATGGCCCTGTGTGAACTGGCGGGGGTCGGTGCCCTCTGGCTGCACCTCGGCGGTGCGCTCCTGCTGGTGGGGCGAATCCTGCACGCCATCGGCATCCAGATCCCCAGGGCGCCGAACAAGCCCAGGCTGTTTGGCACCCTGTTCTTCTGGCTGTCCCTCGGCCTCTTTTCGGTGCTGGCCCTGGTGCAGGGGTTCTCGTTCGGCTGATCTCCTCATCGTGGCCGACTGAAAAACCACCTCCCGGCGAGGTGGTTTTTTTATGGGAGCGGGATAAACGTTTTCCTCTGCAGCCCTTGTCTATACTGACGCCATATTTTAATCAGGCGACTTTTCGGCGCGGCGGATTGTGTTAAAATCCCGCCCCTCTTTCCCCCAGAGCACAGAACATTGCCATGAAATTTCCCGGTCAGCGCAAGTCCAAACACTACTTCCCGGTCGACAGGCGCGATCCCCTGATCCCGCAAAATCCCCTGCTTACCGAACTTGGCAAAGCCTATGTGGTGGGAATCGATCAGACCCTGGTGGACATCGAAGCCCATGTGGATGAGGACTTCCTGAACCGTTATGGCCTGAGCAAGGGCCACTCTGTGGTGATCAGTGACGACGTGGCCGAACGGGTCTATGAAGAGCTCAAGACCAACAACATGGTGGTGAGCGAGTTTGCCGGTGGCACCATAGGCAACACCATGCACAACTATTCGGTGCTGGCGGACTCCCACTCCATCCTGCTCGGTGTCATGAGCCAGGACATCCGCATCGGCAGCTACGCCTACCGCTATCTGTGCAACACCTCTTCCCGCGTCAACCTCGATTACCTGCAGCCGGTAGACGGCCCGGTCGGTCGCTGCTTCACCTTCATCACAGAGTGCGGCGAGCGCAGCTTTGGCATCAACGCCGGCAAGATGAACCAGCTGGATGTGCACCATGTGCCGGAAGAGGTGATCAAGGGGGCCTCCGCACTGGTGATCACCGCCTATCTGGTGCGCGGTGACGATGGCGATCCCATGAAAGAGGCCGCCATGGCCGCCGTGCGTTACGCTCGCGAGGCCGGCGTGCCCGTGGTGCTGACCCTGGGTACCCGCTTCGTCATTGCCGACAATCCCCAGTGGTGGCGCGACTTCATCGCCGAGAACGTGACTGTGCTGGCGATGAATGAAGATGAGGCCGAGGCCCTGACCGGCATCGCCGATCCCCTCGGCGCTGCCGACAAGGCGCTGGACTGGGCCGACATGGTGCTCTGCACCGCCGGCCCCATCGGCCTCTACATGGCGAGCTACACCGAGGAAGACTACAAGCGCGAGACCACCCATACCCTGCTGCCCGGTGTCATCCCCGAGTTCAACATGTATGAGTTCAGCCGCCCCATGGCCCGCGCCAAGTGCCGCAAGCCTGCCCGCATCTACTCCCACATCTCCCCTTACATGGGTGGCCCGGAGAAGATCAAGAACACCAACGGCGCAGGGGATGGCGCGTTGTCTGCCGTGCTGCACGACATGGTGGCCAATGCCTATCACCGCATGAATGTGCCGAACTCCGCCAAGCACATGTCCGAGTTCCTGACCTACTCCTCCCTGGCCCAGGTGTGCAAGTACGCCAACCGGGTCAGCTATGAGGTGCTGGCCCAGAGCAGCCCGCGTCTCTCCCGCGGTCTGCCCGAGAAGGAAGACAGCCTGGAAGAGGTTTACTGGGAGCGTTGATCCCGGCCATGGCAAACGCCTCCTTCGGGAGGCGTTTTATCAGGCAAAACACGGCATTGGGCAGTTTTTTGTGCGAATAACCCCAAGATGCTTGAGTCCATGTCACTTTTGCGACACCATTTGGCCACCGCATTGCCACTCGGCACTGCAGTGGCCGCAGCACCCGATAAAGAGAGAGCCCCATGAGTAAGTTAACTGACAATCTTGACGCCAATTTCCAACTGTTCATCGAAGAAGTCCGCGAGTCGGGTCAGGTGTGGGGCTTGCGTTACGGTGAAGACTGGGTCGTCTGCCGCTCTGCCGAATTTGAAGATGCCGATGTGATGCCGCTCTGGTCTGCCGAGGTTGATGCCCGCCTGCATTGCGTGGACGAGTGGGCCGACTACGAGCCGGAAGTGATCGAGCTGGAAGAGTTCCTCGACATCTGGATCAACGATCTGGACGAGGACGATGTGCTGATCGGCCCGAACTGGAATGCCGATCTGGAAGGCCAGGAGCTCGAACCCATAGAGCTGGCCAAGGCACTGGTCGAACTGGACGCCTGAACCGTTCTGCATTGATGGCCACGGCCATCGGATGCCTGAAGAACCGATATCCGCGAGGATGTCGGTTTTTTTATGGCCAGCTTGCAGAATACTGAATGAAAAGGCGATTTGGCTTTGCACCTGCGGGGGGTATGGTCCATCATCAACCTTTTGCCGAGCGGGAGGAGCCATGTTTGTATTCGACGTAACCGGCATTGCAGGGGAGCGCGCCGAGATCCGGGTCCAGGCGCTGGACTGGGGGCAGACAGGCCCAGTCACCTTCAGCTGTGATGACGATCAACTGGCCGTGCTGCTGTTGACCGAGTGCCGCTGCGATGCGGTGGGTTTCTTCAATCTGCTGGCGGGCAGCAAGCCGCTTTATCTCGAACAGTGGCTCGCCTATCTGCAGGAGACAGGCCGCATCGCCAAGCAGAGCAGCCAGCTGGAGAGCCCGGCCCAGAGCGACTACCTCGCCAGAGCCGGCTTCGAGCACGAAGAGCTCAATGCCCTGCTGGGCCAGATCTATCAGGTGGCAGGTTTCAACCGCCTGCAGATCAACCGCTACCTCAAGAATCGCCATAATCCCACCACACTGGCGACCCGTTACGATCAGAAGGAGCTGGAACGTTATCGCCAGCTCAACGACATCATTCTGACTCTGCTGAAGTTGAAGCGTCCTCAGTAAACAGCCCAAGCTGGCTGATATCCGGCCGCAACTGCTGGGGCTTGGCGATGAGATAGCCCTGCAACCCGTCCACATACATGCCCTGCAGCAGCTGTTTCTGGCCAAGCTGCTCCACCCCTTCCGCTATCACCTGGCAGCCCATGCGATGTGATACGTCCACTATCATCCGCACGAACTGCTGATTGGTCAGATCCTGCTCCAGCCCCGTGATCAGGGCGGGATCCAGCTTGATGTAGTCGGGCTTGAGCTCGCGAAACAGGTTGAACGATCCTATCCCCTTGCCGAAGTTGCAGATGGCGGAGCGACTGCCGTTGCGCCTGAGCAGCTCGAACACCCGCTTGGCCCCCGTCATGTTGCGCTCCAGATGCTCCTCATCCAGTTCGAACACCAGGTTGGCGCTGGTGTTGGGATCCTTGAGCAATTGCCGGTCGAGCCAGATCAGGAAGGCGCTGTTTTGCAACAGGTTGCTGGAGAGGCTGATACCCCAGCGACTCTGGTTGGAGCCAAATGCCCGGTACTGGCGCATGACGTTGATGACCAGCATCTGCTCCAGTCGCATCACCATGTCCAGTCGCTGGGCCATGGCAAACAGGGTGTCGGTCGGCAGCACTGTGCCGTCGGCGCCGCTGAAGCGGGTGTAGATCTCGTTGTAGGCCAGCATGCTGCGGTGCATGGGCTGGATCGGCTGATAGGTAAAGCTGATGCGCTCCTGCTCCAGCAGATCATTGAGCACCAGCTTCCAGTGGTGCTGGCCCTGCAGTTCCACCACGTCATCGTCCTGTTGAATGGCCCAGCCGTTGACCGTTTCTGTCTGGGCACGGGCCAGCGCCAGATCCGCCCGCGCCAGTATGGCCTCTATCTTCTGCCCGCTGCTCAGGCGCGTCAGCCCCGAGTAGGCGGCGCTCTCCAGCTCGTGTTGTTGCTGATAGTGATCGAAGGCGATCTTCAGATCCCGGCCGAGCAGGGGCGGCGGTATGTTGGCCACCGGCTGCACCAGCACGGCGAAGTCGGCCCCCGAGATGCGATAGACCTGATGGCCCGGGAAGCGGCTGACCACCCGGGTGATGAGATTGGCGATATCCTTGATATAGGCGTCCCCCGACTGGAAGCCGCGCTGGGCGTTGAGCTTGCCAAGTTCGGTGGCGCGGATCAGCACCAGGGTGGCGGTCTGGGTGTCCTGATCCCGCTGCAGCAGCTCCGTCATGTCGCGCCGGAACGCGTGGCGGTTCTGCAACTGGGTCAGCTCATCCTGGGTGGCCTGATTGTGCAGCTCGCTGATCTGACGGTGGGCGTCGAGCTCGGCTTCATTGAACCGGGTCAGCAGTTGTTGCAATGCTTCCTGGGCTGCCGGGCTCTCCAGACAGGCGGGATCGCGCAGTCGCAGTGCCTTGAGCCAGACTTGTTCCTGCTGTTCACGCTCGGCATTGCGGGTGCGATGGGCCAGCATGAACAGCAGGCCAAAGCCAAGCAGGGTAGTGCCGACGATGAGGATCAGGGTGAAGGGGGTTGCCTGTACGGCGAGCCAGATGCCTTGTAACAACAGCAGAGGAGCACAGGTGACGGCTGCGATCAGTAACAGGTTACTCCCGAGCTTGTTCAACATCTTGTCATCCTTGATGATGCGTGTGATGTTGAAATTCTAACCAAGCTCGGGGTGTAAAGCATGGGATCCCGCTCAACTCCTGGAAAAGGGCCAATTGAAATCGGTTAAATGTGAGTGAAACCACTTTCATGGGCACTTAAAAAGGCGAAGATGGGTTGAAAATAGATCAAACAAGGCAGAGGTAAATCATGTTGTTAGAACCCGTAAATACTGCCAAAGCACGGCAATTATTGAATCAGAGTATGGCCTTGGTGCTCGCGGGGGGACGGGGCAGCCGCCTGAAGCAGTTGACGGACAACCGCGCCAAGCCTGCCGTCCATTTCGGCGGCAAGTTCCGCATCATCGACTTCGTGCTCTCCAACTGCATCAACTCGGGCATTCGCCGGGTGGGGGTGGTGACCCAGTACAAGTCCCACAGTCTGTTGCGCCACCTGCAATCGGGCTGGTCCTTCCTGCGCTACCAGATGAACGAATTCATCGACCTGCTGCCCGCCCAGCAAAGGGTGGACGAGGTGCACTGGTATCGCGGCACCGCCGATGCCATCTATCAGAACGTCGACATCATTCGTGACTACGGCCCCAAATACATAGTGGTGCTGGCGGGGGATCATATCTACAAGATGGATTACGCTGCCATGCTGCTCGATCACGTGCGTCTCGGTGCCAAGGTGACGGTGGCCTGTATCGAGGTGCCACGGGCGGAGGCCTCTGCCTTCGGGGTCATGGACATAGACGAGCAGCGCAAGATCCGCGCCTTCGTCGAAAAACCGGCCAACCCGCCGGCCATGCCGGGCCATGAGGACAGATCCCTGGCCTCCATGGGCATCTACATCTTCGAGGCGGAGTACCTCTATCAGCTGCTGGAAGAGGACATCCACAATCAGGAGTCCAAGCACGACTTCGGCATGGACGTGATCCCGCGCATCGTGGGAGAGGGCAAGGCCTTTGCCCATCCCTTCACCATGTCCTGTGTCGGGGCCAAGGAGGGGCAGAAACCCTATTGGCGCGATGTGGGGACCCTGGATTCGTTCTGGGAAGCCAACATGGATCTCGCTTCCGTGGTGCCCGAGCTCGACATCTATGACGAGAACTGGCCCATCTGGACCAGCCAGACCATGACGCCGCCCGCCAAGTTCGTGCAGGACAGAAACGGTCAGCACGGCATGACCATCAACTCCATGTTCGCGGGGGGATCCATCGTCAGCGGTTCCTTCGTGCTCAACTCTGTGCTGTTTACCCATGTGCGGGTGCACTCCTTCTGCACCCTGGATCAGGCCATCATATTCCCCGGGGTCGAGATAGGTGCCGGCTGCCGTCTGCGCCGGGTGGTGGTGGACAAGGGCTGCGTGCTGCCCGATGGACTGGTGGTGGGGGAGAACGCGGACGAGGATAGCCGCCGCTTCTACCGCTCCGAGCAGGGGATCGTGCTGGTGACCAAGGAGATGCTGGCCAAGCTGGCGTGAGAGAGAAGCGTGAAACTGTGTCAGACGTTGTAATGCAAAGGGAGCCGAATCGGCTCCCTTTCTTTATGGTGTGATCGTTGGATTTATCCGCTGACTCATTTCTCGCTGACAATGGCCTTGGCGGCCATCACCATGGCGGTGCCATGTTTGCCACCGGCGGCGGTGACTTGCGGCACGCCGTCTTCGTCCGTGTCGCCACCAGCTCCTTCGATGACGTTCTCACCGGAGTCGCCGATCCACTCGGCCATCTGCATGCCGCCGTTGACCGTGCCACGGAACCAGCTCACGTAGCGCTGGGTCAGCTGGGCCAGTTCCAGCGCCGGGGCCTTCTCTGTCCCCTCGTTGCGCAGGTTCAGCATGGCGGAGCGCAGGGCGCCCGAGATGGCGGCCTGGGTCCAGGGGGTGTATTCGCCCTGCTTGGCCGCGAGCCAGGTGCCGGCCTTCTGGTTGAAGTAGGCCTTGTCGGTGGCGATGAAGAGCTCGCGCGCGGCAGTGCGGTACTTGGCATCCGAGGTGGCCAGGAAGGCGGCCGTCAGACCCCGCACGGCGGCAAATTGCGCGTCGATGGACTGACCGGCATCCAGCTTGCCACCCAGGGTCAAGCCGTCATGCACCAGACCGTTCTTGCCCTTGAGCTTGCCGAGGATGAAGTCGGCCTGCTGGCGAATGAGCACCAGCGCCTGCTGGCCTTGTGCGGTTTTCAGGTTCAGTTCGCCGTTGTCACCGGCGGCATAGCCGACCGGCAGTGCATCCTGGGCCCGCTGGAAGATCTGCAGGGCGACCAGGGCGTAAGCGGCGTCGAAGGTGGTGACGTGCTTGCCTTGTTTGCCTGCCTGCCAGCTGTCGACCAAAGTGCCGGCCTTGGGCTCGAAGTGCAGGGCGTTGAGGTTCTTGAACACCAGGCCAGAGAGGTTCAGGGCCAGGGAGAAGGCGTCGTCGCCGACCACCTGCTTGGCGCTCTGACCCTGGGTGTTGGCGGCCGGGGCGGCGGCAAACGGGGCACCGTCAAACACGGCGTGGAAGGCCGGGTTCTGGTTGGTGTTGGCCGTACGTTGATCGCTGAAGGCGTAGAACTCGGAGAGCGGCCACAGCATCATCCAGGCATCGCGCAGCTGGGCTGAGCCATCCACCACCTCGAGCTTGCCGATGGCGCCCACCTCATTCTTGCTGGTTTCGGTCACTTTCACCTGATGGGGGAAGTAGACGATACCCTTGGACGGATCGTATTGCGGTGTGATCTTGGCTCCCAGCTGCTTGCCATCGAAACCGAGCTGGCCCTGCATGATGGCCAGCTTGTCGATGGACTGTTCGGTCAGCATCATGCCGTTGAAGCCATCGGCGGCAGAGACGCCCAGCTTGTGCTTGCCGTCCTGATCCATGGTGGACGATGCGGCTTCCACTTCTTCATCGCTCTCGGCCACGTGCATGCCGCCGAGGAAGTCCTGGGACCACATCACCTCTTTGAGCAGTATGCCGCCCACGGCTGCCGGGTTCAGCAGGTTGTCGGCACCGCTCCAGCGCAGGGTGGTGTAGTCGCGGAAGTAGGCCGGTACCTGGGTTTTGACGGTTTTCTCTGTGCCCTTGGCGGTCTTGATGGTGATCTGATCGCCGTTGACCGGGGTGGTGTTCACCGCTTGCGCAAACTCCGGATTGGCGGAGGCGTAGGGCAGGGAGAGGGGATACATGCCTTGCGGCACTTCATCGGCCGGGAAGCCGACGGCCTCGGCCATGGCCAGCACCCGCTTGCCGAGATCGGCCAGGGTGCCGCCGCGGGCCAGGTTTTGCGGCCCGTTCACCAGATGGGGGCCCATGCCGGACTGATAGTTCAGCGCGTACATGGCCTCTTCGGAATATTCATAGGATTCGATGCCGGCGGCGAAGTCGAACGGGGTCGGCTCATCGGCGCGGTTGGCATCCAGCACATCCAGATCCAGCCCCAGCGCTTCGGCCAGCGGCTCGCCGGAGAGCTCGAACTCGGTATAGGCCAGCATGTTGGCGGCGGTGTTGAATGTCTTGTCTTCCACCTTGACGGCAGCCTGTACGGCGCCACTGAGCAGTGCGCAGGCGATCGCCTGTACCAGTACGGTTTTTCTCATGTCCCTTCTCACCATATGTTTGATTTTATTATGACGCTTCTCATGAATCTAAATGAGAATGGTGTGCATTATGTACCAAGGCGGGGGGCTTGAGAAGAGAAAAGCCGCGCTCCGAGAGGGGCGCGGCCTGAGGGTCACAACAGCTTGAAGGGGATGACCAGTCGGCCCGGTTCCACCTTGAGCGCCTCGACCTTCTCCTTGATCCTGGCTTCGTTCTTGCGACTGCCATCCAGCCGATAGACGGGGGTCTGGGAGAGGAACAGCGAGAGCGACTGGTTGAAGGTGGGCAGCAGGGGTGTGAGGGCGGCGCCCACGTCGGCTGGCTCCGTCTTGACCGAGATGAGTTCGAGGTCACGCAGGTAGATGGCGCCCTGCTCGGCCACATAGTCGGGGCGGGCGCTGAGGGAGAAGCGGATCTTCATCTGCTGGCTGCCAAGGGGGCTGCTGACCTGCAGATCACCGGCAGCATCCAGCTCGACCCGATCGGCGCGGGCGCGGCCGATGCGGCTCTGCATCTCGTCCAGGCGGATCTTGCTCGACATGATGCCGGGGATCCCCAGCTGTTTCTCGAAGGCGACCCTCTCTTTGAGGTATTGGTTGATTTCGCCTTCGCTGACGTTGTACTGGGTGAGCGAACAGGCTGCCAGCAGCAGGCTGAGGGGGAGCAGAAGCAGGTGCTTTAACATCGACAGTTCCGTGAGTTGAGATAAGTGACCAGAAAGATGGCGCTATCTTAGGGGGAAATGCCCCTGGCTGCCAGTCTGGGCACACAGCTGCCGTTTTTGTCGCAGCCTCATATGGGGTGTGGGCTGCATCTTCATACGAGTAACCCCTTCGGTACCTGGCATGGCAGGCCGCCAGTGGCGCGGCTTGCCCAATATCCACAGATAAGTTCCAGTTTTATCGATATAAAAATCCCATTGACCGGGTGATTTCAAAGCGAGTATTTTACCGCCGCACAAATACAAATTGATAATCATTATCATTTTGAATCATATTTGAGGGTGTAACGTGGATACTCTTGTGATGGAAAATAGCGCACCTGCCCAGGCTGCGTCTCCGCCCGATTTCTTGTTTACCTCAGGTCAGGGCACGATCAGCGCCTACGATCTGGGCCAGCCTATCACCACCCCCGCCTGCGAATGGCCCCTGCTGGAGCGACAGATAGCCAGGGCGCTGGCGGCGGCCGAGGCCGCAGGGCAAGCCAATCCGCTGCTGATCGGTGCCTTCGCCTTCGACCCTGCCGACGCCTCCTGCCTCTATGTGCCCGGCCGTTATGAGCGGGGAGAGCGAGCGCCCGCGGCGGAGCGTGCCGCCGAGGCCAATCAGGTCATCTCGGTGCAGAGCACGCCGGCGGCGGCCGAATTCAAGACCTCGGTCAGCTCGGCGCTGGATGCCTTCGCCCAGGGTCACCTCGCCAAGGTAGTGCTGTCGCGCAAGCTGATCCTCACGCTGCACAAGCCCGCCGATCCCGAGCAGGTGCTGGCCCGGCTGATGAGCCAGAATCCCCATGCCTTTCACTTCTCTCTGCCGCTCGGGCAAGATCGCCGTCTGCTCGGTGCCAGCCCCGAGCTGCTGTTGCGGGTCAGCGGGGGCGAGGTCTTCACCCACCCGCTGGCGGGCTCTGCCAAGCGCGGCGGCGAGCCGGCGCAGGACCGGCAGGTGGCCCGGGATCTGCTGGCCTCCCGCAAGGATCAGCATGAACACCGTCTGGTGATCGACGAGATCCGCCGGGTGCTGACACCGCACTGTCGCGAGCTGGCCATTCCCACCAATCCCACCCTGATGAGCACGGATACCCTCTGGCATCTGGGCACGCCCATCGCCGGCCAGCTGCATCCGGGTCAGGCTTCTGTGCTTTCCCTGGCCTGCCAGCTGCATCCGACCCCGGCCCTGTGCGGTTACCCTACAGAGCTGGCGCGCCAGTTCATCCGCGAGCAGGAGCCCTTCAGGCGCGCCCTGTTCAGCGGCATCGTCGGCTGGTGCGACAGTCAGGGCAATGGCGAGTGGGCCGTGGTGATCCGCTGTGGCGTGCTCGATGGCCATCAGGTGGAGCTGTTTGCCGGCGCCGGCATAGTGGCAGGCTCGGATCCCGCCATGGAGTGGGCCGAGACCGGTACCAAGCTGGGGACCATGCTCAAAGCCCTGGGCCTGAGTCCGGAGGTGGCACAATGACTCAGCCCAGCCGCTTCCTGTCCTATACCCGCTGGCCCGCAGAGCTGGCGGATCAATACCGAGCCAAGGGCTATTGGCGCGGTGAACCCTTGACTACCATGCTGGCGCGTCAGTGCGAACTGGCGCCGGATGCCGAGGCCATCCTCTGCGGCGAGCGCAGCTTCAGTTATCGCGAGCTGGACGCCGCCTCGAGCCGATTGGCCGGGCGGCTCGCCCGCCATGGCCTGGGGGTGGGGGATACCGCCCTGGTGCAGCTTCCCAATGTGGCCGAATTCTATCTGGTGTTTTTCGCCCTGCTCAAAGCCGGCATAGCGCCGGTCAATGCGCTCTTTAGCCATAACCGGCTGGAGCTGGCCTCTTACGCCGAGCAGATCACCCCCCGCCTCTTTATCGGCTCGCTCGCCCATGCGCTGTTTGCCAACGGGGATCGCCACAGTGACCTGCTGCGAGGCATAGGTGCCGAGCTGGTGTTGCTCGATGGCGAGAGCGGGGAACTGGGGCTGACTCATTGGCTGAGTGATCTGGCAAAGACCGAAAGATTGGCCGTCCCCGCCTATGGCCCGAGTCCTGCGGACGAGGTGGCCTTCTTCCAGCTCTCCGGCGGCAGCACAGGCACTCCCAAGCTGATTCCCCGCACTCATGACGATTACCTCTACAGCGTGCGCAGGAGCAACGAGATCTGCGCCCTGGGGCCCCACACCCGCTATCTGTGTGCCCTGCCGGCACCCCACAACTTCCCCTTGAGCTCCCCCGGGGCACTGGGGGTGTTCGAGGCGGGTGGCGCCGTGGTGCTGGCGCCGGATCCCGGCCCCATGAGCTGCTTCCCGCTGATTGCCCGCCACCAGGTCAACCTCTGCTCCCTGGTGCCGCCGGCGGTCTCCCTCTGGCTGCAGGCGGCCGAATCTGATCCATCCGTGCGCAGTCAGATCGAGAGCCTCAACTTGCTGCAAGTGGGCGGCGCCAAGCTGGCCGAGGCGGTGGCGCGCAAGATCACCCCGCTGCTCGGTTGCCGGCTGCAGCAGGTGTTTGGCATGGCAGAAGGCCTGGTCAACTACACCCGGCTAGACGACACCGACGACAAGATAATCCACACCCAGGGCCGCCCCATGAGCCCGGACGACGAGGTGCGGATCCTGGACGAGGAGGACAAGCCGGTCGCCCCGGGCCAGCCCGGCGCCCTGCACACCCGTGGCCCCTACACCTTCCGTGGCTACTACCAGAGCCCGGCCCACAACGCCCGGGTGTTTGATGCCGAGGGTTTCTACTGCTCCGGGGATCTGGTGGTGCAAGACCAGGACGGCTACCTGACCGTGGTGGGCCGGCAGAAGGATCAGATCAACAGAGGCGGCGAGAAGATAGCTGCGGAAGAGGTGGAAAACCAGCTGCTGCACCACCCGGCCATCACCCATGCCGCCCTGGTCTCCATGCCCGACAGCGCCATGGGGGAGAAGAGCTGTGCCTTCATCGTCAGCACGGATCCCGCCTTGAAGCCGCTGGCCTTGCGCAAGTTTCTGCGCGAGCGCGGGGTGGCGGACTTCAAGCTGCCCGACCGTTTCGAAACCCTGGACGCCCTGCCCATGACGGCCGTGGGCAAGATTGACAAGCAGGGGCTGCGGGCGCGCATTGCGCACCTTATCGCCGGCAACCCCCTGACAACAGCATAAAACTAAAAAGGAATCATGACGTTATGGCTATCCCAACCCTGAATAATTACGCCATGCCCAGCCAGTGGAAGGCCAACAAGGTCGACTGGACCCTGGATCCCAAGCGCGCCGCCCTGCTGATCCACGACATGCAGGAGTACTTCACCGCCTTTTATGGCGAGAACAGCCCGCTGATCCAGGCCTTGACCGAGCGGCTCGCCGCCGTGCGCAAGCAGTGCAAGGCCCTCGGCATTCCGGTCTTCTACACCGCCCAGCCCAAGGATCAATCCCCTGAAGATCGCGCCCTGCTCAACGACATGTGGGGCCCGGGTCTGAACAAGAGCCCGGAGCTGCAGCAGGTGGTGGCCCCCCTGCGCCCCGAAAGCGATGACGTTGTGCTAGTCAAGTGGCGCTACAGCGCCTTCCAGCGCTCCGAGCTGGAACAGATGCTTAAAGGTCTGGGGCGGGATCAGCTCATCATAGGCGGCATCTACGGCCACATCGGCTGCATGATGACCGCCTGCGATGCCTTCATGCGCGACATCCAGCCCTTCTTCCTGGCGGACGGGGTGGCGGACTTCTCCCTGGCCGATCACCAGATGGCGCTGGACTACGTGGCGACCCGTTGCGGCAAGGTGATCCCTTGCGAGGAGGTGCTGGCGCTCGCCCCGGTTTCTGCGTCTGCCGCCCAGAGCAATCCGTTGCTCACCAATCCGCTGCTGACGTATGAGGGGCTCAAGGCGCGGCTGCTGAGCCATATCGATGAGGACGAAGAAGAGTTTGACCCGGACGAGAACCTCATCGACTACGGTCTGGATTCGGTGCGCATCATGTCCCTGCTCACCGAGTGGCGCGCCGCCGGGGTGGAGCTGGGCTTCGTGGATCTTGCCAAGCTGCCGACCCTCAACGGCTGGTGGCGTCTGATCGAGAAGAAGCTGGCCGAGCAAAAAACTCTGGAGGTGGCGCAATGAGCCGCTTCCCCTTGACCATACCCCAGCAGGGGCTCTGGTCCGGTCATCTGCTCAACGACGACAAGGCGATGTTCAACACCGCCGAGTGCATCGCCTTCGATGGCAAGGTCGATGCGGCCGTGCTGGTGGCTGCGCTCACCCGGGCTGTGGGTGAGTGCGAGGCGCTCAAGGGCCACTTCGAAGAGAATGGGGAGATGGTCTGCTTCGTCTCGGACGAGGCACAGCTCGCCTATGGTGAGGTGAACCTGGCGAGTGATGACGAGGCCGCTGCCCGCGCCTGGGCCTGGGCCGATCTGCGCCGCCCGTTCGAGTTGACCCAAGAGGCGCCCTGCCGCTTCGCCCTGCTGCGCGGCCCCGGCCGCGATTACCTCTACAGCTGCGTGCACCACATCGCGCTGGATGGCTTCGGCACCACCTTGCTGTTCCAGCGCATCGCCGAACTCTATGGCGAAGGGCTGGCCGGGGCTGCGCCGTCGCCATCGCCGTTTGGCCTGCTGGACGAGGTGCTGGCAGAAGAGCTGACCCGCGAGGATAGCGGCAAGAACGCCGCCGCCCGCAGCTTCTGGCAGGAGCAATTGCAAGCCTGGCCCGAGGTGAAATCCTTTGGCGAGGCCCGCGCCCCCATCGCCGCCGAGTTCATTCGCGAGAGCCGCCCGTTGCCGGCAGCACTGTGGCAGGCGCTGACCGGCTTTGCCGACGAGCACAAGCTGGGTTGGCCCGATCTGCTGCTGGCCTGCCTCTCGGCCCAGCTCTCCTTGGCGAGCGGTCAGAGCCAGACCCTGCTCGGCCTGATGATGATGAACCGCATCGGTTCGGCCTCCCTGACCGTGCCCTGCATGCAGATGAACATCACCCCCCTGGCTCTCGAGCTTGGTGACGCGCTGGATCTGGCGGGGGCGGCCGGCGCCGTGGCCAAGGCCAAGCGCGGGGTGCGCAAGCACCAGCACTACCGTTACGAGCTGCTGCGCCGAGACCTTGGCCTGGTGGGCGGCGACAAGCGCCTGTTCGGCCCCCTGGTCAACATCATGCCGTTCGATCACGCTCGCCGCTTCGGGCCGCTATCGGCCCATATTCTCAACATCAGCGCCGGCCCTGTGGAGGATCTCACCATAGAGGTGCAAGTCGGCGCCGACGGTCAGCCCAGACTGGATCTGGACGCCAATCCCGGTTGCTACCAGCAGGCCGATCTGGCGGCCATCGCCGATACCCTGTTCGCCCTGCTGGGCCGCTGGCTCGCCCAGCCCACCCTGACTCTGGGCACCCTCAAGGCCGACTGGCTGGCCGAGCAGCGGCTGGCTGCGCTGATCACTGGGCCCGCCCACGAAATGATCAAGGTGCGCCCGGTACTGGATGCGCTCTGCCACTTCGCGGCCCAGACCCCGCACAAGATTGCCCTGATACAAGGGGAGGTGAGTGTCAGCTACGAGGCGCTGCTGACCCGCTGCGAGCAGATGGCGGCGGCCCTGCAGGCGTCCGGCGTGCAGCCGGGGGACAGGGTCGGCGTCATGCTGGCCCGCACCCCCCAGGCCATCTTCGCCCAACTGGCTGTACTCTTGGCGGGCGCCGTCTATGTGCCCCTCGACCCCGAGCAGCCGCTGGAGCGCCAGGGCCATATACTGCGGCTGGGGGAGGTCAAGACCCTGATCACCCAGGCCGAGTATCGCCACAAGCTGGCCAGCCTGTTTGAGGGCCACACCCTGCTGGCGGGGGATCTGGTGAGCGACGATCGGCTCAACCAGCCGGCTGCCGGTCGCGCCGTCGCCTACCTGATGTTCACCTCGGGCTCGACCGGCCTGCCCAAGGGGGTGGCCATCAGCCACGGCGCCCTGGATCACTTCGCCGCCGCCGCCCGTTGCCGTTATCACTTAGGAGAGGAGGCGCGGATGCTGCAATTCGCCCCCTTCAACTTCGACGCCAGCATCGAGGAGGTGTTCGCCACCCTGAGCGCCGGCGCGACTCTGGTGCTGCGCACCGACGCCCTGCTCGAATCCATCCCCGCTTTCGTCGCCGGGGTGGAGCAGATGGGGATCACCCACCTCGACCTGCCCACTGCGTTCTGGAACGAGTGGGTGGTGTCTCTCGGCGCCGGCCAGGCCCATATCCCTGCCAATCTGGCCACCGTCATCATCGGCGGTGAGGCGGTCTACCCCGAGCAGCTCGCCCAGTGGCAGCGTCAGGGACGCTCCGATCTGCGTCTGTTCAACACCTATGGCCCCACCGAGACCACTGTCGTGGTCACGACTCAGGAGCTGCAAGGGGAGGACCCGATTCAGGCCCAGTTGCCCATCGGCCTGCCGCTGCCCGGCATGCGGGCACTGATCCTGGGGGCGGGGGAGCAACCCGCCGAGGAGGGGGAACTGGTGCTGCTCGGCCCGCAGCTCGCCAACGGCTACGTGGGTGGCGTGCAGGGGAGTTTCGGCACCCTGCGTATCGGTGCTGAGCTCCTGCCCGTCTATCGCACCGGTGATAGAGTGCGCTGGGTGGCCGATCGTCTGGTCTATCTGGGCCGGCGCGACAACGAATTCAAGATCAGCGGCTACCGGATCCAGCCCGGCGAGGTGGAGGCCCAGTTGCTGGCCCTGCCCGGGGTGGATGAGGCCTGCGTGCAGGGGGTGAGCATCGGCAATGTGCGTCGGCTGGTGGCCTTCGTGGCGGGGCCGGAGCGCGATAGCCGGGTCATCAAGGCGCAGCTCGCCAAGGTGTTGCCCGCCGCCATGATCCCTACCGACTATCGCCACTTTGATCAACTGCCCCGCACCGGCTCCAACAAGCTGGATCGCAAGGCCCTGCTGGCCCAGTACCAGGCGGGGGGCGAGGTTCTGAGCCTCGGCAGCGAGACCGAGAACCGGGTCGGCGCCATCTGGCAGCAGATCCTGGGGCTGGCCACCATGGCGCCTGCGGACAACTTCTTCGAGCTGGGGGGCCAGTCCCTGCAGACCATACAGATAGTGAACCGGCTCGGCGCCGAGTTCGGGGTGCAGGTGAAGGTCTCCGACGTGTTCGATCACCCCCGCTTGGATGACTTCTGCCGTTTCCTCGACGGCAAGCTGACTGAAGACGAAGAGAGCGTGGAGATGGTGTGGTGATGAGCAAGGAGCAACAAGCAATGACCTTTGATTTCAGTGGCCAACGGGTCTGGGTAACCGGGGCCGGACGTGGCATAGGGTACGAGGTAGCGCAGCAGTTCGTGGCCGCCGGCGCCGCCGTGGTGGGGCTGGATCAGGCCTTCCCCGAAGCAGACTACCCCTTTGCCACCCGGCTGCTCGACATTCGCGACTCAGGGGCGGTCAATGCCTGCTGCGAGGGGCTGCTGGCGGATGGCGGGCTGGATGTGCTGGTGAACGGGGCCGGGGTGCTGCGCCTCGGCCCCACCGAAGCCCTGAGCGATGACGACTGGCACGACTGCCTGGCGGTCAACGCCAGCGGCGTCTTCTATCTGCTGCGGGCCCTGGTGCCCCACTTCAAGGCGCAGCGGTGCGGCGCCATCGTCACCATAGGTTCCAACGCGGCCCATGTGCCGCGCATGCAGATGGCGGCCTACTGCGCCTCCAAGGCGGCGGTCACCAGCCTGACCCAGACGGTGGGGCTGGAGCTGGCTCCCTTCGGCGTGCGGGTCAACCTGGTGTCGCCGGGCTCGACGGATACCGAGATGCTGCGCGGCATGCTGCCCGATGAAGGGGCCATGGCCCGCACCATAGCGGGGCTGCCGGATCAGTTCAAACTCGGCATCCCGCTGAACAAGATCGCCACCCCCTGCGAGATCGCCAATACCGTCCTCTTCCTGGCCTCGAGCCTGGCCAGCCACATCACGCTGCAGGATCTGGTTGTCGATGGCGGCGCCACCCTGAGCGCCTGATCCAAGAGGCTGAGATAACTTATGAACAACATGATTGCGTTGCTCCAGCAGCTGGAGCGCCAGGGAGTCAAGCTGGCCCTGAATGACAAGGGCCAGCTCATCTCCCAGTCGAGCAAGGAGGCGGTGACCCCCGCCATCGGCGCCCTCATCAAGGCGCACAAGGACGAGCTGGTGCGCTGTCTGGCGGCCCGCACCGCCTTCGAGGCGCCTATCGTCGCCCAGGGCGCCCTGCAGGGGCCGCTCTCGTCGTCCCAGAGCGGGCTCTGGTTTATCGAGCAGTACGAGGAGGCCTCCCACCTCTACAACATGCCGGTCTATTTTCGGGTGAGCGGCGAGCTGGACACAGCCGCCCTGGAGTTTGCTTTCGATCACCTGTTTGCGCGCCACCCCAGCATGCGCACCCGTTTCGTCAAGGACGAGGCGGGCAGGGGAGCCCAGGAGATCCTGCCCCACGCGCCCTTCAAGCTGCAGATAGAGGATGTGAGTGCAGAGCCCGAAGCCGAGCGTGAAGCCTATGTGGCGCGGCGGGTGCGCGAAGAGATAGGGCGCCCCTTCTCCCTGACCCAAGGGGACTTGAGCCGGGTGCACCTCATCCGGTTGGGGAGCCATGAGCACGTGCTGCTGATCACCCAGCA
The DNA here is from genome assembly GCF_963899385.1 of Aeromonas sp. MR7. Taxonomy (NCBI): domain Bacteria; kingdom Pseudomonadati; phylum Pseudomonadota; class Gammaproteobacteria; order Aeromonadales; family Aeromonadaceae; genus Aeromonas; species Aeromonas sp. MR7. The sequence continues at coordinate 923,288 of NZ_CAWQXH010000011.1, forward strand.
CCACATCATCTCGGACGGCTGGTCGGTCAAGAATATGTTTGCCGACTTGAAGCGTGCCTTCCTGGCTCATCAGAACCGTGCGCCCTTGAGCGTGCCCGAGTTGCCGCTCACCTACCTCGACTACGCCCACTGGTTCAACTCTCCGCGTTTTCTGGATTATCACGCCGAGTTCAAACCGTTCTGGGTCGACCGCCTCGGTGGCAGCCCCGAGGTTCACGGTCTGCCGCTCGACAAGCCGCGCCCGGCCCATCAGGACAGCGGCGGCGAGCTGGTCTTCTCTACCATAGACAACGAGCTATGGGAGAGTTTCAAGCGCCTCTGTCAGCGCCACAGCACCTCCAATTTCATCGGCCTGCACGCCCTGTTCGCCCTGCTGATGGTGCGCCAGAGCGGGGAGAAGGAAGTCGTCATAGGCACGCCGCTGGCGTATCGCGAGCGCCACGAGATAGAGTCCCTGGTGGGCTTCTTCGTCAATACCCTGGTGCTGAGAACACAGCTGGCAGGGCGCCCCAGCTTTGTCGACTATCTGCAGCAGTGCCGGGAGGAGGATCTGGCGGCTTTCGATCACCAGCTCTACCGCTTCGAGGCGCTGGCCGAGGCCATAGGCGCCGATCGCACCACCGCCATCAACCCCATCTTCCAGATCATGCTGGTCTATCAGGCCAAGGTGGATTTCAACGATCTCATCCCCGGCTGCCAGCTGGTGGAGGAGACCTCCCCCGTGCTGCCCGCCAAGACCGACATCTCGGTCAAGGTGACCGAGCTGATGGACTCCGTCAGGGTGGACTGGCTGTTCGCCACCGCCCTGTTCGAGCGGGAAACGATTGAAAGTTATGCGGACAGGCTGCTGCACCTGATGCGCGCCGTGGTAGCGGCCCCCGAGACCGAGATCTGGCAACTGCCGCTGGAGGCGGGCACAGACCAGACGGCGCTCGCCGCCGAGCTTGCCAGCCTGCCTCTGGATTACCCGAGCCGCGACACCCTGCTCTGCCACATTGAGCGCCGCGCCGTTCAGTTCCCGGGTGCGCTGGCGGTCAGCGACGGTGCGAACGCTCTGTCTTATGGCGAGCTGGAGGCCCGTGCCAACCGGCTGGCCCACTGGCTGCAGGCTCGCGGCGTGACGCCGGGCACCGCCATCGGCATCCAGGCCAAACGGGATGTGGCCTTCGTCATCGCCCTGCTCGCCTGCTGGAAGGCGGGGGCGGCCTATGTGCCGCTCGACCCCGCCTATCCCGCCGAGCGGCTGGCCCATATCCTGAGCGACGCCAGCATTGGGCTGGTGCTGGGGGGAGAGCCGGATGCGCGGCTCGCCGAGGCCATCATGGGCACAGATGCCGGTTACCACGATCTGCATCGGCTGGCGCTGGACAAGATGCCAACCAGCACGCCGGCACTGCCTCGGGACGCCGCCACGCTGGCCCAGATCATCTACACCTCGGGATCTACCGGCTTGCCCAAGGGGGTCATGGTGGAGCAGGGCAGCCTGGTCAACCTGATGGCGGATCATGCAGAGCGCATCGCCCTTGATCAGGACGGCGCCATGTTCAACTGCATGTCTCTGTCGTTCGATGCGGGCAACATGACCACCTTGCTGCCGCTCTACTGCGGCGCGGCCCTGCACTTCGGCGAGCCGGGGGAGGGGGTGATCAGCGCCGCGATCGAGCGCGGTGCCAGCCATATGATTTTGCCGACCGCCCTGCTCGCGAACCTGCTGCCACCGGCGGATCTCGGCTCCCTCAAGGCCATCGGCTTCGGCGGCGAGGCGTGCCCGAGCAGCCTGGTGGAGCGCTGGGGTGACAGGGTCGAGCTCTACAACATGTACGGCCCGACCGAGAGCACAGTCACTGCGCTCTGCGCGCGGCTGGTGCCGGGCGCGCCCATCACCATAGGCCAGCCCATCAGCAATTTAAAAGCGCTGATCCTGGACGAAGGGGGCAACCCCTGCCCCGTGGGGGTGCCCGGTGAGCTCTGCCTGGCCGGCCTCGGCCTGGCCCGCGGCTACCTCAATCTGCCTGAGCGCACCCAGGAGGCCTTCGTCGAGCTCAGGTTTGATGACAGCGCCGATGGCCGCACCTATCGCCTCTATCGCACAGGCGATCGGGCCCTGCTGCGCCGCGACGGCAAGGTCCAATATCTGGGCCGGCTTGACGAGCAGATCAAGCTGCGGGGCTATCGCATCGAGCCCGGCGAGATAGAGACGCAAGTCGCCGCGCTGTGCCCGGCCATCCGCCAGATCAAGGTGGTGGTGCAGGAGGGTCGTCTGCTGGCGTACGCCTGCCTGCAAGCGGGGGCGAGCGAGCCGGACGCCGAGGCCCTGCTGCAACGGGCCGGTGAACAGCTGCCCGAATACATGGTGCCGGTGAAGCTCTGTTGGCTTTCCGAGATGCCGCTCACCCCCAACGGCAAGCTGGACCTGCGCCGCCTGCCTGCCATTGACTGGCAGGAGAGCAAGAGCGAGCCGCAGAGCGAGCTGGAGCAGACCGTGCTCGCCATCTGGCAGGGGGTGCTCAAGCAGTCCCTCGGGGTGGAGGATGACTTCTTCCGCTTGGGGGGCGATTCCATCCTCAGCATCCAGCTCACCACCCGGTTGCGGGATGCGGGGCTGCACTGCAGCGTGAAGGACGTGTTCGAGGCCAAGACGGTGCGCCGTCTCTGCCGCCAGCTCGGCCAGCAGCAGGCGGTCAGTCACCAGACCGAACAGGGCAACCTGGTCGGCGACTTCCCGCTCCATCCCATCCAGCACTGGTTCTTCGAGCAGGGCTTCGCCAAGCCCGGCCACTGGAACCAGGGGGTGATACTGCGCCTGCCTGCCGGGGTGGATGATGCTGCCTTGCATGGCTGGCTGACTACCCTGCGCCAGCACCACGACGCCCTGCGTCTGGCGGTGACCCCAACCGGTCAGCGCTACCTGCCCGAGCTGGCGCTGCCGCCGCTGCCGACCCTGGATGCAGGAACACTCGGCGGGGCTGAACTGCAGGCCCGCCTGACCGAGCTGCAGGGGGATCTCGATCCCGCCAGCGGCCACACCCTGGCCTGGGCCCGCCTGCGCAACCTGGCCATAGAGGGTGAGGCCGATCCTGTGGAGGGGCTCTTCCTCGCCTTCCACCATCTAGTCATCGATGCCGTCTCCTGGCGCATTCTGGCCGAGGATCTCGCCCGGGTGAGCAGGGGCGAGCCCCTGCCCGCCAAGGGCAGCAGCTATCGCCAGTGGGGCGAAGGGCTGGCCGCCTACGCCCTGCGCGAAGAGGATCAACTGGCGTTCTGGCTGGCCCAGGGGGAGGGCAGCCAGCAAGGCCTGCTGGAGGCCGAACGCGCCGAAGATGGCCGCGCCGCCGCCAGCCTGCTGCAACTGGACAAGGAGACCACGGCCCGCTTGATAGACCCGGCCAACCAGGCCTTCTTCACCCGGGTACCCGATCTGTTGCTGGCCGCCCTGACCCGCACCCTGAGCGAGCTGGGTTATGGCGCACGCCACTGCGTGATGCTGGAAGGGCACGGCCGTGAGGCCATCGATGCTGAACTCGATGTGAGCCGCACCCTGGGTTGGTTCACCAGCACCTATCCGCTGGCGCTGGCCGATGAGCCAGAGTGGGATGCGCTGGTGTGTGCCACCAAGGAGCGGTTGCGGGCCGTGCCGGACAAGGGGGTAGGCTTCAACGCCCTGCGTCTGCACCATCCCCGTGGTTGGGAGCTGCCCGAAGCCCTCATTGTCTTCAACTACCTGGGGGTCAGCCATCAGGGCGTTGCAGGTCAGCCCTGGCAACCCCTGCCCATGGCGCCGGGGGCGCCCTCCTCACCGGACAACCTGCCGCGGGAGCTCATCAGCCTGCACGGGGGCGTCTATGACGGATGCCTCACCCTGCGCCAGGTCGGTGCCCTCAACCAGCAAGGGAGCGACGCCCTGATGGTGAGATTGGCGGCCAACCTGCGTGCCCTGGTGGATCACTGCTGTGGGGTGAGCGCCCCGCGCCACACCCCGAGCGACTTCCCGGGGCTTGGCCTCTCGCAAGCGGCGCTCGACCAGGTGCTGAGCGGGTGCGAGGTGGAGACACTGCTGCCCATGACCTCGCTGCAGCAGAGCATGCTCTATCACAGGGCGCTGGCGCCTCGTGACACGGCTTACCACCTGCAGACCGAGATGGAGTACCGCCAGCCACTGGACCTGGCCGTCTATCGCCAGGCCTGGCAGGCGCAGATCGCCCGCTGGCCGGCCTTGCGCAGCGAGCTGGTGCTGGCGGATGGGGTGGCGCTGCAGCGCATACTGCGCCATGCCGAGCTGCCGTTCCACCATCAGGATCTGGTGGGGGATGAGCAGGCAGAGGCGCGCATCGCAACCTATCGCCAGCAGGATCTGGCCCGCCCGATCCCGCTTGATCAGGCTCCCTTGTTGCGGGTCGCCTGCTTCAAACTGGCGCCCGATCACCACAAGGTCATCTTCAGCGCCCACCATGGCGTGCTGGATGGCTGGAGCGGCCCAGTGCTGCTGGGCTCCCTGCATCGCTGCTACCAAGCCCTGATGAACGGCCTGCTGCCGCAAGCCGAAGCGGATGGGGCCTGGCTCGAATTTGGCCGCCATATCGCGAGCCAAACCTGCGCCAGCGAGGCCTACTGGCAGGGACGCGCCGAGTTGCTGGCCCGACCCAACGATCTCTCCCGTCTGTTCGGGGTGGCGCTGGAGCCGCAGCTGACGCAGCACAGGCCTGCGGTGTGCGGCCAGACCCTGGCGCCGCAGGTGTCGGCTCAACTGGAGACCCGTGCCCGCGAGCTGGGGGTGACCACGGGCTTGCTGGCCCAATACGCCTGGCATCGGTTGCTGGCCCGCCGTTGTGGCGACGACATCACCTTGGTGGGCAACGTGACGCCGGGCCGGGATTTCCCCATCGAGGGGATCACCCAGAGCGTCGGCCTCTATATCAACAGCCTGCCGCTCATCCTGGATTGGCGCACCGAGGCGACCCTGGCCGAGCATATAGGCAGGCTGCAGTCGGACTCGATGGCACTCAACGAGCACGGCACCCAGTCGCTCGCGGCGCTGACGCAAGGCAGGGCGCGCCTGTTCCAGAGCCTGTTCGTGTTCGAGAACTACCCTGTGCCGGCGCTGCCGGAGGAGCCGGAGCCCCATCAGCTGGTGCCGCGCTTTGGCGCCGTGGTGGAGAAGGTGGAACTGCCGCTCTCCCTGGTGGTGAACGCCCGCGGCGGCCGGCTCAATCTGCGCCTCGAGTTCGACGGGGATCTGATCCCCATGGCGAAGGCCGAAGCCGTGCTGGCTGCCTGGCTGGCCGAGCTCGGCTGGCTGGCGGGGGCGAGCCTTGCGCTGCCGGCCAGACCCGATGAGATGAGCCTGCTTGTCCCCATGGCCGCGCGCGTCGCGGCGCCCGTCGCTGAGTCCTGCCCGCCCGCGGCCCGTCCGCTGGTGGCCCTGTGGGAGCGCCAGTGCGGCGTGCCCGGCGTCTGGCAACAGACCCTGTGTGAACTCGGGGTGGATTCGGTGCAGCAGCTCGCCCTGCTGGCGGCCCTCAATGCCGCCTTCGCCGGCGAGCGTGCGCCGCTCACTCTGCGGGATCTCAAGGCCCATTCATCCCCCAGCCGGCTCTATCAGCACTGGCTGGTGCGACTGCCCGAGGAGGTGCTATGACGGTTCTGACCCAGATTGGCCAGGCTCCCGCCAAACCGAAAGCCCATCGGGAGTTGAGCCCTCCGCAAGGCGGGCTGGCAACCGAACAGACCCTGGGCTCGCGCCTGGCCTATTGCCTCGCCGCCACCCCGCTGGCCCCCGCCATCGGCATGGACGGGGTCGGTATGAGTGAGCAAGGCATGAGTGAGCACGGCACGGGCGAGGCCGGCCCCGGCGCCTGGCTCAACTATGGCGAGCTCAGCCTGCGGGTCGGTCAGATCGCCGCCCGCCTGCAGGGGCTGGCGGTGGGAGAGCGGGTCGGCCTCTATCTGGCGCGAGGACCGGATCTGGTGGCCAGCCTGCTCGCCTGCCTGCGGCTCGGCCTCACCTTTGTGCCGCTCGAGCCGGATTTCCCGGTGGAGCGGCTGCAGGGTATCGCCCGTCAGGCCCGGCTCTCGGCGGTGATCTGCGATGGAGATCGGGAGGTGCCGATCTTCGGCTGCCCGCTGCGCTCCCTCGCCTGTCCCGGTCACGCGGGGAGTGCGGCTGTGCAGTGGCCCAATGTGGACGATGCGCTGACGGCCTACATGATGTTCACCTCGGGCTCTACCGGCGAGCCCAAGGGGGTGGTCATCAGCCGGCGGGCCCTGCTCTGCTTCCTCGACGGGATCCGCGAGCGGCTCGGGTTATCACCTAACTGCCATTGGCTCTTTATCACCACCCCGGCCTTCGACATCTCCTTGCTGGAGATGCTGGGGCCGCTCTGGGGCGGGGGCCGCTTGACGGTGGCCGGCGGCGAGCACAACAAGGATCCGCTGGGAATGATGGCGCTGCTCGAGGCGGATCCTTCCATCAACTGGCTGCAGGCCACCCCGGCCTGCTGGCGCATGCTGCTCAAAGCGGGCTGGCAGGGGCGCGAGCGCCTCACAGCCCTGTGTGGCGGCGAGGCGCTGGACTCGGGATTGGCCGAGCAGCTTTGCAGTCGTACCCAGCGGCTGTGGAACTGCTACGGGCCGACCGAGGCCACCGTCTGGTCCCTGGTGAGCGAGGTGCGCTGGCCACCGGCTGAGGGGCAGATCACCATCAGCCACAGCCTGCCCGGCTACCGCCACTGGGTGCTGGACGAGGCGGGGTTGCCGGTATCTGAGGGGGAGTGCGGCGAGCTGTGCATCGAGAGCCCGGCCCTGTGTGAAGGCTACTGGCGCAAGCCCGGGCTGACGGCGGCGGCCTTCCTGCGGGTTGATGCCCATCGCCTCTATCGCACCGGCGATCGGGTGCGCCGACTGGGGGCGGATCGCTTCCTCTATCTGGGAAGGCGCGACGATCAGGTCAAGCTGCGCGGTTTTCGCATCGAGCTCGGGGAGGTGGAGGCGGGCCTTCGCCGTCAACCCGGGGTGCAGGAGGCTGCGGTGCGCCTGGTCGGTGAGGGGGACGAGGCCATGCTGGTGGGCTACGTGGAGGCCAAGGCCGAGGTGATCCTCAATCGCCTCGCCCTGCGCAAGGGGTTGCAGGCCACGCTGCCGCACTACATGGTGCCGGCGCGGATCCTCCTGCTCGATGCCCTGCCCAAGACAGGCAGCGGGAAATTGGATAGAAAGGCGCTGCCGTTACCCGAGTAAGCTCTCTGTCCGAGTGCCTTGATAAACAAAGAAGCCCGCATGATGCGGGCTTCTTTTTGGCTGTCCTATGAGCGCGGGCTTATTGGGTGATGGGGGCCGCGTCCGGTTTGGCGAGCAGCTGCTCGACGTCGTCGATCACCTTGAGGGCCGCCTGGGGGCCGCCGGTGGAGGTCCACAGCGAGCCGTCCACGGCGCCAAAGCGCTTGCCCTTGATGGCGTTCAGTTGCTGGAAGGCCGGGGTCTGCTCGGCCTGCTTCATGGCATCCACCGCATCACCGCTGGCGCTCAGGGTGCCTATCACCAGCCAGTCACCGTCCAGCAGGTTGAGGGACTCCAGACTCAGGGCCGGGGAGTGGGGGGTCTTGTCGCCGATCTGGTGGGTCGGACGGGCCAGCCCCATCTCTTCCACCACGCTGCTGGCGAAGGTGCCGCCGTGCATGTAGCTCGGGCCCTTCGGGTTCCAGCGCACTATGCTCAGGCGCTCGCCCTGATGCTTGGCAAGCTTGCTGCGGGCCTCCTGCAGGCGGGCGTCATACTGGGCGAGGAAGGCCTTGCCCTCGGCATCCCGGTTCAGCACGTGGGCGCTGCGATTGAAGATCTCCTTCCAGGAATCGCCCCAGTTGCCGGTGACCACTGTGGGGGCTATCTCTTGCAGCAGGGTCAGCAGCTCGGGTTTGGTCTGGCCGGTGAGGATGAGATCCGGCTCCAGATCGATCAGCCGCTCCAGATTGGGGTTGTCCAGATCGCCGACCACGGCGATATCCTTGCCCGCCTTGGTCAGCAGGTAACGGGGCAATGTGCCCTGGCCGCGACCGTTGACCGTGCCGACTGGCTGCAGTCCCAGGGTCAGGGCCGTATCCAGATCGATTTCGCTCAGCACCACCACCCGCTTGGGCTGGGCGGGCACGAGCTGGGTCTTGCCATCGGCATCGGTCACCTGACGGGTCTCGGTGCCGGCCTGGGCCTGAAAACCGACCAGGCTGGCCAGCATGAGCGCGGCGGCCAGGGGGGAGGAGATCTTCATCGTTACATCCTTCTTGGTGAAATCAGCGGAAAACCGGGCCCCAAACGGGCGGCCTTATGCTATCACAAATTCAAATGATAAAAATTGTCATTTGCGTTTGTGGTGTTTGGACTGGGTGATTTGCTACCATGGCCGCTCTCGAACCAAGGGCTTTTTCGATGCCAATCGCTCCCCTGGCTGCCGGATCCCGAGGCAGCTTTATCCTGCAGGCCGACTGCCTGCCACTGCCCGGTTTTGCGGAACTTGCGCTGCAGCGGGTCTGCTTCGATCCCGCCGCTTTCACCCCGGCCTGTTACGACGCGGTCGGCATGGTGCTGCCCGCCAGCTTGCAGCGTGCGGCTCCCAAGCGGCTGGGGGAGTTTCTGGCCGGCCGGCTGGCGGCGCGCCAGGCCCTGCACTGCTTTGGGCTGGGTGATCATGTGGTGGCCATAGGATCGGCCCGCGAGCCACGCTGGCCTGCGGGGTTTGAGGGCAGCATCAGCCACAGTCTGTTGCAGGGGCGCGGCATGGCCCTGTGCGCGGTACGTCCGGCCCAGGCTGGTATGGGGCTGGATCTGGAAGCCTGGCTGGAGGATGGGCAGGCGAGCGAGCTCTGGCCCGGTATCGTGGATGATGAGGAGTGGGCGCGGCTGCAACGCTGTCCGCTCGGCCCGGCCCAGGGATTGACCCTGGTGTTCTCCGCCAAGGAGAGTCTGTTCAAGGCGCTCTACCCCAGGGTGGGGCGCTATTTTGACTTTCTCGATGCCCGCTGGCTGGCCATGACGGAGCAGACCCTCACCCTCGAACTAAAAAGCGCGCTGACTCCGGATCTGCCCGTCGGCTGGCACTGCACCCTGCACTGGCAACGCTTGCCGGGAGGCGTGCTGACCACGCTTCTGCTCTGAACGTGCCTCTGCCGCTCGGTGTCATGGGAGAAAAAAACCGCCATCAAGGCGGTTTTTTTGATCCTGCGTTCAGGCCTGCTGCTGCATGGCAAAGGCGTGCGGCCTGCGGCGCGGCACTATGATGGGGGCGCCATCGCCGGGGGCGTGCAGTATGTCCACGTCCGTCTGGTAGAGGCGGTCGATGAGGGGCTTGGTCACCACCTCGCGAGCCGGGCCCATGGCCTGGATCTTGCCCTCGCCGATGGCGATCAGCTCGTCGCAGTAGCGGGCGGCGGTGGCGAGATCGTGGATGACGATGAGCACCGTCTTGCCTTCGGCGGTGATCTGGTGGATGGCCTCCATCACCTCGGTCTGGTGGCCTATGTCCAGCGCGCTGGTGGGTTCATCCAGCAATATGATGTCTGCATCCTGGGCCAGCACCATGGCCAGCCACACCCGCTGGGCCTGGCCGCCGGAGAGGGAGCTGGCGCTCTGCGCCAAGATGTCGCCAAGCTGCATCCGCTCGCAGGCCCAGCGCACCATGCGGGCATCCTCTTCGCTCCATTGATTGAACCAGCCCTGATGGGGATGGCGGCCGTACTGCACCAGCTGTTCGACCTGAATGCCGGCGGGCACCAGGGGGCGCTGGGGCAGGTAGGCGAGCTCCCGGGCCAGCGCCTTCATGCCGTAACTCTCCAGCGGTTTGCCCTTGAGCAATATCTCACCGGATTGGGGTTGCTCCTGGCCCGCCAGCAGCTTGAGCAGGGTGGATTTGCCACCGCCATTGGGGCCGACTATGCCGACCAGCTTGCCCTTGGGAATGGTGAAGGAGATGTCGTTGAAGACGGGCTTTTGCTGATAGCCGAAGTGGAGGCGATTTAGGGTGAGGGTCATCAGTCGGTTCTCTGTCTGTCTTTGATCAGAATAAACAGCAGCAGTATGCCGCCAAGAATACGGGTCATGATGCCGGTGGCGACCTCATGGGGGCTGGCCAGCACCCGCACCAGGGTGTCGCTCGCCAGCAGCAGCAGGGCGCCGCAGAGGGCGGCGATCCACAGCGGCACTATGCGATCCCGGCTCATCCAGGAGGCGAGTATGGGGGCCGCCATGGCGATGAACACCACTGGGCCGCCGATGGCGGTGCCAAGGGCCGCCACGACTATGGCCTGGGCCAGTACGCCGAGCTGCACCCGGTTGACGTTCACTCCCAGACTCTGGGCCGTGATGGGGCCCAGACGCAGCACGCCCAGGGCGCGGGAGAGATAAATGATCCAGGGGCAGACCAGCAGGATCAGGATCCCCACAGGCACGACTGTGCCGTAGCCCTGGCCGACGAAGTTGCCCATGTTCCACAGGTAGAGGCTGGTGAGGTGCACCAGCGACTGGGTGGACATGACGAACTGGCCGATGGCGTTCATCAGCTCGGAGACGCCGATGCCGATCACCACGAACAGATAACCCTGCTCCCCCGGCTTGTTGCACAGGGCGTAGAGCACGGCGGCGGCAAACAGGGCGCCGAGGGGCGCGGCCCACCAGGGCCAGCTGCCCAGGGTGAGATAGAGGGAGAAGGCGATGATGGCGAGCGACGCCCCCTCGTTGACCCCTATCATGTCCGGGGTGGCGAGGCGGTTGCGAATGAGGGTCTGCACCAGGCAGCCGGAGAGGCCCATGGCGGCGCCTGCCACCAGCACGGCGACGATGCGCGGCAGCCGGATCTTGAAGACAGTCACCTCATCGAGCCGGCTCCCCTCGCCAAGCAGGGTCTGCACTACCCCCAGCATGGTGAGCTTGCTTGAGCCCAGGGTCAGCGCCAGCAGGGAGAGCAGCACCAGAGCCACCAGGAGCCCCAGTGTGATCAGCCAGGCACGGCGGTGCAGCAGCAGGGTGCGGTCACCCAGTCGCAGGCAGAGGGTGCCGGAGGGGAGGGAAGCATTCAGCGGTGTATTCATTGGATTGTTCATGAGGCAGGCGACCTTATTTGACGGCCAGCAGGGAACGGAAGCCGCCGCTGCGCACCACCATGATGAGCACGGGGGCACCGATCAGCGCTAGGATCACCCCGTTGGGCAGCTCGAACGGCTGGATCAGCCAGCGGGCCAGTATGTCGGCCCCCAGCAGGAACAGCACGCCAAACAGGGCGGAGAAACGCACCTGGATGGCGAGGCGTACCGGCTCCACCAGACGGGCGCAGTAGGCGGCCAGGAAGCCGACGAAGCCGATGGGGCCGGCGATGGCGATGGCGCAGGCGGTGAACAGGGTGGCGGCCAGCAGCACACCGATCCGCACCCGGGTCGGCCGTATGCCGAGGGCCTGGGCCTGGTTGTCTCCCATCTGCATCAGGGTGAGCTGGCGGCACAGGGCCAGGGTCAGCAGCAGACCGGCCAGGGCGAAGGGTACCACGGTGAGCACGGCGTCGAGATCCGAGGCCGCCAGTGATCCTAAGTTCCAGAAGCGGAACTGCTCCAGCACCACCTTGTTGGAGAGCAACAGGAAGTTGGAGAGGCCGCCGAAGGTGGCGGAGAGGGCGACCCCCACCAGGATGAGCTTGAGCGGATTGGAACGCCCCACCATGAGGCCGAGACCCAGCACTATGAGGTTGCCAAGCAGGGCACCCATGCCGGACCAGAGCAGATAACCGTAGGCGGATTCGACGCCGAAATAGGTCAGCCCTATCACCAGGGCGAACACGGCGCCGGCGTTGACGCCGAGCAGGCCGGGCTCGGCCAGCGGATTGCGGGTGGCGCTTTGCAGCATGGAGGCCGCCAGCGCGAGACAGACGCCCACCACCAGGGCACACAGGGTGCGGGGCAGACGCAGGGTATGAATGATCATGGCGAGCTTTTCATCGGCCATGAGGGCGGGATCGCCCAGCAGAAATCCGGCGACCTCGCGGCCACCATAGACACCGGCACCCGTGGCCAGTGACAGGCAGATCAGCAGGAACAGGAGAACAACTCCCAGCCAGAACAGCTGTGTTTGGTGTCTGAGCACCCGGCTACTCCTTATTGTCGAGGCGATAAAACGGAAAAAGGGAGCCCTGGACCGGGCTCCCGAACGGGGGATTACAGCTTGTAATCCACGCCGGCATAGACGGTGCGACCTTCCAGGATGAAGTCGGCGTCGGTGGCGACCTGGTCACGCTGGGTGTTGGTCAGGTTGGTGATGCCGAGTTTGAAGTCGAGCGCCGGGGTGACCTTCCACTTGGTGTTGACGTCCAGGGTCTGGTAGTGCTTGGACTTGAGCGCCTGGGAGTTGTGCATCGGCACCTTGATGAACTGGCTGCCCACGTATTGCCAGGCCAGGTTGGTGCTGACGATCTCGGTGGCTTGCCAATCCAGGCTGAGGTTGCCGGTGTGATCCGGGGTCTTGGCCAGATCCTCGCCCGTGCTCTTGTCTTCGGAATCCAGCAGGCTCCAGTTGCCGGTCAGCTTGAGGTCGTCTCGCACGTCAACCCAGCCGTTCAGCTCCAGCCCTTTCACCCGCGCCTTCTTGACGTTGAGGTAGGTCATGACGGTCGGACGGTAGCCAGGGCCCCACTGATCGCTCTGGATCAGATCTTCGATGTCGTTGTGGAAGCCGGTCACACCGGCGCCGAAGCGAGCGCTCTCGTAGGCGGTGCCCAGCTCATAGCTGACGGCGGTTTCCGGTTTCAGGTTCGGGTTGCCGACCACCTTGCAGGCGCCACGGCAGGCGGTGGTGGCGAAGCCTTCGCTGGACTGGGCCAGGGTCGGTGCCTTGAACGCCTTGCCGGCGCCCCCCTTGATCACCCACTCGTCGCTCAGCTTGTAGAGCGCATAGGCGCGCGGGCTGAACTCGTTGCCATAGGTTTCGTGGTGGTCGAGGCGGCCGGAGAGGGTCAGCGCCAGATCCCCCAGGCTGAATTCGTCCTGCAGATAGAGGGCGCTCTGGCTCGCATCCACGCTGCCGTTGGTGATGCTGCGGCTGTGCTCCAGCTCGGTCTTGCGCATCTCGGCGCCCGAGGTCAGCAGGTGATCCCCCAGATAGCCGCTCAGCTGGCCATCGACCGTGTGGTTGGTCTGGGTGACATCGGCGGCGCCGCCATTGAGCTGGGAGTCATCCATCAGGTCCGTCTGCTCGAAGTAGTAGCGGGCGCGACTGTCGAAGTGCTCCCAACGGCCGTTGTGGGTGACCCCCAGGCTCAGGCGATCGAGCTTTTGCACGTTGTGCGGGGTGGCCGGTGCGGTCGGGGCACGGGGCACGTTGTTGAAGTAGCTGTCCATGTCGTTCTGGTTGTAGCCCAGATCGAAATCGATATCCTGGTTGTCGCTGACCAGCCACTTCAGGCTGGAGAGCATGTTGACCACTTCCCGTTTTTCCAGCGCATCGGCATCCGGGTTGTTGGACTGATCGCTGTGCCAGCGGTCGCGCTGATAGCCTTCCACCACCACGCTGCCCAGCAGCTTGTTGTCGATGAGGGCACCTGAGACAAAGGCGCTGCCCTGGTTGGCATCGCCACCGTCGCCCTTGGTGGGCATGGTGTGGGTGTAGCCGAAGGCCGCTTCCGTCTTCTCCTTGGCCTGGCGCAAGATCACGTTGACCACGCCGCCGAGGGCGTCGGCACCGTACAGGGAGGAGACGGGGCCACGGATCACTTCGATGCGCTCTATGGCCGCCATGGGGATGGAGCTCAAGTCGAAGTCATTGCCAAAGGAGCTGCCCAGGGTCTCGCGGGCGTTGACGCGTTTGCCGTTGATCAGCAGCAGTGTGTAGTCGCCGCCCATGCCGCGGATCTTGATCTCGCTGCGGCCCGTGGGGTTGGTACCTATGATGTTGACACCCGGCACATGCTTGAGGGCATCGCCTATGTTGTTGGCGTTCATCTTGTCCAGATCGGCGCGGGTCACCACAGAGACGCTGGCCGGGGCGGACAGCTCGGTGTGCTGGGTCTGGGTGGCGGTGACCACCATGGTCTCGTTGGCCTTGACCGATTCGGCCTGGGCCAGACCCGGCAGGGCAAACAGGCCGAGGGAGAGCAAAATCGGGTTCAAGCGAAATACGCCAGGCTGCAACTGCATAGTCAAAACTCCATGAATAAAACAGAGGTTATGGGGTCCGGCTCTGGGGCCGGTAGCTCACTGACTTCCTTGTCTGGCGGCGCCAGACTCGGGGTTATTGTTATTCCTTGTCTGCGCCAGCCCCTTGAGCAGGAGCCAGACACCGCCGCAGGCCAGCAGGCCACAGCCGATATTGATCCAGGCGAGCCCCGCAAAGCCGTGCAGGGCGCCAGTGTTGTCCGAGAAGAGATACCTGGCCGAGAGCAGGCTGCCGAGACCCGCCGCCACATTGGTGACCGTGCCCTGGAAGGACATGAAGGCGGCGCGCTGATGGGGGGCCGGAATGGCCGCCGTGATGGCGAGCGTGGTGCTGGATCGGGCCGAGCTCAGCGCCATGAAGAGGGTAAACAGCAGGTAGACGGGCACGCCGACGGGGGCGGCGAAGCCGAGCAGGGTGATCAGCGCCAGCAACAGGCTGGTGATCAGGATGGCTGCCAGCGCCCGGCCCTGATCGATCCAGCTGCCGCACAGCCGCATGGTCGCCATGCTGGCGAGGCCGCCACACAGATAGAGGGCGGCGATCTGCTCGCGCGGGAAGGCGAGGTTGAACTGGAAGTAGTTGGCAAAGTGCGGGATCAGCAGGAAGTGACCGAACATCTGCAAACAGAGAATGAGCAGGGCGCCCTGGCAGAGCGGCGAGCCCAGCAGCTGGCGCAAGCCGCTGCCGTGAGGGGCGCGGCTGACCGGCAGGGAGGGCAGCAGCCGGGCGCAGAGCAGGGCCAGCAGCAGGCCGCCAGCGCCAAACAGCAGGAAGGGGCTCTGCCAGCCGAGCCACTGGGCCAGCACCAGGGCGATGGGCACCACCAAAATGGCGGCCAGCGAGAAGGCCATGCCTACGTAGGCGAGGCGGCGGCCCCGTTCGGCCGGCGGCACCAGGTCCAGCACGGCGGCCATCAGGATGGCGGCCAGCGGCCCGGCCACGCAGCCTGACAGAATGAACAGCATCAGCAGTTGCTGGCTGTTCTGTACCAGGGCGCAGGCCATCAGCAGCAGGAAACGCAGGGTCAGCAGCACCAGCAGGGCGGGTTTACGGTTGACGCGATCGAGCCAGGGAGCGGCGATAAGCCCCATCAGGGCCGCGCCCAGGGTGGCGCCGCCGCTGAAATAACCTGTCTGTTCCGGTTGCATGCCGAGGCTGATGACCAGATCCGGCCCGAGCGGCATCACCATCATCATGCTGCCCATGGAGAGCATGTTGATCAGCATCGCCAGATGGATGATGGCAGGAGTGGTGGTGGCGGTAACAGGCTTCATCAGCGGCTGGCTCGAAAAAATGAGTCCGAATTGTATCCGAGCGATTTTTTCGTGACAACAAATGGTAATCATTTTTATTTGTATTATTTGATCTATCTCCGTCCTTTCGGCTCGCAGGCCGTCAAGGGGGGTGCTCCGGCCCATGTCGCCATTGCCCCTGGGGTGCAAAGTCATTGAAATGCGAGGCAGATGGATCATGATGGTGATAGCCAGACTGGCAGAGACGGTGAGCCGGGCTCCCGGACAGGAGAGAGAGATGAAAAGGTGGCGTTGGAGCGGGATCTTGTTGTTGTGCGGGCTCTGGTGCCTGCCGCTGCGGGCCGAGGTCAAGGTGATCCCGGTATTTGAGGCCCAGGCGGCGGTGCAGACCCTCAAGGAGATCTACCCGGATCTCGGGGTGAGTGCCATGGGCAATCAGCTGGTGCTGAGCGGCAGTGCGGCCCAGTTGCAGGAGGCCGAAGCGACCCTGGCCAAACTCAACCAGCCGCCCCAGAGTCTGCTCGTCGAATGGCGGGTGGATGGCGCCTCAAGCGGTCAGCAGATAGAGGCTGGTATCGGTGGTGATGCGGCCAAACGGCAATGGCTGCTGGAGGGCAATGCCCGGCAATACCAGCGCAGCCAGAACGACAGCTGGCAGGTGCGCGGCCTGTCGGGGCGGCCCGTGTTGCTGCAGATGGGTTCCTACCAGCCGGTCACCTTCTATCAGTGGCGCGGTGGTCAGGTGGTGGGCTTGATGCCGCTCATCAACGGCCTCTACGCCACCGCCACCCTGATAGGGGACAGGGTGCAGATAGCGCTCAGCAGCGAACAGGCCAGGCTGGAGCAGGGCACCATCAGCACGGGGCAGAACGCCACCGAGGTGAGCGGTGCCCCGGGGCAGTGGCTGACGGTGGGGGAGCTTTCCACCAGTTCGGCCCAGCAAGGCAGCAGCCTGGGTACCCAGTTGCAGGGAGGCCGCGGTTCTCAGAGCGATCGCCAGACCCTGCAGATCCGGGTCACGCGTCAATGAGTGACCCCTGTTTGCTCAGTGAGGTTGATCGGCCGCGTATTCGCGGATCTGGCGGCTGCGCAGCAGATACCAGAGCGCCCAGAGGCTGCCGATCAGCACCAGGGCGGTGGGCCAGCTGAACGACCATTTCTGCAGGTTGAGGCTGTGCAGCTGCATCAGCAGGCCGCTGACGGTGGAGCAGAGCAAGAGGCCGCGGCTGTGGCGTCTGAGCCAGGCGCGCACGCTGTTGGTCTGCTGATAGGTGCCGCCAAAGGCGAGCAGCGCCAGCATGGCGGGCACGTCGGTCAGCAGGCTGATGTAGAGGCTGATCTTGTCCGGATAGAAGAGGGTCAGGATCTCGCTGCCGCTCTCGCGGGTGACCCCGGCCATCAGAAACAGCCAGACCGAGCGGGTCAGCAAGAGGGCGATGGGCCAAAACCAGAGGGGAGGGCGCAACTGGCCGTGATCGTCATATCTGTGTTCGGGGTAGAGGGTCATGGTCGCCCGTTATCCGCTTGGGTTGTGCAAATGATGAAGAGGATATGGGGCAGGCTGGCGCCCTTTGCAAGGCGTGCAGGGGGATACGAATTAATCGGGGGGCCAGTGCCCCCCAATCCATCGTCTCTTTCTATCGCACTTTCTGGCGGCGTTTACAGCCAGCCTTTGCGCTTGAAGAAGAGGCCTGTGCCGAGCGATGACATCACCATCAACACCAGCGAGAGCGGATAGCCATACTCCCAGGCGAGCTCGGGCATGCGCCCGAAGTTCATGCCGTAGATGCTGGCGATAAGCGTCGGCGGCAGGAAGATGACAGCTGCCACCGAGAAGATCTTGATCACCTTGTTCTGCTCCAGATTGGTCACCCCCATGGAGGCCTCCAGCTGGAAGTTGATCTTGTCGAACAGGAACTGGGTGTGGGGCAACAGCGACTCCACATCGTGCAGCATCTCGTCGATCCACTTGTTCTGCTCGTTGCTCATGCGCTGGCGCAGGCTGCGCTTGAGGAACCGCAGGGCGCGACGGGTATCGTGCAGGGAGAGACGGATCTGGCCGTTGGCCTCTTCCTGTGCCATCAACTCCTTGAGCATGGGATTGATCTGATCCGGCTCGAAGATCTGATCGGCAGTGTTCTCCAACGTCTTGTAACCGTCTTCGATGAGATCCGAGAGGTACTCCACCTTGAGGTTCTGCACCTCCAGCAGGATATCGAGGGCATCCTCCACCTCCAGCCTGTCCTGGCGCATGTAGTGGCGCAGCAGGCGCACCAGGCCGATGTCATCCTCGCGGATGCTGATCAGCAGGTTGTTGCGCAGGGTAAAGGAGACGTGGACACCCTTGGTGTCACGGCCGATCCGCTGGGGGAACAGGGAGTGAATGTGCAGACCATCGGTATCCCAGTAGAAACGGGCGGATGCTTCGATATCGTCCAGCTCTTCCTTGTCGGGCACCTCTTCCAGAAACAGGCCCGTCAACCATTCTCGCTCCGCCGTGTCCGGCTTGTAGGCATCCAGCCAGACGGTGTTGTCAGGCACTATGTCGTCAGGCCCGAGCGTGACTATGTCCAGTACCTTGTTATTGAGAATGTAGGCGGTGATCATCTGTCCCCCCTTAAGAAGTCATGGGTAATCAGGGATGGTTGCACAGGTCATGCGGCCTAGATCGCATAGAAAGCGATCCCGTGGACAAGCAAAACGGGCCGATGGAAAACCTGAATGCGGCGAACTATACAGGGGCGGGGCGCGCTTGTCAGGGCCTATTCATCCGAGGTTCAGCCTGTTCGCTCAAAAAAACAGCGAGGTCGGATCAGCGGATCCGGCCGTGAAAGTGACAGCTTGTTGACTGCCGCATGGTGCCGGGTGCCCGTCTGGGGGGATAGGCCTCACCTATTGGGATAATGGGGCCCCTAGCCCCCAACGGCGGCGCCCAGACCGTGGTCTGTCTGGGCTCCTTCCTTGGTGTCGCCGCTGATCTGCATGGGCAGTCCCGTCACATATTGGGATAGGCCACCCTGCGGTGGCGTTCAGACGATGTGCTGGGACGGCTCATCTTTGCTGTTTCCGTAACGCTGCGGGCCTCCCGTCACATATTGGGATAGTTGGGACCCGAGCCACCCTGCGGTGGTGTCCAGACGATGTTCTGGGGCTGCGCATCCTTGGTGTCGCCGCTGATCTGCATGGGCAGTCCCATCACATATTGGGATAGTTGGGGCCCGAACCTCCCTGCGGCGGCGTCCAGATGATGTTCTGGCTGGGATCCTTGATGTCGCAGGTCTTGCAGTGAATGCAGTTGGCCGCGTTGATCTGCAAGCGCGGCTGGTTCTCGCTTTCCACTATCTCGAACACCCCGGCCGGACAGTAGCGCTGGGCGGGCTCGGCCCAGGTGGGCAGGTTGACGGCCACAGGGATACTCGCGTCCTGCAACTTGAGGTGGCAGGGCTGATCCTCATCGTGACTGGTGTTGGCGAGATAAACAGAAGAGAGCTTGTCAAAGC
This sequence comes from Aeromonas sp. MR7, assembly GCF_963899385.1. Lineage (NCBI taxonomy): Bacteria > Pseudomonadati > Pseudomonadota > Gammaproteobacteria > Aeromonadales > Aeromonadaceae > Aeromonas > Aeromonas sp. MR7. The sequence goes on from NZ_CAWQXH010000011.1 coordinate 942,216, forward strand.
TGAGCCTGCCGTCCGGCTTGGGATAATCGATGGGATCGCAGCGGCTGGCCATGCGCAGCTGGCGGTAGTCCGGCTCCCGGTCCAGCAGGGTAAAAGAGCCCATCAGGGGTAAGGAGGAACCCCGCTGCTCCAGCCAGTTGAAGGCGCCGCCAAGCCAGGGGCCCCAGCGATGCAGGGCGGCGCCGAAGTTGCGGGCGGTCTTCAGCTCCTGCCCCAGCCAGCTCTGTTGCAACGCATCGCTGTACTCGGCCAGATCCCGGCCACCCTCATCGCCACCGCGCAGCGTCATGGCGACGGTTTTCGCCGCCAGCATGCCGGACTTCATGGCGGTGTGAATGCCCTTGATGCGGGAAAAGTCGAGTGTGCCGGCATCGCAGCCGATCAGCAGACCACCGGGAAAGTGCATGCGCGGCAGCGAGTGCCAGCCGCCCTTGGTGATGGCGCGGGCGCCGTAGCTGATGCGCTCGCCTCCCTGCAGGGTCTGTGCGATGAGGGGATGGTGCTTGAGGCGCTGGAACTCGTCGAACGGGCTGAGCCAGGGGTTGCTGTAGTTGAGATCGACGATGAGCCCGACCGCCACCTGATTGCCCTCCATATGATAGAGGTAGAAGCCGCCCTGGCTCTTGCTGGCTCGGCGCTCGACCAGCGGCCAGCCGCTGCCATGGAGCACCCGGCCCGGCTTGGCCTGATCCGCTGGCACCTGCCACAGCTCCTTGAAGCCGATGGCATAATGTTGTGGCTGGGTGCTGCTTTCCAGATTGAACTCGGCGATCAACTGCTTGCCCAGATGGCCGCGGGCCCCTTCGGCAAACAGGGTGTAGCGGCCATAGAGCGTCATGCCGGGCACGTGATCCGCCTTGGGATTGCCGGCTCTGTCCAGCCCGAGATCGCCGGTGATCACACCCCGTACCCGCCCCGCTTCCATGATGAGCTCGCTTGCGGTAAAACCCGGGTATATTTCGACTCCCAGCTGCTCGGCCTGCTGACCGAGCCAGCGGCAGAGGTTGCCCAGGCTGAGGATATGACTGCCATCGTTGTGCATGCGCGGCGGCACGGCCCAGTGGGGCAGTTGCAGGGCGCGGCTGTCGTTTTGCAACAAATGAACCCGATCATCGTTGACGGGAATGCCAAGGGGCGCCTGCTGCCAGCAGTCCGGCAACAGCTCCTTGAGGGCTTTGGGGTCGAACAGGGCGCCGGAGAGCAGGTGAGCGCCGATTTCCGCTCCCTTCTCCAGCAGACAGACCGAGAGATCGGCATTGTGCTGCTTCAGGGCGATGGCGGCACTGAGCCCTGCCGGGCCGCCACCGACGATGACGACATCAAATTCCATTGCTTCGCGTTCCATCTTGCCTCTGCGCTTGACTTGGCCTAGGGTAGTGCTGGTAGTTTACGTAAACGTAAAGCAATTGTAAGCAAAAAAATGCGAGGGCTCGTCAATGGATTCACTCAACCGAAGCGAGGGATGCGCGTCATGAAGCTGCTGGTCGCGATCAAGCGGGTACTGGATTACAACGTCAAGATCCGGGTCAAGAGCGATGGCTCCGACGTGGAGCTCGCCAATGTGAAGATGGGGATCAACCCGTTTTGTGAAATTGCGGTGGAGGAGGGGGTGAGGCTGCGTGAAGCCGGTATCGCGACCGAGCTGGTGGTGGTGACCTTCGGGCCTGAGGCGGCGGTCGAGCAGTTGCGCCATGCCCTGGCGCTGGGGGCGGATCGGGCCCGCCATTATGTGACCGATGAGACGCTCACTCCGCTTACCGTGGCACGCGCCCTGCAACAGGTGTGCGAGCTGGAGCAGCCCGATCTGGTGCTGCTCGGCAAGCAGTCCATCGATTCTGACAACAACCAGGCGGGCCAGATGCTCTCAGCCCTCACCGACTGGCCGCTGGCCACTTTCGCCTCCGCCATCAAGCTGGTGGACGGCGAGCTGCAGGTGACCCGCGAGATCGACGGCGGCCTGGAGACCCTCGGCATGCCGCTGCCTGCCGTGGTGACCGTGGATCTGCGCCTGAACGAACCCCGCTTTGCCTCGCTCCCCAACATAATGAAAGCCAAGCGCAAGCCGCTCGAGAGTGCCCCCTTCGCGACCCTAGGCGTCGAACCCGCCGGCCATACCCGGCTGCTTGGGGTGATGGCGCCAGCCGCGCGCCGTGCCGGCGTCAGGGTTGGCTCGGTGGACGAGCTGCTGGACAAACTCAGGCACGAAGCCAAGGTACTGCCATGAGCGCACCTATGATGGTGAAACATATTGGGTGCCTGCCCCTGGCTGGGATGAGGGGTGGCACGATGAAACGCGTTGCTAACGATAGGGTGTTGTCATGAGCGTACTGGTTATTGCTGAACATCATCAGGGCAAGCTTGCCGACAACGTGGCCCAACTGGTCACGGCGGCGGGCCAGCTTGGCGGCGAGGTGCATCTCCTGCTGCTGGGCCAGGGGCTGACCGAGGCGGGTGAACAGGCCGCCAGCCTGCAAGGGGTGGACAGGGTGCTGCTGGCCGAGCATCCCATGCTGGCGGAAGGGCTGAACGACGGCGTCGATCCCCTGCTCGCCCACATAGCACGCGACTATCAGCACTGCCTGATGGCGGCCAGCACCCAGGGCAAGGATCTGCTGCCGCGGGTTGCGGCCAGGCTCGGGGTCGAGATGCTCTCCGAGGTGACCGGCATAGAGAGCGGTGATACCTTCCTGCGGCCCATCTACGCGGGCAATGCCGTTGCCCGGATGGCGAGCAGCGCTCCCATCAAGGTGCTCACCATCAGGCCGACCGCCTTTGCCAAGGCCGAATTCGGGGCTGGGCAGGCGGTTGTCGAGCGGCTGCCGGTGGCCGATGTGGCCTGCCGCACCCGGCTGGTCGAGCGGCGCGCCGTGCGATCTGCCAGACCCGAGCTTGCGGCGGCGCGGGTGGTGGTCTCCGGCGGACGGGCGCTTGGCTCCAAGGCGCAGTTTGCCCTGATCGAGGCGCTGGCCGACAAGCTGGGCGGCGCGGTCGGGGCGTCGCGGGCGGCGGTGGATGCGGGTTATGTGGCCAACGATCTGCAGGTAGGCCAGACCGGCAAGGTGGTCGCCCCCGAGCTCTATATCGCAGTCGGCATCTCGGGTGCCATCCAGCATCTGGCGGGCATGAAGGAGTCGAAGGTGATCGTTGCCATCAACAAGGATGGCGAGGCCCCCATCTTTCAGGTAGCGGACTACGGGTTGGTGGGGGATCTCTTCACCCTGCTGCCCGAGCTCACCGCCAAGCTGTGAATTTGTTGAAAAGGGGCCTTGTCTGTCATTGATGCGGCCTGTTCCCCATTTCCATGCATGTTCCCTGCAAGCCCTGACCCGTTCAGGGCTTTTTTCATCATGGCCTGAGCCGGGCCTGGCGACAAAAGGTTGAGCCAGCTCCCAAAAAGCCTTTGATCCTGGGGCGGCTCTTGTGTAAAACCAGACAAGTCATCGATTACTCTCATCCACTCACGGAAAGCGTCATGAGCAAACAGATTTACAACTTCTGCGCCGGCCCCGCCATGTTGCCGGTTGAAGTCATGGAGCGCGCCCAGCGCGAATTTTGTAACTTCCAGGGGCTGGGAGCCTCGGTCATGGAGCTCTCCCACCGGGGCAAGCCCTATATGGCGGTCGCCGCCAAGGCGGAAGCCGATCTGCGCGAACTGCTGGCGGTGCCGGACAACTACAAGGTGCTCTTCATGCACGGTGGTGGTCGTGGCCAGTTCTCCGCCGTGCCCATGAACCTGCTCGGCGGCGCCAACAAGAAGGCCGATTATCTGCTGACCGGGGTCTGGGCCCAGAGCGCCGTGGATGAAGCCCACAAGTACGGTGACATCCAGACCTTCCCCGGGGTCGCCAAGAACGCCCAGGGGATCTCCCACCTGCTGCCGACCCCGGCGTTTCGCGCCGATGCGGCCTTTGTGCACTACTGCCCGAACGAAACCATAGACGGCATAGAGATGTTCGACATCCCGGCCACCGGCGATGTGCCCCTGGTAGCGGATTTGTCCTCCACCATCCTCTCCCGTCCCATCGACGTGAGCCGCTTCGGCATCATCTATGCTGGTGCCCAGAAGAACATAGGCCCGTCGGGCCTGGCCATCGCCATCGTACGTGACGACCTGCTGAACCAGGCCCGCGCCGACGTGCCCTCGATTTTTGACTACCAGCTCACCGCCAAGAACGACTCCATGTTCAACACGCCGCCCACCTACGCCTGGTATCTGGCCGGTCTGGTGTTCGAATGGCTGAAAGAACAGGGCGGGCTCGCCGCCATGGAGGCACGCAACAAGGAGAAGGCCGATTTCCTCTATGGCTACCTCGACCAGTCGAGCTTCTATGGCAACAAGGTGGATGCCAGCTGCCGCTCCCGCATGAATATCCCGTTCCAGCTGAAAAATGCCGAGCTGGACGCGCTCTTCCTGGCCGAGTCGGAAGCCGCCGGTCTGCTGGCGCTCAAGGGGCACCGCATCGTCGGTGGCATGCGTGCCAGCCTCTACAACGCCATGCCGCTGGAAGGGGTCAAGGCCCTGGTGAGCTTTATGGATGGTTTTGCCAAGCGTCACGGCTGAGGCGTTTTTCCCCAATTGCCGACGCCGGGGACTCCCCGGCGTCTGTTTTTTCAGTGGATCCTGATCGGCAGCGAGTCTGGCCCGCTTTTGTGCCACGCGCGGTCTTGCCGAGCAAGGCGCGGGCTGCTAACGTCCGGTCAGGTGAATTATTTGAGACAGTACAGGAAGTTTATGAATTCGTTGCGTTTGGAACCCATTTCTCGTGTGGCCGGTGAGGTCAATCTGCCCGGCTCCAAGAGCGTGTCCAACCGGGCCCTGCTGTTGGCAGCCTTGGCCCGTGGCACCACCCGGCTCACCAACCTGCTCGACAGCGATGACATACGTCACATGCTGGCGGCACTGACCCAGCTCGGGGTCAAGTACAAGCTCTCCGCCGACAAGACTGAGTGCACTGTGCACGGTCTGGGCCGCAGCTTCGCGGTGAAGGAACCGGTCAATCTGTTCCTCGGCAACGCCGGTACCGCCATGCGCCCGCTGTGCGCCGCGCTGTGTCTGGGCTCAGGCGAATATACCCTGGGCGGCGAACCACGCATGGAAGAGCGTCCCATCGGCCATCTGGTGGATGCCCTGCGCGAAGCGGGTGCCCATATCCAGTACCTGAAAAAAGACGGCTACCCGCCGCTGGTGGTGGATGCCAAGGGCTTGTGGGGCGGTGACGTGCACGTGGACGGCTCCGTCTCCAGCCAGTTCCTGACGGCGTTTTTGATGGCGGCGCCCATGGCGGCCGGCGACACCCGTATCCACATCAAGGGGGAGCTGGTCTCCAAGCCCTACATCGACATCACGCTGCACATCATGAAGCAGTTCGGGGTGGTCATCGAGCACGACAACTACAAGCTGTTCTACATCAAGGGCAACCAGAGCTATGTCAGCCCGGGTGACTTTCTGGTGGAAGGGGATGCCTCCAGCGCCTCCTACTTCCTCGCGGCCGGGGCCATCAAGGGCAAGGTGCGCGTGACCGGCATCGGCAAGCACAGCATCCAGGGCGACATCCACTTCGCCGACGTGCTAGAGAAGATGGGTGCGCGCATCACCTGGGGTGACGACTTCATCGAGGCCGAGCAGGCCCCGCTGCACGGCATCGACATGGACATGAACCATATTCCCGATGCGGCCATGACCATAGCGGTTGCGGCGCTGTTTGCCGAGGGCCCCACCTCCATCCGCAACATCTACAACTGGCGGGTGAAAGAGACGGATCGTCTGCACGCCATGGCCACCGAGCTGCGCAAGCTGGGTGTGGAGGTGGAGGAGGGGCACGACTTCATTACTGTGACGCCGCCAGCCCAGCTCAAGCACGCGGCCATCGACACCTACAACGATCACCGCATCGCCATGTGCTTCTCGCTGGTGGCGCTGTCGGATACCGCCGTCACCATCAATGATCCGGGTTGTACCTCCAAGACCTTCCCGGACTACTTCGACAAATTGGCCAGCGTCAGTCAGGCCGTTTGAGCCAGTTTCGATTGCTCCAAGGCCCGCCTCAGTGCGGGCCTTGTTTTTCAGTCCGCCAACAATTCGCTAGCAGTATTATTGCAACTTGCAAGACTGCGTTGCTAAATTCATTTCATGAAGATGTAATTTTCTATTTACACCGCTGCCCGTGCGGGCTAGATTGAAGTTTCTTTATCGCAGTCATCTAGCAGGAAGCCTTGTCATGCAGCATCAAACCGACGACGTTCGTATCAGTGAAATCAAAGAGTTATTACCCCCGGTTGCGGTGCTTGAGAAGTTTCCAGCCACCGAGACCGCATCAAATACCGTCTTCGAATCCCGCCAGGCCATTCATCAGATCCTGGCCGGTGAAGATCAGCGCCTGCTGGTGGTGATCGGTCCCTGCTCCATCCACGACCCCGCCGCCGCACTGGAGTACGGCAAGCGCCTCAAGACCTTGCGTGACGAGCTCAAGGGGCAGCTGGAGATCGTGATGCGGGTCTACTTCGAGAAGCCGCGCACCACTGTCGGCTGGAAGGGGCTGATCAACGACCCCTACCTCGACAATACCTGCCAGATCAACGACGGCCTGCGCATCGGTCGCAAGCTGCTGCTGGATCTCAACGACATGGGGCTGCCGACCGCCTCCGAGTTCCTCGACATGATCACCCCGCAATACGTGGCGGATCTGATGAGCTGGGGCGCCATCGGTGCCCGTACCACCGAATCCCAGGTACACCGTGAGCTGGCCTCCGGTCTCTCCTGCCCGGTTGGCTTCAAGAACGGCACGGATGGCACCATCAAGGTGGCCATCGATGCCATCGGTGCCGCCAGCGCGCCGCACCACTTCCTGTCGGTCACCAAGTATGGCCACTCCGCCATCGTCGCCACCCGGGGCAACCCGGACTGTCACATCATACTGCGTGGCGGTCGCGAGCCGAACTACAGCGCCGCGCACGTTGACGAGGTGGTGAAGGGGCTGGACAAGGCCGGTCTGCCGCAGAAGGTGATGATAGATTTCAGCCATGCCAACAGCAGCAAGCAGTTCAAGAACCAGATGCTGGTGGCCGAGGACGTGGCCGGTCAGCTGCGTGCCGGCAGCCGGGCTGTGTTCGGTGTCATGGTGGAGAGCCACCTGGTGGAAGGGCGTCAGGATCTGGTGGAAGGGTGCGAGCTCACCGTCGGTCAGAGCATCACGGATGCCTGCATCGGCTGGGCCGATACCGAAGTGCTGCTGCGCACACTGGCCGATGCGGTAGCCACTCGCAACGCGGGCTGATCCTGATCTGTCCCGGCTGACTGCCTGCGGCAGTAGCAAGGCAATAAAAAGCGCGACCTCGGGTCGCGCTTTTTTGTTGGGGCGTTGCGCCTTACCAGCGGTAGGTCTTGAGCAACTGCTCCAGCTTCTGGCACTGCTCCACCAGCTGGATGCTGGCGAGGTTGGCGGCGTGCGCCTGGCCCAGGGTATCGTTGGAGGTGTTGCGAATGTCGCTCACCGAGCTGTCCACCTCGCTGCAGACCCTGTCCTGCTCCTCGGCGGATTGTGCCATCTGGGCGTTGAGATCATTGATGCTGGCGATGCGACCTATGATGTTCTGCATGGCGGCCAGGGTCGCCTCCGTCTTGTGGATGCTCTCGTCCGCCTTGGATTTTGCATCCCCGATCACAGCCACGGCGCTCTGGGCCTCTTTTTGCAGGGCGGCGATCATCTGGGAGATCTCCTCGCTGGCGGCGCGGCTGCGGTTGGAGAGGGCGCGTACCTCGTCGGCCACCACCGCAAACCCGCGACCCTGCTCGCCGGCACGGGCCGCTTCTATGGCGGCGTTGAGGGCCAGCAGGTTGGTCTGATCCGCAATGCCCTTGATCACCTCCAGCACGCCATCGACGGCCAGACAGCGGTTGTCGAGCTGCTGGATCACCCTATCGACCCGTTCAATCTCGGCCGACATCTCGCCCATGTCGGTGATGGAGTGCTGGGCGAGGCGGCTGGTGTCGGCCGCATCCTGGTTGGTGAGGGCGGAGAGTTCGGCGCTGTGGCGGGCGTGCTCGCGCACCTCGTGGGAGCTGGCGGCCAATTCGCTGACGGCGGCGGCGACCTGGGTGGTCATGCTCTCCTGCTGGCGGGCAGAGCCTTCGGTCTGGGTGGCGACCTGCCGGATCTGGTTCGACTCCTGATAGAGCTGCCGAGTCGCGTGCTCCACCTCCTGCAGGCTGTGGCGAAAACCCTGCACCATGTCGCTGACGGCGCGGGTCATCTGGCCCAGCTCATCCTGGCTCGGGTTGAGCAGGGGGAGGGAGAGATCCCGCTCCTTAGCCATGCGGGTCATGGTCAGTTGCAGGTGGCGTACCGGTCGCTTGATGTAGCGCTGCAGCACCCAGCCAAGCAGGCCGAAACCGAGCCCGAACACCGCCACCAGGCTGCCGCTCAGGATCAGGTTGTTGTGGCGAATTTCGCCGAAGGTGTGGCTGAGGTCGTAACTGATCCGCACCGCCCCCATGACTGTGCCTTCCGGCACCTGATGGCAGGTGGTGCACTGTGTGCCGCGGTACTCCTTGTACGCCTTGAAGGGCTTGACCAAGGTGAGCCGGTTGCCCTGCTGCTCGAGTATGGTCTCCCCTTGCGTTATGGCGCGCTGATCCCAGCTGTCTTCTGCCTGCTGATCCGGGTGACCCGGCCCGAACAAGTCGGTCACGGCGGGGGCGCGGATCAGGCGAGCCTCGACGATCCCCGCCTCGCTCTTGAGCTTGGTCTGCACGATTTGCCGGTTGGCGATGGCTCCCGTCATCATCATGACGTTGAGCTGATCCATGTAGGTGTTGGCGGCGCTCTCGACCTTTTCACCGGCCAGCCGGATGGCGAGATCCCGTTGCAGCCAGGCGGAGAGTTCGAAACTGAGGGCGAAGGTACAGCCTATCACCAGGGTGAGGGGGAGGAAGATTTTCCAGTTCAGTGACAGATTTTGCATCGTTTGCAGGGTCCGTGCGCAAGTGGGCGAGCGTCAATGCCGGGCGACTCTCCTCACGCTCGCTCGTCAGGGGGGGGGAGATGGTTCTCTATCGGCACACCCTACCCCATCTTGAGTAAATTATCTGTTAACTGGATCCATGATGGAGGTTAAGGATGGGTAGCAAAGCTGGGTTGTCTGAGCCTGGTTTGATCCAGCACAAACTCGGCATTAATTGATAGTGGTTATCATTTGCATTATTTCCATGCGGTAACCCAGCCAGTGATGACATTACAACTGACCCCGACCATGACCGGACTCGACACGCCGGATCCCCTCAAGTTTGCCTTCGGCGCCAAAACCTCGGCCCATGCCAGCCGGGGTGGCATTCGCCCCTTCACCCTCGACCATGGGCGCTGGCAAGCCTGGTGGCAGCAAGAGAGCGAGGCCGGGGAGCGGGCGCTCTACATCCATATCCCGTTTTGCCGCAAGCGCTGCAGCTTCTGTAATTTCTTCGAAAATGGCGCCAATCCGGCGCGCATGAGCCGTTACATGGGGGCCCTGTGCGCCAGCCTGCAGCAGGCGGCGGATACCCCCTTTGGGCAGAGCAAGCCCTGCTCGGCCGTCTATGTGGGGGGCGGCACACCGACTGACATGGCGGTCGAGGATCTGGCGCGATTGGCCAGGGCTATCCAGGGTTTTCCACTGACCGCAGATGCCGAGGTGACCCTGGAGGGGCGTCTCAACGGCTTCGATGATGCCAAGTGGCAGACAGCGCTGGCGGGGGGCTTCAACCGCTTCTCGTTCGGGGTGCAGAGCTTTGATACACAAGTACGCCAGCAGGCGGCCCGCTTCGATGACAGGCAGACCCTGCTGGCCCGGTTGAGCGATCTGACCCGGGATGATGCTGCCGTGATAGTGGCGGATCTCATCTTCGGCCTGCCGGGGCAGGATGATGCCGTGTGGCGCCAGGATATCGCGGATGTGATGGCCAGCGGAGTGCACGGCGTGGATCTCTATCAGCTGATCGCCATGGCGGGCACCAATCTGGAACGGGCCGAGGCGAGCGGCAAACTGGGCTGGGCGGCCGATGGTCAGCAGCGAGCCGCCATGTATGCCTATGGCGCCCAGACGCTGGAGCAGGGCGGCTGGCAGCGGCTCTCCTGCAGCCACTGGCGGCGCGGCGATGCCGAGCAGAGCCGCTACAACCAGATGGCCAAGCGCGGCGCCGAGATCCTCCCCTTCGGGGCGGGGGCCGGAGGCAGCGTGCACGGCCATGGCCTCATGTATGGCCGGGATCTTGCCCTCTGGCACGAGGCGCTGGCAGGCGGTGTGCGGGCGCCCGGCATGGTGATGGGGAAGAACTCAAATGCCCTCATGGACGGCCTGCTGCGTGGCGCCCTCGACAGCGGTTGGTTGACGCTGGTGCGTCTGCCGGCACCGCTGCGGGCCCACCTGCTGCCGCTGTTTGAGGCCTGGCAGCGGCATGGGCTGGCGACGCTCACGCAAGCGCGGCTTGAGCTGACCCTGGCGGGGCGTTTCTGGAACGTCAATCTGCAGGCAGGAATGTTTGAGTACTTGCAACTCAATCCGCTGGCGGGATCTGATGCGGCGCCGGCTCCGGCCGACATGGTGCGCCATTCGCTGGTGTGACGGACAGGCGACAACGAAAGGGAGGGGGATGAAACGGGGGCGCTGCAAAGCGCCCCCGTGTTCAATTATCGGTTGTGCACCTCTTCCACCCGCACCTGCAGATGCCCCTCGGCGAGCGTGGTGACCAGGGTTTGCCCGGCGTTCACCTGGGCGGCGCGGCTGATCACCTCACCGCTCTGGGTGCGGGTGATGGAGTAACCGCGACCCAGGGTGGCGAGCGGGCTCACACCGTCGAGGCGGGCGGTGAGCATGGCGAGGCGGTGGCTGGCCAGATCCTGGCGTTTGGCGATCAGCGCATAGAGCCTTTCTTCGGCCAGCTGATGGCGGCGCTTGCCAGCGGCCATCAGCCGCTCCGGGCTCTTGCCTTGCAGGCGCAATTCCAGGTTGGCGAGACGCCGTTCCCCCTGATGCAGCCGTTGATTCATCAGCTGCTGCAGGCGGGCGGAGAGCTCGTCGAGGCGCTGGGACTGCTGCTCCAGCCGCCGTTTGGGATCCTGATGGTCGAGCCGTTTTTGCAGCAGCGCGAAGCCGTGGCGGGCGGCAGTCTGGTGGCGGCCTATGCCCTGTGCCAGCCGTTGCCACAGATGGGCGAGGCGCTGGATGCGGGCCTGGTTGTCCGGCGCCACCAGTTCGGCGGCGGCCGACGGGGTCGGGGCACGCAAGTCGGCGGCAAAGTCGCTGATGGTCACGTCCACCTCGTGGCCCACCGCGCTGATGACGGGGATGCTGGAGTTGGCAATGGCGCGCGCCACCGCCTCCTCGTTGAAGCACCAAAGGTCTTCCAGCGAGCCGCCGCCGCGACCGACGATCAACACATCCACCTCGGTGCGGCGGTTGGCCAGGGCAATGGCCGCCACTATCTGGCCGATGGCGGCGCTGCCCTGCACCTGGGTCGGGTAGATGAAGACGGGGAGATCCGGGGCGCGGCGTTTGAGCACGGTCAGCATGTCGTGCAGGGCGGCGCCGGTGGCGGAGGTAATCAGGCCCACGGCGCGCGGTTCGCGGGGCAGGGGGCGCTTGCGGCCCTCGTCAAACAGCCCTTCTGCGCCGAGGCGGCGTTTGAGCTCTTCGAAGCGCAGGGCCAGCACGCCATCGCCGGCGGGCTGCATGGATTCGATGATGAGCTGATAGTCGCCGCGCGGCTCGTAGAGGGAGACCCGTGCCTGTACCAGTACCTGCATGCCGTCCTGCGGGCGAAACGCTACCCGCCGGTTGTTGCCCTTGAACATGGCGCAGCGCACCTGGGCACCGAGATCTTTGAGCGAAAAGTACCAATGGCCCGAGCTTGGCATCGCCAGGTTGGAGAGCTCGCCGGTCAGCCACACCAGGCCGAGATCCTGCTCCAGGATCATGCGCACTGCGCTATTGAGGCGGGTGACGGTAAAGACCTGTTGTTGCTGGCTGGATGGGTTGAGGCGATTCAAGGGGGATCCTGCTGCTGTGCCCCGGGCAAGGGGAGAAAACAATGGCGCCATCTTAGCGCAGTTCGGCGCAAGAGCCGAGCCCGGGCGTGGCCCGGCTTGATCTGGTGCTGCGGCCGGGGGTGAGCACCCATTGGGTAAGCAACTATCATCAATCGTATCTTGAACATTCGACCGACTGCCAGAGCGAGCAGGGAACAGGTGATGTCAGCATGGACAAGGGGTATGGCAAGGCGGTCGCGACAAAGCGCCAAGCAAGCAGAGACAGGCTGCATCGACAGTGCTGCAGCAACCCAAATCAACGGTTTTCTCATCGCTGATATTGAATATGTTGGGATGGTTCAGGTGAGCGTAAATAAAGCACGCTTGCCTGCACCTGCCCCCTCATTCAGGAGGCATTACCATGAGTATCTTTCACCGGGAAGCGCTATTGCTTGTTCTTGTCTCTTCTTTGTCATGGGGGGCAACCGACATTGATGTTGCAGTCTACCCATTCAGTCCATTTGTTGAAAAAACCAGTGACAATGAGTGGCATGGGGTGACCTTCGATATTATTGATGCACTCAATGCTATCCAGTCCGATTATCACTATCGCCCCGTTGTTACCAGCCCTTATCGTGTATATGCAGAAATGTATATGGGACGATTTGACATGCTCCTGTTTCAGGATGTCAGCTGGGGATGGGATGTCAATAAAGTGATTATATCAACCCCTCTGCTGGATTACTCGGAATGCTATGTCGCACGTTATAAAGCGGGTCGGGATCAAAATTTTTTCAATGAGTTAAATAAACTGACAATGATAGGGGTAAGAGGTTTTCATTATTTTGAGAAAAAGACCAGTTTGCTGTTGAGAGATGATAGCCAGATAGTCAATGCCCTGTTGAGAGATCGGGGGGATTTTATCAGGCTGGGTTTTTATCGTCTGCAAGACATGCTGAAGCAGGATCCTGAATTACGGAGCCAACTGATCATATCTATTCATCCGGCACAAAATTATCATTTACGAGCCATATTCGCCGCTACATCCGATATTTCCATTATGGTTTTTCAAGAGCACCTGGCAAGCTTGGCTCGGCTGGGGTTGCTTGACGATATATGGAAGAAATATGGTATTCAGAGTCGGGTTGATGAAGACTCCACACTGGATTGCAATTTCAAATAAAACGGTCAAGAAACGACGCCGGCATCTTGTGTCGATGTCAGTCCCATGGCACAGAATGACGTTTGTTTCCCATGTCAGGATCGGTGCCGTGTCACAACGGAAGATTGCTGGCATCTGCCATGGAGTCGCGCTGTGGGCAGGCATGTTGCGGCCCACCCGGGCGGCTCAAGAGTCCTTCATCCGTGCCAGGCTGCGGATCTGGTCGGGCTGACCACCAGCCAGACTGCGAGACAGACGATGGCGCCACCGACCACAAAGCCCTCAGTGATGGTCTCCCCGAGCACCAGGTAACCCCACAAGATGCCAAAGGGAGGAATGAGAAAGGTGACCGTCAATGAGCGCAGCGGCCCGATATCGGCGATCAACCTGAAGTAGATGAGGTAGGCGAGGGCGGTACAGATGAGGCCGACCGCCAGCACGCTGGCCCACACCTCTGGGATGGTCCAGTCCACCGCAGGCCCCGCCGTCACCGAGTAGCCGAAGAAGGGCAGCAGGAACACGCATGCCCCCAGCTGGCTGCCGAAGGCCACCAGTTTGGCATCGAGGCCGCCGCGTTCCGAGATCCAGCGCCGGGTCAGAAACCCGGCGCAGCCGTAGCAGGCGGTGGCGATCAGACAGGCCAGCACTCCCGTGATCAGGTTGCCGCTCACATTCACCTCGCTGGTGGTGGTGATGAGGGTGATGCCGACTATGCCCAGCATGACCCCCAGCCATTTGCGCCCGCTCAGTTGCTCGTTGAAGCAGGAGAAGCCGATCAGAGCCCCCATCAGCGGCGTCGTCGCGTTCAGGATGGCCGAGTAACCCGCCGGCAACCAGAGTGCGGCGATGGCGTACATCAGAAACGGGATGCCTGAGTTGATGATCCCGAGCAGCATGGCGGACTTGAGCTTACCCTGGAAGAGCATGGGGGAGCGCAGCAGTAGCAGTATGACGCCAAGCCCCACCAGGCCGAAGAAGACCCGCAGGAAGGCGGTGTTGACCGAACCAAAGGCCGGCGCGGCAATGCGCATGAACAGAAAACTGGCGCCCCAGATCGCGGCCAGGAGCAGCAGTCTCACATAATCCGATGTTCTCATCTTGCTTCCTTGAAATGATGGCCGCAGGCCAACCTGATGCGGGTCAGACTCGGCATCATGCCGGGTACGGGCGTGGGATGGCAACTGCGTGTATGGGGGGCGTCCTTGTGCAAAAGGCATCACCCTGGGTGATGCCTTTTGCACATTGCCAGGTGGCGGGCGCCACAAGGCCGGGGTTAGCCTGCGTCCGGCTGGCTGACAAAGGCAATCTTGTGCAATCCATGCTGGGACGCCTGCGCCATCACCCTGGCTATGATGCCGTACTCGACCCGCTTGTCGATGCGCAGCTGGATCTCGGGCAACTCCCCATCGGCCTTGCCGGCAGTCTCCATCTGGGCGAGCAGGGCGGCTTCATCGACCTCCTTGTCGTTCCAGTAGATCTTGCCTGTGCCATCGATGGCGAGGGTGATGTCCTCCTTCTCCGGCTGATTGAGCTGGCTGCTGGCCTCCGGCAGTTCGAGCTTGACCGCATTGGTGAGCAGGGGGGCCGTGATCATGAAGACGATGAGCAGCACCAGCATGACGTCTATCATGGGGATCATGTTGATCTCGGAGAGGGGCTGATCGTCTCCGTCGTCCGACAATTTGCCAAATGCCATTACCCGTGCCCCTTCTTGGCTTCCCGCTCGGTCAGCTGGGTTACGTTGGAGGGGGCCTGCTCAAATCCCGTCACCAGCAGGGCAAACAGGTCGTAGGCAAAGGCCTCGAGCGCGGCCAGCTTGAGGCGATTGCGCCGCACGAAGAAGTTGTAGACAAGCACAGCTGGCAGGGCGACGGCGAGGCCAAAGCCGGTCATGATCAGCGCCTCGCCCACTGGGCCTGCCACCTTGTCCAGACTGCTCTGGCCGGCGGCACCTATGGCCAGCAGCGCATGATAGATGCCCCAGACGGTACCAAACAACCCGATGAAGGGGGCCGCCGAGCCCACGGAGGCGAGGAAGGCCAGGCCATGCTCCAGCCTTACCCGCTCGTGGGTAATGGCCTGGCGCAGGGCCCGCAACAGATACTCGTCCGGTGAACCCAGCTTGAGCGATACGGTCCGCTCCCCGGCCCGGTTCAGTTGCGCCACCGTCGCCAGCGCAGTGCTGGTCACGCGACCATAGGCCTCCTGCGGCGGGAGATGGGCCAGCTGGCGTTCCATATCCTGCACGCTCTCGTGCTGCCAGAAGCGGGTCACGAATTGTGCGTTGAGGCGGCGCTCGCGCTGACCCAGCACGATTTTCAGCAGGGTGTAATAGCAGGTGCCGAGGGACATCAATACCAGCAAAATGAATGGCAGCAGCCCCACACCGGTATTTTGACTGAGCAGATGGGCGACGCCCATCCCGTTGTTTGCGATTTCCGGATCCATATTCAAGCCCTTAATTTAAAAATGATGGTGACCTTTGCCCAGGCCTCGACGGCCGCATTGTTCTGTTTGGCGGGAATAAAGCGCCAGCGACTGACCGTCTTGCGCGCCGTCATGTCCAGCCGCCGATAACCGCTGCCCTTGTCTACCTCCACCGAGGAGGCGGTGCCATCGGCCGCCACAAGTACATTCAGGATGACGCGCCCCTCCTCACCCCGTCTTCTGGATTCATAGGGGTAGGGTGGCTCAGGGTTGTTCAGCCGTGCATCGCGGGCGATGGGGGCGCTGTTGCCAGCCCCGCTGCCGCTCTGCCGGGACTTGGCCGGCGCTGTGCCACTGTCGCCCTGCTGGGCATTGGCCGCCACCGGCGTGGCAGGGGCCGAGGGCGCCGCGACCGGTTCTGCCCTGGCCACCTGGGTGGCCTTGGGCGTTGGCGGCGCCGGTACCCTGGGGACCGGTTTGGGAATGTGTTTCCTGACCGGTTTTTTAACGATCTTCTTTTGAACCGGCACGGGCTTTTTGACCACGGGCGGCGCCGGGGTGGCCGCTGGCGCCTTGGCCGGTGCGTCATTGGCGCTTGCCTCGCCGACCCAGCGGGCCGACAGGGTCAGCGGCAGGGGCGGGGTGATGGGCGCAGGCTGGTGTTCATAGAGCCACCAGAAGGCGGCAAGATGCAGGACGACCGTGATGGCAAGGCAAGCGAGGCGGGCGGATCCTGGGTGTGCGGTGGGCAGTGTTGGCCTCGGGCTGCAGGCATCCATCACAGCCCTCCATTCCAAATCTTCATGTTCATACTCAAACGGCTAGTGTGGTAGAGCCAGTACAGGGCACTAGCATGCCTGATGATGCCAATCACAAACAACAACCATTATCAATCGCATTTTAATCGAGTGACACAATCGCCAGATGCTGGCCGGGCTGTTCCCTGTCGCGCGGGATCCGGTCTGCGCTGGCCGGGTGAACTGGGTCGAGTGCCATCTGGAGGTGTGCATCGGGCATCGGGCTATCAGTCACAGCTCCAGCAATACTCCCAGCTCCACCACCCGGTTGGCCGGGATATGGAAGAAGTCGGTCGCCTTGAGGGAGTTGCGATTCATCCAGACGAACAAGCCTTCCCGCCAGCGCGCCATGCCGGGCAGGTCGGTACTGACCAGATTTTCGTGAGAGAGGAAGAAGGAGGCATCGCGCATGGAGACCTTCAGATCTTGCTGGGCACAGGCTTGGAAGATCTCCTCGATGGAAGGGGCTTCCTTGTAACCAAAGTGCGCCACAACCTGCCAGAACCCCTCCCCGAGGTGGGTGAGAAGGATGCGCTCCTTGAAGGACAACCAGGGCTCATCCTTTATCTGTATGGTCAGAAAAATGACCCGCTCGTGCATGATTTTGTTGTGTTTGAGGTTGTGCAGCATGGCATGGGGCACAACCTGCATCGACTTGGAGAGGAACACGGCCGTCCCCGGTACCTGCAGTGGTGGATGAGCCAGCATGTTGTCGACAAACCCTTTCAGCGCCAGTGACTTGTGCTCAAGCTTGTCGAGAACCAGCTCGCGACCCCGTTTCCAGGTGGTCATCACCACTATGGTCAACAGCGCAAACAGGATGGGCAACCAGCCGCCGGCCAGGAACTTGGTGGTATTGGCGGCAAAGAAGGTGACATCGACCAGCAGGAGTGGCGCTCCCGCGATCACGATCAGCCAGGTTGGCCATTTCCAGCGATGGGCGGCGACCACCATCAACAGCAGGGTGGTGATCGCCATGGTGCCTGTCACCGCTATGCCATAGGCGGCGGCCAGATTGCTGGAGCTTCTGAACCAGAATATCACCAGTACTATGCCGGCCAGCAGCAGCCAGTTCACCACTGGCAGGTAGATCTGGCCAATCTCATGCTCGGAGGTATGGCGGATCTCCTGGCGTGGCAGATACCCGAGCAGGATCGCCTGGCGTACGACTGAGTAAGTGCCGGAGATGACGGCCTGGGACGCGATGACAGTCGCCATGGTCGCCAGGATCAATAAGGGTATGGCCATCCAGGTGGGGGCGAGCAGATAGAATGGGTTTTCAATGGCGTCAGGACGGCGCAGCAGCAGCGCCCCCTGGCCAAAATAGTTGAGCAGCAGGGACGGCATCACCAGCGAGCCCCATGCCAGCCGGATCGCACCTCGGCCAAAATGGCCCATGTCGGCGTAAAGCGCCTCAGTACCGGTGACGCAGAGCACGACAGCGCCCAGGGTGATGAAGGCCACACCTGGCCGGTTGAACATGAAATCAAGGGCATAGAGGGGATTGATGGCCTGCAGGATGGCCGGGTTTTGCACAATTTCCTTTGCCCCGAGTCCTGCCAGCACGCCAAACCAGAGCAACATGATGGGACCGAAGAGTCGGCCTATTCCTGCCGTACCGTAATGCTGAATGCCAAACAGTATCACCAGCACTATGAGGGTTATGGGCAAGACGAAAGAGGCCAGTTCGGGGGCAACCACCTGCAGGCCCTCGACGGCAGACAGCACCGAAATCGCGGGTGTGATCACCGCATCCCCGATGAACAAGCCCACCCCGATCAGCCCCAGCAACATGGCCAGGGATCGAGCCTTGGGCGACAGGCGGCGTGAGGCCAGGGAAGCCAGGGTCAAGATGCCCCCTTCACCCTTGTCATCAGCCCTCAATACCAGCAAGACATATTTAAATGAGACCACGATCATGATGGTCCAAAAAAAGAGGGAGATGATCGACAGGATATCGTCAGGGGTTGGCTGCAGGCCAATATGCCCGGCAAAGCTCTCCTTCAAGGCGTAGAGCGGGCTGGTGCCAAGGTCGCCGTAGACGACGCCCAGTGCGGCCAGGGTAATCGCCATGCGTTCTTGATGATGTCCGTTGCTCATCATGAAATTCCATTTCAATTCATAATGTTAATTATGATACGCGAGGTTTGGTCAAAGTGAACACAGTGTCGGACACCTCGATATTCCCCATGGCATCGGATCCGGCTGATCTGCATGCCGCCATGCGTTGCCTCGGCCATGTCAGAACTGCCTGAGTCGCGTCAACATGAGTGCCTGGGCGAGTGTCTTGGCAAGCGAGGGGGTAACCTCGGGATCCGGGTTGGCGACTGAGCAGGGGGCCTCTTTGCATAAAATCGCAGTCTGGCAACTCTTCTACCCCCAAAGTGCCTGTTTAGGACTGATAATCTTGTTTTTTTGGCCTTTTGGCACGTCAAACACGGGCTACGCCATAAAAAATTCAAAAAACTTCTTTACCAGTGACCAATCGGTGAGTAAACTTCGTCGGCAATATTTTACACCCCCACTTCCTCAACGGTGAGATATTGCCATGCTCAGGATTGCCAAAGAAGCGTTAACCTTCGACGATGTACTGTTGGTTCCCGCCCACTCCGATGTTCTTCCCAATACTGCCGATCTGCGTACCAAGCTGACTTCCTCTATCAGCCTGAATATCCCAATGATTTCCGCTGCCATGGACACAGTGACCGAAGCCCGTCTGGCTATCGCACTGGCCCAGGAAGGCGGAATCGGCTTTATCCACAAGAACATGTCCATCGAGCAGCAGGCTGCAGAAGTGCGCAAGGTCAAGAAGTACGAGAGCGGCGTGGTCACCGACCCCGTCACAGTACGTCCTGACATGACCATTGCCCAGGTCAAGGAGCTGAGCCACAAGAATGGCTTCGCCGGCTACCCTGTCGTGACTGAGGGCAACCTGCTGGTTGGTATCATCACCGGCCGCGACGTGCGCTTCGTGATCGATCTCTCCCAGACAGTCGAACAGATCATGACCCAGAAAGATCGTCTGGTGACCGTGCGTGAAGGGGCCCCTCGTGAAGAGGTGGTTGCCCTGATGCAGAAGCACCGTATCGAGAAGGTGCTGGTGGTCAACGCCGATTTCAAACTCAAGGGCATGATCACCGTCAAAGACTTCCAGAAAGCCGAGCGCAAGCCGAACGCCTGTAAAGACGAGCGCGGCCGCCTGCGGGTCGGTGCTGCCGTCGGTGCCGGTGCCGGCAACGAAGAGCGCGTCGCTGCCCTGGTGGAAGCCGGTGTGGACGTGCTGCTGATTGACTCCTCCCACGGCCACTCCCAGGGCGTGCTGGATCGCATCAAGGCGACCCGCGATGCCTATCCTGACCTGCAAATCATAGGTGGCAACGTGGCCACCGCCGCTGGCGCCCTGGCGCTGGTCGCCGCTGGTGTCAATGCCGTCAAGGTTGGTATCGGCCCTGGCTCCATCTGTACGACCCGCATCGTGACCGGTGTCGGCGTCCCCCAGATCACTGCCATCTCCGACGCCGTTGACGCGCTGGAAGGCACTGGCGTGCCCGTGATTGCCGATGGCGGCATCCGCTTCTCCGGCGACGTGGCCAAGGCCATCGCCGCTGGCGCCAGCTGCGTCATGGTGGGCTCCATGTTTGCCGGTACCGAAGAGGCGCCGGGCGACATCGAGCTCTATCAGGGCCGCTCCTTCAAGTCCTACCGTGGCATGGGTTCTCTGGGCGCCATGTCCAAGGGCTCAAGCGACCGTTACTTCCAGACCGACAACGCCGCCGACAAGCTGGTGCCGGAAGGGATCGAAGGGCGCGTACCCTACAAGGGCCGCCTCAAAGAGATCATTCACCAGCAGATGGGCGGCCTGCGCTCCTCCATGGGATTGACCGGCTGCGCCACCATTGACGACATGCGCACCAAGGCTGAGTTCGTGCGCATCTCGGGTGCCGGGATGAAAGAGTCCCACGTCCACGATGTGACCATTACCAAAGAAGCCCCCAACTATCGGATGGGCTGATAAAACGGGGCTGCGGCCCCGTTTCTCCACCAGTTTTTATCCCCACACCAGCCTGATGCAGGAATAAAATGACTAAAGACATTCACCAGCACCGTATCCTGATCCTGGACTTCGGTTCCCAGTACACCCAGCTTATCGCCCGTCGTGTCCGGGAAATCGGCGTCTACTGCGAACTGTGGGCCTGGGATGTGACCGAAGAGCAGATCCGCGAATTCAATCCCAACGGCATCATACTCTCCGGCGGCCCGGAATCCGTGACCGAGGCCGGCAGTCCCCGTGCCCCCGCCTATGTGTTCAACGCCGGTGTGCCGGTGTTCGGTATTTGCTACGGCATGCAGACCATGGCCGAGCAGCTGGGTGGCAAGGTGCAATCCTCCACCGAACGTGAATTCGGTTATGCCCAGGTGGAAGTGCTGGGCCAGACCAATGCCCTGCTGCGCAGCATCGAAGATGCCATCGCCCCCAACGGCAATGCGCTGCTGGACGTCTGGATGAGCCACGGCGACAAGGTCACCGCCATCCCGGCCGACTTCACCACCATAGCCCAGACCGCCACCTGCCCCCATGCCGCCATGGCGTGCGAGGCCAAGGGCTTCTACGGCGTGCAGTTCCACCCGGAAGTGACCCACACCCGTCAGGGTGCCCGCATGCTGGAGCACTTCGTCAAGGACATCTGCGGCTGCGAATGCCTGTGGACCCCGGCCACCATCATCGACGACGCCGTTGCCCGCATCCGCGAGCAGGTGGGTGACGACGAGGTGATCCTGGGCCTCTCCGGCGGTGTCGACTCCTCCGTGGTCGCCATGCTGGTACACCGTGCCATCGGCGAGCGCCTGACCTGCGTCTTCGTCGACAACGGTCTGCTGCGCCTGAACGAGGGTGAGCAGGTGATGGAGATGTTTGGCGATCACTTTGGTCTCAACATCATCAAGGTCGAAGCCGAAGAGCGCTTCCTCTCCGCCCTGGCTGGCGAAGATGAGCCGGAAGCCAAGCGCAAGATCATCGGCCGTGTCTTCGTTGAGGTATTCGACGACGAAGCCAAGAAGCTGAAAAATGCCCGCTGGTTGGCACAAGGCACCATCTATCCGGACGTGATCGAATCGGCCGCCAGCAAGACCGGCAAGGCCCACGTCATCAAGTCCCACCACAACGTCGGCGGCCTGCCGGCCGAGATGAAGATGGGTCTGGTCGAGCCGCTGCGCGAGTTGTTCAAGGACGAAGTACGTCGTGTCGGTCTGGAGCTGGGTCTGCCCTACGACATGCTCTACCGTCACCCCTTCCCGGGCCCCGGTTTGGGCGTGCGCGTGCTTGGCGAAGTGAAGAAAGAGTACTGCGATCTGCTGCGCAAGGCCGATGCGGTCTTTATCGAAGAGCTGCGCAAGGCCGACCTCTACAACCAGGTCAGCCAGGCGTTCGCCGTCTTCCTGCCGGTGCGCTCCGTCGGCGTCATGGGCGATGGTCGCAAATATGACTGGGTGATCGCCCTGCGCGCCGTCGAGACCATCGACTTCATGACCGCCCACTGGGCCCACCTGCCCTACGACTTCCTGGGTCATGTGTCAAATCGCATCATCAACGAGATCAATGGCATCTCCCGCGTGGTGTACGACGTCTCCGGCAAGCCGCCCGCAACCATCGAATGGGAATAAGTGGCTAACGCCCTTCTGCCTTTCGAGCATAAAAATGCAAAAAAGACGCCCTTGCGGCGTCTTTTCTTTTTCCAATCGTTTGCGCCTCAATTTTCCGCTCGCTAGCCGCTTTCTCGCCCCCTTGCCCCTGTCAGATATGACAGGAGGTGTTTTATGGATCTCGCACTAGGCTCTGCCATGCCAATTGAGACCGGTGCTGTGAGGCGGCGGCCGTGGCAGCAGGGGAGGGTGGCGACAACAAAGTCTTCATGCGCACTGTCGGCACCTGACATACCGATATCTGGTATGGCCCCCGGTGGAGTCCGGACACCACTTGAATAAACGGGGCGGAACCCGAACAGCCAAACGAGTAGGGACAAGAGATCACGGAGGGTTTGTTATGTCAGAACAAGCAGTGTTGTTGGGTGGATGGACCGCATACCACAAGCTGAGCGCAAAAGATCAGGCGGTATTTGACCTGGCATTGAAAGGATTTGTCGGGGTGCAGTACCAACCCTTCGAAGTATCCACCCAGGTCGTCGCCGGTACCAACTACCGTTTCAAATGCAAAACCACGGTGCCGCTGCCCAACCCGATCCACGGGGAAGCCGTGGTGCAGATCTTCCAGCCTCTGGATGGTTCTGCTCATATCACCTCCATTACCCCGATCTGATTTGGTTGCGGGGCAAGGCTGAGAGGGGGAATAGCCTCTAACCTTTTTGCTCTAAATCCTGTAAATAAGAAAGACGCCTTAGGGCGTCTTTCTTATTTACGGTCCGGTAGAGCTGCTATGAGGTCGGTATTTGTACTTGTTAATTAATTTGTTGATCTTGCTCAGGAAACTGTCATCTCACACTTTTTCTTATCTTCCTTGCTCGCTAGCATACTGGTTCGGTAACAGCCTTTTTGCGTCAAGCTAGAGTAGCCGCAGAGTTATATGGCAAGCTCAGTAAACTGACCTGTACCGCTTCCCATTTAATCGCCATTAGAGGTCACATGAAGCTTACAGTGCATGAAAATTGGATCGAAGGTGATGGTGTTCGCTTTAAAGGCGAATATCCAGTCCTCAGTGCATCACTGATTAACGAACACGTTTTGGTCATATATGACTGGATGGCCTTTGAGCGAAATAGCCCGGCTCGAAACCTATTTTGTTATGCTCGTGCAGGGAGTTTTATTTGGCGGGCATCAGATATTAGTCAAGGTACTGTTGATGCCTACACTTACATTACAAGTGAATCTCCATTATGGGTAGGAAATTTTGCGGGATTCAACTGCAGAGTTGATGAGGCATCAGGTAATGTATTAGAGACATATTTCAATAAATAACATTTAATAAATTATTCACTTCGTTCCAGCTTTTTCTGGATAATTTTAACAAAAGATTGGAGAAACAATGAGAAAGCCAAGAGTATTTATCGGTTCATCTGTTGAAAGCCTACCTATAGCAGATGCAATTGCTGAAAACTTAGAGTTTGATGCAGAAGTTACAATATGGCGGAATGGTACATTTAATATTTCGAGTAACGCTCTTGATGACTTGATTTCAAAAGCTAA
Organism: Aeromonas sp. MR7; assembly: GCF_963899385.1. Classification (NCBI taxonomy): domain Bacteria; kingdom Pseudomonadati; phylum Pseudomonadota; class Gammaproteobacteria; order Aeromonadales; family Aeromonadaceae; genus Aeromonas; species Aeromonas sp. MR7. Next base: position 965,795 of record NZ_CAWQXH010000011.1, read on the forward strand.
GTCTGTGGATTTCTCTATTTTTATTTTCTCTCCTGATGATCTGACAATTATCAGATCTAGAGAAAAGTATGTTGTAAGAGATAACGTTGTTTTTGAACTTGGTTTGTTTATTGGTGCAATTGGAAAGAACCGGTGTTTTATTGTAAAACCACGTGGCGTTGACTTACATTTTCCAAGTGATCTTCTAGGTATTACTCCAACTGATTTTGATGCAAACAGAAGTGACGAAGACTTAGCGTCATCTCTCAATTATTCCGCTACACAAATCAAACGAGCTTTCAAAGCACAAGGTTTGCTTGAACTTGATTCTGTTCAGGAAAAACCACGCATTGATGTAAATGCTCAATTAGCAACGCTCACCGACACAGATATGATCACATTGTCTGTGTTGCTTGAGTCTGTAAACTCAGATGTTGAAGGTTGCGTTAGTTGGGATTTGTATAACTGTTTTATTAAATATGATTTAAGTTCGGCAAAAATCAACTTAGCTATAATAAAACTCACCCGTTCAGGTATGATCGAAAAATTAAATAGTTCTGATTTTAATGGTAATGAATATTTTAGCTACAAGTTGACTGAGTACGGAATTGACGTTTGTCTATCACATCAAGATCGTATTGAAACTCTTACTTCACCAGAGAAATGTTAATCTGGCTGGGGTATTCCTCCGCTATTTAGAGTGTCGTAGGGTGCAATGAAATTGCACCGCTATTTGTGTGCTTTATATCGCCGCACGCTTGTCTGGCGCTACCTGATTGTCTGCTGACTCACAACCAACAGTCCTGTTTCTCCCCCCATCAGGGCGAGCAGAAAAAAGCCACGTTCACTCATACCTCGCAGCTTCCCAGACATGTATCGCCTGTTTGCGGGTTTCGCCCCAGTGATAGCCGCCGAGTTTGCCGTTTTGCTGGATGACCCGGTGGCAGGGGATCATCAAGGCGACGGGGTTGGCGCCCACAGCCAGCCCCACTGCGCGGGCGGCCTTGGGATTGCCGACGGCGCTCGCTACCTGGGCATAGCTCACCACCTTGGCTGGCGGGATCTGCAGCAGCGCCCGCCAGACGCTGATCTGAAAGTTGGTGCCGCTCACGTGCAAGGAGATGGGACGATCCGCCGTCTTGCTGCCATCGAACATGGTGTTGATGACTCCCTGGGTGCGTGACGGCGATTCTCGCAGCTCTGCCGCAGGCCAGCTCTGGGTGAGGGCGGTCAGCGGCGCCTGTGGGGCCTGGTCATCGAGAAACGAGAAGTTGCACACACCCCGCGGGGTCAGGGCGACGAACGCCTGACCGAAGGGGGTGTCGTGCACCCCGTGTTCGATAACCAGCCCGGCCCCGCGCTGTTTGTACTCGCCCGGCGTCACCGCTTCGAGCTGCACGAAGTGATCGTAGAGCCGCGAGCCGCTGCTAAGGCCCAGGGTATCGGCCACCTCCAGCAGCGGGCGCGACTCCTGCAGCAGCGCCTTGGCCCGCTCCAGGGTCAGCACCTGCAGATAGCGCTTCGGGGTAACCCCGGCCCAGCGGCTGAACAGCCGCTGGAAGTGAAAGGGACTTAAGTGCACGTGCGCCGCTATCTCGTCCAGGGTGGGCTGGCGCGCCACCTGGCTTGCGATAAAACGGATGGCATCGGCGATGCGGGCGTAATCAGACATAAGGCGCTCTCACAATAAGTTTGCAGCCGCAGGATCTTGGGTGCGACAAGGTCATGTGCGACAAATAGATACCCCACCATCGGCCAGCAGGGCAATGCCGGTGGTAAAGCTCGATGCATCGGACGCCAGATAGAGTGCCGAGCGGGCGATCTCCTCCGGTTGGGCCAGCCGTTTGAGGGCATGCATATTCTGCACAAAGGCGAGACTCTGTGGCGTATTGGTAAAGGCCCGCCCCATGGGGGTGTCGGTGCCCCCCGGCAGCAGGGCGTTGACCCGCACCCCTTGCGCCCCATACTCGGCGGCCAGCACCTGAGTCAGGCCGATGAGGCCCGCCTTGCTTGCTGCATAGGCCGCCATGCCGGGCAGACCCAGGGTATGGCCGACGAAGGTGGAGGTAAAGATAAGCGAGCCGCCGCCACGCACCTGCATGGCAGGGATCTGGTACTTGGCCCCCACAAAGGCGCTGGTGAGGTTGGTATCCAGGGTCTCCTGCCACTGCGCCAGCTCAAGCTCCTGTACGTTGCCCGGCGTTCCCGTGCTGCCGGCGTTGTTGAAGGCGATATCGAGCCCGCCGAAACGGGTCAGCGCGAGATCCACCAGATCGCGGGCGTAAGTCTCGCTTTTCACATCTCCCGCCAGACTTACCGCCTGACCACCCTCATGGCGGATCTCCTCCACCAGCAGATCCAGCTCTGGCTGGCGGCGGGCACCAACGACGACGCTGGCTCCTTCGCGGGCAAACAGGATGGCGCTGGCGCGGCCGATGCCGGAGCTGGCTCCGGTGATGATGGCGACCTTGTTGGACAGTAATGACATGGCAGTTCCCTCGCTGAGGGTGTTGTGCGCCGGATTGAGTGGCGCTCAGGGTTGGCAGTGGGTTGGAACCTCAACGGGTTCGAACCACTCTGGTTTGACCCTACTATGGCAACTGGCCCTCGCTGACACGACCCGGATCTTGCTCTCTTTGTCCCCATGTCGCTTTGCTACAAGTCGATGCAGGCCTTCGTGGCAACAAAAGGGGCGATCTGCGCCCCGAATTCTTTATAATGCCCCCCCTTTAAAACCGCCGGACGCAGGTTCGGTGCGCGCTGATGGCTGGTTGCGCCGTCAGAGCGGTCATCAGGATTGAGAAACGGTTATGCATACTCTGGAACAGCTGCGCGCGGGTGAACTCTGTGGCGCCCGCCATCTGAAGCTTTGTGAACATCTGACGGAGTTCCCCCCCGAGATCCTCAGCCTTAAAGAGACGTTGGAGGTGTTGGATCTCACCGGCAACCAGCTAAGCGCCCTTCCGGACGAGTTGGCTGGGGTCACCAAACTGCGCATCATCTTCTGCTCCGAGAACCGTTTCACCGAGTTGCCCGAGGTGCTGGGGCGCTGCCCGGCACTCACCATGGTGGGCTTCAAGGCCAACCGGATTGCCACGGTTTCCGCCGCGTCGCTGCCAGTGGGGTTGCGCTGGCTGATCCTGACCGACAACGCCATCGAGCAACTGCCCGATGAGTTGGGTCAGTGCGCCGCCCTGCAAAAGCTGATGCTGGCGGGCAACCGCTTGACCGCCTTGCCAGAGACACTGGCCAATTGCCATCGACTCGAACTGCTGCGCGTCGCCGCCAACCGGATCGAACGCTTCCCCGACTGGCTGCTCACGCTGCCACGCCTTTCCTGGCTCGCCTATTCCGGCAACCCCTTTAGTGAGGGGGAGGAGGCGCGGGCCATCGATGCGGATCATGTGGCTCATATCGCCACAGTGCCGTGGCTGGCGCTTGAGTTGGGTGAGTTGCTGGGGCAGGGGGCCTCTGGCGTGATCCATAGTGCTACCCGCATCACCTGTGACGGACTGCAGGGTGACGGGCCGAGCTCGGTGGCGGTCAAGCTGTTCAAGGGGGCCGTGACCAGCGATGGCTTGCCTCACTGCGAGATGGCGGCGTCGCTGGCGGCCGGCACCCATCCCAACCTCATCAGGGTGTTGGGGCGGGTGGCTGATCACCCCTCCGGCATGCCGGCGCTGGTGATGGCGCTGATAGACCCAACGTTTGCCAATCTGGCGGGGCCGCCGAGCCTGGACTCCTGCACCCGAGACGTCTATCCGGCAGGGTTGTCGTTCACCCCGACCGCCGTGCTCGCCATGGCGCAGGGCATAGCGGCTGCCGCGGGGCATCTGCATGAGCGGGGCATCATGCACGGCGATCTCTATGGCCATAACATACTGCACTCCTTGCAAGGGAAGGGCCGGGTGCTGCTCGGCGATTTTGGCGCGGCCTCTTGTTACGACCGCACGGAATGCGTGCTGGCCGAGGGGCTGGAGCGGATAGAGGTGAGGGCCTTTGGGTGCCTGCTGGACGAGTTGCTGGCGCGCTGCCAGCCGCAGAGCGAGGTGCTGAAGGATCTGGCCCTGTTGGCTCGGGCATGCCTCTGCGAGCAGGTGTCGCAGCGTCCCTCGTTCGCGCAGATCTCGGCCAGGATAGCGGTGGTGGCGGCCATGATGACGGCCGAGCCCGTTTGTGCCTGAGCCTGCGCGATGAGCGGGCATCTGACTGACGGCGAGCAGGGGCTGCACAGCACGCAGCACATCCTCATGACACAAAGATGTCAAAAAGGCGCCTTGGCGCGTCTTTTCATGTTGCAATCGTTTTTCTGGCAAAAATCACCCATAGGCCCGGTGCAAGGCTTGCGTGCGCCGGGTTAAGTTGTGATATTGAGGCATCTTCAGATAACAGGGGTATTAGGATGGAAGCTGCGTTTTGGCATCAGCGTTGGGAAGATAACCGGATTGGCTTTCATCAGGCAGACTTCAATCGCTGGCTGCAATCCTGGTGGTCTGCCCAGCAACAGGATGAACCCGTGCTGGTGCCCCTGTGCGGCAAATCCCGCGACATGCTCTGGCTCAATGGCCTGGGCCACCCCATCAATGGCTTCGAGCTCTCGGCGCTCGCCATCGAGCAGTTTTTCAGTGAAAACCAGCTCACCGATACTCTCAGCGAGCTGGGCCCCTATCAGTGTCATCAGCACGGCTCCCTGCGCATCCATCAGGGGGACTTTTTTGCCGCCCCCGACTTGGGCCGTCGCTATCGGCTGGCCTATGACAGGGCCGCCCTGATCGCCTTGCCGACGCAGATGCGCCGCCAGTATGCGGAGTTGATGAGCCGTCTGATGGAAACCGGTGGCCAGATCCTGCTGGTGACCCTGGAATATCAGCCGGAGCAGCAGAAACAGCCGCCCTTCTCGGTGGGGGAGATGGAAGTGCGCACCCTGTTTGAGCGCGATTTTCGGGTGGAGGTGCTGGGCAGGGCGGCAGAGGTGGATCACCCCAGGGTGCTCTCCGGTCAGCTCTCCTATTTCGATGAAGTGGCCTATCGCCTGATCCGCCGGGGCTGAGGGGCGGCTGAAAGTGTGATCCCGCGCGACAAAGCCGCAGGTCACCGACTCTTTGCTACCTCCTTTGACATAGATCAACGTGGCAAGGGAGGCTAATCCCTAAGATGAGCCTGTTTCTCAATCACTGTTGGCATCGGCAGATGAGCTCTGGTTTGAACCATATGGCCGATCATCAACTCAGTGTCTGATTTTCACGCTCATGTTCACTTTTGGCGGCTTAGGTCGCAATTGATTATGGTTTTTCCAGCCGACCCCCAGGGGTCGGCTTTTTATTGGGCGGGATTGGCTGATGGGCAAGCATGCCTGCTCAGGCCTCGAAGGTGCTGGCGTTGAGCCGAAACGCCCTGGGGTCATCGATAAACTGGCCCGTGATGCGCTCGTCGTGTTCATGGCCCTGGCCATAACTGCAGAGGATCAGCCGATCCGAGGTGCGTGAACGCAACTGTATGATGAAGCGCACCAGATCGGCGCGGCTCAGCATGCCCACCTCCTCGCACACCCTTTCGCGCTGATCGAAGCCCAGGTCCTTGTTGCCTATGCTGACCCAGAGCCGCTGGCCGCGACTGCGCAGGTTGGCATCCCGCTCGCTCAATTGGGCCTGCAGGCCTACCTTGCTGTCTTGCCATTGCTGCTCGGTGAGCTCCAGCATGGCCAGCGGGAAGAGATCGATGAACTCTTCCACCGCATCCAGCAGGTGTTGGGGACCTGCCACCGGCGACTGGATATAGAAGATGAGGCCGGGGTGGCGGTTGAGGGGCAGGTTGCCGGCTCCCACCACGTAGCCGAGCTGCTGGCGGGTGCGCAGCTCGTGAAAGAAGGTGGATGACATTATGTGGTTGGCCAGGGTGAAGCAGGCGAGATCCCGTGCCCGGGTGGTGCGGGACTGGTAGTAGACCAGCAGCGCCGAGTCTTCGTGTTCACAACCCTGCTCGCGAATGAGCGTCCCCCTGTCCTGGATGGCGATGAGCGGGCGGCGGGTCTCGGCACTGGGCTGGCTGTTGGCACCGAGATGACGTTCCAGCAGGGCGGCCAGTTCGAGCGCCTCGGCGGCGTCCCAGTCACCGTGTACCAGGGCTTCTATGTGCACCTCGCCAAACAGCTGGGCGACAAACGCCGGCATCTCGCCAAGTTCTACTGTGCGCAGATGGCGCAGCAACTGCTCGAACGGCGGGTTGTTCGGCTGCAACAGGCTGGTGAGCTGGTTGAACAGCTGGGAGATGGGGCGTGCCTTGGACTGGTTGTCCCAGTTGCGGATGAGCTGCTCTTTTATCTCGGCGAAGCGGCCCGGATCCGGATAGCCCAGGGTGCGGTTGCCGAGGATCATGTCGAGCAGCAGCGGCTGCTTGTCGGCAAAACCGCTCAGGTTGATGGTAAAACCGCCCTGGTGGGCATAGATCTGGTAGCCGAGCCCCGCCAGCTCAGCCGGGTAGGTGAGGGCGTTGAGGTGATCGGTAAGCAGCTCCACCGCGAGCCTGGCCATGGCGATGTGGCGCGGACTTTTGACCGCGTGCTCGCTGTCGATGGAGATGTAGAGGTTGCCCTTGGGCACGCTGAACTGATGCTCGTGCAGATGCCAGAGTCGAAACCCTGGCCTGTCGATGAGGCAGGCGGGCATGTCGGCCTGCAGCGCCGGCTGGCGCGGATCGAGCCGGCTGCTGATAAAGGGGTTCGGCAAGGGCAGGGCGAGGGCCGGTTCAGGCTCGCTCTGCTGCCAGTGGATCTTCTCCGCCTCCGTGATGACGTCGACGCCATAGGGCGTCTGATACCAGCGGGCCAGGCGATCCGTGGCCAGCTCAGGCGCCGTGATGGTCATGCGCAGGTTGTGTGGCGTGAGCTTGGCGAGCAGGCGGCGGATCAGCGCCTCGTCGTACTCGCGCATCATGTAGTCGCCGTACAGCAGATCCTCGGGCGTGTAGCTGAACAGGTTCAACACCAGCCCGGAGACGGTGTCGAGGGCCCGGCCCCGCTCCTGGAAGCGGAACGCCGACTCGAGCACTGTGCGCTTCTCGTCGTAGCGCCAGTTTTCCACCCCGCCGCGCTCGATGAGCTTCAGATAGCCGAACAGGGCGGCCACTATCTCGTTGACGTGTTCGAGCCCGAGCGGTGTGAGGCCGAAACTCACCCCGAAATCCTTGAAGTTGGCACCGCTGATGCCGCCGCCGGCTGAGAGCTGGTTGACCCAGCCTTTCGCTTTCAGCAGGGAGAGCAGGCTGCCATCCCCTTCATAGCCGATGAGGTGGCTCAGGAAGGTGAGGGGTTTTTTGTCATAAAACTCGTCGACGTTGGGCAGCGGGAAGGTCAGCGCCAGCTTGCGGGTCTCCTTGACCGGATTGATGCGGATGCGGATGCCGAGATCGTCGAGGCGATAGAGGGGGGTCGTCAGGGTCGGTATTCCCAAATTGCGATTCAAAATGGGAGCGAAAAAGCGATCGCACCAAGCCATCTGGGTCTTTATGGATTCAGGCGAGATCATCACCAGCGCCATGCGATCCGCGCTGTAGTGAGATTCGTAGAACCGGATGAGATCGGCGCGCAGATCCCGACCGGGCAGATCCGCCAGGGTATCCAGGTTGCCGACCGAGAACTTGGAGAAGGGGTGGGCCGGGTTGACCGTCTCTTTATGTACCTGGTAGCTGCGGCGCACATCGTCCTGCAGCTTGAGGCGGTACTCTGAGTCGACCGCGTTGCGCTCCTTGTCCACCCACTCGGGGGTGAAGGTGGGGCAGATGAAGAACTGGGAAAAACGGTCGAGCCCGGCCTCGAAGAAGCCGTTGTCTATCTCGAAAAAGAAGTTGGTGAACTCGGTGCCGGTCCAGGCATTGTTGCTGCCGCCATGACGGCTCATAAATTGCTGGTACTCACCAGGCTTGGGATAAGTACGAGTGCCAAGGAACAGCATATGCTCAAGGAAATGAGCCATCCCCTGCCGATCGGCCGGATCGTCGAAATGACCGGTGTTGACGGCCAGGGACGCGGCAGACTTGTCGGTATCGGGATCGCAGATCAACAAGACCCTGAGCCGGTTTGCCAGCTCCAGATAGTGGTACTGCCGATGGTCATTAGGACTGGCATATGGGCTCATTGGGGCGTGACTCATGTTGGATTTATTTGAATTTAAACATGATTATCGACCCCGCTATCCAGTGAGGCAAACCCTTTTCTGAGAGGTAGCGCAATTGTTTCCCCCGGCATGGCGGGGTAAGATCCCCCCGCTATCAAAACAGGCCCCTTGGGCGAGGTTGTAATGAAAATCTACATAATGCGTCATGGCCAGGCTGGCATGAATGCGAAAACAGATGAACAGCGTCCACTGACCGAGCAGGGCATCGAAGAGTCCATTCACATGGCCAGTTGGCTGGCCCCTCAGCTGGATGGCGAACTGGATTTGGTGGTTCACAGCAATTACCTGCGTGCCAGACAAACCTGGCAGAGCATATGCAGTGAATTACCCAAGGCCGCCAGGGTCGAGGAGAGCAGCGAGATCACCCCCTATGGCGACCCGGCGTTTGTCGCGAGTTATCTCACTGCGTTGGCGGCAACACATGACAATATTTTGATGGTCAGCCACCTGCCGCTGGTGGGTTATCTGGTGCAGAGCCTCTGTCCGGCGGCGGGTGCGCCCATGTTTGCCACCTCGGGTCTGGCCTGCATCGAGTGGCAAGATGACAAGGGGGTCTTGCTCTGGCTGGAAGGACCACATACAATACGCTAAAAGTTAATAAAAAGTTATAAATTGGTTTTTTGGGGAAGAGAGTCGCGATTTTTCCGGATTTTTATATAGAATTTACGGAATTATTTCGCAGAAGCTGCTGTCATACGGATACAACTGCAAGAGGTTGCAAACGATGAGAGTGTTCAAGAAGTACCTGCCGCTGATGGTGGCAAAACATGTCAAAACCTTCTTCAAGGGACGGATATATATCCACGGCAGGGGGCGTTTTGATTTCCAGTCAGGCTTGCTGATGATGCCAACGCCAGCTGACATTCCCCACCGCCAGACCGTGGTCGAGGTCAACGCCATGATCTCCAGACTGCACATGGATGCGGCGTGATACTTTCACTATCCCATCCAGACGCTTCATGCCCGCCACCGTGCGGGCATGATTGTTTTTGGCCCTGACCTGCCCAAGTTGGCTCTGTTCGATTCCGTTTCAAACCCGCCTGCATCGGCAAGGCCGGCAAGCACTTGCTAATCCTGTTTGCCTCTCTATACTTCCCGCCGGAAATACCCGCTGCTTTCTTCTGGATATAGTGATGCCCCTTGCCTTCTTGTTTCCCTTCTCCTGCATGGCCATCTGGGCCGGCAACGCCATCGTCAGCAAGTTGGCGGTGGGCGTGCTCTCACCCGCGGCGCTGGCCTGGTCGCGCTGGATGGTGGCCGCCATCATATTGACGCCTTTCCTCGCGCACCGCGCCTGGCGGGATCGCGCCAAGCTGCGGGCCGGCTTCTACCAGCTGGCGGCGCTGGCCCTGCTCGGCATGGTGTTGAACCAGACCTTCGGTTACTACGCGGCGCAAACCCTGGGGGCGACCGAAATCGGCCTGATGATGGGGCTGACTCCGCTGATGACTGTGTTGCTCAGCATCTGGCTGCTGCGCGAGCGCCCCACCTGGGGCGCCCTGCTCGGCGGCGTCATCTCCATTCTGGGGCTGGCCATCTTGCTGGGGCAGGGGGATCCCTCCCGCTTGATCACCCAGGGCATTCACATCGGCTCCGTCTATATGCTGTTGTCGGCGGGCACTTATGCGCTCTACAGCGTGCTGCTCAAGAAGTGGGATCTGGGGCTGGACAACTGGTCCATGCTCTATGGCCAGGTGTTGTGCAGCCTGCTGTTTCTCACCCCGTTCTACCTGCTGGTGGACGGGCAGTGGCCAGATGGCCGCGCGCTCTGGCTCATCCTCTACGCCGGTATCCCTACCTCGGCCTTGTCACCCTGGCTCTGGATGCAGGGCATAGCCCTGCTGGGGGCGAGCCGCACCGCCATTTTCATGAACCTGTTGCCTGTGATGACGGCGGCGCTGGCCATCAGCTGGCTCGGGGAAAAGCTGACCAGTTATCACCTGATAGGGGGCGGCATGACACTGCTCGGGGTCTTGCTGGCGCAACTGCTGGTGCAGCCTGTGGTGCTGCGCCGGCGCCGGGTGGCGCTGGCCGCCTGCCGGGAAGATTGAAAAAAAGACCGCCTTCGAGGCGGTCTTTCTATTCAGGGGGGTCAGGGCATCACTGCGCGATGAGATAGAGGTCTTTGGAGTAGACCACGTCTTGCGGATTCTGATAGGGATAGCCCTTGATGTTGGGTTTGAGCAGCCGCGACTTGACGTAGAAATAGACGGGGGCGATGGGGGCCTCGTTATCGATCAGTGCCTCGGCCTGCTGATAGAGCTGGTTGCGCTCGGCCGGGTCCTTGGAGTCATGGGCCTTGGCCAGCAGGGCATCATACTGCTTGTTGAACCACTTGCCGCTGTTGGCGCTGCTGCTGGAGGTCATGATGTCGAGGAAGGTCGACGCATCGTTGTAATCCCCGTTCCAGGAGTAGCGGCTGACGCCGAAATCCCCCTCGTTGAGCACTGACACCATGGTTTTCCACTCCATGTTGTTGAGCTTGGCGCTGACCCCCAGGTTGTGCTTCCACATGGAGGAGATGGCCAGGGCTATCTTCTTGTGCCCCTCGCTGGTGTTGTAGAGGATGTCCACATCCAGCGGCTTGCCCGGGCCGTAGCCCGCCTCGCTCAGCAACGCTTTCGCCTGCTTGATCCTCTCTTCCTTGCTCAGCAACTGGCTGGCAGGGCGCTTGAGTTCGAAGCCGTCGACGCTCGGCGGGGTCAGGCTGAAGGCGGAGATCTGACCCTGTCCCAGGATCTTCTCGGTGATGGTGTCTCTGTCGATGGCCAGCGACAGTGCCTTGCGCACCTTGGGATTGTCGAACGGTTTGCGCTGGGTGTTGAACACATAGTAATAGGTGGCGAGCAGCGGGGCATTGATCAGCTCCTCCGGGCTCTGGCTCTTGAGCTGCTTGTACTGCTCCAGCGGATACGTGGTGTAGTGCAGCTCACCGGCGCGATAGCGGTTGTAGGCGGCGGTGTCCGAGACTATCTCCAGATAGAGCACCTTGTTCAGCACTGTATGCTGGTTGTCCCAGTAATGGGGGTTGCGCTCGGAGATGAGGCGCTCGTTGGGGGTCCACTCCTTGAGCACGAAGGCGCCGTTGGAGACTATGTTGCCAGGCTTGACCCACTCATGACCGAACTTCTCTATGGTCGCCTTCGGCGCCGGGAAGGTGGTGTAGTGAGAGAGGGTTTTGAGGAAGAAGGGCACAGGGTTCTTTAAGGTGATCTGCAGGGTATGGGCATCGAGTGCCTTGATGCCGAGGGTATCCGGACTCTTCTTGCCCTGCACCACATCACTGGCGTTGGTGACGCCGGTCAGCTCGATGAACCAGGCGTAGTTGGAGGCGTTTCTGGGATCCGCCGCCCGCTGCCAGCCATAAACATAATCTGCCGCCGTGACCGGCTCGCCGTTGGACCATTTGGCCTCGGGTCTGAGCTTGAAGGTGTAGACGGTGCCCGTGCTGTCGAGCTCGTAGCCAAGGGCGCCGGCGGCTTGCAGCTTGCCGTCGCCATCCAGGGTGTAGAGCCCCTCGAACAGATCGTTGACTATGTCGCTGCCCGCGCTCTCTTCCACCATCTGGGGATCGATGGAGGCGGGTTCAGTGCCTATGTTGCGCACGAAGGTTTGTTGATCGGCGGCTAGCAGCTTGGTGCCGGGCGGTACCTGGGCGGCCAGGGCGGGTAACGCGAACAGGGCGGCAACCGTGCCGGCAATGAGTGTCCTTTTCATTGAATATCCTTATGTTTTTTTGCTTCCAAAGCCTGGCCAGTGTGCTGGATTGATCTGGAGATCTCAAGAGGGGGACGCTGACCTTGCCGTCCGCTACCCAGATAGGGGGCCAAGTGGGCTGTTGCACCCACCATGGCGGCCTGTTCGTGACTTTTCACCACGAATTAACATGGTGAAAGTCACCGATTGGCACCGATTAAAGGGGGTTTTGACAGGGGCTCGACGGCCAGGGTGCGCATTTATCCAGCGGCTTAATTCGCTGCAAAAACAAAAAACAGGCGTTACATTAGGTTACAAAACAAGGCTGCCGAGGATCGGCACTTTTTTTGTTGACGTGTGCAAACGTTTTCAAAGCCAACGGAAACGATCTTAAAGGAACAATAATGCGAAACATGATCACCATGGGCGAGTTCATCGTCAAAAAGCAGGCGGATTATCCCACCGCGACCGGGGAGCTGACCTCATTGCTCAGTTCCATCCGCCTGGCCGCCAAGGTGGTGAACCGGGAGATCAACAAGGCGGGGCTGGCAGACATCATCGGCTCCATGGGCGCTGAAAACGTGCAGGGCGAGGTGCAGCAGAAGCTGGATGTGTACGCCAACGAGCGCTTCAAGGCGGCGCTGGAGGCGCGCGGCGAAGTGTGCGGCATGGCCTCCGAAGAGGAGGAGGATTTCGTCTCCTTCGATTCCGAGCTCTCCCGTCACTCCAAATACGTGGTGCTGATCGATCCCCTCGACGGCTCCTCCAACATAGATGTCAACGTATCGGTCGGTACCATCTTCTCCATCTACCGCCGCGTCAGCACGCCCGGTGCCGGTGTCACTCTGGAAGATTTCCTGCAGCCGGGCAACCGCCAGGTCGCCGCCGGTTACGTGGTCTACGGCTCCTCCACCATGCTGGTCTACACCACCGGCTTTGGCGTCAACGGCTTCACCTACGATCCTTCCATCGGTTGCTTCTGCCTCTCCCACGAGAACATCCGCATCCCGGAGGAGGGCAAGATCTACTCCATCAACGAGGGCAACTACATCAAGTTCCCGGACGGGGTGAAGAAGTACCTCAAATATTGCCAGGAGCGGGACGAGGCGACTCACAGGCCCTACACCTCCCGTTACATCGGCTCCCTGGTATCGGACTTCCATCGCAACCTGCTCAAGGGCGGCATCTATATCTATCCGTCCGGCACCAACTCCCCGAACGGCAAGCTGCGCCTGCTCTACGAGTGCAATCCCATGGCGTTTCTGGTGGAGCAGGCCGGTGGCAAGGCGTCCGACGGCTTTGGCCGGATCATGGATATCCAGCCCACCGCACTGCACCAGCGCACCCCTTACTTCGTCGGTTCCACCAAGATGGTGGAGCGGGCCGAAGCCTTCATGCGGGAGTTTTCCGCCCATGAGGATCCTGCCAATCAGGGTTGATGCCCGGATGTCGTGCCTGCGATGAGCAGATAAAAAACGGGAGCCATGATGGCTCCCGTTTTGTTTGGGTGAGGTTGCTTGCCTCAGTGACTGGTATGGCTGGCTAGATCCGCCAGCAGGCCGTCCACCAGTTTCAGGCGCATGGCGCGGTCCGGGGTCGGCACCTGGAAGCGCAAGCGGGTCGGCCCATCCATCTTGTAGATGCGCGGCTGCTCGGAGAGCAGCTTGACCAGATAGCCAGGGTTGACGCGGGTCTCCTGGGTGAAGTCCAGGTAACCGCCGCGCTCGCTCATCTCCACCCGGCGAATGCCCAGCGCCGTGGCGCGCTGGCGGAAGGCGGCCAGCTCCATCAGGGTTTTGGTTGCCTCCGGCAGCAGGCCGAAGCGATCTATCAGCTCCACCTTCAACTCACGCAGCTCCTGCTCGTCCGCCGCGCTGGCGATGCGCTTGTACATGGACAGACGCATGTTGACGTCCGGTATGTACTCCTCCGGCAACAGGGCGGGCAGGCGCAGCTCCACCTCTGTGTGCTGGCTCATCAGCTGCTCCAGCGATGGCTCCTTGCCGTTTTTCAGCGCCTCGACCGCCTGCTCCAGCATCTCCATGTAAAGGGTGAAGCCGACCGATTCGATCTGGCCACTCTGATCGTCACCCAGCAGCTCGCCGGCACCCCGGATCTCCAGATCGTGGGTAGCCAGCGCAAAGCCGGCGCCGAGATCTTCCAGCGAGGCGATGGCCTCGAGCCGCTTGACCGCATCTTTGCTCATCAGCTTGGGATGGGGGGTGAGCAGGTAGGCATAGGCTTGGTGGTGGGAGCGGCCAACCCGGCCCCGCAGCTGGTGCAGCTGGGCCAGCCCCAGATGGTCGGCGCGGTCCATGATGATGGTGTTGGCACTTGGCACGTCTATGCCGGTCTCTATGATGGTGGTGCAGACCAGCAGGCTGAAGCGCTGGTGGTAGAAGTCCGACATGACTCGCTCGAGATCGCGCTCACGCATCTGGCCATGGGCGATGCCGATACGCGCTTCGGGCACCAGCTCGGCGAGATCGCTGGCGCATTTTTCGATGCTCTCCACGTCGTTGTGCAGGTAGTAGACCTGGCCGCCGCGCTTGAGTTCACGCAACACGGCCTCGCGGGTGACCGCGGGCTCCTGCTGGCGCACGAAGGTCTTGATGGCGAGCCGTTTGGCGGGCGGGGTGGCGATGATGGAGAGATCCCGCATGCCGGCCATTGCCATATTAAGGGTGCGCGGGATCGGCGTTGCCGTGAGGGTGAGGATATCCACGTCGGCCCGCAGCGCCTTGATTTTCTCCTTCTGGCGTACCCCGAATCTGTGCTCCTCATCGACGACCAGCAGCCCCAGATCCTTGAAGGTGAGCTCTGAGCCCAAGAGCTTGTGGGTGCCGATGATGATGTCGACCTTGCCCTCGCGCAGCTCTTTCATGACGGCATTCTGCTCCTTGGCTGAGCGGAAGCGGCTCAACACCTCGACCCGCACCGGCCAGTTGGCGAAGCGATCGCGGAAGTTGTCGTAGTGCTGCTGGGCCAGCAAGGTGGTGGGCACCAGCACCGCCACCTGTTTGCCGCCATGGACCGCCACGAAGGCGGCTCGCATTGCCACTTCTGTCTTGCCAAAGCCCACGTCGCCGCACACCAGCCGGTCCATGCTCTTGGCCTGACACATGTCCCCCAGCACAGCGTTGATGGCGTTGAGCTGATCCTCTGTCTCCTCGAACGGGAAACCGGCGGCAAACTGGCGGTAGGCCTCCCTGTCGTGCTGGAAGGCAAAACCGTGGCGCGCCGCCCGCAGGGCGTACACATCCAGCAGCTCGGCCGCCACGTCGCGCACCTTTTCCGCCGCCTTGCGTCGCGCCTTGACCCAGGCTTCGCCGCCGAGCTTGTGGCTGGGCGGGTTGTCGGATCCCGTGTAGCGGCTGATGAGATGCAAGCTGGTCACCGGCACGAACAGCTTGTCGCCACCGGCATATTCCAGGGTCAGGAACTCGGTGGGCAGGCCGCCGGCATCTATGGTCTCGAGGCCAAGATAACGGCCGACCCCGTGATCCAGGTGCACCACCGGCTGGCCCTGGGTTAGCTCGCCGAGGTTGCGGATCACCGCATCCGAGCTTAAGTTCTTGCTCTTTTCCCGGGCTCGCTTGATGCGGACTTTACCGCCCAGCAGCTCTGTCTCCGTGATAAGGGCGAGCTCATCATGCCCGGCCTCTTGCAGCAGAAAACCCCGCTCCAGCGGCGCCACCAGCAGGCCGTGGCGCGCCTTGCTCGCCATGAAGGCCTCGAGGGAGGGGAACTCCTTGGGTTGCAAGGATATGCGCGCCAGCAGATCGCCGAGCACCTCCCGGCGCCCTTCGGATTCCACCGCAAACAGGGTGCGGCCCGTGAAGCTGTTCAGGAACTGGCTCAGCGCCAGCATGGGCTGCTCTTTGCTGTGATCCAGTTGCAGCTCCGGCAGCGCTGCTATGGGGAGATCATGCTGGCCGGCTCCGCCGTCGGTGGCGGCTTCTTGCAACCGCACGGCACCATAGTGGCCCAGCGCCGCAAACAGCTGCTCCACCGGCAGGTAAATCTGTTGAGGGGGCAGCAGCGGGCGGGTGTTGTCCCAGCGTCTGTCCTCATAGCGCTGGCCTATGTCGTTCCAGAACCGCTGGGCTGCGGGATAGATATCCCCCACGGTGAGCAGCAGGGTGTTGTCCGGCAGGTAATCGAACAGGCTGGCGGTCTGGCTGAAGAAGAGCGGCAGATAGTATTCGATGCCGGCGGGCCAGCGCCCCTTGCTTACCTCCTGATAGATGGAGCCCTCGGCGCGCGACAGCTCGAACTGTTCGCGAAATTGGCCGCGAAACAGCTCGATGGCGGCCTCGTCGGTGGGAAACTCCCGGGCCGGCAGCAGGCTGACCGTCTTGACCGGTTCGCTGGAGCGCTGGGTCTCGGGATCGAACGGACGGATGGAGTCCACCTCGTCATCGAAGAAGTCGATGCGATAGGGGCTGTTGCTGCCCATGGGGAAGAGATCGAGCAGTGAGCCACGGGCGGCAAATTCCCCGTGCTCCAGCACCTGTTCCACCGCCACGTAGCCGGCTTCGGCCAGGCGCCCGCGCAACTGTTGCAGGTTGAGACGCTGGCCGGCCTTCACCATCAGGCTGTACTTGTCGAGATAGACCCGGGGGGCGCAGCGCAGCATCAGGGTGGAGATGGGCACGATCAGCACGCCGGCGCTCATCTGCGGCAGCTTGTAGAGGGTCTCGAGGCGCTGGGAGATGATGTCCTGATGGGGAGAGAAGGTATCGTAGGGCAGGGTTTCCCAGTCCGGGAACATCAGCACAGGCAAGCCCTGATCTGCCAGCAGGAACTGCAGCTCCTGCTCAAGGCGCAGGGCACTCGGGGTATCGGCGGTCACCAGCAGGACGGGGCGGTCGGCCTCCTGGGTGAGGCGGGCGGCAACCAGCGAGAGGCTGCTGCCTGTCAACTGGCCGAGCGTTAACTTTTGGCCCGCCTTGGCGGGCAAGGCGGGAAGCTTCATTGGCATCATTCGATTCTTTTAACGTTGGCGGTCTTGCGCACGAAGTTTGAGTTGCTTGGATTGCACATGCAGGCTGGCACGCACCAGCAGTTCGCGGTCATCCTCGCGGATCCGCACATAGTCGAGCACCACGTGCATGCCGTGCTCGCTCGGTTCCAGCTGCTTGACCTGGCCGTAGCAGTAGATGGCGGAAGCCTCTTCCCGCAGGAAGATCTTGAGCCGCACTATCTGGTGCAGGTGCGGCGGTTCACCATGGCCCTGGCGCGGATGCAGGTAAGTGAGCTGGCCGGCGCCAAAGCGCAGGGTGTGGAAGCGATGTTCGGGGTGATCCTGCACCGACAGCACATAGCCCATGATCATGTCGATCTTGCGGGACTGCTGATTGACTATCTCCACCAGGTCGTGCATCGACTCGTTCTGGTTGCGCATCAGGCGACTGGTCACCATGTCGATGGAGGTGATGGAGGAGGCGATGCGAAAGGGTTCGGGCAGTTCGGCTTCCAGTGCCTCCAGCGTCGGCAGATGAAAGTCACCGGGCATGGGGATCACATTGACCGGGGTGGCATGGGTGACGCTGAAGAACTGTTCCTGCATGGAGGCTATCCCTTGTTGTCATGGACGGTTTCCCTTTATTATCCGGTATCTTATTTTGTTGGCAACGTAGATATCCTTGAAGACTGGACTTTTTCAGCCGCTGTCGCTGGCCATAGGCCTTCGCTACGCAGGCTCACGACGCAGTAACCGCTTCGTTTCATTCATCTCCCTGTTCTCCACCTTTGGTATCGCCATCGGGGTCGCGGCCCTGATGGTGGTCATCTCTGTGATGAACGGCTTCGAGGGGCAGCTCAAGGGCCGCATCCTGGGGGTGATCCCCCATGTGGTGGTGACCAATCAGGCTGGCCGCATCGACGCCCAGCCCGCAGGCTTGCCCGATCTGGCCAAATTGCCCCATGTGATCGCCAGCGCCCCCATGCTCGACAGCGAAGGCATGCTGCAGAGCCCGGGTCAGCTCACCGGCGTCAGCGTGCAGGGCATAGATCCGGCCCGCTGGCCAAAGGATGACATACTGCACGCCCAGATGCAGATGGGGCGCCTCGACAGCCTGCAGCGCGGTGAATACCACATAGTGCTGGGGCAGGGGGTGGCCAATCGCCTCAAGGTCTCCATGGGCGATCAGGTTCGTCTGATCCTGACCGAAGGCACCCGTTTCACCCCCTTTGGCCGGGTGCCGGCCCAGCGGCTGTTTACCGTCTCCGGGATCTTCGGGGTCGGTGCCGACGTGGACAGCCAGGTCGCGCTGATCGCGCTGGGGGATGCCCAGCGTCTGCTGCGCCTGCCGACAGAAACCGTCGGCGGCATTCGGCTCTGGCTGGACGATCCCTTCGCCGCCGACCAGGTGATCAAGACGGCGCTGCCGGACGGACTGGAGTGGCAGGACTGGCGCCGCGAGCGCGGCGAGCTGTTCCAGGCCGTCGCCATGGAGAAGCGCATGATGGGGCTGATGCTGGTGCTGATCATCGCGGTCGCCACCTTCAACATCCTCTCCGCGCTGGTGATGGTGGTCACCGACAAGGAAGGGGAGGTGGCCATCTTGCGCACCATGGGCATGAGCGAGGCAGGGATAGTCAAGATCTTCATGGTGCTCGGCGCCTCCAGCGGTGTGATCGGCGCCCTGCTCGGCGGTCTGGCCGGGCTCGGCCTCTCGCTCGGCCTCAACCCCCTGCTCGATGCGGTGGGGCTCAACCTCTACATGACGGCCGGTGGCAGTGGTCTGCCGGTGATAGTGGAGCCGGCTCAGGTCATCACCATCTTGCTGGGGGCCGTGCTGCTCAGCTTCAGCGCCACCCTTTACCCGGCGGCCCGTGCGGCGCGGGTGAAACCGGCCGAGGCGCTGCGTTATGAATAATTCATCTTCTCTTGTTACATCCGGCGTTAGTGGAGCCCCGTTTATGAATGAACCCTTCTCCTGTGAACCTCTGCTGCGTTGCCAGGCACTGAATCATGTCTATAAAGAGGGCGAGCTGGAGACCCAGGTGCTCAAGGGGATCGACTTGTCCGTCGCCCCCGGCGAAATGCTGGCGGTGGTGGGCAGCTCGGGCTCGGGCAAGACCACGCTGCTGCACCTGATGGGGGCGCTGGACAACCCGTCGAGCGGCGCCGTGCTGTTCAAGGGGCAGGACATCCATCACTGGGACAGCCGCACCCAGGCCAGATTCCGCAATCAGGAGCTGGGTTTTGTTTACCAGTTTCACCACCTGCTCGCCGAGTTCACCGCGCTGGAGAACACCGCCATGCCGCTGCTGATCGCCGGCGAGTCTGTGGCCAGCGCCACCGACAAGGCGACGCGCATGCTGGGGCGGGTGGGGCTCTCCCATCGCCTGAATCACAGACCCTCCGAGCTCTCCGGTGGCGAACGCCAGCGGGTGGCCATCGCCCGTGCCCTGGTCAATGAGCCGAGCCTGGTGCTGGCGGACGAGCCCACCGGCAACCTGGATCACGCCAGCGCCACCGCCGTCTACGAGCTCTTGTGCGAGCTCAACCGCGAGCTGGGTACGGCATTTGTGGTGGTCACCCATGATCTCAGCCTGGCTGCCAAGCTCCATCGGCGGGTGACCCTGGTGAGCGGCATCATGGCGGAGGTCGCCTGATGTTCAAACCGCTGCCCCTCTTTCTGGGCCTGCGTTACAGCCGCTCCCGTCGTCGCAACGGCTTCATCGCCTTTATTTCCGCCTCCTCCCTCATCGGTATCGCCCTCGGGGTAATGGCGCTCATTCTGGGCTTGTCTGCCATGAACGGGTTTGAGCGGGAGCTCAAAGACAGGGTGCTCTCAGTGGTGCCTCACGGTGAGCTGATGGGGATGGAGGCGCCGCTGCCCGACTGGCCCAAGTTGCGGGACTACCTGCTGGCCCAGCCCGGCGTGGAAGCCGCCGCGCCCGTCATCCGGCTCGATGGGCTGCTGGAGCACGGCAATGCCCTCAAGGGATTGCAGGTGCGCGCCGTGCTGCCCGAGCTCGAAGCCAATCTGTCCGATGCGGGCAAGTACATGACGGGGCGCGGTCTGCGCGAGCTGCAGGCCGGTGAGCACGGGCTCATTCTCGGCAAGACCATAGCCGACAAACTGGGGGTCACCATCGGGGATACGGTCGCCCTCTTGCTGCCCCAGGCGGGCGATGCGTCCGCCATCAAGAACCCGAAACGGGAATCCCTCAAGGTGGTGGGACTGCTGGAGATCGGCGGCCAATTAGATGGCGTGTTGGGCTTCATGCACCTGGCCGATGCCCAGGCCATCACCGGCATGGGCAGTGCGGTGGAGGGCTTCAGCCTCAAGGTGAACGACGTGCTCAAGGCGCAGTCCATCACGGTGGCCGCCGCCCAGAAATTCCCGCACTACGTCTATATCAGCAGCTGGATGAGCCGCCAGGGCTATCTCTATCAGGACATCCAGATGGTGCGTACCGTCATGTACGTGGTGATGCTGATGGTGGTGGCGGTGGCCTGCTTCAACATAGTCTCCACCCTGGTGATGGCGGTGAACGAGAAGCGCAGCGAGATCGCCATCTTGAAGACCATGGGAGCGAGCCCGGGCCAGATCCGGCTCACTTTCGTCATTCAGGGCATGGTGAACGGGGTGCTCGGTGCCTTGCTCGGGGCCCTGCTCGGCGGCCTGCTCTCCAGCAAGCTGACCCAGATCCTGAGCTTCATCGAAGGGCTGATAGGCCACAGGTTCCTCAACCCCGACATCTACTTCATCGACTTCCTGCCGACCGAGTTGCATCTGCAGGATCTGCTGATCGTGACCGGCGCGGCCATGCTGATGAGCCTGCTGGCGACGCTTTACCCCGCCTGGCGGGCGAGCGGTCTGGTGCCGTCCCGGGAGCTGGGACACTGATGCACGGCATCTGATCTGCTGATAAAGAACGAAGGGCCCACCGGTGCAAACCGGCGGGCCCTTCTGTTTTCAGGCCGTTTGGACTGGCTTAGTGGGCGTTGAGCTCATCCAGCGGCAGCGAGAAGCTGGCCACGAAGACGTCGATGAAGTAGCGCATCTGCGGGCTCATCCTTGCCTCCAGCATGGCTTCGAGGCGCTTGCGCGCCGGTTCGAACTCCCGGTTGCCGGCATTGATCTCCTCCAGACACTTGGTGTAGGCGCAGAGGGTATCGGCATCCTTCACCAGCCGTGCCAGCTCGGCATCCTGCGCGCCCGAGTCCAGCAGGGGGCGAAAATCCTCCACCAGTTCCGGCGGCAGCATGGCCAGCAGGCGCTGCTCGGCGGCCAGCTCTATCTTCTTGTACTCCCGGGCAATTTCGGGATTGAAGTACTTGACCGGGGTCGGCAGATCGCCGGTCAGCACCTCGCTGCTGTCGTGATAGAGCGCCATCACGGCGGCGCGATCCGCATCGACCTTGCCCCCAAACAGCCGATTGTGGATGAGCCCGAGGGCGTGGGCCACCATGGCCACCTGCAGGCTGTGCTCGGCGATGTTTTCGGGTTGTATGTTGCGCATCAGCGGCCAGCGATAGATGAGTTTCATGCGGGCGAGATTGGCGAAGAAGTGGCTGGGAAGCATGGCTGGCCTCGGACGGTGGCAATGAAAAAGGGCAGACCCTAGTCTGCCCTTTTTTTGCGGCGCAGGCAGCTTGCCTGTGCGATTTTCGTGGTGTTCAGCGAATGTAGCGACCAGATTCGGCTTCGTGGTTGGTCACCACCATCTGACCTATGGGGGCCAGGGCAATCAGCGCCAGCTTGAGGTGCTGGATGCCGAACGGGATGCCTATGATGGTCACGAAGCAGGCCAGTGCCGAGGCGATGTGGCCGATGGCCAGCCAGATCCCGATCACCAGGAACCAGAGGATGTTGCCAATCAGCCCCAGGGTGCCTGTGCCTATGTCACTCTGCCCCGTCATGCTCTTGCGGCTCACCGCCTGCTTGCCAAACGGGAAGAAGGTGAAGGTGCCGATGACGAAGCAGGCGCGCCCCCAGGGGATCCCGATCAGCGAGACAAAGCAGAGCAGCCCGGCCAGCCACCAGGCCAGCCCCATGAAGACGCCCCCCAGTACAAACCAGAGCAGGTTAAACAAGAAGCGGAAAAAGGCCATGTTGGTCACTCCAGACTCATAAATTTGGCTGTCACCATAGCGAGCAGCAGCCATGGACGCAATGGTTGATGTGATGGGGTGGACAATTTGGGTCGCAGCCTGCGAACCGGGTGGCTTTTTAGCGGGAAATGAGGTGAAAAAGTAGGCCTTTGCGCGAAAAAAGGTGAGCAAGTGCAAATTCTTGTGCATTGCGCGCTTGAAGTCGGGCCTGGGCTTCCCCATATAAGAGTCAGATTTGCGCGAATTGTGCCATCGGCACCCCCGTTGGGGGATGTGTGGCTCGACTCGACCAAAGTGCGCCGCTATAATGTCGCGTCATATTTTCTCATCACAAAGACAGTCGTTGTCTTTATAAACAGGAAGACTCCGGGCTTTGCCCAGGGGCAATAAGGGTCAGCACACAGTGCTGAGTTGAACGAGGTAAAAGAATGCAAGTTTCTGTAGAGACAACCCAGGGTCTGGAACGCCGTCTTACCATCACTGTACCGGCTGCTACCGTTGACGCTGCCGTGCGTAAAGAATTGAATGGCCTGGCCAAAACCCGTCGCATCGACGGTTTCCGTCCTGGCAAGGCTCCGGTGACCATCATCAAGAAGATGTTCGGTGCCATGGCTCAAGCTCGCGTTGCTGATGAAATGATGCAGAGCAACTTCATCAAGGCCATCATCGAAAACAAACTGAGCCCGGCCGGTGCCCCGACCATGGATCCGAAAGAGATCCAGGAAGGTCAGGACTTCGTATTCAGCGCCACTTTCGAAGTGTACCCCGAGTTTGAAGTGGCTGGCCTCGAGACCATCAAGGTCGAGAAGCCGGTTGCAACCGTCAAGGATGAAGATCTGGCCAACATGATCGACACCCTGCGCAAGCAGCACGCCACCTGGGCTGATGTTGATGCCGCCGCTGCCGATGGCATGCGTGTGACCATGGACTTCATCGGTTCCATCGATGGTGAAGAGTTCGACGGCGGCAAAGCCGAAGGCTTCAACCTGGTACTGGGTGCCGGCCGCATGATCCCTGGCTTCGAAGACGCCATCATGGGCAAGAAAGCAGGCGACGAGTTCACCATCGACGTGACCTTCCCGGCTGACTACCACGCCGAAAACCTGAAAGGCAAGGCGGCCAAGTTCGCTTCCAAGCTGAACAAGGTTGAAGAGCAGATCCTGCCTGAGCTGACCGAAGAGTTCGTCAAGCGTTTCGGCATCGAGAGCGGCAACGTTGAAGAGCTGAAAGCCGAAGTGCGCAAGAACATGGAGCGCGAACTGGCTCAAGCCCTGAAAAACAGCGTGAAAGAGCAAGTGCTGAACGGCCTGGTTGAAGCCAACCAGATCGATCTGCCGAAGGCTGCCGTTGCTCAGGAAATCGACACCCTGCGTCAACAGGCCCTGCAGCGTTTCGGTGGTTTCCAGGGCGGCAACGCACCTGAGCTGCCGGCCGAGCTGTTCCAGGCCCAGGCCGAGCGTCGTGTTCGCGTAGGCCTGCTGCTGGGTGATGTCATCCGCACCAACGAGATCAAGGCTGACGATGCCCGCGTGACCAGCATCATCGAGTCCATGGCCACTGCCTACGAAGATCCGAAGGAAGTGATCGAGTACTACCAGAAGAATGAGCAAATGCTGAACGGCGTGCGCAATCTGGCGGTTGAAGATCAAGCCATCGACCTGATCCTGTCCAAGGCGCAAGTGAGCGAGAAAGAAGTTGCCTTTGACGAAGTGATCAACAAGTCCGGTGCCGCTGCCTAAGAACATTTGACTTAAGGTCAAGACTGTTAAGTATAATGGCTCGTGTGATCTCCACTCGGGCCATTTTATTTTAGGGACAATGCCTTATGTACAAGAACTATAACGATGTGACTGAATCCCCACGCAATGCGCTCATCCCCATGGTGGTAGAGCAGACTGCAAAAGGGGAGCGTTCCTACGACATCTATTCTCGTCTGCTCAAAGAGCGGGTGATCTTCCTGACCGGTCAGGTCGAGGATCACATGGCGAATCTGGTGGTAGCCCAGCTGCTGTTCCTGGAGTCAGAGAACCCTGATCAGGACATCAGCATCTACATCAACTCTCCGGGTGGTGCCGTCACGGCCGGCATGTCCATTTATGACACCATGCAGTTCATCAAGCCGGATGTCAGCACAGTTTGCATGGGGCAGGCCTGCTCCATGGGCGCCTTCCTGCTGGCCGGTGGTGCCAAGGGCAAGCGCTTCTGCCTGCCCAATGCCCGCGTGATGATCCATCAGCCGTTGGGCGGTTTCCAGGGCCAGGCATCTGACATACAGATCCATGCCCAGGAGATCCTGAAGATCAAGAATACCCTGAACGATCGTCTGGCCTTCCACACCGGACAGGACATGGCCACCATAGAGCGTGATACCGACCGTGACAATTTCATGTCGGCCGATCAAGCCGTGGCCTATGGCCTGGTAGACGGTATCCTGAGCCAGCGCGGCTGAGCAGGGTGTCCCGGACTGTTGTAAACTCAACAGGACGATCCATCCTCTATTGATAAAACGAGGTTGCTGAATGACAGAAAAACGCAAGGGTGAGGGCGACAAGCTGCTTTATTGCTCTTTTTGCGGCAAAAGCCAGCATGAAGTGCGCAAGCTGATCGCTGGCCCTTCCGTCTACGTATGTGATGAGTGTGTCGAGCTGTGCAACGACATCATCCGCGAAGAGATCCGCGAGATCTCTCCCAAGCGCGATGGTAGCGAGCTGCCGACCCCTCATGAAATTCGTGCGCACCTGGATGACTATGTGATTGGCCAGGAGTATGCCAAGAAGGTGTTGGCCGTCGCCGTCTACAACCACTACAAGCGTCTGCGCAACAGCAGCGAAGCCGGTGGTGTGGAGCTGGGCAAGTCCAACATTCTGCTGATTGGCCCGACCGGTAGCGGCAAGACGCTGCTGGCCGAGACACTCGCTCGTCTGCTGGATGTGCCTTTCACCATGGCCGACGCCACCACCCTGACCGAAGCCGGTTATGTGGGCGAAGACGTGGAGAACATCATCCAGAAGCTGCTGCAAAAGTGTGACTACGACGTAGAGAAGGCCCAGCGTGGCATCGTCTACATCGACGAGATCGACAAGATCTCCCGCAAGTCAGACAACCCCTCCATCACCCGCGACGTGTCCGGGGAAGGGGTGCAGCAGGCCCTGCTCAAGCTGATCGAAGGCACTATTGCTTCCGTCCCGCCGCAAGGTGGACGCAAGCACCCGCAGCAGGAGTTCTTGCAGGTCGATACCTCCAAGATCCTCTTCATCTGTGGTGGCGCCTTTGCCGGTCTGGACAAGGTCATCGAGCAGCGTTCCGTCAAGGGCACCGGCATAGGGTTTGGCGCTGACGTCAAATCCAAGAATGCCAGGGCGACCCTGAGCGAGAACTTCGCCAAGGTGGAGCCGGAAGATCTGATCAAATACGGTCTGATCCCCGAGTTCATCGGTCGTCTGCCAGTAGTGGCGACCCTGACCGAGCTGGACGAGGCTGCCCTTATCCAGATCCTGAAAGAGCCGAAAAACGCGCTGACCAAGCAATATGCCGCGTTGTTCGATCTGGAAGGGGTGGAGCTGGAGTTCCGTGACGACGCCCTGAACGCCATTGCGCGCAAGGCGATGGAGCGGAAAACCGGTGCCCGTGGTCTGAGATCCATAGTGGAAGCCGTGTTGCTCGATACCATGTATGACCTGCCCTCCCTGGATGGTGTCAGCAAGGTGGTGATCGACGAGACGGTGATCAAAGGGGACTCCGCGCCCTTGATGATCTACGAAAATCCCGAGACCCAGGCCGCCGCATCAGAGTAACAGTCTGATTTTTAATCAAATGAAAGGGGCTTTTTGCCCCTTTCATGCTTTTTACGGTTTCGGCGATTGAATCTCATCTCTGCGCCCCCATATACTCAGCCAAGCGCTTTGCCAACGGTATAACAAGCCGAGAGGACATATATGAACCTAGAGCGTTCAGAACGCATCGAGATTCCCGTCCTGCCTCTTCGTGACGTGGTGGTTTACCCCCACATGGTCATTCCACTCTTTGTGGGGCGGGAAAAATCCATTCGCTGTCTGGAAGCGGCCATGGAGCAGGACAAGAAAGTTCTGCTGGTGGCCCAGAAGGATGCGTCAACCGATGAGCCGACGGTCGAGGAGATCTTCTCCGTCGGGACAGTGGCCAATATTCTACAGATGCTCAAGCTGCCGGATGGCACCGTCAAGGTGCTGGTGGAGGGTGGCCAGCGTGCCCGTCTTGAGCGGATGATCGATGACAAGGACTTCTTCGTCGGTGAGGCGCAGTACATCGCCTCCACCGCCATCGACGAGAAGGACCAGGATGTGCTGGTACGCTCCGCCATCGGTCAGTTTGAAGGCTATATCAAGCTCAACAAGAAGATCCCGCCCGAGGTACTGACCTCGATTTCGGCGATCGACGACGCTGCGCGTCTGGCCGATACCATGGCCGCGCACATGCCGCTCAAGCTCGAAGACAAGCAGAAGGTGCTGGAAATCGCCTCTGTGTCCGATCGCATCGAGTTTCTGATGGCGATGATGGAGTCGGAGATTGACCTGCTGCAGGTCGAGAAACGCATCCGCACTCGCGTCAAGAAGCAGATGGAGAAGAGCCAGCGTGAGTACTACCTCAACGAGCAGATGAAGGCCATCCAGAAAGAGCTGGGTGAGCTGGAAGACAGCCCGGATGAATTCGAAGCCCTCAATCGCAAGATTGAAGAGGCGGGGATGCCGGAGGAGGCCCGTGACAAGGCCCAGGCCGAGCTCTCCAAGCTGAAGATGATGTCTCCCATGTCTGCCGAAGCCACAGTCGTGCGCAGCTACGTGGACTGGATGGTGCAGGTGCCGTGGAAGGCGCGTTCCAAGGTCAAGAAAGACCTTGGCAAGGCGCAAGAGGTGCTGGATGCTGATCACTTTGGCCTGGAGAAGGTCAAGGATCGCATCCTCGAGTACCTGGCGGTGCAGGCGCGGGTGAACAAGCTCAAGGGCCCCATCCTCTGCCTGGTCGGACCTCCCGGTGTGGGCAAGACCTCGCTGGGCCAGTCCATCGCCAAGGCGACCGGTCGCAAGTACGTGCGCATGGCGCTCGGCGGCGTGCGTGACGAGGCGGAGATCCGCGGTCACCGTCGCACCTACATCGGCTCCATGCCCGGCAAGCTGATCCAGAAGATGGCAAAGGTTGGCGTGAAGAACCCGCTGTTCCTGCTCGATGAAATCGACAAGATGAGCTCGGACATGCGCGGCGATCCCGCTTCCGCCTTGCTGGAAGTGCTGGATCCGGAACAGAACAACAGCTTCAACGATCACTACCTGGAAGTGGATTATGACCTGTCGGACGTGATGTTCGTGGCCACCTCCAACTCGATGAACATTCCGGGTCCGTTGCTGGACCGGATGGAAGTGATCCGCCTCTCCGGTTACACCGAAGACGAGAAGCTCAACATTGCCAAGCAGCATCTGGTTGCCAAGCAGATCCAGCGCAACGGCCTGAAAGAGTCCGAGATCACCATCGAAGATTCTGCCCTGGTCGGGGTGATCCGCTACTACACCCGCGAGGCGGGGGTGCGGAATCTGGAGCGCGAGATCTCCAAGATTTGTCGCAAGGCGGTCAAGCGCATCCTGCTGGACAAGAGCATCAAGCATGTTCAGGTCAATCAGGCCAACCTCAAGGAGTTCCTCGGGGTACAGCGTTTCGATTACGGCAAGGCCACCGACCAGAACCAGGTGGGTCAGGTATGTGGTCTGGCGTGGACCGAAGTGGGGGGCGATCTGCTCACCATCGAGACCACCAACATGCCGGGCAAGGGCAAGCTCACCTACACCGGTTCGCTCGGTGACGTGATGCAGGAGTCCATCCAGGCCGCCATGACGGTGGTGCGGGCCCGTGCCGAGAAGCTGCGCATCAATGCGGACTTCTACGAGAAGCGCGATATCCACGTGCACGTGCCGGAAGGGGCGACCCCGAAAGACGGTCCGAGTGCCGGTATCGCCATGTGTACCGCCCTGGTCTCCAGCTTGACCGGCAATCCGGTCCGTGCTGATGTGGCCATGACGGGGGAAATCACCTTGCGCGGCGAAGTGCTGCCCATCGGCGGTCTCAAAGAGAAGCTGCTGGCGGCGCATCGCGGTGGCATCAAGCGTGTGCTGATCCCGAAAGAGAACGAGCGGGACCTCGAGGAGATCCCGGACAACGTCAAACAAGACCTTGAAATCTATCCGGTTCGCTGGATTGACGAGGTGCTGGAACTGGCGTTGCAGGACAATCCGCAGGGGTTTGAGCGCGTTTCTGTCGTGTAAATGTTGATGTGCCGCAAATTTGGCGCATTCGGGGGGTGGTTAAGGCTTGCATGCGCCGGGTAACGGAAGTAGCCTTGACCACCGATCGGGTACTCATGATGAGTCGCAATGCGTGATGTGGCGCGGGTTTGCGCTAGATTGTCACTTGCAACTGATCAGGAGGCTTGCTATAAAACCTCCACTTGTTGTGGCCAGGGAAATCGGCGCCGCAGCGATGTTCGATAAAAGGGGAATATAAGAGTGAATAAATCTCAACTGATTGACAAGATTGCAGACGGTGCTGATATCTCCAAAGCCGCTGCTGGCCGTGCGCTGGATGCTTTCATTGACGCCGTTGGTGAAGCCCTGAAAGAGGGTGACCAGGTTGCTCTGGTGGGTTTCGGTACTTTCGCCGTGCGCGAGCGTGCTGCCCGTTCTGGCCGTAACCCGCAAACTGGCGCGACCATCGAAATCGCCGCTGGTAAAGTTCCTGCCTTCAAAGCCGGTAAGGCCCTGAAAGACGCTGTCAACTAAGTCCGGGCGCTGATATCACATCGGCCACCGTCCTTGGTCGCAGACCAGACAAGTGAGAGGGCTCTCCCTCATACTGATTGACCAAGGCGCATCGCAATCGGTGCGCCTTTTCATTATTTACGCCCATCGAGTTCGGGAGCATAAGTACAAACATGATGTTGGATAAACTACGCGAAGGGGCGCAGGGCAAGGTAGCCAAGGTTATCTTGGGCCTGATCATCCTCTCCTTTGCCTTGGCCGGTGTAGGTAGCTACCTCAATGGCCCGGCACGTACCGCCCCCGCCACCGTCAACGGCAATGAGATCAGCTCGGCTGCGCTGGAAAATGCCTATCGCAACGAGCGGGCCCGCATGGAATCCCAAATGGGGGAGTCTTTCAGCCAGTTGGCCGCCAATCCCGATTACATGAAGCAGTTCCGCCGTGGAGTGCTGGACCGGTTGATCGATCAGGCCCTGTTTGACAGCAAGGCCCGCGAGCTGGGTCTGCGCGTCAGCGACGAGCAGATCAAGCAGGCCATCGTCGCCATGCCGGAGTTTGCCGAAGATGGCAAATTCAACAATGACCGCTACCTGCAGCTCATTCGTCGTGCCGGCATGACCCCCGAGATGTTCCGTGACTCCCTGCGCCAGGACATGGTGCGTCAGCAGCTGATGGGCGCCTTGCTGGGCTCCGAATTTGCACTCAAGGGTGAAGCCGAGCAGCTCGACCGGATCTACAACCAGACCCGGGATCTGCGCCTGGTGCGCCTGGCTGCCGCCGCCTACATGGGGGATGTTCAAGTCTCCGATGAGGAAGTGGATCAGTACTACAAAACCAACAGCGCCCGTTTCATGAACGACGAGAAGGTCAAGGTCGACTACCTGCTGCTGGATGCCGCTACCCTCGGCAAGGATATCAAGGTCACCGAGCAGGATGCCCAGGATTACTACGATCAGCACCAGGACCTGTTCCAGCGTGCCGAGCGTCGTCACGTAGCGCATATCCTGATCCCGTTTGGCAAGGACGAGAAGGCGGCCGAGCAGAAGGCTGACGCCCTGCTGGCACAGGCCAAGGGGGGCGATGATTTTGCCGCGCTGGCCAAGGCCAACTCTTCCGACACCTTCTCCGCCAAGAAGGGCGGCGAGCTCGACTGGTTCGAGAAAGGGGTGATGGATCCGGCGTTCGAGAAGGCGGCCTTCGCGCTGGCCAAGGCGGGCGATCTCTCCACCGTGGTGAAGAGCCCGTTCGGCTTCCACGTCATCAAGCTGCTGGGGGTTGAACCGGCCCAGACCAAGCCGTTTGCCGATGTGAAAGCGGAGACCATCAGCCGTCTGCAAGCTGACAAGGCCAAGGAGCTGTTCTTTGCCGAGCAGCAGAAGATGGCTGACAGCAGCTTCGAGAACCCGGATTCGCTGGACTTGACCGCCGATGCCATGGGCCTGAAGGTCATCTCCTCTGACTACTTCAGTCAGGCCGATGCGCCGGCACCGCTCAATGATCCCAAGGCGCTGTCCACTGCCTTCTCCGAGCAGCTGCGCGATGACAACACCAACTCCGACGTGATCGAGCTGGCGGATGGCAAGGCCCTGGTCATGCACATCACCGGCCATCAACCGAAAGCGGCCAAACCGCTGGCGGAGATCAAGGAGCAGGTGATTGCTGCCATCAAGCACGACAAGGCCAGTGAAGTGGCCCGTGGCAAGGCGCAGGGTCTGCTGGACAAGCTGAAAGCCGGTGAGAACATCCAGGCCGATCTGACTGCATTGGGTCTGAAGGTGGAGACGCACAAGGGCGTTGCCCGCTTCACTCAGGAGATGGATCAGAACCTGTTGGCCCAGGCGTTCCGCATGCCTCATCCGCAGGATGGCAAGCCGAGCGTCGAGCTGGTGACCGAAGCCAATGGTGATCGCGTCGTGGTAGCCCTGGACAAGGTCAACGTGACCAAGGAGCCATCCCAGATGGTCAGCCTGCTGCAAGGCCAGCTTGGCCAGGGCAAGGCTCAGGTGAGCTACAAGTCGCTGATCGACGAGCTGCGCAAAGCCGCCAAGATCGAGTACTTCACCGATGTGGAAGCCACAGTCGAATAAACCCGACCGGTTGCAACCCATTGAAAACGGCCCCGTGATGGGGCCGTTTTTTTATCTGCAGGAGTACCCTGCTGACGATCAACCTTGCTCTGCTCTGCTCTGCTCTGCACTGCAACGCAGCCAACGCAGCCAGGATAACGACCTCAGCACCACTATCGCCGGCCATAAAAAAACCGGCAATCGCTTGCCGGTTTTTTCTATTCAAGCGCCTTGGCTGGCGAGGCTTATACCACGCCCTGAGTGCGCAGGTAATCCTCGTAGGTACCGCCGAAGTCGCGGATGCCGTTCTCGGTCAGCTCCATGATGCGGGTCGCCAGGGACGACACGAATTCACGGTCGTGGGAGACGAAGATCAGGGTCCCCTGATACATCTCCAGCGCCAGGTTCAAGGATTCGATGGATTCCATGTCCAGGTGGTTGGTCGGCTCATCCATGATCAGGATGTTGGGACGCTGCATCATCAGCTTGCCGAACAGCATGCGGCCCTGCTCGCCACCGGAGAGTACCTTGACCGGCTTCTTGATGTCGTCCTGGGTGAACAGCAGACGACCGAGCACAGAGCGTACCGCCTGCTCGTCTTCGTTGGCCTGTTTCCACTGGGCCATCCAGTCGAACACGTTGAGATCGGTGTCGAAGTCCTCGGCGTGATCCTGAGCGTAGTAGCCGATCTGGGCGTTCTCGGACCACTTGATGGTGCCGCTGTCCGGTGCCAGCTCGCCCATGAGGGTTTTGATCAGGGTGGATTTACCGATACCGTTGGTACCCAGAATGGCGACCTTCTCGCCCACTTCCAGCATCATGCTCAGGCCCTTGAACAGGGGCGCCTCACCATAGCCCTTGGCAACGCCTTCCACTTCCAGGATGTTGCGGTAGAGCTTCTTCTCCTGCTCGAAGCGGATGAAGGGGTTCTGACGGCTGGAGACCTTCACTTCCTCGATCTTGATCTTGTCGATCTGCTTGAGGCGGGAGGTAGCCTGGCTCGACTTGGAGGCGTTGGCGCTGAAACGGGAGACGAAGGATTGCAGATCGGCGATCTGGGCCTTCTTCTTGGCGTTGTCGGAGATCAGACGCTCGCGGGCCTGGGTGGCCGCCGTCATGTAGTCGTCGTAGTTGCCCGGGTAGACGCGCAGCTCGCCGTAGTCCAGATCCGCCATGTGGGTGCAGACGGAGTTCAGGAAGTGACGGTCGTGAGAGATGATGATCATGGTACTTTCACGATCGTTGAGCACCTGTTCCAGCCAGCGAATGGTGTTGATGTCCAGGTTGTTGGTCGGTTCGTCCAGCAGCAGGATGTCGGGGTTGGAGAATAGCGCCTGTGCCAGCAGCACCCGCAGCTTCCAGCCCGGTGCCACTTCGCTCATGGGGCCGTTGTGCAGCTCGATGGGAATGCCGGCACCCAGCAGCAGCTCGCCTGCGCGGGCCTCGGCGGTGTAACCGTCATACTCGGCGACCAGGCCTTCCAGCTCGGCGGCCTTCATGTAGTCGTCGTCGGTGGCTTCCAGGTTGGCGTAGATGGCATCGCGCTCGGCGATGGCAGCCCACAGCTCGTTGTGGCCCATCATGACCACGTCCAGCACGCGCATCTCTTCGTAGGCGAACTGATCCTGGCGCAGCTTACCGATGCGCTCATTGACGTCCAGGCTCACATTACCGCCAGTGGGCTCAAGGTCGCCACCGAGGATCTTCATGAAGGTGGACTTGCCACAGCCGTTGGCGCCAATCAGGCCATAGCGGTTGCCGCCGCCAAACTTGACGTTGATGTTCTCGAACAGCGGCTTGGCGCCGAATTGCATGGTGATATTGTTGCTGCTTAACAAAGGATGTGTCCCGGGTTGTCTGCCAAATGGCGCGCATTATGGCACAGATCCCCCGAAAGTTTTAGCAAGAACTGTGATCCGCCCCCATTGCGCATGGCTTGTCGCTCATGATGGGCGCCCATGAAAAAAGCCGGCACTAGGCCGGCTTGCAAAAGGGGATCCGCGCTTAGTGGGCGGTGGCGCTGGAGGCGCCCAGCCCGGTTTGTGAGCGGACGAACTGGGGCAGGAACTTGGCGTGCTCGTCGGCCGCATTCTGCGACTTGTCGGTGACCGAGAACAGCCAGATCCCGATGAAGGCTACGGCCATGGAGAAGAGGGCTGGGTACTCGTAGGGGAAGATAGCCTGGGCATGGCCCAGCACCTTCACCCACACGGTCGGGCCCAGGATCATCAGGCTGACTGCACTGATCAGCCCGAGCCAGCCACCGTAGACGGCGCCACGGGTGGTCAGACGGGACCAGAACATGGAGAGGAAGAGCACCGGGAAGTTGCAGCTGGCCGCGATGGAGAAGGCCAGACCCACCATGAAGGCGATGTTCTGCTTCTCGAACAGGATCCCCAGACCGATGGCGACCACTCCCAGCACCACAGTGGTGTACTTGGAGACGCGCAGCTCGTCGGTTTCGTTGGCCTTGCCCTTCTTGATGACGCTGGCGTAGAGGTCGTGGGAGACCGCCGAGGCGCCCGCCAGGGTCAGGCCCGAGACCACCGCCAGTATGGTGGCGAAGGCGACGGCCGAGATGAAGCCGAGGAACAGGCTGCCGCCGACCGCATCGGCCAGGTGAATGGCCGCCATGTTGGTGCCGCCCAGCAGGGCGCCGGTGGCATCCTTGAAGGCCGGGTTGGTGCTGACCAGCAGGATGGCGCCAAAGCCGATGATGAAGGTCAGTATGTAGAAGTAACCGATGAAGCCGGTGGCGTAGAACACGCTCTTGCGCGCTTCCTTGGCATCGCTCACGGTGAAGAAGCGCATCAGTATGTGGGGCAGGCCGGCGGTGCCGAACATCAGGGCCAGACCGAGCGAGATGGCGGAGATGGGATCGGCCACCAGACCGCCGGGGCTCATGATGGCGATGCCCTTCTCATGCACCTTGACCGCTTCGCTGAACAGGGCGCCTATGTCGAAGTTGACGGACTTCATCACCATGATGGCCATGAAGCTGGCACCGGAGAGCAGCATCACCGCCTTGATGATCTGCACCCAGGTGGTGGCGAGCATGCCGCCAAACAGCACGTAGAGCACCATCAGTATGCCGACCAGCACCACGGCGACGTGGTATTGCAGGCCGAACAGCAGCTCGATGAGCTTGCCTGCGCCCACCATCTGGGCGATCAGGTAGAGCGCCACCACCACCAGGGAGCCGCTGGCGGAGAGGGTGCGCACCTCGGTCTGCTTGAGACGGTAGGAGGCCACGTCGGCAAAGGTATATTTGCCGAGGTTGCGCAGCCGCTCCGCGATCAGGAACAGTATGATGGGCCAGCCCACCAGGAAGCCGATGGAGTAGATGAGGCCATCGTAGCCCGAGGTGTAGACCAGGGCCGAGATGCCGAGGAAGGAGGCGGCGGACATGTAGTCGCCGGCGATGGCCAGCCCGTTCTGGAAGCCGGTGATGCGGCCGCCGGCGGCATAGTAGTCGGAGGCCGAACGGTTGCGCTTGGAGGCCCAGTAGGTGATGAACAGGGTGCCCGCCACAAAGATCACGAACATGACGATGGCCGAGATGTTGAGGGGTTGGCGATGGACTTCACCGGTCAGCGCGTCGGCCGCCAGCAGGGGGGAAGAGGCCAGCGAGGCCAGCAACAGCAGAGACTTGCCTTTCATGATTGCACTCCCTTGAGGATCTTCTGGTTCAACTCGTCAAACTCGCCGTTGGCCCGAAACACGTAGATGCCGGTCAGCACGAAGGAGGCGAGGATCAGCCCCACCCCGACCGGGATGCCACGGGTAATGGTGGAGCCCTGGCTCAAGGGGGTGCCGAGCCAGCCGGGGGCAAAGGCGATGAGCATGATGAAGGCCAGGTATAGCCCCAACATCAGGATGGAGAGGGTCCAGGCGAAGCGCTGACGCTTGGCGATCAGCTCCTGGAAGTTGGGATCTTGCTGGATCCGAAGATAAGGTTGCTGTTCCATTGCAGTTCTCCATGACATTGAGTGTCAGCGGTGGATGAAGGGAGGTCCCTACCGAGCAGCAGACCTGCTCATGTAAGTAAAATGTGAATTAAATGTTATTTGTGGGCAATTAGACTTTGGGATAAGCCAATGGCCCGCCTTGAGTCAGGCGCAGGTAGATGAGGGCGGCCGTGATGGCGTCACTCAGGGCGTCGTGGACGGGCAGGGGAGGCAATGCCAGGTGCTGGCAGATGGCGGCCAGATGCAAGTCGATGGCGGCGTCGGGATAGCGCCGGTAGAGGCTGTCATGATAGAGGCGGCTCACCTCTATGCCCCGCTGGGGCAGGGTCAGCCCCCACTGTCTCTGGCAGGCCAGGTTGAGAATGCGCAGGTCGTAGGCGATGTGATAGCCCACCAGTTCGCGCGGACCGATAAAGTCGAGCAGCAGGCGCAGCGCGGCTTCCAGCGTCAATCCCTGTTGCAGATCCTGATGGCGCAGGCCGTGGATCACCACGGATTGCGCGCTCAGACTGGCGGGTGGCTGCACCTTGAGGGTGAGCGCCTCACCGGTCAGCAGCCGGTTGCCCTGGATGCGCACGGCGCCGATGGAGACTATCTCCGCCCGCTCGGGATCCAGGCTGGTGGTCTCGAAATCGAGGGCGATCCGCTCATCGCCCGGCGGTGGGGCGAAGAGCGGGGCGAACTCTCCCTCACGGAAGGCACGACCAAGCCAACGGCGTCGCCAGTGATTCCACATGCCTATTGTCTCAGACGAAAGTGCAAGGTGAGCCACTGCTGGAATTTCTTCACCTGATGCAGCGCCTGGCGCAGCAGATCCCGCTCGCCGTGGCTGAGCTCGCTTACCAGCACCCGGCTGTCGCCCCCCTTGAGCTGGCTGCGCAAGCGCAAGCGGATAAAGAGCCGGAACGCCTCCGCCAGGTTGGCGCCATAGCTGGCGCTGAGTCGATCGCACGCCACCAGCGCCTCGATGCGTCCCAGGGTCGAGGTCTCCAGAATGGTCGCCTCCAGCGCCAGCATGCGGATGCCGTGCACCAGCGGGAAGAGGCCACCCCGCTTGAGATCCAGCCCGTCCGGCGCCCGCTCCAGCCGGCCAAACAGGGTCAGCGGCGCATGAAAGGCCACCGCTGGCCGCACCATCTCCGCCAGCAGATCCTGCCGATCGGCCAGTTGCTCCCGCAGCTTGCGGGCGACGGGAGGCAGCAGACCGCGATCCCCGGCGATGGGGTGGGCATCGGCCAGGGTGGCGAGCCAGAGCAGGTCGGCCTCGCCCGCGTTGACGCAGGCCCGCTCAATCTCCTGTTGCCACTCGTTGACCTCTTTCACCCAGGCCGGATTGTTGACCATCACCCGGCCGGGGCAGGGCGGGTAGCCGAGCCGGGCCAGCAGATCGCTGAAGGCGGCCAAGTCGGCCTGCTGATTCGGCCAGTGCAGGCCGGCGGGCAGGATCAGGGCATTGTCCTGATCGGTTTTCTGGATCTGCTCGCCGCGCCCCTCCGAGCCCAGCATCAGCAGGCAGACCCGCTCCTGCACCTCGGGCGGGATCACCAGTGCAAAGGCCTTGGCGATCAGCTGTTCGTTGATGGTGGCGATGAGCTTCATCAAAAAGGCGGTGTGGATCCCCTGGCCGAACAGCGAGCGGGTCAGCTGTTGCTGCTCGCGGGCCACCGCTTCCAGCGCCGGCTGGGAGTCTGCCCTGGCGATGCGCAGGGTCAGCACGTGGGAGTGGGTGGAGAAGAGCCCCAGCACCTGGGTCAGCTGCAATATGCCCGCCACCTCGCCTTGTTGCCAGATGACCAGCCGCTTGATGCGATGACGGGTCATCAATAACAGGGCATCGAACAGGTAACTGCCCAGCGGCAGGCCAATCAGCGGTGTCGGGGTCAGCACGGCGAGTGGTGCCGTCAGCGGCAGTCCCTTCAGGGTGAGGGCGTGCAGCAGTGTCTTGCGGGTCGCCAGGGTCAGGCTGCCATCCGGCGCCGGGTAGAGCAGGCAATCCGTGCCCTTGGCCACCATGGCCTCGGTGGCCGCCAGCAGGCTGAGGCGGTTTTCGACGACGAGCGGCGCCTGCAGATGGCCGGGTTCTATCCTGGTCAGGATAAATTCCGCCAGATTCTTCTGGCCCAGCTGTTCCCGTTGCTCCTGCTGCTGTTGCCGCTCGACCAGATTGGCGGTGAAGTAGCTGGCCAGCGCCGGCGCCTGCTCGCAGAGGGCCAGAAAGGTGTGGCGGGGGATCAGCTGGCAGAGGGTATCTTCCAGTGCCGTGAAGCTGTGGCGACAGCGGCCGTCAAACTGGGCACGCACGTCGAACAGATCATCGACCCCGTAGTCACCGAAGTGGTGGTGAGGCGCCGACTCTTCCACAGCCCCCTTGATGACGAGGTAGAGGCCGGGTGGGACATCACCGGCGTTGAGCACCACCTGGCCCGCACGGAAATAGCAGATGGAGAGGCTCTGCGCGAGCCGCTGGCGCGCCTCGGCGCTCAGGCTGTCAAACGGCGGGCGGGCAAAGTTGAACAGGGTGGTCATGGCAATCCTTGGCCGGTGGCGTCAGGTCAGTCTGACAAAGCGGTAGCGTCTGAGCCAGCCGACTTTAGTCGCACGCGGCATCTGCAACGGGAAACATATGCCCTCTCTGTACCTGGTGATAACACTCTGATAACGTGGTGGTATGACCAGTGAGTCAATAACAGGGATCAAGGAGAGGACAAGGGAGATGGAAAAACCAAGGGTCAAGTGCGAGATCCGGGACGGCATCGCCGAAGTGATGCTGGCGCGGGGGGACAAGCTCAATGCGCTGGATAGAAGCATGTTCGGCGCCATCGACGAGACGCTGACGCAGCTTGCGCAGCACAAGGGGTTGCGGGCCGTGATCCTGCACGGTGAGGGGCGCGCCTTCTGCGCCGGACTGGATGTGAAATCCATGCTCAAGCAGCCGGTGGCGGCGCTCGACATCCTCAAGCGCGAGGCGGATGAGGCGACCAACCTGGCCCAGCGGGTGGCTTACGGCTGGCATCAGCTGCCGGTGCCGGTGATCGCCGTGACCCAGGGGGTCTGTTTCGGTGGCGGCCTGCAAATTGCGCTGGGGGCCGATTTTAGGTTCAGTACCCCGGATTGCCGCTTCTCGGTGATGGAGATCAAGTGGGGCATCATCCCCGACATGAGCGGCAGCGTCACCCTGCGCAACCTGATGGGGGTGGACACGGCCATGGAGCTGGCCATGAGCGGGCGTGAATGCGATGCGCTGGAGGCGAGATCCCTCGGGCTGGTGAGCCGGGTCTGCGAGGATCCGTTGGCCCAGGCAAGGGAGTTCGCGAAGACCCTCATCACCAAGTCGCCGGACGCGCTGGCGGGGATCAAGCAGCTCTACCATCAGGCCTGGGCTCGCAGCGATGAGGTGATGCTCAAGGAAGAGACCCGTCTGCAGAGACAGATCCTGGGGCGGCCCAATCAGTGGCGCGCCACCCTCAACAGCCTGTTTCGCTGGCGCTTGCCATTCGGGCCCAGGCGCAACGCGCTCTGAGCGGCCCGTACCCCTGACTGATGCAGATCAAATGAAAATGGCAGCCGAGGCTGCCATTTTTACTGGGCATTGCGTTCAGGAGATCTTGCGATCCGGCTCGAACGGGTGGCCGGCCTTCTCCTGTTCCAGGTTGTCTTCGGAGCGGTGGCCCATCCAGTAATCGGCGTTCTTGATGCCGAGTTTTTCCGGGTGGAACACGGGATCCAGCCCCTTGGCCTGCTGGGCTTCATAATCCCGCAGGCAGGCGAAGGCGGTCTTTTGCAGCAGCAGGATGGCGATGATGTTGAGCCAGGCCATCAGGCCGACCCCGATATCACCCAGACCCCAGGCCAGATCGGCGGTCTTGACGGTGCCATAGACGGTGGAGGCCATCAGCGTCAACTTGAGCATGAAGGTCAGCCAGGGACGGTTCACCTTGCGATTGATGTAGGCGATGTTGGTCTCGGCTATGTAGTAGTAAGCGACGATTGTGGTGAACGCGAAGAAGAACAGCGCTATGGCCACGAACATGCTGCCAAAGCCGGGCATCATGCTCTCCATGGCGGTCTGCACATAACCAGGCCCTGCGGCTATGCCGGCGATCCCCGTGTAGAGGGCGGCACCATCCGGTCCCTGCACGTTATAAAGCCCGGTAATGAGCAGCATGAAGCCGGTGGCGGAGCAGACGAACAGGGTATCGATATAGACGGAGAACGCCTGTACCAGACCCTGCTTGGCCGGGTGGCTCACAGCGGCGGCGGAGGAGGCGTGCGGTCCGGTACCTTGACCCGCTTCGTTGGAGTAAACCCCGCGCTTGACCCCCCACATGATGGCCAGACCCAAAATGGCGCCAAAGCCGGCATCAAAGCCGAAGGCACTCTTCCAGATCAGCAGGATCACGCCCGGCAGGGCCGTGATGTTGAGGGCTATGATGACGCAGGCCACTATGATGTAGCCCAGCGCCATGAAGGGCACCACTGTGCTGGCGAAGCTGGCGATCCGCTTCACACCGCCGAAGATGATGAAGCCGAGCAACAGCGCCAGACCGGCGGCGGTGACGTTCGGATCGATATCAAAGGCGGTCTGCAGGCTGGAGCCGATGGAGTTGGCCTGCACCCCCGGCATCAGCACGCCGCAGGCGAAGATGGTGGAGATGGCGAAGGTCCAGGCATACCACTTCATGCCGAGCCCTTTCTCTATGTAGAAGGCCGGGCCACCGCGGTATTCGCCGTTGATCTTCTCCTTGTAGACCTGACCCAGGGTGGACTCCACGAAGGCGGAGCTGGCGCCGAGGAAGGCGACCATCCACATCCAGAACAGGGCGCCCGGGCCACCGAAGGTGATGGCGGTGGCGACACCGGCGATGTTGCCGGTACCGACCCGGCCGGCCAGGGTCATGGCCAGCGCCTGGAAGGAGGAGACACCGGCATCCGTGCTCTTGCCATCAAACATCAGCCGGATCATCTCCTTGATGTGACGCAGTTGCAGGAAGCGGCTGCGCAGGGAGAAGTAGAGGCCTACCCCCAGACACAGAAAGATGAGCGCTGGGCTCCAAATCACCCCATTGATGGCATTGACGATCTCATTCATGTACAACAACTCCTTTGTCGTGCTGTCTTGGCGGGGTCTGCGCCCCGCTCCCTTAAAATAGTGAGTGACCAAGGGGGCCACTCAATGGTGTGCGGAATGTTCAACTGCCAAGTCCGCGGGTTTTAACATATCCATTTGTTCATGGGCTTCCCAGTGAAATATGTTGTCGGCTTGTTAATTTGTGAATTGACATTAACAAATGGTCAATTTGACTGGACACGATACGGCGCAACCCCTTTATCATCGCTATTTGCTCCTGGATGGATTGGGGTGGCTGAGACAGAGCAAAATGGAGGCCAAAGATGAAGATGGAAAGAGACGGGTGGCAGATCCGGCCCGCCGGGCAGGCGGATGCCGATGCCATGGCGCAGCTGTTCGGGCAGCTCGGCTATCCGGCCAGCCCGGCCGAGGTGGGCGAGCGCTGGGGCAGGCAGGATCCTGCTAGCGAGGTGCTGCTTGCCTGTGATGGGGATGAGGTGGCAGGCGTGCTGGTGTGGCACCGCCTGCGGCCCTTGCATGTTGCCCCAGACTGGGGCCTGATCTCGGCGCTGGTCGTCGATGAAGGTGCAAGGGGGGCGGGTGTGGGGGCCGCCTTGCTGGCGGCGGCAGAAGCCAGCGCCCTGGCGCAGGGTTGCAGCCAGCTGGAGCTCTCCAGCAGTCTCAAGCGGGAGGGGGCCCATCGCTTCTATCTGGCACAGGGCTATCTTGAACGCCCGAAACGGTTCGTGAAATCATTCTGATCAGCAAGAGGAGTCCATGTGTTCTGGTCCAGGTTATGGAGTCTGTTTGGTGGTGCATCCCGGCAGGAAGAGAATGCCCCGGGTGCATTGGAGTGGCAGCAGGCGCTGGCTGCCGTGCCCATTTTGCAAGGATTTACCCACAGCGATCAGCTGCGGCTGGTTGCGCTGGCGCAGCAGTTCCTGGCTCGCAAGACGCTCACCCAGATTGGCGTCGAGCTCACCCCTCGCCAGCAGGCCGTGCTGGCCCTGCAGGCCGTGCTGCCCATCCTGCATCTGGGGCTCGACTGGTATCGCGGCTTTCACGAAATCATCCTGATCCCCGAGCCGGTGACCCGTCGTCAGGAGGTGCAGGATGAGTTCGGTCTGGTGAGCGAGTGGGAAGAGGAGAACGCCGGGGAGTCCTGGCCGCAGGGGCCGCTGGTGCTGGCCTGGAGCGAGCTGCAGCAGGATGGGGACTGGGACGGCTTCAACCTGGTGATCCACGAACTGGCCCACAAGCTCGACATGCTGGGGGGGGAGGCCGACGGTGCGCCGCCACTGCCGGCAGGCATGGATCCGCGCCAGTGGACCCAGGCGTTGCAGGGGGCATTCGATGCCATGAATGCCCAGCTGGCCCGCCATGAGGTGACCGCCATCGACCCTTATGCCGCCGTGCACCCGGCCGAGTTCTTTGCGGTGTGCAGCGAGAGT
This sequence comes from Aeromonas sp. MR7, assembly GCF_963899385.1. Lineage (NCBI taxonomy): Bacteria > Pseudomonadati > Pseudomonadota > Gammaproteobacteria > Aeromonadales > Aeromonadaceae > Aeromonas > Aeromonas sp. MR7. Next base: position 1,007,051 of record NZ_CAWQXH010000011.1, read on the forward strand.
TTCTTTACCGATCCGCTGCGCCTGCGTGACACCTATCCCGCCGTGTATGAGCAGTTCGTGCTCTTCTTCGGCCAGCAGCCGGCGACGCGTTTCCCGGCCACCCGGCTGCTGGCAGGGGAGCCTGAACTGCAGGGTTGACGCGCCCAGGCTTGCCAACGACAGATAAACAAAAGGCACCCCTGAGGGTGCCTTTTGCATGGGCGCGAGGGCCTGGGGCTGCGCTTACGCGGCGGCCTTGAGCTGCACGGCGGCGGCTTTCTTGTGATCGCCAATCGGCAGCACGGTACGGCCAAATTGCTCGTTGATCACGGTGGCCATGGCCAGGTAGATGGCGCTGGCGCCGCAGATGATGCCTTCGAAACCGGCGATGGTGCCGATCAGGGTGCTGCCGGTGAAGTCACGGGCGGCCAGCAGGAAGAACAGCACTGTCAGGGAGGCGAACACGAACTGCTTGACGCGCGGGTAGTTGACGGTGCCAACCAGCATGAACAGGGTGAACATGCCCCACATCAGCAGGTACCAGCCCATGTAGGCGTGGGGAGTGGCTTCGGCCAGACCCATGGTCGGCATCACCAGCAGGAACACCAGGCTCCACCAGAAGGTGCCGTAGGAGATGAAGGCGGTGACACCGAAGGTGTTGCCACGCTTGAACTCCATGATACCGGCGATGATCTGGGCCAGACCGCCATAGCACAGGCCCATGGCCAGGATCATGGCGCTGATGGGGAAGAAACCTGCGTTATGTATGTTCAGCAGAATGGTGGTCATACCGAAACCCATCAGACCCAGAGGGGCAGGGTTGGCCAATTTTTCGCTCACGTGGCGTTCTCCAAAAATAGAGGTGGGGGTTGATAAAAGACGCGCGATTTTAGGCAGGCTCTTGGCCCCGAGCAAGAGGGGGAACCGCAGAAATGGTAAAAAAACTACACGAAATTTTACCCCATGGACCATTCGTGCCATTAAGGTAGATGGCAAGTGAATGAATCGCGCCGACAAGGTTGATTTTTTGTATTAAAAACGCGCTTTGTGAAAGTAAGCAACATTAGGACATGGGCATGTTTGACTGCCGCGCCTTGTCCCTCTTTTTATTGCCTGAGCAGTACCATGTAGTTCGAAAAATAGTCTCATATGCCATCAGACAAGAATATGCCACTGCCATATGAAGCTGGGACAGATCTCGGCTTATGTTGGGAGCAAGCCGGTTTGGCAGGGCCGCGGAGAAGGGAGCGCATGATGGCTAACGGGCTAACGGGCTAACGGGCTAACGGGCTAACGGGCTAACGGGCTAACGGGCTAACGGGCTAACGAGAGCGAGGCATCCGGGGAAGGGAGCACGGATTGTCGTACCGGCGCCAGCAGCCTGACCCCCCATAGCACCGCCATATGGCGGTGCTATGGGGAAAATGGTCGCCGTGGACAAGGCGGGGCGATGCAAAAAGACAACGGGAACAGGCATGGTGAGCAAGGGGGAACCCTCTCGGCCCCCCGCTGTTGGTCAATCATCCAGGGTCAGGACGACCTTGGCATCCTTGTCTGTTTCCTTGACCTGGCTGTCGAGCACGAACAGCCGCTCCGGCACTATCCCCTGGGTATCCACCAGATACTCCTTGGTGTTCTGGGCACGGCGCATGGCGAGGTTGCGCAGGGACTTGGCGGTGATCAGCTGCTGATCCCGCAGCAGGATCTCCGCCTGGGCGCGCAGGGCCGGGCTCGACTCATCCAGTTTCAGCCGATCGGCCAGATCCCCAAGATCCTCGTTGAAGCGCGCCTCATAGGCTTCGGCCAGCGCCGCTTGCAGGGCGGGATCCTGCTCCAGCAGGGCGAGATCGACCGGTGCACCCGTGATCTTGGCCAGCGCCCGTTCCAGCTTCTGGCGCTGCAGGATGGGGCGCTCCTCGTTGAAGTTGACCTTGCCGCGAATGTTCATGCTGAGCTTGGGCCTCTCCTTGAGGGCCTGCGCCAGCTTGGCCAGCTTCTCCTGCTGGGTGGGGGTGAGATCCGGCTCACCGGGCAGGAAGGGCAGTTCGTCCAGATCTTCGGTGCCGCCAGCCAGGGAGGCGAGCAGGGAGAAGGGGGAGGTGATGGCCTTGCTCAGGGTGTTGCTCAGCACATCCCAGAAGATGTTGCCCAGGCTGAAGTCCGGCTGATCCAGATTGCCCTTCACCTTGAGGTTCATCTGGATGACGCCATTGGCGTCGCTGAGCAGGGCGATGGCCAGCCCCAGCGGCAGATCCTTGGCCTGCTCGCTCTTGATCTTCTCCCCCAGTTGCAGCTTCTTGATGGTGATGTCGTTGTCCCCCTCTAGCCGGTTGCCCTGCAGCTTGTAGTTGAGCTTCATGGAGAGCTGGCCCTTGTCGATGGCATAGCCCGCATAGGTGCTGGAGTAGGGGGTGAAGGTGGTGAGCTCCAGGTTGCTGAAGGTGACGGCCACGTCCAGCACCGGCTGCTCGATCAGCAGGTTGGTACCGCCGCGAATAGTCACGGGGGCATAGCGGTCAACCTTGCCGTTGAAGGCGAGATCCGAACGCTGGCCGGGAATGTTGCTGATATGGCGGCTCTGGCCGCTGAGGGAGGCGATGTCCACCACGAACTCCGGGCTCAGGCTGCGATCGGCAAAGCGCAGGTTGCCCTGCTCGGTGCGGACCTGATCTATGGTGATGCGGGGGGCGGGCCCGCTGGCCGGCTTGGTAGTGGCGGCTTGCGGCAGCAGCAGTTGCTGGACGTTGGTCACCCTGTCCTCGTCGATCTCGATGCGGGCAAAGGGCTTGCGCAGCAAGATGTCGCCAATCTTCACCTGCTGGCTGATGCCGTCATACTGCAGTCCGCTCAATTGCAGGTGTTCTATCTGCAGCAGACGCTGATTGTCGGCCCGATCCAGCACATTGAGACGCTCGATGTCGAGCCCGCCCGTGACGTCGAGCCGGCTCAGTGTCCCCTTGGCATCGGTGGCGATGGCCAGCTTGGTGCGACTGGCGAGCAGGCCATCGCGCACGCTGATGCGCAGCAGATCCTGGAGGTAAGGCTGGGCCCACTTGAGGGGCAGCCCTGCCTGCTTGATATCCCCGTCGAGGGTGAAGGGGGTGAGGGTGAGGGCGCCGTCAAACCCCAGCGTACTCTGGGCGTTGAGGGTGGCATTGAGGGTGAGCGGGCTGCGCTGGCCTGCCTGGCTGCTCAGGGTGCCCAGGGTGAGGTTCAGCCCGGAGAGTTCCCGCAGTTGCGGCTTGCCGCTGCTCGACTCGGTCAGCTTGAGCTCGCCCTGTTCGATGCGTGTCTGCTTGAGGCTCCAGCGCCAGGGTTTGCCCGGTGCGGCCGGTTTTGCGCCCTTACTCGTTTTGACCGGTGGCTGGGGGATCAGCAGGGCCGCCAGATCCAGCTGCTGGTTGGCATCGAGCACAGCGCTGATGGCCGGGGCCTTGAGCGCTATCTTGTCGATCTGGATCGACTGCTTGCCGCCATCCATGGCAATGCCTGCCAGCGCCAGCTGCTTGAAGCGGGCAAACTCGGCACCCTTGCTCTGCCTGAGCTGCCAGTCGTTCAGGGTCAGCTTGCCCTTGGCGAGCTGCCAATCCAGCCCCTGCTTGCCCGGCGTGAGCCGGTAATCCAGTTCGGCACTGGCCTCGCCCTTCACCAGATTGACCCTGAGATAGGGGGCCCAGAGCGGTGCGAAGGGCGAGAGCGCCAGTTTGCCCAGGCTGATCCGGCCCTTGCCTGCCCCCGTCATGATGTCGAGCTGGCCGCTGGCCTTGAGCGGGCTGCGCTGGTTGAGGCTGGCGCTCAACTGAAACTGGTTGGTGTGGGTCGGCGCCGTGGTGAAATCCGGCAACTGCAATTCGATCCCGCTCAGGGTGAGCGGCGGCACCCAGCCCGGGCTGCTGCTCTTGCGACTGTCCTGATAGCGGATATGGCCCCCGGTGGCGGCCAGCCTGGTTATCTGTACCAGGGGCGGTTCGCCGCCGGCCGGTTCGGGCGTCTGCGTGGGGGCCAGCAAACGGGCCAGGGCCTCGGTCAGGTTGAAGCGGATGGCCCCCTTGTCGTCCGGGAGCCGAACAAGCTGCACCGCCGGCCGGGTGAGGCTGGCGTCGCTCAGTATGATGGCCTTCTGGCGCCAGCTTTCGCCAAGTGCGGGGATAACCTGCAACTGCTCGAAGGCGATGATGGGTTGCTGTTTTTCATCGAGCAGTGCCGAGGGACCTATGGTGAGGGAGGGGTGACGCAGGCCGACGCTTATCTCCCCCAGAGTCAGGTTCAGACCATAATGCTGGGCCAGCCAGCCCGGCAGGTGACGCTGGGTGAGGGTGGGGGCTTGCCATAACAGGATGAACAGGGAGATGAGCAATACGGCGCAAGAGTAAAGGACGTAGCGCAGCAGGCGGGCACGCAGGGGCTTGGGCATGAAGGTCTCCAATTGATGCGCATAGGGTACCAAAATCTCAGGCGATGATCATGGTGCCGCTTGATGCTGTACGCCGTACTTTGTCCAAAGGCGTGTCAGTCTTCCACTGCTCTGCAACGCGGCCAGCCAGGCTTCCAGCTGGCTGGCCGAGACGCTGGCCGTCGGACTGAGCAGCGCCCTGAGTTCGTATTGCTGATCCCATTTGTCCGATCGCAGCAGGCGGGCGGCCTGCTGCGGATACTGTTTGCTGAACTGGTTCAGGTAGGAGAGGTTGAGCATGGCCACCTCGCCGCGCCCCTTGAACAGCCCCTGCAGTGCACTGATGTTGTCCTTGACCAGGGTGATGTCAAAACGCTGCTTCAGATCCTCCGGGGTGGCATTGAAATCGGCGACCCCGTAGTGATAGCCGGTGACGCCGATCAGCCGACGCTGCTCCAGGTGCTCGAAGAAGGATTGATCCCGCCCCGGTGCCTTGAGCGCAACATAGATCTCGCCTCCCAGCAGCAGGGGCCGGGTCATGCGCACCTGATCCGCGTTCCAGTCCCAGCGGATGTCCTCGAACAGCATGAGGGAGAAGCGACCGAACGCCAGCGCCTGGTAGCGATGGGAGGCCGAGGTGGGCACGAACACGAAGCGCACGTCCCGTTGGATCTCGTTGAGTTCGGCGATGAGATCCAGGGTCAGCCCGCGATAGCTGTTGTCACCCTCCTTGACCACGAAGGGGGCATAAGGGTAGCCCCCGACCTTGATCAGGGGGTGGCTCCATGCCGTGGAGCAGAGCAATAACAACCAGCAGCACCAGCGTTTCATGGGGGGCACCAGGCGGTGAGATGATCCCAGATTCGGTTAATCTGCGCTGGTTTTCAAGCTGTTGAGGGAATTTGCACAGCGCTGCTCGGCGGCCTCCAGCTCCGCCATCACCATCTGGATGTCTTCCAGCTGCTGGCGCAGGGATTGGCGCTTGGCGTCGATGAGCTGGATCATGGAGTGAAGCTGGGTCTTGCTCGATCTGTCCGTGTCATACATGTCGAACAGCTCGCGGATCTCCGCCAGGCTGAAGCCGAGCCGCTTGCCGCGCAGGGTCAACTTGAGCCGGATCTTGTCCTTGTGGCTGTAGATGCGGGTCTGGCCCTCCCGGGTCGGGGTGATCAAGCCTTCATCCTCGTAGTAGCGGATGGTGCGCGGCGTGATATCAAACTCGTGGGCCAGCTCGGAGATGCTGTAGGTGATCTCCTTGCCGGGCAGGGGATCAGGCATCATGGTGCGCTCCTGTGGCAAATCGGGTCTGCAGTCGCTTGGGCCCTGGGAGGCCGGGCCCGCCTGGCGGGGGATCAGAGATCATGCTGTGCTTCCGTTGACAGCGCGGCGCGAAGCCGCATGGCGTTGGCGTGCAGGGCCTGGCCGACCCGGGAGCCGTTGGGGCGACCGAGCTGCTCGCTCACCCACTGGCCGGTGGCGGCCAATTTATCGAGACTCACTCCTGTGCTCATGCCAAGGCCGTGCAGCAGATAGACCACCTCTTCCGAGGCGACGTTGCCGGAGGCCCCCGGCGCATAGGGGCAACCGCCCAGTCCGGCCACAGAGCAGTCTATGGTGCGTATGCCGCGCTCCAGCGCCGGCAGCAGGTTGGCCAGCCCCTGGCCATAGGTGTCGTGAAAGTGCACCGCGAGCCGGCCCGCCGGGATCTCGTGCAGCACAGCATCCAGCATGGGCGCAACCGTGCCCGGGGTGCCGACCCCTATGGTGTCGCCCAGGGAGATCTCGTGACAGCCGAGATCCAGCAGGCGCTCGGCCATGGCCGCGACCCGTTTCGGGCGGGTAGGGCCGTCGAACGGACAGGCGATGACGGTGGAGAGATAACCGCGCACCTTGATGCCGAGGCGGCGCGCCTCCAGCACCAAAGGGGCGAAGCGTATCAGGGACTCCTCCACGCCGATGCCGATGTTGGCGCGGGTAAAGCCATCGGAGCAGGCGGTGAAGAGGCCAATTTCGTCGGCCCGGGCGGCAATGGCCGCCTGCAAGCCCTGCAGGTTGGGTACCAGGGCGCCATAGCGGGTTGGCCCCTTGCGCGGCAGGACCTTGAAAAGTTCGGCGGAGTCCGCCATCTGCGGCACTTTTTTGGGGGAGACGAAGGCCCCCACCTCGATGCGCTGCAGGCCGCTCTCGGCGAGGCGCTGAACAAGCTCCAGCCGCTGGACGAGCGGCAGGGTACTGGCCTCGTTTTGCAGGCCGTCGCGCGGGCCCATCTCCACCAGGCTCACCTTGTCATCCTGCATTCCTGATTCTCTCTTCATGACCCGCTCTCTTGTTGATCCACGGCATCGGCAAAGCGCACCAGTATGGCCCCCTGACTTACCTGTTCCCCCTGTTTGCATTGCAGGGTCTCGATCACCCCATCCCGGTCGGCTTTCAAGACGTGCTCCATCTTCATCGCTTCCAGCACCAGCAGGGGTTGGCCCTTGCTGACGCGCTGGCCGGTCTCGACCAGCAGCGCCACGACTATGCCGTGCATGGGGGCCGTTGCGCCCTGTGCGGCGCCTGTGTCCTGATCATGATGCAGCTGATGGTGTTGATCATCGACGCAGAAGCGGATGCGCTGGCCATCGAGCAGCAACACGCACTCGGTGGCGGTCAGCGTCTTGACGGGGTAGCGCTGCCAGCGCCCTGCCTGCTGCAGGCGGATATGATCGGCGCCCAGCTCACAGGGGAGTGATCCCCCCTGCCACGTCAGCGTGCCGGCGCGCTCGGACAGGGTCAGCACCCGGGCCTCCTCGCCGATGCGCACCGCCGCCGTCCAGTGCCTGCCGGCCCCCAAGCGAAAGCCGCGCGCCTGTTGCCAGGGGGAGGCGTCGGCACTGCGGCTGGCGAGCCAGAGGGTGGCCAGCGGCCAGGCGAGCTCAGGGATGGCTTGCGGCTCGGTGGGGATGGGCCACTGGGTGTGATGGTCCATGGCCAGCACGTCCGGCTCCTGACACAGGCGCAGCAGCAGCGCCCCGTTGTGTACCAGGGGGCCAAGCTCCAGCGCCGCCAGCGCATCGGCCAGGCTGGCAAAGGCCTCGGCGCGGCTCTGGCCGTGGGCGATGAGCTTGGCGATCATGGGATCGTAATAGGGACTGACGTCGTCGCCGGTGGCGACGCCGGTATCGACGCGCACCCCCTTGGGCCAGCTGAGCCAGGCGATGGGGCCGCTGGCGGGCAGGAAACCGGCCGCTACGTCCTCGGCGTAGAGGCGCGCCTCCACCGCGTGGCCGCGCAGCACCACCTCATCCTGGGTGAGCGGCAGCGGCTTGCCTTCGGCCACCGCCAACTGCCAGGCCACCAGATCCTGGCCGGTGACGGCCTCGGTGACCGGGTGCTCCACCTGCAGACGGGTGTTCATCTCCATGAAGAAGAACTCATCCCCGCACAGCAGAAACTCTATGGTGCCGGCCCCCCGATAGTCTATGGCCCTGGCCGCCGCGACGGCCGCCTCGCCCATGGCGCGGCGCAGGCCAGGCGCTATGTTCGGCGCGGGGGCCTCTTCGATCACCTTCTGGTGGCGGCGCTGCAAGGAGCAGTCCCTGTCCCCCAGATAGATGGCGTTGCCGAGGCTATCGGCAAACACCTGCACCTCCACGTGGCGGGCGCGGGCCAGATAGCGTTCGAGCAGCACATGATCATCCCCGAAGGCGGCCTGCGCCTCGCGTTTCACCGCCGCCAGCGCCGCGTCGAATTCATCTATCCGATCGACCCGGCGCATCCCCTTGCCACCGCCGCCGCTGGCGGCCTTGATAAGGAGCGGGAAGCCGGTCAACAAGGCCTGCTCGCGCAGCCACTCGGGGCGCTGATCCGCGTCGTGATAGCCGGGCAGCACGGGCACGCCAGCCGCCAGCATCAACGCCTTGGCCCCCGACTTGTCGCCCATGGCGAGAATGGCGGCGCCGCTCGGGCCTATGAAACGCAGGCCACGCTGTTCGCAGGCGGTGGCAAAGTCGCTGTTCTCCGACAAGAAGCCGTAACCGGGGTGGATGGCGTCGGCCTTGGCCTGCTGGGCGATGCGCAGCACCTTGGCGGCGTCGAGGTAGCTCTCCCGGGCGGGAGCCGGCCCCAGATGCCAGGCTTCGTCGGCTTCCCGCACATGCATGGCGCAGGCATCGGCGTCCGAGTAGAGGGCTATGGTGTGGATGCCGAGGCGCCGGGCCGTCTTGATGATGCGCACGGCGATTTCGCCTCTATTGGCAATCAGCAGGCGCTTGATGGGAGCCTGATGGGTCATTTTTTCGCCTCGCTGATAAAGGTACACAGGGGCCTGATGTGTTGATCCGCACCGCGGCTATCCTCGCCACTGTGGGCGATCAGCCGGTGCTTGATGGGGTGATCTTGGGTCATGCTTCATCCTTGAAACGGGGGCGCCAGGCGGGGGGACGTTTATCGAAGAAGGCCTGCATGCCCTCCTGGGCCTCGAGTCCGACCCGCACCCGGGCTATGGTCTCGACGGTTTTCTCTTCGTGCAGGCTGGCGGTGTGGCTCTCGATGGCGGCCAGCAGCCGCTTGGTCTCCTTCATCGCCTCCGGGCCGTTGCGACACAGGCGCAGGGCCAGCGCGCGCCCTTCGACCAGCAACTGCTCCGGCTTGGCCAGCTGGTGCGCCACATTGAGCCGACAGGCGGTGATGGCATCGAAGGGCTCGGCGCTCAGCATGTAGCGGCGCGCCTGGCGCATGCCCATGGCACGCACCACATAGGGGCTGATCACCGCAGGCACCAGCCCCAGACTCACCTCGGAGAGGCAGAAGCGGGCATCCTCGCTCGCCAGCACCAGATCGCAGGCGCAGACAAGGCCGAGCGCCCCGCCATAGGCCGCGCCCTGCACCAGCGCCACCGTGGGGAAGGGCAGCTCGTCCAGGGTTTGCATCAGCCGCGCCAGCACCCGGGCATCTTCCCGGTTGTGCTCGAAATCGGCGTGGGCCAGGTTGCGCATCCAGTTGAGATCGGCGCCGGCGCAAAAGTGCCTGCCCTCAGCCCGCAGCAAGAGGGCATGAGGCCGCTCGGCGAGGGAGTGACCGTGGAGATGGGCCAGATCGTCGAGGCAATCGAGCAGCCCCAGCATGAGGTCGGCATCGAAGGCGTTGTGGCAGGCGGGGCGCGAGAGCACCAGCTCGGCCAGCGGACCGTGACGCTCCAGGCGAAATCCTTGCTGGGCGCCGCTGAAAAGTGGATCGGACATGTCGAACTCCTTACATCCGGAAGATGCCGTACTGTTCCGGGCCTGTCTCGGCCCCCTGACAAGCGGCCAGTGCCAGCGCCAGTACGGTGCGGCTCTGGGCTGGATCTATGACGCCATCGTCCCACAGCCTGGCGCTGGCGTAGTAGGGATGACCCTGCCGTTCATACTGGGCGATCACGGGCGCTCGGATGGCGTCGGCTTCCTGCTCGCTCAATGGCTTGCCCTCGGCGGCCAGCTTGTCGCGGCGCACCTGCACCAGCACGCCGGCCGCCTGCTCGCCCCCCATCACAGAGATGCGGCTGTTGGGCCAGCTGAACAGAAAGTCGGGCTCATAGGCGCGGCCGCACATGCCGTAGTTGCCGGCACCGAAGCTGCCGCCGACGATGAGGGTGATTTTGGGCACCCGGCTGCAGGCCACGGCGGTGACCAGCTTGGCGCCATGCTTGGCGATGCCTTCTCGCTCGGCGGCACTGCCTACCATAAAGCCGGTGATGTTTTGCAGGAACAGCAGGGGGATCCCGCGCCTGTTGCAGAGCTGGATGAAGTGGGCGCCTTTCTGGGCGCTGTCGCTGTGCAGCACACCATTGTTGGCGAGGATCCCCACCTGCATGCCCTCGATCCGGGCGAAACCGGTGACCAGCGTGGTGCCAAACAGTGCCTTGAATTCGTCAAACGCGGAGCCGTCCACCAGGCGGGCGATGAGCTCGCGGGCATCATAGGCGCGCTTGAGGCTGGTGCCCACCAGACCATAGAGATCTTCTATCGGATAACAGGGGGCTTCGTAGGCTGAAGTGGATGAAGTGGTGTGGTCTCCCAGGTTGCCAACTAACGTGCGGGCTATGGCCAGTGCATGGGCATCGTCCTTGGCCAGGTGATCCGCCACGCCTGAATGGGCGCAGTGCACCTCGCCGCCGCCGAGGGCCTCGGCGCTGATCTCCTCGCCCGTGGCCGCCTTGACCAGCGGCGGCCCCGCCAGAAAGATGGTGGCCTGGTTCTTGACCATGATGGATTCGTCCGCCATGGCGGGCACATAGGCGCCGCCTGCGGTGCACAGCCCCATCACCACCGCCAGCTGGGGGATGTTCCGGGCCGACATGCGGGCCTGGTTGTAGAAGATGCGACCGAAGTGCTCCCGGTCGGGAAACACCTCATCCTGCATGGGCAGGAAGGCGCCGCCGGAATCCACCAGATAGAGGCAGGGCAGGCGCAGCCGCTCGGCGATGGCCTGGGCGCGCAGGTGCTTTTTCACCGTGAGCGGGTAGTAGGTGCCCCCCTTGACGGTGGCATCGTTCACCACCAGCAGGCAGAGCCGGCCCGCAATCTGGCCGAGCCCAGTGATGATGCCGGCGGCGGGCACAGGCTCGTCATAGACCTGCCAGGCGGCCAGTGCAGAGAGTTCGAGAAAGGGGGAGCCCGGGTCAAGCAGCTGGTTGATGCGCTCGCGGGGCAGCAGCTTGCCACGGGCCTGATGGCGGGCGTTGTTGGCCTCGCCGCCGCCCTGGGCTATCTCGTCGAGACGGGCATTGAGATCCTCGACCAGTGCCAGCATGGCCGAGCGGCTCTCGGCAAATTCGGGGCTCGCCGTGTCGAGGCGGGAGTGGATCCGGCTCATGCGTCTTCCCCCGTCAGTGCGCTGCTACCGATATCAGGGAGTAATAGGAGAGGCTTCATGCATTCTCTCCCATCAGCTCGCGGCCGATGAGCCAGCGACGGATTTCCGAGGTGCCGGCGCCTATCTCGTAGAGCTTGGCGTCCCGCAGCAGGCGGCCTGTGGGGTATTCGTTGATGTAGCCGTTGCCCCCCAACAGCTGAATGGCATCCAGCGCCATCTGGGTGGCATTCTCGGCGGCAAACAGGATGGCGGCGGCGCAATCCTTGCGAATTAGGTGACTGTCATGACCCTGATCGCAGGCCGCGGCCACCGAGTAGACCAGGGCGCGGCTGCTGGCCAGACGGGTGTACATGTCCGCCAGCTTGCCCTGTACCAGCTGGAACTCGCCGATGGCCTGACCGAACTGTTTGCGCTCGCGCACATAGGGCAGCACCACGTCCATACAGGCCTGCATGATGCCGAGCGGCCCCGCCGCCAGCACCACCCGCTCGTAATCCAGGCCGCTCATCAGCACCTTGACCCCGCCGTGCAGGGTGCCGAGCAGGTTCTGTTGCGGGACGCGGCAGTTGTCAAACACCAGCTCGCAGGTGCTGGAGCCGCGCATGCCGAGCTTGTCGAGCTTCTGGGCCGTGCTGAAACCGGGGGTGCCCGCCTCGACGATAAAGGCCGATATCCCCCTAGCGCCGGCCTTGGCATCCGTCTTGGCATAGATGACGAAGGTGTCGGCGTCAGGGCCATTGGTGATCCACATCTTGGTGCCGTTCAGCACGAAGTGATCGCCCTCTTTATCTGCGGTCAGCCGCATGCTGACCACGTCGGACCCGGCGCCCGGCTCGCTCATGGCCAGGGCGCCCACGTGTTTGCCGCTGACGAGGGCGGGCAGATAGCGCGCCTTCTGATCAGGGGTGCCGTGGCGGTGGATCTGGTTGATGCAGAGGTTGGAGTGGGCACCGTAGGAGAGGCCGACCGAGGCGCTGGCGCGGCTCACCTGCTCCATCACCAGCACGTGGGCCAGATAGCCGAGGCTCACGCCGTCATACTCCTCCGCCACCGTAATGCCGTGCAGCCCGAGTTCGCCCATTTGCGGCCAGAGATCGCGCGGGAAGGCGTTGCTCTGATCGATCTCGGCGGCGCGCGGCGCTATCACTTTCTGGCAGAAGGCCTCGACCTGCTCGGTCAGGGCGCGGAGGGTCTCATCCATCACTGCGTGCATCCTTGCTCTCCTTTGAATGACGGGTGCTCACCTGTCTGGTTGCCCCGACGAGCCGAAATAGGGGGGGCAAACTGGTCAGTCCATCTGTGCGTTAAGTTTACGTTAGCGTAAACGTAAATTGATTGTTAGTCTAAGGTAAATTTGTCGGGTGGCGGCTGCAAGGTGGCTCGTCTCCCCCCACCAACCGAACTCAAGGAGTGAGCGGCATGACCAGCCAGTACCCATTGCAGTCTGCCAGCAAGGAGAGCAGGGCATGAGCAACCATCAGACCCAGTACGGCGATGTGCCGCTTTATATCGGTGGCGAGGCCTGCGCTTCCACGAGCGAGGCATGGATCGAGGTGACCAACCCGGCGGATCAGAGCCTGCTGGCACGCGTGCCCAAAGCTACCCCGGCCGAGGTGGCGCGCGCGGTGCGCAGCGCCCACGACGCCTATCTGTTGTGGCGGGATGTGCCGGCCCCCGAGCGGGCACGGGTCATGTTCAACTACCAGCATCTGCTCAAGGCCCATCACGATGAGCTGGCCTCCCTGCTGGCCCGGGAGACCGGCAAGAATCTGGCGGATGCCAGGGGGGATGTGTGGCGCGGCATCGAGGTGGTGGAGCAGGCCTGCGGCATCGCCAGCCAGACCATGGGGGAGACCATGGGCAACGTGGCGCGCCGGGTCGATGGCCACTCCTGGGTGCAGCCGCTGGGGGTCTGTGTCGGCATCACGCCGTTCAACTTCCCCGCCATGATACCCCTGTGGATGTTCCCGCTGGCGGTGGCCTGCGGCAACGGCTTCGTGCTCAAGCCTTCCGAGCAGGATCCGCTCACCCCCATGCGGCTGGCCGAGCTGTTCACCGAGGCGGGGGCCCCCAAGGGCATACTCTCCGTTGTACACGGCGGCGCCGAGCAGGTGGATGCGCTGTTGTGTCATCCGGATGTGAAGGCGGTCAGCTTCGTTGGCTCGGCCCGGGTCGGGGCTCACGTCTATCGCACCGCCACCGAACACCTCAAGCGGGCCCAGTGTTTCGTCGGTGCCAAGAATCACATGGTGATCATGCCGGACGCCAACAAGGGGCAGGTGCTGAGCAACCTGGTGGGGGCCGGCGTCGGCGCGGCAGGGCAACGCTGCATGGCCATCAGCGTGGCTGTGTTTGTGGGCTCCGCCCGCGACTGGATCCCCGAGCTTGCCGCCGAGTTTGCCAAGGTGAAACCCGGGGTCTGGCACGATCCCGAGGCAGCCTATGGTCCCCTCATCAGTCCGGAGGCGAAAGTCAGGGTAGAGGGCCTCATCGAGGCGGGGATCAAGGAGGGGGCCGAGTGCCTGCTCGATGGTCGCTTCTGCGATGTGCCCGGCTATCCGGTCGGCAACTGGGTGGGGCCGACCCTGTTTCGCGGTGTGACCCCAGAGATGCGGATTTATAAAGAGGAGATCTTCGGCCCCGTGCTCGCCTGTCTGGAGGTGGAAAGCCTGGACGAAGCGCTGACCCTCATCAACACCAACCCCTACGGTAACGGTACCGCCATCTTCACTGGCTGCGGCGCTGCGGCCCGCAAGTTTCGCCACGAGGTGGCCGTGGGTCAGGTGGGGATCAACGTGCCCATTCCGGTGCCGCTGCCATTTTTCTCCTTCACCGGCTGGCGTGGCTCTTTTTACGGGGATCTGCACGCCTACGGCAAGCAGGCGGTGCGCTTCTATACCGAGACCAAAACGGTGACTGAGCGCTGGTTCGACGAGGATATCCCCACAGGCCCCAATATGACCATCAGCCTGCGTTAAGGGGGGCGAAAAGACACAGGACTTGGCAATGCCGACCGGCGCGAACCTGACCATCAGCCTGCGTTGAGCGTGGGCTACAGAGACAACAGACAAAGGATACAAGGAAGCGGACAAGATGGATTTTACCCTGACCGAGGATCAACAGGCTTATGTCGAGGCGGCCACCGCCTTTGCCAATGAGGCGCTCAAACCCCATGCTGCCCGCTGGGACAGAGATCACGAGTTTCCCATCCCTACCATCAAGCAGGCGGCGGCGCTCGGCTTTTGCGGCCTCTATACCCCGGAACAGTACGGCGGGCTCGGTCTGCCCCGGCTCGATGCCAGCCTGATTTTTGAGCGTCTCGCCATGGGCTGCACCTCCACCACGGCTTATCTGACCATCCACAACATGGTGAGCTGGATGCTGGGCAGCTGGCTGCCTGCCGCTGTTGCCGAGGAGTGGGTGCCCAGGCTCGCCAGCGGCGAACTGCTGGGCTCTTATTGCCTGACCGAGCCGGGTGCTGGCTCAGATGCGGCGGCCCTCAAGACTCGTGCGGTGCGTGACGGCGAGGACTACCTCATCGACGGCAGCAAGGTGTTCATCTCGGGGGCGGGCAGCACGGATGTGCTGGTGGTGATGGCTCGCACCGGAGGTGACGGGGCCAAGGGGATCTCCGCCTTCATGGTGCCCGCCGGTAGTGAGGGGATTGTCTACGGCAAGGCGGAGGAGAAGATGGGCTGGAACAGTCAGCCGACCCGGGAGGTGGCCTTCAACGGGGTGCGCATTCCCGCCAGCTATCGACTGGGGCAGGAGGGGGAAGGCTTCAAGTTCGCCATGCAGGCGCTGGATGGCGGGCGTATCAACATCGCCACCTGTTCTGTGGGTACCGCCCAGCAGGCGCTGGACGATGCGCTGGCCCATGTGCAGCAGCGCCAGCAGTTTGGCCACCCCATCAGCGAATTTCAGAGCGTGCAGTTTCGTCTCGCCGACATGGCCACCGAGCTGGCGGCAGCACGCCTGATGGTACGCCAGGCCGCCGACAAGCTGGACAGAGGCAGCCCGGACAAGAGCGCCTGGTGTGCCATGGCCAAGCGTTTTGCCACCGACGTGGGTTATCGCGTCTGTGACGAGGCTCTGCAACTCTTTGGCGGCTATGGTTATATCCGCGAGTATCCGCTTGAGCGCTACCTGCGCGATACCCGGGTACATCGCATTCTGGAAGGCACCAACGAGGTGATGCGGTTGATCATCGCCCGCCGCCTGCTGGCGGATCCCTGTCTGTCACTGGAGTAAGGGGGGCGCCGCTTTTCCTGGAGAGCGCCAAGGCAGGTGATGCGGCTGATCATCGCCCGTCGCCTGCTGGCAGACGCTGGTCTGTCGCTGGAGTAAGGGGACAGGCACCATTGCCAGGACGATGTCAGGGCTGGGGATGGCACATCGTCTGCCGCTTGCTGGCGTAACATATTATCTGCCTCCGAGACGTCATCAGGCTTTGTGAGCCAGCCGAAGGTTGGCTCCATTCAACCCTGTCATCATGGGGCAGTCTCATTCACAAGGACAATGCAATGACAAGGATCAGGCTCGAATATCACGGTCACGTGGCCTATATCACCCTCGACCATCCGCCCGCCAACACCTGGACCCTGGCCAGCCTGCAGGCCTTCTTGCGGATGATGGTGGAGCTCGACAGCCGCCCCGATGTGGTGGCCCTGGTGATCCGCGGGGCGGGGGACAAGTTCTTCTGCGCCGGCGCCGATCTCAAGATGTTTGCCGATGGCGATCTGGACCATGCTCGCGAGGTAGCCGAGGCCTTTGGTCATGCCTTCGAGGCGCTGGCGCGTTTTCATGGCGTCAGCATAGCCGCCATCAATGGTTACGCCATGGGGGGCGGGCTGGAAGTGGCGCTGGCCTGCGACATCCGCATCGCCGAGCTGCAAGCCAAGCTTGGGTTGCCGGAAGCGTCCGTGGGCTTGCTGCCCTGCGCCGGTGGCACCCAGCGGCTCACAGAGCTGGTGGGGCCTGGCTGGGCCAAGCGGATGATCCTCTGCGGCGAGAAGGTCAACGCCACCCTGGCCTACGAGATGGGGCTGGTGGAGGAGGTGGTCAAAGAAGGGCACGCCTGGGACGCGGCACACCAGATGGCCCAGCTGGTGGAGCGTCAGAGCCCGAGCGCCCTGCGCGCCTGCAAGACCCTTATCAATCAGGGGCGCAGCGGCCCTCGTGATGCCGCCTTGCCGCTGGAGCGCAGCCTGTTTCTCGAGCTGTTTGCAGACGCCAACCAGCGTGAAGGGGTGGCGGCCTTTCTGGAGAAGCGCCCGCCCCGCTGGCAGTATGAAAAATCCAATGGAGTGATGAATGAGTGAATCGGTACGTATAGAGACCCATCCCACGGCGGACGGCCATCATATCGGCGTCTTGACCCTAGACAGCCCTGCGTCTCTCAATGCCCTGAGCCTGCCGATGATCCAGGCTCTGCAGCGCGAGCTCACGCGCTGGGAGCAGGATCCCGGCGTGGTCTGCGTGCTGTTGCAAGGGGCCGGCGAGAAGGCATTTTGCGCCGGCGGTGACATCCGCTCCTTCTATTACCGCGAACAGGAGGAGAGCGAGCAGGCGCTGTTTGGCTATGCGCGGGATTTTTTTGAGCAGGAGTATCGGCTTGATCACCATATCCACCGCTACGGCAAGCCCCTCATCTGTGTGGCGGATGGCATCTGCATGGGGGGTGGAATAGGCCTGTTCGCCGGCGCCGACTTTCGGGTGGTGACCGAGAAGAGCCTGTTCGCCATGCCGGAGGTCACTATCGGTCTCTATCCGGACGTGGGGGCCAGCTGGTTTTTGAGCCGTATGCCGGGGCGACTCGGGCTCTGGCTCGGTCTGACCGGCGCCCGTTTCAACGGCGCGGATGCCATTGGCCTGGGGCTGGCGGATCACGCCATCGCCAGCAGTGAGCGTGCTGCCTTGTTGCCGCGACTGGCCGCGCTGGAGTGGGGGGCAAAGGCCGCGCCGCGCGAGCAGATCGAACGGTTGCTGAGCGACTTGCAGGCAGAGGCGGACCAGCCGCTGCCAGCGCCTGTGATCTTGCCCCATCAGGTCAAGATCGATGCCCTGCTGGCCGGGCGTACCCTGCAAGGGGTACTGGATCGGCTATACGATGCCGCCTTCGATCCCGAGCTTGGCGAAGGGAGCCTGGCGCCGGCTCGCGACACATGCCGCAGCGGCAGCCCCATCAGCCGCGCCATTCTGTGGCGCCAGTACTGGCAGGCGCGCCGCCAGTCGCTGGCCGAGGTGTTTGCCGATGAGCTGGCACTCTCGGTCAACTGCGTGCTGAGGGGGGATTTTGTGGAAGGGGTGCGGGCACTGCTCATCGACAAGGACAAGTCCCCCCGTTGGCAGGCGCCTCAAGCCGGCACTGAGTGGCTGGATGCTTTCTATCGCTGGCCCGAAGGGAAAAACCCCCTGGCGCCTTGAGCCTTCGACGGGAAGGCATCAAAGCGGATGAACGGACACAGGTTGCTGGAGAGCCAGCACGGCAAGGAGCAAACGAGATGACAAGGATTGGATTTATCGGGCTGGGCAACATGGGGGGCCCCATGGCCGCCAATCTGGCCAGGGCGGGGCACGGGGTCCGGGTATTTGACTTGATGCCGGAGAGTATCGCCAAGGCGATCGCCGCCGGTTGTATCGCCGCCGGGAATGCCCGCGAGGCGGTGGCCGATTGCGAGGTGGTCATCAGCATGCTGCCCGCCGGTGAGCATGTACGGGCACTTTGGCTCGCAGGCAATGGCGGACAGGATCTGCTGGCGGCCTTGCCAACGGGAGCCCTGGTGATCGACTGCTCCACCATAGACGTGGCTTCGGCCCGCCAGGTGGGGGAAGCGGCACGAGCCCGGGGGATCCGCTTTATCGATGCCCCCGTCTCGGGTGGCGTCGCCGGGGCGGCGGCGGGGACCCTCACCTTTATCGTCGGCGGCGAACTGGCGGATTTCGAGGCAGCCAAACCCGTGCTCGCCTGCATGGGGCAGAACCTGTTTCATGCCGGGGCGCTCGGGGCGGGCCAGATCGCCAAGATGTGCAACAACATGCTGCTCGCCATCCACATGGCGGGCACCGCCGAGGCGCTGGCGCTCGGGGTGAAGGAGGGGCTGGACCCGAGCGTGCTCTCCACCATCATGGGCAAGAGCTCGGGCAACAACTGGAGCCTGGAGCGTTACAACCCCTGGCCTGGCGTGATGGAGAACGTACCGGCCTCCCGCCACTATCAGGGGGGCTTTATGACCCGGCTGATGGTCAAAGACTTGGGGCTGGCCATGGCCCTGGCCGAACATGCCCACAGCGCCGTACCCATGGGGGCCCTGGCCCGCAACCTGTTCAACCTGCACGCAAGTCAGGGCCAGGAGAGCAAGGATTTTTCCAGTATCGTCGAGCTCTATCTGGATAAAACGCGGGACCCGTCACAGGCCGGTTAGTCTGCGGCAGTTTGCTCATCACCTCATCAAGCGGGCGGCAACTCAGTTAACAACAAGGAGTACCCATGGATATCAAGCAGAAAGTCATCGCCATCACGGGGGCGGGCAGGGGGCTCGGTCGCGCCATCGCCCTGAGCCTGGCCAGTCAAGGCGCCGTGCTGGCGTTGATCGATGTCAATCGCACCGATCTGGAGGTGACCGAAGCCGAGCTGCGCAGTCGCGATGGCCAGTGCGTCCTGTTCGTCTGCAACGTGGCGAGTGAAGCCGAGGTGGAGGCGACCTTTGCCGCGATTAAAGAGCAATGTGGCGCCCTGCATGGCCTCGTCAACTGCGCCGGCATACTGCGGGACGGCATGCTCATCAAGGTGAAAGAGGGCGAGCTGGTGGAGAAGATGAGTCTGGCCCAGTGGCAGGCCGTCATCGACGTCAACCTCACCGGCACCTTCCTCTGTGGTCGCGAAGGGGCGGCCCTGATGGCCAAAGGCGGGCAGGGGGGCGTCATCGTCAACATCTCCTCCATCGCCCGTGCGGGCAATATCGGCCAGAGCAACTATGCCGCCAGCAAGGCGGGGGTGGCCTCCCTGGTGGTGACCTGGGCGCGGGAGCTGGCCCGCCACGGCATTCGGGTCATGGGCATAGCCCCCGGGGTGTTTGCCACCGACATGACGGCGGCGATGAAACCGGAGGCGATGGCGCGCATGCAGCAGGCCATTCCGGTCGGCAGCCTGGGGCAGGCGCACCAGCTGGCCGAAACCGTGCATTTTATTCTCGCCAATGACTATCTGTCCGGGCGCATGATAGAGCTCGACGGCGGCTTGCGACTCTAAATTCCGGCTGCCTTTTGCAGATGCCCCTGGCCCCTGGTACAGGGGCATTTTTATTGAAACGTTTGTCAGCAGTCGATGCTGCCGACCCAGGCTGCAAGCTGCATGCTCATGCAGGTCTGCTCCGAAAAACGGGGGCGAAGTCATGGAAAAATGTGAAATATCAACGGGTCTTTCTTAATTTGAGCCAGCTCACAGGCGCTTGAGGTCAGTGCTGTAGAATTGCGCGCGGTCAAGACGGTGCATGATTGACGGTACGAGGGATTGCGGTCGGAATAGTCATGCAATATAGTTGCCGCCTTTTTCACGGGGTACGGATTTTTCGCCCCTCCCATATTGCGCGCAGTATGAATACGGATGCTCTACCGCCGCCTAATCAAACAGGATTGAGATGGACAAGAAACTAGGGCTTGGCGCCCTCATCTCGCTGGTGATCGGCTCCATGGTCGGCGCCGGGGTCTTCAGTCTGCCACAAAATATTGCCGCTCATGCCAGCGCCGGGGCCGTCGCCCTGGGGTGGGCCATCACAGGTCTTGGCATGATCTGTCTCGCGCTGGTTTACCAGAATCTCTCCATGCGCCGCCCGGATCTCGATGGCGGTATCTTCAGTTATGCCAAGGCCGGTTTCGGCGATTTCATCGGCTTCAACGCCGCCTGGGGTTACTGGCTCTGTCAGCTGCTGGCCAACGTCTCCTACGCCATCGTGGTGTTCAGCGCCCTGAGCTACTTCTTCGACACGCCGGACAATGTCATCTTCGGCGACGGCAACACGCCCGTGGCCATCACGCTCGCCTCCCTGCTCATCTGGTCGGTGCACGCCCTGGTGCTGCGCGGGATCCAGGTCGCGGCCCTGGTGAACATAGTTACCACCATCGCCAAGATGGTGCCGCTCATCGTGTTCTGCGTGGCCATACTGCTTGCCTTCAACATGCAGACCTTCACTCTGGATATCTGGGGCCACGACAACGTGGAGCTGGGTTCCGTGATGGATCAGGTCAAGTCCACCATGAAGGTGACGCTCTGGGTCTTCATCGGCATCGAAGGGGCCGTGGTGGTCTCCGCCCGCGCCCGTCATCGCAAGGACGTGGGGCGTGCCACCGTGCTGGCGCTGCTCGGTGCGCTGGCGCTCTACGTCATGGTGACCCTGTTCTCCCTCGGCGTCATGAGTCAGCCGCAGCTGGCCGCCCTCAAGAACCCGTCCACCGCCATGATCCTGGAAGCCGTGGTGGGCCCCTGGGGCGCCTGGCTCATCAACATAGGTCTGGTGATCTCCGTGATGGGGGCCCTGCTGAGCTGGACAGTGCTGGCGGCGGAAGTGCCCTATATCGCGGGCAAGACAGGGGTCTTCCCGGGCTGGTTTGCCAAGGAGAACAAGAACGGCTCGCCCAAGGTGTCGCTCTGGTGCTCCACCTGCCTGGTGCAGATCTTCCTCATCATCATCTACTTCCAGAGCAGCACCTATCTGGCGCTGGTCAACATCGCCACCTCGGCGGCGCTGGTGCCCTATGTCTTCTCCGGTGCCTATGGTCTCAAGCTGGCGCTGAAAGGGGAGACCTACGAGGGTCAGCCTCATCAGCGCAAGCGTGATCTGCTGCTGGCGCTGGTGGCCACCCTCTATGGCTGCTGGCTGGTCTATGCCGCCGGGGTGGAATACCTGCTGCTGGTGGCGCTGCTCTACAGCCCCGGCATCTTCATCTACTGGAAGGCGCGCCAGCACCACGGGCTGCGCGGCCTCAACCGGCTGGAGCAGGGGATGACGGCGGCCCTGCTCGGTTGCGCCGTGCTGGCCTTCTACAAGGTGATGGACGGTACCATTCCCTTGAGTTAACCGGCACAATGAAGAGATGGCCCAAGGGCCATCTCTTTTTTTATGCGCGCTCTGGCCTGGATGGTCAGGCGCCGCCTCGGAAGGAATTTTTATGCTGTTTATGGGTTATCTACTGCTGGGTGCTTTTGCGGGCATGCTGGCGGGGCTGTTTGGGATCGGTGGCGGTCTCATCATAGTGCCCGTGCTGGTTCTCAGCTTCCACGCTCAGGGGGTGGCCCCCGATATCATTACCCATCTGGCTCTTGGTACTTCGTTGCCCACCATGATCTTCACCGGTTTCAGCTCATTGCGGGCACATCAGGAGGCCGGCGCGGTCGACTGGGTGGTGATCCGCCGTCTCGGCGCCGGCATGCTGATCGGCGCCTGGCTTGGCGGCATGACAGCCAACCTGCTCAGCGCCAGCACCCTCAACATCATCATCGGCTGCTTCGCCTGGACCATGGCGCTGCAGATGGGGCTCAACCTCAAGCCCAAGGCGGAGCGGCACCTGCCGGGACCTGTCGGCACCGGCATCGCGGGCACCGTCATCGGCTGGATGTCGGCGCTGTTTGGCATAGGCGGCGGCTCGCTCACTGTGCCTTATCTCAGCTGGAACAGCGTGCCGATGCGCAACGCCGTGGCGGCCTCCGCCGCCTGCAGCATGCCCATCGCGCTGGCGGGCAGCCTGAGCTACCTCTACGCCGGCTGGGGCAATGCCTCCCTGCCAGAATGGAGCCTGGGCTTCATCTACCTGCCCGCCCTGCTCGGCATAGTGCTCACCAGCACCCAGTTCGCCCGGGTGGGGGCAAAGCTGGCCCATAAACTTTCCCCGCAACGGCTCAAGCAGGCGTTCGCCCTGCTGATGCTGCTGGTGGGGGCCAAGTTCATGCTGTTTAGCTGATTCATTCGGCAGATTGTTGAAAAATAAGGCGAACGGTTCGTCCCTCGGCAGAAAGCCATTGCAATGAAACGGGACTTTGCTATTCTCCTCGCCGGTGGTCCCATTGGTCCTCTCGCATTGATAACTCGTCAACCTGGTCAGGACCGGAAGGTAGCAGCCAAGGCGGGGGACTCGAGTGCCGGGATGTGGCTGGTGGGGTCACCACCTTTCTTTATGCATCAATTACTTAGCATGTATATCTGCTAGGTGATCCAACTTATGTGGATGACCTGCAAAGATTATCAGCTCGCTAAGGTCATGCCAAGTTCCCCTAACTTCTTCACATAAGCACCGTGTGCAGCTTCCTCTGTTGGGAAAGTCCCTAAACAAATCCGGCTACCCTTCACCCTTATCTGTGACCGCCATTTACCAGTTCGTTTCTCGAACCATGCACCTATTAGCTTTCCCTCTCGGTAGCACTTCTGGTTTGCTGCATTCTGACGATATGTAACAACCCTCAGATTGTTGGGTCGGTTGTCGTCTCGTTTACCGTTTAGGTGGTCAATGCAAAATCTCAGTGGCTCCCGTCTTGGTAATCGCCAGTCCTTGATGTCAGCTAGCATGGCAACCAGCTGATGAGCATATAGGCGCTCACCCTTGAACGTAACCTGATAGTAACCGTGGTTCATTCTTGTTCCAGCCATCTGTCCGCATCGTGGGCCAACTAGCCAGACCAAGCCGGAACCGCTGTCAGCAAACTGGGGCGCCAGTGACAGCGCCCCCTTGATTTGGGTTACAGCTACCATAATCAGGCATTCGCCATGAACAGGGCCAGTTCTTCCTTGGTTGCTGTTCCAGCAGCGACAGAGGCTCGGGCCTTCTCTAGGCCATCAGCTTGGGCTAGCGCCTGTGCAATCTCGGATTGTCGTGCTGCTGTCTCGGCTGCCTTACGCTCCTCATCAAGCTCCCGCTGCATCAGCGCATCAAAGTCTGCTTTGTTCTGTGCAAAGACAGTCTCTTTCAGATGGCCCAGCTTGCTCTCGGTGTCGATGCCCAGATATTTGGAAAGGGACACTTGTAGATTCTGAGTGCCTACAATGCCGAACAGTTGGCTTTCAACTTCCATGTAGACAGGCTGGGTGATGTTGGCTGCCTTGATGGTCGCATAGTTCACCTCAATCTCAGCAGGGCTCAGGCGCACAGAGTGCATAGCAGTAGTCACCAGACGATGAGCGGCGACAGGGTTCTTGGCTTCCGCCGCTTTCTTCAGGTCATCTAGCGCCTGCTTGGGAGTCTCTACATCGAAGCGGAGCACCTTTGCATAGTCAGCTTCTGAGCCATCAGCAAGCCACTTGTAGATGGAAGATGCCCAAGTGGGATGCAGGGAGACAAGCAACGGTGCTCGCCATCCAGCAAACTGCTCAACGAATCGCTTATCTGCTGGCTGGTCGCATTCCTCAATTGTGCGAGCAGGCTTGGCAAAGCCATCAACCTTACGGCGAAGGGTCACCAGCTCTAGCAGCCACTGGGTAGGGGTCTTGCCCTCGGTGCTCGGGAGGAACCCAGAATCATGGCTGTACTTGCCAGTCACTTGCAGGCATCGGATTTCAAAATCCAGCTTTGCTACTACATTGTTGCGCTCGTAGTTAACGCCATCATGACGATGCTCAATAGGAGAAAGAGAAGTAGCGATAGACAGAGAATCTGTGCCAAGGCAGCCAGATTTAATATCTGCTCGGTTAGCATTCAGGGTGCTGATGATTACTTGGGTCTGGGTAGTGTGGTCGAGATTGATAAAGGACATGTGCGGTCTCCTTGAATAAATAAGATAAGAAACTCAGACGCAATGAGAGCACCTGAGTTGCAGGGAAATGATATTGGTTAGCTTTGTTATGCCTGGGCCTTGCAGTATTCAAGATATTGTTGTGCTGCAATAAGGTATAGGTTCCTCAGCCCCAAACGGGTATCTGGCAAAAGCTGTTTGCCTCGGACTCCCCATCGGGTGCTGGGTATTTCTGCCATCTTGACTATAGACACTGGCAAGGCTAAGTCTTCTGGAAATTCTTCTTCTGCCTGAAATAGCTTGCCGGTATCCATCAGCCCTCCTGAAAGTCTTTGCTTAGGAAGGAATCACCTTGCGGTTTATTGCAATTGATTGAAGATGCGGGAACAAGGGAAACATCAGACCAGCAGCCAGAATCTAGCAAGCATGTTTGCTTGCCGTGCAGAGTAATAATAAGTGAGCCATCAATTCTAATGTCACAGTTATCCGCCTCGAAGATGTCATAATCAATTTCATCTTCTTCTTTTGATGGCAGACTGACAATGGCTACATATTTACTATTGAACATTATGAATCCTCTAGATGAGTTAAGAAATTATTGGCGATACTTGAGATAGTGAGAATGCAACTGGTTGGCTCTCTTTTGTATATACAAGATGCCATACGCAGTTAGGTGAGGTGAGCCTTTATGGCCTTGCTTAGTTAATGATGATTCAATTACTAACCCTTTATTGAGTGCATCTTCTCCACAAGTCTCATGCCAAGCAGTTCCCTTTTCAGAGTAGATAAAACAAGCATGATGCAGAGCTTCATTAAACTCTTTCATGGTGCGGAAATAACCCTGAAAGTCTTCACTGTTAGCCTTGAGCCAACGATAGGCATCCGCCCTAGAGCATCGACTTGGAATTACCTTGCGCCATACCATCTCCCTAGCAATTGCTTTTAATTGCTCAGTGTCCAGTTTCTGGGCCAATTTCAATCGAAGGTCAGCAACTTCATGGTGAGCTTCATGCAAGGCAAGTTGCTCAAATGCATCAAAGGCTTGGATATAAGTCTTACGGATTGCATCTACTTTCTTTCCGGTCATCGACAGGACGAAATCAAAGAATGCTGCTCTGTTCAAGTTATAGGTTGGCATCTCCCTACCATACCCATCGAGGTAAGTGGTAGGTTCATAGCTGAAATAGATCTCCCAATTTTTTGGGAGATGTCCTAACTCCTGTTCATCAATGAATGAACGAGCACGCTCCATCATGTGGTCATGACGGCGACCGGTAATCTCTGCAATCTTCACCAGACTGATAACGGCATCTTTGCCATCAAGGCCCAGCTCAAGCAATGTGCCATGCTGCTGGTTAATTGCTGCCAGCATCTCTGTCTTGCTCATCTTTGTATTGGTATTCATAGTCATCTCTTAAGTAGTAGCTTTCAAAGCCGCATCTCCCTCAGCCCTCAACCACCGACTATGAAACGGTTAACTGGGGAGCAGAGAAAGCCACGACTTAAGAAGGCTGAGGTTGATAGACCTTGCGGGGTCTGTAGGTGAACAAGCAGCCAGAGGTAAAGCAGCCACGGGTGGACTTTCTGATGCTTGTTCTATTGTGTGTATTTAATAGCGTTTGGCTCCCATCGTTGGGCGGCTAACAGCCTCTGTCAGCAATGCGCTGGATAGCCCACCAGAGGGTGTATGCGAGCATTGGAAACCTCGACCATGCGAAGGCACGGGCCAGCCACTCCTTGACCCTGTAGAGCCACTGGCGCACTCTGTCATACTGGGACGGCATCTGTAGCTACTAGGTCGAGAATTGACCATGCATCGGTAGGTGCTTCACCCTGAGCTACCGCCATTGAAATCTTGCCGGAGGCCAACTTCACAGCCACATAACAGCCAGGGTACTTGCCAGACAGGTGCTTGATATTGATAGGGTGCGTGGCACTCTTGAGGTTAGCCTCGGTAACGAGGGCAGTAGCTGCACCAGAAACGGAATAGAGCTGGACGCTCTTGCCAATTTTATCGCCCGTGACGCCCATTACTTGCCACCTCGCAGGTTATGTTGACCGAGAGCAGTGTTCTGAAGTTGAATTTGATATTCACGCTGTTCCATGCTGATGGAGTTACGGCGAACGGCATCAATCTTTTCAGCAAAGTTAGCATTGGCCTTATATGCAGGGTGCGTCATCATCTCTTGATAAACATCCTTGGTCATACGGGCAGGAATTGCAGGTTTGCTGGATGCGGCAGTTTTCTCTGCAATAGCAGCTTCTGGGGATGTGATTTTAATAGCCATATTGGGCTCCTTATAAGTTGCGGATTCTTATCGAATACCTAATTTAATTTGACTCTCTATGTGGTCATATAGCTCATCAGCTATCTTCCCACGAAATTGTGTAAGCTTGTGCAGGCCATAGGCTTTCCATGCGCTTGGCTCATCCGCACAGTCAACTAGGGAATGAAGTTGCCCAAACCAGTAAGTTGCATGGTAATCATCCCCATGTTTCCAAACACCAACAGGGAATCCGGCGCCCCTATTCCTAAGTAGGTTGGCTAGTTGCGGTGGAACAAACAAAGCTGTAGATGGTGAATAGTGCTTGTTGTCTTTATCGTAAATGTCACAAGCCAGCTCATAATCATCTACGTTATTTAAATCATACCAAGCTTTAAATCCATCAGCTTCCCTCCATTCATCACATACTGTGAATCCATGAAAGGTATCAGCATTGCTGGTAATTGGATTTGTT
This sequence comes from Aeromonas sp. MR7, assembly GCF_963899385.1. NCBI lineage: Bacteria > Pseudomonadati > Pseudomonadota > Gammaproteobacteria > Aeromonadales > Aeromonadaceae > Aeromonas > Aeromonas sp. MR7. The sequence continues at coordinate 1,033,717 of NZ_CAWQXH010000011.1, forward strand.
TTCATCCAGATGCTGTTCCAGATTGCCCTGTATCTGGGGATTTTAGTTGTTTGATACATTTGCCAGCTCCTTCTCTAATTTCTCGATGCTGGCGAGCAAGTCATATATCGATGGTAGTTCGGTAAGTGTGTAAGTCATATAGCCTCCCAGCCAGAGTCAGTCGATAGGGCTAATTAATGTTATGGTCTTTTCTCTTGCATCGTAATATCTCTTTTCTTTTCCCATGCTTGCATGGAGAGTTACCATTCTTGAGAATGGTAAGCTGTTAGCTATTCCATGTCACATGACAGGTGTGCGATATAAACTTATAGTAGTTACTAAAGATTGTTATAGCTTTCCATCTAACGATGGGAAAAGAAAAGGAATATAAAGAAGAAGAGTATAAGAGTTTAATTCTACTTACTCTTCTTTATTATTTCTGTATCAGAGCCTCCTGAAAGTGCCCAGTCTTGGAGAGTGTTCTAGGGGGCCTCAAGTCCTAGTCTTCATCCAAGCTGTTACCCAGTTTACTAACAGCGGTTTGCTGTAGCATGGGTAGCATCTTTCAGGTGCTGCAAGTTCAGTCAAGCGAGAGGCGGTTCATTCCTCTCAAGCAATCCAATCAAGTTGGGTATGCCGTCTGCTATCTACTCCTTGCAGCCTGAGCACTCCATCTTGTTACAGACGGTTTGCTCAAGTCTCTGTGCTGCTCCATTGCGCTTATGGAGAAAGCCTACCTTGCGGTAGCTCATCTGGTTGTCCAGAAGGCCTTTCAGCTGAAGGGGCCACCTGACTAGCAGGCGCTCGCCCATGCAGTCTATTTCTAGTGTCCTTCTATTGTGTGTGTTTAATCATTTATGCATCAATTAAGCATATTTATTGCTCATTATTCAGGTGGTCATTAGCGGTTCTATCTATTGGTTGTGTTTAATCGAGAGGTCTACTGGAGGAGACAGGGAGCGCTCAGGGTTCGCCTGGGTGGCTGGGCATGTCATTGCATAGCCGAAGAACGGAAGGGCTCAGGGAGTAGCGGGAGGCTCGATAGGGTTGCTCTGGAATAGGGGAGGGAGTGGAAACAGGCAGACAGATACCCAGTGTTGCACGTCAATGATGTGCCTCATTCAAGAGCAGCCTGCGGCCCTCTCTGCACTTTTTCTGTTCCTGATGCACTGATAAGGGGCTGGTCGCCTCAAGCTGTCTATGGCCTGATAGCGACCTCTGGCGGCGCTTCCCTCTGCATCTCCTGCTTACTTGTTCCAGTGACGCTTTACGGTTGCAAGGGATAGCCCCAAGCGTTCGGCAGCTTTGCTCTGGCTCAGGCCATCCGCCTTGGCTCGCTGAACTTCATCAGTGGTGTCCGTAGCAACTGGGCGGCCTAGCTGCTTGCCCTCGGCCTTGGCTCGCTGTAAGCCCTCCTGAGTGCGCTCTCTGATGCGGTTGCGCTCGAACTCGGCAAAGGCGCCCATTAGTTGCAGCATGAGCTTTCCCTCTGGGGATGTCAGGTCAGACACTGGCAAGTCAAGGGACACAACCTTTATCCCCTGCTCGGTCAGGTTGCTGATAGTTGTCTGGACATCAATATTATCCCTGCCCAGTCGGTCTAGCTTCAGCACAACCAAGGTGTCACCCTTCTCCATCTTCTCCAGCAGCTTCTTGAACTCTGGGCGAGTGCTGGCTTGGGTTGAGCCTGATATGGTCTCAGAGGAAATCCTGTGAGGTTCTACAGTGTAGCCACGCTTGGCAATCTCAATTATTTGGTTCTCTACAGTCTGCTCGATAGTAGATACGCGACAGTAAGCAAAGATGCGGGACATAGTTAAGCTCCAAAAGATGTAGTGTCATCTAATGGTATCATTAACTTGATTGGTGTCAACAACTCGGCATTGCTATTTAGTTGATACCGTCAGTGATGCTAGCCGTCTGGTATCAACATACGGATGTTTGATGACACTAGCTAGCCCACTCACCTAGCACCTTGATAGCCCTCCTGATGCCTGCTCTTTCCGAGTGCATCTGCTCAGTTCCTCTCACTTGAGTCAGGCATCTACAAGCCACCTAGGCCCTATGGGGGAAACTCGAATCGGGACGGGACGGAACACCTCGGAGAAGTCCGGACTATTTTAAAGTCGGCTCTTCTGCACCCCTGACCCAAGCAATACCCCACCCAAGCAGAAGGGGAGCTATACCAACTACAAGCAGCTCAACAAGGTTCTCACCAAACCAGTATTCATCGTATCTGCTTCTCATTAGAAGAAACACGACAACAGAGAACAACCAAAGAACAGACAGAAAGACCCATTTGCGTTGACGTTTACTCATATAATCTCCTTGTTCATTTGAAGCTATCCTACAGGGCGTTATTTATTGCATCAAACAATGCTTGAACTGGGATGCCGCCACCATAGCGGTCATAGCTTATGGCTCCGTTGGTATGGCCCAAGATAGCAGCAGCAAACTGAAGGGGAGTTCCCACAGCCTTGAGCTTGCTTGCTACCGTGTGCCGTAAGCTGTGAAAGTCCTTATCAAGCGGTCTGTGCCTGCTGAACCATTGCCCAAACAAATGGCTGTAACTGTCCTGTCTGAACTTCAGTTCAGGGAACAGCCTCCCACCACTATGGGACTCCGCGAACTTGAGGAAACCTGATTCGATTAACTTTGAATGGATGGGGATCAATCTTTCACTGCTAGCAGTTTTCAGCTTTTGGTCATCATGAGTAGCCCTGACATGCAAGCACCAAACCCCTTGCTCTTGTCGTATGTCGCTGGCGTATAGCTGGCAGATTTCATTTGCCCTTGCCCCTGAGTAGGCACCAAGCAACAGAATCCATTTCCGGAAATCCTGTTGTTGGTTTGCCCAGGCAATGTATTTGGACAACTCCGAATCCGTGTAACTGCTCCGAGAGTTAACCTCTCTCACCCGTTGCAGTTTCAGGCCATCAAATGGGTTTGATAGGTTCTCGGTGTGTCCGGCTAACCACTTGAAGAGGAGCGCCAGCTTGGCGAGATACTTGTTAATCGTTGCAGGGCTTTTACCTGAGCCGAGAAGATAATCCTTAAACCCGACAGCATCTTGCTTGGTGTACCTTGTGATGACTTTATCACCAGACTTTTCTATAAAGTGCTGGATATAGGAGCGCTGATTCTTGACCTCTTTGGGTGCCCAAGATAGGGCCTTTTCCCGAAGGTAAGAATCAATCAGGAGAGACAGCCGCTTTACTTGCTGGTCAGCTTTGATGGGCTTTGTTGTCGCTGGTGTGGTCTTAGGCTTGGGCGAGACCTCTAGCCTGATAGCCGCTGCCCGAGAACCCTTGCAGGCCAACAAGTCAATTACCTTGGCTTGTGCTGCTCGCTTGTCCCTTGTTGCCAGTGACTTCTTGATTTCTTTACGACTCCCGCAGGGGAGGATAGTCACCTTGCGAAAGTACCAAATGCCGTGTTTGCTTAACCATAAGTTCATCAGATTGACCCAATAAAGGTCATCCACTTGGTGTGTGCAAGATTGCTGGTTGGTCACTCAAGCAATTGATATTAAAGAATAAAGTTTCCATTATGTGGCTGGTGGGGCCACCACCTGTTTCTGAACTTCAATAAGTTACCTTCCAATTCCCCTCAGACCTCTTGGTCATCCACTTTGTGTGGATGACTGATAGCATCTGCAATGCGTTTCTGGCTCAGTTCCCGATACATCAGTCCCTAAGACATTTGCGACTCTCGGAAGGTCGGCACCCCTGCTGTCGTTGCCGACGGACATCCATAAACCGCTCGGCACACGGGATAGGCTGGCAGTCCAAAACAAGCTCGCCCAGTTATTTGTCTGTGCGCGTGCTCGCGTAAAACCCAGCCGTCATCTCTGCCATGGTTCCAGCCTCCGCCCCCTATGATGGGAGCGTTTGGATTGTTGTGAGCAAGCGGCCGATCCTCTCTGGTATCTGCCGGTTCGGTGACATGCGTATCCCGGCCCAAGCGACTATGCAGGAGCAACAAGGGCGAACGAGCGCTGTTGAGCACCTTCAGCAACAGCTGAAAGCAGGCTTGCTCAGATGACAGCCCGCCGCGCGTACTCGATGAATGCCTTCAACTTGGACGGTTGATCATGCCGGCTGGGGTAGTACAGAGAGAAGCCTGGAAAGGTCGGCGAGAACGGTGCAAGGACTCGCGTCAGGCGCTTTGCCTTGATGTGTGGCAGGGCCAGCTGCTCAAAGGTGTAGGCGATCCCGACGCCTTCCAGTGCCGCCTCCGTACTGAACAGGGTGTCCGTAATGGTCAGGTTGCCCTTGACCTCGTACTCGACGATTTCCTCATTCACCTTGAACTCCCATTTGTGGATCGCGCCTGTTCCGGCGAAGCGGAAGCGGATGCAGTTGTGCTGCACGAGGTCGTCCGGATGGCTGGGCGTGGGGAAGCGCGCGAGATAATCAGGAGAGGCGACGATGGCGACTGTGATGGGGCCGCCAAGGGGAAGGGCGACCATGTCCTTGTGCAGATCTTCTCCCATGCGAATGCCCGCATCGAAACCCCGCTCGACGATGTCGACGAAGCCTTCGTCATTCGTCAGTTCAAGTTTCACGTTCGGATGCTCACGAAGGAAACCTGCCAACAGCGGTTGCAACACCATTGAGGTCGAAATGCGTGCGGCATTGATGCGTAATGTGCCGGTGGGCCCACCTTGCAGGACGTTCAGCTCTTCACCCGCCACAATGACCTGACCGAGTGCCGGGCCGATGCGGGCAAGGTAGTCCTCCCCAGCTTCCGTCAGGCTCACGCTGCGTGTAGTGCGATTGAGCAGGCGTACGCCGAGACGCGCTTCCAGCTGCCTGATCGCCTGGCTCAGCGCAGAAGGCGATACCTCCAGTTCGGCAGACGCGGCAGTGAAGCCGCGATGCTCCGCGACTTTCCAAAAGGCCATCAGGCCGTCGAGTTGATTGAGTTTCATATCTTGAAGCATAACTTCATATGGTGTGCAGGATTAAGCTATTTTTCTGCGCTAATGCGGCGCCTATAGTTGCCTTCACCGTGAAGGAGGAACCCATGAAAACCAATCCGCAAGATTGCCATGCCCTCGGGCCTCTTTCCCTCAGGTGTCGTGACGTCCTGGTCAGCGTGATGGACCCCACGACGCCGAAACCAACAGGCAAGTGAGAAGGCTCATCAGACCATTGATTATTGAGGAAAAGAAGACGATGAAAAACGTATTGATCATCAACGCACATCAGTTTTTTGAAGGCATCTCCGGCGGCAAACTGAACAGCACCCTGGCAGGCGTCATCAAGCAAGAGATGGCAGCGCACGGCTATGCGGTGAAGGAGACATACATAGAGCAGGGCTACGACGTTCAGGGCGAGGTCGACAAGCATCTGTGGGCAGACATCATCATCCTGCAATCGCCGGTCTTCTGGTTCGGCATGCCGTGGATCTACAAGAAGTATGTCGATGAGGTATTTACCGCGGGCATGTTCCAGCAGCGCTTTCTGTCGGGTGATGGCAGGACGCGCGAGGATCCGCGCAAGCAATATGGCTCTGGCGGCAAGATGCATGGCAAGCAGTACATGCTGTCGCTGACTTGGAATGCACCGAGGGCGGCATTTGGCGATGCTGGGCAGATGTTGTTCGAGGGCAAAACGGTGGATGACGTCTTCGTCAGCAACACGGCCAACTACAGGTTCTGTGGCGTAGAGGTGTTGCCCTCCTTCTCGTGCTTCGATGTGATGAAGCAGCCGGATGTTGCAGGCGCTATTGAAGAATTGCGTGGCCATCTGGATGCCATCTTTGATCCCGTTGCGAGCCCCCTGCCTCAGGTGGAGAGTAAGATGGACGAGGCACTCACATCCCCTTGACGACGTCTGAATCGCCCCTACTTTCCTAGGCACCTCACAGCCTTAAAATGAGGCAACTATTGGAGGTGTTATGACCCGTCAGCGTTATCCAGAAACATTCAAAATCGAAGCGGTTAAGCAAATCACCGAGCGCGGGCGACCGGTGGCTGACGTTGCACGAGTCCTCGGGGTATCCAGCCACAGTCTGTATGCCTGGCTCAAGCAGTACGGTAAGCCTGCTGACCAGCAGCTCGAAGAGTCTGTCTTGCAAGCCGAGATCCGCTGCCTGAAAGCCGAACTGCGCCAGGTCACCGAGGAGCGCAATATCCTAAAGGAGGCCGCCGCGTACTTTGCCAGCGAGTCAAGGAAAGGTACGCGTTCATAACCTCCCGACTCGACCGGTACAGTGTCGTTACCCTGTGCCAGCCCCAGGGGGTTCACCGAAGTGGCTTCTACGTGTGGCTGAAACAGCCTACATCGCCACGACAGCAGGAGGACGAACGACTAACGGGGCTGGTCAAGCAATCCTGGCTGGAAAGTGGTGCTGTATACGGTTATCGCAAGATCCATCGCGACCTTCGTGACTTGGGGGAAGCCTGCGGCAAGCACCGAGTGGCCAAATTAATGAGGCGGGAAGGACTGTGTTCGCAAACGGGCTATCAACGCCGCAAGGGCATTATGGGGGCAAGAGCCCACAGGCAGCCCCAAACACGCTGGCACGTCAGTTTAAGGTGCCAGCCCCCAACATCTCCTGGGTGACTGACATTACCTACATCCGCACTCAAGAAGGGTGGCTGTACCTGGCGGTGGTGCTCGACCTGTTCTCTCGCCAGATCGTCGGCTGGGCGATGAAATCACGCATGACGGCAGACTTGGCGGTTGATGCGTTATTGATGGCCGTCTGGCGGCGCAAGCCCAAGCAGCCGGTACTGGTGCATTCGGATCAGGGCAGCCAGTTTACCGGTGGTGAATGGCAGGACTTTCTGAAGGCTCACAACCTGAGTTGCAGCATGAGCCGACGTGGCAACTGTCACGACAATGCTGTCGCCGAGAGCTTCTTCCAGTTGCTCAAACGGGAGCGGATCAAGCGCAGGATTTACGCGACAAGAGACGAAGCCCGCAGCGACGTATTTGATTATATCGAGATGTTTTACAACCCAATCAGGCGCCATGGTTCCAATGATGGGCTGTCGCCGGTAGAGTTTGAAAGGCAATTCAATGTTCAACAACAGAGTGTCTAGAAAATCAGGGGCGATTCAAGTAGCTGCCCAGCCAGAACCTCAGTCAAACTCCCTATCGTAACCTCAGCAGCCACAACAACAGATGCAATCTGCGGCCAATCCTGCCCCTCAGTCAGCCCTGATGGCTCCTTCTGCTATTTCATCCCCTGTACTCTCAGAACTCAGTGAGCGCACCCTGAAAGAGAGGGCACTTTCCTGGGCACCAAAAGCGCTCAGCAACCAGAAGAACTAGAGCGGTTACTTCATCACGGTGAATGCTCAACACTCCGCCGGAGTATGGCGGAGTGTTGTTTTGTTGCTATCTCCCAGACCTGGGTTCAGAACCTGCCATTTAAGCCCACTCGGAAAGTGTCGTTGCGTTCATTTGATCCAAGATTGATTTTGTATGAAACCCCTAGCTGCCAGGCGTGTCCCAGGTTGAAGTCGATACCCATATCCAGGCCGGCTAAATCGCTGTCCTGAGCATCGGGCTTGAGGCTGTAAAGCATGCCTTCGTCGCCCTGATCGGTATAGCGCATCTTGTAGTCGCTACTACGACTGAAGTTGTGGCCCCAAGCCAGGCCAACCTTGGGTGTCACCACACCAAGCGGAGCCATCAGGTCATAGCTAGTACGCACACCGAGGTAGGATGTGAAATTCTCTTGGCGTTGCTCTTCATAGGACAGACCGTAAATGCCGCCACCACTTTCACGGTAAGCCTCCATGAGGGTTGTGCTGGCGTTCAAGCGGCCGTAAGGCGCCAGCGACAACGGCCCCTTGCGGTATTCATAGCTGGCAGTCAGGGATGCGAACAATTGATCTGCATCCCGCGAGCCACTGGCATAGTCATCTGCGCTGTCGGTGATGTAACGGCGTGAATCAAAACTGATACGGTTGTAGCCCAGCAGGCCGTCGACATATACCTGCGGCGCCTGGTTCAGGCTTAGATAAGTGGCGATACCGATGGCCTTCCCATCACTGCGAGTGTTGTTCTTGCCGATATCACTGCGGTCGTTGCCGTAGCCGATACCGACACCGACGATGGCAGTTGGTGATAGGCGATAGTCTGCACCGGCGCTCAGGCCCAGCGTAGTGAAGCTGTTGTCTTGCGCGCCCTGCGCATGGGTAGAGCCGATGTTGACGAAGCCGTCGCTCCAGAATGCCAAGGCGTCCTGTTTGCAGCCGTTCTGCACCGAGGTTGCGGCCTTGCCTTTTTCCAGTTGTGCCTGGTTGGCGGAATCTCCTTGCTGACTCTGGATAGCTTTGGCGATCTCGCCCAGAGGCATGGCACTGTCATCCTTGCGTAAACTGGCATTGAACGAATTACGGTCGCAATTTGTTTGATGCAACTGCTCAAGACGTCGGTTGAAGTTGTCCATCTGAGTGCCGGCGAAGCGCTCTGCTGTTCGGGTTTGAGCGTTAAGCAGGCCGATAACTTCGGCATCCTTGGTCGGGTCTGGACGTTCCTTAATGATGAAGCTGACGGTGCTGGCTGAGCTGGCACCGCTACCGTTCCGCAGGCTGAAGCTGACGATTGCCGTCCCAGCGAAGGCGACCGACGGTACGAAACGCATCGAGAAGCGGCCCATCATCGTTACTCGCCCGGCGGAGGCAGGGGTGACCGAACCCAGAGTTGCCTGGGTGAACGGACCACCGGTGGCACCTTGGGTCAGGTCGACTGTGGCAGACTGCCCCACGGCCAGGATCTGGCTGGATGCTGGCACGGAGATCTCCATGGCAGAGATGGTGATCGAGAAGTTTTGCAAGCTGCTGGCACCTTTGGCATCAGTGACTGTGATGGTCAGGTCGGTAGTGCTGGCGGTGCTTGGCGTACCGCTGATGAGGCCTCTGGTGGCATTCAGGCTTAGGCCCTCAGGCAGGGCGCCGTCGGTGATCGCATAGGTGTAGGGCGCGGTGCCGCCGGAGGCGGTGAGCGTCGCACTGTAGCTGGTGCCGACAGTGCCGTTGCTCAACGTTGTGGTGATCAGGCTGATGCTCGGCGGGCTGACGGTGATGGCCACCGTAGCCGGGCCGGAGGTGCCGCTGGCGTTGGTGGCTGTGTAGGTGAAGCTGTCGGCACCGGAGAACCCGGCGGTCGGGGTGTAGGTGATGCTGGTGCCGCTGGCGGTGGCAGTGCCATGGCTGGCGGCGCTGGCCACGGCGACGCTGGTGGCAGCGCCGCCACTGAGGGCCAGGGTGATCGGGTTGGCACTGCTGTTGGCGGCGACAGTGGCGCTGACGGCACCGGCGACTGGGGCCTGGGCATCGATGGTGAGGGTGTAGGCCTGGGAGCCGGTCGCGCTGTTGGCATCGGTGGCGGTCACGGTCAGGTTGCTTGCGCCGCTGGCGCTCGGCGTGCCACTGATGGCACCTGTGCCGGTATTCAGGCTCAGGCCGACCGGCAGACTACCGGCGGTGATCGCATAGGTATAGGGCGCTGTGCCGCCGGAGGCGGTGAGCGTCGCGCTATAGCTGGTGCCGATAGTGCCGTTGCTCAACGTGGTGGGGCTCAGGCTGATGCTCGGCGGACTGACGGTGATGGTCACCGTGGCCGGACTGGAGGTGCCGCTGGCGTTGGTGGCGGTGTAGGTGAAGCTGTCGGCACCGGAGAACCCGGCGGTCGGGGTGTAGGTGATGCTGGTGCCGCTGGCGGTGGCAGTGCCATGACTGGCGGCGCTGGCCACGGTGACACTGGTGGCAGCGCCGCCACTGAGGGCCAGGGTGATCGGGTTGGCACTGCTGTTGGCGGCGACAGTGGCGCTGACGGCACCGGCGACTGGGGCCTGGGCATCGATGGTGAGGGTATAGGCCTGGGAGCCGGTCGCGCTGTTGGCATCGGTGGCGGTCACGGTCAGGTTGCTTGCGCCGCTGGCGCTTGGCGTGCCACTGATGGCACCTGTGCCGGTATTCAGGCTGAGGCCGGCCGGCAGACTACCGGCGGTGATCGCATAGGTGTAGGGCGCGGTGCCGCCGGAGGCGGTGAGCGTCGCACTGTAGCTGGTGCCGACAGTGCCGTTGCTCAACGTGGTGGGGCTCAGGCTGATGCTCGGCGGGCTGACGGTGATGGTCACCGTAGCCGGGCTGGAGGTGCCGCTGGCGTTGGTGGCGGTGTAGGTGAAGCTGTCTGAACCGGAGAACCCGGCGGTCGGGGTGTAGGTGATGCTGGTGCCGCTGGCGGTGGCAGTGCCATGGCTGGCGGCGCTGGCCACGGCGACACTGGTGGCAGCGCCGCCACTGAGGGCCAGGGTGATCGGGTTGGCACTGCTGTTGGCGGCGACAGTGGCGCTGACGGCACCGGCGACTGGGGCTTGAGCATCGATGGTGAGAGTGTAGGCCTGGGAGCCGGTCGCGCTGTTGGCATCGGTGGCGGTCACGGTCAGGTTGCTTGCGCCGCTGGCGCTTGGCGTGCCACTGATGGCACCTGTGCCGGTATTCAGGCTGAGGCCGGCCGGCAGACTACCGGCGGTGATCGCATAGGTGTAGGGCGCGGTGCCGCCGGAGGCGGTGAGCGTCGCGCTATAGCTGGTGCCGACAGTTCCGTTGCTCAACGTGGTGGGGCTCAGGCTGATGCTCGGCGGGCTGACGGTGATGGTCACCGTAGCCGGGCTGGAGGTGCCGCCGGCGTTGGTGGCGGTGTAGGTGAAACTGTCTGAACCGGAGAACCCGGCGGTCGGGGTGTAGGTGATGCTGGTGCCGCTGGCGGTGGCAGTGCCATGGCTGGCGGCGCTGGCCACGGCGACACTGGTGGCAGCGCCGCCACTGAGGGCCAGGGTGATCGGGTTGGCACTGCTGTTGGCGGCGACAGTGGCGCTGACGGCACCGGCGACTGGGGCCTGGGCATCGATGGTGAGGGTGTAGGCCTGAGAGCCGGTCGCGCTGTTGGCATCGGTGGCGGTCACGGTCAGGTTGCTTGCGCCGCTGGCGCTCGGCGTGCCACTGATGGCACCTGTGCCGGTATTCAGGCTGAGGCCGGCCGGCAGACTACCGGCGGTGATTGCATAGGTGTAGGGCGCGGTGCCGCCGGAGGCGGTGAGCGTCGCACTGTAGCTGGTGCCGACAGTGCCGTTGCTCAACGTGGTGGGGCTCAGGCTGATGCTCGGCGGGCTGACGGTGATGGTCACCGTAGCCGGGCTGGAGGTGCCGCTGGCGTTGGTGGCTGTGTAGGTGAAGCTGTCTGAACCGGAGAACCCGGCGGTCGGGGTGTAGGTGATGCTGGTGCCGCTGGCGGTGGCAGTGCCATGGCTGGCGGCGCTGGCCACGGCGACGCTGGTGGCAGCGCCGCCACTGAGGGCCAGGGTGATCGGGTTGGCACTGCTGTTGGCGGCAACCGTAGCGCTGACCGGGCCTGCGATCGGTGCGGGTACTGTGTATGTATAACCGTTGGTCAGGGTTGCGCTGCCACCAGGTGTGGTGACTACCACGTTCACCGCGCCGGCGGCGTGGGCCGGAGTGGTCGCGGTGATGGTGGTGGCATTGTTGACTGTGTAGCCGGTGGCCGCTGTTCCGCCAAAGCTTACGGCGGTAGCGCCAGTCAGATTGGTGCCGGTCAGGGTGACTGAGGTGGCGCCAGCGGTGGAACCACTGTTCGGTGCAGCGGAAGTCAGGGTCGGTACTGCGGAGCTGGTGACCACCAGGGTATAGGTTGCGACACCGCCCTGATTCAGGCCGTCATTCAGGGTGATGCTGAATGTGTAGGTGCCGGCCGTAGTTGGCGCGCCGTGGAGCGTGGTGGTCGGGCTGCCCGGCGACGGGTCTAGGATCAGGCCGGGGGGCAGGCAGGGCGTCACGCCATCGTAGTCCGGGTCGTTGGCATCGCACTCTACCCATTGGTCCAGCGGCAAGGCGCCGCCGGTCGAGCTGATGGGGATACTCATGGACTGACCTACCGCCACGCTGGGTAAGGTACTGCCCGAAGCAGGGCTGGTGATCACGGGAGCCGCGGCCATTGCCTGGGTGGGCAGTGCCAACATGACCAGCAACATAAACAGTGAAATCAGCGGGCGTTTTACTCTGGTACCTGGTGCGGTAAGTAGTGTTCTCATGAGGGCTTCCTGCCTTGCGACCGGTTCGTGGGTCGTATCCAACGTGAATGTTGATAAAGGTCCTACGGTTACGGCATGGTTACAGCTAGTCCAATCCACTGGTATTGCATGGCGTTCAAGGGTTGTTTAGGTTCTGTTTGACAGCAGGCCTAGCAGGTCGCTGCATCTGGGTATAAAGGCCGCTATCGGCACCGGGCTGGAAGCCAAGTCGTTCATAGAGTCTGCGGGCCGGGCTGCCTTGTTCGACGCTCAGGCTGCAGGACTGACGATCGGCATCCGCCTCGGCGAGCAGGGTGCGCAGCAACTGAGTACCTATGCCCCGGCCGTGCCAGGCGGGGAGCAGGGCAATATCGACTATGCGCACATCGTCGGCCGCGTACTGCACGCACAGGCGCCCGATCGGGCTGCCGGCCTGCTCAACGATCAAAAAGTCCGCGGCGGGAAAGTGATTTTCATAATGCTGGCGTTGCAGTTCGGCCTGTGAATACAGGAACGCCCGGCGCTGGGCATCATTCCAGCCAGGTACCGCGCTGACTTCGGCCCAGCGGCGTGAGGCGTACAGCTTCTGAAGAAATCCCAGGTCGTGGCCGTTCTGCTTGCGCAGTACGGCCACGTTGCCTGCTGGCAAAGGGAGAGGGGTGCTGTGAGTCATGAGGATTTGATCGGGTACTCGCCATCCAAGCATATACAGTAGGACAGCGTTTGGAAGGGTTGCAGGGTGTTACGCAAGGCCGTCGACGTTGCGCCACTACCGGCGTTGCTCACCGTGGTGGCAGCCAGTGTCTGGTTTGCCGCCGTCGGTGCGGTGTTGTTGTACAGGCGTATGTTGCGGGGTTGCGCCAGGTAGGCGGTATTGTTGGGAATATCCAGAGCAGCCGCCGATTCGCTGCCGTCCTTGGCCAACACCTGATGGGTATGCGGGGCGAAGTTGCTGGCCACCATGGTTATCCGGTCGGCTCCCATGGCCGTGCCAACGGGCCTGTCGGTCAGCCCGGGGCCGGCCCCGGCCCCCATGGCCACGCGCCCGTTGAGATTGGGCAGTTTGAAGTTCTGCCCTAGCGTGCCGCCATAAAGCGTGCCAATCACCGAATAGAGCGCAGGATTCTGCTGGACGGTGATGAGCGAGCCATCGCAGTACGCCCAGTTTTGCGGGACGAAGTTGTAGGGGAACAGTCTGATTTCACCGATAAAAGCATCCATGATCGTTCATTCCAGATTGAGTAGAGAGGGTCACTGGTGTCGGGTCGGATAGAGGCCGACCAAGCAAATGATGTAGTTGACGGCCAATGACCCCATCAGGTTGCTATGGGGGGTTGCAGCACCACCGGCCGGGATCAGTGCCGAGTCGAGAAACTGCGGATTCATCCTGACGGTGGCGGAGGTTCCGGTTCCTGCGCTGTACAGCCCGGTGATGATCCCCGCACCCGTGAATTTACCGAAGGTCATGCCGTTCGGTGTTGTGCTGGGGGACGGACTGGCCGATTCGGCATCGTTGGTGCTCACCCAAAAGGCATGGCTATGGGGCGCTGTGTTTTCCGGCTGCATGGTCACGGTTTCCGTACCAAAGGTCTGGGTCAGCGTCCTCGGGGACAGGCCCGTTCCGCTGCCCTGGCCCACCAGCAGGCGACCCCGGTAGTCAGGCAGGCCGAATGTGGTGCTGCCGTTGCCGCCATACAGGGTGCCCAGTAATGAATACAGGGCCTGGTAATTGCTGATCGACAGGGTTCTACCGTCACACAACGCCCAACCTTCAGGCGCATAGTTACCGGCAAACATGCGAATTTCTCCGACGAAGGCTTCAGACATGTCAGTTTCCTTGCTTGAGGGTCTGTAGACAGCCATTACTGGCGCGGCGGGTAGATGCCCGTCGTAGCGATGCAGAAACAGCCGACAATGGAGGGCTGCATGTTCGGCATGGGTGTGCCAGGCGTTGGGGTAACGGTCGCATTGTTGAGGGCAGTCAGGGTGCCCGTGGCCGGTGTGTAGGTTGGTTTTGCCACGACGCCTTTGGAGTTCGAGCTGACGGCGGGAATGTTGCCGCCCGGGTCATCGTTACCTGGGTCGGTGGAGACATGTGTGGCGTGGTTATGCAGGGCCACCGAGCTTTGCGGCAGCGCTACAGTCTCGCTACCGCCAACGCTACCCAGTGCGTGCACATCCATGATCGGAGGGAGAGTCGAAGCCTGAAAGTTCTGCCCCAGGGCAACCCGGCCGCGCAGATCCGGCAGGCCGAAGGTGGTGGTGCCGTTGCCGCCAAAGTTTTTGCCCAGCAGGGAGGCCAGCGCGACATTGCTGTTGAATGGCAGAATCTGCCCCTCGCACGGGAGCCAGCCTTCAGGTGCCCAGCCCCAGGGGAACAGGCGAATTTCACCAAGAAAGGGATCCATGTTCTTTTCTCCTTGAACAAGATAATGGCGCCAAATCCATTTACCGCAGGAGAGTAGCAAGCGCTTGTAGACAATAGACAGGTTTGGATTCATTTGGCAAGTGCATTTTTTAATGTTTAATTGCGCTTGCTACGAACCTCGAATAGTTGATGTATTTACTCAACATCTATTTCCATAAAAAGCACTGAAGTGACTTAGCGTAAAATCGTAGAAAAATACCATGCTGTAACCAGCATCTATCCTTCAACCTGTATCCCATCCGCACGCTATACCGTTGAATGTAGGCGTTGAAATGCTGCGTGCACGCTGCACTATCAAAGTGAACTGGCCAAATGGATACTTGCGTCACTTTGCTTCTATATCTACTGCAATGATTGGCATCAATGCTATCTGACTCGATATCGAACAATGGATAGTTATGCCGGCATCACAGGCCAGGAGCGTATTAAACTGATTTATCATGCCTAATCAAAATATGTGGCTGATCGTAGTAAAATACCTAGCAGGCTAGCTAAGGCATAAACTCGAATATGAGATGCATGAGATGTCGTTGTCGAATCCTCCGGGTCATCTTTTTTAGGTGATACCATGTCCAGAGGTGCTCAATAATAAGATTGCGTTGTTTATTGGCTGCTGAGTTAAAACTGGAAGACATGCTCGCTAAATAGCGAATCACTAATAGAGTGCGACACCTTGACTGTTCCATCACCATTCTTGGGAAAAGGATATACTGTTATAACCCACTATGTGGCAGCCTGGTAAAGGCGACCAATCCAATTAATCAGTCTCTAATACTCTTTCCGTCGTCTTGGTCATCCATTTTATGTGGATGACCAAGACCTCTTTCAAGTAAATCAATAACCCTCTTCGTACGTTTTCCGATCCTGCTGCAAGGTGGCCCACCGTTTTCTCTATTCTGGTATGACATCCTTGATGCCCCGGCGGTGGGCAAGGTGCGGCTGCCGTAATAGATAGCAGGCTGTGCATGCCCTCATGTGTTTGGGTAGCAGGGGAACCAGACGACTGGCCCGGATGACACCGGCCTAGCCGGGATGTCCGCGCTTTGGGGGATCCTCTGGCGGTGACAGGGGTTGCGATCCATCGTCATGGACGGGTTGCTGATCGCGACTGGCCAGCACGGTGCGATTGCGGCCCCGTCGCTTGGCTTCATAAAGTGCCTTGTCGGCCTGTTTCAACACGGCGTTGAGATCGCCATCGCTGCCGGGCCAATGGGCGACCCCGAGCGAGATGGTGATATGGCCGGCGCCGGGCATCGGATGTGCGGCGACCCGCTGGCGCAACCGCTCGGCGATTTCGAAGGCGAGGGGGAGCGGCAGGCCGGGCAGCAAGACCAGAAACTCTTCACCGCCGCTGCGACACACGGCATCCGCCTGTCTGGCGCCTTGCTGCATCAAGGCCGCGAGGGCGGCCAGCACCTGGTCCCCGACATCATGGCCGAAGCCGTCATTGATCTGCTTGAAGTGATCTATATCCAGCGCTATCACGGCGAGTGGCTGGCCCAGCGCCTGATAGCTGTCGAGCACCTGCTGCATGCCCCGGCGGTTGAACAGGCCCGTCATGGCATCGGTATGGCTGTCATTGTGCAGCTGGGTGATCCTGGTATTGAGCAGCCCCAGCCCCTTGAGCATGGCCTGCTTGAGCTGGGCGGCCTCGAAGTACCAGACCCGGATCCTGGCGATGTTCTTCAGCGACTCTTGTTGATCCATCAGCTTGGCCTTGTGGGCCAGCTGCCACAGCGGCCTGGAGATGAAGATGGCGGAAATCCAGATGAACAGCAGGATCAGCAGGTTGATGGGAATGATCTTGAGCAGCACGTGCATCATCTGCTGATCCAGCCCGGCCAGGGTGGCGGCGCGGGGACGCTGCGCCACCACTCCCCAGTGGGTCTGCGGGATGGGGGCAAAGCCGGCCAGCATCTCTGTGCCCGTCTCGTCAGTCAGTGCGAGTGCCCCCTCTTCGCCGCTTAGCACCTTGTCGACCACCCCGTTGTCACGGATTTTTTCACCGACCCTGGCACTGTCCGGGTGATAGATGCGGGTTCTGTTGCGATCCACCACATAGAGGGAGGAGCCATCCTGATAGTAGTGCTGGCCCAGTATGCCGGAGAGCATGTTGTGTGACTGGAGGTAGATGGTGCCCGCCACATAGCCGAGATAGCGCTTCTCCTTGTCGAAGATGGGGTAGGAGATGCTGATGAGATAGTTGCCCGAGAGCGAAACGAACGGATCCGTGATCACCGGCTGGCGGGTCGTGATGGATAGCTTGGCGCTCTGGGAGGTGAGTCTGGCCCCCTTTACCTGCAGCGTATCGGGATAGACGGCCACGACCACGGCATCGGCATTCACGACGGCCACCGAGTTGAAGGTCGCCGTCTGCTGTTGCAGTCGCTGCATTTCACTCAAGAGGGTGCTGTCATCCTTCATGGCGGGGGCGAGCAGGGTGGCGCTATAGGCCAGCTGGCTCTGACTGGACTGGAGCATGGTGTTGGTCATCTCGGCCAGCTTGGCCGCGTAGACGCGATTGGCATCCAGGGTGTTGCTGATCAGCAGTGCTCGCTGCGCCTCGTAGGTGGCATAAAAACTGTTGCTCAGGGTCGCCATGACGCTGATGACGGCCAGTGCGAGTATGAGGCTGCGCAGGTCAATTTTCAGGAACCGAGGAAGTAGCATGAGCAGGAAGGCGTCCGGTATCAAGGTGCGGTAGTGGAAATGAGCCGGCTGATTCTAATGGAGCCAACTGCCGAAAAGCTACTACTATCCGGCCTGGCCCACCCATCTCAATGCCTTGATCGAAAAGATGATCTTCTCTATTCCCCATCCTTGGCAGGCAGGGATCACGCAATAAAGGCAGTCGTGGGGCCGTCATCCCTGACAGGAACCTCTTCCTGGGCGGGTGAGGTGGCGAGTGCGCGCGGCAAAGGTCAATCCGGCTCGCCCGCTGGCTGCGTCATGGCAGCGACAATCTGCCAGAAGGCATCGATGAGCGGGCCCTTGCTGTGGGGCGGGCGAAGGAGGCCTATGGTCCAGCTTGCCTCGGCTTCACGCAGGGGCAGGGTAAGCACATCCGGGTGCTCTATGGTGGTGGAGGAGGGCACCAGGGTCCAGGCGATATCCGCCGCCGCGGTGGCAACGCCGGCGGCGAAGTCGTTGACGTACTGGATATCGCGAAAGCGCACGCCGCTCTGGGCCAGGTAGTGCATCAGGTTGTCGTAAAACGAGGGTGCCTTGTCCCGGCGCAGTATGGCCAGCGGCTTGTCCACCAGATCCGCGAGTTCATTTATGCCGCTGTAGCTGGCTGGCAGTACGGCGACAAAGTGCGCCTGCACCACAGGCAGGCAGTGCCACCCCTTGGGGGCGGGCAGGCGGCAAAAGCCGAGATCCAACCTGCCTTCGCTCAGGGCCAGCAATTGGTGATGGGTGGAGAGGTCGTTGAGCTCTATGGTCACCTGCGGCCGCTCGGCGCGAAAGCGGGCGATGGCGGCGGGCACCAGTATCTTGGTGGCTACGCCGAAGCCGATGCGCAGAGTGCCGCTGTTGCCTGCCAGCACATCGCGGGCGGTGCGCCCTAGCTGTTCGCTCTGGGCCACCAGGGCGCTGGCATCCGCATAGAGCGCCCGTCCCAGCACGGTCAGGCGGGTGCTGCTGGCGTTGCGCTCGAACAGCTCACCGCCGAACTCTTCCTCCAGCCGCCTTATCTGCTTGCTCAGGGCCGACTGGGTGACATGCTGACGCACCGCCGCCTGACCGAAGTGCAGCACCTCCCCCAGGGTCACGAAGGCTTTCAGATCCCGTAGCTCCACCACAGCTCCTTTCATTCCTGTTGGGAATGTTGAATGGCCACATTTGTCATTGGACGGAATTTTAGAACTGTTCGATGCTTATGCCAATTTATTTGGGACGCCTTGAATGGGGCGCCGACTCATCAGAGATGGCTGACACCATCCGCGCAGAAGGAGCAACACCAGATGCATCACCATATGTTCAACGACTTCCCGAAAGATTTTCTGTGGGGCGCCGCTTCCGCCGCCTATCAAGTGGAAGGGGCCTGGAATGCCGACGGCAAGGGCCCCTCGGTGTGGGATCTGTTCACCAAGTTGCCGGGCAAGACCTTTGAGGGCAGCAACGGCGATGTGGCGGTCGATCACTATCACCGCATGGAAGAAGATGTGGCGTTGATGGCCGAGATGGGGCTCAAGGCCTACCGCTTCTCGGTGAGCTGGCCGCGCATCTACCCGACCGGCCGGGGCGAGGTGAACGAGGCGGGTCTCGCCTTCTACGAAAAACTCATCGACACCCTGCTGGCCCATCAGATCGAACCCGTGCTGACCCTCTATCACTGGGACTTGCCCCAGGCGCTGCAGGATGAGTACGGCGGCTGGGAAGACAGACGCATCATCGACGACTTCGAGCGCTACTGCGTGACCCTGTATCAGCGCTTCGCCGGCAAGGTGAAGTACTGGGTGTCGCTCAATGAGCAGAACTACAACCTGACCAACGCCTATCAGCTCGGCACCCATCCCCCGGCAGTGCAGGACCGCAAGCGCTTCTTCGCCGCCAACCACATCGCCTTCCTGGCCAATGCCCGGGTGATCAAGGCGTTCCGCCAGCATGTACCGAACGGCCTGATAGGCCCTAGCTTCGCCTATTCGCCCGCCTATCCGGCCTCCTGTGACCCCAAAGACATGCTGGCGTTCGAAAATGCCGAGGAGTTCACCAACTACTGGTGGCTGGATGCTTACTGCTTCGGCCGCTACCCCCAGGCGGCGCTCGCCTACCTGAAAGAAAATGGCGAGGCACCGGAAATACTGCCGGGAGATCTTGAGCTGCTGCGCGAAGGCACGCCGGATTACATAGGCGTCAACTACTACTACACCCTGACCTTCACCGACAACCCCCTCGGCGGCCAGACCCTGCAGCGCATCAATACCACGGGGCAGAAGGGCACCACCCCCTCGAGCGGCATTCCGGGCCTCTACAAGACGGCGCCCAACCCCCATCTGGAAACCAGCAACTGGGACTGGGCCATAGACCCGACCGGGATGCGCATCGCCCTGCGCCGCCTCTCCTCCCGCTACGGTCTGCCGCTGATGATCACCGAGAACGGTCTCGGCGAGTTTGATCAGCTGGGGGCGGATGACAAGGTGCACGATGATTACCGCATCGCCTACCTCAAGAGTCATCTCGTTGCCTGTCAGCAGGCACTGCAGGACGGGGTCGAGCTGATTGGTTATTGCGCCTGGTCCTTCACCGATATCCTGAGCTGGCTCAACGGCTACCAGAAGCGTTACGGCTTCGTCTATGTGGATCGCGATGAGCAGGGCGGCACCTTGCGTCGCATCAAGAAAGAGAGTTTCCACTGGTATCAATCGGTGATCGCAAGCGGCGGCAAGACGCTGTAAATCACTCGGTTCGGATTGCGTTGGTACAACAGGCTCTGCTACGGAAAAGGCCCCCTCGTGTGAGGAGGCCTTTCGTTTTGCCGCCGACCTCTTGTGCGATGCAGGAGCATGCTGCGATGGGCGCTAGATAAACATGCCGCCCGAGGCCTCGATGCGCTGGGCATTGACCCAGCGACTGTCATCCGAGAGCAGAGCCGCTATCACGCCGCCTATGTCGTCCGGCTGGCCGACTCGCCCGAGCGCGGTCTGGCTGGCGATGAAGTCGTTGACGGCCTGGTTGTCCCGCACCACACCCCCGCCAAAATCAGTCTCGATGGCACCGGGTGCCACCACGTTGACGGCGATCCCGCGCGGGCCCAGCTCCTTGGCCAGATAGCGGGTCAACACCTCTATTCCCCCCTTCATGGCGGCGTAGGCAGCGTAACCGGGCAGCGCGAAACGGGTGAGGCCGGTCGAGAGATTGATGATGCGCCCGCCATCGCGGATCAGGGGCAGCAACTGCTGGGTCAGGAAGAAGGTCCCCTTGAGGTGAATGTTCATGAGGGTATCGAACTGCTGCTCAGTGGTCTGCTCGAAGCTGGCGTGGATGCCGATGCCGGCATTGTTGACCAGAAAGTCGAACCGCTCGCGTTGCCACTCCCGTTGCAGCAACTGGCGCACCTCGGCCGCGAAGGTGGCGAAGGAGGCGCTGTCGGCCACATCGAGTGGCAAGGCGTGGGCCTTGACGCCGAGCGCATTGGCCTGCGCCACCACTGTGGCCGCCTCTTCGGCCTGGCTGCGATAGGTGATGATGAGATCGACGCCTTTGGCGGCGAGGGCCAGGGCCGAGTGTTTGCCGAGGCCGCGGCTGGCGCCTGTGATGAGGGCGATGGAACGGGTCATGGTACGACTCCTGTCAATGGGGTGGAGGCGGGCTCGGGACGAGCCGCTAGTGCCACTCTATTGGTGCGTGCACCATGGATAAAGATGGTAATAATAGATGCACTGTTCCGTTCAAAGTGACAATGATGCCATGGATCAACTGGATGCGATGAGAATGTTCATGCGGGTGGCCGAACTTGAGAGCTTCACCCGCAGCGCCGAGCAGCTGGGCATGCCCAAGGCAACGCTCTCCGCGGCCATCCGCCGGCTGGAAGAACAGCTGGGCACCCGCTTGCTCCATCGCACCACCAGGCGGGTGCAGCTGACCACGGATGGTCAGCTCTGCTATGCCCGCAGCCAGGAGCTGCTGGCCGACATGGAGGAGTTCAACGGGCTGTTCCGGCAGGGGGGGCAACTCAGCGGCCAGCTGCGGGTGGACATGCCAAGCCGGATGGCGCGCCATCTGGTCATCCCGGCGCTGCCCGCCTTTCTGGCGGCCCATCCAGATCTGCAGCTGATGCTGAGCAGCACGGATCGACGGGTCGATCTGGTGCGTGAGGGCTTCGACTGCGTGGTGCGGGTGGGGGCGCTGGAGTCCTCCAGCCTGGTGGCGCGCCCCCTGGGTCACTACCGCCAGATCAACTGCGCCAGCGCCACCTATCTGGCTCGCCACGGCACACCGCAGACGCTGGCGGATCTGGCACAGCACAGGCTGGTGCACTATGGGGCCGGGCCCGGGAGTCGCGAGGCCGGTTTCGAGTATGTGCAGGCCGATGGCACTCGCACCGTGCTGGCGATGGCGGGGACCCTCACTGTGAGCGACAGCGAAGCCTATCTGGCGGCGGCGCAGGCGGGGCTGGGGATCATCCAGCTGCCAGGAGTCGGGGTCGAGCCGCTGCTCGCCAGTGGCGAGCTGGTGGCCATACTGCCCCAGTGGCAGGCGCCGCCCTTGCCGATCCATGCCCTTTATGCCCATCGTCGCCAGCTCTCGCCCCGGGTGCGGGCCTTTATCCACTGGCTGAGCGAGGTGCTGGATGAGGCGCTGGCTGCTGACTCGGCGGTCGTCACCTGATGCGGGGTCGGTAACGGATGGCCTCCATTCGTCATGCGGGGAGCCTGTGATCAGAACCTCTATGACGGCCATCGAGGATCCCGGTTTGGCGTGGGCGGGGGAGATCGGCATAATGGCGCTCTCACAGAGCAGAGGAGATCTCATGAAATATATCGGAGCCCACGTCAGTGCCGCCGGCGGGGTGGAGAACACCATAGCCCGCGCAGAAGCCATCGGCGCCAACGCCTTCGCCCTGTTTACCAAGAATCAGCGCCAGTGGCAGGCGGCGCCGCTCTCCGAGGCCAGCATCCGCGCCTTCAAGCAGGCCTGCGAGAAAGCCGGTTTTCGCCCCGAGCAGATCCTGCCCCACGACAGCTACCTCATCAATCTGGGGCATCCGGATCCCGACGGCCTCGCCAAATCCCGCGATGCCTTCCTCGATGAGCTCAAGCGCTGCGAGCAGCTGGGGCTTTGCTACCTCAACTTCCACCCCGGCAGCCACTTGAAACAGATCCCGGAAGCGGCCAGCCTGAAACTGGTGAGTGAATCCATCAACTGGGCGCTGGAGCGCAGCCAGGGGGTGACGGCGGTGATCGAGAACACAGCCGGGCAGGGCAGCAACCTCGGCTGGTCGTTTGAACACCTGGCCACCCTCATCGACGGGGTGGAAGACAAGAGCCGGGTCGGCGTCTGTTTCGATACCTGCCACGCCTTCGCCGCCGGTTACGATCTGCGCACGCCCGAGTCCTGTGCCCAGGTGTTCGCCGACTTCGACCGCATCGTCGGTTTCCAGTACCTCAAGGGGATGCACATCAACGGCGCCAAGTGCACCTTCGGCAGCCGGGTCGATCGCCACCACAGCCTGCAGCAGGGCAATCTGGGGGAGGCGGTATTCCACCACATCATGAATGATGAGCGTTTCGACGGCATTCCGCTGATCCTGGAGACCATAGACGAGTCCATCTGGGGCGACGAGATCCGCTGGCTGCGCAGTCTGGCCAAGGCATAACCCGTGCAGGAGAAAGAACGGATGCAAACAGAGGAACTGAGCGCGGCGCCACTGCGCTGGGGCATTGCCGGGGCGGGGGCCATCGCCCATCGTTTCTGCCGGGACGTGAATGATCACGCCAGTGGCAGCCGGGTGGTGGCGATCGCTGCTCGTGATCAGACGCGGGCCCGGGCCTTTGCCGATGAACAGGGGCTGTCCCTTGCCTATGACAGCTATCAGGCGCTGGCGGCCAGCACCGAGGTGGAGGCCGTCTACGTGGCGGTGATCCACCCTGAGCACGCCGGCCTGATCAGGCAGATGTTGCTGGCGGGCAAGCACGTGCTGGTGGAAAAGCCGGCGGTGACTCAGGTAGCAGATTGGGATGCACTGGTGCAGCTCGCCCGGACGCGCGGCCTGCTGCTGATGGAGGCGATGAAGGTGATGTGCTTCCCCGCCATGCGCGAATTGATGCGGCGGTTCGGCGCCCTGCCTGCCCCCAACCGGTTGCGGGCGGCCTTCGGCTCGGTGCAGGAGCGAGATGGCAAGCTGTTTGATCCCGCATTGGCCGGCGGCGCCGCCTGGGATGTGGGTGTCTATCCGCTCTGGCTCTACGCCGCCATCTGTCACCAGCTGGGGCTGGCTGCGGGTGAGCCGCAGGTCGCTCTTTCCCGCCAGGCTGGCGAGGTGGACGAGGCCGCCAGCTTCCGCTTTGCCGGCCCCCTCGTGGCCGAGCTGGATGTTTCCATCGTCCAGGATCTCGACAAGGCGGCGTATCTTGGCGGCGAGGGCTGGGCCCTGCAACTGGTCGGCAAGTGGTGGAACCCCCAGCAGGTATGCTGGGTCACGGGCGATCCCTTGCCTGCCTGGCCGGGAGACATAGCGGAGCCGGTGGCGGGTGGTGGCATGCAGCACGAGGCGGATCATTTCGCCGCCTGTGTCAGGCAGGGATTGAGCGATTCCCCCTGGGTGCCGCAGGCCCTGACCAGACAAGTGCTGGGGTGGGTCGAGCGCGGCTTGCAAGCCGGCTCGTGATCATGATGTGCAGAGAGGGCGCCGGGGCGCCCTCTCTGTTTGTCTGATCTCTTGCCTGCTTGAGCGGCGAGCCGTCATGCCTCAGACGCTCACCCTATCTGCTCGTTGGCGACCCGGCTGGGGCTGAGGCAGGGCTCCCTCCTGCGCGCGGCAAAACTGCAGAAAGCGGCGCAGGGTGGCCGAGTGGTATTTCTGCCGATGCCAGATGAGGGAGAGCT
Source organism: Aeromonas sp. MR7 (assembly GCF_963899385.1). Lineage (NCBI taxonomy): Bacteria > Pseudomonadati > Pseudomonadota > Gammaproteobacteria > Aeromonadales > Aeromonadaceae > Aeromonas > Aeromonas sp. MR7. The sequence goes on from NZ_CAWQXH010000011.1 coordinate 1,057,727, forward strand.
GGCGGGGGAAGCGCCGGGCAAGGGAGAAGGCCACCAGCCGACCGGCCTGCAACCGATCCGACACCGCCAGGCGGGAGATGAAGGAGATCCCCAGCCCTTTTTCAACCGCCAGCATCACGGCCTCCAGGGTGTTGAGCTCCAGCCCCGCCTGCCAGCGAGGCAACTCGGGCTGGATCTGCAGCTCGAATTGCTCGCGACTGCCCGACTGGGGTTCGCGCAGCACCCAGGTCTCATCGCTCAGCTGGCTGAGCGACAGGCGATTGCGCCGGGCGAGGGGGTGGTCGGGGTGCGCCACGATCAGCATCTCGTCATTGAGCCAGGGTTCGCTGACCAGATCCGGGTGGTGGTTCTGCCCCTCTATCAATGCCAGATCCAGCTCGAAGTTGGCCAGCAGATGGCAGAGCTTGTGGGTGTTGGTGATGGTGACCCTGGGGGGCAAGCCCAGCTCCTGCTTGCTGCTGGCCAGCAGGGTAGGGAGCAGGTAGTTGCCTATGGTCTGGCTGGCGCCGAGGCGCAGCTGGCCGCTCGGCTCCGCATCCGGGCTGAACAGGGTCTCGATATCCTGCATCCGGGTCAGCAACTCTTCGGCGGCCGGTTGCAGCAGGCGCCCCTCGTTGTTGAGCTGCAATCTGGGGTGGATGCGGTCGAACAAGGGGGTGGCGAGCTGGCGCTCCAGCTCCTGCAACGACTGGGAGACGGCGCCCTTGCTCAGGCAGAGCTCGTTGGCGGCCAGTCCCAGATTGCCGTAGCGGGCTATGGTGGCAAAGACCTTGAGTTGTTGCAGGGTCAATTTCATGTTTGGTTAACCTGAACGATTGATTCAATTCATTTAGATATCGTAAACGATAGCCGCTCTTTATCCTATGCACATCGTCTCTCACAAGAGGTTTCAGACATGATCGCAAGAACCCGTCAATCCTTGGGCAAAGCCCCGACCCCCATGGCGGGCCTGGCACTCGGGATCGCCAGTTTGGGTTGGTGCTGGGAAAATGCCGGTCAGTTCGATGGCCGCCTGCAGCTGCTGGGCGCCGCCGTCGCCGCCGTGCTGCTGGTGATCCTCACCTTCAAGTTTCTGCTCCATCCGCGCCTGCTGTGGCAGGATCTGGCTCACCCCGTGGTGGGCAGCGTGGTCCCCACCTATGCCATGGGCACCATGGTGGTTTCCAAGGCGATCGGCATGCTGAGCCCGGGCCTTGGCGAGGGGCTCTGGTTGTTTGCCGTGGTGCTGCACCTTCTCTTCCTGGCGACCTTCCTCTGGCACAGGGCCAGGCAGTTCGAGATCCATCACATGGTGCCGAGCTGGTTCGTACCGCCTGTGGGTATTATCGTGGCTGACGTCGCCTTTCCCGGCGGCCAGTTTGCCGCGCTGGCCGACGGTCTGCTCTGGTTCGGCATGCTCTGCTACGCTCTGATGCTGCCGCTGATGCTCTACCGTCTCATCTTCAGCCATGAGGTGCCGGATGCTGCCAAGCCGACCATCGCCATTCTGGCGGCCCCTGCCAGCCTGTCACTGGCCGGCTACCTGACGGTGACCGAGGATCCTTCCCTGCTGCTGGTGGCCGTGCTGCTGGGGATCGCCATCCTGATGACCGGCATCATCTACCTGGCCTTCATCAAGCTGCTGCGTCTGCCGTTCTCACCGGGCTATGCCGCTTTTACCTTCCCGCTGGTGATAGGCGCCACCGCCCTGTTCAAGGTGGGGCACCTGCTGGAGCAGTGGCCGCAAGCGGCCCACTATGTGGCGCAGATCAATCTGCTTGCCCACTTCGAGCTGGGCGCCGCCACCCTGATTGTCGGCTACGTGGCCCTGCGTTATCTGATGTTCTTCCTGCCGCTGGGTGATAGCGGCATGGCGCCCGGCATGGCCCGGCACGGTGCCCGCCGCTAGGCAAAGACTCTGCTGGAGAGCAAGGGGATAAGGGGTCAGTCAACGAGAAGGGCATGCGTGATGACATGCTCCGCTGACCAGATAGCAGCGACAGCGCTCCACCATGGGGGGAGCGCTTTTTTGTCTCTTCTTGCGGGTCGAACGCGGGGATGTCAGTCCCTGGCGGATCCATTTTTTGAACCAGCGCTCACCGTGGGGGGCTCACGATGAATTTCACTGGTATTACCTGTCAGGACGAATACAATGCAACCCCATTTTCTTCGTTTGACCTCATTCATGTCTGCCCAAGATCCTGTGTTTGACTCCTCTTTTCAGACCCGTTTGCTGCGCCCGCGTTACTGGCCGAGCTGGCTGGCGCTCGGTGCGCTTTGTCTGCTCGCCTTCGTGCCGCCCCGCTGGCGTGACAAGCTGGCAGAATGGCTGGCGCCGCTGATCGTCAAGGTGTCCAAGAAGCAGATTTATATCGCCAGGACCAACCTGGATATCTGCTTTGCCGACAAGAGCGACGCCGAGCGCGATGCCATCCTGATGACCTCCATTCGCATCGGTCTCAAGACCCTGCTCGGCTTCGGTGAGTTCACGGTGCGCAGCCCCGCCTACCTGATGAGCCGCATCCAGGTGAGCGGCTGGGAACATATCGAGGCCGAACAGGCCGCTGGCCGCCCCGTGATCCTGGTGGTGCCCCACAGCTGGCCGGTCGATGCCGCCGGCTACTACTTCACCCAGCGTGGTGTGCCCATGTGCACCATGATGAAGAGCTCCCGCAATCCGGTCTTTGACTGGCACCTCAACCGGGCCCGGGCCAAGAATGGTTGCCGCGTCTACGAGCGCAGCGCCGGCATCAAGGCGGTGATCCGGACCATCAAGGGGGGACACAGCTTCTTCTATCTGCCGGATCAGGATCATGGCCGCGAGAAGAGCATCTTTGCCCCCTTCTTCGGCTACCCCAAGGCGACCCTGCCGGCCCTGCCACGTCTGGTGCAGGTCAGCGGTGCACGGGCCGTGCCCCTGCTGGCCTGCTATGACGAGGCGCACTACTGCTACCGTCTGGAGATAGAGGCGCCGTTTACGGATTATCCCAGCGCCGATCTGATGGCGGACACCTGCCGCATGAATGACATGGTGCAGCAGCAGCTGACCCGTCATCCCGGCCAGTACATGTGGTTCCTCAAGATCTTTGATACTCGTGAGGATCAGGAGGGGCCGGATGGCCTCTACGAGGAGGGCATTAAACGGATCCGGGGAGATCTTCCCCCTCGCCCCTGAGGGGGTGTCAGCGCTGTTTGTCATGGCCCTTCGGGGCCATTTTTGTGGGCGCCGCACCCGGGATGGCGCACTCCCTTGCACCCCAAAGTGGAAAAAAATATCAGGATAATTAAAATAACCGTTTCTTTTCTATGACTTGATGGCGGCCATGTCCTCACACGATCCGGTTTTTGACACCTCATTTCATGCCCACCTGCTTCACCCGCGCTGGTGGGGCAGCTGGCTGGCGCTCGGTCTGTTGTGCCTGCTGGCGCTGGTTCCCCACGGGCTGCGCGATCGTTTTGCCAATGTCATGGCACCTGCCTTGCTGCGCTTTTCCAGGAAACAGGCCTATATCGCCGAGACCAACCTCAAGATCTGCTTTCCCGAGCTGGATGCGGCCGGGCGCCGCACCCTGCTGCTCAAGGCGATCCGCACCGGCCTCAAGACCTTCATGGGCTTTGGCGAGCTGACCCTGCGCAGCGCCGCCCACCTCAAGCGCCGCATCAAGGTGCGGGGCTGGGAACATATAGCGGCGGAGCAGGCCGCCGGGCGTCCCATGATACTGGTGGTGCCCCACACCTGGGCGGTGGACATGATAGGCCGCTACCTGACCGACGAGGGGCTTGTGCTGTGCACCATGATGAAGAGCCCGAAAGATCAGGTATTTGACTGGTACATCAACCGCGAGCGGGCCAAGGGGGGCAAGGTGTACGAGCGCAGCGTCGGCATCAAGCCGGCCATCAAGGCCATTCGCAGCGGCGCCAGCTTCTTCTACCTGCCGGATCAGGATCATGGCCGCGAGGCCAGCCTGTTCATCCCCTTCTTCGGCCACCCCAAGGCGACCCTGCCGGCGCTGCCCAAGCTGGTGAAGCTGACCGGTGCCAGGGCCGTGCCCATCCTCGCCTGCTACGACGAGGAGGAGGGCTGCTACCGGCTGGAGATTGAACCGCCGTTCGATCCTTATCCCAGCGGGGACCTGAATGCCGATGTCAACGCCATGAACCGCATGGTGGAGCGGCAGCTGCGCCGTCATCCCGAGCAGTACATGTGGTTTCTCAAGATCTTCGAAACCCAGGAGCATCAGGCGGGGCCGGATGGTCTCTACGAAGAGGGCATTAAGCGGATCCGCAGCGGTCTGCCCCCCGAACCCTGAAGGGAAATACACCGGCTGGCGTGTTGAGCACAGGCGGGTGACAACTGCTTGTCCTTCAGGCAGTTTGGTGGGCAAAAAGTCGGCAATCAGGGCGCCGCGGGGCGCCAGATAACAGGGATATGCAAGCTGGCCCCGCAGGGGCTATCTTCTGATGCGCAAATAGGGTAAAAGGGCGGCCATGAAAATTCCAAATCGAATCCAACCTCTGGTTGATGACGGCCTGGTCGATGACGTCATCAGCCGGCTGATGAGCGGCAAAGAGGCCGACGTCTATGTGGTGCGCTGCGGTGACGAGATCCGCTGCGCCAAGGTCTATAAAGAGGCGTCCAAGCGCAGCTTCAAGCAGGCCGTGGTCTATCAGGAAGGGCGCAAGGTACGCAACAGCCGCAGCGCCCGCGCCATGGAGAAGGGCTCCAAGTACGGTCGCAAGCAGCACGAAGAGGTGTGGCAGAACACAGAAGTCGACGCCCTGTTCAAGCTGGCGGCGGCCGGGGTGCGGGTGCCGCAGCCCTATGTCTGCCTCGACGGCGTGCTGCTGATGGAGCTCATCACCGACGAGGAGGGCAACGTGGCCCCCCGTCTCAACGACGTGGCGCTCTCGCCCGAGCAGGCCATCGCCGATCACGCCAAGGTGATCCGCTACGTGGTGCGCATGCTCTGTGCCGGCCTCATCCACGGCGACCTTTCCGAATTCAACGTGCTGGTGGATGCCCAGGGGCCCGTCATCATAGACCTGCCCCAGGTGGTGGATGCCGCCGCCAACAACCAGGCCAAGGCCATGCTGGAGCGGGACGTCAACAACATGCGCAACTACTACGGCATGTATGCCCCCGAGCTGCTCAAGACCCGCTACGCCAAGGAGATGTGGGCGCTGTTCGAAGATGGCAAGCTCACTCCCGAGAGCGAGCTGACCGGCCTGTTCGAGGAGAGCACCGAGGCCATCGACATCGATGCCGTGCTGCACGAGATAGAGAGCGCCGAAGAGGAGGCGCTGGCCCGTCAGGCGCGGATGAAGGCCGAGCAGGAAGACAGCTACTGAGCCCCGCCATCATCACCTCATCAGTCACACCATGAGCGCCCTAGCGGCGCTCTTTTTATGGCCGCGACCTGCACCCGTGCCGAGTCAGGCAGGTGGTCATAGTGGGGGAGAGAGCCGGTAAAACCGCACCCAGCAGTCATCCCCTGCATGGTAGCGGCGATCCAGACATTGTCCGTTGGCGGCCGCTATGACCCTGAGGGAGGCGCCGTTGGCTTCGTCGCAGCTGATGAGCAGGGGCTCGGTCAGCACAGCTTGCTGCAACCAGCGCAGCAGGGTACGGGCCACCCCTTCACCCCGGCGGGAGGGGCGGGTCTCGTAGCCTATGTGGCCAAGCCAGGCCAGGGTGGCCGGATTGTCGCCGTGGCGCAGGCGCAAGGCTCCGAGGATCTCCCCCCTCTCAAGGGCAAAGTAGGTGGTGGTGGGCGGGTAGTCCGGCGGCAGATGCCGTCCATCGGCATGGGCGAGCAGATCCTGCAGCCACTGATCCGGGTCAAATTGCGCCACCTGATAGAGCGGCAACCCGGCGGCGCCACATTCGGCCACATAACGGCGATAGGCGGGCGCATCGCAAAGCTGTGCGGCCCGGCACTCTATGGCGGCCGTCATGGGCGCTGCTCTGCCGTCTGCAGTGGCTGGGGCGCGCTGTGGTGGGGCTCCTGCACGCAGGCCCGCTGCCGTCCCGTCTGCTTGGCGGCGTAGAGCGCCTGATCCGCCCGCAGATAGGCCTGCTCGAAGCGCTCTCCCGGCTGCAGCGAGGTGAGGCCCATGCTGAGGCTGATGGGGCCGCCCGCCAGCCAGCGGGTCGCCTCCGTGACCTCTTGCTGCAGGGCGTGGCAGTAGCCGGGCAACGTCTGCGGCGTCTCCATCACCAGCAAGGCCAGTTCGTCGCCACCGAGGCGCCCGGCCAGCCCCGCCGGGGGCAGGTTCTCCCGGATCACCCGGCCAACCACCCGCAGCATGGCATCACCGGCGGGATGACCGTGCCGGTCGTTGATCAGCTTGAAGTTGTCCAGATCGATCAGCAGCAGCTGGCATGGACGGGCGTGTCGGCATGCGCGCGCCGCCAGCTGCAGCTCGAAATGGTGGCGGCTGTCCAGTCCGGTCAGGGCGTCCAGATTGGCGCGCCGTTCCAGCTCGCGCTGGGTTGCCAGCAGCGCCTGCTGCTGGCGGGTGTGCACCAGGCTGAGCAACAGATAGCTGCGGGCTATGGTGAAGAGCAGGCTGAGCAGGATCACGGGCCCGAGCAGGGGATCGGTAAAAGTCGTGGCCGCGAACTCGGGCAGCCAGAGGTGCTTGGCGATCCGCAGCAGTTGCAACAGCAGCTGCAGGCCGAGCAGCAGGACGGCAAAGCGCAGCACCCGATAGCCGGGGGCCAGCCGTTGATAACGCCAGAGCTGCCAGATCAGCACGGCCATCTGCAGCGAGAGCACGGCGGAGAGCACTATGATCCGGCTGTGCACATCGGACAGCGGCCGCAGGCTGGCGGTCAGGGCAAACAGCGCGAAGCCGGTGAGGGCGATGGCGGGACAGAGCCAGCCCAGCCGGTCCGCCTCGCGCCGAAAGAAATGACGCAGGCCCCGCTCATAGAGCAAGGGGGTGGCGATCAGCAGCAGGTTGGTCAGCAGAATATTGGCGAGGGAGGTCTCCCCCGCGAGCGGGCGGATCAGCAGGCAGCCGAAGGCGGCGGCGATGGCCAGCTCGCTGGCCGACCAGTAGAGCAGGGCCCGGATGTGGCGCTGGGTATGCCATACATAGGCGAAAATGGCCGCGACCCCGACGTGCGACAGCGTGACGAACAGCACCAGGCTCAACAATTGCGCTGAGGAAAACAGATTTTGCATCTAGGGGGCTCTCTGGGCTCGTCCTGCCGGTCACTGTGTCTCGACCCGGAGGGTCGCCATGACAGTGCCGGATCACAACATGAATCCGACCCATTATCAATGGCTTGAGCTGCTGGATCCCGATCCTGGCCATAACCGGATCGATGGCGGCAGCTGACGCGATTCATCAAGGGTTCGAAACGGGGTTTGTCGATCGCGCCACCCGTCTGGGGAGTGTCAGGTTGGCTGCACCGGCAGCGCCATGACGGTGGCCTCCCGGCCGAGATGGGCCAGCAGGCGGCGCACATCGTCCAGCGTGATGATGAGGGTGGCTGTGTTGACCAGCGGGTGGCACTGCACCCGTTCGGCTTGCCAGATGGTGTGGTCCACCACCAGGGTCACCGCCCGCTCTGTGTCGCGCACCATGGCGAGCAGGGTCACGGCGCCCGGGGTAAGGCCGAGCACGGCAGCCAGCCGTTCGGGGGAGCCAAAGCTCAGCCGCTTGACCCCGAGCGCCCTGGCCAGCGCCTTGAGATCGACCCGGCTTTCTTCAGGTGTCACCACCAGAAACAGCCGCTCGCTTTTGGGGTCGCGCAAAAACAGGTTCTTGGTCCTGGCGGCGGGCAGGTCGGGCAGCAGCTTGCTCGCCTCCTCACAGGTGAAGACGGGGGCATGGTCGATGCGCTGATAGGAAATGGCCAGCCGGTCCAGCAGGGAATAGAGTGTCACCAGGGCCCCTCGTGTTGGGTGAACAGGCGCAGGGAATGGGCGGCGATGACTGGGCTCCCGGCGCATGGGCAGAGAGTCGAGCTTAGCAGCTTGGCTTCTGCCGCGCAGCTTGGCGTGGCAATTGCGGCCAGGTACTGTATGAACGTACAATAGTCTCATCCCAAGGCCGACCCCTTTATCCTGAATGACTGCGACCCAGCCCACAGTGACGACCACTTCTCCTGCCACGCCGCCTCGCGACGGTTTCATCCTGACCCGTCATGGCCGGGACGTGCGTGGCCGGGCGGGGGAAGGGGGACGCACCGAGATAGTGATGTGGCTCTGGAGCGAGCAGGGGCCGGTGCGGCTGGTGGTGCCGGGGCAGGAGCCCGTGTTCTTCCTGCCGCAAAGCCACATGCAGGAGGCGGCCGAGCTGTTCAAGGGGGCCGGCGTGAGCGGGCGATTTCGCCGTCTGCCCATGCACACCTTCGACGGGCGTGCCGTGGTGGGCTGCTATTTCTCCACCCTGAGCGCCTTTCACCGGGCCATCGAGCTGCTGCTGATCCGCGGGCTGGAGCACTTCGAGGCGGATATCCGGCTGCCGGAGCGCTTTCTGATGGAACGCTTCATCACGGCCGGGGTCCGTTTCGGCGGCCATGCACGGCAGAAGGGGGGCAAGCGTGGCTACTGGGAGGTGAACGAGGCGCGCTGCGCCCCGCAGGCGGTGACGCCGAGCCTCTCCTGGGTGTCGCTGGACGTGGAGTGTGCCATGGACGGGGCCCTCTTCTCCGTGGGGCTCTACAGCCGTGAGGATGCACGGGTCATCATGATAGGCGCCCCCGAAGCCGGTGCCGAGGCGTGGGAGACCCGCATCGAGTGGGTGGCGGATGAAAATGCCCTGCTGAGCGCGCTGGAAACCTGGTTCAGCCAGCACGATCCCGATCTGGTGATCGGCTGGAACGTGGTCAATTTCGATTTTCGCCTGCTGCTGCGCCGCGCCGAACTCAACAAGCGGCGGCTGCGCTTCGGGCGGGGGCGCGAACTCTGCTTCTGGCGCTCGTCACGCAACGATCCCCAGACCGGCAACGTCATCATCCCGGGCCGCATGGTGCTCGACGGCATAGATACCCTGAAAAGCGCCACCTGGCAGTTTGCCAGCTACAGCCTGGATGCGGTGGCAAGCGAGCTGCTCGGTCGCGGCAAGGATATCGAGGATGTGGCGAACCGGGGAGAGAAGATCACCGAACTGTTCCACTCCGACAAGGAGGCGCTCGCCCGCTACAACCTGGAAGATTGCAGGCTGGTGTGGGAGATCTTCGACTACTGCCACCTCATTCCCTTTGCCATCGAGCGCGCCTCCCTCACCGGTCTCGAGCTCGATCGGGTGGGGGGCTCGGTGGCTGCCTTCACCAACCTCTACCTGCCGCGGCTCCATCGCGGCGGCTATGTTGCCCCCAATCTGCCTGCCGATGGCGGGCTGGCGAGCCCGGGCGGCTATGTGATGGACTCCAAACCCGGCCTCTATCGCCACGTGCTGGTGCTCGATTTCAAGAGCCTCTATCCCAGCATCATCCGCACCTTCTGCATCGATCCCATGGGGCTGGTGGAGGGGTTGCAGCACCCGGACGAGGCGATTCCCGGCTTTCGCGGCGCCCTGTTCTCCCGTACTCGCCACTTTTTGCCGGATCTCATCGCCACCCTGTGGGCGGCGCGAGACAGGGCCAAGGCGGCCAGCAACAAGGCGCTTTCCCAGGCCATCAAGATCATCATGAACTCCTTCTACGGGGTGCTGGGCTCGGGGGGCTGTCGCTTCTACGATCCCAGGCTTGCCTCTTCCATCACCTTGCGCGGCCACAGCATCATGCAGCAGACCCGGGAGTGGATCGAGGCGCAGGGGTTCGAGGTGATCTACGGCGACACCGACTCCACCTTCGTCCACCTTAATCGGGACACCAGCCCCGAGGCGGCGGACGAGATTGGCCATGAGCTGGCCCGGATGATCAACGACAACTGGAGTGCGCTGATCAGGCGCGAGTTCGACCTGCCGAGCCATCTGGAGATCCAGTACGAGACCCATTACCGCCGTTTCCTGATGCCCACCATCCGCGGGCTGGAGAAAGGCAGCAAGAAGCGTTACGCCGGCCTGGTTGGAAAACAGGAAGAGGGGCGAGGGGAGGAAGAATATCTGGTGTTCAAGGGGCTGGAATCGGTGCGCACCGACTGGACCATGCTGGCCAAGCAGTTCCAGACCCGGCTCTATGAGCTGGTGTTTCACGACCAGGACCCCAGCGGCTACGTGCGCACCATAGTGGATGAGACCCGGGCCGGCCTGCACGATGACTTGCTCATCTACCGCAAGCGGCTGCGCCAGAAACTGGAGGAGTACCAGAAGAACGTGCCACCCCACGTGCGGGCGGCGCGTCTGGCCGACGAGGAGAATCTGCGCCGCGGTCAACCCCAGCGCTATCAGCACAGGGGTACCATCGCCTATCTGATGACGCTGGGCGGCCCGGAACCGCTGGAATACAGGCGCAGCGCCATCGATTACGAGCACTACATCGATAAGCAGCTGAGGCCCATCGCCGACGCCATACTGCCCTTCATCGGGGAGTCATTCGACCGGATCTGCGGCCAGCAGCTGGATCTCTTCTAGCCCGAAGGCGTGCAAGGCGTGGAGGGAAAGGACGCGGGGAGACGAGCTCAGGCGGGGGCAAGCTGACCTCTGCTCCCAATTGGTTGTGAGCCGAAATGCAAAAAGCCCGCTGTTAAGCGGGCTTCTTTAATCTGGTGCGTCCTAGTGGATTCGAACCACCGACCCCCACCATGTCAAGGTGATGCTCTAACCAGCTGAGCTAAGGACGCAGGGTGCGCAAGGCGACTTTGTGTTGCAGGGGAGTGGTGGGTTTAATTGGATTCGAACCAACGACCCCTACCATGTCAAGGTAGTGCTCTAACCAACTGAGCTATAAACCCACATCTGCATTCAATTGGATTCGAACCAACGACATCGCCTACGCCATGTCAAAGTACTGTTCTAACCAACTGAGCTATAAACCCACATCTGCAATTTCATCAAACTATTAACTGTTATGGTGCGTCCTAGTGGATTCGAACCACCGACCCCCACCATGTCAAGGTGATGCTCTAACCAGCTGAGCTAAGGACGCATAACAGTGTCGTGATGGTGCGTCCTAGTGGATTCGAACCACCGACCCCCACCATGTCAAGGTGGTGCTCTAACCAGCTGAGCTAAGGACGCATCACGAAAAGTGGTGGGTTTAATTGGATTCGAACCAACGACCCCTACCATGTCAAGGTAGTGCTCTAACCAACTGAGCTATAAACCCGCTTTTCAGCACGCAAGCGAACACGACGTCGCTGGCGTGGTCGGCATACTACCCATGCCCCCCAAGGCTGTCAACAGGCCGCACACACAAAGGAGACTGTTTGCCCAGTTCTTGCGCAGCCTGTTGATTTTGCAGGCGAGCCACTCTCGTGAGCGGCTCGCCGAGCACACATTTACTGGGCCCGGGAGAGGGCGGTACAGGCCTCTGGACTGGCGAAGCGGCCATAGATGAGGCGCAGGCGGGCGCCCAGCATCAGGGCGGCGCCGGTCAGGCCGACGATGAAGCCGACCCAGAAGCCTTGCGGCCCCATGCGTGGCACCAGCCAGTCGGTCAGCCCCAGGATCATGCCGGTGGGCAGCCCGAGACCCCAGTAGGCGACTATGGTGACGTAGAAGATAGCCTTGGTGTCCTTGTAACCGCGCAGCGCCGCGGCCGCCACCACCTGCACCGAGTCGGAGATCTGGTAGATGGCGGCAAAGAACAGCAAGGTGGCCGCCAGCGTGATCACCTGCATGTCGTCGGTGTAGATCCCCGCGATATGCTCGCGCAGCAGCACAGTCAGGGCGGCGGTGCCGGCGGCGACCGCCATGCCCAGCATCAGGCCGGTACGGGCGGCGACCCTGGCGTGAGCAGGCTGGCCTTCGCCTATGCTGTGGCCGACCCGGATGGTCACGCCCACCCCGATGGAGAGCGGCAGCATGAACACCAGGCTGGAGAAATTCAGGGCTATCTGGTGACTCGCCACCGTCTCGGCGCCGAAGGGGGCCAGCATCAGGGCCACCACGGTAAACAGGGTCACCTCGCAGAAGATGGCCATGGCGATGGGGAAGCCGAGCCGGAACAGGCGCCAGATCCGGCTGCCATTGGGGCGGGCGAGTTGAGCGAACAGGTCAATCTTCTTGAAGTGGGAGGATAACTTCACGTAGAGGATCATCGCCAGCAGCATGGCCCAGAGCACTATGGCGGTGGCGACGCCACAGCCGACACCGCCGAGCTTGGGCATGCCGAAGTGACCGTGGATGAAGACGTAGTTCGCGGGAATATTGACCGCCAGCCCCACGAAACCTATCACCATGGTGGGCATGGTATGGGAGAGTCCCTCACTGAAGTTGCGCAGCACCTGGAACAGCACGAAGGCGGGCAGGCCCCACATGATGGCGTGCAGGAAGCCGGTGGTCTTGTCCGCCATGACAGGATCCACATCCATCAGATGCAGTGCCAGCGGGCTGAAATAGAGCGCCAGCATGGCGAAGGGGATCACCATCAGCGCCAGCCAGAAGCCCTGGTGCACGGCGGGGCGTACTTCATCCCGTTTGCGGGCGCCATTGAGCTGGGAAACTATGGGGGTGAGCGCCATTATGATGCCCTGGGTCAGCAAGATGATCGGCAGCCAGAAGCTGGAGGCGACCGACACAGCCGCGAGATCCACGGCGCTGACCTGGCCCGCCATCACGGTATCGACGAAGCTCATGGCGACCTGGGCGACCTGGGCCACCAGAATGGGGCTGGCTAAACGAACGAGCTGCCTCGCCTCGGACCAATAACGTTGCACTGACACCTCCGAGTGGATCAGATAAATGAGAAAGAACGGATAACGGATGGGCTTTTGTCTCCCCACTGTGGGGAGACAACATGCGGGGGTGTCATTCTAGCCTGAAAATCAACCATCGTGAAACGGTTGAGGGGCGGCTTTGTGGCGGGATCAGGCGTCTTCGTGATCGCTGATCAGCAGATTGGCGGCGGCATAGGCGGCCTGCTCGCGCAGATCGGCCGGCACCCGCTCGTCAGAGGCCACGGCGTTGAGCGCCCGTATGGCCGCGGCTATGGCCTGCGGCACATAGCCCTGATCACCTGAGCCTATCTGGTTATAGGCGATGCGAATGGCCTCACAACATTGATATACCTGCATTTCTTTTTCCTCGTTAACCCGAATGTGAACGCCGTCACTATAGCGATCGAGGGCTGGCTTGTCAGCTGGCGCGCTTGTCAGTGCCGCGACGCGGGGTTAACCTGCCTTTTTTCGTAGCAGGAGACGAGACATGTTCACCGGCATAGTGCAGGGGACCGCCGAACTGGTGGCCATCGAAGAGCAGCCCAACTTTCGCACCCACCTGATCCGCATGCCCAGCCAGGCATGGGGTCAGGGTCTGGCGCTCGGCGCCTCCGTGGCCCACAACGGCTGCTGCCTGACCGTCACCCGGGTGGAAGGGGATCTGGTCAGCTTCGATCTGATGCAGGAGACACTGCGTCTGACCAACCTCGGCCAGTTGCAGCCGGGGGACAAGGTCAACGTGGAGCGGGCGGCCCGCTTTGGCGACGAGATCGGCGGGCATGCCATGTCCGGCCACATCATGGGCACGGCTGAGGTGATCTCCGTCATCGACACCCCCAACAATCGCCAGGTGTGGTATCGCCTCGCCCCCGAGTTGATGAAATATGTGCTGACCAAGGGTTACATCGGCATCGACGGCATCAGCCTGACCGTGGGGGAAGTGCGTGAGAACACCTTTTGCGTCAACCTGATCCCGGAGACCCTGGCCCGTACCAACCTCGGCTGGGTCAAAGCCGGCTGGCACACCAACATCGAGATAGATCCCCAGACCCAGGCCATCGTCGACACGGTGGAGCGGGTGCTGGCGGCGCGCCAGCCGGGGTGATCTGCCTGGCTCAACTCCCCCCTGGCGATTTGCCATAGAAAAGGGCCTGCATCCTGCAGGCCCTTTGTGATCTCTTGATCGCTTTCGCTCGCCGCCACAACAGTTGCTCGGCTTTCTGTGACTCGCAGTCAAAACAGCTGCTCGGCTTTCTGTGACTCGCAGTCAGAACAGCTGCTCGGCTTTTTGTGACTCGCAGTTAAAACATCTGCTCGGCTTTTTGTGACTCGCAGTCAGAACATCTGCTCGGCTTTTTGTGACTCGCAGTCAAAACATCTGCTCGTCGTCTGCATCCACAAAGAGTTGCAGGCAGTCGCGGGCTTCGTCCCGGTGCAGCCGCAGGTGGATGGGGTTGCAGCAGGCCATGCAATCCTCGTAGAACTCCTGATCCCCCTGGCTGGCATCCAGCTCGACACGGGTGTGATGGCCACAGTGGGGGCAGACGATACGCTTGCTGGTGTACTCGATCATGGTGACCTCCTCGGGCCCGTGGGCCGCCTATCTTCCCTGATTCTAGTCGGCCGGGAGGGGGTTGACCGCGAGCAAGCGCACGTTTATGACAGAGATCAAGGGCGCCGCTGTGTCAGGTTTTCTGGCCCTATGCGCCCCTGGTTCCTGCGCGCGTTCACGCCACCCAGCTGGCCAGCATGTCGGCATCCAGTTCGGCGAGCGAACGCAGCTGGTGATCGGCGATGGCCAGACGCGGATCGCCTACCAGAGCGGGATCCGGCACTATGAGCGCTTTCATGGAGGCCGCCTTGGCCGCCAGCAGGCCGGTGAAACTGTCCTCTATGGCCAGACAATGCACCGGCAGGGTGCCGAGCTTCTCGGCGGCGTGGATATAGACATCCGGGTGCGGCTTGCCGAAGCGCTCCACCTCGGCGGAGTGCACCGCCAGGAAGCGATCGCGGATACCGAGCTTGCCGAGCACAGCCTCCACCATGGCGAAGGGGGAGGAAGTCGCCAGACCTACTTTAAGCCCCTGTGCTTCCATCAGGGTCAGCGCGTCCAGCACGCCGGCCTTGGCCTCGCCTTCGCTCAGGATGAGGGCGTTGACCCGATCCAGAATGCGCTGCACCACCTCTTCCTGACTGGGGCCTACCCAGGGGCGCAGCCGATACCAGTGCGCCACCAGCTGATCGATGCGCACGCCTATGGTGGAGTTGCAATCTTCCTCGCTGTGGGGGTGACCCAGCTCGGAGAAGACAGCCATCTGGGCCCGTTGCCAAAAGGGTTCCGAGTCGATCAGAACACCATCCATATCGAAGATCACGGCAGCTAACATCTTGTACTCCTGACAAATTTGAAGGGGGATTATAAGCCCGACGGGCAAATGCAAAAGGGGCATTGCCATGCCCCTTGCGCCCGATCACATCGGCAAACGTTTATTTTGCTGTGGCAAAAAATGAGGGTTAGAAAATCACTTCTACCTTGGCGGCGACCGCCTTGGCCTTTTCCACCGCATCCGGGCAATCCTGGGCGCGGGCCAGCGCCACGCCGAGACGGCGGCGACCGGCTATCTCCGGCTTGCCAAACAGCCGCAGCTGGGCACCCGGCACCAGGGCCAGCGCCTCGCCAATCCCCTGATAGCGGATGTCCTGACTGTGCCCCTCGCGCAGCACCACGGCGGAGGCGCTCGGCCCGTACTGGGTGATGGTGCCGACCGGCAGCCCCAGGATGGCGCGCACGTGCAGCGCAAACTCGGAGAGATCCTGAGAGATCAGGGTCACCATGCCGGTGTCGTGCGGGCGGGGCGAGACTTCGCTGAACCACACCTCGTCGCCCTTGATGAAGAGCTCGACCCCGAACAGGCCGTAACCGCCCAGCGCCTCGACCACCTTGGCCGCCACGGCTTTGGAGCGGGCCAGTGCCAGCTCACTCATCGCTTGCGGCTGCCAGGATTCGCGGTAGTCACCCTCTTCCTGGCGATGGCCTATGGGCTCGCAGAAGTGGATGCCATCCACGGCGCGCACCGTGAGCAGGGTGATCTCGTACTCAAAAGGCACGAAGCCCTCGACGATCACCTTGCCGCGACCGGCGCGGCCACCCTCCTGGGCATAGGTCCAGCTGTCGTCCAGTTTGGCGAGATCGCGCAGCACGCTCTGCCCCTTGCCGGACGAGCTCATCACGGGTTTCACCACGCAGGGCAGGCCGATCGCCTCGATGGCGGCGATGAACTCTTCCTTGCTCTGGGCGAAGCGATAGGGGGAGGTGGGCAAGCCCAACTCTTCGGCGGCGAGCCGGCGGATCCCCTCCCGGTTCATGGTGAGCTGGGTGGCGCGGGCGTTCGGCACCACCTTGACCCCCTCCTGCTCAAGCAAGGCCAGGGTATCGGTGGCGATGGCCTCGATCTCGGGGATGATAAGGTCCGGCTTGACCTCGGCCACCAGGGCACGCAGGGCGTTACCGTCGAGCATGTCCAGCACGTGGGCTTTGTGCGCCACCTGCATGGCGGGAGCATTGGGGTAGCGGTCGGCGGCGATCACCTCGATCCCGAGCCGTTGCAACTCGATGGCGACTTCCTTGCCGAGTTCCCCCGAGCCAAGCAGCAGGGCGCGGGTGGCGCCGGGGCGGGTGGCGGTTCCAAACATGTGATCTCTCCTGATGTCGTTGGTCACAGTTGATGGCCGCTATTGCGGGAATAGCGGGCAAAAAAAGAGGCACGCATGGCGTACCTCAGGAAACGGATTTGTGGGCGCGCTGCTCCAGATGGGTGAGCAGCGTGATGGCGCCAATGATGATGGCAGCACCGAGCCACAATCGGCCGGGCGGTGCCCAGCCAAACACCAGCCAGCCGGCCAGCACGTTCATGGGCAGCTTGGCAAAATCAAAGGGTTGCACGAACGAAGCCTCGGCCACGCTGTAGGCGCGGGCGATGGACATCTGGGCCAGCGCAGACAGCACCCCTGACACGGCTACCAGCAGCCACTGGGTTTCGCTCGGCCACTGCCACTCAGGCAGGGCCAGCATGGCGTTGAACGGGGTGCTGAAGATGAGCAGGTAGACCACTATGGTGTGGGACGATTCGCTCGCCGCCTGATAGCGCACCAGCAGGGAGTAACCGGCCCAGAACAGGGCGGCCGCCACTGGTAGCAGGGAGGCCCAGCTGAAATCATCGGTCCAGGGGGCCAGGATCACCATGGCGCCGACAAAGCCCGCCAGGGTCGCCAGGATGCGCGCCCGGCTTACCTGCTCCTTGAGCAGCAGGGCCGATCCCAGAGTGGCAAACAGCGGGGAGGTCATCAACAGGGCTATCCCCTGCCAGATGGGCACAGGCACCGCCAGTGCCCACAGCCAGAATTGGATGCCGATCACGGCCAGCAGTACCCGCAGCAGGTGCAGTCTCAGCTGGTTGGTCATCAGGGACTGGCGCAAGCCGTGGCGGACCAGCCAGGGCAGCAGACAGATCAGGGCGATCAGGTATTGATGAAAGGCGACCTGGGTCGAGGGGAGGCCAAGTTTGAAGCTGACGTACTGGCTCAGGCTGTTGACGGCGGCGAAGCAGAGGCCTGCCACCATCATCCAGACTGCACCGGCAAAAGGAGAGTGCCTGCGCGAGTGTGCCATGGGATCCGGGTCACTGAAAAAAGTGCGGCGGATCATAACGGCAATCGTTTGTTCTGCCAAGCCTTGGGCGGCTGGCTGCGGTCCGTTGGCGAGAGAATGAACTAAGGTCAAAATTTTTGAACAAGTTGAGCATCTATTTTCGCTATCCGCATATAAGCTCAGCGTTTAGAGTGACCTCCATCGACAGCACCGCTGTTCAACCGACCACCTAATGGAGTTTCACCATGGCTAACATCCTCGTTCTCAAGTCCAGCATCCTGGGCCAGTATTCCCAATCCAACGCCCTGATCGACGGTTTCCTGGCCGACCATCAGTCCGATACCGTCACAGTGCGTGATCTGGCGGCCCTCAACCTGCCGGTACTGGATGGCGAGCTGGCCTCGGGTTTGCGCGGTGGTGACAACCTCAATGAACGTCAGCTGACCGTCATGGCCCAGTCCGACGAGCTGGTCGCCGAATTGAAGGCGAGCGACCTGGTGGTGATTGCCGCCCCCATGTACAACTTCAACATCCCGACCCAGCTGAAAAACTGGATCGATCTGGTGGCCCGTGCCGGCGTGACCTTCCGTTACACCGAAACCGGTCCGGTCGGTCTGGTGGAGAACACCCGCGCCCTGGTGATCAGCCCCCGCGGCGGCATGCACGTCGGCAGCGCCACCGATCTGGTGACCCCCTACATGCGTACCGTGCTGGGCTTCATCGGCATCAAGGACGTGGACTTCATCTACGCCGAGGGCATGGGCATGGGCCCGGACGCCCAGGCCAAGGGCATAGAGCAGGCCAAAGGCCAGCTGGAAACCCTGGCACTCTGATCATCTGATCAAGAGACAGGCCATGGCGGGTGCGGCATAACGCAGTGCCGTGTCGTACCAAACGAAACAACGCAGCCCAAGGGCTGCGTTGTTGTTTCTGTGCGGGCGAAGACGGGATTAACAGGGGCAGAGGGGGCGAGTCAATCCCGAATGAAGCGGCGACAGCCGCTGCCCACCATCAGGCACACGGCGACCAGAGAGCCCAGCAACAGGGTGCTGAGCCACTGTTCGGCGCTGTCGGGCAGGCGGGGGGAGAACAGGCTGATCATGAGAAGGGCACAGAGGGTGATCAGGCTGGTCTGTCGGGTCAGGATCATCATGGGTCGTCCTTGGCTGCGGTGGTGAGTGAAAGGCTAACCGCGGTCTGTGACAGCAAGATGTATCCATACTTCTTGCCGAAGGTCAGTCGACCGGGGTAGCCATCACCATAGCAGTTTTTGCGGCCGGAGCCAGCGACATGGGTCGGGTTGTGATCCGGATCCCTATCTGAACTGTTTCTGATCCGGTCGGTAGTGGAAGTCGCCGCTGGCAAGCCTGGCGATCAGGGCCGCCTGGTCGAGATCCTGCGCCTTGCAGAGATCATCCAGATCATCGTAACGATCACGCAGCTGCATGTTGATCAGGCTCAGCAGCATGTTGACGTCCATGGTGGCGAAGTTGTTCAGGTTCATGAGGTGTGCTCGTTATCCAGCAGATGGAGCTGTTCGATGGCGTCGCTGACGCTTTGCAGGTGCAGACGAATGGTCTGGCGCGCCTCGCTGGGCAGATAGTCGGTGAGGGTATGCTGCCAGCTGCCCGCTTCGCTCTTGAGTTGCTGGAACAGGGTGAGCCCGGCCTGGGTGAGTGACACCAGACTGACCCGCTTGTCCTGTTCGCTGCTCTCGGTAAACAGGATCCCCTTCTCCACCAGGCGGTGGATTTCGCGGGAGATCCGCACCTTGTCCATCCCGCTCGCCTCTACCAGCTCTTTCTGGCTGATGGGGTAGTTGGGGCCGAGCACCATCATCAGGCGCCACTGGGGCACCGTCAGCTGATAGCGCTGCTGGTAAAACTGCTCAAAAGTGTCACGCACCATCTCGGCGGCGTGAACCAGCTGATAGGGGGGATAGTGCGCAAGCAGCTCTATGATCTTTGACATATGACATCCTGCTGTGACGGCTGCATCGGGTGCAGTTTCTCTTGATACTTTGACCTTGATGATACGTAACACAAGGACATTTGTCTGAACATGCACCAGAGAAATGTGCGGTTGCGCACGTCATCCGCCGCAACCGGGTCTGTTTGACGCTGATTTTTGCCTCGGGTTGCTCAGCCTTTACGCAACCAGATCAAGGCGTTGTGCTTGAGCCAGGCTTCGCGGCTCTGCAATGTGTAGAGCGCCGCCTCATCGCGACTGCCCGCCTGCCAGCTCTGTGGCTCCTGCTTGGGCAGCTTGCGCTGACCCAGCAGACAGGCCGGCACATGGGCATTGGCCTTGATGGCCGCCTCCAGCCGTGGCTGCGCCACCTCGGGGCCGTCACAGACAAACGCCATCAGTGCCCTGTTGTAGAGCAGCCAGCTGGAGGCCTCGTCGAAGCGGACCAGCAAGGCGCGCAGGGCGGCCCAATCCCCTTGCAGGGCATAGAGGCTGGAGAGGGGATAACGGCAACCCAGCTCATCGGCGATGCACAGCTCGAGCAGGGCCAGATATTCGCTGCGCGCCTGTTCCAGCTGACCGAGGCGCAGCAGGCAGTCGGCCCGGCCGGCCCTGGCGGCGAGCAGGGGGCGAGCCTCGTGGGCACTCCAGCCGTGGCCGGCCATCTGCTGCCAGAAGGCGGTATCGAACAGAGGCTCGGCATCGTCAATCACCTTGTCAAACCAGCCGAGGCGAGCATGGGGATCGCGGCAGGCATCGGCCAGTTCGAACCACTGCTGCCACTGCTCGGCCTGCTCGCTATCGAGGGCCGCCTGAGCGCCGGGCACCGCCTGATACTCATCCAGCTGCAGCAGCTGGTTGAGCGCCGTCTTCATGTTCTGACGCTGGCGTTTGCAAAATTCCATGAAGGGCAGCTCGCTGCCGGCGGCCGCGTGCAGCATCTGGGCCATGGGCTTGTCGCGAAACAGGCTGAGCTCGGCGGCCAGACTGAAGCGGTACTGGGTGGTGGGATCGTTCAGATCCTTCGGCTTGGGCCAGCTGGCAAACCCCTGGCTGAAGCCGTAACACCACTGGCCGAGGGGGTGGCTCTGCGCGAACACCTGCTCCGGGGTCTCGGTGGAGAGACGGCACTGACTTGGCAAGGCGAGCTGGGCCTCGTCCGCCTGGGTTTCCAGTTCGGCGATCAGATGGTGCAGCGCCTCTGCGCTCTTCTCATCCAGCTCGGCGTCATGTGGCAACAGACCGGCCAGCGGGGCCTGCCAGTCAGGGGCATCCGGTCCCACCAGACGGGCGCACAGAAAACCGTGCAGCGCCGGGTAGGTCATGTCCTGCCCACTGTGGGTCTGGATCCATTGATTGAGATGACGGGTACGAGTGGATGGATTCATCGACAGTTCCTCTGGATTTGAACAGCGGCGCAGTCTACCCAAAAGTGGGGTTATTTGCAGCAAAGCCCTGGCTGACTGACGATTATATCGCCACCAACCGGGCTGGCCGCCCCGAAAATCGTGTGAGAGAAGGGCAAGGGACTAGGCCCGGTTACCGCTCTTGAGGTAACATGCGCGCCCATACGGGCAATGAAAAATTGACCATCCGGATAATGAAAGAAGAGATCACCATGTTACAGATTGGCAAGATGAACACCCTCACCGTAATCGAGCTCGAAGAGAGGGGCGCCTGGCTTGCGGCCGACGAATATGGCGAGCTGTTGCTGCCCAAGCGCCAGCTGCCGGAAGGCGTGGCCGAGGATGACGGTGTGGAAGTCTTTCTCTATCTGGATGCCGACTGCGAGCCGGTGATCACCACCGACAAGCCGTTCGCCATGGTGGGTGACATAGTCGGCCTCAAGGTGGTCAATGCCAACAAGATCGGGGCCTTCCTCGACTGGGGCATGAAAAAGGATCTGTTCGTGCCGACCCGCGAGCAGAACAAACCCATGCAGGTGGGCCACGTCTATCTGGTGCACCTGATGCTCGACAACGAGGGTCGCATGGTGGGCACCAGCCGGCTGGAACGTTTCCTGCGCACCGACAAGCCTCCCTTCAAGGCCGGTGACGAGGTGACGGCGCTGCCGGGCGAACACACGCCGCTTGGCATCAAGGCGATCGTCAACGGTGAATACTCCGGCATGCTGTTCAAGAACGAGGTATTTGGCCGGGTGATGACGGGTCGACCGCTGACCGCCTGGGTCAAGCAGGTACGTGACGACGGCAAGCTGGACTTGACCCTGCAAAAACCGGGCATGGATCGGATGGACGACGCCGGTGGCCGGATCCTGACCCGGCTGATGAAGCAGGGTGGCAGTCTGGCGGTGGGCGACAAGAGCGAACCCGAGCTCATCTACAAGATGTTCAACATGAGCAAGGGCACCTTCAAGAAGGCCATCGGCGGCCTCTACAAGCAGGGCAAGATTGTCATCGAAGACAACTGCATCACGCTCGTTGCTGCCGATAGCGCGCCGGACGGCGAATAAGTGCCGAGTCCCTGTATCGGCCTGTGTCAGGCCCGGGATGGGCTCTGCCTCGGCTGTGGCCGTACCCTGACCGAGATCGGGCACTGGTCGGCCATGGAGAGCGATGCCCAGCTGGCGGTGATGGCCGAGCTGGATGGGTCAACAAGCACCCATGCGTGCCCGGGCTGTGGTGAGCCGGCGTTTTGCGCCGTCTCCGCCGGTCAGACCATAGATCAGTGCTGGTGCAGCCAGCTGCCCGTCTTGCCCATGAGCGAGGCGAGCGCCTGCTGGTGTCGTCGCTGTCTGGCCAAGGCCATAGCGGCGCAGGCTTAGCAGAGAACAAAAACAAGAAAGGCGCCAAGGGCGCCTTTTTTATGCCTGTTGCTGGCGGTGCCAGCGCACATGGACATGGTGCTCGTTCAGATAACGGGGCAGCAGGAAGGTGGCATAGATCACCTCAAACTCATCCTGATGGTTCAGCAAGCCGACCCACACTTCGACCCAGCGCTCCATGTCGACCGGCACACCGAGTTCGGTTGACCAGTCTCCGTTGGGCAGGGTCGCCTCGACGGCGCCACGCTGTTCAAATTCCAGGGTGATGTCGACGATTTGTTCGGGGGCCAGCATGTCTGCGGCCTGCTCAAGAAACTGATCATAGGCCCATTCGACCAGCTGATCCGGGGTACGCTGTTCCATGAAATCACTCCAGATACATCGAGGTTCGCTACTGTAGCAAGTATTGACGGTGGCGGCCAGACCAGTGCGGATGGCCATTTGCTGCCTGTCCAACGAAGCGGGCAGGAGGTATGGTTGAAGAGGCGGTTAACCCGGGCTGGCTGAGCCCGGGCCCTGTTCACAGGAGTGAGGCCATGAAGCGGCGGGTGCGGCGACAGCAGATCAAGCGACGGCGGGAGACCTGGTGGTGGCACTATCTGCCGCTGCACCAGGGCACGGTAGGCGGTCATCTAGGCCCGCCGGCCGAGACCTCTTCACCGGACTCTGATTGATCTTCCGGGCCCGCCGGCCGAAACCTTTCCACCGGACTCTGATTGATCTGCTGTGATCTGGGGGAGGGAGGGCCTCGAGCCCACAGGCTCGAGCATCGCCCACCGAGCCCGAATGCCTTAGTCGGCCTGATGCACCCTGTTGAGGGTGACCTGACCCAGCTGCCCCATCTGGCGGCGGATCCAGGCCGAGCGCTGCTGCACATAAGGGGAGGGCGGCTTGACCCGATAGCGCCAGGGATTGGGCAGGGCAGCGGCCAGCAGAGAGGCTTCGTAGCGGGTCAGGCGGGCGGCCGGTTTGCCAAAGTAGTGCCTCGCGGCGGCTTCGGCGCCATAGATGCCGGGCCCGAACTCCACGATATTGAGATAGACCTCGAGGATGCGGGACTTGTCCCAGCCCAGCTCCATCAGCAGGGTGAACCAGGCCTCGATCCCCTTGCGCAAGAAGCTGCGATCGCTCCACATGAAGAGGTTCTTGGCCGTCTGCTGGCTGAGGGTGCTGGCACCCCGCACCCGCCGGCTTTGCTGGTTGTGCTTGAGCGCCGAGCTGATGGCATTCATGTCGAAGCCGTTATGATCGGGGAAGCGCTGATCCTCGGCGGCGATCACCGCCAACTGCAGCTCCCGCGAAATGCGCTCGAGCGGCACCCAGTCGTGCTTGACCTCCGCCACCTTGGCGGGCGGAAACAGGGCCCGCTCGATGCGCCAGGTCCACATGGGAGGATCGATGAAGCGCAGCAGCGCCACCGAGACGATGGAGCTGACCAGCGCTGCCAGCAGCAGCTTGCCGAGCCAGCCCAGCAGGCGGCGTTTCAGGGCCGGTCGCACGGGGTCGGGCTCGGGTTCCCAGACATACTGGCCAGGATCATCGGGATCCGGAATTATTGGGGCAGCCATTCGATGTGGCAGAACTTCTCGTCAACACGGCGGGAGAGCAACATGCGGGCAAACAGGTGCTCATACTCTTGCTCGGCATTGCCAAGCCCGACCCAGATCTCGGCGTACTCGGCATCGCTCACGGCAAAACCCACGTCCGCTTCCCAGTCATCGGCCGGATCGGTTTCCGCCAGCAGACCGCGATCGTTGAACGCCTGGTTGAACAGGGCTATCTCCTGCTCCGGCAGGTTGTCGGAGGCCAGCTCCATGAAGAGTTCGAGGGCGGTGTCGAGCAGTTCCTCGACGCTGTGCATTTCGTCGTTCAAAGACATGGGTCTGTTCCAGATAATAAAAAGAGAAGCCCCGCCGGCGATGCCGGACGGTGGCGCGCGGTATTCTAGCTGGCCCCCGCTCCCTTGGCGAGATCCGGCTCCGCGAGTCGGCCCCGTTTGTGACAATAAAAAACCGGATCCTGCTACAGGATCCGGTCTTCATTGAGGGAAAGGGTCACGCATGGGGCGTCAGCTCATCCCTTCTTGTCGTCGGCGAAGGTGATATTGAGCTCCAGCACCGACAGCTCATCACTCTTCTTGTCCAGCTGGACCGTGATCTTGTCAGGGTCTATCTGCACATATTTGCGGATCACGTCGAGCAGGTCCTGTTTGAGCTGGGGCAGGTAATCCGGCCCCCCTCTGGATGAACGCTCGTGCGCGACTATGATCTGCAACCGCTCTTTGGCCAGTTGTGCGGTGTTTTGTTTCTTGTTGGAACGAAAATAATCCAATAATGACATGTTTAACTCCCGAACAGTCGGCTAAAGAAGCCCTTCTTTTCTTCTTCCAGAAAACGAAAATCCTTGGTGTCGCCCAGCAGACGGGCAACGGCATCCTCATAGGCCTGACCGGCATCGGACTCCTTGTCCAGAATGACCGGCTCCCCCGAGTTGGAGGCGCGCAGCACAGCCTGGGACTCCGGGATCACCCCGAGCAGCTTGATGGCCAGGATCTCCTGCACATCCTGCACGCTCAGCATGTCGCCACGGCTGACGCGGGTCGGGCAGTAGCGAGTGAGCAGCAGGTGCTCCTTGATCGGGTCTTCGCCGCGCTCGGCACGACGGGACTTGGAGGCCAGGATGCCGAGGATGCGATCCGAGTCACGCACGGAAGAGACTTCCGGGTTGGTGGTGACGATGGCCTCGTCGGCAAAGTAGAGCGCCATCAGGGCACCCGCTTCGATCCCGGCCGGCGAGTCGCAGACGATGTAGTCGAACTTCATCTCCGCCAGCTGATCCAGGATCTTCTCGACCCCTTCACGGGTCAGAGCATCTTTGTCCCGGGTCTGGGAGGCCGGCAGGATGAACAGATTCTCGCTGCGCTTGTCCTTGATGAGGGCCTGATTGAGGTTGGCCTCACCGTTGATCACATTGACGAAGTCATACACCACGCGCCGCTCGCAGCCCATGATGAGATCCAGATTCCTCAGGCCAATGTCAAAATCGATGACCACAGTCTTGTGGCCACGCTGAGCCAAACCTGTGCTCAGGGCCGCGCTGGTTGTGGTCTTGCCAACGCCACCTTTACCCGATGTAACGACTATGATTCGCGCCATTCTCGCTTCCTTGTAACTCTATTTGATATGGTCTATTCGGAGTTGTTCGTTATCCAGCCGGACATGTACCGGCTGTTGTATCAGGCCGGCCGGCAGCGCATCGCTCAGTTGGAACGTGCCTGCGATGGATAGCAGCTCGGCCTGTAATTGCTGGCAATAGATCCGTGCCTGGGTGTTGCCCTTGGCACCGGCTATGGCCCTGCCGCGCAGGGTGCCATAGATATGAATGCTGTCGTCGGCGATGACTTCGGCGCCCGGGCTCACCGAGCCCAGTATCACCAGCGAGGTGCCGGCGGCATAGAGCTGCTGACCGGATCGCACCGGGCCCACGTGTACCTTGCTCGGCACCAGAGGCGTCGGGGCGGCTTTGACCTCGACCACGGGCGCCGGGATTGGCGCTTTTTCCGGCGGAAGCTCGGCCTTGCGGCTCTTACCGGACGCCATCACCGCCAGACCCGCCGCCTTGGCGGCCGTCTTCATCGCCTCGTTTTGTGTCCCCGTGATCCCGACCAGCACGAAATCCTCCGACTCCACCAGCTCCTTGAGCTGTTCGAAGTCAGGAATATCCGTCAGTCGTTCCACATTGATGACGAGGGGGGCACAATTAAAAAACTGGGGTGCCTGGGCGACCTTTGCCGCCAGCAACTGGCGGATCCGCTCAGGCTTGCCATCGCTGATATGCAACACAGAAATAGTGAAGGTGGTCCCTTTCAATTCGTTATCGCGCTCAACCATGAATCTTCCCCGAGACAGAGACGGTAATCCGTTATTGTTATTCAATTCCTGATGTTATAGTTTGCCACCATCAGAGGCAATAAACCCGTCGGATTATATCAATTTCCATGTTATGTGCAGTCTATAAAAGTCGCAAAAAAGCCGAGACCTATCTTTTTGTTGAAAGAAGAGAGGATTTTTCCCGTGTACCCGAGGTGCTGATGAGTACATTTGGTCGCCCCGAGCTGGTATTGATGACCAAGCTGGACCCAGCCAGGCCCTTGGGGATCGCCTCGACCAGCCGGGTGATGGAGGCGCTGAAAAGCCAGGGCTTCTATCTGCAGGTGCCACCGCCGCCGGAAAATCTGCTGGAGCAGCACAAGGCACAATTAAAGGCCTCGGGCTGATGAGGGGTCGGCTGGCACTGTTATTATTGAGCGGGCTGTTAAGTGCCCCCTTGCAGGCCAGCCCCGATTTTGACACCTATGTCACTGGACTCAAACAGCAGGCCCTGGCCGCCGGGATCAAGCCCGAAACCGTGGCGGCCGCCTTTGCCGATATTAGGGTCATAGAGCCCGCCATCAAGCACGATAAAAACCAGCCGGAATTTAAACTGACGCTGGACAGCTATATTCCCCGCGCGGTTCCGCAATGGAAAGTCAATCAGGCCAAGGCCTTATATCGTCAGCATTTGCCGCTGCTCACAAAAATAGGGGCGGAATATGACGTGCAACCCCGATTTATTGTCGCCTTGTGGGGCATAGAAACCAATTTCGGTAAATTGACCGGCACATATCCGCTGATCTCCTCGCTGGCGACCCTGGCCTGGGATGGTCGGCGGGAGGACTTTTTCAAGGGTCAGCTGCTGGATGCCCTGCGCATCATAGAGCAGGGGCATGTGACTCCCGCCGCCTTCAAGGGCTCCTGGGCCGGCGCCATGGGGCAGGTGCAGTTCATGCCCTCTTCCTTCCTCAAATACGCGGTCGATCAGGATGGGGATGGCAAGAAGGACTTGTGGGGCAATCTGGCGGATGTGTTTGGTTCGGCAGCCAATTATCTGCAGCAGAATGGCTGGCACGGGGATGAAACCTGGGGGCGCCAGGTCAAGGTGCCCGAGGGGCTGGATCCCGCCCTGCTCGGGCTGGAGCAGACCCGACAGCTGTCGGCGTGGCAGGCTCTCGGCGTACGTCAGCTCGACGGTTCACCCTTGCCCAGGGTCGAGATGCAGGCCTCCTTGGTGCGCCCCGATGATGCCAAGGGGCGTGCCTATCTGGCTTATCCCAACTATCTGGTATTGCGCCACTGGAATCGCTCCCACTATTTCGTGGTGGCGGTGGGCACCCTGGCCGATCGCATCGTGGAATAACCGGCGCAGCGCCGGGCGGCTCGGGTGACGCGTTGAACGCTGTGTTTATCTGGAGAGGCGCATGGGGCGCGGGAATATGGGATGAGCAGGGGTGATGAGTCAGGCGGGACAATCGAAATAACGGGCAACAAAAAGGCGGGAATTCCCGCCTTTTTGTATTTCTGGCAAATGCTGCTTATTCGCAGGCAACCTGCATCACCTTGATGGCCAGGCCACCACGGGAGGTTTCACGGTACTTGGAGTCCATGTCCTTGCCGGTGATGTACATGGTCTCGATGACCTTGTCCAGGGAGACGCGCGGCTTGGAGGTGCGACGCAGGGCCATGCGGGAGGCGTTGACCGCCTTCATGGCCGCGATGGCATTGCGCTCGATGCAGGGCACCTGCACCTGACCGGCAACCGGGTCACAGGTCAGACCCAGGTTGTGCTCCATGCCGATCTCGGCGGCTTCACACACGTGCTCCGGGCTGCCGCCCATCAGCTCGGTCAGACCCGCGGCGGCCATGGAGCAGGAGACACCCACTTCACCCTGGCAACCCACTTCGGCACCCGAGATGGAGGCATTCATCTTGTAGAGCATGCCCACGGCACCGGCGGCCAGATAGAAACGGGTGTACTCGTCGCGACCCACCGGCTGGATGAACTTGTCGTAGTAGGCCAGCACGGCCGGGATGATGCCGGCGGCGCCGTTGGTCGGGGCGGTTACCACGCGGCCACCGGCGGCGTTCTCTTCACTCACCGCCAGGGCAAACATGTTCACCCAGTCGATGATGTTCATCGGATCGTTGGAGAGGTTCTCGTTGGTGGTCAGCTGACGGTAGAGGGGCGCCGCACGACGGGGCACACGCAGCGGGCCGGCCAGCACACCTTCGGTGCGGCAGCCACGCTCGATCCCTTCGCGCATTGTGTTCCAGATCTTGCCGAGCTTCTTGTAGATCTCTTCCGGGGTGTTGAAGCACTTCTCGTTCTCCAGCATCAGGGTGGAGATGGAGAGGCCGGTCTGGCTGCAGTGGGCGATCAGCTCAGCCGCGCTCTTGAACGGGTAGCTGACGGACATGTCGCCGCTGTCGGCCTTGCCGAAGTTCTCTTCGTCGACGATGAAGCCACCACCGATGGAGTAGTAGGTCTTGCTGTAGACGGCCTGATCTTCGACCAGCGCGGTCAGCTTCATGCCGTTCTCGTGCAGCGGCAGGGCTTCGTCATGGAATACCATGGCATCGCGCGGGAAGCTGACGGTGTGGCAGTGCAGGCCGATCGGCAGGCGGCCGGTCTGCTCTACGCGGGAGATGAATTCAGGGATGGCGTCGATATCGACGTTTTCCGGCAGGTTACCCGCCAGACCCATGATGATAGCGGTATCGGTGTGATGACCTTTACCGGTCCAGGAGAGTGAGCCATAGACATCGACCTGGATCCGGGTGATGTCACGGATCTTGCCGCCTGCACGCAGTTCATCCACGAACTGTTTGGCAGCCTTCATCGGGCCGACAGTGTGGGAAGAGGAGGGGCCAACACCGATTTTGAAGATATCAAAAACGCTGATCATGTAACAATTACCTCAGGATAGAAGGGGGCGCCATGCCCACTCGCAGAAACGGGGTGATCCATGGGACGAGGGCGTCGTCGCCGAGGTCAATGAACCAGATAACCGCAGTGTAACGGTTCAAAGCCTAAAAAAAGTTGAAATAGATCTATTTTTGTTGAATCAGAGGCGCGAGTATAAAATTTATTTTGATGCTTATCCATTTTGTTAAGCGTTTGCCCATAAAAATACCCGGCCAGGCCGGGTATAGGGGGACAAAGTGGAGTCAATTGGCTGTTTTTAACATTCTGTAATGTTAACCGCCAGGCCGCCGCGGGCGGTTTCCTTGTACTTGGTCTTCATGTCGTTGCCGGTTTCCCACATGGTCTTGATCACCTTGTCCAGGGATACCTTGTGCTCGCCCGTGCCGCGCAGGGCCAGGCGGGCGGCATTGATGGCCTTGACCGCGCCCATGGCGTTGCGCTCTATGCAGGGCACCTGCACCAGCCCGCCCACAGGATCGCAGGTGAGGCCCAGGTTGTGCTCCATGCCTATCTCGGCGGCATTCTCGACGATGGCGGGGCTGCCCCCCAGGATCTCGGTCAGGGCGCCGGCGGCCATGGAGCAGGCGACACCCACTTCCCCTTGGCAGCCCACTTCGGCCCCCGACAGCGAGGCGTTCTTCTTATATAGGATGCCGATGGCGGCGGCGGTGAGAAAGTAGCTCAGCAGCAGCTCATCATCCACCTTGCGCACGAAGCGATCATAGTAGTGCAGCACGGCGGGAATGATGCCGGCGGCGCCGTTGGTGGGGGCGGTCACCACCCGGCCTCCGGCGGCGTTCTCTTCGTTGACGGCCAGCGCAAACAGGTCCACCCACTCGATCACCATCAGGGGATCCTTGTTGAAGTTGGTCTCGCAACTGAGCTGACGGTGGAGGGCCGGGGCCCGGCGTTTCACCTTGAGGCCGCCGGGCAGCACACCTTCACTGCGACAGCCGCGCTCGACACAGGCCTGCATCGCCTGCCAGATCTTGCGCAGTCCCGCTTTTATCTCCTGTTCACTGCGAAACACCTTCTCGTTGGCCAGCATCAGCCCCGAGATGGAGAGACCGCTCTCCTGGCAGTGGGCCAGCAGCTGGGCGCCGCTCTCGAACGGGTAGGGAATGGGGTGGGCGGCATCGAAGCGGGCCGCCTCTTCCTTGGCGTTGGCAAAATGGCTCTCTTCTATGATGAAGCCGCCGCCGACCGAGTAGTAGGTCTGCTCGAACAGCAGGGCGCCGCTGGCGAAGGCCCGCAGCGTCATGCCGTTGGAGTGGGCGGGCAGTGTCTTGCGGCGATTGAAGATGATGGCGCCGCTGCGGGCGAACTGGCATGGCTGCTCGCCGGCCAGCAGCAGCGACTGGTTGCGATCCACCTCGCCGAGGAAGGCGGGAATGGCCTCTATGTCCACCGATTCCGGTTCAAAACCGGCCAGCCCCAGAATGATGGCCTTGCCGGTACCGTGGCCCTTGCCGGTCTGACCGAGGGAGCCGTAGCACTCCACTTCTACCCGTTCGATCCTGGGTAGCAGATCCTGCCGCTTGAGCTCTTTGACAAAGGCGCAGGAGGCCCGCATCGGCCCCACTGTGTGGGAAGAAGAAGGGCCGATCCCGATGGAAAACAGGTCGAAGACACTGATCATGACACCACTCCGATTATGGGTTTTGTCTAAACATTGTAATTTTTTTGTAGTCGATGGAAAGCGGGGAAGCTGAGGCGTGTGATGGCGGCATACAAATGAGTGGCTGGCAGCGGGCAATAAAGGTTGGAATGAGCGCGGACATCAAAGAGAAGGAGCGAGACTTGGGCTCGCTCCCCGGCACTGTTCAGCCACTCATCTGTGTTCGGTCGCTCAGTCGAGGAACTCGCACAGATAGGCGGTGGGGGTTTTCACCTCCAGCTTGAAGGAAGAGTGGCCCGCCACGTCGAAGGATTGGCCCTGGCTGTAGGTGTGCCATTCATCTTCATCGGCCAGCTGTATGGTGAGGGCTCCCTTGACCACAGTCATTCGCTCGGGGGCGGCGGTATTGAACTGGTAGTCGCCCGCATCCATCACACCGACTGTGGCTTTGTCGCCTTTTTGCTCGAAAGCGATGGATTTTACATTTCCGTCAAAATATTCGTTAACTTTCAGCATGTTTTCATCCCTGTATGCATGTTTGCACAGCAAAAGTAGCACAATGTTTTGTCAGTTGTCATGAACAAAGCGGCAAAAATCGCCATGACCCTTTTGAATCAACACTTTGTTGCAAACTTATCAATAACTCCCGTTAACGATCCGGCGATTTAAAACAGCAGATAAATATGAGATAAAGCGCGCGCTCAGGGGAATGAACAGAGGTTCTTCCCCTGTTTGGTTAATTGCACTGGGAAAGTGTGAATATCTGCTAATTAAAGGAACATTCTGTGTTAACAAAAGGACTCATCAAGAACGTTGGCTTCCAAGTGGTGGTAGCCATGGTGCTGGGAGCACTGGTGGGGGCGTTCATGGGTGAACAAGCCACCGTCTTTGCGCCGCTCGGCACCCTCTTTATCCAGCTGATCAAGATGCTGGTGATCCCGCTGGTGGCCGTCGCCATACTGTCGGGTGCGGCCAACCTGGGCGCCAGCCCGGCGGCGGGCAAGATAGGGGTCACCACCCTGATCTTCTTCCTCGGTACCTCTGCGCTGGCCGTGCTGCTGGCGCTGGTCATGGGGCAAATCTTCAAACCGGGCGTCGGGGTCGAGTTTGGCTCCATGGCCTCCATGTTCTCCGGTGACTACGCCGACAAGGGCGCCTTGCCGGATGCGGTGTCGACCCTGCTCGGCATGATCCCGACCAACGTGTTCCAGGCACTGAACGAGGCCAACATTTTGCAGATCCTGGTGTTCTGCATGTTCCTCGGCATCGCGCTGGCCAAGCAGCCTCGTGAGCGCGCCAAGCCGCTGGTGGACGGGCTCAACACCCTGGTGGATGCCTTCGTCTGGATGATCAACAAGGTGATGTTGATAGCACCGCTCGGGGTGTTCGGTCTGATGGCCGAGGCCATAGGTACCTACGGCTTCGACGTGCTGACCCTGGTGCTCAAGCTGTTCCTGGTCTATCTGGCCGCCATCCTGATCTTCGCCTTCGTGGTCTATCCACTGCTGATCGCGATCTTCTCCAACACCCCGGTGCGCAAGTACCTGTCGGCGATGAAGAAGCCGCAGATCGTCGCCTTTTCCACCGCCTCTTCCATGGCGACCCTGCCGGTCAACATGGAAACCTGCGAGCAGGATCTGAAGGTGACCAACGCCACGGCGTCCTTCGTGCTGCCGCTCGGTGCCACCATCAACATGAGCGGCAACGCCATCTATTACGGTCTGGTCGCCATCTTCTTCGCCCAGGTCTACAACATAGATCTCTCCATGGGTGCCTGGGCCGCCATCATAGTGACCGCGACCCTGGGAGCCATTGGTCAGGCCGGTGTGCCGGGCCCGAGCTTCCTGGTGGTGGCCGTGCTGCTGGCCGCCGGGATCCCCATCGAGGGCTTGCCGCTGCTGTTTGCACTGGATCGCCTGTTCGACATGATCCGCACCGCCCTGAACATCACGGGGGATGCGGCCTGCGCCATTATCGTCGACCGCTACAGCCCGGATTACGATCCGGATCGCTGGAGCAAGGAAGCCTGAGAGCAGGCTCACTGCCATGAATGACAAGAGGGAGGCGCAAGCCTCCCTCTTTTTATTTTCCTCGGGCCGGGATTGTCGCCCCTTTCTTACCGACTCAGGGAGTCAGCTGGCCCAGCGCCAGCTGGCAGCGCTGCTCGGCGGCATCGAGTTTCAGCGGGGCCTGCGGGCCCCTCTCTTTATGACGGCTGAGAGGGACTCATCACAGTTGGGTCAGTGCCTGCTGGCAACGCTGCTCGGCGGCATCGAGTTTCAGCGGGGCCTGCGGGCCCCTCTCTTTATGACGGCTGAGAGGGACTCATCGCAGTTGGGTCAGTGCCTGCTGACAGCGCTGCTCGGCGGCGTCGAGTTTCAGCGGGGCCTGTGGGCCCCTCTCTTTATAACGGCACGACGGCTGAGAGGGACTCATCGCAGTTGGGTCAGTGCCAGCTGGCAGCGTTGCTCGGCGGCATCGAGTTCCAGCAGCACCATCTTGATGTCTTCCAGCTGCTGCTCCAGCATCTCCCGCTTGTCGGCCACCAGTCCCAGCATGGTCTGCAGCTGGGTTCGGCTGCTCTTGTCCGCATCGTAGAGATCGAACAGATCACGGATATCCGCCAGGCTGAAGCCGAGGCGCTTGCCGCGCAGGGTCAGCTTGAGCCGCACCCTGTCCTGACGACTGTAGATCCGGGTCTGTCCCTGACGGGCCGGATTCAAAAGTCCCTGATCTTCATAAAAACGAATACTTCGGGTCGTAACATCAAATTCACGGGCCAGTTCGCTGATGCTGTAGGTCCGCGTGTCATCCTTGGATTTGGTCATACGGCTGTCTTGGCTGCCATCTTGGTTGTCAATGCAGGCTGGCACCTTACCCAAACGTCAACTGCCCCGCAAGTCTTGTTCCTGCTGCGGTGGCAGCATATGTTATGTCTATGTAACAAGGAGAGTGCAATTGATGGATATAGTGATTGTTGCGGCCAAACGTACCCCCATGGGGGCCTTTCAGGGGGCCCTGGCCAACCAGACTGCCCCCGAGCTGGGGGCTTGTGCCATCGCCGCCGCCATGGCGCAGGCCGGGCTCAGAGGCGATCAAATCGATGAAGCCTATCTGGGCAATGTACTCAGCGCCGGAGTGGGGCAGGCGCCCGCCCGTCAGGCCGTTCTGAAGGCCGGCTTGCCGGACAGCGTGCCCTGCACCACGGTCAACAAGGTGTGTGGCTCCGGCATGAAGGCGGTGATGCTGGCGGCAGACGGCTTGCGCCTCGGTGACACTAACATAGTGATCGCCGGAGGAATGGAGAGCATGAGTCGCGCGCCCTATCTGCTCGACAAGGCGCGCAGCGGTTTTCGGATGGGGCATCAGAGCGTGCTGGATCACATGTTCCTCGATGGCTTGCAGGATGCCTATGAAGGCCAGCTGATGGGCCACTATGCCCAGCTGAGCGCCGATCGCGCCGGGCTGACCCGCGCCGACATGGATGCCTTTGCCATCGCCTCGCTGGAGCGGGCCCTGGCGGCGCAACAGAGCGGTGCCTTCAAGGCCGAGCTGGCAGCTGTGATGGCCGGGGATGCCCTGCTGCTCGCCGAGGATGAACAGCCTGCAAAGGCCAGGCCCGAGAAGATCCCCCATCTGAAACCGGCATTCAGCAAGACCGGCACCATCACGGCGGCCAACGCCAGCTCCATCTCGGATGGGGCGGCGGCGTTGATCCTTATGCGGGCCGAGACGGCGGCGCAACTGGGCCTGCCGGTGCTGGCCCATCTGGTGGGTTATCAGAGCCATGCCGCCGCGCCTGCCGAATTCACCAGCGCCCCGGTCGGTGCCATCCACAGCCTGCTGGCCAAGGTGGGCTGGCGAGTGGAAGAGGTGGACCTGTTCGAGATCAATGAGGCGTTTGCCATGGTCAGCCTGCTGGCGATGGCGGGCTGCAAGTTGCCCCATGACAAGGTGAACGTGAACGGCGGGGCCTGCGCGCTGGGTCATCCCCTGGGGGCGAGCGGCGCCCGGATCCTGGTCACCCTGATTCATGCGTTGCGCGCGCGCGGCCTGAAGCGGGGAGTGGCTAGTCTGTGTATCGGTGGGGGAGAGGCGACGGCGGTTGCCCTCGAGCTGGGCTAATCCGTGTCCGCCATGGCCTGGAGTTGCTGGTTGACCCAGGCCGTGGCGGCCAGATAGAGCTGGCTGACCTTCTCTTCATTGAGCCCGAGCCGGGCCGTTCTGGCGGTGATGCGCTGCCAGTTCGCACTCTCATAATCCTCACAGAACGAGAGATAAAACCCCAGGTTGCCCTTGCGTTCCAGCAGGGCGACCCGGATCTCCTCGATCAGGGGAATGGTGCCGAGCAGCTTGTCCATCGGCTGTTCCATCAGCACATCCAGCAGCGAGAACAAGCCCGTGATGAAGGCTTGCTGTGCCTGCTGGGTAGGGGCATGGGCGTGGGCCAGCAGCTCGCAGAAACGGGCCCGGATCATGGACATCTGATAGAGCTCGGCGCTCTTGCCATGGCCGGCACTGGTGGCGGCAACCAGGGTCACGAAGCGTTTGAGCTGGGCGTGGCCAAGATAGACGGCGGCCTGGCGAAAGGAGGAGATGGGATTGGCATGACTCTTCAGGTGGTTGACGTAACGCAGCAGCTTGAGCGACAGGGAGATGTCCTGACTCAGCAGTTGCTCGATGCGATTGAGGTCGGGTTCCTCCTGATTGACCACGTTGAGCAGTTGCATCACCACCACCTGGGCGGGCTCCATGGTGGCCTGTTTCACCATCTCGGGCCGGCTGAAGAAGAAGCCCTGGAACAGATCGATACCGAGCCGTTTCGCCCGCTCGAACTCCGCCTTGTCTTCCACCTTCTCCGCCAGATAGGTGAGCTTCAGATGTTTATGCTGCTGGATGAACATCTTGATCCGCAACAGTGAGGTGGCGCGCAGATCGAACTTGATGATGTGGATATAGGGCAGGAAGCGCTCCCACTCGTCCGACATGGTGAAATCGTCCAGCGCCAGCTGATAACCCAGCTCATGCAGCTGCTGCACCTTGGCCAGCAGGGCGTCATCGGGATCGGCATCCTCCAGGATCTCGATCACCACCTTTTCTTGTGGCAGGCACTCGGCCAGCCCCTCCAGCAACAGGGAGTGGGGGAAGTTGATGAAGCAGGGACGGCCACCGAGCAGCTGATCTATGTTCTGTTGCAGGAACTGCTCGACCACCAGTCTGGCTGTGGCTTGTTGGGAGGAGATCACCGGAAAGACATTATTCAGACTGTCGCGAAACAGCAGCTCATAGGCGTGGGTATTCAACTCCCGATCCAGGATGGGCTGCCTTGCTACGTATGAATACATGCATCTCTCCAGTGTGGGTACTGGATTGATTTTATTGTGAAGATGCGCACTATGCCAGTGCTGCCGGGCCGGAAACGGTCAATAACTGGCATAGTGCTTGTATGGGAGGAGGATCTGCCCCGGCTTGGACTAGAAGAGGTAATTCAACTGCAGGCCGGCCAGCCAGGCATCCCCTTCCGAGGTACCCTGGAAGGTGGAGGTAGTCTGCGGGATCCCGGGTTTCAGCTGCATGGTTTCGGTCACATCCACCTTCTTGCCATCGATCAGGGTCAGGCCCAGATCCAGCGAGAGGTTGCGGTCGATCTGGTAACCCACTCCGGCGCTGTACCAGACCCGATCAGAGTCAGGGATGGAGATGGTGCGGCGATCCGCCGGCACCGGACTGCGGTCATAGGCCAGGCCGGAGCGCAGTTGCCATTGCGGCGCCAGCTGATAGGTCAGGCCCAGGGCGTAGCGCCAGCTGTCTTCCCAGTGCTCGTCCTTGATGTGCATGACGCCGTGGTGGTCGAGCTCGGATTCGAGCTGAACGAACTTGCTCCAGTTGGTCCAGTTGATGCTTGAATGCAGCGCCAGGCTGGGTGTCAGCTGGTGAAACAGCGCCAGTTCGGCGGTGGCGGGCAGGGGCAGTTCCAGGCTGCCGGTATCGGTAAAGGGCTGACCATTTTGATCGATGCCGATGGCATCGCCAGAAAGCTTCAGGGTCACGTCGTGGCGGTAGGAGAGGCCGATACGCGTCGCATCAGACAGCTCCAGCAGGGTGCCCAGGTTCCAGCCAATGGCCCAGCCATCTCCCTTCAGGTGCTTGGCGATCTTGTTGTTGGAGGGGAAGGTACCGCCCACTTCTCCTTCCCCCTGAATGGCGGAGAGGCCGGCACCGACGGACCAGGCACGGTTGATACGATAGGCCAGCGAGGCCCCCAGATCCAGGGTCTTGATGTCGGAGACATTGCCGAAGTGACCGGCATTGTAATTGTCCGGCATCTCGACGCCGAGGCCGTAGTAGGAGGTTGCCGCCAGCCCCAGTCGCCACTGGTCGTTGAGCGGCACTATCAGATAGGCATTCGGTACCCAGGCATCATCGGCAATGTCGTGGGCACTCGCATCCAGCGTGACGGGTCCCATGGCGGTGGGCACCCGGGTGATCCCTTCGATGTTGACGTCGGGGCGCACATAGATGAAGCCGCCGGAGAAGGCCATGCGATCGAAACGGGTCATGGCGGCGGCGTTGCGGGAGAGCACGCTGGCATTGTCGGCGATGGCGGCCTCGCCTGCGAAG
Source organism: Aeromonas sp. MR7 (assembly GCF_963899385.1). Taxonomy (NCBI): domain Bacteria; kingdom Pseudomonadati; phylum Pseudomonadota; class Gammaproteobacteria; order Aeromonadales; family Aeromonadaceae; genus Aeromonas; species Aeromonas sp. MR7. The sequence goes on from NZ_CAWQXH010000011.1 coordinate 1,094,923, forward strand.
GCGCGGCCCATGCCGGTGGCGGATTGTTCAGCCAGCTGGAAACCTGCCGCCTGGGCCTGGCTTGACAGCACCAGCAGGGCGATGAGAGACGGCTTCATGATGGAGTGCATTGAATGGTCCTTGAAAGTGAACTCGGCGTTCAATCTGTCTTATGGTTGGGTGCAGGATTTTATATGGTATGACCAGTAAGGCAACGGCAGGGGAGCCGTGGGGAGAAAAACAAGATTAAATGCTGAGAGATAGGGCGCTAATAGCTTGATAAAAAAGGAAAAGCGTACAGTTGTTTGCTACAGATGTACGCTGAAAATGGAATTTTGCATAAAAAAAGAGCGCCCGCAGGCGCTCTTGTCGATAGGCAGATGATCAGAATTTCATGTTGAACTGAGCGGAGGCGAGGAAGGCGTTGCCGTGGGAGGTACCCTTCCAGCGCAGCGCTTCATTGCTTTCGACCAGCTTCTCGTTGACGTCAACTTTCTTGCCGTCCAGATAGGCCATACCGAAATCGACGCTCATGTCCTTGTCGATGTGGTAGGTGGCACCGGCGCTGTACCATACGCGGTCGGAATCCGGGATGCTCAGGCTGCGATATTCCGGCTCGATCGGGGTCTTGTCGTAGGCGAAGCCGATACGCGCTTCCCATGATGGGTTGACGTACCAGGTACCGCCCAGGGAGTAACGGGTGGAGTCCTTGAACTTCTCCGGCTTGTACAGGCAGACGCCAGCACCGTCGGCGCTCTTGCACTGGTCGCTGGTGGCCTTGAGCTCCTGGAAGGCGCTCCAGTCGGTCCAGTTGACGGAGTAGTGAACGGCAAATTGCTGGTTCAGACGGTGGTAACCGGCAAACTCGGCCTGGGCTGGCAGATCCAGCGGCAGTTCGCCACTGACGGTCTTGAAGCCGGAGGAGGTGCCTTGATAGTCACCCTTGAACTTCAGATCTACCTGGGAGCGATAGGTCAGCGCGAAACGGTTGTTCTCGTTCACCTCATACATGGTGCCCACGTTCCAGCCGTAACCCCAGTCATCTCCTTTCAGGTGGCTGACGATGGTGTCCTTGCCGATACCCGGTACATCTTTGAGCGGTGGAACGGAGACCAGCACGCCGGCGCGGCGGTTCAACTCAGCCTTGGCATACACTAGGTTCAGACCGGCACCGAAGCTGAAGTGCTGGTTGACGCGGTAGGCGATGTTCGGGTTGATGTTGAAGGTCAGCAGTTCTGTGTTGCCAGCAATGGAACCAGCGTTGAAATTCTCGGTGTACTCGGTGGCCAGACCGTAGTTGGAGAACAGGCCGATACCCCAGGCCCATTGATCGTTCAGCGGCTGGATGAAGTAGGTGGCAGGCACGAAGGCGCTCGGCGCGATACCGCTCTCACTGGCACTTCCTCTATTTACGGAACCGGCATAGATATCACCATTTACATCCACGTCCGGCTTGATATAGGTCCCGGAGACAGAGAACGCCATCTTGTCAAACTGGGTCATGGCTGCCGGGTTGCGGGACAACACGGAGGCGTTGTCCGCCACGGCGGCTTCCCCTGCATACGCGCGACCCAGACCGGAGGCTGAGTGTTCGTTCAACTGGAACGCGGCGGCGAAGGTTTGGGTACTGGCCAGGGTGACGGCGGCAGCGATCAGGCTCTTTTTGAAAAAGGCAGTTGTCATAGTGTTCTCTCTTGTAGGCAGATTTTCTGTCAGCATCAGGGCTTTTTTGCCACCGTATACGACAAGATCTGTTGTTATTTCAGCTTCTTCCCATTCAATTCTGGCGTGATTCTATGGATCTGGTAGGAGGTAAGAAATCAGACCAGTGACAGCAGAATACATAAAAGTGTCTATTGTGTTAATCATTTGTTTTAACTTGGCGTTTAAATAGTCTCTTTTGCCACTTATTGAGTGAAATCTGAGCGTTAAGGATGATCTGCGTCACAAAAATAATTTTGACCATTTGCGGTGATTGGGCGGCAAATGAGTGAGGATTGTGGTGGGAATGGAGAGGAACGGGCAGACAACCGGATTGTCTGCCCGTGCAGTTGACTCTATGCGGTGTGAGTCAGGATTGGGTTAACCCCTGTTAAATCGACCAGTGCAGACGGGATTCCAGCGCCTGCGCCACCGGATCCAGCGGCTCCTGCATGTCGCCGATCAACACCATGTTGGCCCCCTTGAGTTGCACTATCTCCCCTTTGAGCTGGCCATCTTCGAAAGTGGGCTGCAGGGTGAGCGGCACATGCTTGGGCACCAGGAACAGGGTCACGGGCCCCATCTTGCCCTGGAACACCATGTGCAGCGCCGGTCCCTGGTAGAAGGCACAGTGATTGACGTAGGTGACCTTCAGGCCCTGCATGCCCATCAGGGTGGCGCCGTATTTCTCCATCTTGGCGTTGATGGTGCGCAGGCTCACCTTCTCATCCACATCCTTGATGAAGGGTTCCTCACCGTAGACGTGGGCCATGGCGACCTGGGCGAGGGAGAGTTCAGCGGGCGGTGTCTGCGGCCAGCTGAGCCAGCGGGTGCTCATGCCGAGCAGGAAGGCGACCGAAGCGGCCATGGCCAGCGGACGCCATTGGCTGCGCGGGCGCACCGGCAGGGGAACCCGGCTTTCCTGTTCGGCTTCCAGCGCCTGTCTGAGCAGGATGCGCTCGGCCAGCCCGGCCGGTACCTCGACCTCCAGCGCCTGATGCAGGCGACGATCCAGTTGCTTCATCTCGTCCAGATGCTTGCGATTGGCGGGGGAGGCCTGCGCCGCGTCGACAAAGGCGGGGTCATGCTCCAGCGGATGGGCGATGGCCCGACGGCGAAATTCCAGCTCATCCATTGGTGTGTCCTCTCTGTTGTGTCGCTGACTCCATGGCCTCTTTGATCTGGTTGCGGGCCCGAAACAGGCGAGTCATGACGGTGTTCTTGTTCAATCCCAGTTGCGCCGCTATCTCGTCACCGCTGAAGCCCCCCAGCACCTGCAACAGCAGGGGCTCCTGATATTCGGCGGGCAGGCGGGCTATGTGGCGTCTGAGCCACTCGTTCTCCATCTCCTGCTCGTTGTGCAAGGCATCCGGATCGCTTTGGGGATGCTCGTCGAGATCGATGAGAGCGAACTGCTTGCGCTCGAACCTGCGGGCATTTTCCCGTCTCAATATGGTGATGAGCCAGGCCTTGGCGGCCTTGTCATCGAGCAGCGAGTCTATGCCCTTCCAGGCGCGCAGAAAGGTCTCCTGCACCAGATCTTCCGCCACCTGCGGATCCCGGCACAGCCAGTAGGCGTAGCGATAAATGTCCCCGTGCAGGGCATGCACCAGGGCTTCGTATTTGGTCTGTTTGTCTGCCATGTCTCCATAGACCGGGGAAGCCGTGGGATCCTTTCCGACCGTGGCACCTTTCTTTCTGAAAAAACCTAACGCCATCGCTGGGCTTCCTTTTTATATGAGGGTCCTCAAGGGTCAGTGACCCAGGCGGGCCAGTTGCCTGAGGCCATAGGCTATCGCAAAAGTTTCATACGCGCATAGCGGGCCGGCGAGGCCTTGCCATGGGCGCTGACGGTCGGCGGGGGTGGTCTGGGTGGCAAAACAGGCGCGATCCAGCGCGGCGAGCCCGGCGGCAAGCGCGGGGGCATGACGACAGGGCAAGCCGCTGAGGTGCGTATGGCGCCGTGGCCAGCGCAGGCTGGCCCATGCCAGCAGGGCCGCTCTGGCGTGGTTCGCATCCTCGCGCCGCAGTGCCCGCTGCAAGCGATAGAAGGCGTGCCAGCGTGGCCACCCTTGCCAGAGGGCCCGCAGCAGCAGGGCCCAGATCGCCCAGTGAAGGCTCTCATGGCTTGGGTCGGTGAAGGCTTCCTGTGCCTGTGCGCCCGCCTCTATGCGCAGCGGGGTGGCGGGCAGGCGGGCGTATTCGATGCGCCCACTCCGGGCGTTGAACCAGGGCAGGGTGATGGCCGGCAGCAGGTAGTCGCCTGGCGCCGTGGCCGTCAGGGCCTGGCGCCACTGGCGCTCGAAGCGCAGCGCCCCCTTGGCGAGAAAGCGCTCCTGCTGCTGTTCCCCATCCGGTCTTGCCTGCATGCCGGCGGGCAGGGCCGCGGGCCCGGTGAGCCCGGGCAGGGTGAGCCGGTTGCCATCGCCGCCCTCCATCACCAGCGTCAGGGTGCGGATCACAGGCTCGCCCTCCCTGGCGCCCGAGGCCGGGCTCAACTGCTGGCTCAGAGTCAGCTGGCTGGCCACGGGTTGCTGCGGCGCCTGATCGATTTTCACAAACAGGGTGGCCGCTCTGGCCGAGAGGGGGTCACTGGTGCCGTTATCCTGGGGAAGACGGCCCTGAAAGCGCGGCGACACCAGCGGATGCAGCCCGGGCTCCCTAGCCTGCAGCAGCCAGTTGCGGGTCAGCCGACCCGGCAATCCCGCCCCCGCCGGAGCCTGCCACTGATCGTTTCCCAGGCGGCGAATGGTGAAGGCGTCGCTGGCCGGCTCTGTGAGGTTGGGGGCCTCCATGTTGGCGGGCAGCCAGAGGCTGAGCTGATAGATGAAGGGCTGGCCCGGATAGAGCGGCCCCTGATGCAGCACCCTGGCCTGCAGCTCTATGGGGGAGATGGGCTGGCGGGGTTGCGCTGCCAGCGTGCCCGCCTGGCTGCGCTTTGGCAGGGGCAAGGCCGGGGTCTGCTCCGGCCCAAGTGACAGGGAGGGCACGACCCCGGGGCCCGTATCCAGAGTGTGCAGCGGGATCTGCCAGCGGGTCAGGCTGTGCACGGGAGTGGTGACCCGGCTCATGGTCACCTTGCCCACCGCGAACTGGCGCAGCAGGGGGGCAATGGCGAGTTCGTTGCTCTGGCGCTCCCCGTCCGCCTCTATGATCAGCAGCCAGTCACGGCTGTCGGCCCCCGGCAACAACTCGGCCCTGGGCGGCGCGGCCAGGGCCGAGGTTGACAGCAGGCAGAGCAGCAGCCAGCAAGACAGCCAAGGCAGCAGAGGATTGCTCTTCACCAGGTGTCATCCCCTTTCAGCGCTGAAGGCCAGGCGCCTTTTAGCTCTTCCTTGAGCTGCTGGCGACGCTGGGCCTCCTTGCGCAGCCGCTGCTCCAGCAGCACCACTGGGGGGGCTGGCGGCAGCGGCGCGTCCGGGGTGGCGGCCTGCTCGGGGGCGTCGATGGGCTTGGGATCCTGCGCTGCCGGGCTGGCTTGGGGCGGCTGGGCCCGCAGCAGGGCGAGGTTGTAGAGCGCATCCTGGTGGCCCGGCTCCAACGCCAGCGCCGCCAGATAGGCTTGCTCGGCGGCGACCAGATCCCCGAGCTGCACCAGCGCATTGCCCCGGTTGTAGTGGGCGGTGGCACTGCTCGTACTGGCGTAGGCGGCGACGGCCCGGGCGTAGTCACCGGCTCTGTACCAGGCATTCCCCTGCCAGACGGGGTCCTGGAAGTGGCGAGCCGCCGCCAGATAGTGCCCCTGCTGGAACGCTTGCCAGGCCTGGCTCTCCTGTGCGGATAACACGGCGGCTGGGCTGGCCTGCGAGGGAGGTGGGGTGAAAAGACCCGCGCCTGCGACCAGCAGAAGCAGCCAGAGCGTGCCGACGCGGGCCAGCAGGGCCAGCGGCAGCAGGGGCAGCAGCAACCAGGGGCCGAGATCCCGCGACTGATGGGCGGTCAGCGTCTGGCTCATGGGCAGGGGCGCAAAGCGTGGCAGCCCGGCCTGCAACCATTGCAACTGACCGCCAAGTTCGTTGGCAAGTTGTTGCATGGTCGCCACATCGGGGGCGGGCAGCTCGCGGCCGAAGGGGGTGCCAACGCCTTGCACCTCGCTGGTGGCGGGCGGCAGCCTGCTGCTCTTGCCACCGTTGGCGAGCAATATGTCGAGGCGAGGTGCCGCCTGTTCATGACAAAACAGGCTGCCCTGACAGGGCCAGAGCGCTCGGATCCGGTCCGCCTGCCTCGCCGAGATACCATCGGTGACCAGCAGCAGGCGTGCCTGCTGGCCCGGGGGGATCTGGCCGAGCGCCAGCGCCACGGCGCGCTCGGGCGCACTCCCTTGTTTGGGCATGATGGCCGGGCGCAGGTCGGGCAACAGCAGCGCCATGGCCTGGTGATCCCGGGTGGCGGGCATGGCGAGGTAGGCATCGCCGGCAAACAGTATGAGGGCGATGGGGCGTCCCTCCTGGCTCGGACGGGCCTCGGCCAGCATATCCTGCAGCAGCACTCGCACCCGGGTGGCCCTGTCCGGCAGCAGATCGGTGGCCAGCATGGAGCGGGAGAGATCCAGCAACCAGATGTCGAGGGCCGGTGTTGGTATGGCCTGGCTCTGTTGGCGCAGGGCGGGGCCGCTGAGAGCCAGTATGACGGGCAGGCCCGCCAGCCAGAGCCAGGGCAGGGTACGTCGCCGGCCCGGCAGCAGGTAGGCCTGCATGGCGGGGGCGAGCAGCTGTGGCTGGCGGCGGCGACGCCAGCCCTGCCACAGCCAGGGCAGCAGGGCCAGCAGCCAGAGCGGGCGCAACAGGATCAGCTCCATGACGGCCATGCCTGGCAGAGGGGCTTAATCATGAGCCCGGCCTCGTGGCGGTCGCAAGCGCAGACGCAAGGAGCGGGGCCAGCGCAGCCGGGCGGGCCAGATCAGCAGCAGCCAGGCCAGTGCCAGCGGCCAGGGGTAGAGCTCCACGTTTGGCCGATAGCGGGTGTGGGGCGTGGCGATGGGCTCCAGGGTATCCAGGGTCTGGTTGATGGCAGCGAGATCGCTTTGGGTGCGGGCGCGGAAATAGCGGCCATGGCCCACCTTGGCCAGCTGTTGCAGCAGGGCCTCGTCCAGCTCGGCGCTGGGATCGCTCTGCGCCGGAGCCAGTGCCGGGGCCATTGCCTCGGCAAAGGTATCGGGATCGGCCCCCACCCCCAGGGTATAGAGGGTCATGCCGCTGGTGGCGGCCCGTTTGGCCTCGCTCAGGGGATCGGCGCTGCCCGCGGTGTTGCGACCGTCGGTGACAAGCAGCAGGGCGGTGGGACGCTTGGGGTCGGCGTGCTGGCGGGCCAGCAGTATGGCTTCCCCCAGTGCCGTGGTGCGGCCCACCAGATCGAAGTCCAGCTCGCGGGCCAGAGTGAGCAGGGCCTGGGTCTCCTGAGTCAGGGGCGAGAGCAGGTAGGCGTGATCGGCGAAGACGATGAGGGCGATACGATCGCCGGGGCGGGCCTGGATCAGCTGACTTATCTGCTGGCGCACCGCACTGAGCCTGTCCCGCTGCTCCCCCTCATCCAGCATGTCCTGGGTGCGCATGCTGTCGGAGAGATCCACCGCCAGGATCAGATCCCGGCTGCTCTGGTAACTGACGAGGGGCGGCTCCTGCCATTGGGGGCGGCAGAGGGCCAGCACCAGGGCGCACCAGCACAGGGCCATGCGCCACAGTGGCTGGCCGGCGTGGGCACGCAACAGAGGAAAGCCGTCGTGTGCCAGCGCAGTGCCGCTGTGCGGGTCGGTTGAACGTGGCGGTAGGCCGAAGCGCACCAGGAGTGGCAGCGCCAGGGCCAGCGCAAACCAGGGCCAGGCGAGGATCATGACGAGCTCCTGATGCGCAGGCGCGTCAGGCCCTGTTGCCAGCGGCGTCTGAATGCGATCAGCCCAGGTGGCAGGCAGCAGCAGGCTCGCCCCCAGCTGAGGTAGGCGCGGCGCAGCGCCTCGCACTGGCGGGCATCCGGTATCCCCTGGCCGTAGAGCCAGTGTGGCCAGAGGGCCGCAAATTCACGAAACTGGCTGCCGCCCTGCCTGTCCAGAAACGCGAGCCAGGCTTCTCCTTGCAAGGTGCGCGCCTCGGGCCAGCGGCCAAGGGCGGCCTCGCGCAGCACTGCCTGCAATCTGGGCACCAGCTCGGGCGCCTCCCAGTCGATTTGTCGCTGCCAGCGGCGATAGCGCAGCAGGCTGAGCAGGGCTGCGCCGATCAGCGCCCCCAGCAACAGGATGATCAGCAGCGCCCACCAGCCCTGAAGGCGGGGATCCGCTGCCTGGGTCAACATGGGGCCAGGATGGATGTCGCGCAGCTGCGCCGCCAGCGCAGACATGGGTGGCGCGCTTGAGACGGCGGCGAGCAGGCTCAGAACTGGCGACATGCACCCTCCTGCCACTGGCGTTGCAGCGGCTGGCCGTTGTCGAGCCGGTAGAGACGCTGCACCAGCGGCAGCAGTTGCTGATGGCACTGCCTGGCCAGCCGCTCGGCCGCCCGCTGGTAGCGGTGGGCAAAGCCGGGCTGAGTGGCATCGAGCCAGCCGCGCTGTCTGCCCGCCTGCACCGCCAGTTGTCCCTGCGCGGGCAGGCCTGCCTCCAGCGGATCCCGGATCTGCCAGCAGTGGATGTCGTGGCGGCGACCGAGCAGTTGCAACTGCTGGCGGAGGGCCTCATCGCAGGGCTGGTGATCCGTGATGATCGTCAATCTGGCGCCGTGGGGCAGGGTGAGCCGAGCCAGGGTCCGCGCCAGCGAGTGCGGCAGGGACGTGCGATCCAGCCCCTTGTCGTAGTGGTGGCAAAGGGTCTCCAGCAAGGGTACCAGGGAGCCGCGCTGGGGCTGGACATGGCACTCAACGCCGTGGCAGATCAGGGTGTTGGCCTGTTTCTCACCCTGCCACAAGAGGGCGGCTGCCAGCTCGCAGCCCAGGCGGGCTTTGAGTTGCACCTGTGAGCCAAAGTACATGGCGGGGGAGAGATCGAGCAGCAGCCAGTGGGCCTGATCCTGCTCCTCGCTGTAGAGCCTGGTGTAGGGGCGACCGAGCCGGGCTGTGACTCGCCAGTCGATGTGGCGCACCTCATCCCCCGCCTGATAGGCGCGCAGCTCGCGAAAGGTGAGCCCCGGCATGCGGCCAAGCCTGCCCTGCTGGGCCGGTTGGATACGCGCCCTCGGCCCCTGTCTCGCCCACAACCGGATGGCCAGCAACTGGGGCAGGGTGAGGGCAATAGCGGGATGCGCGCGGGGATCCGGCTGGGGAGTCAAGGGCACGGTATCGCGTCCAGCAGCCGGGCGATCAGGGTGTCGTTGTCCAGGTTGTCTGCCAGCGCCTGATAGCTGGGAATGAGTCGGTGGCGCAGTATGGCCGGCGCCAGCTGTTGTATGTCCTCCGGCAGCACGAAGTCCCGTCCGGCGAGCCAGGCCTGGGCACGGGCGGCGCGGGCCAGGCCTATGCTGGCCCTGGGGCTGGCACCCACGGCGATGAGGGGTTCAAGCTCGGGGCACAGGCCGCTGCCCGGGCGGGTGGCGCACACCAGTTGCACCAGATAGTGTTCGAGCCGCCCCTGCATCTGGACTGCCTGTACCGCCGAGCGGGCCACCAGCAGGTCGGCCTGGCTCAGGGTGACCGGCGGTGGCGTCAGCTGCTCGCCCAGGGCGTTGAGCTGCAAGATGGCCAGCTCCATGGCGGGGCTGGGGTAATCCACCAGCAGCTTGAGCAGGAAACGGTCGAGTTGGGCCTCCGGCAGCGGGTAGGTCCCCTCCTGTTCTATCGGATTTTGCGTGGCCGCCACCATAAACAGCGGTGGCAGGCGCCAGCTCTTCTTGCCCACCGTGATCTGGTGCTCGGCCATGGCCTCCAGCAGCGCGGATTGCACCTTGGCGGGGGCTCGGTTGATCTCGTCCGCCAGCACCAGGTGGTTGAACAATGGACCGGGCTGAAACACGAAGCTCGCATCCTGGGGATGGAACACCTCGCTGCCGGTGAGATCGGCAGGCAAGAGGTCGGGGGTAAACTGGATGCGGGCGAAGCGCCCTTCCACGGCACCGGCCAGCGCCTTGACGGCGCGGGTCTTGGCAAGACCGGGGGCCCCTTCGATTAACACATGTCCTTCACATAGCAGGGCGATAAGCAGCCCCTCTATCAGTGCTCCCTGTCCCAGAATCTGACTGCCAAGATAGTCCCCAAGCGCTCTGAACTCGGCCGCTGCCATGTGATGAACCCGTTGTTTTTATGGAGGTTGATCTTTTTATACTCCAGTTGGCCCCCGAGGGCGAGGGAGGGGGCAAAGATGGGGGCAATTTAGTTTCAATCAGCCGTATGAAATTTGTGAGTGGATTGTTAAGATGTGGCCCAATGAGGTCAGACCTCTGCCTTTTAACCCAAGGAGCCAGGATGAAACAGCCATTGAAACTGACGACTCGCCAGGGCGAACGGATTGCCGTCGTGGCGGGTCTGCGTACCCCTTTTGCCAAGCAGGCCACCGCCTTTCACGGCGTGCCCGCGGTGGATCTCGGCAAGCTGGTGGTGAGTGAACTGCTCGCCCGTACCGATCTCGATCCCGCACTCATCGACCAGCTGGTGTTCGGCCAGGTGGTACAGATGCCGGAAGCGCCCAACATAGCCCGTGAAATCGTGCTCGGCACCGGCATGAGCGTCACCACGGATGCCTATAGCGTGTCGCGCGCCTGCGCCACCAGTTTCCAGGCGGTGGCCAACGTCACCGAATCCATCATGGCCGGCACGGTCGACATCGCCATCGCCGGCGGGGCCGATTCCTCCTCCGTGCTGCCCATCGGCGTCAGCAAGACGCTGGCCCGCGCCCTGGTGGATCTCAACAAGGCTCGCAACCTGCAGCAGCGTTTCAATATTCTGCGGGCATTGAGGATCAAGGATCTGATGCCGGTGCCGCCCGCCGTGGCCGAGTATTCCACCGGTCTCTCCATGGGGCAGACCGCCGAGCAGATGGCCAAGAGCCACCAGATCAGCCGCGAGGCGCAAGATGCGCTGGCCCACCGCTCCCACAGCCTGGCGGCGCAAGCCTGGGCCGATGGCAAGCTGAGCAGCGAGGTGTTTACCGCCCACGTGCCCCCCTACAAGTCGCCGCTGGAGCGGGACAACAACATCCGCGAAGCGTCCGATCTGGCGAGCTACGCCAAGCTCAAACCCGTGTTTGACCGGGTGCATGGCACTGTCACCGCCGCCAACGCCACCCCGCTCACCGACGGTGCCGCCGCCGTGCTGCTGATGCGCGAAGGGCGGGCCAAAGAGCTGGGGCTCGAGCCGCTTGGCTATATCCGCAGCTTCGCCTTCTCTGCCATCGATGTGTGGCAGGACATGCTGATGGGCCCCTCCTATGCCACGCCGCTGGCGCTGGACCGCGCCGGCATCACGCTCAGCGATCTCACCCTGATCGACATGCACGAGGCCTTTGCCGCCCAGACCCTGGCCAACCTCAAGATGTTTTCAAGCCTGGAGTTTGCCCGCAGCAAATTGGGCCGGGATCAAGCCATCGGCGAGGTGGACATGGACAAGTTCAACGTGCTCGGTGGCTCCCTGGCCTATGGCCACCCCTTTGCCGCGACCGGTGCGCGCATGATCACCCAGACGCTGCACGAGCTGCGTCGTCGGGGTGGGGGATTGGGGCTTAACACCGCCTGTGCGGCGGGTGGGCTCGGTGTGGCCATGGTGTTGGAGGTAGAGTGATGAGCGAGAAGACTTTTTCCCTGGCGGTGCGCCAGGATGGCATCGGTATCCTCACCATGGATGTGCCGGGCGAGAGCATGAATACCCTGAAGGCCGCCTTTGTGGACGAGATCCGCACCGTGTTGGCCGAGGTGAAGGCCAACAAGGAGCTGATCGGTCTGGTGGTGGCCTCCGGCAAGAAGGACTCCTTCATCGCAGGTGCCGACATCAGCATGCTGGCGGCCTGCACCAGTGCCCAGGATGCCCAGACGCTGTCGCGGGAAGGGCAGGTGATTTTTGCCGAGATCGAGTCGCTGGCCATCCCGGTGATCGCCGCCATTCACGGCCCCTGCCTCGGCGGCGGGCTGGAGCTGGCGCTGGCCTGTCATGGCCGGGTGGTGACAGATCACGGTAAGACGGTGCTGGGGCTGCCGGAAGTACAACTGGGTTTGCTGCCGGGCTCCGGCGGGACCCAGCGGCTGCCGCGTCTCATCGGGGTGGCCAAGGCGCTGGATCTGATGCTGACCGGCAAGCAGGTGCGGGCCAAGCAGGCCAAAAAACTGGGGCTGGTGGACGATGTGGTGCCGCCCTCCATTCTGCTGGAAGCAGCTATCAAGCTGGCCAAGAAGGGCAAACCCCGCCACGAGCTGAAGCGGGATCTGCAGGGCAAGCTGCTGGAGACCAATGCGCTGGGCCGCAAGGTGCTGTTCGACCAGGCCCGCAAGGGGGTCAAAGCCAAGACCCGCGGCAACTACCCGGCGCCGGAGCGGATCCTCGAGGTGGTACGCATCGGGGTGGAAGAGGGGATGCAGGCCGGCCTCGCCGCCGAATCCCGCCACTTCGGCGAGCTGGTGATGACGGCGGAATCCGCCGCCCTGCGCTCCATTTTCTTCGCCACCACAGAGATGAAGAAGGAGGTCACCTATCAGGGGGCTGAACCGCGCAAGGTCACCCACGCCGCCGTGCTGGGCGGGGGCCTGATGGGGGGCGGCATCGCCTTCGTCACCGCCACCAAGGCGGGGGTGCCGGTGCGGATCAAGGACGTGGCGAGTGCCGGCATCGGCAATGCCATGCGCTACAGCTACGAGATCCTGGCCAAGAAGCTCAAGCGTCGCCACATTCTGCGCAGCGAGCTGGAGAAACAGATGAGCCTGCTGTCAGGCACGCTGGACTATTCGGGTTTTCACCGGGTCGACATGGTGGTGGAGGCGGTGTTTGAAGATCTCGCCCTCAAGCATCAGATGGTGAAGGAGGTGGAGCGCGAGTGCGGTGAGCACACAGTGTTTGCCTCCAACACCTCCTCCCTGCCCATCCACCAGATAGCGGCCGGGGCGGCGCACCCGGAGCGGATCGTGGGGCTGCACTACTTCAGCCCGGTGGACAAGATGCCGCTGGCCGAGATCATTCCCCACGCCGGTACCAGCGCCGAGACGGTGGCCACCACGCTGGCGTTTGCCCGTGCCCAGGGCAAGACCCCGATCGTGGTGAAAGACGAGGCCGGTTTCTACGTCAACCGCATCCTGGCGCCCTACATGAACGAGGCGGCGCGGCTGGTACTGGAAGGGGAGCCGGTGGAGGTGCTGGACGGCGCCCTGCTCGATTTCGGCTTCCCGGTCGGTCCCATCACCCTGCTCGACGAGGTGGGGATAGACGTGGGCGCCAAGATCTCGCCCATCCTGGAGAAAGAGCTGGGTGGTGAGCGCTTCCAGGCGCCGGCGGCGTTTGACAAGCTGCTGCAAAACGATCGCAAGGGGCGCAAGAACGGCAAGGGCTTCTACCTCTATGGCAAGGCGGCCAAAGGCAAGAAGAAGGTGGACGAGAGTGTCTACGCCGTGCTGGGCGTCAAGCCTGTGCCCAAGCAATCCCGGATGGAGATTGCCGAACGCTGCGTGCTGATGATGCTCAACGAAGCGGCCATGGCGCTGGACAGCGGCGTGGTGGCCTCGGCCCGTGACGGCGACATAGGCGCCATCTTCGGCATCGGCTTCCCGCCCTTCCTCGGGGGCCCCTTCCGCTACATGGACAGCCTCGGCATTGAGCACCTGGTGGGGCGTCTCGAGCACTACCAGAAACGCTACGGCGACCGCTTTGCACCCTGTGAGCGCCTCAAGGCGATGGCGGCGGAGCAGCTGAGCTTCTACTAAGCATCGCACCTTGCCGGTGACGGCAGGGCTGATGTCAAGGAGGCGACCCCGGGGTCGCCTCCTTCGTTTTGTGCGATCCATGCCGTGGGCGGCAGGCACAGTCGGCTGACAACTGGCTGAATTGCGTCCATATTTGTCCTGGCCAAGGGCTAAATTGTTGATCCAGCGCAAAGTAGCCCCCTATTTATTACTTTGGTGGCATAGGACTCAGGCGCTGGTTGGGGTCAAATAGCATCATCAGGAACGGGGGGATAACCCCGTCACGAAAGGGACACCCATTTCACTGGATGAAGGACACATAATGAGTCTGCTTGAACAAACCATCTGGACTGTATTGGGATACGGGGCCATGCCCTTTATCTTCCTGAGTGGGTTTGTGGCGGTGGCAGTGACCTGCTGCTTGCTGCTCAATGCCTTCGGGGTCAAGTCCGCCGAGAAGTGATCCGCTTCTTTCGTTCATACCGCCAAATGCCAGTCTTCGGACTGGCATTTGTTTTTTGAGCCTTTTTCGGCACTTATCCGCGCCGCTCAGGGCAAATGTTTGGCCAAGGTGGTCGAACCGATCGCCGATTTTGATTACACTGGCGCGCAGTTTTTCCACCCCGGATTGACCACTCAAGGTATTCAAGGTTTCTATGGCTCTCAAGGCAACCGTATTCAAGGCTCAACTCAGCCTGTCCGACATGGACCGCCACCAATATCAGGACGTCTCACTGACCCTGGCTCGTCACCCTTCCGAGACCGATGAGCGCATGATGATCCGGCTGGCAGCCTTCGCCTGGCACGCCGCCGAGCGGCTGGAGTTCACCAAGGGGCTCTCCGCCGACGACGAGCCCGAGCTGTGGCGCAAGAACTATTCCGATGAAATCGAGCTCTGGATCGAGCTGGGCCAGCCCGACGAGCGCCGTCTGAAGAAGGCGTGCAACCGCTCCCGTCATGTGGTGCTCTACCTCTACGGTGGCCGTGGTACCAACGTCTGGTGGAAGCAGAATCAGGGCAAGCTCAGCCAGCACGACAACCTCACGGTGATCGAGCTCTCCGACAGCCAGACCCTGCCGCTGACCGCCATGGTGGCGCGCACCATGCACCTCACCTGCACCATCTCCGACGGTCAGCTCTGGGTCAGCAACGGTACGCTGGAAGTGACGCTGGATCCCGTCTTGCTGATGGGGCCACCCGCCCGCGAACTGTAAAGAGGCTCGCCCATGTTCAGCGCACTGCTCAATATCGTCATCCCGGTGTTTGCCGTGGTGGGCCTGGGTGCCCTCTATGGCCGGCTGCGGCCGGGCGGGGCGCTGGGCTATGTCAACCGGGCCAATATCGAGCTGTTTACCCCGGCGCTGGTGTTCTCGGCACTGGTCAAATATCCGCTGGCGCTGATGGCCCATTTACCGCTCATCGCGGCGGGGGCCTTGGTGATCCTGTTGCCGGGATTGCTGCTCTCCCTGCTCAGGCTGAAAAGCATCAGCAGACCTGCGCTGATCCTGCCCGCCATGTTTCGCAACACGGGCAACCTCGGCATTCCGCTGATGGTGCTGGCCTTTGGCGAGCAGCAGCTGGGCGCCATCGTCATACTGTTCGTGCTCTCCAACCTGCTCCACTTCTCGGTGGGCATGTTAATCCTCTCGGCCAACACCTCCCGCTGGCTCTGGCTGCGCAGCCCTGTGCTGTGGGCCGCCTTCGCCGGCTTGCTGGTGGCCAACCTGCACATTGCTCTGCCGGAATACCTGGTGACCAGCGCCTCCCTGCTCGGCCAGATCTCGGTGCCCTTGATGCTGTTTGCCCTCGGCATCCGGCTGATGGAAGGGGAGCTGGATCACCTGGGGCTCGCCCTCAAGTGCAACCTGCTCTACCTGCTGGCGGGCGGGATCTCCCTTGGTCTGGCGGTCTGGCTGCTGCCGCTGCAGCCGGCCTGGATCCCGCTCCTGATGCTGTCGGTGGCGCTGCCCCCGGCTGTGCTCAACTACATGCTGTGCGAGCAGTACCAGTGCCAGCCCGAGAAGGTGGCCAGTATCGTGCTCGGCGGCAATGCGCTCTCGGTCCTGGTGATCCCGCTGGCGGTCTGGCTGGCCCTGCACATCAACGGCTGAGCCGGCTTTTTCCGCAGTTTTCGTGGACGCCTGCTGGCGTCCACGGCTTGCTCCTTCGCGCTTATCTTCCTCAGTCTGCGCCAGCTCCCACTCCCGGCAGCGGGGTGGATACAAGTTCCCTTTTCGTGATCCTCGGCGAAGTCGCTGCCGTCGAATTGGCATAGTATCTGGCCAGCATGAATCCCACCCAGGGTGGGAGCCAAGGGATTAACAACATGATGTCCGTCAGTAACCAATGTTTGTTGATGCAGATCCAGCCCACCATCTTGCGCTTTGCCAAGATGCTGGCCAGCGTGCTGCAACTGGAAGTGGAAATCGTCGACGCCAACATGGTGCGGGTGGCGGGAACCGGGCCTTACGGCAAGTTTTTCGGCCGCCAGCTGGAGGGAGACTCCCGCCTGTTGCGCTACGTGATCGAACACCAGAGCGAGAAGATAGTCACCCACACCAGCGAGGATCCTGTCTGTGAGGGGTGCAGCTGCAAGGAGAGCTGCCGGGAACGCGCCTTCCTCGGGGTGCCCATCATGGTGGAGGAGACCTGCATCGGGGTCATCAGCCTGGTGGCCTTCAACGCCGAGCAGCAGGCGCGCCTCAACAGCAATCTGCAGGAGGTGTGCGACTATGTGCAGCACATCTCCAGCATCTTCGTGGCCAAGCTGCTCGATTCCCGCGGCTTGTCGGACGGGGTCAACAAGGTGTTCCTGAACCTGATGAGCCACATGGATCAGGGCTGCCTGCTGCTCGACGAGAAGAGCCAGGTGCGCTATGCCAACGAGGTGGCGCTCAAGCAGCTCAACTGCCAGCAGGAGCAGTTGCTGGGGCGCGAGATTGGCCTGCGTCCGCTCACCTTCGCCCAGCAGGGGCTGACCGGGCACATGCAGCACATCATCACACTGGCAGATCGCCAGGAGCTCATCATAGGCCAGCTGCACCATGTGCAGGGCCAGCAGCTGTTTCTGATGGCATTTCACCAGTCCCACTCGGCCCTGAGCCAGCCGCTGGAGCCGGACGAGGGCATGGCGCTGCTGATCGGCGAAAGCAAGCCGATGCGGGCGCTGAAAAAACTGCTCCATCGCATCGCCCTGAGCCCCTCCAGCGTGCTGGTCTGCGGCGAGAGCGGCACCGGCAAGGAGGTGGTGGCCCGCGCCATTCACCGCCTCAGCCCGCGTCATGACAAGCCCTTCATCGCCATCAACTGCGCCGCCATTCCGGAGCAGTTGCTGGAGAGCGAGCTGTTTGGCTACGTGAAGGGGGCCTTCACCGGCGCCTCCAGCGGCGGCAAGCAGGGGCTGATCCAGGCCGCCCATCAGGGCACCCTGTTTCTCGACGAGATAGGAGACATGCCGCTCACCATGCAGGCCAAGCTGCTGCGGGTGCTGGAGCTGCGGGAGGTGACGCCCATAGGTGCCAGCCGGCCCGTGCCGGTGGACATTCGCATCATAGCCGCGACCCACCAGCATCTGGAGCAGTACATTGCCGAGGGCAAGTTTCGCGAAGACCTCTTCTATCGCCTCAACGTCATCCCCATCCACCTGCCGCCGCTGCGCGAGCGGGAAGGGGACGTGGCGCTGCTGACCCACTACTTCCTCAACCTGCACACCAGCCGCATCGGCCTCATCTATCCGGGACTGAGCCCTGAGGTGATGGGCCTGCTCGAGGGGTATCGCTGGCCCGGCAACGTGCGCGAACTCAGCAACCTCATCGAATACCTGGTCAACGTGGTGCAGGCGGGGGAGGTGATCGAGAGCATACTGTTGC
This sequence comes from Aeromonas sp. MR7, assembly GCF_963899385.1. Taxonomy (NCBI): domain Bacteria; kingdom Pseudomonadati; phylum Pseudomonadota; class Gammaproteobacteria; order Aeromonadales; family Aeromonadaceae; genus Aeromonas; species Aeromonas sp. MR7. The sequence goes on from NZ_CAWQXH010000011.1 coordinate 1,112,267, forward strand.
CCCCCAATATCCTGCGCAACCAGCGCGGCGCGGCGGATGAGCAGCCTCGGAGTGCGGCGCACATCGCGCGGGTGCCGCTCGCGCCCGAGCCCTACGCCCATGCAGCGGCCTCCGATCCCTCCTTTGGCCATAATGCAGTTGCCAGCCCTGCACCTGGTACGCAGGGTGCGGCCGGGGTTCCCTGGCCCTTGCCGGGAGAGGGGAGCCTGCAAGGCCACGCAGCGGTGCGGGGAGCAGGCCAGGCCGAGCGAAGCCTGGAGCTGCCCCTCGGGGAAAACGGGCTGGAGAGCATGGAGAAGCAGGTGATAGAGGAAACCTTGCAGCGTCTTGGCAACAAGAAGCTGGCCGCTCAGGCGTTGGGGATTGGGATTGCGACCCTCTATCGCAAGATAAAGAAGTACGAGATCGCCGTGCAGGCCTGATCGTCACTTCGCCGCGCGCCGCAAGCGGCGACCTGTTCACAGATAATGGCTGCGCCTGGGGCAAGGCCATTATCATTATGATAATTCCCCCGCATCGCCTATCAATTAACGGCCCGCATCTGATAGCCAGGGTGATAATTATCAGTGCGCATCTTGGCACTATTTTAAATACGGCTTTGGCGTGCCGGCATTTATCGTGAAAGTGCCACGCCATATGCCTGAATGGCGTTGTCATGTGCGCTGGCTCACATCTATTTTCCTGTTTCTCGTTATTCCCCCTTAAATACCGCATTGGCACGCTTATTGATTGCTCTTGTTTGACGCTGACCGATGAACTCACCCAATGGCCCTATTTTCGGTGACCTTGTGAGTGGAAGGGGAGCAATCCATATCTCATCAACAGATTGGGGCTAACGATGAAAGCAGTGAACCAGTTAATCAAAGAGATCAATGAGCTCAAATCCAACCTGCATGAAAAGGACTTCCTGCTGACCTGGGAGCAGACCCCCCAGGAGCTGGCGCTGGTCCTCAAGCTGGCCGAGGCACTCAAGGGACTGCGGGCCGAGAACATAGCCACCAGGCTGTTCAATACCGGCCTTGGCATCTCTGTGTTTCGTGACAACTCCACCCGCACCCGTTTCTCCTATGCCTCCGCTCTCAACCTGCTCGGCCTCACCCAGCAGGATCTGGACGAGGGCAAGTCCCAGATTGCTCACGGCGAGACGGTGCGCGAAACCGCCAACATGATCTCCTTTTGCGCCGATGCCATCGGTATTCGCGACGACATGTATCTGGGGGCGGGCAACGCCTACATGCGTGAAGTGGGCGCGGCACTGGACGAAGGGTTCGAGAAGGGGGTGCTGCCCCAGCGCCCGGCCCTGGTCAACCTGCAGTGCGACATTGATCACCCGACCCAGTCCATGGCTGATCTCGCCTGGCTGCAGGAGCACTTCGGCAGCCTGGAGAGCCTCAAGGGCAAGAAGATCGCCATGACCTGGGCTTACTCCCCGAGCTACGGCAAGCCGCTCTCCGTGCCCCAGGGCATCATAGGGCTGATGACCCGCTTCGGCATGGAGGTGACCCTGGCGCACCCCGAAGGGTATGACCTGATCCCGGACGTGATCGCGGTGGCCCATGAGAACGCCAAGGCCTCCGGCGGCAGCTTCCGTCAGGTCACCTCCATGGAGGAGGCGTTCAAGGATGCCGACATCGTCTATCCCAAGTCCTGGGCGCCCTACCAGGTGATGGAGCAGCGCACCGAGCTGCTGCGGGCCAACGATCACGCCGGCCTCAAGGAGCTGGAGAAGCAGTGTCTGGCGCAGAACGCCAAGCACCAGGATTGGCACTGCACCGAGGAGATGATGGCCCTCACCAAGGGGGGCGAGGCGCTCTATATGCACTGCCTGCCTGCCGATATTACCGGCGTCTCCTGTCAGGCGGGCGAGGTGAGCGAAGGGGTGTTCGAGAAATACCGCATCGCCACTTATAAAGAGGCGAGCTGGAAGCCCTATATTATCGCCGCCATGATAGTTGCCCGTAAATTCTCGGCACCGGGCGCCGCGCTCGAGGGGTTAATCAAAGAGGCGCAAAAACGCGTCAAATAATGGTTGGGCCGGGCCGGGAATATTTCCCGCCCGGCCATCATGGCGCAATCATTATCACGGGTTCTCTCCCCAGGGCGCTTTTTAATCAATGTTTCCCGGCGAGATGACTCTCTGTGAGGTATTCATGTCCCAATTCTCCCTGAAGATGGATATTGCCGATAACCGTTTCTTTACCGGTGAATCCCTGTCTCTGTTTTCCCGGGCAGAGGCGCAAAAGGCCCGCGCCTTTCACAAGAAACTGGCCGGTTATGAACCCACCCCCCTGTGCGATCTGAACGCGCTGGCCGCCTATGTCGGGGTGAAAAAAATATTGGTCAAGGACGAGTCCAAGCGCTTTGGCCTCAACGCCTTCAAGATGCTGGGGGGCGTCTACGCCATCGCCAATTTGCTCTGCGAAAAATACGGGGTGGCGGTGGAGGATTTCACCTTCGATCTCATCAAACGCACCATCAAGGAGCCGATGACCTTCGCCACCACCACAGATGGCAACCATGGTCGCGGTGTCGCCTGGGCCGCCAAGCAGGTGGGTCAGCATGCGGTGGTCTACATGCCCAAGGGCTCGGCCCAGGAGCGGGTGGAGCACATTCTGGCGCTGGGGGCCGAGTGCATAGTCACCGACATGAACTATGACGATACAGTGCGCCTGACCATGAAGATGGCCGAGGAGCGCGGCTGGCACATAGTCCAGGACACCGCCTGGGAGGGTTACACCCAGATCCCGACCTGGATCATGCAGGGCTACGCCACCCTGGCCGATGAAGCGGTCGAGCAGATGCAGGCCATGGGCATCAGGCAGCCCACCCACGTGCTGCTACAGGCCGGGGTCGGGGCGCTGGCGGGCGGTGTGCTCGGCTATCTGGTGGACTGCTTCGGGGCGAAAAACCTGCACAGCATAGTGGTCGAGCCGGAGCAGGCCGACTGCATCTACCGCTCCGGTGTGGCGGGGGAGATGGTCAACGTGGGGGGCGACATGCGCACCATCATGGCCGGTCTCGCCTGCGGTGAACCCAACCCCCTCGGCTGGCCGGTGCTGCGCGGCTGCACCACCCAGTTCATCTCCTGTCACGACAAGGTTTCGGCGCTCGGCATGCGGGTGCTCGGCAACCCCCTTGGCGACGATCCCCGCATCATCTCCGGCGAATCCGGTTCGGTCGGCACCGGCGTGCTGGCGGCGGTGCGCCACCACCCGGATCGCGCGGCGCTGATGGCCCGTCTCGGGCTGGACAGCGACTCTGTGGTGCTGCTGATCAACACCGAAGGGGACACCGACGTGGCCCACTACCGGGAAGTGGTGTGGGAAGGCAAGCATCCCGCCTGCGAGTAAGAAACACGAATTGAAGAACTGCGAATTAAAGAACAGATCGCGCCTCGCCAACGGGGCACGGTAACGGGCACAGGGCGCTGCCGACGAACAGGCAGCACACTCTCGAATGTTTGGAGAAATCACAATGAGCAAGCAGATTCCATTTGAAATGGTGTTGGAGAAGGCCCATCAGTACAAGGCCGAGATGAGTCAGTTCCTGCGCGACATGATAGCCATCCCGAGCGAAAGCTGTGACGAGAAGCGGGTGGTGCTGCGCATCAAGCAGGAGATGGAGAAGGTCGGCTTCGACAGGGTCGAGATAGATCCCATGGGCAACATTCTCGGCTATATCGGCCAGGGCCCGCATCTGATCGCCATGGATGCCCACATAGATACCGTCGGGGTCGGCAACCGAGCCAACTGGACCTTCGATCCCTATGAAGGGATGGAGGATCACGAGATCATAGGTGGTCGCGGCGCCTCCGATCAGGAAGGGGGCATGGCTTCCATGGTCTATGCCGGTAAGCTCATCAAGGAGATGGGGCTGGAAGATCAATATACCCTGCTGGTGACCGGCACAGTGCAGGAGGAGGACTGCGACGGTCTCTGCTGGCAGTACATCATAGAGCAGAGCAAGATCCGCCCCGAATTCGTGGTCAGTACCGAGCCGACCGACTGCCAGATCTACCGTGGCCACCGTGGCCGCATGGAGATCCGCGTCGAGGTGCAGGGGGTGAGCTGCCACGGCTCGGCGCCGGAGCGCGGTGACAACGCCATCTTCAAGATGGGCCCCATCCTGGGTGAGCTGCAGGAGCTGAGCCACAACCTCGGCCATGACGACTTCCTCGGCAAGGGCACATTGACCGTCTCCGAGATCTTCTTCACTTCCCCAAGCCGCTGCGCCGTGGCGGACAGCTGCGCCGTCTCCATCGACCGCCGTCTGACCTGGGGCGAGAGCTGGCAAGGTGCGCTGGACGAGATCCGTGCCCTGCCTGCGGTGCAAGCCGCCGGGGCCGAGGTCTCCATGTACCAGTACGATCGCCCGGCTTACACAGGGCTGGTCTACCCGACCGAGTGCTACTTCCCGACCTGGAAGGTGGAAGAGGATCACATCACGGTCCGGACCCTCTCCAAGGCTTACACCCAGCTGTTCAACAAGGCGCCTGTGGTCGACAAGTGGACCTTCTCGACCAACGGCGTCTCCATCATGGGTCGCCACGGCATTCCGGTGATCGGCTTTGGCCCGGGCAAGGAGCCGGAAGCCCACGCGCCGAACGAGAAGACCTGGAAGGAGCATCTGGTCAAGTGCGCCGCCATGTATGCCGTGATCCCCATGCTCTATCTGGCCGAGCTGGACGAATGAGGGATCTGCCGGGCGGCGAGCGCTATCGCCGCCCCTCTGTCGCCAGTGCCCCGTCTCCATTGAGGCGGGGCCTTGGTGTTTGACGCGATCTGATGTTCGAGGTGGTGGGGATGAAACGGCTGATCAAAAACGGTGTGCTGGTCGATGCACAAGGGGAATATCGTCAGGATCTGCTGATCGAAAACGGGGTGATCCGTGAGCGCGCAGCCGATATCCAGCCCGATGGCGAGACCGAGGTGATCAATGCCAACGGCTGCTACGTGATGCCGGGCGGCATCGACGTTCACACCCACTTCAACATAGATGTGGGGATTGCCCGCAGTTGCGATGACTTTTTCAGCGGTACCCGTGCCGCCGCCTGTGGTGGCACCACCACCATCGTCGATCACATGGGATTTGGCCCGGCGGGGTGCAAGCTGCATCACCAGCTGGCCCGTTATCACGATTACGCCGCCGAGCAGGCTGTGATCGATTACAGCTTTCATGGCGTTGTTCAGCATGTGGATGACGCCATCCTCCACGAGATGGCCGCCATGGTGCAGGAGGAGGGGATCAGCAGCTTCAAGCTCTATCTCACCTACCAGTACAAACTGGGGGACCACGACGTGCTGCGCGCCCTGGCCCGCCTGAAAGAGGTGGGGGCGCTCGCCACCGTCCATCCCGAGAACGATGCCGCCATAGCCGAGCGGCGCAAAGCCCTGCTGGCCGCGGGCCACCATGAACCCTGGTATCACCCCCAGAGCCGCCCGCTCGAGTGCGAGGCGGAGGCGGTGGCCCGGATGATCAATCTGGCGGCGCTGGCGGGCAATGCGCCGCTCTATATCGTCCACCTCTCCAACGGGCTGGGGCTAGAGTACCTGAAACTGGCGCGCCGCCAGGGGCAACCGGTCTGGGTCGAGACCTGCCCGCAATATCTGCTGCTCGATGACAGCTGCTACTACAAGGAGAACGGGGTCGACTACCTGCTCAGCCCGCCACTGCGCGGGCGCTGCGAGCAGGACAAGTTGTGGGTCGGTATCAGTGCCGGCGATATCGATACGGTGGCGACCGATCACTGCAACTTCTCCCACGCCCAGCGCATGACCCTATCAGGCGGCGATTTCAGCCTCTGCCCCAACGGCTTGCCCGGGGTCGAGAACAGGATGTTGCTGCTGTTTGCCCACGGGGTGCTGGGGGGGCGCATCTCGCCGTCGCGCTTGGTGGCGCTTACCAGCGCCAACCCGGCGCGCCTCTTTGGCCTCTGGCCGCGCAAGGGCAACCTGCAACTTGGGTCTGACGCCGATCTGGTGATCATGGATCCCCGCGGTGACACCCTGATTTCTCACCCACTGCTGCACGACAACGGCGACTACAGCCCCTACGAGGGGATGCGCTGCCCCGGCCGGATCAGGATGACCCTGAGCCGTGGCGAGACAGTGGCCCGCGACGGCGAGTTCACCGGGCAACGGGGCCATGGCCGGTTTTTGGCCAGAGCGCCGTTTGATCCGCTGCTCGGCGCGGCTGTCAGTGCGCCACCCCCTTCAACCACTCATTTGGCAACCCGCTAGGGCGAGCGCCAGCGGACGGCGCGGTTTGCGCCCTTCCCGAACAAGGACAAGGGGTCGGTATGACATCGGCCCATCCCCTCATTGGAGAGAACAAGATGAAACAGCGAATCGTACTGGCTCTGGGTGGCAATGCCCTTGGCAACAACCTGCCCGAGCAGATGAAGGCGGTGCAGAGCACGGCGCACACCATAGCCGACCTGATTGCTCAGGGGCATGAAGTGGTGGTGACCCACGGCAACGGCCCCCAGGTGGGGATGATCCAGCAGGCATTCGAGGTGGCGGCCCGCCACGACGCAAAAGCGCCCCATCTGCCCATGTCGGTCTGCGTGGCCCTGAGCCAGGGCTACATCGGGTATGACCTGCAAAACGCCCTGCGCGAGGCCCTGCTTGAGCGCGGCATTCACAAGCCGGTCGCCACTCTGGTGACGCAAGTTGAGGTGGATAAAAACGATCCCGCCTTTCTCGACCCAAGCAAACCCATCGGCGGCTTCTTCAGCAAGGAGGAGGCCGAGGCGTTGATGGCCAAGGGCGAGCGTCTCAAAGAGGATGCCGGCCGAGGTTATCGCCGGGTGGTGGCATCCCCCAAACCCGTCGACATCATAGAGAAGGAGACAGTCTCTGCCATGCTGGCCGCCGGGCAAGTGGTGATCACCGTCGGTGGTGGCGGCATCCCTGTGCTGCGCGAAGGCAATCATCTGCGCGGTGCCAGCGCGGTGATCGACAAGGATTGGGCCAGCGCCAAGCTGGCGGAGCTGATCGATGCCGACATGCTGATCATCCTCACCGCGGTAGAGAAGGTGGCCATCAACTTCGGCAAGCCCGAGGTGCAGTGGCTCGATACCCTGAGCGTGGCCGATGCCAACGGCTTTATCGCCCAGGGGCAGTTTGCCAAGGGCTCCATGCTGCCCAAGGTGGAGGCGGCGCTCTCGTTCGCCACATCCTTGCCGGGGCGCAAATCCCTGATCACCTTGCTGGAGAAGGCCGCAGAGGGGATCGCCGGCAAAACCGGCACCCTGATCAGCCTGTAGCCTCGCCTTTGATGGTTGCAAACAGGGGGCCCAAGGCCCCCTTTGTGTTGGCAGACAGACCCGTTACCCGACGATGGGCAGGGCGAAAGGAGAGGCGTAAGATGGCCCCCCTTGGCATAAGATGGGCCAGCAGCAGAGGCGACAAGGCAGACAATGAGCACAAAGATCAATATGGCGGCGCTGGGGGGCTTGGTCCTGCTCACCGCCATCTGGAGTTACAGCTGGATAGTGATGAAGCAGGTGATGCTCTACGCGGGGGCCTTCGAATTCACCGCCCTGCGCTGCCTGTGTGGATCCCTGGTGCTGCTGCTGGTGCAGTGCCTGCGTGGTCGCCAATACCTCACACCCACCCCGTTTCGCTACACCCTGGCCATAGGTCTGTTTCAGACCTGCGGCATGGTGGGGCTGGCCCAGTGGGCGCTTATCAGCGGCGGAGCGGGCAAGGTGGCCATTCTGAGTTACACCATGCCGTTCTGGGTGGTGATCTTCGCGGCCCTCTTTCTCGGTGAGCGGATGCGCAGGCTGCACTATCTGGCGGTCGGGGTGGCCGCCTGCGGCCTGCTGCTGGTGATAGAGCCCTGGCAGCTGCACCTGGATTCCATAAAGAGCGCACTGCTCGGCATAGCCTCCGGCATCTGCTGGGGGATCAGCGCCATCATCGCCAAGCGGATGTATGCCCGCCACCCCGGGGTGGATCTCATGTCCCTCACCACCTGGCAGATGATCTACGCCACCCTGGTGATGGCACTGGTGGCGGCCCTGGTGCCGGAGAGACCCATCGACTGGCAGCCCTATGTGTTTGGCGCACTCGCCTACAGCGCCATCTTCGCCACCGCGCTGGCCTGGAGCCTCTGGCTGTTCGTGCTGAAAAAATTGCCGGCGGGGATCGCCGGGCTCAGCACACTGGCTGTGCCGGTCACAGGCGTGCTGCTATCCTGGTGGCTGCTCGGCGAGGATCCGGGGCCGGTGGAGGGAAGCGGCATCCTGCTTATCGTGCTGGCGCTTGTCGTCATCAGCCGCAAGGGCAAGCGTTCCGTGGTGACTGTGGCGGGGGAGACCCGGGTCAAGCAGGGCTAAGCCGATTGCCGGCAAAGAGATAAAAAGGGCCCGCCATCATGGCGGGCCCTTTTTTGCCTCTGTGCTGGCTTATCTGCACTGGGCCAGGTGCATCATAGACTCCAGCACGGCGCCACCAATCGATAACGCGGGCCTTGCCGATAGGGCAATGGCGTTTGCCCTTATCTGCGCCGAGCCAGATGCATCATGGCTTCCAATACCGCGCCACCGATCGCCCGGGCCTTGTCAGAGACGGTAGTGGGATCGGCGCGCTCGCCGCGCGGGTCTATGTCACCGATCTTGAAGCCGACGGTCACCTCGATGCCATCGCTCAGCAGTCCCCGCACCATGCCAGAGAGCGGCGCGATGATGGGGGCGTCCCCCACGTGGGCGATCACATCCCCCTCCTGCACCAGATCGCCGAGCTTGATCAGGCTCTTCATCATCCCGGCGGCGGGGGTGCGGACCACCCGGCGGGCGGAGTGCCCCTCGATCACCCCGGGAATGCCGGTATTGGGCTGGGCGGGGCCCTGATAGATGACCCGCCCCAGATGGTGGCCGCGGTTGGTCTCGATCACCGCATCGCAGTCGCGCCCCGCCTCGAAGCCCGGGCCGAGGGCGACCGTGATGGGGGCCATCTCTTTGTGGGTGCCGAGGTTTTGCTTGGCGAGGATGGCATCCACCAGATAGCGGGGCTTGAGTTCGGTGAGGGTGGCGCAGTCGGGGTCAACCAGCAGCGGGATTATGCCAAGATCCAGCTGCTCGAACGCCTGCTCGACGCTCTCGACCCGCTTGGCACGCACCCCTTCGACGCTGGTTTCGCCGTCAAACATCCCCTGGGCGAAGGCCACGGTGCGGCGGATCACGGTGGGCTTGTCGAGATCCAGCATCACCACCTTGAAGCCTGCATTGTGCAGCCGCAGCGCCACCCCGGTGGCGATGTCGCCGGAGCCGCGCATCACCACCAGCCTATCCCGCTTGAGGCGCACGTCATCCTGCATCAGGCCGCCCGCTTTGCCGTTTTTCACCTGCAGCAGCTCGGCGAGTATGCTGATGGCGATCTCCTCCGGGGTCTCGGCGCCTATGTTGTAGCCGATGGGGGCATGCAAGCGCTGCAACTGCTCCTGGCTGATGCCTTGCTGGCGCAGGGCCTGGGTGAAGGTCTGCACCTTGCGCTTGCTGGCGAGCAGCCCCAGATAGGTGAGGGGACGGGTGATGAGCCGCTCCAGCGCCTCCTTGTCCTGGTGGTTGGTGGCTATGATGACGAAGTTGGCGGGCTCTATGGCCAGCGCCTCGATCACGGCGCTCATGGTCTCGGCCTGCTTGAGATGGGTACCGGCGGGGAAGAGCTCGGGGTTGAGGCTCCCTTCAAAACAGTCGCCGACATGGATATCAAAGCCCAAGGGGGCAGCGGCATGGGCCAGCGCCCGGTTGACATGACCGGCGCCGATCAATACCAGACGGGGGCGCAGGCCGTAGACATCGATATAGACCGACATGGCGCCGCCGCAATCCGAGCCCACCGCATGCTCGCCGTTGCGGGCCATGCGGCCGTGGAAGATGCGCGGCTTGCGCTCACCAATGGCCGCCACGGCTTCCTCTATCACCAGCCGCTCTATCATGCCGCCGCCTATGGTGCCGAGGATCTGGCCATCGGCCATTACCAGCATCTGGGCCTGATGGCGCGGGGTAGAGCCGCGGCTCTCGATGATCTGGGCCATGGCGAACGGGGTGTTGGCTTGTTCCAGTCGGGCTGCGTGTGAAAAAAGATTCATAAGGTACCTCATTTCATCCTTAACGGGTCATGCGCGCGGTGACGCCACCGGTTCGCCATCCAGAGGGCCTGGCTCACCACATGACGAATGGCGATGGGCTCGCGTACCGCTCCCTGCCAGATGGCGTGGAGCTCGGGGTGACGGGCCAGCAGCGTTATCAACTGCGGCTGCCATGACGCCTCATTTTGATAATCGCCATTGATAAACCAGATCCGGCGGGCCCTGGCCGGGGTGCCCTTGAACACCCCCTGGGGGTGGGCTAGCAGCCGGTCAAACAGCGCCCAATCCAGCGGCTCACCGGCCTCTATCCCGCACAGGGACTGGAGTTCGGCCCAGCGATGGATCTGCTGGGGGTCGGCCTTGGCCCCCACCATGGCGCCGCCCACCAGGGCTATCACCCAGTCACTCTGGTGTGGAATGCAAGGTTCGTGCAAAGCGGGCACTTTCAATAACTTGTGATGGGCGCCGTCCGCCTCCACCAGGATGAGATCGAAGCGCTGCTGCCCCTTGATGAGATCGATCTGCTGGGGCGTGGGCCCCACCGCCTTGCCGCTGGTCCGATCGAGATGGCTGAACAGGGCGACCAGGGTGGGGCCATCGGGCAGGTGCTGACAGCGGGTGAGCTGGCGGACGGGATCGGCTTCCAGGATCAATTCCCGATAGTGTGACTGGGCTGGCAGAAACATCCGGGTGCTGGTGGTAATCAGCACCCTTTTGCCCTGCCGATAAAAATATTCCGCCAGCCAGAACAGGGTGCTGGTTTTGCCGCCTGCGCCGCAGAGGCTAATTAAGGTGGTACGGCTATCTATATTTTCGGTGAGCGGGCTTAATAGTGTCTCAATATCGGGAAAGGCACGCTGAACAGGTGAGGGGATGGGCATGGAAACGACCGATTCAAATAAGGGCGCAGACAGTGAACAGCACTGTCATTCCAGAGCGAGATGCGACTGCATAATAACGGCGGCCGGCCTCTCGTCGCGAATGGGCGCGTGGAAACTGATGCTACCGTATCGCCAGAGCACGATTCTTGATGAGAGTCTCAAAAATGCCCTCGCTTTCTGTGACCGGATTATTCTGGTGGTGGGACATCGCGGTGACGAGCTGATGGCGCGCTATGCAGACAGACCCGAGATCCTGCTGGTGGAAAACCATGATTATGCACAGGGGCTTGGCAGCTCCATCCGGCTGGCGCTGGCGGCCAGCAGCAGCGACTACCTCTTCATCTCCCACGGCGATCTGCCCTGCATTCCCCCCGATGTCTACCAGACGCTCTGGCAGGCACGGGGCCCCCACACACTTTTCCCCCGTTATCTGGGCGAGTCAGGGCATCCTGTGTTGCTGCCATCATCCCTTGGCAAAGCGCTGGCCGAGGCGCCGGTACAAGGCTCGATCCGCCGCTGGCTGATGGCGCATCCCCATCGCTTCGTCGAGGTGCACAGTGACGCCATTCTGCTGGATGTGGACACCCCTGAGCGTTATCAGGCGCTGCTGCGGGCAGACGACGCTGGCTGAGCCTGGCTATTATCAAATGCATGTCAGTGCATAATTATGAAGGGTAAAGCCAGGTCGAACACGGCATTGTGGCCGCTGTGGTGGCCGACATTATCACCCTGCGTGGCCTGATAAAGGCAGGCGAAACGAGATTATCAAACTGATATTCGATCCCGCCAATGTGAGACTTTTTCAGCATCTATCGCTATTTCAACGTGATGAATGTGCGTTATTGATAGCCGCTCTCATCCCCGAAACAGGTATTGTATGTCGATATTTCATTAATTCGAGGTGCCTCACGCTTTTACGCTCACATAATTAAATTTTCCAGCACTGGCCTGATTGTTGCTCTTGTCTGTTTCAAGGGGCTGTCTCGTGAATGTGCCCCATTTATTCACCCAGTCAATGAGCAGAGCCGCTGCAAGGAGATCATCATGGGCGATATTATGCGACCCCTTCCGTTCAAGAACCTGCTGACCCGCATTTTTGCGGAATATAAAGAGAGTCAGAGCATTTTCGGTATTCCCGCCGCGCAATTCTATAGCAAGCAGGACGAGCGCAAGATCAAGGTGTTCGGTGAAACCTGCGAAACCCCTATCGGTCCGGCGGCCGGCCCCCATACCCAGCTGGCCCAGAATATCATCACCTCCTGGCTGACCGGCGGGCGCTTTATCGAGCTCAAGACGGTGCAGATCCTGGACCGTCTCGAACTGGCAAAGCCCTGCATCGATGCCGAGGATGAGTGCTTCAATACCGAGTGGTCCACCGAGTTCACCCTGCCCAAGGCGTTCGACGAGTACCTCAAAGCCTGGTTCGCCCTCTATCTGCTGGAAGAGGTGTTCGACCCCCGTCTCGACGGGGAGGCCAAATCCTTCATCTTCAACATGAGCGTGGGCTACAACCTCGATGGCATCAAACAGCCGCCGATGCAGCAGTTCATCCACAGCCTGATGGATGCCGGCAGCAATTCAAAATTTGCCGAATACCAGCAGGTGGTGCGAGACCTTGTGGCCGACGAGCAGTTTATCGCCGAGCTGGGACTGGGAGACCGCCGTGACCGCCTGCAACAGCTGGCGGACTGCATCCCGGCCGAGCTGGTGCACGGGGTCACCCTCTCCACCATGCACGGTTGCCCGCCCAACGAGATTGAGGCCATCTGCCGTTACATGCTGGAGGAGAAGGGGCTCAACACCTTCGTCAAATTGAACCCGACCCTGCTGGGCTACCCGCGGGTGCGCGAGATCCTCGATACCTGCGGCTTTGATTACATAGGTCTGAGCGAAGCGTCGTTCGAGCACGACCTCAAGCTGGATCAGGCCAAGGCCATGCTGACCCGATTGATGGCGCTGGGTGCCGAGAAGGGGCTCACCTTCGGGGTCAAGCTCACCAACACGCTCGGCACCATCAACCGCAAGGGGGCGCTGCCGGGTGATGAGATGTACATGTCCGGCCGGGCGCTGTTCCCGCTCTCCATCAACGTGGCCGCCGTGCTGTCACGCGCCTTTGACGGCAAGCTGCCCATCTCCTACTCGGGCGGCGCCAGCAAGTTCAACATCGCGGAGATCTTCGAGACCGGCATTCGTCCCATCACAATGGCGACTGACCTGCTGAAACCGGGTGGTTACCTGCGCCAGATTGAGTGCCTCAAAGAGATAGACGCTTCAGAGTGCTGGGGCATGAGTCAGGTGGATGTGGCCAAGCTGGAGCGGCTTGCCGCCAAGGCGCTCACCATGGATTACACCCAGAAGGAGTGGAAGTCCGCGGATCGCATCGAAGTGGGTGGCGGCCTGCCGCTGACCGACTGCTACGTGGCGCCCTGCGTCACCGCCTGCGCCGTGCATCAGGACATCCCCGAGTACATTCGCCTGATGGGCGAGGGGGAGTATGTGGCCGCCCTCGAGCTGATTTATCAGCGCAACGCCCTGCCCGCCATCACAGGCCATATCTGCGATCACCAGTGCCAGTACAACTGCACGCGTCTGGATTACGACAGCCCGCTCAATATCCGCGAACTCAAGAAGGTCGCGCTGGAGCGCGGCTGGGAAGGGTACAAGGCGCGCTGGCACAAACCGGCAGGCAGCGGTGACAAGCACCCGGTGGCCGTGATTGGCGCCGGCCCGGCCGGCCTCTCCGCCGGTTACTTCCTGGCCCGTGCCGGCCATCCGGTCACCATCTTCGAGCGCGAAGCCGATGCCGGTGGCGTGGTGAAACACATCATCCCCGAGTTCCGCATCCCGGCCGAGCTTATCGCGCATGACATCGACTTTGTCGCCGCCCACGGGGTCAAGTTCGAGTTTGGCTGCGATATGGCCCTGACTGTCGACAAGCTGCACGCCCAGGGCTTTGCCTATGTCTTCGTCGGCATAGGTGCCGACAAGAATGGCGGCATGCGCCTCGAAGGGGGCCATGAACGGGTCTACAAATCCTTCCATTTCCTGCGCAGCTTCAATCAGGGCAAACCGCTGCCGCTCGGCCGCCATGTGGCTGTGGTCGGCGCGGGCAACACCGCCATGGACTGCGCCCGCGCCGTCCTCAAGGTGCCCGGTGTCAGCGATGTGACCGTGATCTACCGCCGCAGCGAGAAAGAGATGCCCGCCTATCGCGAGGAGGTTCTGGAAGCGGTGGAGGATGGGGTGCGTTTTTGCTTCCTCACCAATCCGGAGCGCTTTGACAAAGATGGCAAGCTTGTCGTGCGGATGATGGCGCTGGGGGAACCTGACGAGCAGGGCCGCCGCCGTCCTGTGCCCACAGATCAGACCGAAGTGATGCAGATGGATGCGCTGATCACCGCCATCGGCGAGCAGCCCGATTGTGACGTGCTCGAGGCGATGGGGATTCCCCTTGGCAGCGATGGCTGGCCCGAGGTGGATAGCCAGGGCGAGACCAGCCGTCGCAACGTCTTCCTCATCGGTGACGTGCAGAGCGGCCCATCCTCCATCGTTGGTGCCATCGGTGGTGCCCGCCGCGCCGCGGATCTGGTGCTGGCCCGCGAGTATATCGCCGGAAGCCAGACCGAGGTGTCAATCCAGCCGTCGGGCAAGGATGAGATCTACCGTCGCAAAGGGAACATAGCCGTCACCCTGGTCGACAAGGGCGAGCGGGAGGCCTTCGTGGCGCAGGAGGCGCACCGCTGCCTCGAGTGCAACTACCTCTGCAGCAAGTGCGTGGATGTCTGCCCCAACCGGGCCAACGTCGCCATCGCCGTGCCGGGCTTCAAGGATCAGTTCCAGACCCTGCACCTGGATGCCTACTGCAACGAGTGCGGCAACTGCGTCCAGTTTTGCCCCTGGCAGGGCAAGCCCTATCAGGACAAGGTCACCATCTTCAGCCTGCCCGAGGATTTCGACAACAGCCGCAACCCCGGTTTCTATCTGGCGGATGGTGGTGAACTGAGGATCCGTCAGGGTGGCGAGATCTATCGCCTGACCATCGATGCCCAGAGCCGGATCCAGGATGCCCCAGCGGCCCTTGCCGACATGTGCCGCATCATCAGCCATGTCCACGCCCATCACCACTACCTGCTGGGGGCCGTCGCGGCCTGAGCGAATAACGAATAAGCGAAGGAGCAAACCATGTTTATTCTGAAAAACGTCACCGCCGTCCAGCTGGAGCCGACCAGGGTGCTGGAAGGGGTGGATATTGCCATCGAGGGCACGCTTATCAAGGCGGTGGGACCCAATCTGCGGGCCCTCTACCCGGAGGCGAATTATCGGGAGATGGGCGGCAAGCTGGTGATGCCGGGCATCGTCTGTGCCCACAACCACTTCTACTCCGGTCTGTCGCGGGGGATCATGGCCAACATAGCCCCCTGCCCGGATTTTATCTCTACCCTGAAAAACCTCTGGTGGAGGCTCGATCGGGCGCTCGATGAGGAGTCCCTCTACTACAGCGGCCTTATCTGCTCGCTGGAGGCGATCAAGAGCGGCTGCAGCGCTGTGATCGACCACCACGCGTCGCCCAACTACATCAAGGGTTCCCTCAACGTGCTGCGCAAAGGGTTTGTGGAGGCGGGTCTGCGTGGCATGACCTGCTTCGAGACCACGGATCGCAACGGCGGCCTCGCCGAACTGCAGGCCGGGGTGGAGGAGAACATCCTGTTCGCGCAAGCCATTGATGCCGCCAAGGCCAAGGGGAGCGAACCCTATCTGGTGGAGGCTCATATCGGTGCCCACGCCCCCTTCACCGTGCCCGACGAGGGGCTGGCCATGCTGCGCGAAGCTGTGCAGGTCACCGGTCGCGGGCTGCATATCCATGTGGCGGAAGACAGATACGACATGGCCCACGGCCACCACCACCATGGCAAGGAGCCCATCGCCCGGCTGGACGAGTTTGGCCTTATCGACAGCAAATCCCTGATCGCCCACGGCATTTACCTGAGCCCGGCCGACATCGAGCTGCTCAACAGCCGCGATGCCTTCCTGGTGCACAACGCCCGCTCCAACATGAACAACCATGTGGGCTACAACATGCACCTGCCACAGTTTCGCAATCTGGCGCTTGGCACCGACGGTATCGGCTCCGACATGCTCGAAGAGCTCAAGTTTGCCTACTTCAAGCACAAGGATGCCGGCGGGGCACTGTGGCCAGACAGCTTTGCCCGCTTCCTGTGGAACGGCAACACCTTGCTGGAGCGCAACTTCGGCGCCAAGTTTGGCCGCCTGGAGCCGGGCTACAAGGCCGACCTCACCCTCTTTGACTATGACGCACCGACCCCGCTGGCCCCGCGCAACCTCGGCGGCCATCTCGCTTTCGGCATGGGATCAAACAGCGTCAACAGCGTGATGGTGGAGGGGCGTATGGTCTATCAGGACCGCGAGTTCCCGTTCGATGTCGCGCCCCTTTATGAGCAGGCCAGCAAGGTGGCGAGCCGCCTGTGGCAACGGATGGATCAGCTGGCCTAAGGCCACTTTCCACGGTTTTGGACCGGATTGCCCGCCAAGTGGATTGCCCCGGCGGCGGGCAGCAAGAGTGAGGACGACACATGATTGAGCAATTCTTCCGACCCGAGCAACTGGGTCAGGCGTTGGAACTCAAGGCCCGCTTTGGCAGCGACGCCGTCTACATGGGGGGCGGCAGCAAGCTCAACGCCGCCCCGACCCGCACCGACAAGAAGGTCGCCATCTCGCTGGCCCGGCTGGGACTTGACCAGATTGAACAGCAGCACGGTCAGCTCCATATCGGCGCCACCGTCACCCTGCAGACCTTGAAAGATGACCCCCGTACTCCGGCCGCCCTGTGCGAGGCGCTGGGCTTTGTCTACTCCCGCCATCTGCGCAATCAGGCCACCGTCGGTGGCGAAATTGCCTGCCAGCAGCAGGACTCCCCAGTGTTGGCGGTGCTGCTGGTGCTCGAAGCCGTGGTGGTGCTGGAGAACAACCAGCTGCAACCCATAGACGCCTATCTGGCGGGGCAGCGCAATGCGCTCATTCTGGGGATTGTGCTGCCGGAGCCTGAACTGCGCTGCGCCACCCGCCGCATCAGCCGCAACGCCGATGGCTTGGCGGTGATGACGGCCGCCGTGGCCCTCGACAGCATTGGCGAGATGCGGGTGGCCCTGGCCGGCGTCACGCCGCAGCCGATGCGACTGCGGGATGTGGAGCGCCACGATCTCCATGACGGGGCGCTGGAAGCGGCCGTCAGCAAGATATTGATCCCGCGCGCCGATCTGACGGGCAGCGTGGCCTACAAACGCTATATCAGCGGCGTGGTGGTGGCAGATCTGCTGGTGGACTGCCAGCAGCAGGAGATGCAAGCATGATGGAACTCAACTTCACCCTGAACGGTGCCTTGCGCACCGTCATCGCCCCGGCTGGCGAGAATGCCCAGCGGGTGCTGTTCAACCAGTGCCGGATGCATTCGGTGCGCAACAGCGACGACGGTTTCGGCTTTGCCGGCTCCGACGCCATCTTGTTCAACGGCAAGGTGATCAACGCCTCCCTGCTGATCGCCGCGCAGCTGGAGGGGGCTCAGGTGCGCACCGCCGAGTCGCTCGGCAGCTGGAACCAGCTCAGTCTGGTGCAACAGGCGATGGTGGACGTGGGCGTGGTGCAGTCGGGCTACAACGATCCGGCCGCCGCGCTGATTGTCACCGACCTGCTTGATCGCCATCCCGAGCCCAGCCGTGATCAAATCGACGATGCGCTTTCGGGCCTGTTTCACCGGGACGGCGGCTACCAGCAGTTCTATCAGGCCATAGATCTCGCCTGCTCGCGGATGAAGGATCCCGATTACCTGTGCCAGATAGCCCCGGAGTTTCGGGGTGATCTGCGCCATATCGGCAAGAGCTGCCCGAAAGTGGACGCCGCCAAGATGGTGCAGGCCAAGCCCTGCTACGTGGAGGATCGGGTCACCGAGGATGCGCTGATCATCAAGATGCTGCGCAGCCCCCATCCCCATGCGGTGATCACCCGACTCGATGTGAGCCGCGCGCAAGCGCTGCCGGGTGTGGTGCACGTCATTACCCATCTCAACTGCCCGGATGTGTTTTACACCCCGGGTGGCCAGAGTGCCCCCGAGCCGTCACCGCTGGATCGCCGCATGTTCAGCCGCAAGCTGCGCCACGTAGGGGACAGGGTCGCCGCCGTGGTGGCCGAGAGTGAAGCAGTCGCGCTGGCTGCGCTGAAGCTCATCGAGGTGGAGTATCAGGTGCTGCCTGCGGTCATGAACATAGACCAGGCGATGGCCCCCAATGCACCCCTGGTGCACGACGAACCCATCATCTACATGGCCGGGGCACCTGCGGATCTCGAGCAGCAGAACGCCTGCTCGGTGCGGCGCGGCGACGAGCACATGATCATCAATTTCCCCATAGGTTCCCGCCCGCACGAGAACCTGGCAGCCAGCGTCCATGGCCAGATTGGCGACGTGGCCAAGGGCTTTGCCGAGGCGGACGAGATCGTCGAGCGCACCTACGAATCGACCCAGGCCCAGCAGTGCCCGACCGAGCCGCACATCTGCTTCACCTACATGGATGGCGATCGTCTGGTGATCCACGCCTCCACCCAGGTGCCCTGGCACGTGCGCCGTCAGGTGGCGCGCATTGTCGGCATGAAGCAGCACCAGGTGCATGTGATCAAGGAGCGGGTAGGGGGCGGCTTTGGCTCCAAGCAGGATATCCTGCTGGAAGAGGTGTGCGCCTGGGCGACCAGGGTCACCGGTCGTCCGGTCACTTTCCGCTACACCCGTGAAGAGGAGTTCATCAGCAACACCTCCCGCCACGTGGCCAAGGTGAAGGTGAAAGTGGGGGCCAAAAAAGATGGCACCATCACCGCCATCGACATGGATTTTCGTGCCAACACCGGCCCTTACGGCAACCACTCGTTGACGGTGCCGAGCAACGGCCCGGCGCTCTCCCTGCCGCTCTATCCGTGCGACAACGTGCGCTTTACCGTCAACACCTACTACAGCAACATCTGCCCGACCGGGGCCTATCAGGGTTACGGTGCGCCCAAGGGCAACTTCGCCCTGACCATGGCCATCGCCGAACTGGCTGAGAAACTGGGGATTGACCAGCTCGACATGGTGGAGCACAACCGGGTCCATGAGGGGGACATCCTCAAGGTGCTGGGGGCCATCGGCGAGGGCAAGATGCCCACCTCTGTGCCCCACGCGGCCAGCTGCGCCCTCGAACCCATCCTCAAACAGGGGCGGGAGCTTATCGCCTGGGACAGCCCCAAACCCGCCGACGGGGATTGGCGCATCGGTCGTGGCGTCGCCATCATCATGCAAAAATCGGGGATCCCCGATATCGATCAGGCCAACTGCATGGTCAAGCTGGAATCGGACGGCACCTTTATCGTCCACTCAGGTGGCGCCGATATTGGCACCGGGCTCGATACCGTGGTGGCCAAGCTGACCGCCGAGGTGCTGGGTTGCCCGCTCGGGGATGTGCATGTGATCTCCGGCGACACGGATCACGCCCTGTTCGACAAGGGGGCCTACGCCTCGTCCGGTACCTGCTTCTCAGGCAACGCGGCCAAGATGGCGGCCGAGAACCTTAAAGCGAAGATCCTGTACCACGGCGCCGCCATGCTGGGGGAACCGGTAGAGGAGGTGGCGCTGGAGTTCCCTGGCCTGGTGCGTGGCAAGCTGGGGGAGGTCTCCTTTGCCAAGATTGCCCACAAGTCGGAGACAGGAACAGGCTTCGGCATTCTGGTGGGCACCGCCAGCTACATCACCTCCGAGCTCGCCTTCCCGTACGGGGCCAACTTCGCCGAGGTGGCGGTCAACCTCAGAACGGGCCAGATCCGGCTCGACAAGTTCTACGCCCTGCTCGACTGCGGCACCCCCATCAACCCGGAACTGGCACTCGGCCAGATCTATGGCGCCACCATGCGGGCAATCGGCCACACCATGACGGAGGAGATCTGCTACGACGGCAGGGGCATTCCGCTCACCCGGGATCTCAAAAGCTATGGCGCCCCCAAGATTGGCGACATTCCGCGCGATTTTCGGGCCTTCCTGGTGCCGAGTGATGACAAGGTCGGCCCCTACGGCGCCAAGTCCATCTCGGAGATAGGGGTGAACGGGGCCGCGCCCGCCATCGCCACCGCCATCCATGACGCCTGCGGTGTCTGGCTGCGCAAGTGGCACTTCACGCCGGAGCAGATCCTGCGCGAACTGGGCAAGCTGGAGCAGAAAGAGTCGGCATAACAAAAGAAAAGGTGAGGGGCGGGCACAGGCTCGCCCCCAGCACCTGACGGCGGAATGAGTACTCCGCCCACATTCTGTGTGATGGGACAAACATGATGTCTAAAACAACACGCAAGCACTCGGATCTGATTTACGCGCTGGAAGACAAGCCCCCCTTCTATCAAACCCTGATGGGCGCCGTGACCCACCTGCTGGCCATCTTCGTGCCCATGGTGACCCCGGCGCTGATCGTTGGCGGGGCCCTCGGGCTCTCCACCGAAACCACCGCCTATCTGGTCTCCATGGCGATGATCGCTTCCGGCATCGGCACCTGGCTGCAGGTGAACCGCTACGGCCCCATAGGATCGGGCCTGCTCTCCATCCAGTCGGTCAACTTCTCCTTCGTCACCGTGATGATCGCGCTCGGCAGCGCCATGAAAAAGGATGGCCTGCACGAGGAACTGATCGTCTCGACCCTGCTGGGGGTCTCCTTCGTCGGGGCCTTCCTGGTGGTGGGCTCCTCCTTCGTGCTGCCCTACCTCAAGCGGGTGATCACCCCGACCGTGAGCGGGGTCGTGGTGCTGATGATTGGCCTGAGCCTCATCAAGGTCGGCATCATAGATTTTGGCGGCGGCTTCTCCGCCATGAGCAGCGGCACCTTCGGCAAATACGAGAACATAGGGCTGGGGCTCTTGGTGCTCTGCGTCATCGTCGCCTTCAACTGCAGCAGGAGCCCGCTGCTTCGCATGAGCGGCATCGCCATCGGTCTGCTGGTGGGCTATGTGGTGGCCCTGATGCTCGGCATGGTGGACTTCTCCGCGCTGGAGAACCTGCCGCTTATCACGGTTCCCATTCCGTTCAAATACGGCTTTGCCTTCGATTTTCACGCCTTCGTGCTGGCCGGCACCATCTATCTGTTGAGCGTGCTGGAGGCGGTGGGGGACATCACGGCCACCGCCATGGTTTCACACCGGGATATCCAGGGCCCCGAGTTTCAAAAACGCCTCAGTGGCGGCGTGCTGGCGGACGGCCTGGTGTCGGTGATCGCCTCGGCGCTCGGCTCCCTGCCGCTCACCACCTTCGCCCAGAACAATGGCGTCATCCAGATGACGGGGGTGGCGTCGCGCCACGTGGGCAAATTCATCGCCGTGATCCTGGTGCTGCTGGGCCTCTTCCCCGTGGTGGGTCGCTTCTTCACCACCATTCCTTCGCCGGTGATGGGGGGCGCCATGGTCATCATGTTCTCCATGATTGCCATCGCCGGCGGGCGCATCATCATCAGCCACGGCTTCGATCGGCGAGAGACCCTGATAGTCGCCACCTCGCTCGGCTTGGGGCTCGGCGTATCTTACGACCCGAACGTCTTCAAGGTGCTGCCGGCCGGGCTCTACATGCTGGTGGAGAACCCCATCTGTGCCGGCGGCATCACCGCCATCATCATGAACCTGGTGCTGCCCCGGAGTCGCAAACGCAAGGCGGCTGCCAGGGATGCCGAGGCGGTGGAGCTGATCCAGCTGAGCGACAAAGCCGACACCCGTTTTGCTACCCGGCCCGCCCCGTCGGCCACTGCCCGCCAACAGGGGCTGGCGACGGACGAGGCACAGGTGCGCGCCCCGCAAGTGGATCGCGGCTAACGAACAACAAGAGGGAATTGAGAGATGAAAAACGACAACTCCGTCAAAGCGGTGCGCGGCAGTTTCTTCGACATCAGCCGGGTGGTGGACCAGCCCGAGGAGATTGAGCCCAATGCCCGCCTCATCGAAGACGGCCTGCTGATCATTCGCAACGGCTGCATCGACTGGTTCGGTCAGTGGGAGGAGGGCAAGGATCGCATTCCGGCCGAGGTGCGGGTGCGGGACTATCGCGGCAAGATGATAGTGCCGGGCTTCGTCGATACCCACATCCACTATCCCCAGAGCGAGATGGTGGGGGCCTATGGCGAGCAGCTGCTGGAGTGGCTCAACCGCCACACCTTCCCGGCCGAGCGGCGCTACAACGACCTCGAGTACGCCCGCGAGATGTCCACCTTCTTCATCAAGCAGCTGCTGCGAAACGGCACCACAACGGCGCTGGTGTTCGGCACAGTGCACCCCGAGTCGGTGGATGCCCTGTTCGAGGCGGCGAGCCGCATCAACATGCGGATGATCGCGGGCAAAGTGATGATGGATCGCAACGCGCCAGATTATCTGCTCGATACCGCGCAGAGCAGTTATGAACAGAGCAAGGCGCTTATCGAGCGCTGGCACGGCAATGGCCGTTTGCTTTACGCCATCACGCCGCGCTTTGCCCCCACCTCGACCCCCGAGCAGCTGGCCATGGCCAGACGGCTGCGCGAAGAGTACCCGACCACCTATCTGCACACCCATCTGTGCGAGAACAAGGAGGAGATAGCCTGGGTGAAATCCCTCTTCCCGGCGCACCAGGGCTATCTCGATGTCTATCATCAGCACGGGCTGACTGGCCACAACTGCGTCTTTGCCCACTGCGTCCATCTGGAAGAGCAGGAGTGGGATTGCCTGAAGGAGACCGGCTCCACCATCGCCTTCTGCCCCACTTCCAACCTCTATCTCGGCAGTGGTCTCTTCAAGCTGCACAAAGCGTGGCGCAAGCAAGTGAAGGTGGGGATAGGCACCGACATCGGCGCCGGTACCACCTTCAACATGCTGCAGACCCTCAACGAGGCCTACAAGGTGATGCAGTTGCAAGGGGAGCGGCTCTCCGCCTATCAGGCCTTCTATCTGGCGACGCTGGGCGGCGCCCATTCGTTGGGGCTGGACGAGAAGATCGGCAGCTTTGCGGTGGGCAAGGAGGCGGATTTCGTGGTGCTCGACCCGGTCGCCACCCCGCTGCAGCAGCTGCGTTATGACAACTCCACCACCCTGCGGGACAAGCTGTTCGTACTGCTGACCCTGGGGGATGACAGGTCCATCTACCGCACCTATGTGGATGGCCAGCTGGTACATGAACGGGGGTAAGGATGGACGGGGCTGCCTGGGCGTAGCCCCGCAGGATGCGGTTGCTGGCGAGCCCACAGGGAGGCCGGCGCTCAAGCAAGAACGGGGAAGGTTTCCCCGCAACAGAAGGTGAAATGGCCCGGTTTTGTGATCAGTGAGGCAAACGTTTGCTGATCTTGCGAACCCCATATCGCCTGCGACCGTGGCATGACAGACCCACGGCACAGGCCGCCATTTCGTCACACATATTCAGGGATGCTGGAAGGAGTGGGTTATGACCCAGGCAAGCAGGACAGACAGTGTGAAAGAGGCGGCCAGTGGCCAGGGTGAGGCATCGGGGCGACAGTCGCCCTCAATCGGTGTGCTGGATCGCTACTTCATGATCAGCGAGCGGGGCAGCAATGTGCGCCAGGAGGTGCTGGCCGGGCTCACCACCTTCCTCGCCATGGTCTACTCGGTCATCGTGGTACCCGGCATGCTCGGCAAGGCGGGCTTTCCCCCCGGCGCAGTGTTCGTGGCCACCTGTCTGGTGGCGGGCTTTGGTTCGCTGCTGATGGGGCTCTGGGCCAAGTTGCCGATGGCCATCGGCTGCGCCATTTCGCTCACCGCCTTTACCGCCTTCAGCCTGGTGCTGGGGCAGCACATCTCCATTCCGGTGGCGCTCGGCGCCGTCTTCCTGATGGGGGTGCTGTTTACCGCCATCTCGGTGACCGGAGTGCGCAGCTGGATCCTCGACAACCTGCCGATGGGGATAGCTCACGGCACCGGCATCGGCATAGGGCTCTTCTTGCTGCTGATCGCCGCCAACGGGGTGGGACTGGTCATCAAGAACCCGCTGGAGGGGCTGCCGGTGGCGCTGGGGGCCTTTACCTCCATGCCGGTCATCATGTCCCTCATCGGCCTGGCGGTGATCGTCGGGCTGGAGAAGCTGAAAGTGCCGGGCGGGATTTTATTGGTGATCATCGCCATCTCCCTCTTCGGCCTCATCTTCGATCCGGCGGTCAAATACCAGGGGCTGTTTGCCATGCCGAGTCTGGCCGATGAACAGGGCAAGTCCCTCATCTTCAGTCTGGACATCATGGGGGCGCTCTCGCCGCTGGTGCTGCCAAGCGTGCTGGCGCTGGTGATGACGGCGGTGTTCGATGCCACCGGCACCATACGGGCGGTGGCGGGGCAGGCCAACCTGCTGGACAAGGATGGCCACATCATCAACAGCGGCAAGGCGCTCAGTGCCGACTCCCTCAGCAGCATCTTCTCCGGCCTGGTGGGGGCCGCACCTGCCGCCGTCTATATCGAATCGGCGGCGGGCACGGCAGCAGGCGGCAAGACGGGACTGACGGCGACCGTGGTGGGAGCCTTGTTCCTGCTGATGCTGTTCCTCTCGCCGCTCTCCTACCTGGTGCCGGCCTATGCCACGGCGCCGGCCCTGATGTACGTGGGACTCCTGATGCTGAGCAACGTCGCCCGGCTCGACTTCGATGACTTCGTCGGGGCCATGTCCGGCCTGCTGTGCGCCGTCTTCATCGTGCTCACCTGCAACATAGTCACCGGCATCATGCTGGGTTTCAGCGCCCTGGTGATCGGCCGCATCTGCTCCAACGAGTGGCGCAAGCTCAATCCGGGCACCGTCATCATTGCCCTGGCGCTGGTGCTCTTTTACGCCGGTGGCTGGGCCATCTAGTCCAGGGGCCTGTGTCATTGCGAGCGTCTTATCGGGGGCCACCAACAAGTGGCCCCCGATGTGTTTCCAGCGTGGCAGGTACCATTTTGATAATGGGGATTACCAGATTGATAACGGGGCGCATACCAGCGGTTGGATGCGCATGAAAAATCGGCTAATCGGCTGCGCCCTGAGCCAGGTCGGGGTGCCGGATGGGATCTTCTTCACACTTATCCCCATCGCTGGCAGGCATAGGGGAAACAGGCGCATATCTTGCTGTTTTTTATCTTGGTTCTGGATTTTCTTACCTGAAGCAAGGACTTGCATATGTCCATAGGATTACCGCTCAAGCGGGTGGATGCCGAGGCCAAGGTGACCGGCAGCGCCCGCTATACCGATGACAACATCATGCTCGGGATGCGTCACGCCAAGTACGTGCGCAGCAATATTGCCCACGGCAAGGTGATCGCCATCGATGCCAGCGAGGCGCTGGCCCTGCACGGGGTCGAAGCCGTGTTCACCCATGAGGATGTGCCCACCACCTGTTTTCGCACCGCCGGTCACGCCTGGTCCCTCGATGAGACCAAACGGGATGTGAAAGACCGGCGCCTGCTCACCGACCATGTGCGCCACTTCGGCGATGGCGTCGCCATCGTCGTGGCCCGCGATCCCCTGGTCGCCGAGAAGGCGGCCGCTCTGGTCAAGGTCACCTACGAGCCCCTGCCAGTGATGACGGATGCCCAGAGTGCGCTGGCCGAGGGCGCCTATCCCATACACCCGACCGGCAACCTGCTGCGGCAAAGCCAGATCCGCGCCAGCGACCCAGAGCAGGCCATCGCCGCGGCCGACTTTCAATTCACCGGCCACTACCAGACCCCCGTGGTGCAGCACTGCCATCTGGAGACGGTAACCTGCTACGCCTACATGGATCAGCCGGACCACATCATAGTGGTCTCCAGCACCCAGATCCCCCAGATAGTGCGCAGCCGGGTGGCCAAATCCCTCGGCCTGCCCTGGTCCAGCGTGCGGGTGATCAAGCCCTACATGGGCGGCGGTTTTGGCAACAAGCAGGATGTGCTGGAAGAGCCGATGGCGGCGTTTCTGAGCCACCAGCTGGGTGGTGTGCCGGTCAAGGTGACGCTCAGCCGGGAGGAGTGCTTCTTTGCCTCCCGCACCCGCCACGGCTTTGGCATCGACGGCAAGATAGGGCTCAACCGTGACGGTACCCTCAAGGGCTATCAGCTCGACGTGCTCTCGAACACCGGCGGTTATGCCTCCCACGGCCACTCCATCGCCAGCGCCGGTGGCAACAAAATCAGCTACCTCTATCCGCGCAGTGCCTTCGGTTATGACGCCAAAACCTTCTACAGCAACCTGCCCACCGCTGGCGCCATGCGCGGTTACGGCGCGCCCCAGGTGATTTTTGCCCTCGAGTGCATGCTGGATGACGCCTGCGCCGAGCTGGATCTGGATCCGCTCGCCGTGCGTATCGCCAACGTGGCCCGCGAAGGCGATGTCAATCAGGTCAACCAGAAGACCATCTACAGTGCCGGCTTGCCCGAGTGTCTGCGCCGGGGCGGCGAACAGTTCGAGTGGGAACGGCTCAAGGCCGAGTGTCTGGGGCAGGATCCGGCGAGCCGGATGCGGCGTGGCATCGGCGTAGCTTGCTTCAGCTACGGCTCCAACACCTATCCGGTGGGGGTCGAAATCGCCGGGGCCCGCATGCTGCTCAATCAGGATGGCACCGTCAATCTGCAGATCGGCGCCACCGAGATAGGGCAGGGGTCGGACACCGTCTTTGCCCAGATGGCGGCCCAGACCCTGGGGATTCCGTTTGAGCAGATCCGGGTCATCTCGACCCAGGATACCGACATCACCGCCTATGATCCGGGCTCGTTCGCCTCGCGCCAGAGCTATGTGGCGGCCCCCGCCATCCATCAGGCGGCGCTGCAACTGAGGGCGCGCATTCTGTCGCTGGCGGCCCAGCTCTGCCATCAGGATGTGGGGTCGCTGACCCTGATCGACGGTTACGTGGTGCTGGCCGGTGCGCCGGACAAGGTGCTGATCAGCGTGGCCGAGGTGTCAATCAACGCCTACTACCACCTCACCATAGGCGGCCAGATCACCGCCGAGGTTTCTCACAAGACCACCACCAACCCGCCGAGTTTCGGCTGCACCTTTGTCGATCTCAGCGTCGACATCGATCTCTGCAAGGTGACCATCAATCGCATCATGAACCTGCACGATGCGGGTAAGATCCTCAATCCGCAGTTGGCGGAGGGGCAGGTGCACGGCGGCATGGGGATGGGGATCGGCTGGTCCCTGTTCGAGGAGATGATCATAGACCCCAAGACCGGCGTGGTGCGCAACCCCAACCTGCTCGACTACAAGTTCCCCACCATGCTGGATCTGCCCGAGCTTGAATGCGACTTCGTGCAGACCTACGAGCCCCAGTCTGTCTATGGCCACAAATCCCTGGGGGAACCGCCCATCATCTCCCCCGGCCCGGCGATTCGTAACGCCATTCGCATGGCCACCGGGGTTGCCATCAACGAGCTGCCCATCACCCCCAAGACCCTGTTTCGGGAGTTTGTGCAGGCGGGTCTTATCACCGAGGGGTCAAGCGAGGAGCAACGCCATGTTTGATATTGCCCGTTATTACAAGGCCCGCAGCGTGGCCGAGGCGGTCGCTCTGCGTCAGGCCGACCCGCAAGCGCGCCTGCTGGCCGGTGGCACCGATGTGATGATCCAGCTGCATCATCTCAACGCCGCCTATCGCCATATCGTCGATATTCACGACTTGCCCGAATTGAAGGGGGTGAGCGAGTTGGCTGATGGGTCAGTTCGCATCGGCTCTGGCACCACCTTTACCGAGATCATCGAAAACGAACTGGTACAGCGCCGCCTGCCGATGCTGGCCGAGGCGGCCGCCACCATAGCCGGTCCGCAGATCCGCAACGTCGCCACCTATGGCGGCAACATTTGCAATGGTGCCACCAGTGCCGACTCGGCGGCGCCGACGGTGGCGCTGGAGGCTGAACTGGAAATTGCGGGCCCGGGCGGCACGCGCCGCATCCCCATCGCCGGTTTTCACACCGGCCCCGGCAAGGTGGCGTTGCAACCGGCAGAGATCCTGGTGGCGTTTCACTTTGCCCCCGACCCCCATCCCCAGGTGGGCTCCCACTACTTCAAATACGCCATGCGCGGGGCCATGGACATAGCCACCATAGGCTGCGCCGCCTATTGCCAGATTGAAGATGGCCGCTTCAAGCGCCTGCGTCTGGCCTACGGGGTGGCGGCGCCGACGCCGGTGCGTACCCCTCACGCAGAAGCCGCGGCCGAGGGACAACCCCTGACCCGGGTGACGCTCGCGGCCATTGCCGAGGCTGTGGTGGCCGATGTGGCGCCGCGCTCCTCCTGGCGGGCGGAGAAAGCCTTTCGCCTGCACCTGATCAAGACCCTGGCGCAGCGGGTGATCACCTGCGCCGTCGAACGTGCCGGAGGCAAAATTCTATGATGCAACCGCAAACCTGTCCCGCCGTGGAAATCCAGTGCGAAATCAACGGCAAGCCTTACTGCTACGCTGTGTCCCCCAATATGTCGCTGCTCCACTTCCTGCGCGGCCAGGGGCTGATCAGCGTGAAAGAGGGGTGCAGCGTCGGCGAATGCGGCGCCTGTACCGTGCGGGTGGATGGCACCGCCATCGACAGCTGCCTCTATCTGGCGGTATGGGCCGATGGCAAATCCATTCGCACCGTGGAGGGGGAGCGTAAGGGGAATCAGCTCTCCGATGTGCAGCAGGCCTTCATCGACGAGGGGGCAGTGCAGTGTGGTTTTTGTACCCCGGGCCTGGTGATGGCGAGCGCCGCCCTGCTCGACAAGACAGATCGCCGCCCGCTGACAAACGAGGAGATCCGCCGTGGCCTCTCCGGCAATCTCTGCCGCTGCACCGGCTACCAGAACGTGGTGCGGGCGGTGAAAAAATGCTGCAAGGGCTAGGGTGAGGCTGCCGCCCCTAACGCCATGTGCGGGGCGGCTATGGTGGGGGCATGCCTGCTTCCGATATAGCTGCCGGCAAGGCGACATCTGACGGCCATGCAAACAACAGACGGGGGCCTGGAAAACCTTATTTTGGTCATCTCATATTAATGGCGTGATATTTATCCATGGGAGGGTGAGTGGTATTTTCGCCCGGCGACACAGTGACGCCATATGGCCGGGTATCCTCTGCCGTCGTTGCTATTTCCAGCTAATTGTCCCGTGAATGGCCACTCGCGATTCACCCTGGCTATCGCTGGCGGGATCCTTTCTCAAGCTGCTGTTTTTTCTCCCTATGTCAGCTTGTGTCGCCATCTTGTGCGCCGTTGCCGGATATTGGCGGTAGCAAATGCCAATGGTGGTGCGCCGCTCATCTTGTGGCAGAGATGTCAGCTGAAAAACATTATTTTTCGTCACCTGCTCGCAACAATTTTCTGTAATTGTTAGCCAGCTCGCGGCGGCCCCGGGGCCAAACGGGCAGAGTAGGCGCGATATTTGGCCATGGGCCCGTATCGACGGTTTTGATAGCTGTAACAAGGTGCTGCGGCCCGCCTAACGCGGGGCGCCAATAACATATCTGCTAATAAGAAAAGGAACATTGGCTATGTCAGGAAGACACTCTCTGGTGGCGCTCGCGGTCGGGTTGGCGCTGTCAGGACAGGCACAGGCACAACTGCTGATCAGCGAATACCTGGAAGGATCCAGCAACAACAAGGCGGTGGAGCTGAGCAATCTGGGCGCGACGCCCGTCGATCTCTCCCAATACCGGCTGGCGCTCTATGCCAACGGCAAACCTCTTACCGATACCCCCACCAACAGCCTGGCGCTGCAAGGCACCCTGGCCCCGGGCGCCAGCCTGGTGCTGGCCAACCCCTCCGCGAACGGCGAGATCCTGGCCAAGGCCAATCAGACCAGCGGCAATCTGGTGTTCAACGGTGACGACGCTCTGGTGCTCTATCGCGGCAGTGAGATAGTCGACAGCTTCGGCCAGGTGGGGGTGGATCCGGGCACTGCCTGGGTGTCCGGCAGCGTCTCGACCCTGGACATGACGCTGCGCCGCAAGGCCACAGTCACCACGGGCCGGACTGATGCGACCGGTCCCTTCGATCCGGCGCTTGAATACGTGGCCGCCGCCAGGGATGACGCCAGCGGCCTGGGTTGCAGTGGCGATGGTCCCTGCGATGGCACTCTGCCACCGGCCTTCGTCTGCCCGGTCGATCAGCTGGTGCCCGTGCCCGCCATTCAGGGCCCCGGCAGCAGCAGCCCGCTGGTGCCGGCCGGCAAGTTTGAATCCGAGCAGGCCTATGCCACCCGTGGCATCGTCACCCAGGTGGTGACCGGTCTCTACAAGGGCTTCTTCATCCAGGATCCGCAAGGGGACGGGGATCCGGCCAGTTCGGACGGTTTGTTCGTCTACAGCACCCAGGCCAACGGCGCCATAGTGCCGGGAGCCGAGGTGTGCGTCTCGGGCAAGGTGAAAGAGTACTTCAATCAGACCCAGCTCAATGCCGACCAGCTGGTGGTGACCCAGCCCATGGTGGCCCTGTTGCCGGCGGTGGATCTGGTGCCGGTGGCGGGCGAGACCCTGAACCAGTTGCTGGAGCGCCACGAGGGGATGCGGGTGCGGCTGGTGCCCGAGTCCAGCCTGGTGGTGACCCGCAACTTCAGCTTCGATTACGACGGCAAGCGCAACAACCTGGTGCTGGCTTATGGCTCGCCCCTCATCAAGTCGACCCAGAAGTTTGCCGCCATGAGCGAGGAGGCGAGCCAGTGGGCCCTGCGCAACCAGCAAAATCAGCTGGTGGTGGAGACGGACGCCAAGACGCCGGATGGGGTGCTGCCCTGGTATCCCGCCTTCAATGCCGAAGATGGCTACCTGCGCATCGGCGACAAGCTCAATGGGCTGGAGGGAGCGCTCGGCTACTCCTACAACCTGTTCCGGCTGGTGGCGAACAACCGCATCGACAGCGGCGACATAGATCACAGCGGCTGGGACAGGGTTGAGACCCCAGAACTCGCCGAGGCGGGGGATCTGCGGGTCGCCAGCTTCAACGTGCTCAACTTCTTCACCACTGTGGTGGGCGGGGATGCCAACCCCACCGGCAGCAACCGTGGCGCCCTGACAGTGGCGGAGTTCGAGAAACAGCGCACCAAGATCGTCAGCGCCATCACCCGCCTCAACGCCGACGTGGTGGGGCTGATGGAGATAGAGAACAACGGCTACGGCGACAACTCCGCCATCGCCAACCTGGTGGCAGCCCTCAACGCCGCCCAGCCGGATGAGGCGGATCACTACCGCTGGATTGCCTCGCCGGATGGTCAGCCCATAGGCACAGATGCCATTACCGTGGGTCTCATCTACCGACCCGCCAGCGTGACGCCGCAAGGGGCAGCCAGCCTCATAGTGCTGCCGGTGCAGCAGGCCGAGGCCCTGGACGCCAGCGGCAAGCCGGTGGCCATCAAGCAGGGCATGCGCGAATCGCTGTTGCAGCAGTTCAGCTCACCCAAGGGGGATGCGCCTCTGACCCTGGTGGTCAACCACCTCAAGTCCAAGGGCTCCGCCTGCTTCGAGGATTATCCCGACTATGCAACCGCCGATCCGCTGGATGGCCAGGGTCACTGCAACGCGCTGCGGGTCTCCGCCGCCAAGGTGCTGGGGGAGAGTCTCAAGGCGCTGGGCGGGGATCTGCTGCTCATCGGCGACATGAACGCCTATGGCATGGAGGATCCCATCCGGGTGCTGACCAGCTATGATCCGGCGGCCCAGCCGCGCCAGATCATGAGCGCCTCCTTCACCACGCTGGCGGGCCAGCCCTATGAGGAGAGCGGCAGCGCCCTTGGCAAGGGGTATGGTTTTGTGAACCTCAATACCCGTTTCCACGGCACCGACACCTACTCCTACAGCTATGAAGGTGAGCTCGGCAACCTGGATCACGCCCTGGCGAGCACCAGCCTGGCGGCCAAGGTGATCGGCATAGAGGATTGGCACATCAACTCCGCCGAGAGCAACTTCTTCGAGTACGGCAGCAAGTACACAGGCCAGCTGGCCAAATCGGACGGCCCCTTCAGCGCCTCGGATCACGATCCCGTGCTGGTGGCCATCCAGTATCCGTTGCCGCCTGCCGGGGTCATCAGTCTGGAGAGCGCAGTCGCCAGCGTGGAGGAGGGCAGCGCTTTGAGCCTCACCGTCAGTCGCCGCGATGGCAGCCATGGCGAGGCCAGCGTGAACTACCGCATCGCTTTTGGCAGCGCCGATGCCAATGATGTGGCGCCACTGACCGGCACTCTGAACTGGGCGGCCGGCCAGAGCGACAGCCAGACCATCAGCATCCCGGTGAAGAGCGACACACTGCGTGAGGGGGATGAGACCTTCACCCTGGAGCTGTTCGATGCCAGCGGAGCTGCGCTGGGTGAGCAGAGCCAGACTCTGGTGACCATCAAGGACAAGCTGGCGCCGTCCACCATTGCGCTGGCCCGCGCCAGCATGACGGTGAACGAGGGGCAGTGGTTTGCCGAGATCCCCGTGATACGCAGCGGCGATCTGAGCAAGCCGGCCCGTGCCCAGTTGGGCCTTGAGGGGATCACGGCGCGCTGGGGACTGGATTTCCTGCCCTGGTTCAGTCAGTCGGTGAGCTGGGCCGCCGGTGAGGGGGGCAGCAAGTCCATCAAGGTGCTGATCCTGGATGACTGGTTTGTCGAGTCCACCGAGCAGTTCAAGGTGAGTCTGCGTCAGCTGCAGGGGGGCAAACCGGGCGTCGTGCAGGAGACCCTGGTCGATATAAAGGACAACGACAAGTCCTGGTGGCCGTTTGGCCGTCACTGATAGGTGTCATGAACATGCGTGATACAAGGGGCCTGCGGGCCCCTTTTTACTGAGCATAATGGGGTTGGACAGGGTGGTTAGCCAGGCCAGATGAGGCGGCTGACGCGCAACAAAAAGGCCCATCGGTGTGATGGGCCTGGGGGGCTCATAGGACGGGGTTTGTCAGGATTGACTCTGGCTGTCGATCACCAGCTTGCCATCCTTGACCGGTATGGTGGCGCCGGGAGCCTTGTCCATGCGGATGACGCCTTCCTGACCGGCGAGGCGGTAGGTGACATCATAACCCAGGGTCCGGGTGCTGCTCTCCTGCACCGTCTTGCAACGCTGCTGGGTGCTGGTGTAGGTATCACCCGCCTGCATGTTGCCCTGCACCTGGTTGCCTGCATAACCACCGGCCACGGCGCCCGCGGCTGTGGCGACCTTCTTGCCGCTGCCACCGCCGAACTGGTTGCCAAGCACGCCCCCGAGCGCGGCGCCAACCACCGTACCCAGGATCTTGTTCTCATCCTGCACGGGTTTGCGGTGGGTCACTGTCACGTTGCGGCACTCCTGACGGGGTGTCTTGATGGTCTCGGTCACCGGCTTGCTGGCCAGTACCTCGGCAAACTGGGGCTGGGCTGAAAACAGGGATCCGCTGGCTGCGGCCGACAATGCCAGCGCAGAGGCCACACCGATCCCGACACCTGCCAACATGGATTTGTTCATTTTGCGTTCTCCTGAAATGCATCACCTGATGCGGCTGTTGCTTGCCGCGATCTTGGCACAACCCCGGGGATGAACAAGGCGGCCAGCGTGCAGGCACGACAAGCCCTGACTTCACCAAAAAGCCCCTCGTCAAAAAGGTGTCGGGCTTTGGCGACAAAGGCCGTGGAGCTGGGGCTGGAAAATGGGCATGTCACTCTGGATCGGGTGGATGCGTCGCAATTTGCGATTCATATGGGGTCTTTTTATCCATTTTGCGTCAAACCACTGCCGCGCCACCGCCATAGAGCGGCGCTCTGCCGCGCTTGCCCCCCCGATGCGGGCTTTAAGGAATTGCCCGAGTGCACCGACTTGTGCGGCAAGTGCTTGATAAATCGCTGGACTGACGGAGACCTGCTGCCGATAACAGATCACGGCAAGCATTATGCTTGGTCATTTGGCAGAGAGAGTGACGGGCCCATGAGCGACAGTGGCTCACCCCGACAGGCGCGATGCAGTGCCGGTGAGCCAGGTAACGCCGTCATCATCTCGGGGCCAGTGAAAGTGACAACGGCAATACCGAGGCAATCCCGACGCGGCACATGTTGGGACTGTGGTGGTCAAGCAAGAATCGGCAAGGGGGACTTATGTCGATGCTGCCAAGATGGATACAGCCGGCCGTACAGGCCGAGATCATTACCCAGCAGCAGGCACAGCGACTGCTGGCATCCCTTTATCAACCCCTCTCCGAGGTGGCGCAGGAGCTGCCCGCCGATATAGTCGACATCAGCCTCAAGCTCTACTGCTTTCGCCAGCAAGGCCGGGTGCGTCATTGATGCACGAGTGAGTGGGCGTTTCCCTGGAGCCGTGGACCGCACAGAGCGCGCCCGGCACAGTGGGCCGGGCGCGCTCTGGCAGTGAGGCCCGCCTCAGATCATCATCACCTGCACCACCAGCATCAGGGCGCCAAAGCCCAGCACGAAGCCCACCATGGGCAGCACGAACCTGACCCACTGGTTGAACTGGATGCCGAGCATCTGCAGGGTGACCAGCACCAGCCCGGTGGGGGCCAGGAACAGCATGGCGTATTGTCCCCAGTTGTAGGCCGACACCACTATGTAGCGCGGGATCATCACGGTATCGGCGAGCGGCGCCATGATGGGCATGGAGAGCACGGCCAGCCCGGAGGAGGAGGGCACCACCAGCCCCAGCAGGGTGAACACCAGCATCTGGGCCACCGCAAACACGGCGCCGTGCATGCCGGCCACCAGACTGGAGGCGTAAGCCAGTATGGTGTCCGAGATCATCCCCTGATCCAGCACCAGATTGACCCCGCGCGCCAGCCCTATGATCAGCGATACCGCCACCAGTTCGGAGGCGCCCTGGGTGAAGGCCTCGACCGCCTCTTTCTCCTTCAGCCCCGAGATGAACATGATGATGATGGCGACGGCGAGGAAGGAGGCCGCCATCTGCGGGAACCACCAGCCGACCATGGAGACGCCCCACACCATGAGCGGAAAGGCGAGGATGAACAGGGTCAGGATGATCTTGCGGCGCAGGGTGAAGGGGACTCCTTCATCGAGAGATCCCTCTTTGAGGAAACGGGCCCGGAAGCTCTCTCTGTCCTCATAGGTGTAGGAGAAGGCCGGGTTGGCCTTGATCTTCTTGCAGTACCAGTGGAGATAGCCAATGACCACCAGGGTGCCCACCAGACAGCCGACGGCGCGAAAGATCAGCCCCTCGGTGAAGGGAATGCCGGCGGCGTTGGAGGCGATCACTACCGAGAAGGGATTGATGGTGGAGAAAGTCGTGCCCATGGAGGCGGCAAGGAAGATGGCTCCCACACAGACGATGGCGTCATAGCCGAGTGCCAGAAAAATGGGCACCAGTATGGGATAAAAGGCGACGGCCTCTTCCTCCAGTCCGCAGGTGGTACCCCCCAGCGCCATGACGAAGCAGACCAGCGCCACGAACATGAATTCGTTGCCCCGGGTCCTGCGCGACAGCGCCACCAGGCCGGCGCTGAAGGCCCCCGTCTTGTTGATGACGCCGATGAGCCCGCCCAGCACCAGGATGAAGACTATGATGTCAGCCCCCTCTATGGTGCCCTTGACCATGCTGACCGCCACGTCGGCGAGCCCCTTGGGGGCCTGTGCCAGCCGCTCATAGGTGCCGGGGATGGCGATGGGCTTGCGGATGGTGCCGCTGGTGAACTGTTCCACCCCAATATTGATATTGAGTTTTTCAAGCTCGCTCTGGGTGGCGGGCACCCGGCTTATTTCTCCCTGCGGGCTATTGACCATCAGGGTGTGGTTGGCCGAGTTATAGGAGAGCTTGGAATAGGCCCCCGCCGGAATGATCCAGGTCAGGGCAATGGCCAGCAACATAATAAGAAACAAAATGGTAAAGGCAGTGGGAAATTGTCTGCGTGGCTTGGTATTCGGCTCGGCACACATAAAATGCTCCTCGATAAAGCAGGTTCGGGCTCGGCGGAATATCGGGTCGACAGGGTTCCTTCGTCATGGGGCTGGAGTGCGCAGATCTACTGGTAATGGCGTACTCGTTGGCGAGAAGTCTGGCCTGATATTGGGCATGCGGTAGATTATTTCACTATGTAACCATAACCTGCTGGTGTTGGGATGAATACGAAGCACGGCCCGCTTTATGGGTTGGCTCACAAAATATATTTGCTGATGGAGTTGTCGTTAATTTCAATGCCGTACCCATGCGGGGTCATTATATTCAATAATTATCCAAGTTCATTTGGTGAATATAATTGGCAACAACGCCTCGGCTGCAAATAAAGATGTAAAGGATGCATGGCAACCCATGCCGGTTTGATAATGGATACATATTATTCAAGGCTGGCAATACCCCGTATCATGACCGGGTGAAAACCCAAGCAGCACCATCGCCTAAGACGTTTTGCTAATACCTGCCGCCATGGCGCTGCTGTTAGGCTGTCAGCCCCATAAGAGATCGGTGTAGGGCATGATGCCGACGAGATCTCCCGCCCAATCCGATCCAGCCGCTTTGTGCCACCTGCGAGGAAGGAACCCGATGACAGAGCAGAACATCTATGAGGCCGGCCTTGATAAAAGCCCCGCCAATTTCGAGGCGCTGACCCCCATCAGCTTCCTGGCCCGGGCGGCGCGGGTCTATCCCGACTATCCGGCGCTGATCCATGGGGCCTTGCGTCAAAACTGGGCCCAGACCGAGCGACGCTGCCGCCAGCTCGCCTCGGCCCTGCGTCGGCATGGCATAGGCGAGGGGGATACTGTCTCCATCGTGGCCCCCAATACCCCGGCCATGTTCGAAGCCCACTTCGGGGTGCCCATGAGCGGCGCCGTGCTCAACACCCTCAACACCCGGCTCGATGCCGAGTCCATGGCCTTCATCTTCCAGCATGCCCAGAGCAAGGTGGTGCTGGTGGACAGGGAGTTCGGCGCCGTGGTGCGCAAGGCGCTGGCATTGATTGAACACTCGCCGTTGGTCATCGCCATCGACGATCCCCTCTATCGGGAGGGGGAGCTGATAAGCGAGCTCGACTATGAACAGTTTCTTGCCCAAGGGGACGAGGATGAGCCCGGTTGGCTGCCGAGCGATGAATGGTAGGCGATTTCCCTGAACTACACCTCGGGCACCACCGGCAACCCCAAGGGGGTGGTCTATCACCACCGCGGCGCCCACCTCAATGCGGTCAACAACGTGCTCTCCTGGGAGCTCCCCAAACACCCCATCTATCTCTGGACCCTGCCGATGTTTCACTGCAACGGCTGGTGCTTCCCCTGGACCCTGGCGGCCACCGCCGGGGTGAGCGTCTGTCTGCGCCATGTGCAGGCGGTGGCCATCTTTGATGCCCTGCGCGAGCACAAGGCGAGCCACTTCTGCGCCGCGCCCATCGTCCTCAATATGCTCAACAACGCCGACCCTGCGCTTAAATATGGGCTCAATCATCCCATCAAGGTGATGACGGCGGGGGCGGCGCCGCCCGCCACCGTGATCGCCGGCATGGAGGCCATGGGGATCGCCGTGACCCATGTCTATGGTCTCACCGAAACCTATGGTCCCTGCGTGCTGTGCGAACCCCAGCGAAGCTGGCAGGGGCAGGATGCCACCACGCTGTCGCGTCTCAAGGCGCGCCAGGGGGTTGCATCCCCGCTGCAGGGGGAGATGCGGGTCATCAACCCGGTCAGCGGCGAGCCGGTTCCCCAGGATGGCAAGACCCTGGGGGAGATAGTGCTGCGCGGCAATGTGGTGATGAAGGGCTATCTCAAGAACCCGGCGGCCAGCGCCGAGGCGATGGCGGAGGGCTGGTTTCGCAGCGGCGATCTGGCGGTCTGGCACCCGGATGGTTATGTGGAGATCAAGGACAGATCCAAGGACATCATCATCTCGGGCGGGGAGAACATCTCCAGTCTGGAGGTGGAGGACGTGCTCTATCGCCATCCCGATGTGGACGAGGTGGCGGTGATCGCCATGCCTGACGAGAAGTGGGGGGAGGTGCCCTGTGCCTTCGTGAAACTCAAGGAGGGCAGGGAGCTGAGTCAGGCCGAGCTGATTGCGTTTTGCCGCGAGCAGATGGCCCACTTCAAGGCCCCCAAGCGGATCATCTTCACCCCGCTGCCGAAGACCTCCACCGGCAAGGTGCAGAAATTTATGCTGCGCCAGCAGCTGGGGTAGGAGCGAGTCACTTTCATCCAACGTTTTGAGTTGGCGCCATTTTGCCTGGAGCAATATGGCGCCAAACTTCTATGTTCATCAAACTCTTTCGGGGCTCACTCTGGTAATATCCTGCTCAATATCGAGGCAGGGAAATATTATGACGCGTGCAGAGTTTAATTGGGAAAACTCCATAGCATGGAGTGGTCCGGGAACCATTGAAGGAGTGCAGGACACTCTCGCGGGAGATCGACTGGACCGCGCTCGCTATGCCGAGTTTCTGACCAACTATTTGGCAGCCGAGGGCAAGCAGCGCAACTATGTGCTGAACCTCAATGCCGAATGGGGGGCGGGCAAAACCTGGTTTATCAAGCGCTGGTATATGGAGCTGAAACAGCACTATCCCACCGTCTATATCGATGCCTGGCAGCAGGACTTTTCCGATGATCCATTGCTGACGGTGATTTCGTCGATTATTGAGCAATTGAGAGACGCCACAGGAAATAAGCTTGCTGTACCTGATGGCATTAAATCAAAGCTTTTAGGATTGCTAAAGGCTGGTGGAAAATTGGTACTCAAGTCAGCCATTAAAAAAGCTGGACTGGAAGATGGTGACTTTTCTGTTGAAGGAGAAGATGCAGACAGGCTGGTTGATACGCTTTGTAGCAATCATAAAGAGCGTTATGAATCTATTCAGTATCTTAAACAAGAGATCCGGAAATGGGTTGAAGCTGCTGTTTCTGCAAACTTAGACCAATTGGATGGCAAAGGTCGTTTGGATTATCCCGCCTTTATTTTGATTGATGAACTGGACCGCTGTCGCCCCTCCTATGCTGTGGAAATGCTGGAGACCATCAAGCATATCTTTGATATTAAGGGTGTAGTGTTTGTGCTGGCAACGGATACCGAGCAGTTGCAACACGCTATCAAGGTAATTTATGGGGAAGGGTTTGATGCTCAGACTTATCTAGGCAGGTTTTTCAAAAGACGTTTTTATTTGAATAAATACCCTAGCCATTTTCTCATAGAAGAGTTTGCTGCAGACCGGTTCGAGTTTTTATGTAGTAAAACATTTCATTGTTTTTCTGATGTTAATGATTTTTCTAAAACAATTTCAAAAATAGTGGATGCATTCCATCTTTCGGCAAGAGAGATAGAGTCATTCCTAGATACTTTATTTGCTATATTAAATTCAGTATCGGAGCATTCTACAGATATTATCTATTTGTCTGCCTTACTTATTATGCATTCAAAGGTTCCTGCGGCATATGTGATTATTCGTGATGGTGGAATACGCTTAGATGCTGAGATTGCTAATATAAACGTGAATAAAGAGACTGTACTCTCATTTAAAAACAAGGCTAAAATTTCATTAGCAATTAATTATTGGTCTGGTATTCAGTCAGGATGCAATGAAAAGGTGGTTTGGAATGTGGACGATTTTTACGCATATATAATACAGGTTCACAAAATCCTCGATAATTACTACCTAGCTAGTAATAAATATAAATTAGATGAAATGAATCAGATAACTGTTACAAGATCAGGTGTCAGGTGTGATGACAGCGGTGTATATTATCAAGTATGTCTGACAAGTAAGAAGTTGGGAAATTCTGATTATATAGAGTTGGTCGAATTATCTACCTTGTTATTATGATAGATGGGCTTGACGCCCATCTATCATAATACAGTTATTTATTGTGCCGCTCATAAAGCCGATGCACCACATCCTTCAACTCCAGCCTCTCGTTTTGCAGCAGCACTGTGAGGTGGTAGAGCAGATCGGCGGATTCGTTGATCAGCTCTTCCCGATCCTTGGCCATGGCGGCCAGCGCCACTTCCACACCCTCTTCACCCACCTTCTGGGCGATGCGCTTGGTGCCTTTGGCATAGAGGCTGGCGGTGTAGCTGGTGGCCGGGTCGGCACCCTTGCGTGATGCCAGGATCTGCTCGAGCTCGGCCAGGAAGCCGAGCGGTGGCACAGGGTGGCCGTCGAAGCAGGAGGAGGTACCCAGATGGCAGGTGGGGCCGACGGGATTGGCTGCGATCAGCAGAGAGTCCTGATCGCAGTCGGTGCTGATGGCGACCAGCTTGAGCACATGGCCCGAGCTTTCGCCCTTGGTCCAGAGGCGCTGCTTGCTGCGGCTGAAGAAGGTGACCTGGCCGGTGGCCTGGGTCTTTTCCAGCGCCTCGCGGGTCATGAAGCCCTGCATCAGCACCTGGCCGCTGGCGGCATGCTGGACGATGGCGGGGATCATGCCGTCACACTTTGCCCAGTCCAGGCGCTCGGCGAGCGGTAGCTCGTTGTTTACAGCTTGATTATTCACGGATGGCGACTCCTTCATTTTTCAGCCAGCGTTTCAATTCGGGAATGGGGATAAGGCCCTTGTGGAACACTGAGGCGGCCAGAGCCCCGTCCACGTCTGCGATAGTAAAAGCATCGAGAAAGTGTGCCATGGTGCCGGCACCACCGGAGGCGATCAGCGGCACCTTGCAGATGGCGCGGACCAGCTTGAGCTGCTCGAGGTCGTAGCCCTGGCGCATGCCGTCCTGGTTCATCACGTTCAGCACGATTTCACCGGCGCCACGCTTTTGCGCCTCCTCGACCCAGTCGAGGGTATGCCAGGCTGTGGTGCGGGTGCGGCTCTCGTCACCGGTAAACTGTTTGACCTGATAGTGACCGGTCTGCGCATCAAAATAGGAGTCGATGCCCACCACCACGCACTGCACGCCGAAGCGCTCGGCCAGTCGGGTGATGAGAGTTGGATCGGCCAGGGCTGGTGAGTTGATGGAGACCTTGTCGGCCCCGAATTCCAGGATCTGGCGGGCATCCTCCACGCTTTTGATGCCACCGGCGACGCAGAAGGGAATGTCGATGACTTCCGCTACCCGGCTCACCCAGCTCTTGTCGACCACACGGGCATCGCTCGAGGCGGTGATGTCATAGAACACCAGCTCGTCGGCCCCTTCCTCTGCATAGCGGCGGGCGAGCTCGACGATACCGCCCATCACTTCATGATTTCGAAATTGCACTCCCTTGACCACAACGCCATCTTTGACGTCCAGACAGGGGATAATACGCTTTGACAACATGCTCGTTGCTCCATGTAACGCACGGTTAAAAACATCGTTATTGCCGGGTGACGCGGGCGTCAGACGGCCAATGAGTGAAGATCGTCGGCATGCTTCAACAGGTGGTGCCCAGCCGGGCGACAACGTGGCCACAAGGGGACGTGTTCGACAGGGGAACCAACACTATATGCATGACTTTATTCAGTGATTCAACCCTTTATCTCTCTTTGTCGCCGCGGGATGCCGGGTCGGCGCATCCGGGCCCGCCGGTTCAAATCCTGTGGTATGTTCCTGCGTCGCCTGCAGGCTGCGCAGGGTGAGCAGGGCGCCGTCGAAATCGAACACTTTCAACTGGCGTGCCAGCGTATCCCCTTTGGGCCCGAGGCCAAGGAGCAGAGGACCGGCGTACTGCTCGAACAGCGGAATGACGGCTGTGTCGCTTTGCAGCAGCAGGCCTTCAATTTGGCGCAGCAACTGCTGCTGCCAGTGGCCGTTGAGGGGGGCCGACACGGCGGCGGGTTCAGGCTCTTCCTGACCCAGCAGCTCAAGCAGGGCGCCGAGTGCGTTTGCTATCTCCGTCATCTGATCGGTCAGCTCGCTGCCATCGCGGGACAGGTCGTGTTCCAGTCGCTGGCTCTGGTCGGCCAGGGATACCCAGCCCAAAGTCGCGGCGACGCCGCGCAAGGTGTGGGCGAGGCGCGTGGCGGCCGGCTGATCACCCGCCTGCAGATGGCTGCTGAGCAGTTGCATGTCCTGGCTGTGTTCACTGGCGAAATGGCGCAGCAAGGCGGCGTATTTCACCTGGTTGCCCTGCAGCGCCGCCAGCCCCTGTTGCAGATCCAGACCGGGGAAGGATTGCAGCCGGGTGAGCGGGGCTATCAGGGTATCGCTGGCCCTGCGCTGGTATTGAGGCTGTACCGGCGTGCTGGCGGGCAGCCACAGTTGCAGCGCCTCAAACAGCTTGGCGGGGGTCACGGGCTTGGCGATGAAATCGTTCATGCCCGCCGCCTCACAGGCTTTTCTGTCCTCTTCAAAGGCACTGGCGGTCAGCGCCAGAATGGGGATCTTCTCCCAGCCCGGCAAGACACGAATGGCACGAGTGGCACTGTAGCCATCCATCAGGGGCATCTGTATGTCCATCAGGATCAGATCGAAGGCGTGCTGGCTGACGCGCTCCAGCGCCTCCTGGCCGTTGACGGCGGTCTCGATGACGAGGCCGCTGTTGTTGAGCAGTTCCAGCACCACCTCGCGGTTGATGGCGTTGTCCTCCACCAGCAGCACGCGGGCGTGGTTGGAGAAAAAGAGCGTCTGTTGCACCGTCTGCTCGAGTCGCGCGGCTTGCTGCGGCTCGCTCTGCCCCAGGGAGAGCAGAGCGGTGAACCAGAAGCAGCTGCCCTTGCCCGGCACGCTGCTCAGACCGACCTCGCCCCCCATCAGGGTGGCGAGCCGGCTGGTGATGGCCAGGCCAAGGCCGGTGCCACCGTACTTGCGGGTGGTGGAGACGTCGGCCTGCTCGAATGCCTGGAACAGCTTCTCGCTCTGTTCCGGACTGATGCCGATGCCGGTGTCTTCCACCTCGAAGCGCAGCAGATACCCCGTGGGCAGCGGACGTTCTATCCGTACCCGCAGGGTGACCGAGCCCTGTTCGGTGAACTTGATGGCATTGGCCGCGTAGTTGAGCAGCGCCTGGCGCAGGCGGGTGATGTCGCCATGGACCCAGGCCGGGGTATCGCCGATGTCGACTATGATGGTGAGTCCCTTGGCGCGGGCTTGCTCGCTCATCAGGGCGCTGACGTTGTCCAGCATGGCGGTGAGGGAGAAGTCACTCTGCTCCAGCACCATCTTGCCCGCATCGATTTTGGAGAGATCCAGAATGTCGTTGATGATGGTGAGCAGGTGCTGGGCGGCGTTGTCTATTTTCTCCAGCCGATCGTGCTGGGTGTGATCCGGGGTGTCGCGCTTGAGCAGATAGGTGAGCCCCAAAATGGCGTTCATGGGGGTGCGGATCTCGTGGCTCATGTTGGCCAGGAAGGCGCTCTTGGCACGGTTGGCGCTCTCCGCCCTTTGATGGGCCTGGGCCAGTTGCAGGGTGCGCTCGTTGACCATCTCTTCCAGGTGGTAGCGGTATTGATCCAGCTCTTCGCCGAGCTGTTTCTTCTCCGTGATGTCCGCCTGCACTGTCACATAGTGGGTGATGACGCCGTTCTCCTGCCGAATGGGGGAGACGGTGGCCAGCACCTGGTAGTGGGAGCCATCCTTGCGGCGGTTGATGAACTCGCCATGCCAGCGCTGACCCTGATGGATGGCGTCCCACAGGGCAACATAGGTCGCCTTGGGAGTGAGACCTGAGCGCAGCAGGGAGGGGGTCTGGCCCAGCACCTCGCTCTGCTGGTATCCGCTGGCGGCCAGGAAGGCGACGTTGACGTACTCGATGCGCGCCTGGGTATCCGTGATGAAGACGCCATCCGGGCTCTGCTCCAGGGCCAGCGACAGTTGTCGCAACTGTTGTTCGGCCTGCTTGCGCTCCGTGATGTCCAGATTGATGCCGAGCAGGCGCAGCGGGCGCTGCTGGGCATCCCGATAGACGCTGCCCTTGCTCACCAGCCAGCGGATGTCACCGCTGGGCAGCAGGATGCGAAACTCTATCTCGAGCGGTTTGCCTGCTCCTGGCAAGTCGGACAGCAGCTTGTCGATGCGGACCTTGTCGTCCGGATGCACGCAACTCTGCCAGGTGCTGAAGGTGTTGAGCTGCTCCACACTGCGGCCATAGAGGCGGGCACATTCGGGGGAGAAGAACAGCTGGCCACTCGGGATGTCCCATTCCCAGATGCCGACGTGCGCCCCTTCCTGGGCCATCAGCAGGCGCTGTTCGCTATTGCGCAGGGCTGTGCTGGTGGTCTCTGCGCGGATGCGGGCGCTGATGGCATCGTCCATCAGATTCAGTGCCGCCAGGCGGGCGCGGCGCTGGGTATCGAGTGCGACCTGCTGGTTTTGCAACAGCTGCTGCTCGGCCAATTTGCGCTCCGTGATGTCCTGTACCGTGCCGTACAGCTCGACTATGGTGCCACTGCCATCGCGCAAGGCGGCGCCCCGGGCAATGATCCAGATGGGCTCCCCCTGTTCGTGGATCACCTCGGCATCGCACTCGTAGGGATAGCCGGTCTGCAGGCAGTGCTCGACGGACTGGGCGATGGCGCGCCACCCCTCCTGGGTGAAATATTTTCTCACCTCTGGGTAGACGGCGGGAGGCAGGGACTGGTCGCGGCCATAGATGCGGTAGATCTCGGGTGACCAGTAGTGGCTGTTGTCGGCAATGTGCCAGCGCCAGTTGCCTATCTTGGCCAGATGCTGGGATTCGCGCAGGATCACCTCGTTGCGGCGCAGGGCCTCTTCGGTCTCCTTGCGTTGCTGGTTGTCC
Source organism: Aeromonas sp. MR7 (assembly GCF_963899385.1). Lineage (NCBI taxonomy): Bacteria > Pseudomonadati > Pseudomonadota > Gammaproteobacteria > Aeromonadales > Aeromonadaceae > Aeromonas > Aeromonas sp. MR7. The sequence goes on from NZ_CAWQXH010000011.1 coordinate 1,156,795, forward strand.
TCGATGATCGAGATGAAGTAGTCGGGCTCCCCCTTGAGATCCCGGACCAGCGCCACTGTGAGGGTGATCCAGAGAATGTCGCCCCCCTTGCGCAGGTAACGTTTCTCCAGGGTGTAGTGAGGCCGCTCGCCCGCCAGCATCTGGGTCACATAGGTCTGGTCGATGAAGAGATCATCCGGGTGGGTGATCTGCTGGAAAGTCATGCCCATCAACTCATCGGCCTGGTAGCCCACCATGTCGCACAGCCGCTGGTTGACCCGCAGCCACTTGCCATCCGGGGCGACTAGGGCAATGCCCACCGCCGCCTGCTCGAAGGTGGCCTGAAAGCGGGTTTCGCTCTGCTGCAGACGGGACTGGATGTTCATCAGCTCCTGCCAGCGCTGGGTCTCCCTGGCGCGGGATCTGTGCATGGCGGCGCTGAGCAGGCTGATGAGGACGCCGTTGGCGAGCAGTATTCCCCATTGCACCAGATCCTGGCCGGCGGCAATGGTCAGCGAATGGAGCGGGGGCAGCAGGAAGTAGGTGGTGACCAGGGCGCTCACCAGGGTGCTGAGCAGACCCGGCAGCAGGCCACCGAGCAGGGAGCAGAGGATGATGGGCAGCATGAAGAGCACCAGCAGCGGCCGTTCGCCAAAGGCGATGGGCAGCTGTATCCGGATCTGCAACATGAGAATCGGCAGCAGAATGGCCAGCAGGCAGACCCCCCACCGTTGCCGGGGCTGGCGGATATGCCACAGCTGGGACCAGCTCATCATAGGGACTCCTCCGGCGGCGTGGGGGCTTGAGGATAGGGTGGCTGCTGCCCGAGCTGAAGTGACAGTGCATTGATCTGGTGCTTGAGGGTGAGCATGGCCAGCTCCCTGTCCACCATCACCTTGTTGAAACGCTCCAGCTCGCTGTTTTGCTGGCGCAGTTCCGCGGCCTGACGGGTCAGGGCCTGCTCGACCTGCTCCCGCTCGGTGACGTCCAGCAAGAGGCCGAGAACGGCGGGCTGGCCACGATAGTCGACGCGCCGTCCATACAGCTCCACCTCTATGTTCTGATGGTCGTGGTGCAAGGCGGTGAACCGGGTGTGGATCTCGGTATCTTCCTGCTCACAGCGCAGCAGTTGCTCCGCCACCCTGTCGCTGTCTTTCGGGCTGGCCAGAGCGTGCAGCGTGCCGACTTTCAGCAGGGAGTTGGTCGAGCCGTAGCCGAACAGACGGGCGAAGCCCGGGTTGATGTAACAGAGCTGGCCCTGCTGGAGTATATAGATGCCGGCCAGGGACTGTTCCACCAGGGCGCGAAACAGCCCCTCCCGTTCCTTGAGGCCCGCCTCGGCCCGCTTGAAATCCGTGATGTCGCGGGAGATGCCGAAGATGCCGATCACCTGGCCCTCGTTGTCTTGCAGTGGCCCCTTGGTGGCGAGGAACACCCGATCGCCGCTGGGCAGGGTGAGGTACTCCTCCTGTGTCTGTACCTTGTTGCGGGCTATGACCTGCTTGCCAAGATCCATCAACATTCGTGCCTGGTCGGGCGGGAAGATGGCCATGTCATCCTGGCCCAGCATATCGGCGGCCGGCTTGCCGACGAACTGGCTGGCTGCGCGGTTGAACAAGATGTATTTGCCTTCCATGTCCTTGGCAAAAATGGCGTCTTCCGAGCTGTCGGCAATGGCGGAGAGCAGTTGCAGCGCCTGCAGGCGTCCCGCCTGGGATTGACGGATCTGTTCGGCCATGAAGAGTTGAGTGTGCTGGCGCAGCAATATGATGCCGGCGTTGGCGATGAATAGCACCAGCAGGCCTATGAGCCCAATCCAGATGCTCTCCCTGAAGGCGGCGTGGTTGAGCTCCGCCTTGTCTATCTTGGCGATTAGATACCAGTCGGTGCCGATGACGGAGTGGATGGTGCCAAAGACCTCGACCCCCCGGTAATCCTGGCCAAAGAACGTCTGTCTGAGCCCCTCTTTGGCACCGCCGTTGAGAAACTGGGCTGCCAGCAGCGCCTTGTTGTCGATGGGGATCTGCAGGGTGAGGGCTGAGTGGGGACGATAGCGCACGTCATTGAGGAACTGCACCTGATTGCCGAGTTTTCGAAACAGCAGGGCTTCCCCGCTGCTGGCCGGAATGGGCCACTGCTTGAGAATGTGGTTGAGCCAGTCGCTGGAGCTGATCTGCAGCACGACAAGAGGGGCGCCGCTGCCAGTCATGGACAGCGGGGCTATGAAGTCGAGCCTGGGTTGGCCCTGCTCATCGAGATAGGGCCCCACCCGCATGACGTTGCCCGTTTCCACCTGTGTCAAGGCCTCACGCAGCGGCGCGCCAAGGCCGCTGGCCCCAGGCGTCTGCCACAGGGCTGTGCCGGTCGGGCTGAATACGGTTGCCGCGCTGAATCCCCTGATGGAGATGAACTCGGCCAGCCGGGTCATCAGGGGGGTATGTCCATCCGCCGGATGTGCAACTTGTCCCTGGCGATAGAGATTGGCATAGAGCGGGCTTTCGATCAGCAGGCGGGCATCGCGCTCACGGGCATTGAGCCACTCGGTGATCTGTTTGCTCTTGAGATCGGCGATGGCCTCGATCCTGGCTATCTCCTTGTCCTGGGTGTGACCCAGGCTCTGGGCGATGGCCATGCCGGTGAGCCCCAGGATCAGGCCGTTGATCAGGATAAGGGGCAAAAGCTGACGGCGAGAGAATTGACGGGTGACCACTGGCATGTCGATGCGACGGCGCAGCATGGCATAGAGCATGAGCGCCGTGATGAGGATGAACAGCCAGCCCTTGATGGTGCTGGCCAGGGCAAACTGGGCCTGAGTGCTGAACAGCCACTCCACCGCCTTGTCGGAGAGCAGGATCCACAGGCTGGCCACGGCGGCATAGGTCAGCACTAGGTTGAGAATATAGGCCCGGGTGAGCGGGGGCTGGTCAGCCATGCTGTGCCTCGTTGTCATCCTTGTAGCGCTCGGCGATGGCGACGAACTGCTCGAAATGGCTGTCAAATGCCGCCACCACGTCCGGATCAAAATGCTGGCCGCTGCCGGTGAGGATCAGGGTTCTCGCCTCGTCATAGGGCATGGCGGCCTTGTAGACCCTTACGCTGATGAGGGCGTCAAACACGTCGGCCAGCGCCATCAGCCGGGCCGAGAGGGGAATGTCATCGCCGTGCAGGCCGTCAGGGTAGCCGCTGCCGTCCCACTTCTCGTGGTGCCAGTGGGCAATCTCCTTGGCCAGGGTAAGGAATGCCAAGGGTTGTTCTATGTCTTGTTCCGCTTGCTCGATGGCATCGCTGCCGAGCTTGGCATGGGTGCGCATGGTGCCCCACTCTTCCACCGTCAACTTGGCCGGTTTGAGCAGTATGTGATCGGGAATGCCCACCTTGCCGATGTCGTGCAAGGGGGCCGAGCGACTCAGCAGGTCTATGTAGCGGGGGGTCAGGGTCTCGGCAAAGCGGGGATGCGTGGCGAGGGCGCTGGCCAGTTGCCGCACGTAGCCCTGGGTGCGCAAGATGTGGTTGCCGGTTTCGGGGTCACGGATCTCCGCCAGGTGGGCGAGGGCACGGATGGAGACCTGCTGGATCAGGTCGTTCTCCATCATGCGGCGTGCCACCTCGGCCTCCAGTGCCGTGTTCTGGCTCTGCAAGCCGTCACGGGCCTGCTTGGCCTCCAGCTGGGTACGCACCCGGGCCTGAACGATGGCCGGTTTGATGGGCTTGGTGATGTAATCGGCCGCTCCCAGCGACAATCCGTACTCTTCACTCTGGGGATCGGCGAGGGCGGTGAGCAGCACCACGGGAATACGGCTGGTCTCGGGGGTGATGCGCAACTGTTTGAGCACCTCATAGCCATCCATGCCCGGCATCATCACATCCAGCAGGATGAGATCCGGCGCCGTTTTGCCAGTCGCGATCCGCAGGCACTTTTCTCCGCTCTGGGCGGCCAGCACCCGATAGGTAGGAGAGAGCAGATCGGTCAGCACCATCAGATTCTCGGGCGAGTCATCGACGATCAGTATGGTGGCGGCGTGAGATGTGAACATAAGTCCTCCGTGACGTTGTCTCAATGAGTTCGAGTATAGAGTCAATTGTTACCAAGTAATAAGGACTTACCCTGACTTATCTCTGGATGGAGAGATACCTGCCCGACCCCTGTGGTCAGGCAGGCTCTCATGTCACGGCGGCTGATCAAGCCGTCAATCTGGCGTGCCGTTGGCCCAGCAGGTGATGGCGTCACCCACGGAGAATTTGCCCTCCAGCAGGGCGCGGCCGAGGATGATCCCCTTGACCCCGGAGCCCTTGAGCGCCTCTATGTCCTGGATCCCGCCAATGCCGCCCGAGGCCTGAAAGGCCACGCTCGGGTAACGGGCGCAGAGATCCCGATAGAGCTCGACGTTGGTGCCCGCTAAGGTGCCGTCGCGGCTGATGTCGGTGCAGAGCACATGCTTGAGACCGACCGGCAGGAAGCGTTCGATCAGCACCTCTATGGTCACGCCGCTGTTCTCCTGCCAGCCTGCCACGGCGATATGGCGATTGCCCTGGGCGTCGATATTGACATCCAGCGCCAGCACTATCTGCTCGGGGCCATATTTCTCCATCCAGCTCGCCACCAGATCCGGCGATTTGACGGCGGTGGAGCCGATCACCACCCGGCTGGCACCGGCAGCCAGCAGATCCGCCACATCTTGCTCGGTGCGCACCCCGCCGCCCACTTGCACCGGCGCCTCGGTGGCCGACAGCAGCTGGGTCAGCAGGGGGAGTTGGCGGGCCTGTGTCTCTTTGGCACCGTCCAGATCCACCAGGTGCAGTTGCACCGCCCCCTGGGAGACATATTCGTCAAAGCGGGCCTGCGGGCTGTCGCTGTAGGCGGTCTTCTGGTCGTAGTCACCCTGATAGAGGCGAACCACCTGACCCTTGATAAGGTCAATTGCAGGAATGATCATCCTTGTCATAGCTCCAGAAAGTTTTGCAGTAAACGGGCACCCGCCGCGCCTGAGCGTTCCGGGTGGAATTGGGCGCCGAAGAAGTTGTCCCGCCCGACGATGGCGGTAAACGGCTTGCCATAGTCACAGGTGGCGAGCGTCGCGTCTGTCACCTCCAGGGCGTAGGAGTGGACGAAATAGAAGTAGCTGCCGCTTGGGATCCCCTTGAGCAGGGGATGGCGCTCGTCGTGTTCAATCTGGTTCCAGCCCATGTGGGGCAGGCGCAGCTTGCCCACCTCCATCAGCCGGATCTTGCCCGGCACTATGCCGAGGCAGTCGATCAGATCGCCGCTGCTGCCATCTGCACTCATGCTCTCTTCGGACGCCTCCGCCAGCATCTGCATGCCGAGGCAAAAGCCCAGCAGCGGCTGTTTGGCGGCGCGAATGAGGGGCACCAGATTGCGCTCGTTGAGGTTTTTCATGGCCGCCACGGCTGTGCCCACCCCGGGCAGGATCAGCTTGTCGGCACTCTCGATATCGGCCGCCTTGCTGGAAACCAGCGGCTGTACGCCGAGGCGCTCGAACGCCATTCTGACCGAGGCCAGGTTTGCGCAGCCGGTGTCGATGATGACCAGTTTCTGAGAGTTCGTTGCCATTACAAGACTCCCTTGCTGGAGGGGAGCTCGCTCCCTTCCACCCGGATGGCCTGGCGCAGGGCGCGGCCAAAGCCCTTGAACAACGCCTCCACCTGGTGGTGGGTGTTACCGCTGCCGACCTTCATCTGCAATGTGATGGCCATGGCATCCGACAAGGAGCGGAAGAAGTGGGGCACCATCTCGGTGGCCATCTCGCCCACGCTGTCGCGGCCAAAGCCGCTCGGGCAGTCAAACACGAAGTAGGGGCGGCCGCTCAAGTCTAGGGCGGTACTCACTTCCTGCTCGGTGAGCGGGCGTGCATCGATCACCGCCTGTACCTCGTCCATCGCCAGCACGAAGCCGAAACGACCTATGCCGCGCTTGTTGCCGAGCGCCTGGCGCATGGCCTGACCCAGCGCCAGCCCTACATCTTCCACCGTGTGGTGATCGTCGATGTGCAGATCGCCGCTCACCTTCAGCTTGAGTCTGAAACCGGCGTGGGTCGCTATCTGATCCAGCATGTGATCGAAGAAGCCTATGCCGGTGGCGATCTGGTTGCCGCCGCTCTTGTCGAGATCCACCGCCACCTGGATGCGGGTCTCCTTGGTGTAGCGCTCCACTTCGGCCACGCGTCCCTTGGACAGCAGCTGATCACGGATGGCGAGCCAGTCGTGATCCTGCGGCTGATAGCGAATGCCACGGATACCCATGTTGTCGGCGAGCTGCAGGTCGGTCTGTCTGTCACCAATCACGAAAGAGTTGGCGAAATCGATGCGACCGGAGGCCAGATATTCCTTCACCAGCCCGAGGTTCGGCTTGCGGCAGCTGCAGCCGTCAGTCGGGAAGTGCGGGCAGATCAGCACCTGTTCCCAGTGGACCCCTTGCGATTCAAACAGGTGCATCATCAGGTCGTGGGGCGGCTGGAAGTTTTCCAGCGGCAGGCTGGCCGTACCCAGCCCATCCTGGTTGGTCACCATCACCAGCACGTAACCGGCGGCCTGCAGCTCGCGCAGCACAGGGATCACCATGGGCTCGAAGCGCAGCTTGGCGAGGCTGTCCACCTGCTTGTCGGTCACCGGCTCTTCAATCAGGGTGCCGTCGCGGTCGATAAACAAAAACGGGGTCTTCATCAATGACATCCTTATACGCTGGCGGCAGACGGGTTGTTGAGTGGCATCTGGTTGGCCGAGACGTCTCGCAATACTGCGATCACGGCGTCCATTTCGCCCTGATAGCCGATGGTGATGCGAATGCTGTTGTCCAGGCCCGGTTTGGTGGAGAAATCCCGCAATATGATGCCGGCGGCCTTCATGGCGGCAAAGACGGTGGCGCCGTCAACGAAGCGCACCAGTATGAAGTTGCCCTTGTCCTCGAAAAGCTCCCGCACGCAGGCCAGGCTAGCCAACTCGGCCTTGATCATCGCCTTCTGCTTGTTGAGCTCGGTGACCCGCTCCTGCATCAGCTCCAGTCCCATGGGGGAGAGCGCCTGCGCCGCTATCTGGGCGATGGGATCCGGGATGGGGTAGGGAGCTATCACCTTGGCCAGCATGGCGATCACCTCGGGGCTCGCCAGCGTAAAGCCGCAGCGGATCCCGGCCAAAGCAAAGGCCTTGGAGAGGGTGCGGGTCACCACCAGATTGGGGAAACGGGCCAGCAAGTCCACCACGGACGCCTCTGGACAGAACTCGATATAGGCCTCGTCGACCACGATAATGGCGCGCTTTCTGGCCTTCTCCAGCAGGGCGATGAGGCCGTCGCGACCCATCAGATCCCCGGTGGGGTTGTTGGGGGAGCAGAGGAACACCAGCTTGACGTCGGAGAGGCGGTCGGCGATGGCGGCCCAGTCCGGCTGACGGCCGGCAGTCAAAGGCTGTTCGACGATACCCACACCACAGGTCTCGGCACTGATGGCGTACATGCCGTAGGTGGGCGGGCAGATCAGGATCTGATCCTGCCCCGCCTCGCAGAAGGTGCGAACAAGCAGCTCTATGGCCTCGTCGGCGCCCCGGCTCACCAGCACCTGACTTGGGCTCACCCCCGCATAGGCGGCGTAGCCGTTGACCACCTCGGCCGGTTGGGGCTCGGGGTAGCGGTTGAGGCGATTTCCCTCGATGGTGAAGGGGTAGGCCTGTGGCGCCTCGTTGGCATTGAGCCAGATGTGGCCCTTGCCGCCGATGCGGCGGGCGGATTGGTAAGGGGTGAGGGCCCGCACTACGCGTCGGGCCAGATTGGCGATGCTCATGACAAATCCTTTTGCGGCTGGTTTGAAAGTGCGCTCAATCTGAGGGTGACGGCGTTTTTGTGGCCATCGAGCCCTTCTGCCTGGGCGATGCGCTGGACTATGGGGCCGAGCCCCTGGATGCCCTCGACGCTCAGCTCCTGCACGGTGTAGCGGCGCTGGTAATCGGCCAGCCCCAGGCTCGAGCAGGTGCGGGCGTAGCCGTAGGTGGGCAAAGTGTGGTTGGTGCCGCTGGCGTAATCGCCGACCGACTCCGGTGTCCATGCCCCAAGGAAGATGGAGCCGGCGTTCTCGAGCTTGCCAAGCAGTTCCCGTGGCGCCCGGGTCTGCACTATCAGGTGCTCCGGCGCATAGGCGTTGGAGATGGCGCAGGCCTCGTCCAGGCTGTCGCAGAGGATCACCAGGCTGGCGCCCAGCGCCTTGGCGGCGATCTCGCGGCGGCTGAGCCGGGCCAGCTGGCCCTTGATCTCGCCGGCAATGGCATCGGCCAGCAGGGGTGAGGTGGTGACCAGCACCACCTGACTGTCGGGACCGTGCTCGGCCTGGGAAAGCAAATCTGCTGCCACGAAGGCGGGGTTGGCGCTCTCGTCGGCAATCACCAGTACCTCGGAGGGGCCGGCAGGCATGTCGATGGCGGCGCCGCGCCAGTCACGGGAGACCTGGCCCTTGGCCTCGGTCACGTAGGCGTTGCCCGGGCCGAAGATCTTGTCCACCTTGGGGATGCTCTCGCTGCCATAGGCCATGGCGGCGATGGCCTGGGCGCCGCCGATAGCGAACACCTTCTCGACGCCGCAGGCGCGGGCGGCAAACAGTATCTCGTCGCTGGCCGGCGACGGGGTGCAGAGCACCACCTCACGGCAACCAGCTAGGCGTGCCGGAATGGCCAGCATCATGACGGTGGAGGGGAGCGGTGCACTGCCCCCCGGCACATAAAGACCGACCCGGCTGATGGGCTGGGTACGCAGCTCGCACACCACGCCGGGCTGGGTCTCGACCCGCACCACCGGCTGCACCTGGGCGGCGTGGAAGGTGCGAATATTGGCAATCGCGGCTTCGATGGCACCCTTGATGTCATCATCCAGCCGGGCGCAGGCGGCCTCGATTTCGGCCTCGCTGACCCGCAGTTGTTCACGGGGGGCGCGTTCGAAACGCAGGCCGAGCTCGCGCAGGGCCTCGTCGCCACGGCTGCGCACGGCTGCGATGATCTCCTTGACCACGGCGCCTATGTCCGCCTCGTCATTGAGGGCGGGCCGGGTCAGCACGTCGGTTTGCTGGGCGGGGGAGAGGGTCTTCCAGATCAGGGTCTGCATGGTGTCCCCTCCTTATTCCATCATTTTTTCAATGGGCAGCACCAGGATGGAGCTGGCACCGAGCGCCTTGAGCTGCTCCATGGTTTCCCAGAACAGGGTCTCGCTGGATACCACGTGCAGCGCCACCTGATTGGTGTCACCGGCCAGCTGCATTATGGTGGGGCGCTCGGCGCCGGGCAGCAGGTCCGTGATGGCATCGAGTTTGTCTTTGGGGGCGTGCAGCATGATGTACTTGCTCTCGCGCGCCTGCTGCATGCCCTGGATACGGGGCAGCAGCTTGTCGATCAGCTTCTGCTTGGCCTCATTCAAGGGGTTGGGGGCTTGCACCAGCACCGCCTTGGAGCGGTAGATCACCTCTACCTCTTTGAGGCCGTTGGCCTCCAGGGTCGCGCCTGTGGAGACCAGATCGCAGATGGCATCGGCCAGACCCGCGCGGGGGGCCACTTCCACCGAGCCGCCCAGCATGACGCTCTTGAAATTGAGCCCCTGCTCATCGAAGAAGCGCTTGAGCAGGCCCGGGTAGGAGGTGGCGATGCGCTTGCCCGCCAGGCTTTGCGGCCCCGTGTAGGCCACATCGTCCGGCACCGCCAGCGACAGGCGGCAGCCCCCGAAATCCAGCTGCTTGAGGGTTTTCACTTCCGCGGGCAGCCCCTGGGAGGCGCGAATGAGCTGCGCCTCTTCCAGCACGTTCTCACCTATGATGCCAAGGTCGACCACCCCTTCCATCACCAGACCGGGGATGTCGTCATCACGCACCCGCAGTATGTCGATGGGCATGTTTTCCACATGGGCGATAAGACGCTGCTCGCGCAGGTTGATCTTGAGTCCGCAGCTCTTGAACAGGGCTTGGGAATCCTGGCTCAGACGACCGGACTTTTGCATGGCGATACGCAGGCGTTGTGTTTCCATTTGCTCGATTTCCTTCTAGTCAAAAACGAAAAAACCCTCGGAAGTATGTGCTTCCGAGGGTTTATGAATCTTGCGGTCCTTTTGGAAGTCACCAGTTAAGTGTCTTCCAGCAGTCAACCTCCTGAAAGACTAGTCGGGATGATGATGGTGGTGATGAGTCTTCAGCAGGGTGAACTTCATGTAACTAATCCTTTACAAATAAGATGTCGTAGTTGACGCCCGATTTAAACTACCTTCCTTGACGGAAAAAGCAACTCGAAAATGTGATTCCATCGATTAAAGTTGAGAAAACGGTTTCTTGGTCGATAACTAGACAAGATGCCCCAGAGGAGGCGAGATCATGCCCAGCCAGGACCTGTTGTTCCCCATTTTGCCGCGGGCGCCAGCGACCCCGAGTCCTGACGACATCAAGCGGGAAGTGACCCAGATCAGCCAGAAGCACCAGTTGCGCAAGACCAGCACCGACAACGGTGAGTCCCAGCAGCGCCAGCAGGCCTACCCCTCTGCCAAGCGTGATCAACCAAAGCCTGAAGAGGACGATCACAAGCCGGATCCAGAGCACCAGATCGATCTCTTCGTCTGAACGCATTATCAGTCCCGCTTTCACCGCATTTTTGGCATAATGCCCGCTTTTGCTGCGGGACGCCCTTTTGACCATCCAGACCCTGTTCAAGCCAGATGGCCCTCTGGCCAGCCACATCGACGGCTTTGTTGCCCGCGCCCCGCAACTGGCCATGGCCGAGGCCGTCTCCAGCGCCATCAAGAGCGGTGGCCGTCTGCTGGTGGAGGCGGGCACGGGCACCGGCAAGACCTATGCCTATCTGGTGCCGGCGCTGGAGTCCGGCAAGCGGGTGGTGATCAGCACAGGCTCCAAGAACCTGCAGGAGCAGCTCTTCTACCGGGACCTCCCCACCATCACGGGGGCGCTCTCCTACACCCCGCCTGTGGCCCTGCTCAAGGGGCGCAGCAACTACCTGTGCATAGAGCGCATGAACCGCCTGCTCAGCGAATCCCATCTGCAAAAGCCGGAAATCCTCAACGATCTGGTCAAGGTCAAATCCTGGTCCACCGCCACCGACAACGGCGATGTGGGTGACATCCCGGGTCTGCAGGAAAACGCCGAGATCCTGGCCCACGTCACCAGTACCAACGACAACTGCCTCGGCCGCGATTGCCCCTATTACGACGACTGCCATCTGGTGGTGGCCCGCCGCCGCGCCATGGATGCCCAGGTGGTGGTGATCAATCATCACCTCTTCTTCGCCGATATGGCGGTGAAAGACACCGGATTTGGCGAGCTTGTGCCCGAAGCCCAGGTTTATGTGTTCGACGAGGCGCATCAGTTGGCGGAGATAGCCACCAACTACTTCGGCAAATCGGTGGGCAGCCGCACCATCCAGGATCTGGCGCAGGATATCCAGCTTGCCTATCGCGCCGAGGCCCACGACATGGGGCAGCTTGGCAAGGCGGCGGACCGGCTCTCCATCGCCAGCCAGGATTTGCGCCTCGCCTTCGGGGTGGACGGCGGCCGTGGCAATACCCGCGACATGTTGCGCCAGCCGCTCTGGGCCCAGGCGCTGGCCCGCCTCAACGATGCCCTCGGGCTCTGTTACGAGGTGCTCAAACTCGCGCTGGGGCGCGGTGAGCAGCTGGATCACGCCTTCGAGCGGATCTGCGAGCTGCGCGCCCGCCTTGGGGAGGTGTTGACCATCAACCAGACCGGTTTCTCCTACTGGTATGACTGCTCGCGGCTGCACTTCTCCCTCAACATCACCCCGCTGTCGGTGGCCGAGCGCTTTGGCGCCGAGGTGCTGCGCCCCGAGGTGGCCTGGATCTTCACCTCCGCCACCCTGACGGTGGACATGCGCTTCGATCACTTTGTGGCGGAACTCGGGCTCGCGGGCAGCGCCGAGCTCATCCTCGACAGCCCGTTTGATTACGCCGAACAGGCGCGGCTGTGCGTGCCCCGTTTTCTGCCCGAGCCCAACGCCTTCGGGCGGGGGGAACAGCTGGCCAATCTGATGATCCCCCTTATCAACAAGACGCCGGGGGGCTGCTTCTTCCTCTGCACCAGCCATCAGGTGATGCGCCAGGTGGCCGAGGTGCTGCGCCGCGAGATAGGTCGTACCGTGCTCTTGCAGGGAGAGGACAACAAGCAGCGGCTGCTCAAGGAGTTTGTCGAGAACGGGCGCGCCGTGCTGGTGGCGACCAGCAGTTTCTGGGAGGGGATCGACGTGCGAGGGGCGGCATTGTCCTGTGTTATCATCGACAAACTGCCGTTTGCGAGCCCAGACGATCCGCTGCTCAAGGCGCGGGTGGATGATTGCAAGCTCAAGGGGGGAGATCCCTTCGCCGAGCTCCAGCTGCCCAAGGCGGTGATTGCGCTCAAACAGGGGGTGGGGCGGCTCATTCGTGATCGCAGTGATCACGGTGTGCTGGTCATCTGTGATCCACGAATGGTCAACAAACCCTACGGCGCCACCTTTATCAAGAGTCTGCCCGCCATTCCCCGTACCCGGGAGCTAGGGACGCTGGGGAGTTTCTTCGATCGTGGTGAATAAGGCTGCCGGTTATGTGCCCTGCACCCTGGAACTGGCGACGCAGGGGAGTTTCTTCGATCGCGGCGAATAGGTGCCCCGCTGATGGGTATCCAGTGGCCTGTTGATGGCAGTTAAGGCTATTTTCTCAAGAGATGCGGCGGCCACGCAGCCCGCTTCGAGGGTTTTTCATCGAGCCGCTTGCAGATAGATGACAGAATTGAACAACGGGCGAGCACAACTTGCTTGCCGGTTACGTAATTGACTGATTTTATAGAGATTGGAAAGCATGAACGAGTTGAAGATCCTGGCCGTTGATACCGCCACCGAAGCCTGCTCCGCTGCCCTGCTGGTGGGCGACAAGCTGTTCTCTCGCTGGGAAGAGGCGCCGCGGGATCACACCCGTAAAATCTTGCCCATGGTTCAGGCTGTGTTGGACGATGCCGGGATAGCCTTGAGCGAGCTCGATGCCATCGCGTTCGGGCGTGGTCCGGGTTCTTTCACCGGCGTGCGGATCGGGATCAGCGTGGCCCAGGGGCTGGCCTTCGGGGTTGGCGTGCCGCTCATCGGCATCTCCACGCTGGCCGCCATGGCGCAGGGGGCTTATCGGCTGGAAGGCGCCGAGCGGGTGTTGACCGCCATCGATGCGCGCATGGGGGAGGTCTACTTCGGTCAGTACGCGCTGAAGGAGGGCCGCATGCAGCTGGTGGGCGAAGAGGTCGTGAGCGATCCGGCTGCGCTGGTGGCGTCTGGCCCGCTGGCGGGTCGCTGGACCCGTGTCGGCACCGGCTTTGAGACCTATGGCGAGATCCTGGGTAGTCTGGCCGAGGAGGTTGTCATGAGCCAGGTGCGCTTCCCGGCGGCCGTCGACATGCTGCCGCTGGCGCGTGCCGCCTTGCTGGCGGGGGAGGCTGTACCTGTGGAGCAGGCCACCCCGGTATACTTGCGAGACAAGGTAACCTGGAAAAAATTGCCGGGTCGCGAATAAGGGCAGAAAGCGGCGTGGCATGCCGGTCGCCCCTGCCGTAAACCAAGATCCCCATGCCGGACAGGGTCTGGTAACAGGTTCGGTATTCGGCAAACAGGAGAGTGACATGATGAAACGTGCGATTGTGTTAGGGGTAGCGGGCTTGTTGCTCGGCGCGTGCAGCTCCGTGCCCAAGGAGCTGGCCTATGAGCCGGAAAGCCAGCTGGTGGCGTATCAGCCAGCCCTGGCTGGTCAGGAAGGCAAGCCGGCGCGCTGGAGCGGGGTCATCTCGGCGGTGCACAATTTGACGGAGAAGAGTGTCATCGAAATGGTTTATCTGCCGCTCAAATCCAACGGCGTGCCGGAGCAGACCGAGCAGAGCCCGGGTCGGTTTTTCGCTGTCATGAAGGGCTTCGTCGATCCGACCCTGTACGCCAAGGGGCGCAGCCTGACGGTGCTCGGCACTGTCGGCAAGCCGGTGGATGGCCAGATTGGCCAGCACAAGTATCGCTTCTCCGTGCTCGATGTCAGCTCCAGCAAGCTGTGGCCGCCGGTGAAGGAGGTGGAGATCCGCTACATGGACCCTTATTTCTACGACCCCTTCTATGATCCCTTCTGGCCGAGACGGCCGCTGCGTCGCTAAGGTTGCTCATGACACTCATCATGCAGGAGAAAATGGTCACCCTGACCGATGGTCGTTGGGTGGCCTTGCTTGACAACGAGCAGCAGGGCAAGCCGCTGCTGATCGCCTTGCACGGCTGGCTCGACAACGGCGCCAGCTTTCTGCCTCTGGCCCCCTATCTGGCTGATTTTCATCTGATCTGCGTCGATCTGCCGGGCCATGGTCACTCGGATCACAAAACCACCCCCTATGTCTTTGTCGACTGGCTGGACGATCTCTACCAGATCGTTCAGGCGGCAGGCTGGCCGCGTTTCAGCCTGCTCGGTCACTCCCTCGGGGCACTGATCGCCTCCGCCTATGCCGGTGTCTTTCCCGAGCTGGTGGAGCGGCTCATCATGCTGGAGGGGCTGGGCCCCTTGAGCCAGCCCGATGAGGAGGTGCCGGCTCAGCTGCGGCGGGCGATTTTAAATCGCAGCCGCACCCGTGAGCGGGTCTCCAATGGTTTTGCCTCCATCGAGGAAGCGGCAATGGCCCGTTGCAAGGTGGCGGACATTGCCCCGAACGCGGCGCGGCTTATCTGTGAGCGACAACTGGTGGAGCGGGCAGGGCGCTGGCATTGGCGCAGCGATCCCAGATTGCGGGATCTGTCGCCACTGCGCATGAGCGAAGGCCAGGCCCAGGCGTTGATCCGGGCCATCCGCTGCCCTGTGCTGTTTATCCAGGGCGAGCAGGGCTTTGCCAGCCTGCTGGCGCAGTGGCAGTTGCGTCATGGCGCATTCGAGCGAATAGAAATGGTCGTTTTGGCGGGAAACCACCATTTTCATATGGAAAATTCGGTCGATACCGCCGTTTGTATCGAAAAATTTTGTCAAATTCGGTAGAATCACCGGCTTTCAATAATTCCAGGTTTGTCTTCCCCCTCACACTTTTCCGTTGTTAATTTGCTGTTAATTGATGTTGCCCTATGTAAATATGTGCGGCATTAGAGCATGAGCTTAAAACAACCGATTTAAATGGATGTGAACAGGGACGGAGGCAACACAGTGAGCGCACAGGTGCTAGTTATGCAGGAGAAGTTCGTGGAAAAAGTCTGGCTGAAGCGTTATCCGGAAGGGGTCCCCGCCGAGATCAACCCAGACCAATACAGCTCCCTGGTCGACATGTTTGAGGCATCGGTGACCGAATTCGCCGATCAGCCTGCCTTCGTCAACATGGGGCAGACCATCACCTACCGCCGACTGGAAGAGCAGTCCCGCGCCTTTGCCGCCTACCTGCAAAACGAGCTCAAGCTCAGCCAGGGTGATCGGGTGGCGGTGATGATGCCGAACCTGTTGCAATACCCCATCGCCGTGTTCGGCATACTGCGCGCCGGCATGATAGTGGTGAACGTCAACCCGCTCTATACCCCGCGCGAGCTGGAGCATCAGCTCAAGGACTCGGGTGCCAAGGCCATCGTCATCGTCTCCAACTTTGCCCATACCCTGGAAAAAGTGGTTTACGACACCCCGATCAAGCATGTCATCCTGACCCGCATGGGCGACAACCTGGGGCTGGCCAAGGGCACGCTCGTCAACTTCGTGGTGAAATACGTCAAGAAACTGGTGCCCAAATACAATCTGCCCCACGCCAGCACCATGCGTCAGGCTCTCTCCAAGGGACGCTACCTGCAGTACATCAAGCCCGAGATCACCAACGACGATCTCGCCTTCCTGCAGTACACAGGCGGCACCACAGGCCTCTCCAAGGGGGCCATGCTGACCCATCGCAACATGATCGCCAACGTCGAGCAGTGCCTCGGCGTCTACGGCCCCATGCTGGAGCGGGGCAAGGAGTTCGTGGTCACGGCACTGCCGCTCTACCATGTCTTCGCCCTGACCGTGAACTGCCTGTTGTTCATGCGCATGGGGGGATACAACCTGCTCATCAGCAACCCGCGCGACATCCCGGGCTTCGTCAAAGAGATCAGAAAATACCCCTTCACCTGCATCACAGGGGTCAACACCCTGTTCAATGCCCTGGTCAACAACGGCGAATTCCAGTCGATGGATTTCAGCAAGCTGAAGCTGACCATAGGGGGGGGCATGGCGGTGCAACGGGCGGTGGCCGAACAGTGGAAGGGGCTGACCGATACCCCGCTGCTGGAAGGTTATGGCCTGACCGAGTGTTCGCCGCTGGTGAGCGTCTGCCCCTACGATCTGCTCGACTACAACGGATCCATCGGTCTGCCGGTTTGTTCCACCGACATCCGGCTGGTGGATGACGCCGGTCAGGTGATCACCGAATTTGGCAAGCCCGGCGAGATGCAGGTGCGCGGCCCTCAGGTGATGGTGGGTTACTGGCAGCGTCCAGAGGCTACTGCCGAGGTGATGCAGGATGGTTGGCTCTGTACCGGCGACATCGCCGTGTGCGACGAGCAGGGCTTCTTCAAGATCGTCGATCGCAAGAAGGACATGATCCTGGTCTCGGGTTTCAACGTCTATCCGAACGAGATCGAGGACGTGGTGGCGCTTCACCCCAAGGTGCTGGAAGTGGCGGCGGTCGGCGTGCCGCACAAGGTTTCCGGCGAGCTGGTGAAGATCTTCGTGGTCAAGAAAGATGCAAAACTGCAGGAGGACGAGATTATTGCCCACTGCCGCACACATCTGACTGCCTATAAGGTGCCGAAACTGGTAGAATTTCGCGACGAACTTCCCAAGACCAATGTGGGCAAGATCCTGCGCCGCGTGCTGCGCGACGAGGAAATTGCCAAGCAGTAATAGCGGGCGATGCGCCGCTGTCATGCAAAACCGTGGGTCATGCCACGGTTTTTTCTTTTGGCCCTGATCAACGCGCAGGCAAAGATGCACTATCAACTCATTTCACAGCAAGCCGAACTGGAACAGTATCTCGCTTCCTTGGCCGACGTTCCCCTGGCCATAGATACTGAATTCGTCCGCACCCGCACCTATTACCCCCAACTGGGCCTGTTCCAGATCTATGATGGCGAGCATCTGGCCCTGCTGGATCCTCTGGCCCTGGATCTCACCCCTCTCTGGCAACGGCTTGGTCGGGCAGGGCAGATCGCCATATTGCACGCCTCCGGCGAAGATCTGGAGCTGATCCAGCACGAGGCCGGCCATCTGCCCAATCAGATGCACGATACCCAGCTGGCGACTGCCTTCCTGGGGCACGGCGTCTCGGTGGGCTTCGGCGCCCTGGTCAAGGAGTTCCTCGGGGTGGAGTTGGAGAAGGATCAGGCCCGTACCGACTGGCTGGCCCGTCCGCTCACCGAGCGTCAGCTCGAATACGCGGCGGCCGATGTGTTCTACCTGATGCCGCTCTACGAGAAGGTGATGGCCCGGCTGCACGAGAGCGGCAAGTTTGCCTGGTTCGAGCAGGAGTGTCAGAACCACTCGGCCCGCAAAACCCAGGGCAGCGATCCCCGTCAGGCCTATCTCGAGATAATCAATGCCTGGCAACTGGGGCGCCGTGAACTGGCCATACTGCGCGAGCTGGCCGCCTGGCGCCAGCAAGAGGCAGTACGGCGGGATCTGGCCCTCAACTTCGTGGTCAAGGAGCTGCACCTGTTCAAGGTGGCGGAGCGCAAACCCACATCGCTGCGCGATCTCAACGAGCTGGGGCTGGCTCCCATCGAAATCAAGATCCACGGCAAGCGGATGCTGGACATAGTCGCGACGGCCCAGCAGAGCGACCCTGCGAGCTGGCCAGAGCCCATTCGCCGGCTGGTGGATTATCCCCAGTACAAGGCCGAGCTCAAGCGCATCAAGGGGATGGTGGAAGAGAAGGCCAAGGCCAGCAACATTCCGCCGGAACTGGTGGCGAGCAAGAAGATCATTCACCAGTACTTCACCTGGAGCTGGCGCATGAGCGATGAAGAGCGCGCTCGCGCCGACAAGCCCATGCTGCTGCAAGGGTGGCGTCATGAGCTGGTAGGTCACCTGCTGGCACAATAAGCTATACAGTCAACAATGGGCCCGATGGGCCCATTTTTTTATCTGTCTCACTATGCCTCACTGCAGCGGGTAGCGGTAGCGTGCGAGGATCTGCCTATATTCCGGGCTCTGCAGCAGCGCCCGGATGGCCTCATCGAGCCGTTGCAACTGCTGGGGCGTGGTGGTACGGCGGCTCAGCATCAAATGCACGGGTGTCTGCTGGATAGTGAGCAAGATGGTCAGCTCATCGAGTGGCATGCCAACGAGGCTCAGTTCCTGCAGCCCCATGGGATCCATGACCACACCCTGGATGCGGCCTGCCAGCAGCAATTTCACCAGCTGATCCAGCCGCAGCCTGACGAGCAGGCGATCCTTCAGCTGGGGAGATTGCATGAAGGCACGAAAATCCACGCCATAGTCAAAGTCGCGCAGCATGCCTATGGTGAACTCGGTGTGAGGCAGCAGATCGGAGAGCTGGGCTATTCCCTGCCAGCGTGACGTGTCCTGGCGCCGGATGAGCAGCACAGTCTCTTCATTGCGATAGGGAATGGAAAAGCGGGCGAACTGTTCGCGCTGGGCGGTTTGACTGGCGGACATGGCCAACTGTATGGAGCCGAACTCCAGCTCGCGCAGCACGCGGGCCCAGGGCATCTCGCTGTAACTGGCATCAAAACCGGCCCGGCTGAAGATGGCCTCCAGCAAGTCGATGTCCAGCCCCTGCAACTGCTGCTGTTCATCGCGAAAGCTGAACGGATGCCAGCTTGACCAGCCCACGACCAGTGACTCCTGTGCCCAGGCGGTGCAACACAGACACCATAACAACAAGACTCTGTACACGGATCTGTCCCTGTTCAGCGTGGTTGTTGTTGATTATTGGATAGAAACGGCAGGCTGACCAGCCCGGAAGCGAGGATGCACGAAAGTGCATCCCTCAGAGTTCGTGGGCGTGGAATCCCTTGCGATAGCGGGCTTCGCAGCGCGGGCAGCGTTGCAGGGTCGGATCCTGTTCGAGCTGCTCGATGGCAAGCGGCTCTTCGCAATCGGAACAGAGGCCATAGAGACCCAGATCCATTTGACAGAGGGCGGCATCGATCCGCTTGAGGCTGGCCACGCTCTGCTCCACCTTGGGCAAGTCGAGGCGACTGGTCAGATCCACCAGCTGATCCCGTTCGCAGTGATCCACTTTTTCCGCCCACTCGTCACGCCGACAGGCTTTGAGCTGGCCGATCAACTCTTCTCTTACTTGCGCCCAGTCAGTCAGCAGGCGATCACGCCACACGGCCAACCGAGCTTGCGTCATTTCACACACACTAGCCCCCAACAGACGAATTACAAATCCAGGGCAGTATAGGGAGACGACAGGATTATCAAGATGATATGCGTCAAGTAAAGGACGGTTAGATCACAGTTTTCGAGGCTTGCAGCAAGGCCTCCCGGATGGGATCCGTCTCTTTGTGCAGCCGGATGTCGCGAAACAGCAGGTCGGCTTGCGGGTATTCCCGCTTCAGGTAGCTGAACCACTGCTTGATGCGGCTGGGGTAGTAGTCCGCCTTCTCGCTGGCCAGATCCTGCTCCGTGTAGTTCACCATCAGCTGCAGCACCTGGGCCCAGCTCATGTGGGCGCAGCCTGTCTTCATCACGTTGGCTAGGTTGGGCAGGGAGATGGCGCCGCGCCCGACCATGAGGGCATCACAGCCGGAGACGCTGGCACAGGTCAGCGCATCCTGATGATCCCAGATCTCGCCGTTGGCGGTGACCGGGATGGGCAGGGCGCGGCGGATGGCGTCCACATACTCCCAGTGGGCCGGGGCCTTGTAGCCTTCGCGCTTGGTGCGGGCATGCACCGCCAGCTCGTTGGCCCCCGCCTGATAGACGGCCTGGGCGTTCTCCAGGTAGAGATCCTTGTCATCGTATCCGAGGCGGATCTTGGCGCTGACCGGCAGGTGGGCAGGCACAGCCTCCCGTACCGCCTTGACGATGCGGTAGATGGTGTCGGGCTCTTTGAGCAAGACGGCGCCGCCCTTGCTCTTGTTCACCGTGGGGGCGGGGCAGCCGAAGTTGAGATCGACCCCGGGGGAGCCTAGTTCGATGGCGCGCACCGCGTTCTCGGCCAGCCATTCGGGGTGTTGCCCCAGCAGTTGCACCCGTACCGGGGTGCCGGCGCGGGTCTTGCCGCCCTGCTTGAGTTCGGGGCAGAGGCGATAAAACACCTTGGCAGGCAGCAGCTGATCGACCACGCGGATAAATTCGCTGACGCAGAGGTCGTAGTCGTTGACGGAGGTGAGTACCTCCCGCATCAGGTGATCCAGCACCCCCTGCATGGGGGCCAAAATAACGCGCATAGCTGCTTCCGAAGACAAGGGGAGAAAAAAGAGCGCAGATTGTAGTGGCAATGGCCGGTCTTGTCAGCCGTCAGCCCACTCGTTGAGCCTAATCAGCCGCCGCTCGCGGGGCTGGGCTGTCAGCTTTCGGGTCAACTCTGTTAGGCTAAGCAGAGCTGGATTGAAGAGGAGCGGCCATGAAACGTTGGTGTCTGATGGGATTGGGCTGGTTGGCATTCGTCACCGGCATCATAGGAATCGTGTTGCCGTTGTTGCCGACCACCCCCTTCATGTTGTTGGCGGCGGCGCTGTTTGCCCGCTCGTCCCCCCGTTTTCACCGCTGGCTGCTGGCTCACCCCTGGTTTGGTCCTCCCATCGCCGATTGGCAGCAGTATCGCGGCATTCGCCGCCACGCCCGGCGCCGGGCCATCATCTTCATCCTGATCTCCTTCTCGGTGTCGCTGGCGGTGGTGCCCCTGTTGTGGGTCAGGCTGCTGCTCATTGCCATAATGGTGATCCTGCTCACCTGGTTAATGCGTCTGCCGGTACTGGAGCCAGTTGCAATGGCGAAGTGAAGTCCCTAAGCTATTGCGGCAATAATGCTATGGAGTCGGCCTGTCATTTTGCGTGACGGGCCTTTTTATTTCCCGCTGGCGGGAATCGAGAAATACGGCCACGCCTGGGCTCAAAAAATAAGCGGTCAAACAATGAATCCGGATACCCTGAAATTTATCGAAGCGAGCATCAAGACCATCCCCGACTATCCGAAGCCGGGCATTCTGTTTCGTGACATCACCAGCCTGATAGAGAACGCGGAGGCCTTCAAGGCCACCATCGATCTGCTGGCTGAGCATTATCGTGATCAAGGGATCACCAAGATCGTCGGCACCGAGGCCCGCGGTTTCATCTTTGGTGCGCCGGTCGCCTTCGCCATGGGCCTGGGGTTTGTGCCTGTGCGCAAGCCGGGCAAGTTGCCCCGCGACGTGATCGAGGAGTCCTATGCCCTCGAATACGGTACCGACACCCTGCAACTGCACACAGATGCCATAGTGCCGGGTGACAAGGTGCTGGTCGTCGATGATCTGCTGGCCACCGGCGGCACCGTCGATGCGACCGTCAAGCTCATCCGCCGTGCCGGTGGTGATGTGGCCGATGCGGCTTTCATCATCTCCCTGCCATCTCTGGGCGGCGATGCCCGTCTGACGGCGGCCGGCATCAAGGTCGTCTCACTGGTCGAACTGGCCGGCGAGTAATCCCCCAGGATGCAACGCAGGCCTCGTCAGCCTGTTGCGTGTCCCGAAACCGGTGCCCATCCGGGCATCGGTTTGAAATTCAAGCGATCCCTCCCGACCTCGCCGATAGCCGATACAGCCCGCCTGGCATTTGTGTTAGCATTCTGCCTCAATGCCTTGTCATCCCTGCATCGAGACTTATGAGCTATCAGGTTCTGGCGCGTAAATGGCGCCCCCATACGTTTGAACAAGTGGTAGGCCAGCACCATGTGCTGACCGCCTTGACCAACGCCCTGGATCAGGGACGGCTGCATCACGCCTATCTGCTGAGCGGTACCCGTGGGGTTGGCAAGACCACCATAGCCCGCATTCTGGCCAAGAGTCTCAATTGCGAGCAGGGGATCAGCAGCCATCCGTGCGGTGTGTGCGACACCTGCCGCGAGATCGATCAGGGGAACTTTGTCGATCTGCTGGAGATCGATGCGGCGTCCCGCACCAAGGTGGAAGACACCCGCGAGCTGCTCGACAACGTGCAGTACCGGCCGGCCCGTGGCCGCTTCAAGGTCTACCTCATCGATGAGGTGCACATGTTGTCGCGCCACAGCTTCAACGCCCTGCTCAAAACCCTGGAAGAGCCGCCCCCCTATGTGAAGTTCCTGCTAGCCACCACGGATCCGCAGAAGCTGCCCATTACCATCCTTTCCCGCTGCCTGCAGTTCCATCTGAAGAGTCTGGATCAGACCCAGATCGCCAAGCAGCTGGAGTGGGTGCTGGATCAGGAGGGGCAACCGTTCGAGCCGCGCGCCTTGCAGGCCCTGGCCAAATCGGCCGACGGCAGCATGCGCGATGCCCTGAGCCTGACCGATCAGGCGCTGGCCCACGGCAATGGCAGCGTACGCCTCGAGAGCGTGCTGGCCATGCTGGGGACGCTGGATCATCGCCACCTTCACCAGTTGCTGGAGGCCATCCTGCGCCAGGATGCCCCGGCGACCATGGCCAAGATCACCGAGATTGCGACCCTGGGTCCCGATTTTGATCAGCTGCACGCCGAGCTGGAAGGGCTGCTCCATCGCATTGCCATGGCCCAGCTGCTGCCCGCCACCGTACAGGAGCAGGGGGCCGATGCCGATGCCCTGTTGCAGCTGGCCCAGGCCATGAGTCCGGAAGAGGTACAGCTCTGCTACCAGATAGTGCTGGGGGGGCGCAAGGATCTGCCCTGGGCGCCCGATGGCCGCACCGCGCTCGAGATGACCTGCCTGCGCATGCTGGCCTTCTCCCCGCGCCGTGAGGCCGTGCACCCGGCCAACCTTGCCGCTCTGCCGCCCGGACTTGCCGTGGCAGGAAGGACCGCACCGGCCTCGCTGGGAAAGCCTCAGGGGGTTGAGCCAGCCCCCGCTTCGGCCACAGCGACTGTGCCCCAACCGGCTGTATCTGGTGATGTTCCGACCCCCACGCCGGGGGATCACACCCTTGTGCAGGCCGAGCCTGTCATCCCCCTCTCTGCGGATGAGCAAGAGAGCACCAGCGATGCGCTGAGTGCGCCGCTGTTTGCCGAGCAGGACGAGTTGCTGCGTGAGGCGCAGCAGATGGGCTATGAGGGATCCTCTGGCGCGAGTGAGCCAATGGCTCCCGTCAGCAGGCGTGACGACGCGCGGCAGGACGCCTCATTGGCAGTACTGCCATCCCCCGAGCCTCACATCGAGGCGGCTCCCGTTGCCGAGCCGGAAGCGGCGCCTTCTGCTGCGTCCAGCATGCAGAGCCTGCTGGGCAAGCGCAATCTGCTGCGCAGCCGCCTGCGTGGTGAACCAGGGGTTACCGCCGTTGCGTCTGCCCCCCCTCGCGTTGCGCCCACCCGGCCGGTGGCGGCCCCCGAGGCCAGCCCTATTGCGCCGCCAGTTGCTGCACCAGCCTCTACCGGCTGGCAAGCTGCCACCGTGGCGCCGACCCAGAGTTCAGCGGTTGCGGGTTATGAGGAGCTGCCGCCGCTCGATGCCTATGACGACAGTGGCAGCGATTACGAGGAGTACCTGAGCCAAGGTTTTAGCGATGCCGCTGCCAGTGCACCCATGCCGCACCGGGCACCGGCGGCCAGCGCCGGGCCTGCCTATGGTCAGGCTGCCCCGGTTCAGGTTCCCGCCAGGGCTAGTCCCAATCCGGACGATCTGCCGCCCTGGGATCTGGACGGTACGCCGGCCGCGAGGGCGCAGGTAGCGCCTGCCGTGCCAAGTGCCGCACCCGCGATGCCCCAGATTGCTGCTGCCAGCGAACCACAGCCGACGGCGGCCTCCGTGATGGAGACCATCGACTGGGATGAGCTGGAGAGCGACAGCCAACCCGAGGAGGGGGAAGAGGTCGCCAGACTGATCCCGTCCTCCTTGCTGGTCAACTGCGGTGATCCCTGGGCCGAGTTGATTGCCCGCACCGGGGTCGGCGGCCGGTTGCGTCAGCTGGCGATCAACTCTGTCATGAGCCAGCAGGGAAACATTGTGCTGCTGACCCTCAAGCCTGAGCAGCGCCACCTCATCAGCGATCGGGCCCGCGCCGATCTGGCCGAGATAATAAGCCCCGAGCTGGGCCAGGCCGTGCAGGTGGAGGTGACCCTAGGTCTGGTGCCCGATAAGGAGACGCCGCTGGAGATAGAGCACCGCCTCTACCTGGGAGTGCGCGAGCAGGTGAGCCGGGATCTGGAGCAGGATCCCAACGTGCAGTTTTTAGTTCAGCGATTCGGCGCCGTGCTCCACCACGAGAGCATAGAGCCGCTAAGCAATTGAATTCGATGTTTAACACCCATGCCGGGCCCGGTGCCCGGTTGAAAAGGGGTTTGCCTGTCCCCATCTAGGACAGAACAAGCCCACAGCCCGGCGCTGGATGCCGGATTTCAAGACGAGAGACGACATATGTTTGGTAAAGGTGGAATGGGGAACCTGATGAAGCAGGCCCAACAGATGCAAGAGCGCATGCAGAAGATGCAAGAGCAGCTTGCCCAGATGGAAGTGGTCGGCGAAGCCGGTGCTGGCATGGTCAAGGTCACCATGGCCGGCAGCCACAGCGTGCGTCGCATCGAGATCGACCCGAGCCTGATGGAAGATGACAAAGAGATGATCGAAGATCTGGTCGCGGCCGCCGTCAACGATGCCGTTCGTCGTGTGGAAGAGCAGAACAAGACCAAGATGGGCGAACTGACCGGCGGCATGCAACTGCCCCCGGGCATGAAGCTGCCCTTCTAAGGATGTCAATCCAATGCTTCGACAGGGGCGCGGGCTAAGGGCCAGAGCGGTCTGATGTTCCCGCGATGTGGCGCAGGGTGGGTGTTTCATACCTTCCCCATCTGGCATGGCAAGCCCCATCAAGCATGACCAGAACGCAGTTGATGCAGGCACTCTGTATCAGCTGCGTTTTTTTATGCGTGCGTGCCAATCCAGCCCCTGTTGTGGCGGGTCCATGGCTGCTGTGCAAAAAAGGAAGGCGCCCTCGGGCGCCTTCCTGGTTTGTGCACGCGCTTGCGCTTCATCACCAGCGTTGCCACCTCGCTTAACTGAGCCAGCCTGCCGCCATGGCCAGCTTGCCGCAGAGTGCGGCCAGCACTATGCCGAGCAGGGTGCGCAGGAACCAGATCACTACCAGCTGGCCCACGCTCACCGGGATCCTGGTGGCCAGGATGCAGGGAATGGAGGCGGAGAAGAAGAGGACAGAGCTGACCGACACCACGGCGGTGACATAGCGCACCAGCAGATCCGCATCCTTGAGCAGGATGGCGGGCAGGAACATCTCAGCCAACCCGGCCGAGAGCGATCTGGCTGTCTCCAGTGGCTCGCCCAGATCAAGCAACCAGGTCAGGGGCCACAGCAGCCAGCCCAGCAGATCGAACAAGGGGGTGTGCTGTGCCAGCAGCAGGCCGAGCAGGCCGACCGACAATATGGTAGGCACCACGGCGGCCGCCATGCTGAGGCCATCTTTGAGGTTGTCCTGCAACTGGCGCAGCACTGGGTCCGCCTGACGGGATTGAGCCAGCCCGGATGCCAGCGCGGCTTGCCAGCGGCGCATGCCGGCGGGCAGTGGCTCATCGGTCTCCCCGTGATGGGCCATGTTGGAGATGGGGGGCACGCGCGCCAGAATGGCGGTGATGACAAAGGTGATCACCAGGGTGGACCAGAAATAGAAGTTCCAGTGTTCCATCAGGTTGAGGGTCTTGGCCACAATGATCATGAAGGCGGCCGACACGGTGGAAAACCCGGTGGCTATGATGACGGCTTCCCGCACCGTGTATTTGCCCGCGAGGAAGACCCGGTTGGTGATGAGCAGACCAACCGAATAGCTGCCGACGAACGAGGCCACCGCATCGATGGCGGAGTGTCCCGGTGTGCGCCATAGCGGGCGCATCACGGGCTGCATCAGTACCCCGATCAGTTCCAGCAGGCCGAAGCCGAGCAGGAAGGTGAGGGCCATGGCACCTATGGGTACTATGAGGCCGACCGACATGGCCAGCTTGTCGAACAGAAAGGGCAGGCGATCCGGGGTCATCAGCCAGGCTGGTCCCAGCTCGGCAACATGCATCAATGCCAGCCCAAGACCGAGCAGCTTGAACAGGCTCAGGAGCCGGTCGATGGGACGCGCGCGCCAGCGGCCATCCAGCAGTGGAGTCACGGCCCCATAAGTAATCAGCAGCAGGATCAATCCCACCGCCAATGGCCGCTGTGCCATCAGCAAGCCAGCCAGATGATCCACCAGTATGGTGCTGCGTCCCGCCAGCTCGAACGGGATGAAAAAGATGGCGATGCCAAGCAGGCTGGTCAGCAACAGCTTGATGCCGGCACCTGATTTTGTGGGGGCTATGAGTACATTGTCCTGTTCCATACTGTCATTTCTCCTTGTGGTGTGACACCTGCCCGACATCTGACCGAGCTAATTGTATATACAATATCGTCACCGGCTCACAAATTAAACACAAAATTAACCAATGTGAAACATTGGCACTTTGAGTCCGGCGTGAGAGGGCGAGCGGATGGCAACGTCGATGGCGAGCTGGGTGCAGGAGAGGCAAAGGGTGGCGAGTGGGATAACTAGCCTGGGCAGTAAAGGGGAGGCTCGCGCTCAGACAAGATGTGGCGCTGTCGTGCGGGCATCGCCAGACCAAGAATAACTAGGCCAGGGGAGGCAGGGGGCGGGAGCTTTATTGGAACCGGGCCGGTCGTCGGGGCCAAAGGGGAAAAAATGCGAGGTTTGTCGTGGGATACGGATCTCGCCGTGACGGGAACCCTGATGATGATAAAAAGATCTATAGCGACAAAAATCATATAAAACATTAACTTGGATTTCAGATTTTCGCTTTCGCTCATCCTTATGTACTTTCATCATTACTATTTATGGATCAGTTATAAAACCTTTGTTCATTTGACTACTTTTCGGGTTTCTCATTGCAGAGTAAGATGCCACTTCAATAAAAATAAGAATTAGGAGTTCGGGTGTGAAGGCATTAGCAAAAGAAAGGGTATCGCCCTATATAAGCCAGTTATATGAGTGCGGTATTAATGACTCTGACATTAAGTTGGTGGTGGATCAGTTCCGCTCCGATGTGTCGGGGAGTTCCTCGCTGTTTCTGTTACGGGATGATGACAAGAGCGACGGGATAAAACTCTTCTCCAGTGGGCTGACGGAGGCCCAGCAGCAGTTCTATGTGCAGCACCATCGCCAGGATGTGTGGTTCAATCACTATCTGGACAAGGGCTGCCAGGGCATAGTCAATGCCACCACACTGTCCAATTCGACCGGGCTGCTGGCCAGTTTCGGTGCCCAGTTTGCGGCCGGAGGCGTCTGCCGGGTGAAGGGGCGGGGCCTTAGCAGCCTGTGCACCTATCGCGGTGCCAGCCAGGATGACTTCAGCGCTCAGGATATCTCCTCGCTGACGGAGGTTTATTCTGGTCTTGCGGCCTGGAGCCACCATTATTGGAACCTGCTGGCCCTGGAAACCCAGAACTATCAGCTGCAGCAACTGGTTAAAAACCATAATAAGCCCAGTGCCATCGTCGATGACAAAGGCCATATCCATTATTCCAATGTGGCCTTCAATCGTATCTCCGATGAGAATGTGGAACTGCGAGCCATCAATGGTATTTTCTCGCTGCAAAATAAGGATCAACAACGTCAGTTCAAGGAGATCCTGAATGGCTTTGCCTACTTGTTGCCGGGGGCGAGCGCTTATATGTCGATTCCCCGTCAGGCCAATTTAAGGCCGCTGTTGATCCAGTGCACCCTGATGAGCGGTCTCAGCCGGTTCGAGCGCTATGTGGAAGTGGTGCTGCGGGATCCCGAGCACTCCTTCAATCCCGACATAGAAGCGCTGGCCAGCCTCTATCCGCTCACCATTGGCGAGAAGGAGCTGCTGGTGCTGATGAGCAAGGGTTACAGCAGCAACGACATCGCCGAGTTGCGCGGTGTCAAGGTAGAAACCGTCCGCTCGACCCTGAAAGGGGTCTTCAAGAAGACCGACTGCCACAGTCAGAACGAGCTGCTGCTGTTGCTGCAATCCATCTCCTGATCCGGTGCGAGCTATGCTTGGAGTGAGCCGGACATAGTGCCCGGCTTGCGCCTCCCGCCCGGGAGGCTGGTTGGGGGAACGCACAATGGAATCACTCAAGGCAAAGGATTACATGCAGACCCGGCCCATCACGTTCAGCGCTGACATGATGGTGCAGTCTGCGGTCGAAAAGTTTCTCAACAGCCACCAACTTGGTGGTCCCGTGGTGGATACGCAAGGCCATCTGATCGGCTGGGTTTCCGAACAGGACTGCATCGCCGTCATGCTCAAGGAGGCCTATCACTGCGAGCAGGTCGCCCAGGTCAAGGATGTGATGCGCAAGGAGGTGCTGGCGGTCGGACCCGACACCAGCATTCTGGAGCTGGCCGAGATGATGATGGGGCAAAAGCCCAAAATCTATCCTGTGGTGGAGGAGGGGCATCTGCTCGGGGTGATCAGCCGTCACGATGTGATGCTGGCGATCCACGCCCAGCTGGGCACCTGTTTCGTACACAAGGCCCGGGCCTGATCGGATTGGGCGCCATGCGTCATCGGGAGCAGGCCGGGTGCCTGCTCTTTTTATTCAGACGCGCCATTCAGATGCTTCTGCCCAGGCGCCCGTTATTCCGGTTTTCATCGCCACCCCAATCGCTTTAAGGCTTGCACCTCTCTTCCTCGCTCTTTAGGATCTCCCAACGCTTGTCGATATGGCCCCTCTGGGCACTCATTTAAGGAATTCGTACCTTGTCTCTCTCTATCGAGGCGCTGCGCCGCCGTCTTTCTGCCTGCATGAATCTCGATGCCCGTCGCCTTTCCAGCCGTCTGCACGGGGTCAAGAAGCTGCCTGAGGGCAAGCAGGCTGCCGTGCTTGAGACCCTGGCCGCGGATCTGGATGTTGCACAGGCGCGCTACCAGTCCCGTCTGGCGGGCGTGCCCAAGGTGACCTACCCGGCCAACCTGCCGGTCAGCCAGAAGCAGGCGGAGATCGCCAAGGCGATCAGCGAACATCAGGTGGTGATCATCGCCGGCGAAACCGGCTCGGGCAAGACCACCCAGATCCCCAAGATTTGTCTCTCGCTCGGGCGCGGGGTGAAAGGCTATATAGGCCACACCCAGCCACGGCGCCTCGCGGCCCGTACCGTGGCGGCCCGCATCGCCGAGGAGATGCAATCCGAACTGGGTCACTACGTGGGCTACAAGGTGCGCTTCACCGATCAGGTGAGCGAGCAGACCCACATCAAGCTGATGACAGACGGTATCCTGCTGGCAGAAATCCAGCACGACCGCATGCTCACCCAGTACGACACCATCATCATCGATGAGGCCCACGAGCGCAGCCTCAACATCGACTTCATCCTGGGCTACCTCAAGCAGCTGCTGCCAAGGCGCCCGGATCTCAAGGTGATCATCACCTCGGCCACCATAGATCCCCAGCGTTTCTCCCGTCATTTCAACAAGGCGCCGGTGATCGAGGTCTCCGGTCGCACCTATCCCGTCGATGTGCGCTATCGCCCCCTCGTCAGTGACAAGAGTGAAGGGCTGGAGGAGCGCGACGAGCTGCAGGGGATCTTCGATGCGGTGGAAGAGTTGGCCCGCGAAGGGTTGGGGGATATCCTCATCTTCATGAACGGCGAGCGGGAGATCCGCGATACCGCGGAGGCCCTGCGCAAGCTCAATCTGCGGGATACCGAGGTGCTGCCGCTCTACGCCCGCCTCTCCAACGCCGAGCAGAACAAGGTGTTCCAGCAACACGCCGGCCGGCGCATAGTGCTGGCCACCAACGTGGCGGAAACCTCCCTCACTGTGCCGGGCATTCGCTATGTGATAGACCCGGGTACCGCCCGCATCAGCCGCTACTCCTGGCGTACCAAGGTGCAGCGCCTGCCCATCGAGCCCGTCTCCCAGGCCAGTGCCAACCAGCGCAAGGGGCGTTGCGGCCGGGTGGCGGACGGTATCTGTATCCGTCTCTACTCGGAAGAGGATTTCAACGGCCGTCCCGCCTTTACCGATCCTGAGATCCTGCGCACCAACCTGGCCTCCGTCATCTTGCAGATGCTGGCGCTCGGCCTTGGCAACATGGAGGCCTTCCCCTTCGTCGAGCCGCCGGAATCGCGCCACATCAAGGATGGCCTGAGCCTGCTCAAGGAGCTGGAGGCGGTACGCGAACTGCCTGCCCGTCACGCCGCTGCCCAGCAAGCCGGCCAGGAGCAGGATCTCGAACCCAAGTTGCAGCTGACCGACATAGGTCGCCAGCTGTCGCGCATTCCCCTTGATCCGCGTCTGGCTAAGATGGTGATCACGGCGGCGCAAACCGGCTGCCTGAGCGAAGTCATGGTGATCACCACCGGCCTCAGCATCCAGGATCCCCGCGAGCGACCCATGGAGAAGAAGCAGGCCGCCGACGAGCAGCACAGACGGTTTGAAGACAAGGATTCGGACTTCCTCGCCTTCGTCAATCTGTGGAACTACCTGAAGGAGCAGCAGGAGCTGCTGGGCAGCAACCCGTTCCGCCGCATGTGCCAGAAGGAGTTTCTCTCCTACCTGCGGGTGCGCGAGTGGCAGGATATCCACTTCCAGCTGCGCCAGACGGTGAAGGAACTTGGTTTTAAAGCCAACCATGAACCGGCGGATTTCAAGACGGTGCACTGCGCCCTGCTGACCGGCCTCCTGAGCCATATCGGCAACAAGGATCTGGAGAAACCCGAGTTTCTCGGCGCCCGCAACGGCCGCTTCCACCTGTTCCCGGCCTCGGGCCTGTTCAAGAAGCCGCCCAAGTGGGTGATGGCCGCCGAACTGGTGGAGACCTCGCGCCTCTACGCCCGGGTCAACGCCAAGATTGAGCCGGAATGGGTGGAGCCGCTGGCGGCGCACCTCATCAAGTTGCACCACAGCGACCCGCACTGGTCGAAGAAAAGTGGCGCCGTCATGGCCAAGGAGAAGGTGACTCTCTATGGCCTGACCCTGGTCAACGAGCGCACCATCAACTTCAGCCGCCTCGATCCGGCCCTGTGCCGCGAGCTGTTTATTCGCCGCGCCCTGGTGGAGGGGGATTTCGAGACCCGTCACCGCTTCTTTGGCGAGAACCGCAAGCTGCTCGCCGAGGTGGAGGCGCTGGAGCACAAGTCGCGGCGCCGCGACATCCTGGTGGATGACGAGGACCTGTTCCGCTTCTACGATGCCCGCTTGCCGGAAGACGTCATCTCCGCCCGCCACTTCGACAAGTGGTGGAAGGAGGCGCAGAAGCAGGATCCCGAGCAGCTGAACTTCGAGAAAGAGATGCTGATGAAGGGGGATGCGGCCCACATCAGCGATCTCGACTACCCCAACTTCTGGCAGCAGGGGCGACTCAAGCTCAAGTTGAGCTACCAGTTCGAACCGGGGGAGGCGGCGGACGGTGTCACCCTGCACATTCCGTTGCCGCTGCTCAATCAGGTTGAGGTGAAAGGGTTCGAGTGGCTGATCCCCGGGCTGCGCCATGAGCTGCTGGTGGCCCTCATCAAGTCGATGCCAAAGCCGATGCGCAAGAATTTCGTGCCGGCTCCCAACTACGCCGATGCGCTGCTCGCCAGCCTCAACCCAGAGCAGGGGCCGCTGCTGGACGAGATGGAGCGCCAGCTGCGTCGCATGACAGGCGTCTCCGTGCCCCGCGAATCCTGGGATTGGGCATCTGTGCCCGATCACCTGAAACTCACCTTCCGGGTGGTGGACGACAAGCAGAAGAAAGTGGCGGAAGGGAAAGACCTGGAAGCGCTGAAGGAATCCCTGCGCGGCAAGGTGCAGGAGACCCTCTCCCAGGTGGCGGACGATGACATAGAGCAGTCCGGCCTTACCCTGTGGAGTTTTGGCGAGCTGCCCCAGGAGTACAGCCAAAAGCGCGGCGGCTTCGAGGTGAAGGCCTATCCGGCGCTGGTGGATGAGAAGGACTCTGTCTCCATCCAGCTGGTGGAGAGCCCTGTGGCCCAGCAGCAGCTGATGTGGGCGGGTCAGCGCCGGCTGGTGCTGCTCAACGTGCCATCCCCCATCAAGTACCTGCAGGAGAAGCTGCCCAACAAGGCCAAGCTGGGTCTTTACTTCAACCCCTTTGGCAAGGTGGCTGAGCTGATCGATGACTGCATCGCCTGCGGCTGCGACAAGCTCATCGAGCGCCACGGCGGCCTGGCCTGGGACGAGGCGGGATTCGAGGCGCTCAAGGAGTTCGTGCGCGCCGAGCTCAACGATGCCGTGGTGGAGGTGGCCAGCCAGGTGGAAGCCGTGCTGACCCTGTCTCACGAGATCAAGAAGCGGCTCAAGGGCAAGATGCAGCTTGATACCGCCTTTGCCATGTCCGATATCCAGCTGCAGCTGGGCAACCTCATTCACAAGGGCTTCGTCACCGAGACCGGCTGGCAGCGGCTGCCGGACTTGCTGCGCTACCTGCGCGCCATCGAGCGCAGGATGGAGAAGCTGGCCATCGATCCCAACCGGGATCGGGTCTATATGCTCAAGGTGCAGAGCGTGGAGGCCGATTACAAGGCGCTGCTCGCCAAGATCCCAAAATCCCAGCTGATCCCGGCCGAGGTGGCCAATATCCGCTGGATGATAGAGGAGCTGCGAGTCTCCTTCTTCGCCCAGAATCTGGGGACCCCCTATCCGGTGTCAGATAAACGGGTGCTTAACGCCATCGCCCAGTGCTAAGCTGCTATCTGTCTGTTTTAACTGCGTGATATAGCTTTATGAGGCGGCGCTGCCAGTCAGGCGGCCCCCTTCAAACCACAAGTCAGGGAGGCAAGGATGCTGGGGATCTGGTTGAGTGTGGCGCAGGTGGTGATCAGCGGTTACCAGCCTATTGCAGAGCAAACCTGGGTGCAGCTGAACCCGGAATATTACCCGTTGCACCGCCCACCGCCGGCCATGTTCGTGGCCTGGCGGGGCAATCAGTTTCCCCCTCTCGAACTCAAACAGAAGAAGGGGCGCTGGCAGGTGCTGTTTCCGGCCCGGCTGGTGCCGCCCTTCGATCTGTTCGAAGGGGAGGCGCAGCTCTCCAAGGCGTATCTGGCCAGGCTCAGGCGCATCGATGAGGCCGCCTATGGTCTGGCACCCGTCGCGTCACCGTATTACAGCGAGCAGGAGGTGGCCGGTCTGGGAGTACCCTTCATGGCCGAATTCACGCCGCCGGTGATGCCGGGCCAGCGGTACACCACCCGCCTGGGCACCGAATGGCTGGCGGTGAGCCTGGCTCTGAACGCGACCTGGCGGGCGCCGGATACCCTGCTGGTCCGTGTTGCTAATGGTGAGACAACTCCGGCGGTGAACGCATCCTCCGGCGGTGAGACGCTGACGCTCTCGGCGCCGGCGGCCGGCAATGGCAAGCGGGTCTGTCATCAGGTGGCATCCGGGGAGACACTGTGGCGCATCGCCGCCACCCTGGCCCAGAATGGCACCGTCACTGGGGCGGCGGGAGACACTTACAGCTATCTGCTGGCCATAGTCGATGACAATCGTCCGCTGATGGGCAACAGCATCCGGGTCAAGGCGGGGGATACCCTTTACTGTCCGGCGCCCCAGACCCTGGCCCGCTTCGATGCCCTGAGTGCGGCAGAGCGGCAGCAGCGGTTTGCCCGGCTGGAGCAGGGGCGTTAAGGTTTCTTGTCACTGTACTGGGCCCGTGCTAGTATGCGCCCTCGTTTTGCGAGGTGCTGACCGGTCGCAGTCAGCACCATAAATTCATCTATATGAGATAACCACTATGTCTTTCGTATTCCAAGCTGAAGTCCGTTCTGACCTGGGGAAAGGTGCGAGCCGCCGCCTGCGTCACGCTGACCAAGTTCCTGCCATCATCTATGGTGCAGGCAAAGAAGCCCAGTCCATCACTGTTGACCACAAAAAATTCATCATCGCCCAAGAGAAGCCGGAATTCTACGAATCCGTGCTGACCCTGGTCATCAACGGTGAAGAAGTCAGCGTTAAAGTGAAGGCTATCCAGCGTCACCCGGTTAAGCCGAAGCTGGTTCACCTGGACTTCGTTCGCGTTTAATCGGCAACGAACGTTCCTGTAAAGAGGCCACCCAATCGGGTGGCCTCTTTGTTTTTACGGCGTTTTTTCCCGATAAAAATAAAATACTCAAATAGTACTGTTAGTCTTTACTTGTAGGCATGATTGACAGCAGGACACCCGTTGTGGTGCTCTGGCATATATAAAGTATTCGAACAAGTCCACATACGGGGTAATGTTGACCGTGATGAAGGGAATCATACGGGGATATTTCCTGCTGTTCTCACCCATTCTTGTGCTGGTTTTGGTGGGTGGGTATCTGCTGGGTGACGCACTGATCGAGCGTGAGCTCTACCGTGTACGTAGCGATGAGAGCACCTTCCTGACGCTCGCCAGCGGTCGTCTCGACGACGAGCTGGCAGTGCCGCTGCGCCATGTGCGTAGCATGTCTGAAGAGCCCATCCTGCTCGAGGCGGCGGGTCGCGACGAACGTGACAACATTGCCGCCCAGTTCACCGTTCTGATGAACCGCAATCCCGACTATGCCCAGGTGCGTTGGCTGGCGCCGGATGGCATGGAGCTGGTGCGGTTCAATCGTCAGGGCCAGCATCTGCAGCGTGTGGCTGACGACCAGCTGCAAAACAAAAAGGATCGTTACTATTTCCGCGATGCCATGGCGTTGCCCTGGGAGCGGATCTACGTCTCGCCGCTCGATCTCAACGTCGAGCAGGGGGTGATCGATCGCCCCTTCAATCCCATGATCCGTATCGCCAAGCGCCTGCGCCTGGGGGCTCGCGATCTGGGCTTGCTGCTTATCAACGTACAGGCCGGCCGTATGCTCAAGGTATTCGCCAACAGCAGTGGCAAGGCCGCCGATCACACCATGCTGCTCAATCAGGATGGCTATTGGCTGCGCAGCCCGGATCCGGCACAAGAGTGGGGCTTCATGCTCGAGCGTCCGGACCTCACCTTGAAGCAGTTTTCTCCCCAGGCCTGGCAGGCATTCTTGGGTGCTTCGAGCGGCCAGGTTGAGCTAGCCGACGGCCTGTGGAGCTGGACCACTCTGTACCCGGCCCTGAGTCACGATCAGCTGGTCTGGAAGACTGCCTCCATGGTGCCACGCAGCGAGCTGCTGGCCATTCGTACTCACATCTGGGGGATCATCTCGGCCACCTGCGCCATCTTGCTGTTGCTGTTCGGTGCCGGAGTAGCCTCGCTGGTGCTCAGCCGGCATCGGGAGCAGCTGGCGCAGCAGGAGGCGGCCAGACTGGCGCGGGTCAAAGGGGATTTCATCGCCAACATGAGTCACGAGATCCGTACTCCCATGAACGCCATCATGGGGTTGGCCTACCTGCTCGAACAAGGGGGGCTCGACGATGGCCAGCGCGCCCTGGTGCGCAAGATCCATCAGGCCGGGCAGGCTCTGCTCGGGATCATCAACGACATCCTCGATTTCTCCAAGATTGAATCGGGCCGGCTCGAGCTCGAGCAGGTGCCATTCAGCCTGGAAGAGGTGCTCGATCATGTGGCGGCCATCATGTCCACCTGCGTTGGCAACAAGCACCTCGAACTGGTAGTGAGCAGTGCCCCCGAGCAGGCCGCCCATCTGGTTGGAGACGCCCTGCGCCTCGAGCAGGTATTGCTCAACTTGACCGGCAACGCCATCAAGTTCACCGAGCGCGGGGAGGTGGAGGTCAAGGTCGAGCTGGAAGCCGAGCAAGATGGCATGGCCACCTTGCTGTTTCGGGTGCGCGACACCGGGATCGGCATTCCGCCCGAGCAGCAGGCAAACATCTTCAATGCCTTCTCCCAGGCCGACTCCTCCACCAGCCGCCGTTTTGGGGGAACCGGGCTTGGCCTGACCATCAGTCGCCGTCTGGTGAGCCTGATGGGGGGCGACATCGGCGTCACCAGCGAACTGGGCAAGGGGAGCGAGTTCTGGTTCCGCGTCCGGCTGGAGCAGGTAGAGCAGCCCGAGGCCTTCCACGAGCGGCTGCAGCACGTCTCGCTGCTGATCGCCGACGACAACCAGGTGACCCGCGATACCCTGTCGATGACGGTGGGCTCCCTCGGCTGGCAGTCACGGGTGGTGGAGTCAGGCGAGCAGGCCTTGCACCATCTGCTGCGTCAGGGGGAGCGTTTCGACGTGATCCTGCTCGACTGGATCATGCCGGGCATGGACGGGCTCGAGACCTGCGTGGCCATTCGCCGTGCCTTCGAGCTGCAGGAGCGCTCGCCCATCATCATCATGGCGACTGCCTATTCCCAGGAAGAGTTGATGCGCAGCCCCGGCTCGGAGCAGGTCGATCTGGTGCTGCACAAGCCGGTCACAGGTTCCAGCCTCTACAACGCGGTGGCGCGCCTCATCCACGAGAAGCGCGAGCATGTGGATCTGCTGAAGAGCGGTCAGCGCCGTCTGCGCCTGCCTGGCGTTCATATACTGCTGGTCGATGACAGCGACATCAACCTGGAGGTGGCAACCCGCTTGCTGCAGCGGGAGGGGGCCGAGGTGATCACCGCCATCGACGGGGAGCGGGCTCTGGCCTGTCTTGCCGACCCGGCGCAGCGTATCGACCTGGTGCTCATGGACGTACAGATGCCGGTGATGGATGGTTACGAGGCGACCCGTCGCCTGCGCCAGCTGCAGGGACGCAAGGAGACTCCCGTGCTGGCACTCACCGCCGGGGTGTTCAAGGATCAACGCGAGGCGGCGCTGGCCTGCGGCATGAACGATTTCATCGCCAAGCCGCTCGACGTGGAGCAGCTTATCGCGACCCTGCTGCGTTACCTGCCAGACAGTGTGGTGCCGCTAACGATCAGCGACACGCCGCCTGCCCTGGAGCCGGTAGCCGGCATTGATATCGATACCGGACTTCGCAACTGGGGTGAGGCCTCCGTCTATCTCAAATACCTGCGCCGATTCCGCGATGACTACATGACGGTCGGTACCGTGCTGCCGGACTACATAGCCCAGCACGAGACTGATGCCGCCGCGAGCCTGACGCACAAGCTCAAGGGGGTGGCGGGCAGCCTGTCGCTCACCGATGTGGCGCGCATCAGTGCAGAACTGAATGAGGCCATCGAGCAGGGAGGGGACACCAGCCAGCTCATGGCCCCCTTCCTTGAGGCGCTGGAACGGGCGCAACAGGCCATCGACATCTATGCCGGGCGCGAGCCGGGGGCCGTCAACTCCCCGCTGGCTCAGGGTGAGGCGCAGGAGGTGTGTCTGCACGCTCTGCGTGAGGCCCTGATGAGCGAGGATCTGGAACTGATTGAACCGGCGTTGGGCCAGGCCAAGAGTTACTTGCCTTCTGAGCTGGTGAGCGAGATCAGTGCGGCCCTGGAGCTGTTCGACATCCAGCTCGCGACCTGCAAGCTGGAGGGGTATCTGGAAAATCGGGAGGCACCTGGATCATGAATCGACCGCGAGTGTTGATCATCGACGACGAGCCGAGCAACCTCGGGCTGCTGCGGCAAATCCTCAAGGAGGAGTACAGCCTCTTTTTCGCCAAGGGAGGCGAGGAGGGGCTGGCCGCCGTGGAGCGCCACGAGCCCGCCCTGATCCTGCTTGACGTGCGCATGCCTGACATGGATGGCTACGAGGTGTGTCGCCGGCTCAAGGCCGATCCGGCCCACGCCGGGATCCCGGTGCTGTTCATCACGGCGAGCGACAACGCAGACAGCGAGAGCCAGGGGTTCGAGGCGGGCGGGGTGGATTATATTTACAAGCCGGTCTGCCCAAGCACGGTGCGCGCCCGGGTGCGCAACCACCTCTCTCTGGTACGCCTCGATCAGCTCGAGCGCAGCTACCGCACCGCCATCGTGATGCTGAGCGAGGCGGGTCACTACAACGACACCGACACCGGGGTACATATCTGGCGCATGGCCGCCTATGCCCGAGCCCTGGCCGACGCGGCGGGCTGGAGTTCGGAGCAGTCGGAGCTGCTGGAGCTGGCGGCCCCCATGCACGATATGGGCAAGATCGGGATCCCCGACTACATCCTCAAGAAGCCCGGTCCCCTCACCGAAGAGGAGTGGGCCATCATGCGCACCCATCCGCGCATCGGTTACGAAATCTTGAAGCGCTCCGACGGGCTCATCTTCCGCATGGCGGCGGAGATTGCCCTGCATCACCACGAGAAGTGGGACGGCTCGGGTTACCCCGCAGGAGAAACCGGCGAAGGGATCCCCGAGGCGTCGCGGATCGTGGCCATCGCCGATGTGTTTGACGCCCTGAGCGTGCGTCGCCCTTACAAGGATCCCTGGCCTCTGGAGCAGGTGCTGGCCACTATGCGTGACGGTGCTGGCCAGCACTTTGATCCCCGGCTGTTCGCATGCTTTCTCGAGATCATGCCGGAGATCTTGCGCCTCAAGGCCCAGTGGGACACCCGCGAGGAGCGGGGGATCACCAGATAGGTTGCGTCAGGTAGGGATTGCTTGCCTTCTCGCGGCCGAAGGTGGAGCTGGGGCCGTGGCCCGGGATGAAGACGATCTCGTCACCCAGCGGCAGCAGGGTCTCGGTGATCGACCTAATCAGGGTGGCGTGATCGCCGCGCGGAAAGTCGGTCCGGCCTATGCTGCCGGCAAACAGCACGTCGCCGACCCAGGCGAGCCGCTCACTCTGGCTGAGCAGGATGACGTGGCCCGGAGTGTGGCCCGGGCAGAAATGGACCTCCAGCTCGCAGTTGCCCACCCTCACCTTGTCACCCTGGGCTAGCCACTGGTCGGGGGCGAAGGCGGGGGTATGGGCAAAGCCGAACATCTGACTCTGTTGGGGCAGCATGTCGAGCCAGAAGGCGTCCTCCTTGTGGGGCCCCGTGATGGTCACGCAGGTCTTTTCCCGCAGCTCGGCCGCAGCCCCCACGTGATCCAGATGACCGTGGGTCAGCAGGATATGGGTCAGGGTAAGCCCGCGCTTGGCGATGGCGGCCAGCAGTTTGTCCGCTTCGCCACCCGGATCGATCAGCGCCGCCTGATGGGTCTCGTCACACCAGATAAGGGAGCAGTTCTGGGCGAACTGGGTGACCGGGATCACCTCGAATTTCAACATATGGGGTCCTCTTGTTGGAAAGGCGACGGGGTCAGCCCTGTTGCGCTCTGGCGTGCTGCTCGGCGAAGTAGTCGAGACAGGCCTGCTTGTCACCCCGGAACACGATGCGCTCACGCTTGTTGCCAAGCTGATAGAGATACATGGGGTCGTAGTAACGGGTCAGCAGCAGGGTGATCCAGGCCAGATGCAGCTCGGTCGCGCCACTGCTGGCCTGCTCGGTGAGGGCCGTCTGCATCAGCGCATCCAGCTCGCGGTGAGCCTGATCCCCGAGGCGGCGCTTGAGGCGGGCCAGCGCATCGGTGAGGTAGGCGGCAAACAGCGGCCAGCCCGCTTCTGCGCCGAACATGGCCTGATAACGCAGCCAGAGATCGTGCACATAGTCCTGGCGGATCTGTTCGGCCCGATCGCTCTGCGGCACATCCACCACCACCAGCGGGGCCTCGCACATGGCATCGAACAGGGTGTTCGGCAGGCAGCAGCGACCGATGAGCCGGCTCTCGTCCTCTACCACGAAGGCCTGTTCGCCCTTGTGGCGGCGCTTGAGCAGCTCGATGGCCATGTTGTTTTCAAAGTTGATGTTGCCGGGCTGGCCGCCGGGCAGCTGGCCAAAGGAGGATCCCCGGTGGCGGGCATGGCCTTCCAGGTCGAGCGCCTGGGTCACATGGCCCAGCATATGGGTCTTGCCGGAGCCTGTCATACCGGTCAGCACAGTCCAGTGGCACTCGGCAGAGGCCTTGTCCTGGGTATCGATGAGGAAGCGACGCAGCTCCTTGTAGCCACCGGCGACGCGGGGACGAGTGACCCCGGCCTCATGCAGCCACAGTTGTACGGTTTGCGAGCGCAGGCCGCCGCGAAAGCAGTAGAGCAGGGCGTCGGGCTGCTGGCGCAACTGCGCCAGCCAGCCTTCGAGGCGTGCGGCCCGCACGGCGCCCCCCACCAGCTTGTGACCCAGTTCGATGGCGGCCGCCTGACCCTGCTTCTTGAAGCAGGTACCGACCTGGGCGCGCTCATCGTCTGTCATCAAGGGCAGATTGGTCGAGCAGGGGAAGGCCCCCTCCTTGAACTCGATGGGTGCACGCAAGTCGATGAGCGGGACATCGTCCAGAAAAATCCGGGCCAGATCCGTGGCCAGTGGCAGTTGGCTCATAGCATGGCCTCCGCAAGCAGCCGCTGACTCATTGGACAACCTCGATAAACTGATCGCCGGTACGCGCCTTCAACTGGCCGACGGGGGAGAGGGTCAGCCCCGCTTGCGTCGCGATGGCAAGGAGCTCGGCTTCGCTTTCTTTACCGACGGCTACCAGCAGGCCGCCGCTGGTCTGCGGGTCGCACATGATGTTGCGGGTACGATCGTCCATGGCATCGAGCTTGTGGCCATAGGAGTCGAAATTGCGCAGGGTACCGCCCGGTACGCAGCCCTCGCTCAGGTAGTAATCCACCTCGTCAAGCAGCGGCAGCGCCTTGAAATCGAGGGTGGCGCACACCCCTGATCCTTCGCACATCTCCAGCAGGTGACCTGCCAGACCAAAGCCGGTCACGTCCGTCATGGCGTGCACGCCCGGCAGTTCGGCAAAGCACTGGCCAATCTTGTTGAGGGTGCACATGGCGTTGGGGGCCAGCTGCTCGTGCTCTGGCTTGAGCTTGCCCTTCTTCTGGGCCGTGGTGAGTATGCCGATGCCAAGGGGCTTGGTCAGATAGAGGATGTCGCCCACCTGGGCTGTGTCATTCTGCTTGATGGCATCGAGCGGCACTATGCCGGTCACCGCGAGGCCGAAGATGGGCTCGGGCGCGTCTATGCTGTGGCCACCGGCCAGCGAGATACCCGCTTCGTGGCATACCTGACGGCCGCCGTCGATCACCTGCTGCGCAATCTCGGGAGCGAGCGTATTGATGGGCCAGCCGAGGATGGCGATGGCGACGATGGGCTTGCCGCCCATGGCGTAGATGTCGCTGATGGCATTGGTAGCGGCGATGCGACCGAAGGTGAAGGGGTCATCGACGATGGGCATGAAGAAGTCGGTGGTGGAGACGATACCCTGACCGTTGCCGATATCGACCACGGCCGCGTCATCCTTGCTGCTGTTGCCGACCACCAGGGTCGGGTCGTCAAAGCCCGGGATCTGGCTCTTGAGAATGGTGTCGAGCACCTTGGGAGAAATTTTGCAGCCGCAGCCAGCGCCGTGGCTGTATTGGGTCAGACGAATGGAAGACATACTTACCCCTTATGCAGAGGCTCTGTGGAGCCGTCTTGGTCAATGGGCGGTCATCCGTCGCCTTGTAGACAGGCAGACAAGATACCGCAAAAAATGGGTGGCCTCGGTGCCAACAGGGGCAACGATTTCAGGCAGCCATGGGAAGGCCGCCAAGCCGGACGGGGGAGGAGGGGCGACATGGTGCGCCAGAGCAGCCCCGCCAAGGGCCACAGGACGGGCCATTATGCCACAAATGCCCTCTCTGGTTCGAACTGGAATTCACACAAAGCGCAGGGGATTGGCGGGAAAAATGAGAGAGGGGGACAGCCTTCGCCATGCGCTGGCGGTGAGGCATATCCCCCTGTGTTGCCCCGATGAGGCCGAGCCTGTCTCACTTCGGGGCCATGTTTGGGCGGCGGACCTTACCCGGCTTGCTCCATCACCGGCTGGCGAGCCTTGCCCCAGCGACGCAGGCGCCGTTGCAGCGGTCGCTCCAGCAGGCTGTAGCTAAGGGCCGAGAGGCCGATCAGCACCGCCAGCATCAACAGGGTCGCCACTACCCCCAGCAGCGGGTGGGTCTGGGCATACCACCAGTCGGTGAGTTCCGGCGCCAGATAGTGGAGAAGCTCACAACCTGTGAGCAGCACCAGCGCGTGCAGCAGGTAGATGGAGTAGGAGAGATCCCCCAGCCAGTTGGTGAGGCGGTTGTCCAGCAGGCGCAGCAGCGGGCTCTGGCGAGCGCTCTGGGAGGCGGCAATCCAGATCAGCAGCACGTAGGAACTGATCAGCAGCAGGGTCAGCTGCGGTGTCATGGTGAACTGCATCAGCGCGAAGGGCAGCACAAAGGCGATCAGCAGCGGCAGATCCCGTTGCATCATGGGCAAGTGTCGTGCGGCCTTGACCCTGGGCAGCAGCCAGAGGCCGAGCACGAATTCACTCACTCCGCGTCCCACCGCCAGCGCGCCGCTGGTGACATCCAGGGTGCCCCGGCTGTGCACGATAAAGGCCAGCACCGTCAGCGCCAACAGGGGCGCGAGATGGCTCCAGCGACTGCGGGTCACGGCGAGCGGAATGAGCAGTGGGAACAGCAGGTAGCTTATCCACTCCACGCTCAGGGACCAGGCGGCGAAGTTCCAGGTCAATCCGTGATCGGTCACCACCTGCAGCAGCAGGAAGGCGCTTGGCAGCGCCTCGGCCGGGGTGAAAGGAGAGCCGAAGGGAGGCATTCCCTCCCACTCCCACATCTTGAACAGGGGGCCGGCATAGAAGCCTACCCCATGGCGGGCCTTGTAAAGCTCCCAGCCCACCAGCAGCAGCAGGGTCACAAAGTAGAGGGGGTAGATGCGGGTCAGCCGTAGCCAGAGAAAGCGGCCATAGCTCAGGGTGCGGGGCGTGTGGCTGAAGGCCTCACCGTAGACGTGGGCCAGTACCAGGCCGCTCAAAATAAAGAAGAGATCGACCCAGAGGTAGCCGTTCTCGACGAGTTGAGTGTGGCCGGCGATCGACTCCATCCACTGGGGAAAGAGCAGCAATCGGGCATGGAACAGCACCACCATCAGGGCAGCTATGCCCCGCAGCGGCGTCAACAGCGGCAATGATTGATTCATATAGGGATCCCTTGCGATGTTCAGCTTGGCCTGACATCGATTTTGTTGTTGTGCTGGGGCATCGAGCCTGATGCCCCAGCAGCCTGGACTCATGCTGGCCACAGGCGGGATCACCCTACCTAAAAGAGAGTCATACGGGTGTGATTTTCGTCATAAATATGCGTTTTTTACGCAAAAACAGCCAGCTGTATGGGGGCAAGATCAGGGGCTGGCGTGGGGATCTAGACTAGGGATGTCGTCCATCTGATCGCAAGGAGCACGCCCGATGAAACTCTATGCCCATCCCTTCTCATCCTACAGCCAGAAGGTGCTGATCGCTCTCTACGAGAATGCCACTCCGTTTGACTATCAGAACCTCGAAGATCCGGCGGCCAACACCGAGCTTGCCGCCCTCTGGCCGCTCAAGCGCTTCCCCGTGCTGCTGGATGACGGGCGCTGCATCCTCGAAAGCAGCACCATAGTCGCGCATCTGCAGGCGCACCATCCGGGCCCCATCAGCCTGATCCCGGCTGGCGATGCGGGTCTGGAGGTTCACATGCTGGATCGCGTCTTCGACAACTATGTCATGACGCCGATGCAGAAAGTGGTGCTGGATGCGCTGCGCCCGCAGGCCGAGCGCGACGGCTATGGCGTGATGGAGGCCCGTGAGCTGCTCGACCAGATCTACCCCTGGCTCGATCTGCGACTCGAAGGGCGTCGCTGGATCGCTGGCGATGGCTTCAGCCTGGCCGATTGCGCCGCCGCCCCCTCGCTCTTCTATGCCGACTGGGCCCATGAGATACCGCACTCCCACGCCAGACTGCGGGCCTACCGTGCTCGCCTGCTGAGTTGGCCCTCTGTGGTGCGCGTCGTGGATGAGGCCAGGCCATTTCGGCATTATTTCCCGCTGGGGGCACCGGCCCGTGACTGAGCCGGGTGCTTGAGCCCGACGACAGGCCTGCTGCCGACCCAGAGATGATGTGCAGCCGAAATGGGGGAGTGGCCGGGATCAGGAGAGGGGGAAAACTGATTTATGCAGAAGAGTGATTTTCGATGCGATTTATGCCGATATTTCCCCGAGGATTTTCCAATCTTGGTGATTTTATTTTCATATTTTTGCATAAATAAAAGATCGGTCAGGTTCCTGCAGGTGGGCTGAGTGCCATTCCCTGGGTGGATGCCGTGAGCACAGAGCTTGGTTAAAGGGCTGGAAACGCACGCTAGAGGGATGGCAGCGGCAAGCCGAGGAGAGGGAGTGAGCGGCGTTATCTCTTTGGAGTGCAGCGCAAAAAAGGCCCGCTAGCGATAGCGGGCCTTTTGATGGCTGGCTTGCCGCACCAAGCCCGGGCCTGGAACCGG
Source organism: Aeromonas sp. MR7 (assembly GCF_963899385.1). Taxonomy (NCBI): domain Bacteria; kingdom Pseudomonadati; phylum Pseudomonadota; class Gammaproteobacteria; order Aeromonadales; family Aeromonadaceae; genus Aeromonas; species Aeromonas sp. MR7. The sequence goes on from NZ_CAWQXH010000011.1 coordinate 1,201,063, forward strand.
GGGCAAGGGGCGGCCAACTCTGGTCGGCGGCTCTTAGCGGGCGCGCACCACCAGACCCTTGAGGTAGAAACCTTCCGGATAGGCGGTGCCGATCGGGTGATCGGAGGCCTGGGACAGGAGCTCCAGGATCTGGGCATCGCGACCGGCGTCCAGCGCCGCATCCGCCACGATTTTCTGGAACAGGCTCTGCTCCATCAGGCCGGAGCAGGAGTAGGTCAAGAGCACGCCACCCGGCGCCAGCAGCTGGAACGCCAGCATGTTGATGTCCTTGTAGCCACGGCAGGCACCCAGCAGCTGGGCCTTGCTCTCGGCAAACTTGGGCGGATCCAGCACTATGACGTCGAATTTCTCGCCCTTCTCGCGGTATTCGCGCAGCAGCTTGAACACATCGTGACGGATGAACTGGGTGTTGGAGATATCCAGCCCGTTCAGCTCGGCGTTCTGGCGGGCGATGTCCAGCGCAGTCTGGGAGAGATCCACGTTGACCACTTCCTTGGCGCCACCCTTGAGGGCATAGATGCCAAAGCCACCTGTGTAGCTGAAGCAGTTGAGCACCCGCTTAGCCGAGGTGTACTTGGAGACAGCCTGACGGTTGTCGCGCTGATCCAGATAGAAGCCGGTCTTGTGGCCGTTGCGGATGTCCACCAGGATCTTGACGCCGTTCTCTTCGATCACCACAGGCTCGGTCGGGGTCTCGCCATGGATGACGCCGGTACGCTCTTTCAGCCCTTCCTTCTTGCGCACTGCCACGTCGGAGCGCTCATAGATGCTGCACTCGGGGTAGAGGGTACGCAGCGCCTGAGTGATCAGCTCGCGCTGGAACTCGGCACCGGCGGAGAGGATCTGGCACACCAGGAAATCGGCATAACGGTCTATGGTCAGACCCGGCAGGCCGTCGGATTCGGCGGCGCACAGGCGATAACCGGTGAGGCCCTGACGCTTGATCAGCGGATCCCGGGACTCCTGGGCATATTTGAGGCGACGCAGGAAGAAGTCGAGATCGATTGTCTCCTCTTTATCGAAGGTCCAGACCCGGGCACGGATCTGGGAGCTGCCTGACCAGGCACCACGGGCGAGCCATTTGCCATCGTTGGCGTAAATCTCGACGGTATCGCCGTCAACGGGGTTGCCTTCAACCCGCTCAATCCCCTTGGAGAAGATCCAGGGGTGACGGCGCAGCAGGGATTTTTCGCGGCCTTTGACGAGATAGATGAAAACGCTCATGGATGTTTGCCGATGGTAGAAAGAAAAGGGGCCACATTCTATGTGGCCCGCTGGTAAAACTCAAACAACCTTGGCAAGAGAGCCCGGCTTGTCTGATCCGGCATCAGCTTCAGATCAGATCTTGAGCCCCTTCAATGCCTGGGCCAGCTCGGTGGCGGTGGCCTTGAGGCCGGCGGTGCCGGCCACAGAGGCGCTGGCGGATCCCTCTACCTGGCCCGCTTCGTGGCGCACCTGATCCAGGTTGCGGGTGATCTCCTCGGCGACCGAGCTCTGCTCCTCGCTGGAGGTGGCTATCTGGGTGCTCATCTCCAGCACGGCATCGCTGTGGTTGCTGAGCTTGTCGATGTCGAGCCCCACTTCGCTGATCAGCGCCTGGCTGCTGGCGGCGCGGCCAACTGTCTTCTCCATGATGTCGTTGAGGGCACCTGTGCCGGCCTGCAGCTCTTCGATCATCTGCTGGATCTCCACCGTGGCTTGCTGGGTGCGGCTGGCGAGGGTGCGCACCTCGTCGGCCACCACCGCAAAGCCGCGACCCTGCTCACCGGCGCGGGCCGCCTCGATGGCGGCATTGAGTGCCAGCAGGTTGGTCTGCTGGGAGATGGCGTTGATGACGTTGACCACCTCGTTGATGCGATTGGCGTTGTGGGTCAGCCGTTCGACGGCGCCTGAGGCGTTGCCTATCTCGTCGGCCAGGGTGCGGATGGCGGCTATGGTACGTGATACCCGGGCGGCGCCGTTGGCCGCCTCTTCGCTCGACTGGCGCGTCTGCTGCAGGGTGTCGTTGGCATTGCGGGCCACCTCGCGAATGGCGGCGGACATCTGCTCCATGGCGGCGGCCAGGGAGTCCATGTGCTGGCGCTGGGAGCGGGCCATGGTTTCCCCTTCGCTGGCATGATCGCGAAACTCGTCGGCGGCCATGGTGAGCGCCTCGGCGGATTCTTCCACTAGCTGTACTATCTTGTGCTGGCGGTCGGTGAATCTGTCTATGCTGCCCGCCAGGATGGAGAACTCGTCCCGCACCGGGAAGAAATTGAGGCGGAAGGTGAGATCGCCGCCCGCCACCGTCTGCAACGCCTTGTTGGTGGAGTAGAGGGCGCCGGAGACAAAGGTCATCAGGTAGTGGGTGATGAGGGCCAGCAAGGCTGCCAGCACGGCGATGATGGTGAGGGTGGTGCCCTGGCCGTCCCACATGGAGTAACGACCGGCATCCAGGCTGCCGGTCACGAAACCGGCCTGACCTGCGCTGGCGCTGAAACGGTAGTGGTCGCCCTGCTGGCTCAGGCCGGCACTGCCAGTCGGGCTGAGGATGAGATCGGCGGGCAGGGTGAGGCTGGCTTGCTGGCTCACCAGCTGGGCGCTGGTCTCGACCCTTTGCTTGAGTTGATCCAGCCGAACCTGCATCTGCTGATCATGGCCGTCGGCCAGCAGGTACCCGGTGAGCAAGGCGATGAACAACAGAGGGCACCAGAAGGTGATGAGAAATTTTTCGCTGATCGTGAGGTGAATGAGATAACGGTCAACCCACCGAAACTTTACTTCTTTCATAATGGTATTGCGTCCTGCAAGGGGAAGAGAGTGTCGCGCTCATTATCGCCTTGGGGGGAAATTTCTTAAGGGGAAGGTGTGAGAAATGGGAGAGCAATCGTTTGTCGTGCGCGTCTGGGGTCAGGTGCAAGGGGTGGGATTTCGCTACTTCACCCGGGAGCGGGCGCTGCAACTGGGACTGCGCGGCCACGCCTACAATCTGGAGGACGGATCGGTGGAGATCCTGATCTGCGGGCCAGAGCACGGGGTGCAGATGATGCTGGGCTGGCTGGAGCACGGGCCGCGCACCGCCGAGGTGAGCCGGATGGAGTATGAAGAGGCGCTGCCGCCCAAAGGGAGTGGCTTTCATACCAATTGAGCGGAGTGAAACCGCCATGCCACGCATAAAAACGGGAGCCATTGGGGCTCCCGTTTGTGCATGTTGGCGTCAGCCGGCCTGGGCGGCGTCGGCGATGGCCTGGGTCTTGGCCAGCACGGCCTGCAGGGCGGGGCGTTTGGCCAGACGATCCCGATAGGCGGCCAGCTTGGGTGGAATGGTCTGCTCGAAGCGGGTGGCCCACATCAGGGTATGGGCCAGCAGCAGGTCCGCTATGGTGATCTGCTCCCCCAGCAAGTAGCCCTGCTCGGGCACCCAGGACTCGGCGATGGCCGCCGCCTTGTCGAACTCCCACTTGGCGGTGGGGAAGATGGCTGGCAGGCGCTGGGGCTCCGGCAGGGCAAACTTGTGCTTGCCTATGGTCCACAGGGGTTGCTCCAGCTCGCAGGTGATGAAGCTGACCCACCTGGCGTGCAGCGCCGAGGCCTGCGTCCCTCTGGCTGGCAGCCAATCCGAACCATAGACTTCGGCCAGGTACTGCATGATGGCGGCGGATTCGGTCAGCACGAAGTCCCCGTCTTTGAGCACCGGCATCTTGCCGCTCGGGTTCAGCGCCAGAAACCAGTCGCTGCGATTCTCGCCCTTGGCGAAGTCGAGAAACTGAAATTGCCACGCCACGCCCAACTCTTCCAGTAACCAGGATATGCGCAGGGCTCGACTGACTGGGGTTCCGTATAAGGTGATCATGCTTGCTCCTTGCCTGATGGTGGGTGGGCCCATGTGCGACCCGAGGTGAACAGGCAGTCTAGGCAAATTGCGCGGTGGCAACAAGCCCATATGGGAGTGCTGACGATGGGGTGCAGCTGCCATGCCGTGGGAAAAGGGGATAAAAAAAGAGAGGCCGGATGGCCTCTCTTTTCATGGGGGTTGCAGCCAGCGCGCTTACTTGACGCGCATGCCTGGCTGGGCGCCTTCCTGCGGCTCCAGGATCCAGAGATCCTTGCCGCCCGGGCCTGCGGCCAGCACCATGCCTTCGGACATGCCAAAGCGCATCTTGCGCGGCGCCAGGTTGGCCACCATCACGGTCAGCTTGCCTTCCAGATCTTCGGGGTTGTAGGCGGACTTGATGCCGGCGAATACCTGACGGGTTTCACCGCCCAGATCCAGTTGCAGCTTGAGCAGCTTGTCCGCTTCCGGCACGGCTTCGGCCTTCTTGATCAGCGCTACACGCAGGTCAAGCTTGGCGAAATCCTCATAGGAGATGGTTTCACTGATGGGGTCGTCTGCCAGCGGGCCTGTCACTTTCGGTGCCTGTTCCTTGGCCAGATCTTCCTTGGAGGCCTCTATCATGGCTTCAATCTTGGCGGGCTCGATGCGAGAGAACAGTGCCTTGAACGGGGTCAGCTGATGGTTGGTCAGCGGCAGGGCGACGCCATCCCAGGTGAGGGTCTCACCCAGGAAGAGTTCGGCGCGCTCGGCCAGCAGCGGCATGACCGGCTTGAGGTAGGCCATCAGTACGCGGAACAGGTTGATGCCCACGGAGCAGACCGCCTGCAGCTCGGCGTCTGCGCCTTCCTGCTTGGCCAGCACCCAGGGCGCTTTCTCGTCCACGTAGCGGTTGGCCTTGTCGGCCAGCGCCATGATCTCGCGGATGGCTCGGCTGAATTCGCGCGCTTCATAGGCATCGCTGATGGAGGCGCTGGCGTTGGCGAATTCGGCATAGAGCTCGGGCTCGGCACAGGTGGCGGCCAGCTTGCCGTCGAACCGCTTGGCGATAAAGCCTGCGTTGCGGGAGGCCAGATTGACCAGCTTGTTGACCACGTCGGCGTTGACCCGTGCCACGAAGTCATCCAGGTTCAGGTCCAGATCGTCGATGCGGCTGTTGAGCTTGGCGGCGTAGTAGTAGCGCAGGCACTCAGGATCCAGGTGATTCAGGTAGGTGGAGGCCTTGATGAAGGTGCCCTTGGACTTGGACATCTTGGCGCCGTTGACGGTCACATAGCCGTGCACGTTGACCTTGGTCGGTTTGCGGAAACCCGCCCCTTCCAGCATGGATGGCCAGAACAGGCAGTGGAAATAGGCGATGTCCTTGCCGATGAAGTGATAGAGCTCGGCCTCGGAGTCGGCTTTCCAGTAGCTATCGAAATCGATGTCGCCGCGCTTGTTGCACAGGTTCTTGAACGACGCCATGTAGCCGATGGGGGCATCCAGCCAGACGTAGAAGTACTTGCCCGGGGCGCCCGGGATCTCGAAACCAAAGTAGGGGGCGTCGCGGGTGATGTCCCACTGCTGCAGGCCGCTCTCGAACCACTCCTGCATCTTGTTGGCCATCTCTTCTTGAATGGCGCCGGAACCGCGCACCCAGCCGGCCAGCCAGGTTTCAAACTGCGGCAGGTCGAAGAAGAAGTGCTCTGAATCCTTCATCACAGGCGTGGCGCCCGAGACGGCGGATTTCGGATTTATGAGCTCGGTCGGGCTGTAGGTGGCGCCGCAGCTGTCGCAGTTATCGCCGTACTGCTCCGGAGACTTGCACTTGGGGCAGGTGCCCTTGACGAAGCGGTCCGGCAGGAACATGGATTTTTCCGGATCGAACAGCTGAGTGATGGTGCGACCCTTGATGAAGTCACCGGCTTTCAGACGACCGTAGATCAACTCCGCCAGCTCGCGGTTCTCGTCGCTGTGGGTGGAGTGATAGTTGTCAAAGCTGATGTTGAAGCCAGCGAAGTCGGTCTGGTGCTCTTTGGAGACGGCCGCGATCATCGCTTCCGGGGTGATCCCCAGCTGTTGTGCCTTGAGCATGATGGGGGTGCCGTGGGCATCATCGGCACAGATGAAGTGCACCTGATGGCCACGCATTCGCTGATAACGAACCCAGATATCGGCCTGGATGTGTTCCAGCATGTGGCCAAGATGGATGGAGCCATTGGCATAGGGGAGGGCGCAGGTTACCAGCATTGTACGAGGATCAGTTGCCATATAGTCGTTCTTGATGTGCTTGTTGGGATGATACAGTGCCGTGCATGTTACCCGAATTGGGGGTAGCCTGCCTAGGGTTGTGGCGCTGTCCGCCCTGGTGCTCGCGCTGGTTGGCAAGCAGGCAAGCCACTGATTTGTGTGCGGTAACCGTTCACCTCAAGATAATGACAAGATAATGAGGAGTTAATGGTGATTGATTCAGTAAAACAGATCCTGGCCGAATTTAAGCCGACAGGGTGGGGCAAGGATCTGGTTGCGGCCGGGTTTGTGCGCAGTGCAGCGCTGCAAGGGCAAAGCCTGACCATCAGGCTGGTGTTGCCCTTTGCCGGGCGTTCCCTGTTTGAGCAGATCAAGCAGGACTTCGATGCCCGGTTGCGCAGCGCCACCGGCGCTACCCGCATCGACTGGGTGTGTGACATAGAGGTGGCCAGCCTGCCGCGGGCGCAAGGGCTGGCGGCGGTGCAGGGCATTCGCAACATCCTGGTGGTCGCCTCCGGCAAGGGCGGGGTGGGCAAGTCCACCACGGCCGTCAACCTGGCGCTGGCGCTGCAAAAGGAGGGGGCGCGAGTCGCCATTCTGGATGCGGACATCTATGGCCCCTCCATTCCGACCATGATGGGCACGGTCAAGGAGCGCCCCGTCAGCCATGACGGCAAGCTGATGGAGCCTGTGATGGCCTGCGGCCTCAAGAGCAACAGCATCGGTTATCTGGTGGACGAGCAGGATGCCACCATCTGGCGCGGCCCCATGGCGAGCAAGGCGCTGGCCCAGATCCTGCACGAGACCCGCTGGGGCGAAGTGGATTATCTGGTGGTGGACATGCCACCAGGCACGGGTGACATCCAGCTCACCCTGGCCCAGCAGGTACCGACCTCGGCGGCGGTGATCGTGACCACGCCGCAGGACGTGGCGCTGACGGATGCCCGCAAGGGGGTCGCCATGTTCAACAAGGTCAATGTGCCCGTGCTCGGCATCATAGAAAACATGAGTTATCACGTCTGCAGCGCCTGCGGCCATCACGAGCCCCTGTTCGGTACCGGCGGCGGTCAGAAGATGGCGGAGCAGTATCATGTGGCACTGCTTGGTCAGCTGCCGCTGCACATCGATATCCGCCAGCACATGGATGATGGCTGCCCGACCGTGTTCGGTGCACCGGAAGGAAGCCTGGCTCAGGCCTATATGAAACTGGCTCGTCGAGTGGGTGCCGAGCTCTATTTCAGCGGTAAACCGATTGCGACCCCCCTTTATACGATGGTGGTGGATGAATAATCGGCTGTCGTGTGGTTGAGGTGGATTTGAGGGTGGGCATGGCTCACCCTTTTTTATATAATGGATCGGTTTAAACAATCCCCACTGCTCTTCTCTTTAGGTATTTTCAATGTCTGATACTCAACATTCGTGTGTGATCATCGGTATTGCTGGCGCATCCGCGTCCGGCAAGAGCCTCATAGCCCAAACCATTTATGAAGAGCTGGTGGCCGAACTGGGCGCGGGTCAGATTGGTGTGATCACCGAAGATTGCTACTACCGTGATCAGACCCACCTGACCATGGAAGAGCGGGTCAAGACCAACTATGACCACCCCAATGCCCTGGATCACGATCTGCTGGTACAGCACCTGAGCCAGCTGGTGAAAGGCGACGCGGTCAACATTCCCCAGTACTCCTACACAGAGCACACCCGCATGAGCGAGGTGACCCCCTTCGCCCCGCGCCGGGTGATCATTCTGGAAGGGATCCTGCTGCTGACCGACAGCCGCTTGCGGGATCTGATGGATGCCTCCATCTTCATGGATACCCCGCTGGATATCTGTCTGCTGCGCCGTCTGGTGCGTGACGTGCAAGAGCGCGGTCGTACCATGGATTCCGTGCTCAAGCAGTATCAGAAGACGGTACGTCCCATGTTCCTGCAGTTTATCGAGCCTTCCAAGCAGTACGCGGACGTGATAGTGCCACGCGGTGGCAAGAACCGCATCGCCATCGACATGCTCAAGGCGCGTATCCGCCACATGTTGATTGGTTAAGATGAAACAAGCCGGGTGATGCCCGGCTTTTTTAAATGAACATTTTGTCAGGAGAGTCGCCCAATGCGCCTTTGTGATACCGATATTGAACGTCATCTGGATGAAGGCAAGATCGTCATTGAGCCAAGACCCGGTGTTGAGCGGATCAGCGGCGTCAGCGTCGATGTGCTGCTGGGCAACGAGTTTAGAGTGTTTCGCGATCACACGGCCCCCTATATCGACTTGAGCGGCCCGAGCAGCGAGATGGCCGACGCCATCGATCGGGTGATGAGCGACGAGATCCACATCGCGGATGGGGAAGCCTTCTATCTGCACCCGGGCCAACTGGCACTGGCGGTGACTTATGAATCCGTTACTCTGCCGGCCGACATCGTTGGCTGGCTGGATGGCCGCTCCTCTCTGGCCCGTCTCGGCTTGATGGTACACGTCACCGCTCACAGGATCGATCCGGGCTGGTCCGGTCGCATCGTGCTGGAGTTCTACAACGGCGGCAAGTTGCCGCTGGCGCTGCGTCCCAAGATGAAGATAGGCGCACTGAACTTCGAGATGCTCTCCGGGGCAGCGGCACGTCCCTACAACAAGCGGGAAAATGCCAAGTACAAGAGCCAGCAGGGCGCCGTTGCCAGCCGTATGAATCAGGATTGAGATCGGTGGTGCGTGATCCGGTCGACAGCGGATCCGGTTGCAATCTGTTAAACAAGAGGGCGCCAGTGGCGCCCTTCGCCGTCGGATTTGGGCGGCAAGGCAAGATGGGACGGGTGTGATGGGGCAGGGGAGTGGCTTGCTTTTGCTTGCCCTTTGTACAGATGTCGCGATTCTGTCGGTCGAAAGCTGACGGTGACGCCGAGCAAGATCCGGTGCCGCCGGGCGATATCGTGATGAATTGTTCCCGTTTGGAGATTGTCTTTGTCAGCTTGGATCTGTTTAATTAATCATGGACAAGCCGCATGATTGCTGGATCTAAGCTATTTTTTGAGAGAAAGCTCTTTTTTTTTCTTACTGAAATATTTCAACAACGGGTATGGCGCAACCAGCCTTCTGGCATAATCCGCCGCAACTCATAAACAGGTTCGTTTTTATGTTTGAAATGTTTAGTGGTTTGGGTTTGTTATGGTCAATCGGTTTGGTATTGGCCGTTTTTTTTGTGTTGGCCTATGAATTCATCAATGGCTTTCACGATACCGCCAACGCGGTAGCAACGGTTATCTATACCAAGGCGATGCCGGCTCACCTGGCGGTCGTCGCATCCGGGATCTTCAACTTTTTTGGCGTCATGTTCGGCGGTCTGGGCGTAGCCTATGCCATTGTCCACTTGCTGCCGATTGATTTGCTGTTGGGCATGGATTCCACCCAGGGGTTGATCATGGTGTTCTCCCTGCTGTTTTCCGCCATTGTCTGGAATTTGGGGACTTGGTTCCTGGGCATTCCGGCCTCCAGTTCTCACACGCTGATCGGTTCCATCCTGGGGGTGGGCGGTGCCTATGCCTGGCTCAACCATCAGCCGCTGACTCAGGGTATCAACGTCGCCAAAGCGATCGACATCATGCTTTCCCTGATCATCTCCCCGACCGTCGGCTTTGTCGTGGCAGCCCTGTTGCTGTTTGCCATGAAGCGAGTCTGGCTGGGCAGCAAGATCCACAAGACCCCGGAAGAGCGCCTGCTGGTGGACGGCAAGAAGCATCCGCCGTTCTGGGCTCGCCTCACTCTGGTTGCTTCCGCTATGGGCGTGAGCTTCGTGCACGGCTCCAACGATGGTCAGAAGGGCATCGGCCTGGTGATGCTGGTGCTGATCTGCATGGCACCCGCCTATTTTGCCCTGGACATGAACAGCCGTTCCTACGATCTGGATCGTACCCAGGATGCCAACCAGCGCATCATGGAGATCTATCAGCGCAACCATGAGCAGGTTGCTCATGTGGTGGACTTCAAGGTGCCTGCTCAGGCCCAGGAAGAGCTGATGACCCATTGTGCGGCGAATGGCGCACTGCAAGCCATGGCAACCCTGGACAATCGTCTCGGCCAGGTACGGACCTATGAAGAGCTGGATCTGACCGACCGTCGTGAAGTGCGCCGTCTGCTGCTTTGCATCGACGATACCGCGCGCAAGGTCTCCAAGCTGCCGTTACCGGCCAAGGAGCTGACCGATCTGGCCAAATGGCGCAAGGATCTGACGGCGACCGCCGAATATGCCCCGACCTGGGTTATCGTCTCCATCGCACTGGCGCTGGGTTGCGGTACCATGGTGGGCTGGCGTCGCATCGTCTACACGGTCGGTGAGAAGATTGGTTCCACCGGCATGACGTACAGTCAGGGCATCGCCGCCCAGATCACGGCGGCTGCCTCCATCGGTGTTGCCAGTTTGACTGGTATGCCCGTCTCCACCACCCATATCCTCTCCTCTGCGGTAGCGGGGACCATGGTGGCGAACAAGTCAGGCCTGCAGAGCCAGACCATCAAGACCATACTGATGGCCTGGGTGCTGACCCTGCCGCTCACCATGCTGCTCTCTGGTGGCCTGTTCCTCATCAGCCACCACCTGTTTGGCGGCTGATGACAGCGCAACCTCATGTATTGACGAAGGGCCTACGGGCCCTTTTTTCATGTCCGCAGATCCCGCTCAGCCCCGTTTTTTGGCTGGGAGAGTGCAGATCATCTGGCCCGGGCTGACGGGCAGGAAAAGAGTCGATGACTTGCTTCTGATGCTGCTGACTCTTTATATGCCATCAAACTTGTAATGTTAAACACATAGCAACATAGATTGAGCGAAGTGAATAATCCAGCCTACTCAACGACTGTCTACAGCAATAGGGACGTCAAACCCGGACGCTCCTATGCTGCGCTGTGTGCCATCCGTTGCAAGACATAAGGTCTTGCTCAGTGTTTGATAGGGATTGAAGCGGGGAGCCAAGAGGGCGAAAAGGCGCAACCTCTCATTCTGTTGTCTGTGCTTGGCGCTGCGCGCGGGAGCGTTGTCACCTGGGGCAAGCCGAGCTGATGGGGTAACCTCCAGGCCAGGGTACTATTGACGGATACCGTCACAGGGCATGGACAACAAGTCTGACGGGCACACAGGGTGACTCATAAGCGGCAGGGGGATAAAGGATGAGATCTTGGCTTGGGTCACCAGTGGCTCTGATGTGGCAGCGAGAGGGGTAACCAGGCGTTGCAGCTTATTGGGCCGTACAGAGGGCGACTCTCTTCTTGCATTGGCGGACGTGCGAGGAGAAGGAGTGACTCTGGTGTGACAGAGTGCTTGATGCGACAAGAGAAAAGCGATGGGGGAAGGCTGGGAGTCAGTGACTCGGTTCACACCCGAGCCCAAACGGAAGATAAAAAAAGAGCCACGCAGTGTGTGGCTCTTTTCCATCAGGCTAGCTGGCTGGCAATCAAGGACGACCAGCCGGGCTGGTTGCCATGTTGACAGCAGCCGTGCTGCCACCATGACGGCCAGAGCTTGTCACGTCATTGCGCACCAGCGGTGCCTGCTCGACAGGTGCCTGCGCAGGCAGGGCGGGTGCCGCAGCCGGCGTTGCCATCGGGGCAGAAGCCTTGCGGGCACCGGCCAGCAGACCGGCGCCTTTCTTGGCCTGGTTGACCACGGGCGCAGCGACGGCAGCGGGTGCTACCGGCTCGGCCTGGGCAACAACAACGGCTGCAACTGGCTCGGCGACCACGGCAGCAACAGGTTCAGCAACCTGGGGTGCTGGTTCAGCTGCAGGTGCGGCCTCCACGACAACGGGTGCAACAACCTCGGCAGCCGCCTCGATGACAGGGGCCACAGTCGCAACGACGTCGTCAGCAGGTGCGACAACGACGCTCGCTTCGGCAACCACAGCTGTGGCCACCACGTCTGCGACAACCGGCTCGGCAGCCACAACAGGGGCAGCTTCAACCTGGGCTTCGGTCACGACGGGGGCGGCAATCGCCACGGCTTCGGCTTGCTCACGGGCTTCCTCGGCAACGGCTTCCACCACCACATGCTCGGTCAGTGCAGCAGAGGCTTGTACGGCGGCGGCAATGGCTTCGGCGCTCGGGATCGTGATGACGGGCACAGCCGGCTCTTCCACTTTCACCTGAGCCGCATCAGCCTGGGCTGCCGTGGTCAGGATAGGGGTGTCTGCTTGCTGCTCTTCATCATCGCGCTGACTGCGGGCATCTTCGTTGATGCGCTTGCGACGTTGACCTTCGATACGCTGGCTGCGCGGCGTACGACGGGAACGACGCTGGCCGTCGGCCTGTTCGTCACTCTGTTCCACTGTGTCAGCGGCATCGGCCACGGCAGCAACCGGCTCATCAGTCGGCTGGGCAGCAGGGTTGCTGGCCGGGACATCGGCACGGATCTGCTTGCGCAGTTGACGACGTTCGCGGCGCTCGGCGACTTTCTGCTCTTTTTCCTGCTGGGGCTCGGCACTGACGACGGCAGTTTCAACGGTTTCTACCGCTTCAACGACCAGCTCGGCACGGGGCTCACGCGGTGCACGGGGCTCACGAGCCGGACGCGGGGCGCGCGGTTCGCGTTCCTGACGAGGTTCGCGGGGCTCACGTTCCATGCGCTGTTCAGTGCGCACTTCACCGCGGGCTTCACGTTCCTGACGGGGCTCACGCTCTTGACGCGGTTCGCGTTCTTTACGCGGACGACGATTGCGGTTCTCACCACCCTCGCGATTGGCCGCGCCTTCGCGCTTCTCGCCGGCTTCCGCCGTGTTGCGGTTGCTGCGGTTGTCGTCGCGACGGGGACGCTGGCCACGGCCACGGTTTTCATCACGCTGGTGACGATGACCTTCATCCTTGCGCGCTTCCCGCGGCGCAGCCGGTTTCTCGGCAGGAGCCTTCACGTCGGCAGGGGCGGTGTCGGAACCGAACAAGCCGGAGATGGCCTTGAACAGCTTGCCAAACAGACCCGCTTCGGCGGCAACCTGTGGCTGTGCCGCGACGGGCGCAGGCGCAGCCGGTTGAGGAGCCTGGACGAAGCCTTGCAGCAGCGGTTGCTCGCGTTCGATCACCTGAGCCTGCTTCGGCTGGTAGACCGGCTTGGCAATCTCGGTTTTCAGCTCGTAGCTGGCCGCTTCCGGGATCTCGTTCTGACGAATGCGGGTCACTTCGTAGTGCGGGGTTTCCAGATGCTGGTTCGGAATGATGTACAGACGTACTTCATTACGCTGTTCCAGACTGGCGATGGAGGCGCGCTTCTCGTTGAGCAGATAGGCGGCAACATCGACCGGCACCTGAGCATGAACCTGCTCGGTGTTGTCCTTCATGGCCTCTTCTTCGATGAGACGCAGGATGGACAAGGCCAGTGATTCGTTGTCACGGATGACCCCTTGACCCTGGCAACGGGGGCAGATGTGGCTGCTGGACTCGTTGAGGGAGGGACGCAGACGCTGGCGAGACATCTCCAGCAGACCGAAACGGGAGATCCGGCCCAGCTGGATGCGGGCGCGGTCCTGATGCACGGCTTCACGCAGACGGTTTTCCACTTCGCGTTGATGGCGAACCGGCGTCATGTCGATGAAGTCGATGACGATCAGCCCCCCCAGGTCGCGCAGACGCAATTGACGGGCAATCTCGTCGGCCGCTTCCAGGTTGGTTTGCAGCGCCGTCTCTTCGATATCGCCGCCCTTGGTGGCGCGGGAGGAGTTGATATCGATGGAGGTCAGTGCTTCGGTCGGGTCTATGACTATGCTGCCGCCGGAGGGCAGGCGCACTTCGCGCTGGAAGGCCGACTCGATTTGGCTCTCAATCTGGAAGTGGTTGAACAGGGCAACTTCACCCTTGTACAGCTTCACGCGGTTGAGGAAATCGGGACGAACCAGCTCGATGTGAGCACGGGCACGTTCAAAGATGACAGGGTCGTCGATCAGGATCTCGCCGACATCGCGACGCAGGTAGTCACGAATGGCGCGCACGATCACGTTGCTTTCCTGGTGGATAAGCACGGGAGCGGTACGGTCCTGTGACGCCTTGTGGATGGAGTCCCAGTGGTTGAGCAGAACGTTGAGATCCCATTCCAGCTCTTCCGGGGATTTGCCCACACCGGCGGTACGCACGATGAGGCCCATGCCGTCCGGCACTGTCAGGCCGCTCAGGGCTTCTTTCAGTTCTGTCCGTTCATCACCCTCGATGCGGCGGGAGATACCACCGGCACGGGGGTTGTTCGGCATCAGCACCAGGTAGCTGCCGGCCAGGCTGATAAAGGTGGTGAGGGCTGCACCCTTGGTGCCACGCTCTTCCTTATCGATCTGGACGATGACTTCCTGGCCTTCGCGGACCACTTCTTTGATGTTGGGACGACCCTGATAGGAGTAACCGGAGGGGAAGTAATTGCGGGCGATCTCCTTCAATGGCAGGAAACCGTGACGCTCGGCGCCATAGTCGACAAAAGCAGCTTCGAGACTGGGTTCTACGCGGGTGATTTTACCCTTGTAGATGTTCGCTTTTTTCTGCTCGTGTCCCGGACTTTCAATATCCAAATCGTAGAGCTGTTGTCCGTCAACCAGCGCTACGCGCAACTCCTCTTCCTGAGTCGCGTTGATTAGCATTCTTTTCATTGAGTTCTCGTTATTTTGTCATTTTGATTTCCTCCACAGGATCCTGCCGGCGCCGGCCTCGGGTCTTCAGCATACTTGGGCAACCTCCCGGTTGGGGTATGCATGAGGCGCAAACTAAGGGCGCTCTGGTTCGGCCTTCTCGAGAAGGCATGAATTAAGGATGCCGGTGTGGAGACAAATAATCGGTTCTGTTTGTGTTCTCCATGCGCTGTACCTCGCACCCGGGAACCGTCATGTTCTTGTATACACGGTGTTTCGGGATTGGGTGGCATAAATTTTGGCCACTTAGTACAAGGCTTGAACACAATGACAAAACCTTGTTTATTATCCCATTTAAACCACTTTTATAGCAAGGCGCCATTTTTCAACAAAGCATGCAGCCAAGGGCCGCCGGCGGTGTTAAAATCCGCGCCATGACACAGATACAACAACAAGTGCAGCTGCTCACCATCGAAGCTGAGCATGAAGGGCAGCGCATCGACAATTTTCTCAAGACTCAGCTAAAGGGCGTCCCCAAGAGCCTGATTTATCGCATCCTTCGAAAAGGGGAAGTGCGCGTCAACAAAAAGCGCATCAAACCGGAATACAAACTTTGCCCAGGCGACGAGGTGCGGGTTCCTCCCGTGCGGGTTGCCGAGAAAAACGAACTGCCCTCGGCCAACCTCGGCAGCATCCAGCGTCTGGAGAGCCAGATCCTGTTTGAAGATGACGCCATGATAGTGCTCAACAAACCGTCCGGCATGGCCGTGCACGGTGGCAGCGGCTTGAGCTTCGGCGTCATCGAGGGGCTGCGCGCCCTGCGCCCGGATGCCCGCTTCCTGGAGCTGGTACACAGGCTGGATCGCGATACCTCAGGCGTACTGCTGGTTGCCAAGAAGCGCAGCGCCCTGCGCAGCCTGCACGAGCAACTGCGAGTCAAGACCATGCGCAAACAGTATCTGGCGCTGGTGCGCGGCCAATGGCAGGCACACGTCAAGGTGGTCAATGCGCCGCTGCGCAAGAACGATCTGCAATCCGGTGAACGCGTGGTGCGGGTCAGCAGTGACGGCAAGCCATCGGAAACTCGTTTCCGCATCGCCCGTCAATTTGCCGAGGCCACCCTGGTCGAGTGCAGCCCGATCACCGGCCGTACCCACCAGATCCGGGTGCATACCCAGCATGCCGGTCATCCCATCGCCTGTGATGACAAGTATGGGGAAGCGGCCTTTGACGAGAAAATGCGCAGCCAAGGGCTGAAACGGCTGTTTTTGCATGCCTGGAAGCTGAGCTTTACCCATCCGGTCGACGGTCGCGAGATGCAGGTGGAAGCCCCGCTCGCGCCTGAACTCGACAACTTCCTGAACAAGCTGGCTCGCTGATGAAGGCGGTCCGACTCGCCATTTTCGACTGGGACGGTACCCTGATGGACTCGGTGGGCCGGATTGTCGCCTGCGTCGCGGGGGCGGCTCGCGATTGCGGCGAGCCTGTGCCCACTGCGATAGAGACGCATCAGATCATAGGGCTCAGCCTGGAGGTCGGCATTCCACAACTGTTTGCGCTGGCGCCGGGGGGCGAGCGGGCCAACGCCCTGATCGCTCGTTACCGTCACCATTATGTGCATGACGCCACGCCTAGCCCGCTGTTTGTCGGGGCGAGCGAGCTGCTGCACCACTGGCACGGGCAGGGGATAGCGCTGGCGGTGGCCACCGGCAAGTCGCGCCGCGGCCTGGATCGGGTGCTGGATGATACCGGACTGCGGCCGCTGTTTGCCGCCACCCGTGGTGCGGACGAGGCCAACTCCAAACCCGATCCCCTGATGCTGACGCAAATTCTGGATGAGCTGGGCTTGGCTGCGCACCAGGCGGTGATGATTGGCGACTCCATCCACGACATGGCGATGGCAGAGGCGCTGGCCATGCCGCGGATCGGGGTGAGCTGGGGCGTGCATGACAAGCGCCGGTTGCAGGCACATGGTCCGCTTGCCGTTGTCGATACCATGGATGAGCTCAAGCGGTTGCTGGGTTAGCCTTGCTACATGTCTGATGAAGAGATGACAAAACGGGAGCCAAGGCTCCCGTTTTTCATTGCTGGCATGTCGCTCCCGTCAGGGCAGGGCGAGGCCATGGCGCGCCAGCAGCTCGATCAGGCCGATCAGCGGCAGGCCGATCAGGGCGTTGGGATCGCGCCCCTCCAGCCCCTTGAACAGCACTATCCCCATGCCTTCACATTTGAAACTGCCCGCGCAATCGAGGGGCAGCTCAGCCTCGACATAGCGGCGAAGGGTTGCCTCATCCAGGGTGCGAAAGTGCACGGTGAAAGGCTCCACCAGCTGCTCGGCCCGGCCGCTGGCGGCATCCAGTACGCACAGGCCGGTATGGAAGGTGACGCTGCGGCCTTGCGCGGCCATCAGTTGTGCCACTGCTTTTTCCACAGTACCCGGTTTGCCCAGGATCTGGCCGTCGCAGACACACACCTGATCGGACCCTATGATCAGTCCCTGATCAAACCGGTCGGCAATGGCGCTTGCCTTGGCAAGGGCCAACCGCGCCACCAGCGCCTCGGCCGGTTCGCCGGGCAGGGGAGACTCATCCACCTCGGGGGCCGCGCATTCAAAAGGAAGCGCGAGCTTTTCCAGCAGGGCTTTGCGATAACGGGAAGTGGAGGCGAGGATCAGCTGTGTTGGCATTGTGATGTCCTGGTTCGATGCGGTCAGGCGCCGATGGTATCGCCGCGCCGTGAGCCGGGCAAATACCTGATGGGATTTTCGTATTTGGCATGATCTGCTGGTATCCCGGATTCATTCCGTGTGGCCGCAGTGCGAAGGGCGTGCGATTGCCCCCGGTTTCCAGATTGGAAAGTGTCGCTATCGACTCATTCATCGGCCTCTTCCCTATAGTGGCAGGCTTATCCGACTGTCATGCCCTGGGTGGGCGACAGTCCCCTGCTGCTGGAGTTGTCATGCGTCCCTACCTTGTTTGCTGTTTCTTGATGATCACCCTCTACCCGGTGGGCATAGATCTCTATCTGGTCGCGCTCCCCCAGATAGGAGTCGCGCTGGAGGCCAGTGCGGCGCAGTTGCATACCGCGTTTTCAGCCTATCTGTTTGGCATGGCCGCTACCGTGCTGGCGGGCGGGCTGCTGGCCGACCGATATGGCCGCAAGCCGGTGATCCTGGGGGGCGCCATCATCTTTGTGCTGGCCTCGCTGGCTGCCGGCAGTGCCGACTCGATCACGGCATTTCTGCTGGGTCGCATCGGTCAGGGGATAGGGGCCGGCACCCTCTACATCATGACCTTTACCGTGCTGCGGGATGTGCTGGCGCCGGCCAGGCTGGCGGCTGTCCTGTCGATGATCAACGGTGTCATCTGCGTGATCCCCGTGCTGGCGCCGCTGCTCGGTTATCTGATCCTGGCCCGCTTCGACTGGCCTGCCATCTTCCAGGCCATGGCCCTGCTCGGCGCCGTGGTGGCGCTGGTGACCCTGCTCTGGCTGCGGGAAACCCGCCCAGGGGAGGGGAGACAGACCGTTTCCCATTCTGCCGAACGCCTTGGATTTTTGCGCACGAGACAGTATCTGTGGATGTGCGGCCTGACCAGTACCGGCATGACCTGCATCCTGACCTATGTCAGTACCTCACCCATGATATTGATGACGGGGATGGGGCTGGATACCGCAGGTTACGCCGAGATCATGATGGCGATGGCCGCGATCAGCATGATCACCTCTTTTCTCAATCCCGTGCTGATCCGCCGGTGGGGCAAGGAGAGGGTGCTGGCCTGGGCCCACGGCGCCTTGGGGGTGGCACTCTTGTTGCTGCTGGCCTCCCGGCAGGAGGCACTGTTGATGGCGCTGGCCCATGATGGTTCCTCGCCGTTGTGGGCGCTCTGGCTGATCCGTCTTGGCTTTGCCTTCGTTTGCATCGGTTTTTCCGCCAGCTTCGGCATCGCGATGGGCGAGGCCCTCGCCAGTTGCGAGCACCAGATCGCCCTGGCCAGTGCGACTCTGTGCATCATTCAGATAGCCAGCTCGGCGCTCTATATCTGGCTGATGGGCTGGCTTGGTCTGGCGCCCCTCCTGTTGCTGGCTTATTCGCTCCTTCTCGCCGTGCTACTCTATCTCGCCTTTCGCATCATGGGGCCTATGGCCGACCAGGTGCCCTGCGATCCCCAGTCCGTGGAGAAAATCTGATCATGCGCCCCCTGGTCGAACTCGATCTCAATCTGTTGGTGGTCTTCAGGCTGTTGTTGCAAGAGCGCAGCGCGACCAAGGCGGCCAAGCGGCTCAATGTCACGGCGCCGACGGTCAGCAAGGCGCTGGCTCGCCTGCGCGACTGGTTTGACGATCCGCTCTTTATCCGTACGCAGCGGGGACTGGAGCCCACCAACCTGTCGCTGAGTCTGGAAGAGGAGCTCAAGGAGTGGTTTCAGCTGTCGGGCAACATAGCCTCCCTCTGCGGCAACGCGATTCCGGAAGGGGCAGCCTTCAGACTGGTGCTGGAGTCCCCCTTTTACATCAGCTTTCTCAACAGCCTGCCCATGGTCATCTACGAGAAGTACCGCAAGTCGACCATCAAGGTGATGAATTGGGATCACCACTCCCTCAGCGACATCATCAATGGCGATGCCGATCTCGGTTTCTGTGCTCGCGAGACGCACCCTAGCTCCTTGGCCCGGGTCAACCGCCTGCCTTATTACATCGATCACGAGGTGTTGTTCGAAGACAGACCCGTGGTGTTTCTGCGCAAGGATCACCCCCTGCTGGCCCGCAAGTGGAGCCTGGACAATTTTCTCGCCTACCCCCATGTGAGCGTGGTGTGGGAGGCCAGCGATGCCTGGGCGCTCGACAGCCTGCTCGATGATGAGGGACTCAGCCGGCGGGTGCCGATCCGGGTCTCCAGCTTCGAGCAGGCGCTGCACATTGCCGCCCAATCCGCCCACGAGCTGATAGCGGTCGTGCCGTCCTATTGCGCCAGCTATGCCAGCTTGCATCACGACAGCCTGATCTCCTTGCCACTGCCGCTGGAAGAAACACTGTATCGACAGCTCGACATCGCCTTTATCCTGCTCTGGCACAAGCGCAACAACTACAACACCAAGGTGCTTTGGCTGCGAGACGAGATAAAGCGGCTCTATCACGAACACATGGGGGAGCCCGGCTAGCCACCATCTGCCCGGGACATGTCGGCCCGCCAGCAGACAGACCGCCCTGCCAGCCGAAAAGCGGCTATAAGCATAAGCAGGATCAGGCGAGGGCATCAGATGACGAGACATGGAATATGGCTGCTGTGGCTGCTCTGTTTGCCGGCATGGGGACAAGGGTGGCAACTGCAGACGGGGGAGGCCGGCATCTTGTTATGGACCCGCGCCCACCCACCGGGGACATTTCTGGCCCTGCGCCTGGAAATGAACGTAGCGGCGCCCCCATCCGCCCTGCTGGCCGTGCTGCGCGATACCGCCCGTCATCAGGAGTGGCTGCCCCAGAGCCTGGAGGTGCGCGTGCTGGCAAAGCCGGCGCCCGATGAAGATCTGGTGTATACCCGCTTGTCAGCTCCCTGGCCGGTGCAGGAACGAGAGCTGATCACTCATTCCCGCCTGCGGCGCAATGCCGATTGCAGCCTGCAACTGACGGTATGGGCGGCGCCCGATGCACTGCCACCCCATCCGGGGCGAGTGCGGATCCGGGCCAGTGAAGGGCGCTGGGAGGCATTGCCACAACTGAACGGCACCACCCTGGTGCGTCTTGAAACCTACACCAACCCGGGCGACAGCCTGCCGAGCTGGCTCGTCAATCCGATTGCCACCCAGGCGGCGCTGGACAGCTTTCGAGCCATTCGCCGGCTGATGGAAGCCGTGCCACCCCAACCTTGCGCGTGTGCGCGGCAACACTCTGCTGGCAAGTGGCATTCATGCCAGGTTCTTCCTTGAGGTGTGCCCTTGATGGGTATTCTCCAGGCTTAAGCCTGGGCGTCTTTAAATATGATCTTTATCAAGAGACTTGCCTGTGTCTTTTCACTGCCAGACCATCAGGATAAATAGTAAGTCGCTCATATCTAGGTCATGAAAAACAGTATATAGCGCCAACCCCATGATATTTATCATACTTCGTTCATTTCCCATCTTTATCTGCATTGTGGCAGACAAGTATTTGTCAGTTGTTTTGACCGGGGAGGGAATATCACGCATGAATAAATCATTTTCGTTAATTTCCAGTTCAGGTTTTAACACCCTTTTTACCTTATCGTCATTTCTGGCGCCAATATCTCCATCCGTTAAAACCGAATGAAGAGCCAATGGCAAGGAGGCTAATATAGCGATCCTCAAGAAACAGGATCTTTCTTGCCGTGCTAGTCACCATCTGACCATATAAGGATATATCATGAAAAAATTACCTATATTTGCGGCCCTGCTGTGCTTGTCACTGGGCACTATGGGCGTCATGGCGGCTGATGAGGTGCAGCCTGCGGCCGCTCCGGCGGCGATGGACGCGCTCAGTGCCGCGGCTGCGCAGACGCCAAGAGACTTTGTGAGCCTGACGCTGATGAATCAGAGTTCCCGTGCCAGCGCCTATATTGAAATCATAGGAGAGGGCATTTATGACACCAGAGATGTTCCGGCGGGAGGCTCCACCTTTATATCTTATCCTCGGGGGACCTATATCAGTACCCTGCGCGCCACCGATGGGGCAACAGGTTATGCCCATTGTGCCCCGGTTCTGCTGGATGCGAGTAAAACGTCATTCATGAACCTTGAAACCCACTCTTGTTATACCCAGTGATGGGTATTGATGACATGTCATGCGCCAGCACTGCTGGCGTATTTAATCTAGGGGGGAGCTTCCCGATAAGCCATGACATGTAATCAGAACAGTTGATATAACATATTCCCCATCGCAGTCATATGAGGGAGTTACTTCTATTTCCTCTTCACCAAATATTGACTCTGCCCTTGCTGACCGTGATAACGCCCTTGTTTTAAGAAGGCTCAATATCGTTAATCGGTGGCTGGATATAAGAGGCTGCTGGTAACTACAGGGGGACGTGAATGAAAGACGGTCATGACTTGGCATGAAAAAGCATCTGTGAACCGGCATCCTCTCGCAGTATCGGTGCCTCGGTCGATCGCAGGGGGTTGGAGTGAAGTGGCTGAGTTGGTACGCTGCCGCCAGATAAACATGGCCAGTGGTCAGCAGACATTGCCCGCAGATTGCCGCGGCGGATGAAGGGGGCGGGGCCCTGTGGCGGTCATTTGACAACAAGACTTCGGATTACGCATTCCTGAGGCGGCAACAGAGACAAGGTCAGCGAGACCGCGGCACACTCGATATGTGCCGAATGCAGGCAGGATCCTGTGTAGGATCCTCAGGTTTATGGCATAATCAGCCACCGATGAGAACAAGTCCCGGCATCTCAGGGACTTGTATGGTTAAAATCATCGGCGGTAAGGACTTTTTCCTTTGACTATCAGTTGTTGGACCTATAATATTCGCGCCCTATGCAAAAGGTGAAGTTGCCCGTTAAGGTTGATCCAGTCCGTAATGCCTTGAAGCTGCTCGACTATGTCGGGATAGTGGAAAAGTCGCAGATGCCCAGGCTGGAGGCATCAACCGCAGGCTTGCAGAGTGATGTCGACGTATCACTGCACTTTGGCAAAGATGTCCAGAAGTTGACCGTTATGAAAGGCACTGCCCATGCCAAGGTCGACCTGGTTTGCCAGCGTTGTGGAGATACATTCGAACACCTTTGTGAAGCTGATTTTATCTACACTCCGCTGTTTGAAAAAACAAACGAGGAAGAACTGCCGGAAGCTTATGAGCCCATTGAGTTGGACGAAAACGGCGAGATAGATCTTCATCAAATCCTGGAGGATGAACTCATCCTCTCGTTGCCTCAGGTGGCGATGCATCCGATGGATGCTTGCCCGCGCGGTAACATGGAGATGACTTGGGGTGATATCAAACCTGCTGATGAGCGGCCGAATCCCTTTGCAGTTCTTGAAGAGCTTAAACGTAAGTGAATCTAGGAGTTAGCCTACAATGGCCGTACAACAGAACCGTAAAACCCGTGCCAAGCGTGGCATGCGTCGTTCACACGATGCGCTGACCAGTGCAGCTCTGACTGTTGATCAGACCAGTGGTGAAATTCATCGTCGTCACCACGTGACTGCCGATGGTTTCTACCGCGGTAAAAAGGTAATCGCTTAAGGATTGCCTTTGTCTACGCAAACTGTCGCGCTAGACATAATGGGGGGAGATATTGGCCCCTCGGAAACAGTGCCTGCCGCCGTGCAGGCACTGTCTCTTTTGCCCCAGTTAAAACTGATCCTGGTCGGTGATCAGCACCAGACTATCTCCTTGTTGCAGCAACATGGCTTGCTGACTCATCCTCGCGTTCGTTTCGTACATGCATCCCAGGTGGTTGGCATGGGCGACAAGCCGATCGTGGCGCTGCGTACCCTGAAAGACTCCTCCATGCGGGTTGTGCTCAATCTGGTGAAAGCCGGTGAGGCCGATGCCTGCGTCAGTGCCGGCAATACCGGTGCCCTGATGGCCATGGCCAAGTGCGTGCTCAAATCCCTGCCCGGTGTCGACAGACCCGCGCTCATCAAGGCGCTGCCGACCTTGAGTGGCAAGCGTACCGTGATGCTGGATCTGGGGGCGAACGTGAGCTGCGATGCCGACACCCTGCTGCAATTTGCGGTGATGGGCTCAGTGGTGGCCGAGAAGGTGGAAGGCATCGCCTTTCCCCGGGTCGCCTTGCTCAACGTGGGGGAGGAGGAGATCAAGGGCAACGATCTGGTGCGTCACAGCGCAGAGCTGCTGCGTCAGTGCAGCGCGCTCAATTTCGTCGGCTTCGTCGAGGGGGATCGCATCTTCAGCGGCGAGTGCGACGTGATTGTCTGCGACGGTTTTGTCGGCAACGTCGCCCTCAAGACGGCGGAAGGTGTGGTACGGATGATGGCCCAACTGGCCGGATATCCCCGCAAGAAACGCAGTTTTCTTGGCCGTATCGCCGGATTTATGTTCAAACGACGTTTTTCTTACCTGAACCCCGACCAGTATAACGGCGCAAGTCTGTTAGGATTGCGCGGCATTGTGGTAAAAAGCCATGGGCGGGCCGAACGGCGCGCTCTGTGTAATGCGATCCTGCTGGCCGCACAAGAGGCCAAGCATCAACTTCCATTGCAAATAGCAGATCGCCTTGAATCTGTCTTTTCCGACAGGGATCTATAAGAACTCTATGCATAGCAAAATTCTGGGTACTGGCAGTTATCTGCCGAGTTCAGTGCGTACCAACGCCGATCTCGAGCAAATGGTTGAAACCAGTGATGAGTGGATCGTGGAACGTACCGGGATCCGTGAACGCCGTATTGCCGGTGCCGACGAAACCGTCGCCACCTTGTCTCACCAGGCCGCCCTGCGCGCCCTGGATGCTGCGGGTCTGACCGCAGCCGATCTCGACATGATAGTGCTGGCCACCACCAGCGCCGAGAACGCCTTCCCGGCCGCCGCCTGCGAGCTGCAGGGGCTGCTCGGCGTGCCCGGCATCCCCGCATTTGATGTGGCGGCCGCCTGCGCCGGTTTCACCTACGCACTCTCCATCGCCGATCAGTTCGTCAAATCCGGCGCCGCCCGCCATGTGCTGGTCGTCGGTGCCGATGTGCTGTCCCGCATGTGCGATCCGCAAGATCGCGGCACCATCATCATTTTCGGGGATGGTGCCGGCGCCGTAGTGGTTGGTGCCAGCGAGACGCCAGGGATACTGTCGACTCATCTCCATGCCGATGGCCGTTATGGCGATCTGCTCAAGCTGCCACACCCTCGTCGTGGCATGCCGGGCGCCGAACTCGAAGCCTACATGTATATGAAGGGCAACGATGTGTTCAAGGTAGCGGTAACCCGCCTGAGCGAGCTGGTGACCGAAACCCTGGCCGCAGCCGGTGTCGAGCCGAGCGAGCTCGACTGGCTGGTGCCGCATCAGGCCAACTTCCGCATCATCAGCGCGACCGCCAAGAAGCTCGGCATGAGCCTTGACAAGGTGGTGCTGACCCTCGACAAGCACGGCAATACCTCTGCCGCCTCCGTGCCCATCGCCTTCGATGAAGGGGTGCGCGACGGCCGGATCAAACCGGGTCAGCTGGTGCTGCTGGAGGCCTTCGGCGGTGGTTTTGCCTGGGGCTCGGCGCTGGTTCGCCTCTGATCTTCAGCGGGATGGGGCCCTGCGCCATCCCGCGACCGATTTCGTTTTCGTCTTACCTTAAAGGAATCAATGATGACCCAATTTGCCATTGCCTTCCCGGGACAAGGCTCCCAAACCGTCGGCATGCTGGCCGAGCTGGCCGAGCAGCACGCCGTGATCAAGGAAACCTTCGCCGAGGCGAGCCAGGTGCTGGGTTATGACCTGTTTGCCCTGGTGATGGATGGTCCGGTTGAAGATCTGAACAAGACCTGGCGTACCCAGCCGGCGCTGCTGACCGCCTCCGTCGCGCTCTGGCGTCTGTGGCAACAGCAGGGTGGGGCAACCCCCGCCGTCATGGCCGGTCACAGCCTGGGGGAATATTCCGCCCTGGTGTGCAGCGGTGCCCTGGCCTTTGGCGACGCGGTCAAACTGGTTGAACTGCGTGGTCTGGCCATGCAGGAAGCGGTACCGGAAGGCACAGGTGCCATGGCCGCCATCATAGGTCTGGACAACGAGGCCATCGCCGCCAACTGCGAAAAAGCGGCGCAAGGTCAGGTCGTGTCCCCGGTCAACTTCAACTCCCCGGGCCAGGTGGTGATCGCCGGTCACAAGGAAGCGGTTGAGCGCGCCAACGTCTTGATGAAAGAGTCTGGTGCCAAGCGTGCGCTGCCGTTGCCGGTCTCCGTACCCTCCCACTGCGCTCTGATGAAACCGGCGGCAGAAAAACTGGCGGCTGCGCTGGACGGGATCGAGATCAAGGTTCCAACCATCGCAGTCATCAATAATGTCGACGTGTCCTGTGAACAGGATCCGGCCGCCATCAAGCAGGCCCTGGTGCGTCAGCTGTTCAGTCCGGTCCGTTGGTCCGAGACGGTGGAGCGGATGGCCAATGAGGGTGTCACCCTCGAGATCGAGATGGGGCCGGGCAAGGTATTGACCGGGCTGGCCAAGCGCATTGACAAGCGCGTGGAAGGCATTCACGCCAACGATGCTGCCTCTTTCGAGCTGGCGCTGGCCCAGTCCAAGTAAACAGGAGCAGATCATGAGTTTTACCGATAAGGTTGTGTTGGTGACAGGTGCCAGTCGTGGCATCGGCCGGGCGATTGCCGAAACATTTGCGGCCCGTGGCGCAAAAGTCGTCGGCACTGCGACCAGCGAGAGCGGCGCAGAGGCGATCAGCGCCTATCTGGGCGAGCAGGGTTGCGGCATGGCACTGAACGTGACCAGTCCGGAATCCATCGAAACTGTCTTTGCGGCCATCAAGGCACGCTTTGGCGAGATCGACATCCTGATCAACAATGCCGGCATCACCCGCGACAACCTGTTGATGCGCATGAAAGATGATGAGTGGAATGAAATCATCGACACCAATCTCACCTCACTGTACCGTCTGAGCAAGCCGGTATTGCGTGCCATGATGAAGAAGCGTCATGGCCGGATCATCAGCATAGGCTCAGTGGTCGGTACCATGGGCAATGCGGGCCAGGTCAACTATGCCGCCGCCAAGGCGGGTCTGGTTGGCTTTACCAAATCGTTGGCACGGGAAGTGGCATCCCGTGGTATCACAGTGAATGCGGTTGCGCCCGGTTTCATCGAGACCGACATGACCCGTGCCCTGAATGACGATCAACGTGCCGGCATCATGAATCAGGTGCCTGCCGCCCGTTTGGGCGATCCAAAAGAAATTGCCGCAGCTGTGGTATTCTTGGCGTCTGATGACGCCGCCTATATCACTGGCGAAACCCTGCATGTTAATGGCGGGATGTACATGGTGTAATCAATTTGTCGTGAGATCTGTTCAAATTTGCGATAGTACGCCGAAGTTTGGCGAATTTCGTGGTTTGACCAGCGGCAAGCTACTTGCAAACTCACGTCAATTGAATAAACTACCCCAACCAGACGCAATAGCGTATTTTTAAAGGAAAATTCAGGTCATGAGCAACATCGAAGAACGCGTAAAGAAAATCATCATCGAACAACTGGGTGTTAAAGAGGAAGACGTTAAAAACGCTGCCTCCTTCGTCGACGACCTGGGCGCTGACTCTTTGGATACCGTTGAACTGGTAATGGCGCTGGAAGAAGAATTCGATACCGAAATTCCTGATGAAGAAGCCGAGAAGATCACCACTGTTCAAGCGGCTATCGATTACATCACCGCTAATCAGGAATAAGTTCCTGTTCTGAAAGAAGCGGCCCAAGGGCCGCTTCTTTTATGTTTACCCCTTTCAAAATAGCTCTCGGAGACTAGCTCAGTGTCAAAACGCAGAGTCGTGGTGACCGGCCTGGGGATGCTTTCCCCGGTGGGCAACACTGCCGAATCCAGCTGGCAAGCCCTGCTCAACGGGCAGAGCGGCATTTCTCCCATCGAACACTTTGATGCCAGCGAGTTTGCGACCCGTTTCGCAGGCCAGGTCAAAGAGTTTGATCCCGAACAGTACGGCATCAACCGCAAAGAAGCCCGCAAGATGGATCCCTTCATCCAGTACGGCGTGGCGGCGGGGATCCAGGCACTGGATGACTCGGGTCTGGTGATCAACGAAGAGAACGCAGAACGGGTTGGCGTGGCCATAGGTTCCGGCATCGGCGGTCTGGGTCTGATCGAACAGAACCACAGCAGCCTGATCAACGGTGGCCCGCGCAAGCTGAGCCCCTTCTTCGTACCGTCCACCATCATCAATATGGTGTCCGGTCATCTCTCCATCATGAAGGGACTACAAGGCCCCAACATAGCCGTGACCACAGCCTGTACCACGGGTACCCATGCCATCGGCATGGCCGGCCGCATGATCGCCTACGGTGATGCGGACGTGATGGTGGCCGGTGGTACCGAGAAAGCCTCCACCCCGATGGGGATGGGCGGTTTTGCTGCGGCCAAGGCGCTCTCTACCCGCAACGACGAGCCGCAAAAGGCAAGCCGTCCGTGGGACAAGGATCGCGACGGTTTTGTGCTGGGTGATGGCGCCGGTGTGCTGGTACTGGAAGAGTACGAACACGCCAGGGCCCGCGGCGCCAAGATCTATGCCGAGCTGGTTGGCTTTGGCATGAGTGGCGATGCCTATCACATGACGGCACCGCCCGCTGACGGCAACGGTGGCGCGCGCGCCATGAAGAACGCCATCAAGGATGCCGGCATTGCCCCCGAGCAGATTGGTTACATCAATGCTCACGGCACCTCTACCCCGCTGGGGGATGTGGCCGAGCTGCGCGGCATGAAGCAGGTGTTTGGCGAGCATGCCAGCGCCCTGATGATCAGCTCCACCAAGTCCATGACCGGCCATCTGCTGGGTGCGGCTGGTGCGATCGAAGCCATCATCACAGTGCTGGCGCTGCGTGATCAGATGGCACCGCCCACCATCAATCTGGACAACCCGGATGAAGAGTGTGATCTGGATCTGGTGCCTCACGTGGCCAAGGCCGGCCACTTTGAGTATGCCCTCTCCAATTCCTTCGGTTTTGGTGGCACCAATGGCTCACTGATCTTCAAACGCGTATAATTCGCCCCAGGGCGGACAGTATGGGCCCGATACGTCAGTATCGGGCCTTTTTTATCGGAGGGATCCTTTTGCTTATCAATGGAATGCAGACAGATGCTGTGTCCGCTAGGGATCGTGGGCTGGCCTATGGGGATGGTCATTTCACCACCATGCTGATCAAGCATGGTCAGGTTGTCTGGTGGCCGGCCCATCTGGCGCGCCTGCAGCAGGCCAGTGCCAGACTCGGGTTTGCCGAGATGGACTGGTCAACCCTGACCCGCGAGGTGGCGCAGCTTGCCGCTGGCCAGACGCAGGCTGTCGCCAAGGTGATGCTGACCCGTGGTACTGGTGGTCGAGGCTATGACGGCAGCGGCTGCCAGACGCCGACCCGGATCGTCTCCCTTGCCGATTATCCGAGCCACTATCTGGGCTGGCAGCAAAACGGGATTCCACTGCTGGTTTGTCAACAACGGCTCGGTGATGCCCCCATGCTGGCCGGACTCAAGACCCTGAACCGGTTGGAGCAGGTGTTGCTGAAAAGCGAACTTGCGGCGCGTTCGGGAGTCGAAGGTATAGTCTTGAACAGTCGCGGATTTCTGGTAGAAGGTGTCAGTGCCAATCTGTTTTGGCGCCGTGGCAAGACGGTGTTTACACCGGATCTTTCTCACTGCGGTGTTGATGGCATCATGCGGCGACACGTGATGGGGATGCTAAAACAGATGAGTATTGAACTGCGTGTCGTGGAGGCTCCACTGGAGTCACTGTGGCAGGCCGAAGAGGTATGGCTGACCAATACCCTGATGGGCATAGTGCCGGTGAGCGGCATCGGGGATACCCAGTATCCCAGCCCGGTATTGATCCGCCGTTTACAGGAGCGTTTGGTCATTGAAGTTTAATCGGCTTTACACCCTGCTCGCGGGCGCGGCACTGACAGTTGCCGTGGCCGGGGGCTATGTACATTACAAATGGCAGCAGGTGGAGACGCTCACCAACAAGGGGCCGACGCGTCTCTTTACCGTCGAGAAGGGAGCCCACGCGGCGCGTTTGATCGCCGAGCTGGGGGAGGGGGAATCCAGCCCCTGGGCGGTGCGACTCTGGCTGCGAGGCCATCCCGAGCTGGTTGCCATCAAGTCGGGCACCTATGAAATCAAGGAAGGGGCGCCACTCAAGGAGACCCTCTCCCTGTTCGCCTCCGGCAAGGAGTTTCACTTCAGCCTCACCTTCGTCGAGGGTTCCCGTTTCGAGGATTGGCTGAAGCAGCTCTCCGGCGCGCCCTATCTGGAGCGGCTGACAGTGGAGCAATCTGAAGCCGACCTGGCCCAGGAGCTCGGCATCGACAATGGCAAGCTGGAGGGCTGGTTCCTGCCGGAGACCTACGCCTATACCACCCATGCCAGCGATATCTCGATCCTGCGTCGTGCCTATCAGGACATGAGAGCTTTCCTGCAACAGAGCTGGGACAATCGCCAGGCCAATCTGCCCTACAAGACCCCTTATGAGGCGCTGATCATGGCCTCCATTATCGAAAAAGAGACGGGTCAGCCAGACGAGCGGGCGCAGATCGCCTCGGTGTTCGTCAACCGCCTGCGTCTTGGCATGAAGCTGCAGACAGATCCCACCGTCATCTATGGGGTCAAGGATCGTTATGATGGCAATATCCGCCGCAGCGATCTGACGGACGTGAATCCGTACAACACCTATGTGATAGACGGCCTGCCGCCCACGCCCATCGCCATGCCGGGCAAGGCCTCCATCGAAGCGGCGCTCAACCCCAAGTCGACCGACTATCTCTATTTTGTCGCCAAGGGGGGCGGTGCCCACTATTTCTCCAAGACCCTCGATGAACACAATCGGGCGGTTCGCGAATACATATTGAAGAAGCCCTAATGTCTAAATTTATTGTGATTGAAGGACTGGAAGGGGCAGGGAAGAGCTCCGCGGTGCGTTATGTCACCGATTATCTGCAACGCCACGGCATAGACCAGATCGAATGCACCCGTGAGCCCGGGGGAACCCCGCTGGCCGAGCGGATGCGTGCCATCGTCAAAGAGGTGCACGACGAGCGCCTCACCATAGAAGCCGAGTTGCTGCTGATGTATGCCTCCCGGGTGCAACTGGTCGAAACCCGGATCAAACCGGCACTGGCTGAGGGTCGCTGGGTGGTGGGGGATCGTCACGATCTCTCCTCCCAGGCCTATCAGGGCGGCGGGCGTGGCATAGATGCGGGGCTCATCGGCGCCATCAAGCAGGCGGTGCTCGGTGACTTCAAGCCGGATCTCACCCTCTATCTCGATATCGATCCTGCCCTTGGTTTGCAGCGTGCCCGTCATCGCGGCGAGCTGGACAGGATCGAGCTGGAGCAGCTCAGCTTCTTCGAGCGCACTCGCAGCCGTTATCTCGAACTGGCCGCCATGGATGATTCCATCCGGGTGATCGATGCCGGACAAACCCCGGATCAGGTCAAGGCCGCCATCGAGGCTGCACTGGACCACTACCTGTCGAACGAGCACTTATGTATCCCTGGTTGATCCCGGATTGGCATGCCCTGAGTCAGACGGCCCAGGCCGGCCGGCTTGGCCATGCCTGGCTGCTGCTCGGCGATCCCGGTCTTGGCAAGGAGCAGCTTGCAGAACGATTGGCGCGCTTGCACCTCTGCCAGCAACCGGATCGCGGAGAGCCCTGTGGCCAGTGCCACTCCTGCCAACTGTTTGACAAGGGTCATCACCCGGATCTCGGCACCCTGCCTGCTGACAGCAAGACCATAGGGGTCGAGGCTATTCGCGAGATCTGTGCTCGCTTGCAGAACTCGGCCCAGCTCGGCCGGGGCAAGGTGGTGATCATCCCGGATGCGGAGCGCATGACGGAGTCAGCCGCCAACGCCTTGCTGAAAACCCTGGAGGAGCCAGCCGGCGACAGTCTCTTGTTGCTGATCGCCTCCCAGGTTTCCCGTCTGTTGCCCACCATTTTGAGTCGCTGCCACAAGCACGTCTGCCAGTTGCCGACGGAAGGGGAGACGGTTCGCTGGCTGGCCGAGCAGGGTCATCAGGCCACATTGGCCCAGGTGCGGATCTGTCAGGGTGCCCCGCTGCGGGTGCTGCGCTACATCGACGAGCAGCAGGACGGCAAACGCCGGGAGTTGCTGGAGAGTTTCGTCTCCCTGTCACAGACCCCGACCCGGGCCACCCATGTCTGCAGCCAGCTGGCGGATGAAACCCAGGTCAGACTGCACTGGTTGCAGCTGTTCTTGTGCGATGCACTCAAGACTCAGGCCGGCTGTGGTCATCATCAGCTGGCGATGCCGGATCTGGCGGCCCTCAGCCAGCAGTTGGCCGAAGGCAACTCCAGCGAAAAATTGCTGGAGGCGGAGCAGCAGCTCGTGGCGCTCAAGGCTGCCTGCCAACCTGGCCAGCTCTCCAATCCCACCATTCATCTGATGAACTGGCTCAGCCGCTGGCTATAACACTGACAAGACGCAAAGGTTCTTTATGTTACTCGTTGATTCCCATTGTCACCTCGATCGCCTCAGCTATGGCAGCAAGCAGACCGACATGGCTGATGTGCTGGCCAAGGCCGCGCAGCAGGATGTGGGATACTTTCTGTGTGTGAGCGTCACCCAGGCACAATTCCCGACCATGCTGGCGGCGATCGCCCCTTATCCTCAGGTGTTTGCTTCCTGTGGCGTGCATCCGCTCAATCAGGAACCCGGTGTCGATGCCGAGCTGTTGCTGGTGCAGGCCAGCGATGAAAGAGTGGTGGCCATAGGGGAAACCGGGCTCGACTACTTCTACTCGCCGGAAAACAAGGAGGTACAGCAAGCCTCCTTCCGCGAACACATCCGGGTCGCCCGCGCCTTGAACAAGCCGCTGATCATACACACCCGTGATGCCCAGCAAGATACCCTGCAGATCATGCGTGAAGAGGGCGCCGACCAGGTGGGTGGTGTGTTGCACTGTTTCACCGAATCCCTGGAGATGGCCCAGGCCGCCATGGAGATGGGCTTCTATATTTCCATTTCCGGCATAGCGACCTTCAAGAATGCGTCCGCGCTGCAAGCCGTGGTCAAGGCGCTGCCGCTGGCGCGCTTGCTGGTCGAAACGGACTCTCCCTATCTTGCCCCCGTTCCTCATCGGGGGAGGGAGAACGAACCCGCCTTCGTACGCGATGTTGCCCAATTCGTTGCCGACCTTCGCCAGATCCCGCTGGCCGAGCTGGCGGAAGCGACCAGCCGCAACTTCTTCGAACTGTTCAAGTTGGCAAAAAAATAGAAGATGAGGCCCCGGATAACGGGGCCTCTTTATTTCAAATCATCCTCATACTTCCCCTCGTCAGCATTGCCTATGCGACCTGTTATCTCTCACTGTTATTGAATGTCAGCATAATGATATGGCTGATAAACCGGTCGACTAAAGATGTTGCTGCTGCAGGTGATCATCGAGGTTCAAAGGGGTTAATCAAGGTTTCTATAAGTATCGATAATATTCATTATCGATACTTGATGTATATGAAGGATCCTGTAAGATCCTCCCAAACTTCATATTGAATCATAGACTTACGTGGCTTATCCGACCCTTGCTCCCTCCGCTCATCAGTCATTGCAGACTGTGTTCGATCCTCAGCTCAATAGCCGGGCGAGACGCTTCTTGCGCAGTGCCAAGGCGGATTCAACCCTCAATGCCTATCAGGCTGACACCCGTATCTTCGTGTTCTGGTGCCAGCTGCATGGGCTGGATCCACTGAAAACCACCCATCACGACATCATGAACTTTCTGGCAGATCAGGCCGATGGCATATTGGCGGACTGGGTCTGGCTGGACAAGGAAGAGGGCAAGGGGGAACTGCGCAACGGCGAGCCGCGCAAACCCGCGACCCTGGTGAGACGACTGGCCGGGATCCGCTACGCCTTCAAGCAGAAAGGCATTCATCCCATGCCGACCGAACATGCCGAAATCAAGGAGATGATGCGTGGCATAGTGCGTCTTGGCGATAACCGCAAGCGCAAGACGGGGGCGCTGACCCTGCAACCCTTGGCCAGGGTACTCGATGAAATCGATACTTCCAGTCTGGCCGGTTTACGGGATCACACCCTGTTGCTGCTGATGTTCAGCGGGGCTCTGCGCCGCTCGGAGGCGGCCAGAATCGAGGTCAGTGACCTCGATTTTGTGGGGCAGGGGATCCGGCTTCGACTCAAGCCGAGCAAGCATCAGCTCCATGAAACCGAGATAGCACTCATACCCGGCAAGCAATATTGTCCCGTCTCGGCGCTGCACACCTGGCTTAAAAAGAGCCGGATCGGCGAGGGGGCGCTGTTTCGTCGCATGAACCGCTGGGGTCAGCTTATGTCGGAACCCCTCGGTCCCCAGGGGATAAACCTGATGATCAAGCGGCGCACCGGCCAGGCCATCGATGATCTCTATGTCAGTGGCCACAGCCTGCGACGGGGATTCATCACCTCGGCCGTCACCGCTGGCAAACCCATGAACAAGATCATCGAGGTGACTCGTCACAAGGACATGCGTACCCTGCAGGAGTATTTCGACGACGCCCACAAGTTCTCCGATCACGCACTGGATGGCTTGTTGTGACATTCCGCGTCACTGCATTTTTTATGTTAAATTACATCTTGTTGATCTGATGATATATTTATCGCGCTTTGCCAAGGAGCTCGATGGGAGGGGAGAGTTCTTTTGTTCAGGCAACAATGCGCCACAGGTTAGAGATAACAAACGTTAAAGCAGAACATTGCAAGGTCATATGAGCCAGGAAATAAATGTGAATGAGGCCCAAGAGGCGGTCCCGCACAACAATGCCGAGCGGCAGCGTCAACATGTAAAACGCAAACAGGAAACCCACAGCCGGTTGCAGTGCTGGATCAGCAATCGTCACGCAGAGCGGCTGCAGGCGTTGGGGTTGCACCTCGAAGACAGTCAGGCTTCGCTCATCGAGCAGGCGATAGATCTGCTCTATCAACATGAGCTGTCATCCCAACCCCAGGTTGAGCAAGAGATGGCTGAGGCACTCGAGTGAGAGACGGGAAACTGAAAGTGCGGACATAAAAAAAGCCAGGTACGAATTCCTTGTACCTGGCATAGGGGAATTGGCTCCTTGCAGAGCCGTGCGCTAACTGGTGTTCGGATAGCCTTAAGCTTAGACAAGGCTCAAGGCTTTTCAAGATCCGAGCAAAAGTTCAACCCGAGTGTGGGTTTTCAAGACTCGATCAGACGTGAGTCATCACGCACTCAGGCGCCGAACAGATTGTTGTCGCGCACCAGCTCGCGGGGCAGGGCATTCTTGACCCGGCTGCCAACCCATTTCCCCATGCCCAGGGTATGACCCTGATAACGAACTATCACCTCGCCCGAGCCAGCTTCCTGCGCTGGCCAGACATCCCGCCCCATCATGAACTCCCGTGCATTGGCGCTGTCGAGTTCGATAACCCCGAGCGTGGCCTTGTCTCCATAGGCCAGCGCCCACTCATGGGTGAGGCGATAACCCTTCTTGAAAGTCTCCGCCAGCTTGATGCCGATGCGATCGAACCGCAGCTTGCCCTGCACCTGCCCAAACAGGTGAGGGAACAGCCAGATCTCGTCATTGCGACCAAACAGCTGACCCAGGGGGGCCACACCAAAGTTGGCTTCAATCTCGCGCAACATGGGCTCGGCCTCTTTGACAGGTAGTGGCGAGAAGGGGAACTTGCCGAGTTTACCCGGCTTGAACATGGTGTTGGGCACAGAGTGATGTTTGCGCAATCTGGCGACGAAAAAGCCCTCACTGTCGAAGATCTGGGGCCAAACATGCAGATATCCTTCGGGCGTACAGGCCTGCTCCGCGTGGGGGAACAGGTCGGCCAGCGAGTCAACGCTCAGGGCATCGCCGAACTTGTCCAGCAGGGACTGACAGACCGCCTGGTTCTCCTGTTCGCTCAAGGTGCAAGTGGAGTAGACCAGCACGCCACCGGGCTTCAGGGCATGAAAGGCGCTCTCCAACAGCCCTTGCTGCACAGCCGCAATCTCATCGATGCTCTCGATGCTCCAGTTGCGCAGGGCGTCTTCATCCTTGCGTACCGTCCCCTCGCCGGAGCAGGGGGCGTCGAGCAGTATGGCGTCGAAGGTCTCCGGCAACCACTGGCCAAATACCTTGGCATCGAAGTGGGTCATGCCCACATTGGTCACGCCGCAGCGCTGAATGTTGGCGCTGAGCACCTTGAGCCGGCTGCTGGAATATTCGTTGGCAACCAGCATGCCCTGGTTGTTCATCAAGGCCGCGATCTGGGTAGTCTTGGAGCCGGGGGCGGCGGCGGCGTCCAGCAGCATGCCATCCCGCTTGACCTGAGCGCTGGCAAATAGCGCCGTCACCGGCAGCATGGAACTCGCTTCCTGGATATAGAAGAGGCCACTCAGGTGTTCCGCGGTATTGCCAAGGGGCACGCTCTCGTCGCTGCGACTCAGCCAGAAGCCGGTCTCGCACCAGGGTACGGGCTCAAGCTGCCAGCCCTGCGGTTGCATCTGTTCGACAAATGCGGGCACCGAAATCTTCAGGGTATTGACCCGTATGCTGCGGCGCAGTGGGCGCCGGCAGCTGGCCACGAACGCATCCATGGTGAGATGCGCCGGCATGATGGCCGCAATATGGTGCAAGAAGTGATCGGGAAGGTAGGTATTGTCGTGCACTGTGCCGTCTCGCTGACCCAAAAAGAGGGGCGACATCTTATCACACGGCCAGGAATATTCTTAACGGGCAATGAGCAAGGGGGAAAATGAACAAGCCCGGCACAGGGCCGGGCTTGAAACAAGTGAGAAGATCAGGGCTGGATGCGAGGACTCCACTCCTGCCACTCCTTCTCCGCCTTGCCATACAGCGGGTAGCTGTGGCCGGCCTTGACGGTCGAGCCCATCTCCCGCTCCGGGGTATTGAAGGCGATGCCGCCCGCCAGCAGGCTCTGCACTGTTTCCACCTCTATGGTGCCGCCGGTCAGGCCTATGTCGGCCTTGACCCCGGAGACATTCCAGAAGCGGGTGTTGGCCCGCACCAGATGGGCATATTCCTTGTCGACATTCACCTCGATCAGCACCTCGCTGCCATCGCGCGCCAGCGCCACCTTGGTCACGCTGCCCACCACCATCTTGCGAAATAGCAAGGGGCTGCCGACACTCAGGCCATTGACCGAGGGGCTCTTGAGGGTCAAGGCCAGGCCAACCGGGCCACTCTGACTCAAGGGGAAGTGATCCTTGCCGGCTCCCTGACCTGGCTGAGCCTCCACGAAGGCCCCCTTGATCAGGGTGTCGAGGTGGGCGACGCCGCCCAGCCCCAGCTTGGCCTGCACCAGGGTGAAGCGGGCGCCGGATTGCAGGAATCGCTCGGCATACTGCCCATCCAGCTCAGCCTTGAAGATCACCTGACCCAGCGACGGTTCCAGCTCGATCTGCTCAATCTTGCCGATGTCGACCCCGCGATAGCGGATCGGGCTGCCGAGGCCCAGACCCGGGTTGCTGTCGGCTACCAGGGAGAGGCTGCGCACTTTCGCCTTGGCCTGCTCCTTGCTGTCAAACAGCTGGTGACTGCTGCGGCCGGTGCCGAGCCGATCAAACTCGATGGCGCCGCGCAGCAGGGTGGCCAGATTGCCCACCTTCACCTGCACACCATCGACCCGCACTCGGGTATCCAGCGCCGGTTTTTTCCAGAACTGCGGCAGCTGTGAAAGTAGAGGGGCATAGACGCCGTCAATTTCGAGCTCGATCTCGACCCCTTCCTTGGCGGCGCGCAGCTGCTTGACCTTGCCAGCCTCAAGCCCCAGATAGAGCACGGGGGAGCCGATGCCGATGCCATCGGCCTGTTCGGCTTTCAACAACCAGCGCTGGGGCTTGGCGTCCCGGGTGCCGAGCAGAGCCAGCTCCTGACTCGGGTAGAGACGGTTGATCCGCTCACCACTCGCCGCCTGCACCAGCTTGATACCGCCGCCGATCCAGGCGCTGGCCGGGCTTGTCTCCACCTTGATGCCGCTGAGATCGGCATCGATCTGCAGCGGCGCCGCCCGATAGAAACGGGCCCGTGCCAGCAGATGCTGATACTGGCTGTTGACCACCAGGGCGACGCTGGCATTGCCCCTGGCATCCAGGGTCAGCTGGCTGATCTGGCCGACCTGCAGCCCCTTGTACCAGAGCGGCGCCCCTTCATTGAGCCCCGCCAGATCGTCGGCCTGCAGAGTGACCCAGGTGCCACTGACCTGATCCTTGCTGCTCAGTGTCATGGCCTTGACCCTGTCGCCTTCCACGTAGTCGAGGCGAATGGCCGGGCCGGCCAGCAGGCGATCCGCATGCTTGAGACCGGCCGCACCGAGGGAGACAGTCTCCCAGACGAGGCGGCTGTTGCCGGTGATCCTAAATGCCTGTTCAGGGTTGATCAGCGCCGTCACCACCCGACCCTTGTCGGTCAGACGAATGGGGTCAACCCGGCCGATTTCGATCCCTTCATAGAGGATGGGCATCCCCTCCTTGATGGGCAGATCACCAGCCACTATGTCGATCCGCTCGCCACGGGCCGCTTCGGCCAGCCCCTTGTAGAGGACAAAGGTCTGGCCTTTCTCCGGCTCGGGGGAGGCTTGGGGAGAGTCAAACGCTATGCCGCCGCTCAGTATGGAGGTGAGGCTGCCGGCTTCCACATTGACCCCGGCCAGGCTGAAGGAGCCCTTGATGCCGCTGATGTTCCAGAAGCGGGTGTCGGCCTTGATGAGGTGTTCAAAACGCGGCTCGATCACCAGATCCAGGATAACGTTCTGGTTGTCCTGGCCGAGGCGGGTGTTGATGACACTGCCCACTTCGATACCGCGAAAATAGAGCTTGGCGCCGATGCCGACCGATCCCAGCGAATCGGCGGTCAGGTGCAGCATGCGCCCCTGTGCCTGATAGCCGGGGGGAGGGCCGTCCAGTGCATCGAACTCCTCTTCCAGCGGGTTGTTGTCCCGACCGGGCTGCAGGTTGATGTAGTTGCCGGAGACCAGGGTATCCAGGCCTGAGATCTCGGTGAGCGAGGCCTTGGGGCTCACCAGCCAGAAGTCGGAGCCCTTGCGGATAAGCGGCCGGGCCCGGCTGTCTATCTTGGCCAGCACGGCTATCTTGCGGCCGTCCGCGGCCAGCTCCAGCTCCTGCACCACACCGATGGCCACGCCCTGATAGCGCAGCTGAGTTTTGCCCGGCAAGATGCCGTTGCCCTGGGCAAAGTTGATGCGAATAAGTTGGCCACTGCTCGCAAACTGCTGGTAGATGAAGCCACCCGCCAGCAAGAGGGCGATAACGGGCAACAACCAGACTGGCGACAACCAGCGACGCTTCTCAATGACGGGTTCAGCCCCGATCATACCGACTCCTTAATTGGCTGAGATAAACAGCAGTTCAGATACATAATCCCCCGCGCTTTGCCTTGTGACAGCGCAGGCGGTTATTCACCATTCGGGCATCCACGGACAGGCGGGATGCGTGTTCAACAGGTCATCAACGGGCCGCCTTGTCCCATAGCAAGCGGGTATCCAGCATGCGGGCCGACATCATGGTCAGTACCACCACACCGGCAAACGCCGTGGCGCCGGGCCCAGCCCGCACATTGAGCAGCACGCCGCGGTCCACCAGGGCCACCATCAGCGAGATGACGAACAAGTCCAGCATGGACCAGCGGCCGATGAAGTCGATGATGCGATACATGATGAGCTGGCGCTTGCGGCGCACCGGCTTGCTCCGCTGCAGCTGCCAGCAGATCCAGCCCAGCCCCAAAATCTTGCCCACCGGCACTATGATGCTGGCGGTCAGCACTATGGTGGCGATCCCCGACATCTTGCTGCGATAGAGCATCATGATACCGCTGAAGATGGTGTCGGACTGCAATAATCCCTTGTTGTAGAAGTGGGTGATGGGCAGCAGATTGGCAGGCAGCAACATGAAGGTGGCCAGCGCCAGCAAACCCCAGGACCAGGCCAGGGAGTGGGGGATGCGCACCTGCAACCGGCTGTGGCAACGGGGGCAGACGCTGCCCGCCCGATAGCGCACCAGCAGGCCGCAGGTGTGGCAGCGGCACAGCCCCAGCTCACGGGCGCTGGTCTGGGACATGATCAGGCTCCTCCAGGGGTACGCGCTCCCAGTAGGGGGCGGGATCGAACAGGATCAGCAGCGTCATGTTGAGCAGCATCAGGATCCCCAGGCTCAGCAAGCCGCCGCCGAGACGCACATCGGCGATGTCTATCAGTTTGAACAGGGCGACCAGCAGGCTGACGATGTAGACCTCCAGCATGGCCCAGTGACGAAACACCTCCACCGCCTTCAAGGTCGGCGCCAGTATGTGCCAGCGCTTGGCAAGGCCGGAGGCCAGCGCAAAGATCCCGAGCAGCAAACCCACAGGCGCCAGCACGGCGCACCAGAACACCAGTCCCGCCACCCAGAATTCGTGCTCGACCATCAGCACCAGAATGCCCTTGAGCAGGTTCGCATCCGAGTTCACCCCGGCCAGACGCAGGTAGATGAGCGGTTCGAAGAAGGCAGAGGGCAGCAACAGGAACCCCGTGATGGTCAGCGCCATCAACTGGGAGGGGCGAAAGGCGTAGCGTCCATACAGATGCTGGTGACAGCGGGGACAGTGAGCGTGGCGGCGCAGAGGCAATAACTTGCGTTCGATCAGCAAGTCGCAAGCCGGGCAGACGATCACGGGATTGGGATCCGACATTACGATTCAACCTGTTGAAGGAATTGGTGAAATTTACCCTAAAACCCGCGTCCTGTCTTGCCTGGCGCCGTTCTGCCACGAAAGTATGATTGACGTTAACGTAAACGTGATATTAGATAGTCGAACCAGACAAATGAAAGGAGTCATGATGTCCAGCCTTACCCCCTCGGCAGGTCTGCGGTTTCGCACCGCCCTTGCCAACGAACGGCCACTGCAGATCGTCGGCACCATCAATGCCTACATGGCCCTGATGGCCGAGCGTAGCGGCTTTGCGGCCCTCTACCTCTCCGGTGCCGGGGTGGCCAATGCCTCCCATGGCCTGCCGGATCTCGGCATGACCTCCCTCAACGACGTGCTGATCGACGCAGAAAGGATCACTGCGGCGACCAAGGTGCCGCTGCTGGTCGACATCGACACCGGCTGGGGCGGCGCCTTCAATATCGCCCGCACCATTCGCGCCTTCGAACGCGCCGGAGTGGCCGCCGTGCACATGGAAGATCAGGTGGCCCAGAAGCGCTGTGGCCACAGGCCCAACAAGGCGGTGGTCTCGCTGGAGGAGATGTGCGATCGCATCAAGGCGGCGGTGGATGCCCGTGAGAACGGGGAGTTCGTCATCATGGCCCGCACCGATGCGCTGGCGGTGGAGGGGATAGGCCCGGCGCTGGAGCGCGCCGCCGCCTACGTGGCAGCCGGGGCCGACATGATCTTCGCCGAGGCGGTGACCGAGCTCGGTCAGTATGACAGCTTCAAGCAGGCCGCCGGGGTGCCCATCCTCGCCAACATGACAGAGTTCGGCAAGACAGATCTGTTCGACAAGGAGGCGCTCGCCGCCCACGGCGTCGACATGGTGCTCTACCCGTTAAGCGCCAGCCGGGCGGCCAATCAGGCCGCGCTCAACGTCTACCAGCACATTCGCCAGGATGGCCACCAGAGGGCCGTCGTGGACACCATGCAGACCCGGGAAGCCTTGTATGACTTCCTCGGCTATCACCATTACGAGCAGACACTGGATCGTCTGTTCACATCCAGGGATTAGGAGGCAAGGTTATGGGACAACAGAAGCCATTGGGCGGCGCCGGCCTGCGGGGTCAGAGCGCGGGGGAGACCAGCATCTGTACCGTGGG
Organism: Aeromonas sp. MR7; assembly: GCF_963899385.1. Taxonomy (NCBI): domain Bacteria; kingdom Pseudomonadati; phylum Pseudomonadota; class Gammaproteobacteria; order Aeromonadales; family Aeromonadaceae; genus Aeromonas; species Aeromonas sp. MR7. The sequence continues at coordinate 1,242,148 of NZ_CAWQXH010000011.1, forward strand.
CAAGAGCGGTACCGGGCTCACCTATCGCGGCTATGACATTCAGGAGCTGGCAGACGGCGCCCAGTTCGAGGAGGTCGCCTATCTGCTGCTCAAGGGCGAGTTGCCCAGTGAACAGCAACTGCTGGACTACAAGCGCGAGCTGCGTCGCCTGCGCAGCTTGCCCAAGGCCCTGCTGGAGGTGCTTGAGCTCATCCCCGCCAATGCCCATCCCATGGATGTGCTGCGCACCGGCTGCTCCATGCTCGGCGATCTGGAGCCGGAAGAGGGCTTCGAGCACGAACATGAAGTGGCCGATCGCCTGCTGGCCGCCTTCCCTGGCATATTGATTTATTGGTACAAGTTCAGTCATGAAGGGGTGCGCATCGCACTCGATACCAACGAGGAGTGCATCGGTGGGCACTTCCTGGCCCTCTTGCACCAGAAGGCCCCGAGCGAGCTGGAACGCCGGGTCATGCACGTCTCCCTCATTCTCTATGCCGAGCACGAGTTCAACGCCTCCACCTTCGCGGCCCGGGTCTGTGCCTCGACCCTGTCCGATCTCTTCTCCTGCGTGACCGCCGCCATCGGTACCCTGCGCGGCCCGCTGCACGGCGGCGCCAACGAGGCCGCCATGGCGATGATCGAACCCTGGCAGGATGAGGCTCAGGCCAGGAGCGAGCTGCTGGCAAAACTCGCAGCCAAGGAGAAGATCATGGGCTTTGGCCACGCAGTCTATCGCACCTCGGATCCGCGCAACGTCATCATCAAGGCGTGGTCGGCCAAGCTGGCCGAGGCGGTGGGGGACACCCGTCTCTACCGCGTCTCCTGCGAGGCGGAGAAGGTGATGTGGGAGGAAAAAGCGCTTTTCCCCAACGCCGACTTCTTCCATGCCAGCGCCTATCACTACATGGGGATCCCGACCAAGCTGTTCACCCCCATTTTCGTCTGCTCGCGGGTCACCGGCTGGTGCGCCCACGTGATGGAGCAGCGCGAGCACAACAGGATCATTCGCCCGAGCGCCGATTATGTCGGCCCGGCCCCCCGTCATTTCGTCTCTTTGCAACAACGATAAGATGCAGCGCCCTGCCATCGTTGACATCCACCACGGCCCGGCGCCTGCGCAAGCAGGCCTGTGTGGTCATGTGTCGGCGATGGCGGCCCAGCCGCTCGTCACCTCCTTCTATTCACAACAACGATAAGGAAATCACGATGTCCGCCAACGTCGACGTCAACCACAGACCCGAACCCGATCAGGTGCTGGTCGATATTGCCGATTATGTCTGCAGCCACCCCATCACCAGCCAGGCCGCCCTCGATACCGCCCGCTACTGCCTGATGGATACCCTGGGTTGCGGCCTCTTGGCCCTGCGCTTTCCCGAGTGCACCAAGCACCTGGGCCCCATAGTCGCGGGCACCACTGTTCCCCATGGCGCCCGGGTGCCCGGCACCCAGCTCTGCCTCGATCCGGTCAAGGCGGCCTGGGACATAGGCGCCATCATCCGCTGGCTCGATTACAACGACACCTGGCTTGCCGCCGAATGGGGCCATCCTTCCGACAACCTGGGGGGCATTCTGGCCACAGCCGACTGGCTGTCGCGCACTCGCGTGGCCGAGGGCAAGGCGCCGCTCACCATGGCCGATGTGCTGACAGCCATGGTCAAGGCTCATGAAATTCAGGGAGTGCTCGCGCTCGAGAACTCCTTCAACCGGGTCGGTCTCGATCACGTGGTGCTGGTGAAGGTCGCCAGCACCGCAGTGGTGACCCATATGCTGGGCGGGAGTCGGGATCAGGTGATCGATGCGGTCTCCCAGGCCTGGGTCGATGGCCAGAGCCTGCGCACCTATCGCCATGCGCCGAACGCCGGGTCGCGCAAGAGCTGGGCCGCCGGGGATGCCACTTCCCGCGCCGTGCGTCTGGCGCTCATCACCATGAGCGGCGAGATGGGCTATCCCGGCGTATTGAGCGCACCCAAGTGGGGCTTCTACGACGTGCTGTTCAAGGGCAATCAGTTCGCCCTGCATCAGGGCTACGGCAGCTATGTGATGGAGAACGTGCTGTTCAAGATCTCTTACCCCGCCGAGTTTCATGCCCAGACCGCCGTCGAGTGCGCCATGAAACTGCATGGGGAGGTGAAAGGGCGGCTCGACGAGATCGACCGCATCGAGCTCACTACCCACGAATCGGCCATTCGTATCATCAGCAAGGTCGGCGCCCTCAACAACCCGGCGGACCGGGATCACTGCCTGCAGTACATGGTGGCCGTGCCGCTCATATTCGGGCGCCTCATTGCCGAGGATTACGAGGATGGCATAGCGGCCGATCCCCGCATCGATGCGCTGCGCGCCAAGATGGTGGTGCAGGAAGAGAAGCGCTACAGCCGCGAATACCTGGAAGCGGACAAGCGGTCGATTGCCAATGCCATCCAGGTCTTCTTCAAGGATGGCAGCCACAGCGCCAAGGTAGAGGTGGAATACCCGGTCGGTCACCGCCGTCGCAGGGAGGAGGGGATACCGCTGCTGGTGGAAAAATTCCAGCACAACCTGGCCACCCGTTTCCCGGCCAAGCGGGTACACGAGATCCTCGCCCTCTGCCAGGATGGCAAGCAACTGGCCGCCACGCCGGTCCACGCCTTTATGGACTTGCTGGTGATTTGACCGCTCGCCTATCGGCGTACAGCGAGAAACGAGAAGCGGGCCATTCGGCCCGCTTTTTCATGTCTGCCTGCATGACTCCCGAGGTCAATCCAGCACTGTGCTGTCACCCGCCAGCAACGCCTGCATGATGGCCGTCTCGCGGCTGGCGATGGTTTCCAGAAACTCGTTGGCCCGCCCCATCTGATGGCAGACCCGATAGCCGCGCTCGACAAACGAGAAGAGCTCGCCGAGCCCCGCCAGATGGGCCGGTCCCGAGATAAGCTTGAGAGTGGTGCCAAGGAAAGGCTTGCGGGCCAGTCTGTCCAGGGTGAGCCCCAGCTCGGTGACCAGGATTATCTGATGGGCGCGCCGTTCGGGTTCGCCCACCTCCCGATAGGCGAGGGCATACGCCTCTGCCGTCAGCCGATGGATGGCACCCCTGCGGCGCAGCGCCACCACCATCAGGTAGTCGAGCTCCTCGGAGAGAGCATCGAGTTCAATAGCCTGCGCCAGCACCTTGAGGCCGGACTCCGGCAGCAATCGCTCGGCGGTGGGCATGACCCGCATCACGTCTGCATCGCGGCGGGCGCAATCCCCCGGGCCGTAGAGGTCGGTCAGGAAGAACTGTGCGGCCGGCCCGTAGCGTTTGCTCTGCAGCAGATCACCGTGGGTGCGGCCCAACCGATCCGCCTGCCACTGGCGCAAGCTGTCCCTGTCTTGTTGATCTTCCGGGTGGGTACGCATCTGTTCGCGCAGGGAGGCAACCCGGTTGAGCTGGCGATAGAGCCGCCCCAGGGTACTCTCGTCGTCAGCTTCTGGGTCATCGGCTATGTGTGTTTCTTGGGTCATATGCTGCTCTCTGGTGACCTGCACGAATGGCCTGACGGCTAGATAAAACGAGGACATGAACCCTGAAAGGGAAGCGGAACTGCCACTCGGGTACGCCTTTGCCTGTTAGTGTAACGCGAGCGGGAACGAGGAGAAATGCATGGAGCATTTACTCAACCGGCTTTGTTAAGTGAGTCCCAATTATGTTGCAAATGGCTTTCACTTGTTTGATTCATATGTTTAATATCAATAAATATTGTCACCGCTCAGAGAGTTAGCATGTTTCTATACGATCCCCTTGTCGGCAGCAGCCTGTCGACCATCAAGGTCAACCGCCAGCATCCCCTGGGATTGGCGGGGGCACGGCTCGCCGCCGAAGCCATCGCGCAGGACATGAGCGAAGAGTACGAACTCGACTGTGAGTGGGAAGATGAGGAAGAGACCCGGCTGATGTTTCGTGGTGCCGGGGTCAATGGCTTTCTCTGCCTGACCGACAACAGCCTGCAGCTGGAGGTGCGTCTCGGCCTGATGCTGCTGCCGGTACGCAGCGTGCTGGAGCAGGAGATCCTCGAATATGTCGATCATCGTCTGCCTTGTCCCAGTCAGGGATAACCCGAGCAGGCATTCAACATTCACCCAATACAGTCGCCGAAATAGCAGGGAGTTCGTGTTCCTGTATATTAACTGAACGAAGCACATCCTCCGGATAACCATATTTCGGGAGGATGCGAGCGGGCGGATTATGTGTTCTGCGATGAAATGTTCACGGCGCTACGTGTTGTTCTGCTCCGGCAGAAAGAATTAATCGAAGCGTATTGGCACCAACATATACGACACCTGTTTGTTCGCCATCGAGTATTTGGTTTTCATGAGAAGGGCGCGGACAAATAAGCGAAACGGTAGGGAAAATACCATGTCACCCTGTGAACTTATCTCCTGTGTCGATACCGCCTGGCTGCGGATGGACAGGCCCAACAATCTGATGCAGATCGTCGGCGTACTGATGTTTGACGGTCAGCTGGATGAAACCCGACTGCGAGAAAGCCTGCTGCACACAGTACGGGTACAGCCGCGCTTTGGGCAGAAAGCCTGTCTGGAGGGGGGCGAATACTACTGGCGCACCGATCCCGATTTTGATCTCGACCTGCACCTCAAGCGGGTGATCCTGCCGGGCAAGGCCGGCAAGGAGGAGCTGGAGCGGCTGGTGGCCGATTTTGCCTCCACCCCGCTCAACCACCAGCGCCCCCTGTGGGAGATGCACCTGGTGGATACCTCCCTCGGCGGGCAGGCACTGGTGGTGCGTTTCCATCACGCCATGGGGGATGGCTTCTCCCTGGTGCGGGCCATGCTGACCATGATGGACGAGAGCCCGATCTCGGCCCCCAGACCGCAACCCGAGCCGGTGGCCAACGACGACAGCGACGAGGATCACGATCATCAGGGCAGCCGCCTGCTGCGAGCCGGGCTCAAGCTGACCGGCACCCTCTGGTCCAAGTATGTCGAGGTGCTGACCCATCCCACCAAGGCGATGGATTACCTCAAAACCAGCCGGGACGTGACCGCCGAACTCTACACCATAGCCACCCTCTCCGACGATGCCAAGACCCGGCTGAAGGGGGAGACAGGCAGCACCAAGCGGGTGGCCTGGTCTGAGCAGATCCCGCTGCCGGACGTGAAGGCGGTGGGACGGGTGCTCGGCTGTTCGGTCAACGATCTGCTGATCGCCGCCACCGCAGGGGCGTTTCGCCACTATCTGCTGGCGCAGGGGGACGAGGTCGATGGCGTCGAGATCCGTGCGCTGGTACCGGTCAACATGCGCGCCCCCGACGACAAGGGGGCGCTAGGCAACCGTTTCGGGCTGGTGGCCCTGGATCTGCCCATCGACATAGCACACCCGCTGCAGCGGCTCCATGCGGTGCGGGATCGGATGCAGGCGCTCAAATCCTCCCTGCAACCGGCCGTGGTGCTGAATTTGCTGGAGGTGATGGGCATGGCCCCCAGGGCGGTACAGCAACAGGCCATCGACATCCTCTCGGCCAAGGCCAGCGCCGTCATCACCAATGTGCCCGGCCCCCAGCAGACCCTCTATCTGGCCGGTGCCCGCCTGCGCCAGCCGCTGTTCTGGGTACCTCAGGCCGGTGACATCGGGGTCGGCGTCTCCATCCTCTCCTATGACAACAAGGTGCAGCTCGGCCTCATCACCGACAAGAAGCGGGTGCCGGACCCTGATCTCATTGCCCTGCGCTTCGCCGTGGAGTTCGAACAGCTGCTGCTGCTGGTGCTGATGGAGCCGGACTTGCTCTACGATCCCGAGATGCTGGATCAGCTGCTGCACGGCTGAACCGCTCAGGCACGCCACCTGACATGAAACAAAGAGGCCAACCCGGGGGTTGGCCTCTCTCATTGCGCAGCGCCGCCGGACTATTCGTCCTCCAGCTCCTCACGGGCGGCTTCCACGTCGAGCCGCTCCATGGCATCCAGCGGCTCGCATTCGGCCGCTTCGCCGTAGAGCGCCTCGGCGGCCGCCATCTTGCTCTTGCCATGCATCATCACCATGGCATTGGCGTACTCCATGCGAGCGATGGCGGAGTGGGGGATGATGGCCAGCGCCGCCTTGAAGTGGCGATCGGCCTCCTCTTTTTTGGCGCCATAGGTGATGCCACCTATCATGGCTCCCAGCTTGTCGATGATCTCGGCGTGCCAGGCACCGAAGGCGATGTGGGCTTCCGCATGGTCGGGGGCCAGCGCCAGCGCCTTTTCCAGACTGGTCTTGATCTTGTCACCTATGCCGATGGATAACGCCTTGGAGACAGAAATCACCTGGCTGTAACGGCCCAGTGCCAGGGCGTGAAAATACCAGGCGTTGACGTTGTCGGGCTGACGCTTTTGCAACTTCTCGGCGTTGCTGGCGGCCAGCTCGAATGCTTCCCGCTTGGCATACTTGTCATCCAGCAGGTAGCTGGCGTGGATCACCAGCGCCTTGTTCGCCACGTTGAGGCCATCCTCGCCGGCGCCCAGACCCAGGGCGACGGCCCGGGCGAAATCACCGGCGTGATAGGCCCGCCAGGCTTCCTGTACCTGCTCATCTTCCGGCCAGGGTTCGGCATCCCCCTGGTGCAGGCGATCCCAGTTCTGCTCAAGGCGCTCCCCGGCATAGTCATAGGCCGCCTCCGGCCAGGGGAAGGGGGTGAAGTCGGACAAGTTGGGTTGTGAAGTGGTCATATGATTCTCCCTGTTAAAAACACAATCAAAAACACAGTTCTGTTAACCCGCCGTCGTAGCGGGCTGGTAATGGGTGGCGATGGCATCCAGATGGGCGCGGGCATTGGGCCGCAGACGAGGTGCCACCAGCTGCATCACCTGAAACACCCCCAGGGCTATGTCGGCATCCGCACGCGGGTGCAACGCCCGTTGATAGGAGATCCAGAAAGTGCCCACCAGCGCTATGTTGGCCGCCAGGGCGCCGATCTGGGCGTTGCTGCCCAGCAGCAAGCCACTGCCGGACAGGCTGTGGCAGATGGCGGCTGCGGTCTGCTCCTTGCGCCTCAGCAGGGCCGAGAAGCGCAGCTCCACCTTGTGGTTGCCACTCATCAGGGTGCTGATGTCGTAGTAAAAGAAGCGATACTTCCAGATGAGCTCGAACATCAGGTGCAAGAAGAACCAGATGTCTTCCGTCTCGTCCAGCGGGGGGGTGACAGTGTCGAGCAGATGGGCCATCTCCTGTTCGAACTCGCCGAACAGGGCGTTGACTATCTCCTCCTTGTTATGGAAGTGGTAATAGAGGTTGCCCGGACTCATCTCCAGCTCGGCCGCGATGGCGGAGGTGGTGACGGTCGGCTCTCCCAGCAGGTTGAACTGGGCGAGGGCGGTTGCCAGGATGCGATCCCGCGTCCGCCGCTTGGGTTTGCGATCCATGCTACTCCTTCGATTGGCGATGACCCTTGCCGCCATAACGGTGGGTCAGCCAGTGCTGCAACTGGGTCAGTGAGGCATCCAGCGCCGCTACCGAGCCGGTGCCAGGGGTGAGCAGGGAGCGCTGTTCATCGGACAGTGCTCTCAGATCAAGCTCCAGACCATGCCTGGCGAGAATGGGGCCAAGCTCAGCCCGTCGCTGCCACAGATCCCGGCGGGTATGCTGGAAGGCGTGCTCGCACAGACGGCGGCGATCCCGGTAACTGAACACATTGGTGAAGAACATCTTGCCATCGGCCGGAGAGGGCTCGAACAGCAAGGCGTCGGCCTGTGGATACTGGTGCTTGTAGCGATCCATGCCCACGTGCATGCGCGAGTGGATGATGGCGCGAAAGGTCTGGGCCAGCACCACCGGCAAGCCGCTATCCACCAGGCTGGCGGGGTGTTCGCTGGCCAGCCCTGCATCAAACGGCACCAGCGGATTGATGCAGAACACCAGATCGGCCCCCTCCTGCAGCGCCACCGAGGCGTGCAGCGTCTTGATGAGGGCCCCGTCCACGTAGTAGCGACCATTGATCAGCGACGGGGGAAACAGACCGGGCAGGGCGGCAGAGGCCTGCACCGCCGCCGAGATGGGCACCTGATCCAGCCCCGGGCTGCCAAAGGCGACCGCGCGGCCGGTATCGAGCTCGGTGGCGATGACGAACAGGCGGTTCTTGAGTTCACGAAAATCGTTGCTGCGGCCCCGGCGAGAGAAGAACTGGGTCAGGATCCTGTCCACCCCGCGACTGTCGAACAAGCCGGTCGGGATCGCCTTGGCCAAGCCTTGCAAGGAACCGAGCAGGCTCTTGTGCCAGGGGGCGGAGAGGTAATCGGCCAGGCACTCCCAGGCCAGTGGCGGCAAGGAGGAGAGCCGCTTCGCGTATTCACCGAAGGCGGGACGCAACAGGGTGGAGGGATCGAAAAATTCGCCGCTGTCGTCGCTGAGCAGGATCCGCACCAGCTTGTCGGGGGAGATGCCATTGGCCAGCGCAGAGGCGATCACGGCCCCCGAGCTGACCCCCACGTAGATGTCGGCCTGCTCGAAACGCAGCCCCTTGATGCTGTCGGCCAGGGCGGCGCAGGCTCCGATCTCGTAAATCCCTCCCAGAGGTCCACCTCCGGCGAGGGCAATCGCAATCGTGCTCATGACATGGCCTCCCTTCTCAAGCAAAACCGGCCCAGCAAGAGGGCATGGGCCGGTGGGTTATGACGCAAGGCCAATCAGGCGTTGCTTGTCAGATCAGGAGAGTGCGGTCTCGCCTTTCTCCTTGACCTCTTTCACTACGCTCTCGACCTCGGTCGCCAGCGCCTTGACCTCTTCCTTCACCTTGGCGATAGGGGCTGCGGCGGCTTTCTTCACCGGTGCCTTCTTGACAACGGGTTTCTTGGCGGCAGTCGCGGCGGCGGGTTTGTGTTCCGCGGCCGGCGCGTCCTCTTCATCCTGCGCATCGATGAGTTGTTGCACCACCTCGGTCAGCTCGGCCATGCGCTTGGAGAGCTTGTCGATGTCCTTGCGGGTCGGGATGCCGAGGCTGGCGACGGCACGGGCCACGCGATCCTCGAACACTTGCTCCAGACGGCCCCAGGTACCCGTGGTCTTGTCGGTCATGGCAGCGATCTTCTCATCTGCGCTCTGACGGGTACGAGTCTGCAATGCCTCGCCTTCCTGTACCAGGGCTTCGAAGATCTTGCCCCCTTCCTCTTGCGCCTTGGCGTAGGCGCCCAAGCCCGCCAGCCAGATCTGCTGGGTGGATTCCTTGATGGTCGAGGTGAGCTGGTTGTCGGTCACCGAGCTTGCCAGCGCTTTCAATTTCTTGGCCATGATTGTTTCCTTACTGGTGAGTGGGATATAGGTAATGACAACAACCTTGGTACATTCGTTGTGGCATTACTGAGCTTTCATCCTCAGTCTATGGAGAAAAAATAGAGGGTTCTACCTAATAACGGAACAGGCAGTCGTGGTAATTTTGGTCTGGGTCACGAAGATGACGTTCAAATGAATATTTCCATTTGAAGCGTGATATATCTAACAGCAACTAACAGCCCAATCAGTAAGGGAAATAAATACCATGGACTATTTCATCACGGGGGGCAGCGGTTTTATCGGCCGCCGGCTGATTAAAAAACTGCTGCAGCGCCCAAATAGCCGGGTGCATTTCTTGATGCGCGCAGCCCATCTTGAGCGGGTACCCGATCTGCTGGCCTACTGGGGGGTCGACGCGCAGCGCGCCATTCCGGTTGTCGGGGACATGACCCATCCGCAACTCGGCGTGAGTGTGGCCGAGCAGGAGCCACTCATCGGCCGGATCGATCACTTCCTCCATCTCGCCGCCATCTATGATCTCAACGCCAAGGCGGGCATTCAGCAGCAGGTCAATGCCGAGGGTACCCGCCAGGCACTGCAACTGGCCGAACGACTCGGCGCCCGCTGCTTCCATCACTGCAGCTCCATAGCAGTGGCCGGCCTGTTCGACGGTCTGTTCAGGGAAGACATGTTCGATGAGGCAGAACACCTCGACATGCCCTATTTCCAGACCAAGCACGAGGCCGAGGGCATAGTGCGCCAGGAGAGCACCATCCCCTGGCGCATCTACCGACCCGGGATAGTGGTGGGGGATGCCAATACAGGCGAGATGGACAAGGTGGACGGCCCCTATTACTTCTTCAAGACCATCCAGAAGCTGCGCCGCATGCTGCCGCCCTGGATGCCCGCCATCGGGGTCGAAGGGGGCCGCATCAACCTGGTGCCGGTCAACTTCGTGGTGGATGCCATCGATCACATCGCCCACCTGGAGGGGGAGGACAACAAGGCGTTCCACCTGACCGACTCCCATCCGATGCGGGTTGGCGACATGCTGAGCACCTTCTCCCGCGCAGCCCATGCGCCCAAGCCCGCCATTCGCATCAATGCGGCCCTGTTCAGCTTCATTCCCCGCCATTTGATGACCATGCTGATGGCGCTGACGCCGGTGCGGCGCATTCGCGATGCCGCGATCGCCGATCTCGGCCTGCCCAAGGACATCTTCCGGCTCATCAACTATCCCACCCGCTTCGACAACCGCGAAGCCCAGCGGGTGTTGAAAGGAACCGGCATCGAAGTGCCCCCGCTGCACAGCTATGCCTGGCGGCTGTGGGATTACTGGGAGCGTCACCTCGACCCCGAGCTGTTCATCGATCGCACCCTGCGCGGCCGGGTCGAGGGCAAGGTGGTGCTGATCACCGGCGCCACCTCCGGCATCGGCAAGGCCACCGCAAGAAAGCTGGCCGAGGCGGGTGCAACAGTGCTGACCATTGCCCGGGACGAACACAAGATTGCCGAAACCCAGGCCGAGTTTGCCGAGCAGGGCTTGACCCTGCAGGTCTATCAGGGGGATCTGGCGGATCTGGCGCAGGGGGAGGCGATCACCCGGCAGATAGTGGCCGAGCATGGCGGGGTGGACATCCTCATCAACAATGCCGGCCGCTCCATCCGCCGCGCCATCGAGGACTCTTTCGAGCGCTTCCACGATCTGGAGCGCACCATGCAGCTCAACTACTTCGGCACCCTCAAGGTGATCATGGGGGTGCTGCCCACCATGATCGAGAAGAAGAAGGGCCACATCATCAACATCTCCTCCATCGGGGTGCTGACCAATGCGCCGCGCTTCTCCGCCTACGTCGCCTCCAAGTCGGCGCTCGACGCCTGGGTGCGCACCGCGGCGTCCGAGTTTGCCGACAAGGGGGTCAACTTCTCCATCATCAACATGCCGCTGGTGAAAACCCCCATGGTGGCACCGACCAAGGTGTATGAACAGGTGCCCATGATGACACCGGAAGAGGCAGCCGATCTGGTGTGCGACACCATCATCAACAAGCATGTGCGACTGGCCACCCGGCTCGGGGTGTTCGGTCAGGTGATCCATGCCCTGGCGCCGCGGGTGGCCCAGGTGATCATGAACACCAGCTTCCGCACCTTCTCGGATCCCAAAGAGGGCGGCGAGTCCAAGGCCTCTGCGGATCAGATGGCGGTATCTACCCTGATCAAGGGCATTCACTTCTGATTTGAGGAAGCATGCGATAAGCCGGGGCCTGAGCAATCAGGCCCTTTTCGTTTGTGGCTGGGAGCGGGCAAGCAGGGTCAGCAGCAGGGCCGTGGTACGGCGCGAGTAGATGAGGGAGAGGTGACCAAGGGCGGCGAGTTCTATGTCCTCCATGCCCTCCATCCGCTGACGGGACTGGGGCAACACGAAGTTGTCATGGCTGGTGCGCACCGAAATCCCGGGCACGCACAGTGGCACGGCGGCGAAGCGTTGCAGCCAGCCGGAGCCCGGCTCCATCTCCCGCGCGTTGTCTCCCAGGCCAAGGGCAGCCAGCTGACTGCCCTGATGAGGGGTCGCCAGGGTGATGAGTTGCGCCACCTTGCCACCACCGGCCAGGGCCAGATAGTCACGGCACACCAGCCCGCCCATGCTGTGGCCGATCAGCACCAGCTGAGCGGCGCCGGTGGCGGCCAGCACCTCGTCGATGCGCCTGGCCAGCAGGGGGACCATGTCATCGAGATGACCGAAGGGAGGGGTCAGGGTCACGGTGGCAACCACGTGGCCGGCGGCTTCCAGGCGGGCGCGCTGCAGCCGCCAGATCCCGCGACTGCAGCCGTAACCGTGTACCAGCAGCAGGGGCAGGGGAGAAGGGGTGAGCCTGTCCGGCGCCATCAGCAGCCGCTCAAACGGCAGCAGCCAGGTGAAGGTGAGCAGGTAGGCGAACATCTCCCGGATCACCATGTGCAGCCAGGCACGCAGACCGATGGCGGGGACAGGGTAGAAACGGGAGAACCCCCAGGTCAGCAATACCACCAGGCAGCGCAGCCCCAGCAGCGCCAGCACCACAAACAGCAGGGAGAGCAGGGGAGAGAGACCAATGACCAGATGAGCGATGCCCCCGAGGAGCGTCACTTCAACCAGCAGCAATATGAGCAGTTGTCTTGTGATCGTCATGAGCCCATCATCCGACTTGCGTAAAGCGGATGTCAAATGACCCTTTCATCAATGTGATAACGGCCGCGTAATCGGCTCGACCACCATGATAAACGCCCGTTGGACAGGGTTATTTGCAATACTGTATATCCGTACATATACTTGTGGTCACTATCATGAGGAGGACGCCACTATGGCCGTTGAGATCAAATATGTTGTCGTGCGTGGGGGAGTGGAGAAGATGACCTTTGCCAGCAAGAAAGAGGCGGATGCCTATGACAAGCTGCTGGATACCGCCGATGAGTTGATGACCCTGCTGGCGGGGGCACCTGTCGCCCTCGAACCCGACCAGCAGGAGAGCCTGGCCTTCTACCTGGCCGAACAGCGTGATGTACTGCAAAACGTGCTGCGCGGTGGCAAGGGGCAGGGGAGCCCCAAAGAGGAGCCCCAAAAGACGGCAGAGAAGAGCGATGCCGACAAGCCCAAGGGAAAATCCCTCAAGAGCGTGGCCTGAGGGACGGGGGAGAGGCGCCGGGTTGACATTATCCTCATGGCGCCTCCACAAACCATTCACATATTGAGCATTAAAAATCATTTTTACGGCTATTTGTCCCGAGAATTTTCCAACCAGCGTGCATATCCATTGAGTAATGACGGCATGTTGTGCACACAGGTTGCAACGGACGATTCAATCTCACACACGCCCGGATTGTCAGTCACACAGTGATGCCGATAACCCCATTTATCGGCATCAGCTTTTGAGCGGGGCTGCCGGCCTCCATTCCATGAACCAAGCAAGCACCACCATGACCTCTATGTTACTTCCGCCCGCCATGCCGCTGTTTGATGGCCTGGCTCACCTGGAGGCGGGCAATCCCCAGGTCAACCAGTATCTGGCCAACCTCAGCCTGAACGACGTGCCCGATGCGGGTCTCGTCTACGAACTGGCGGTCGACTGGCTGCTGGAACAGCGCCACAACGAGAACAACTACAAGACCTACCGCAGCGAGTTGACGACGTTTCTGCACTGGTGTTTCAGCGAGCTGGCCATCAGCCCGAAAGATCTGACCCGGCGCATCATGATGCGTTATCTCGACTACTGCCAGGCACCGCCAGAGCCGCTGATTGCCTACCGCAACGTGGCACAGTTCATCCTCGACAAGGAGTGGGGAGAGCGGCTGCCCAATCCCTTGTGGCGACCCTTTCTCGGCAAACGGGAACTGGGCCGCGAGCTGCCATACCGTCTGAGCGAGCAGGCAATGAAGACCAAGCTCGCCATCCTGTCGGCCTTCTTCCAGTTTTTGATCCAGGAAGAGTACATGGACAGAAATCCGGCTCTGCTGCTGCAGCGAGTCAAGCGACCGGTCCAGCAGGAGCCTGATGATCAGGGCCAGGCCTTCAGTGAGTTGCAATGGTCCTACGTGATGCAGGCCGCCGACCGGCTGGCAACCGAATCACAGGATCAGCACGAGCGCAGCCGCTTCCTGATAAGCCTGATGTACGCCTGTTATCTGCGCATCTCCGAGGTGGCAGCCAGACCCGGTTTCACGCCCGTCATGGGCCAGTTTCGCCGCGATGGAAAAACCGGCGTCTGGGGGTATTACATTCCACGCAGCAAGGGTGGCAAGCGGCGCACAGTGGCGGTATCCCATGCCTTGCTGGAGGCTCTCGAACGCTATCGCATCTTTCTGGGATTGTCGCCATTACCGGCACCCAATGAGCAGACGCCGCTCTTTGTACGCCACAAGGCTGCCGCACACGGCCGGGAACGAGGCGAACTCAATGCCAATCTCGGGATCCGCCAACTGCGTGAACTGGTCATGACGGTCATCCAAACCGCAGCGAACCTGGCTGAGCAAGACGGCTTTAGCCAGGACGCCGCCGAGATGAGCAACCTGACCCCGCATTCCATTCGCCACACCGGCATTACCCACGACATCAATCTCAACGGGCGGCCGCTATCCCATGTACAGGCCGATGCGGGCCATGACAGCATAGACACCACCTCAAAGTATCTGCACACAGGCAACAGCGAACGCCATGAAAGTGCCAACCACAAACCGCTGGACCGGTTACACGAATGAACGGGCAATGAGTGAGAGATAACAATCAAGATGACATGCTCAATGGCCAACCCAATAGCGAGAATCTCCGGCCTGATAAACCCGGACCTAGCACCTCGCTCGGCCCAACAAACCACAACTGCGCATAATGCCACGTTTTGTTAAATGCCCATCCGAAACCCGCCGATAAGCCACTCCACGCAATTTTGCTGGTTTATCAGGTATTTACTTGGATGGAACGAGAGTTGACCAAAAACTTCATTTTTCGCTGGTTTGAATGCGGCTTATCCGTTGAAGAGGTGGCAAATCTATGTTTCGTTTCTGTGAGGCAGGTCACGTATTGGGATAAGGGTACAGAGATACCCCCTGTCTATAAACGGCTTATGCGTATGGCATGTGGGCGGGAACTGCCCACCATTTTCAAAGCCTGGGAAGGCTGGCGGATGAAGAACGACTGCCTTATCTCGCCTAACGGTGTGATGTTCGATAGAAGAAGGATTGAGGCCCTGGCCATCATTCAGGTCGAGAGATCCGAACGGCAGATGGCGGCTTTCTACTGGCGGAAGAAACTAGGCATCAATTGACAGGGGAGGGGGCAGGAGCCCCCTAGTAAAATCTACTACTTAGTCTTCAACGCAGCCTCAATACGATCTGCATACACAGAGAGGCTATTAAGCTCCAGCTGAGGAGCAACCCCACCTGTAGCAATGCGAACTTTGATCAGTTCAAGAGCACAAGCTACAGCAATGGCACGCTGATCTTCAGGAGTCGCTTCATTAAACCTCACACCAGAAGCAGCCGAGCGCTTCGGGATACCAAAATATTCAGCAAAAACACCAGCCTTCTCTGTTTCAAGCACAATTTTATCAGACATAAAATTACCTAGGTTAGCGAGCTACATGCTCGATAGTGATGTGGGGGCGATTGCTTATAAATCAACCCTTTGCTGATGGCTTTTTCATCATTTTTTCTGGCGGTAAAACAGGAGACAGAGCAAGCATTGATACTAATCTAAGGAGAGATAACACCTATCAAGGTAACCCTGAGCATCAGGAGGCACTGTGCAATGAATTCCCCCCGTATTACTACACGGGGGGAGGCCACAGCATCGGCGGGCTAGGGGACTTACCTTACCCTCTTGAAGATGAGCAATATCAATGAGACACACACCAAGAAGCCCCATGTAGCTGCATCAAATACAACGCCTGTAGCCTCTCTAAGGCTTGCCACAACTGCTTGGTGCTGTTCCAGGGAGATCGGGCCAGATAATAATACGCTTTCCTTTTCCGATATATGCCCGAAGGACATAGCCGCAATTGCTATCCAAAAGTAATAGCCTAATGAGACGAATATAATCCCGCCCCATCTAATAATAACTTTCATTTTATTTGTTAACATCATGAGCCCCATTTAATAATCCACCAACCGTTCCAGCTGAATAAGGCGAGACCTTTCCAATAGCCGAAGCTGACTCAGCCAGAGCCCTATAAGCTTTCGTTTCAGGAGAATTTTCGCTCAGCGGTTTAATTCCAGCTGTATTTGGATATTGCTTTTTAAACTCGCTAGTCATTTCTACAACTTGCATTGAGGTATCTGAACTTTTCTTCAAAAGGTATCTCTGCAAAGATATTGGCACCGCAAAATCTTCTTCGGACTCAATGCGCATCTGTGAATTGGTTGTATAGCCGCCTTTAAAAACACTCGAACCGGCCATCTTGATGCCGTCAGCAGCATGGGTTGTACAGTTTTTTCCTGTCACATCATATTGGTCAATTGTATGGCCATTTTTCTTGGTTCTTTCACCCATATCTGGTGTTTGAATTGCTGGCACCCCACTTTTCCATAAGCGCTCAAAATACTTCTTGGCAATAGTGATATCAGCATCGTTAATAATGAAAACTCGAGCCTCTTTTGCGTATAACTCCTCTGCATAATATGACCGAGCATCTTCAAACTTGAAGAAATTTAGTACACCATCTCCAACAACACCACGTGGATTGCCTACCCGTCCAAAACGACCATATGTATACACGTAAGGGCTATTATCCTCATGGACAGAAATAAATGCATGTCCGGCACCTTTTATTTCTGTCCATATAAAGACACCATTAGCCAGCGGATTAATAGGAGCCAGACACTGACTCCCCGTATCCAACCATTCACCTATGGACTTACTAATCCGCTCTACCAAGCCAGGCCCATCGTTCCTGATATACGATATCGGTTCACCTACAGCCTGACCTTTATCCTGCCACAGCCCTAATCCCTTGCCGTACTGCTTCATTTGCTCTGGAGTCATGCCATACCCTAACCGGCTCAAAATGAGTATTGTGCCACGAGGCGCAGGTGAGGCCAAAACAGGAATGACACAGGACGACACTGATTGTCGGCAAGAATCGTCCTATACCATAAAAGGTATAGGAAAAGATGACAGGAAGACCGTTATAGCGGCGTGTCTACGACAGGAGGCCCAGGCAGTCACCACCCGCGCCCCATAGCCTACGGCTGGTCGCTCTGACTGGGGCATTAAAGACGGGTTTAGCAGGGAAGGGGGGAGACCCAGGCTCAGGGCTAGATGGGCATGTTTCGCCGCGAGACGCCTGGATGCTTAATCGACAGCAGAGCGCGGCTTATAGGGGCTGACGCCCCTGGTGTTCAGTTGCCAACCTTAAGCCTACTGGCAGCAGCCAGGGCACGGCGTTTGGCACGGCAATGGTGCCTCCATTTGACCTCCAACGCCATAAGATGCCCCTCAAACAACCAGAGCACTGGAGGCAGTGAAAACAGGGCCACCAGGGCAAAGCAGGCCCAACGCACCTCGGCGGAATAATATGGGTTCGTTCCCAAGGCGACCAGGATGGCTATATCCAGGCAAACAGCCATAACACCCAGCATCATATTCATTCTGAAACCTCTGTATTTAACATAAGAAATGCAGTGTCGCGATTATACTTTTTATACCCGTTCACCTTTATAACTATGACCGGTCATCCGATGGCGCTTTTTTGGTATCGCCGCCGGCGAAGAGGGCAGCATTGTATTTCCGGCGCAGGGCATCCCCCTCGGGGTCACAATACACGTCTACCGGCTTGCCCTGGTACTTAATCACCGCATGGCAACCGCTCACCGCATCCACACTAGCGAGTTCATCCGGCCAGTCATCGCTATAGAGGGCTTGCACATCGTTACCCTTGCGCAGCGAGAAGCAATACTCGACTCGATACTCACCCCGCGGATCCTTTACCAGGACATGACAGCTAATGATGAGCTGATACCCAGCGAACGGCCCTACAGAAAGAATCCCGCCAGGAGGCGCAGCAGGAGCGCCGCCAGGACGTACCCCATCAGCGGGAGTACCATCCACCGCCCCAGGAACCGAATCGGCGTCAGCAGCAGCCTGAGAGGCCTTAGCAGGAGCATCAATATACTCAGGCTTGATGAAGCCAAAGAATACACAAAACCCCCACACCGCCAGAAAAAACAGAATTTTAGGATCTCGTAATACCGAGCTGCCTGCGATTGTATCCGAGACTTTACCGGTTGTAGTCGAGTCATACAGTTTGAAAACATACTTGGGCACCTTATTAAATGGCTTGGCTTGCAATACATCAGACATGGACGAGCCGGAGTTATCCGAGAGGTGTAATACCGTCTTGTAACGGCCACCAATCCCCAATATCGCCATATTGGTATGGCGGATCGCCGTTTCGGCAGCAGCCCGGATTACCTGGTGCACCTTTTTGATGTTCGGAGTCGTAAATACAAAATCCCAGTTATGATGACGGTGCATATCAAAGGCCACGTCTATGGTTTCCGGTCGCCCATCATTTTTAGCCACATCCGGCCCACCTGGATAATCCAGCCGGTCTAAATCGCTTTGGCGCCAGGAAGGCGGGAATATCCGTTGCACTTCATCGACCAGGAAGAAAACCCCTTTGGGTGCCCAGTGATAGAAGCGCGCGAAATGATCCCGTCCCTCCTGGGATTCGGTTTCAATATACGTTACCTGGAAGTCATCGGGCACGGCCTTGCCCAATACCTCTCGACACCGTTCAGCCGTAAAGCCGCGCACGTTGGTGACGATATGACGACCGGCCTTGATGGCGGGTATCACATCGGTATGAATAGCCCCTGACGACTTATAGGAACCAGGCGCGCCGTGATGGATCTTGATAGACATTTACCACCCCATCATATTGAGTATGAAACGAGTGACAAACGCCTGGGTGAGGATAGTTAACCCTTTGTCCAGGTGAATATATAGCAGTATCCCGCGCATGGTCGGTGGCAGCGAATTAAAGGAAGACGACAGCAATTCACTAAAGTGAACGTTCACCAATATTTCCTTGGCAACGTCCCAGGTAAAGGTCAGCAAAAAGACCTTGAACTCTACCCACTGCACCGCCATACGAATGGCCAGCCAAGCGCCAAACTCAACCGCCAATTGATAAATATCGGCAAAGAACGAATTAAAGAACTCCCCAAGCCATTCCATAGTTTACCTCTTAAATATGATCATCAGCGCAATGAAATAGAACACGAACATCATTATCGCGGCGAGTGTCTGCCAATACGCCCCCGTGGGCGGACAAACCGAATAGGCCTTGCCCTGGTGACTGAATAAATCAAGACACTCCATCGGGTCAGCGGAACCGGACAGGCTAAAGGTAAATACCTTCTGCACATCGCCAGAAATAGCCGTGTACTTGTCGGTCAGTGATTTATTGGCATCATCGAGTTTCTTTTGCATCGCAGGCACATCAAAGAAACAGTCTTTTCCCTGGCACGAAGAACTATATTTACCTTCTTGGACGGAGAGGGGATTTCCATCGGCACCTGGCATTTTTGAATAATCAATATCAGCACCACCGGCCCCCTCACCGCCACCAGTACCCCCGGTGCCACCCGTACCGCCGTTATTCTTGATAGCCTCGGCAATGGCCTTAATATTGCGATTTGTTTCAATGCTATTGTTTAGCAAGTCCTGCGATGTATTCCAATGAAAGCTTTTGAACATGCTATTAATGTCTTGAAGGTGCCCTTTAATATCGGGCAAGTCATATTGCATTGACTTCATCAACGCATACATATGATAACCGCCATAAGTCTGGGTAAAATCGGGGCCGAACATATTTAGATTAAGCTGCTTTAATTCATTATATATTTTTGCATTGTCGCCAGAACCACCCTCAGAGCCCGTTCCAGGAACGCCTGACGATTCCGCCAGTTTTTTCAAATGAATATTGGCCTCTTCCTGGGCCTGCTCTATGCGAGACAAATATAAATTAGTCCCCTCGGTATTGCTGCTGGCCTTTTTATTGTATTCCCGAATTTCCTCTAATACGCTAACGGCTTTCTCCGTGGCATTCGTCTCACGTTGCGCAAGACCACGCATTTCATTAAGCGAGTGATAAGTACGATCAGCCGTCCCCATCAGCGTCCCGAGTGCGCTCCCCAAGTTCTTGTTTATCTTGGCGATAGAGCCAGACACAGACGTACCAGTGGCATCACCGATAACTGGCGAAAAGAAATCCCAATCCTTGGGCAAACCACCATTGCCAGAATGGTCCCCTTCACCTGGCGTATTGCCACTGCCATCGGCATCCCCGTTCCCGCTACCGTTGGAGTCAGACCAGCTACAGGTGGTCCCTGTCGTCTCGACCGGCCCCTTGGTATTCGCCAAGGGCAACTCGACACACACGCTCTTACAGTCAACAAGGCAGCCGCCATGCTCAGAGGCTTCAAACTTCAGGCAGACCGGCAAGCCCGTGGCCATGGTCACGTTGCCCAACTGCACCCCCACCGGACAGCCCCCAATGGCGAACGCCAGCGAAGGAAACAGCAGTAAAAACAAGCCTATGCGCACACAACCCCCAATATGAAAAAAGGCGACCGAAGCCGCCTTAGATTGAGAAGGATGTTCGCCATCCCTCGACAAAGAACAAAAACCACAGTGTCCCGATCAGCAGGGACACGGCTTAGGCTTTGCGCATCAGGCTGATCAGGATGCCGACACCCACCACGGTGGCCACCACCATCATGACCTTGGGAGAGGTGGTGTTAACGTCAGCCAGCGCGGTATCCAGCGCGGCACCCGCCGCAGCGGCAGAGCCTTCACCAGCAGCGTGAGCAGCACCAGCGGCAGACAGGGAAGCGACAGCGGCGATACAGCCATTACGGAACAGAACATTGATTTTATGCATTTGGTTATCCTCTTTTTGCACCTACGATGACACGGGCAATAGCGCCCAATTTGAGGCCAGCGACCCAGATGATTAATCCAAAGCCAAAGGCCATCGTTACCATGGACGTATCGAATGCAAACCAGCTCGATATATCCGTTAATTTGGCGTGCTCCTGGACAGTCAGGAGCACGTATTGACAGGCATCCCCCTCAGCAAGGCGGGCATATCCCTCAGAGGTAATATTTAGACAAAGCATTATCGCGCCCTCGTCGTCGCTCGCTGCGCGCTCTCGCTCCTCCTCCTCGTTGCGCGGCGGTTATACCGGCTTTTTAGTTGGCTGGAAGCCAACAACAACGTTACGGGTCGGATTCTGGGGATCCGCTTCCAGGACAAGATCCACCGCCACTAATTTCGGGCAGTCGGCCAGCTCCTTAATAGTCGGCGCGTCATTACGCAGGGCCAACTGGCGAACCTCATAGCCCCAGGAGGTGATATTGCACTCGGGCTTGTTCACGTTATTGGCAACCGCCAGATATTCCACCTGGGCGAAGTCATAAGGCACAGGCGCGCCAGATTTACGGGAAACACCATAACCATGAGTCACGCGAGTGACCAGAACACCAGTAAGCAGAGACATATTATTTACCTTTCTTTGAAGAACCTGATTTTTAGGTCGATACCAAATTATGTGCACCTGATAATATTTCAGGTGGTAACGGCATTCTTAACCGCGCGGGAATATCATCTTCTCCCAGGTGCGCTGTTAATTGGTTAACAATCTTCTCAGGGGATAGCCCCTCAATGCTTGCTAACCAATTGACAAGGCGACCCGCCATCCTGGACATATTAAATACGGCATTGTCCCTGGACGTTTTGAACTTGTTCTTAAAGGTGGTCACGCGAACCGGTGCTATTTCTTCCTGGCAAACCGCATCCAGCCATTTGGCAAATTGCGGATACATACCCGCAAAATAGGGGTCTGGGTTTACCAGGACATCCAGCGGAATAATTCTATCCTTGTTGTGTAATTCGCCTTCGGCGCGTACCCAGTTCGGGCAGTCCGCCGATTGCATCTGTTTTCCCTTCTCATATATACGAGCGCATTTACCGTTTATCCGGCTGCCCACATAAAAGGAGCATCCCTTGGTCGGCGCCATGCCAAACCGCTTGGCAATGCCCTTGGATATTTCGGCGATCACGAACTCACCGGATTCAATTTTCATCCAGGAGGGCGCACGGCCCCGTTGCGGGTGAAACTCGCCAGCCTCAGCGGCAGCAATCGCGCCCTGGTAACTGATGTGTTCGCCGCTGTAATCGTCCAGGGCCAAATCCACGCGGGTGATCCGCACCGATGGAATGTGAGAGATAACAGAGTGCAGAGCGGGCAAGTCGAGGGCCGCACAACCCACGCCGGAAAAACTCACCATGCAGCCGTGGTTAGCCGCACCCCAACCAATCAGGCCACAGGGCTCCCCATCGCACAGCAGGTCGGCAGAGTTGGCATAGCCATGCAGACCGGAGCGGCGAGGGCGCATGGTGAAGCGCGGCTCAGGAATGGGAACACCGATGCGGGTGTTCAACTCTTCCAACCATGTCTCCAGCTCGGCGCAGCAGAGGGTGTCCAGGAACTGGACGCCATAGCTGTCGATCAAGTCGTTGTACGCTTCCCAATACTTGGCACCCTCGACCACCTCAAACTCGGAGAACTTGAGCAGGTCAGCACAGACGGCTTTGAGCTCTTTGCGCATGTCGGCCCGGGATTTGTAATTTGAGTGCAACGCCCGCTCCATCATCTCAGTCATGGAAGGGGTAAAGACCGGGGCAGGGGACTTGGCCACGCCCTTGAGGCTCAACCGCTCGGTGGCCTTGTCGTACACCCGTGCCACGGTAGAGGCAGGGGCAGGGGCAACCCCCAACCGTTCAGCCTTGTCATAGAGCCGCTCAGTCACCTTGTCGAAGCGGGCGAGGGGAGCGAACCCCACCGGACGCTTCCACAGGTAACGCAGCCCCTCAACCGGCGGGGCAGACAATGCCGCCTGGATGGCCTTGTTCTGGGTATCGAAGCGGGGGATGGACTTCAAGAGGGCACCTTGCTTGGCCAACTCGACCATCTGGCGTAACTCGGTCGGCGCCCAGGTGAAGGAGAGATAGTCGATCAGGGTCTTGGGGCCGGTCATATCTTCTTATTCCAGGAGGTGACCACGCAGCTAACCAGGGTAACCAGCAGGCAGAAAACCAGGAGCACACCGAAGCCGACAACCAGGGGCTGGACGCTCACATCCAGCTTGTCGCCGATAACCCCATTTATCGGCATCACGGATTCATGACCAGTCATCAAAAAACACTCCCTGGTCATAGAAGCCTTGCCATGTGTCCTCGGTCACCTCGACCAGCTCAAAGGCCGTGTCGGGGTAGGTCATGGACAGGTAGATCCGCATCTCGTGCAGGTCGCGGAACATCTCAACCTGACCCGCCACACAGGCGGAGAGATCGCCGGTCGGTTCTGCCTGCCAATAGACCTTGCGCTCAGTCAGCGCAGGCAAATCTGGGTTTTGTGGGCTAGAGTGGGTCATGAGTTATGTGTTCAAGTAGTTACTTAAGTGCATTCAATCATGTAAGTACCTAAATAGAAACGAGGCGATTTTCGCCAAAATGGGTATGATGGGCTGATTGTCTAACCACTCAGGAGACAAAGAAATGGACTCTAAAACGCTGATCCAGGCCTACATGAGGGCCAAAAAATACAGCCAGTTCCAGGAAGTCGCCGCAGACCTGGGATTTACCAGCTCTTACATTTCCGCAATCAAGCATGGAAAGTCGCAACTCACTGATGCGACTGCGAAAAAGCTTGCCGAGGAAATTGGCCTAGATGCCAATGAAGTGCTGTTAAGTCTGGCCGCCGTCAGGGAGACGGACCCCGAATTAAAAAAGGCCTGGTACGAGATCCTGGCCAAGTACACCAAAGGCGCCGGCACGGCTGTAGCCCTTGTGGCAGCACTGTTCCTGGCCCCTAGTCACGGGCATGACCTAACCGCGCATAATATATATTATGTTAAAGATGATATCTTGTTTCCTGTTCCCACTAATTGAACTGTGTATAATGGAAACAATTGATCCTATCTCCGACCGGATGTCTTAAGTGGCTGAATTAACATCAGAACAACTAAAACCCGCTTTTGCGATTGAACAGTTCCCTGCCCTCAGCGAGATCGAACCCATACCCTTCGCCGCCTTGCAACCCAGAGCCATTTCCGGCATCAAGCGTCTCGCCAGTTTTGATGGCGACTGCCCGGTCATGCTGCTCAACGGCTTCCCCGGTGCAGATTATGAAGGTGTGTGCCAGACGCTGATCGCCGCCTCCAATGGCAAGGATGGTGACCTGTTCGATCTCTGTTACACAGAAAACCTGAACAACCCGTTCAAACCTATCTGGTTGCGTCTGCAGCCCGGCAGCGGCGTCGAATTTTGTGAAATGGTTGGCGAGCTGCTCAAGCTGATGAGCCACCATCTGGATGCCGAGCGCCTGGTCACCCGCATCATGCGCAAGCAGAACAACGATCCCAAGATCGATGACTTCCTCTCCGATCTGGCGGCCCATGTAGCCCAGGGACTCGAGTTCCAGCATCCCGTGCTCATCAACCTGCTGATCCATCATGAAGAGCAGGAAGCTCCCGTGATTTATGGCCGGGATCTGAATTGGGATACCCTGTTCGGCTCCATCAACTATCAGACCGAGCAAGGCTCTGTGTATGCCAACCAGCATCTGCTGGAGCCGGGTCTGTTGCGCCAGGCCAACGGTGGCTACCTTATTCTGCAACTCGACGAGCTGCTGGATCAGCCCCACCTCTGGTTCAAGCTCAAGAACGCCATCCAGAAAGGCGAGCTGGACTGGAACGCCTATCAGGAAGGCAAGACCCTGACCCCCTTCTTCACCCCCGAAGCGACCCCTATCCGGCTGAAGCTGATCCTGGTTGGCGATCGCCTCGAAGTGGCCGAGTTCCAGATGCTGGACAGAGACATGTCCGAGCGCATCTTCCTGCGCGCGGATCTGGTGTCAGAGGTCAATATTGAGGAAGACTTGCCAGAGTTCCTGCAATATCTCGCCTGGATCCGTGAACGCTGGGCTCTGCTGGACTTCACCCCTGCCGCCATTGCGGCCATCTGCCGTCACGCCAGCCGCCTGTGTGATCATCAGGAGTGGCTCTCTCTGTCCGAGATCCAGCTTGGTGCCATCATGCGCATGGCCGACAGCCTGGCCCGCGAGATGGAAGCCGAGACCGTGACCGATGAGCATATCCGGCTCGCCCTGGAAGAGCAGGACTACCGCCTTAACTATCTGGTGGAACAATCCGATCAGGGCGTCATCGATGGTCAGATCCTGCTGCAGACCGATGGTGAAGAGATTGGCCAGATCAACGGCCTCTCCGTCATCCAGGTCTCGGGCCACCCCTATGATTTCGGTGAACCGGTGCGCCTCACCGCGACCGTGCATCTGGGCGATGGCGACGTGGCGGATATCGAGCGCAAGGCCGAGCTGGCTGGTCATATCCACGCCAAGGCGATGATGATCATCCACGGTTATCTCTCCAACAAATTTGGTGCCGAGAACCCCTCGCCGCTTTCTGCCAATCTGGTGTTCGAGCAGTCCTACCACGAGATCGATGGTGACAGCGCCTCCCTCACCGGCCTGTGTGCCCTGCTCTCCGCCCTCGCCCGCCAGCCCATCTATCAGCACTTTGCCGTCACCGGCGCCGTCGATCAGTTCGGCAATGTGCAGGCGGTGGGGGGTGTGAACGAGAAAATTGAAGGCTTCTTCCGGGTGTGCAAGATCCACGGCCTCAATGGCAAGCAAGGCATACTGCTGCCTGGCACCAATGCCCAGCAGCTCAACCTCTCCGACGAGGTGATTGCCGCCGTCGAGGCGGGTCAGTTCCACATTCATCCGGTGGATCATGTGGAAGAGGCTATCGAGTTGCTGACCGGCTGCGTGGCGGGTGAACCGGATATGCCGGATACCCTGTTCGGCCGAATTCAGCAGCGTCTGGATGAACTGAATGGCACAGCGTTCAAGGGTGGCTTGCTCCGTCGCCTGCTGGGCCGGTTGTTCAGCTTGTAATAAAAGAAGAGATCGGAGTTGTTTAGCGCACAAGTGTACGCTAAATTGGCCCGGCTTTGACCCATATGAAGGATAAACAGCGTGACCCTAGACAATACCGCCATTGATGCCCGCCTTTCCCTGTGTGAACAAGGCAAAGACTCGTTTACCCGTGAAGAGCTGCTTGCCTGCAGCCGTGGCGAATTATTTGGTGAGGGTAACAGTCAGCTGCCCGCCCCCAACATGTTGATGATGGATCGCATCGTCAAGATCAACGATAACGGTGGCGAGCATGGCAAGGGCGAGATCCTGGCAGAGCTCGACATTACGCCGGACCTCTGGTTCTTCGATTGCCACTTCCCGGGTGACCCCGTGATGCCTGGCTGCCTGGGGCTGGATGCCATGTGGCAACTGGTCGGCTTCTTCCTCGGCTGGAAGGGTGGCCCGGGCAAAGGCCGTGCACTGGGTGTAGGCGAAGTGAAATTCACCGGCCAGATCCTGCCGACCGCCAAGAAAGTGACCTACAAGATCACCTTCAAGCGCGTGATCAACCGCAAGCTGGTCATGGGGATCGCCGATGGTGTAGTGGAAGTGGATGGCCGTCCCATCTATAGCGCCACCGACCTGAAAGTGGGCCTGTTCAAAGATACCACCGCATTCTGATCGACTGATCCCGTGGTAAGACAGAGATAACGTAAAGGGGCCGCGATGGCCCCTTTCCTTTTGTAATGAGTGATGAAGTACCTATTACTTCATGAAGAGGCCTGAGCCCCGCCCTTCCATGGCGTCACGCCAACCACCAAGCCAATGCCCTCGGGCATCCAGGCATTGATACGGACACGCTTCTTTCTGTTTGCCGACCACGCCAGCCTGATAACCACGAGCACGAGCTCTTTCCAGACGGTCCCGTTTCTGTCTCTTCATCATCTACGACCCTCTTCGTGGAACAAAAAAAGCGACCAATTTTTCATCGGTCGCTTTCATCTTTACCCCACAGGGTGGGCAGGGTCAAACAAAAAATTCCATGCTATCCGGTCATTGTGACACAAGACACTGAACCGCATTAATTTTTAGTGACATGCCTTTTTATCGTTGGTAGCGGCGCAGCCAGGTAAACGGCAGGGCCAGCAGAGTCAACCAGAACAGGCTGCCACCACCGCTGCCACCATCCTGACCGGTCTGGTTGTTGACCGGCGCATTGGCGACCACGTAGTTGGCAGGCTCATTGTTTTTGTAATCCTTCACAACCGGCGCCAGCTTCACGCTGACCACGGTGGCATTGCTGCGATTGTTGAGATCGCTCTCGCTGTTGTAGCGGAAAGCCGTCGCCGCCACGGTACCATCCGTGCTGATGCCACTGGCATAAGCGATATGGTAGTAGTAGCCGTTCTGGGCACACTGCTTGGCACCCGCATCATCCAGCCCGCAGATCAGGTCGTTCAGATACCAGTTGTTGCCGGTCGCCGCGTTGAGCAGGAAACCTTCCTGCATGCGATTGGTACCGTTGACCACAGGCTGAGTCTGATGACGGGAATCACGCCAGCCAACCACCATGTTGTGGTTGTTGATGGCGGCCGCCTCGGAACCAGAACCGCTCAGCGGCTTGTCCTGCAGGGAAACGACAGCATTGGTGGTCGGGGTGTTGAGATTGAACACGAACATCTCGACCGGGCGGTTCTGGCCCTTGTTGATGCGATAAAGCTGGTTGCCAATCACATAACCGTTGTCATTGACCCCCACAGCCCAGCTGTGTTGCAGCTTGGCGTCATCCTTGCCCGGCTCGCCTTCGGCCAGCGGTATGATTTGGGTGGTGCCCACCTTGCTGTTATCCAGGTCCAGCGTCCAGTATGCCGCCAGGTTGCGACCATCCAGGTAGTTGGTCCCTATCTCGCCGGTGGAGGAATAACCCACCCCGTAGAGGCTGCCGTTGAATTTGCCAACGCCGAGCGCGGAGGCGGTCTGCACCACCTCGTTGCGGGCGCGGGCATATTCATTGGCCTGGACCAGCTTGTTGAAGGTGCCTGTGCTGTTGAGCAGCCAGAAACTGGCCTGGGTGTTGAGGCCAGGGCAGTAGCGATAGTCACCATACTGGCCATCGTTGCCGGCGAAGCACCAGTTGTAGGTCTCGGAATTGACGGCGATGTTCTTGCCGGTGGCGGCGGTGCCGGTCACCAGATACTGGCCGTTGTCCAGCTTCTTGATGCTGGTTGGCACGCTCAGGCTGTGGGTGCTGGCGCCATCCTTGAGGTTGACGCTGTTGCCTTCCTCGACGACGGCAAATGCGGTGCGCAGCTTGCCATCCATCTTGTAACCGACGCGGGTGCCCGATACGTCGCCCAAAGCGGTGACCAGACCATCGGTTTCGTTGCTGACCACAGACCCTACGTTGCTGCGCTGATCTGTTTTGGCCAGAAAGTCGACACGCCACTGATAAGCAAAGTTGCTCTTGTCGTTCCAGAAGGAGTTGCAGACCGAGTTGGAGAGCATGCAGCCCTGCTCAAAACGGAAACGATCGACCAGGAAGTCGGCAAACTGCACGGTCGAAAAGTGTTCGGCCATGTTGTTTTTGGTGTTGATCCCGATGAGCCCGTTGCCATCGGCACTGATCCCGCTGGCATAGCCTTTGACTTCATCATCAATGATTTTGAAAAAGGGGTCTTGTGCCGCCTGGGCATGCAGGCTGGCGCTGACCAGAATGGCCAGCATGGATAATTGCTTTTTCATCTACTTCCTTAGTCCTGATGTTTCAACGCTTCCAACTCCTCCCAACGGGAGAAGGCTTGTTCCAATGCAGCCTCTGCTGCATTCAGGGCATCCAGTTTGAGCTGGGTTTGATCGCTCGGCAGGGCGAAGAAACCGGGATGGTTTACCTCGGCCTGCAGGGCATCAAGCTCAGTCTCCAGCTGTTCCAGTCGGGCTGGCAGATTATCCAGCTCCAGTTGCAACTTGTAAGAGAGTTTTTTGGTTTTTGTGACCGCCTGGCTCGCCACAGCGACAGGCTCTGGCGTTTTGGCCTGCGCCACTTTCGCCGCCTGTTGCGTGCTTTGCAAGGCACGGGTCGCCATCATGTCGGCATAGCCGCCCACATAATCGCTGATGCGGCCATCCCCTTCAAACAGCCAGCAACCGGTGACCGTATTGTCAATGAAACGACGGTCATGGCTCACCAGCAA
This sequence comes from Aeromonas sp. MR7, assembly GCF_963899385.1. Classification (NCBI taxonomy): domain Bacteria; kingdom Pseudomonadati; phylum Pseudomonadota; class Gammaproteobacteria; order Aeromonadales; family Aeromonadaceae; genus Aeromonas; species Aeromonas sp. MR7. The sequence continues at coordinate 1,271,011 of NZ_CAWQXH010000011.1, forward strand.
CAGGGTGCCAGGATAGTCTGCCAGCAGCTCTTCCAGCAGTTCCAGCGTTTCGACATCCAGGTCGTTGGTTGGTTCATCGAGGATCAGTAAATTACTGGGCTTCAAGAACAATTTGGCCAACAGTAAACGGTTTTTTTCGCCTCCTGACAAGGCTTTCACCGGGGTTCGTGCCCGCTTGGGTTCAAACAGGAAGTCCTGCAGGTAACCCAGAATGTGACGGGAGCGACCGCGCACCATCACTTCCTGCTTGCCCTCCCCCACGTTGTCCATCACGGTCTGCTCGGGATCGAGCTGATCACGATACTGGTCAAAATAGGCCACTTCCAGCTTGGTGCCGCCTTTGACCAGACCACGGCTGGGTTCGAGTTGACCGAGCAACAGCTTGATAAGGGTGGATTTGCCGCAACCGTTGGGCCCCACCAAGGCAATCTTGTCGCCGCGCAGCACCTGCAGATCCAGCCCCTGGAACAGGGTCCGCTCACCAAAGTCCAGCCCCAGCCCTTCGGTCTCGAATACCAGCTTGCCGGAACGATTCACATCGTCCATCTGCAGCTTGGCCTTGCCCTGCAGCTCGCGACGCTGGGAACGCTCCATCCGCATCGCCTCGAGGGCACGAACGCGCCCTTCGTTGCGGGTGCGGCGGGCCTTGATCCCTTGGCGAACCCACACCTCCTCCTGAGCTAGCTTGCGATCGAACTCGGCGTTTTTCAGCTCCTCGACCCGCAGCCACTCCTCTTTGCCCAGCAGGTATTGATCGTAGTTGCCAGGCCAGGAGGTGATCTCGCCGCGATCCAGATCGATGATCCGGGTCGCCAGCTTGTGGATGAACTCCCGGTCGTGAGAGATGAAGACGATGGCGCCACGGAAATCTTTCAGGAACTCTTCCAGCCAGTTGATGGCTTCGATATCCAGGTGGTTGGTCGGCTCATCCAGCAGCAACAGATCCGGGTCACAGGCCAGTGCCCGGGCCAGGGCGACTTTGCGCAGCCAGCCACCGGAGAGGCTATCCAGGGTCGCGTCGGGATCGAGGTTCAGCAGGGTCAGCACCTGGCTGATACGGGTCTCGAACTGCCAGCCATTCTGATAATCGAGCTGTTCTTGCAGCTCGCTCATGATGCGAATGTTGGCATCGCTCGGATCGTGGGCCAGCTCCATGGAGATATGGTGATACTGCTTGAGCAGCTCGCCGACGCCGGCCAGCCCCTCGGCCGTGTAGTCGAACACGGTTAGATCGCTGGAGGCGGGCGGATCCTGCTCGAGGCGAGTCACCTTCAGATCCTGCTGTTGCACCATGCGACCGTCATCGAGCGGCAGTTCGCCGGCGATGACCTTCATCAGGGTGGACTTGCCCGCCCCGTTGCGCCCGACCAGACAGAGGCGCTCACCGCGCTCTATGCTGAGCTCGGCATTGTCGAGCAGCGGGAAATCACTGAACGACAAGCAAGCGCCGTGCAATGTTAAAAGAGCCATTTTCGTTCCTTATTTCATATGAAAAAACGGGCGACAGACTGGGTCTGCTCCCGTTTCATCGTCAAATCAGCATTCATCCTGACGTGCCACCCAGGCTTTCAACTCAACCATCGTGAAGGGCCAGCCCAGTTCGCGGCCCGCCTCATCCCGCAGCACCGGAATGCGTACCCGGTAGGCGGCAAGCCACTGCGCATCGTCCATGATGTCGCATTGGCGAGTCTGGCCAGCCAGCCCGGCCTCCTCCACCAGCCCCCATGCCTGTTCGCACAGATGGCAGCCGTCGGTGTGAAACAGGGTCAGCATCACGCCTGCGCTGGCGCCTCGGCGTGGGTGATGATCCAGCAGTTGTGGATATGCTGGTTACGCTCGAAGTCCTTCGGTCGGGTCTGCTGGGTGATGTTGCGAGCCTTGAGACCCGCGGCCTCGAGCCCGGCCAGATCCATCTTGAAGTGGCGCTTGTTGTTGGAGAACACCAGGGTGCCGTCAACCGCCAGCAGGCGCTTGAGGTGCTGCATCAGCAACAGGTGATCGCGCTGCACGTCGAAACTCTCGTCCATCCGCTTGGAGTTGGAGAAGGTGGGCGGATCGATGAAGATGAGGTCGTACTGATCGTCCGCTTCCGACAGCCACTTCAGGCAGTCGGCCTGCACAAACTTGTGCTGACGACCCACCAGCGAGTTGAGTCGCATGTTGTCCTGTGCCCAGTTCAGGTAGGTATGGGACATGTCGACCGTGGTGGTCTCGCTCGCCCCGCCAAGACCCGCGTGCACGGTAGCACTGCCGGTGTAGGCAAACAGGTTCAGGAAGCGCTTGCCCCTGGCCAGCTGACCCAGCATGCGGCGAGTCTGACGGTGGTCGAGGAACAGGCCGGTATCCAGATAGTCGTAGAGGTTGACCCACAGACGAGCACCGTACTCCTGCACCTCCATCCGGTGCTGCTCTTCGGAGAGCTTCTGGTACTGCTGTTTGCCCTCCTGGCGCTCGCGCACCTTCAGGATCACCTTCTCGCCGTCCATGCCGGTCACCTTGATGGCGGCCTGAACCATGTCGAGCAGACGCTGACGGGTCTTCTGGGCGGGGATGTCCTTGGGCGCCGCGTACTCCTGCACCACCAGATAATCCTGATAGCGGTCGATGGCGGCGTTGTATTCCGGCAAGTCGGCATCATAGAGGCGATAGCAGTCGATGCCCTCTTTGTTGGCCCACTTCTCCAGCGTCTTCAGATTCTTGCGCAGACGGTTGGCAAAGTCCTGTGCCACCTCTTTCTGGGAGGCCACCGAATCGAGCGCTATCTGGTAGTTGCGCAGCTGGCACTCCAGCGCCCCATTGAACAGGCGATATTGCTTGTCGGCGCGCAGGCGCAGACAGCTGAGCAGTTCAGGCGAGGCAGAGAGAATGGAGACTCTCCAGCCTTGGAAGCTGCGACGCAGGGCATCACCGAGGGCCTGGTGCACTTCCAAGAGCGCCGGGAACTCGCCAAGACGCTCGCCATAGGGCGGGTTGGAGATAAGCATGCCGACTTGGCGGGCCTCCCCTTGACCTTCTTCCCCTTCAACAGGGGCCGGCATCGGCAACGGGTTTTCCAACGCGGTGACATCGGCCTGCTTGAAGGTGATGAGGTGGGCCACACCGGCCGCCTTGGCGTTGTCGCGGGCCTTCAGCAGCACACGGGGGTCGGCATCGCAGCCAAACAGCTTAACCTCGCAGCGCTGCATGCCACGCTTGGCGCGCACCTGGGCTTCCATCATCAGGCTCTGCCACAGCTCGCCATCGTGCTGCAACCAGCGATCGAAGCCGAAGCGTTCGCGGCGCAGGGCCGGCGCCATGTCGGCGGCGATGAAGGCCGCTTCAATCAGCAAGGTACCGGAGCCACACATGGGGTCCATCATGGGCTCACAGGCCCAGCCGCTACGGGCAATCATGGCGCAGGCCAGATTCTCCTTGAGCGGCGCCTCGCCTGTGCCCTGACGATAGAAACGCTGGTGCAGCGCCGGGCCTGACAAGTCCAGCGTGATATTGGCCTTGCCTTTGCCCAGGTGCGCCATGATACGAATATCCGGCGATTTCTTGTCCACATCAGGGCGCACGTGACCGCGCTTGGTGAAGCGATCGACGATGGCATCCTTGATCTTCAACGCGCCGTACTGGGTATTGCGAATGGCGGGGTTGGTACCGGTAAAGTCCACCGCTATGGTGGAGGTACCGGAGAAATGCTCTTCCCAGGGGATGGTGTGGGCGCCGAGATAGAGATCCAGATCGTCGTTCATCTGGAATTCGGACAGCACCAGCACGATGCGGGAGGCAAAACGGCTCCACAGGCAGGCCTTGTAGCCAATGGCCAATTCGCCTTTGAAATGGACACCAGCGACCGTCTCACGGACCTGCTCTGCGCCCAGGGTGGTCAGCTCGTCGGCCAACAGGTTTTCCAGCCCCTTGGGGCAGGTTGCAAAAAATTCTTTCATCACGCTCACGGGGATGCCATAAAAATAGTGCCGCATTATACCTTAAGAGCCGATCCTGAGCAGCAAAAGCTTGGTGATGACGCCAGAAACAGGGCGTTTCTCTACATGTTGGCCGGCTCACCTCCCCGCCCATTCTGCCATTCCCCTTGATACCAGGATGAGCGAGCCAGGTATTTGATGATGCCTTGCGCCAACTCACCCGATGAAGTGACAGGGTATCACCGCAAAATAGCGACAATCTGAACCGGGTTATATCTCCCTTGTCAGCAGGCTGAACATATTCCACATCCGTGGCGCAGCGGATATCGACACATCATGATTGCCATATCTGACAGGCGTCAAACAAGGCTCACTGAGTTATTATCCTTCCGACAGAGCATGTCCTTTCGTTACCCCGTGTTTTGCCCTCCCGTTATCGTCCGAAAACAGGAGGGCTATTTTTTTACTTGCCGTGCCCCGCTATTCCATCAACTGTCAGACTGTCATATCTATCAGGTTTCAGGCTCAACCATACGTCTTAAAATAGCCGGGTGGCTGGAACAACAGCTTATTCCTCCTGTAGTGTGTGTTTGCCGCCCTCTCATCCTCTTGATGCGAGGGCGTTTTTTGAGCGTTAAAAGGGGGTGAGAATGGAGCAATAGGCATGAGTGAAATGAAGAGACAGAAAATATCGGACGAGCCAGAACAAGCTAAATATCGTACCAAAAAATTTGAGAATATCACCCCACCTGACGGTATTGTGTCTGGGTCGACACCCTGGCGCTCATGCGATTGTTCATTACCTTGATCACCCCGAAACGGGGCAGGATCTTGCTGGCGGTCAAAATAAGATCATCCGTCAGATTCAGACTGACGCTGGCCTGTTCACCCGCCTCGATCACCATGAACTCCCCCTTGCCATGAGGGGTATTCATGCACACCAGGGCGCCGGTCTCAGGAATAATGAAGGGATGAACTTCACCAAAGAACCAGCTTTGCGGCATCAGGGGTTTATAAAAGCGACTGACGGCGATGGCATTGAGTACCAACTGAACCTGATGGGGAGTGCTCCAGTCGAGTTCGGCAGCCTTGTCCATCAATTGATAATAGAGGGCGGCATCGTCCACGCAAAAAGGCTGGGTGGTGAAGGAACAGGGGACAAGCTGTCGCCCTTTATATTCGGTCGCGAATATCATGCGATCAGATAAATCCAGCATCAGACGATCATCATGAGCATCATAATGCCACTGCCAATTGTCATTGGGTTGGATACACATGGGGGTGCCCTTACTGGAAGTCGTTACTCGACTTTATTCCATGTCGAGAATTTCAGCAACTTTAAATAAAGGGCACCCATTTATTTCTTAAATATGGGTCACAATCTCTTTGACCAGACTCGGGCCTTTATAAATAAAGCCGCTGTAAATCTGGACCAGACTGGCTCCCGCTGCCAGCTTCTCCCGCGCCGCCATGGCGCTGTCTATGCCCCCTACCCCTATGATGGGCAGGGCGCCGTCCAGTGCCTTGGCCAGCTGGCGGATCACCTCCGTGCTCTTGTGCTGCAAGGGACGCCCACTGAGGCCACCCGCTTCACCTGCGTGGGGCATGTCATAGATCATGTCACGCTCCAGGGTGGTATTGGTGGCAATCACGCCATCGATCCCGTTTTTGATCAAGGACGCGGCCACCTGATTAATTTCATCCAGACTCAAGTCCGGTGCAATTTTAACGGCGAGCGGCACGTACTTCTTATATTGGGCAGCCAGCTCCTGCTGACGAACCTTGAGCGCGGCCAGCAACTCATCGAGTGCGTCACCGTATTGCAGCTGACGCAGACCCGGGGTATTGGGGGAAGAAATATTGACGGCAATATAACCGGCATGATCATAAACCTTGTCCATGCAGATCAGATAATCATCCTTGCCCTGCTCTATGGGGGTGTCCTTGTTCTTGCCGATATTGATGCCGATGACACCCTGGTATTTGGCTTTCTTGACCTGGGCAACCAGATGGTCGACGCCCTTGTTGTTGAATCCCATCCGGTTGATGATCCCCTCTGCCGGAATAACCCGGAACAGACGAGGCTTGTCATTGCCGCTCTGGGGCTTGGGGGTCACTGTACCTACTTCAATAAAGCCAAACCCCATGGCACCAAATGCGTCGATGCACTCCCCGTCCTTATCCAGACCCGCAGCCAGTCCGACCGGATTGGCAAAATAAAGCCCCATGACAGTGACGGGGCGTTTGGGCAGTGAATGGCGGAAGAAACAATCAAGTGGCGTACCGAGAAGGCGGGGCAAATATTTGATGGAGAGATCGTGTGCCTGTTCAGGATTGAGCTTGAACAAGAAATGCCTGGCGAGGGGGTACAACATTTTTGCTCCTTAAAAAAGCCCCGGCAACTGGCCGGGGCTTTAGGGGTTATGCCGAGGTTCGGCAATTCAACTGGAGCAGGTTCAACTCTCGCAAGGCCACCGAGAACTTGGCGAACTCGTGGGTGCTCGTGGTCTTGAAGTCGGCCAACATATGGGTCCAACGGGACAAGAGTTGCTCATGCTCCGAAATCCAGTCGGCCAGTATGGTAGCGCATTCTCCCTGCTCTTTGCACCCTTCCAGTACCACAGATGTGAGGCTGCGCTGCTGCCAGTCCAGATCTTCGCGGAAGGAGGCCCGTGCCATCGCCTGCCAGTGGTTGCCCACCGGTTGATGGTTGATCTGGTCGAGGAACCAGTGCAGATCCAGCTTGGCGCCGAGGCGATAGTAGACATTGGCGGCGCGCACTATGTCGGTCTTGTGCTCCGCGGCAATCTGCGCCAGATCCAGGCTGGAGAAGAGGCTGCTCATGTGGGCCACCTGACGGGCGATGGCATCCGGCACCTGCTTGGCCACCAGCGCGGCCACTGCCTGCTGGTGCTCGGCCACCTCGCTCTCGTCCATCACCTCGTAGAGGTGGGTCCCCAGGGTCTCGAACGCCGGGCGGAAGAAGGCGATGTTCTCAGCTATGCTCCAGCTGCGATTGCGGGCACGCAGGAACCAGCGGGTGGCACGGCGCACTATGCGGCGGCTGTAGAACATCAGCTCGAGCTGGGTCTCTGCACCCACCAGGTTGTCGCACCCTTCGATGTCGCGCCACAGGGCCCCCAGACCAAACACCTCGCGGGCCATGGCGAAGCAGCAAGCCACTTCCGCCACCGAGGCACCTGTCTCGTCCTTCATCCGGCTGGCAAAGTTGAGCCCCATGTCGTTGACCAGCATGTTGGCCACCCGGGTCGCGATGATCTCGCCACGCAGCGGATGCTGGGCAAGCTGGGCACCGAACTGCTGCTGCAGCTTGGCCGGGAAGCTGGTGACCAGCATGTTGGCCAGGAAGGGCTCTTCGGTGATCTCCGGGCAGTTGAGCTGCTCTTTCAGCACCATCTTGCCGTAAGCCACCAGCACCGCCAGCTCGGGACGGGTCAAGCCCTGCCCTGCCGCCATCCGCTCGGACAGCTCCTCATCGGAGGGCAGGAACTCCAGCCCCCGATCCAGCTTGCCTTCGCGCTCCAGCCCCTGAATGAAGCGCTGCTGCTCCTTGAGCTGCTCGGTACCCCGGAAACTGGTGACCGAGATGGACTGGGACTGACGGTAGGCGTTGGTGATGACGATCTGCGCCACGTCGTCCGTCATCTCGTACAGCATCTGGTTGCGCTGCTTGAGGGTCAGATCGCCGGCAGCCACCAGCTGGTTCAACAGGATCTTGATGTTGACCTCGTTGTCGGAGCAATCCACCCCGCCCACGTTGTCGGTGAAGTCGGTGTTGATGCGACCGCCCTGGCTGGCGTACTCCACCCGGCCGAGCTGGGTAAAGCCCAGGTTGCCACCCTCACCGACGATATGGGCACGCAGATCACGACCATTGACCCGCAGCACGTCGTTGCTGCGATCCCCCACTTCGGCATCGCTCTCGCGGGAGCTCTTCACGTAGGTGCCGATACCGCCGTTCCACAGCAGGTCGACGTTCAGGCAGAGCAGCGCCTTGATCAGTTCGTTCGGCGCCATGCTGGCCTTGTCGGTACCAAGCAGGGTCTGGATCTGCGGGCTCAGCTTGATGGACTTGGCCGAGCGCAGGAAGATGCCGCCCCCTGCCGAGATGAGATCACGGTTGTAGTCATCCCAGCTGGAACCCGGCAATTCGAACAGCCGCTTGCGCTCGACGAAACTCTTGGCCGCATGGGGCGTCGGGTCGATGAAGATGTGCATGTGGTTGAAGGCGCCCACCAGCTGGGTGTGCTCGGAGAGCAGCATGCCGTTGCCGAACACGTCGCCCGCCATGTCACCTATGCCTACGCAGGTGAAATCTGTGGTCTGGCAATTGATGCCGATCTCGCGAAAATGTCGTTTGACCGACTCCCAGGCGCCGCGCGCCGTGATGCCCATCTTCTTGTGGTCATAACCGACCGAGCCACCGGAGGCGAACGCATCGCCGAGCCAATGGCCATATTCCTGGCTTATCTCGTTGGCGATGTCGGAGAAGGTCGCCGTGCCCTTGTCGGCCGCCACCACCAGGTAGTAGTCATCCTCGTCGTGGCGTACCACGGATTTGGGCGGGATCACCTCTCCCTGGATGATGTTGTCGGTCACATCGAGCAGACCGCGGATGAACAGGCGATAGCAGGCCTTGCCTTCCTCCTGGATGACGGCGCGGGTCGCCCCCACCGGCATCTGTTTGCAATAGAAGCCGCCCTTGGCCCCCACCGGCACTATCACTGTGTTCTTCACCTGCTGCGCCTTGACCAGACCCAGCACCTCGGTGCGGAAATCTTCCTTGCGATCGGACCAGCGCAGACCGCCACGGGCCACCTTGCCCCAGCGCAGATGCACCCCTTCCACTCGCGGCGAGTAGACGAAGATCTCGAATTTCGGCAGCGGCAGCGGCATGTCGGTGATGCTGGAGGGCGCCAGCTTGAAGGAGACGTAAGGCTTGACCTGACCCTCCTTGTCCAGCTGGTAGTAGTTGGTGCGCAGGGTGGCGTCGATCATCTCCACGTAGCGGCGGATGATGCGATCGTCATCCAGGTTCGCTACCTGATCCAGCTTGGCGGCCAGTTGCTCGTGCAGCTTGGCTTGTACCTTGGCATCCTGTTTGCCAGCCGGGTCGAGGCGCTGCTCGAACAGGGTGAACAGCAGCTGGGCGATATCGGGATAACGGGTGAGCGTCTCCTCTATGTAAGACTGGCTGAAGGAGACGCCGGTCTGGCGCATGTACTTGGCGTAGGCACGCAGCACAGAGACCTGACGGCCGGTGAGGCTGGCACCCAGTACCAGACGGTTGAAACCGTCATCCTCCAGCTCCCGGTTCCAGACGGCCGCAAACGCCTGCTGGAAGCGCTGCTGGCTCTGTTCCAGATCAAACGGCTGATCGCCACGCAGCAGCATGGAGAAGTCGAGGATCCAGAACACATCCCCCGAGGGGGTGCGGACCTGATACGGGGTCTCGCCTATCACCCGCAGCCCCATGTTTTCCAGCATGGGCAATACGTCTGAGAGGTGAATGGGTTCGGTACGGTGGAACAGCTTGAGGCGGACCCGGCGATCGTTCTCCTCCTCCTGGGCACGGTAGAACAGCATGCCAAGGGGATGGGTTTCGCTCAGATTGTCCAGCTCCATGATGTCGGCCACGGCGGAGCCCGGCAGCACATCTTCCTTGTAGGCACGGGGGAAGGCGGTGCTGAAACGACGGCGCAGGGCATTGCCACGGGCCTCGCCATAGTGCGTCAGCAGCACTGAGTCGAGCCGGTCGTCCCAGCTGCGGGCCGCTTCAATCAGGTTGTTCTGCACTTCGTTCACGTCCACATCCACGTTGTTATTGTTGACCCGCACTATGTAGTGGGTCCGCGCCAGCACGCCTTCGGAGAAGTAGACGTTGAACTCCACCTCTTCGCTGCTGCCGAAATATTTCTGCAGTATCTGTTGGGTCTTGACCCGCAGCGCCGTGTTGTAGCGCTCCTTGGTGACATAGACCATGCAGGAGAAGAAACGGCCGTAGACATCGCGGCGCACGAACAGGCGCAGCATGTCCCGCTCCTGCATCTCCAGCACGCCGAGACCGGTGGCCAGCAGCTCCTCCTCGCGAGCCTGGATCAGCTCGTCGCGGGGATAGGTTTCCAGCACGTTGAGCAGGGCCTTATAGGCGTGGGAGCCCTTCTCATGACCGGACGAGGCCATGATGCGCTCGAGGCGATGGCTGATGAGCGGGATCTGGGTCGCACTGGTGTTGTAGATGGAAGAGGCGTAGAGACCGATGAAGCGATCCTCCCCCACTACCTTGCCATGTTCGTCGAAACGCTTGATGCCGATGTAATCCACATAAGCCGGGCGGTGGACCCGGGACTTGCTGTTGGACTTGGTGAGGATCAGCAAGTCGGAGCTCAGGGCCGCATGACGGGCACTGGCCGGCATGTTGCCAAGGCGCTGCCCCTCATCCTTGATGGAGTTCTTCATCAACCCCAGGCTGGAGTCCGGCAGCGGCAGGATCTCGTGATCCCCCTCCACCGCCTTGACGTCGTAGCGGCGATAGCCCATCAGGGTGAAGTTGTGGGCGGCCACCCACTTGAGGAAGGCGACACAGGAGGCGACCTCCTCCTTGCTGACCGGGTTCTTGCGCTTGGGCAGCTCGTCGATGATCTCGTTCAGACGGCCCAGCATGGGCTGCCAGTCACCCACCGCCAGCGCCACTTCACCGGCGACCGAGTTGAGCTCGGCGGCCAGCGCCTCCATCTGATCGTCACCGGTCAGGTGATCGATCTCGATGAGGAAGGCGGTTTCGACCGAGGTCTGCCCGGCCGTGTTGTCGAGATCCAGAATGGCGCTGATCTTGCCTTCGTTGCCGCGAATGAGGTGCAGCGGCTGATGCAGCATCATGTGAGCCGTGATGTTGAGACGCTTGAGCGTCATGCGGATGGAGTCCACCAGGAAGGGAGAATCCTGCAGTATGATCTCGACTATGGTGTGGGGAGACTGCCAGCCGTGGCGGGTCAGCTCGGGATTGTAGACCCGGATGTAGGGCTCCGTGCTGGTACGCTGGTTGAGCGCATTCCACAGGCTGAGCGCGGCGCCGTAGAGATCGCTGTCATTGCGATCATGCAGATCTGTGCTGGCCATGTTGCCGTAGAACTTGGCAACGAAGCACTCGACCAGGGAGGCACTCTTCTTGGGCAACTTCTGATGGATCAGGCTGAGAACGTTTTCGAGCAGAACTGAGGTAGGGGCGTCTTTCAATGCCATTGCTATATTCCTTATCGGACGACATTAACCACCGACGGAAAGACATCCACCCTGGATGCCCACCGGTACAGAGTTGCTGCGAAGTGTAATGTCTTGGATCAAGGAAGGCGAGCAAAGGTGCTAACGAGATGTTAAAAACAAGGGGCAGATCACGGCTTGAGCTGTGAAAAATTTTGCCAATTTGGCAAAAAACAGAAAATCCCACTGGATGATTGCGGATTTACCGGATAGATAGTGACTGAAAGCAGATAATTACTCGGGATCCTGTTCAGATTTTGTTAATTTATGCGTTCCAGGCTGATAAAGCGATAATCGTCCTGGGTTTTCAGCCGGAAATAGCCGTATACACCATTGATAGCGACAAATGGCCGGATTTTTTCCAAGGCCAGCTCTATGGTCAGGCCCTGATCGGTACGCACCACCAGCCGTCTGGCATGGCCCTGATACATCAGCATGATCTCGTCGCTGTTGAGCGACAGCCGGAAAGTAAACTGCTTCACTGTGACTCCTGATAAAAGGCAGCTTGTGGACGTCCCCACAAAGATAACGCCGGTGCCTTGACCTCGTGCTCGATAAAACAGGGCAGGAGAGCCGGCTCCCCTGCCCTGCACCACTCTTAATTACTGCTGCAACGCCTTGCTTATCTTCTCGAACAGATCCCGCGCCAGCCCGTCCAGGTTGAACAGCCGGAGCAGCTCTGCGCGGATCAGCGCCTTGCGCGCCTCATCCAGTCGCTTGAACTGGATCAGCGGTGTGATGAGGCGAGAAGCCACCTGAGGATTGACCTCGTTGAGCTCGATCAGCAGATCGGTCAGGAAGCGGTAACCACTGCCGTCGACGGCGTGGAACTGCACCTGGTTGTTCATGGCAAAACTGGCTACCAGGGCGCGCAGCCGGTTTGGGTTGCGAATGCTGAAGGTGGGGTGGGCCATCGCCTGGCGCACCTCGACCAGTACATCGCTCGCCGGCTTGGCGCCGACCAGCCGTAGCCAGTTGTCCAGCACCAGTCCATCCTTGGCCCACTTGCCTTCGAAGTCCGCCAGCAGGGCGGCCCGGCATGGCAACAGATAGCCGTTGGCCACCTGCAGCGCCGCCAGGGTATCGGTCATATTGTCGGCTCCCTGATACTGTTCCCGCACCAAGGCATCGGCATGCTCGGTATTCAGTGCCGCCAGATAACCCAGCACCACCCCTTTGAGGGCCCGCTTGGCCATGTCGGCATGAACCACCTGATAACCTTGCAAGCGCAGGCTCTCGTAAGTGGCCGTCAGCCGGGCACCGAACGCCTGCGCCAGCGAGGCATGAATGATATCCCGCACCTGATGGATGGCATCGATATCGGCCACCTCGAACAGCTCGGCCAGGGTAGCCTCCCCCGGCAGCGCCAGGATCTCCGCCTTGAGGGCAGGATCGAGTGCGGCATCGTCCAGAATGGCGACAAAGGCCGCCAGCAGGGTCTGGGAGAGTTCGACTCCCTGCCCGTGCTGGACCCGTGCCACCCCGTCGATCACCGCCTTGTTGATCAGCATCTGGGCGGCATCCCAACGGGCGAACTCGTTGCGCGCAAAACGCATCAGGAAGGCCAGCGCCTCGTCGCTGTAGTCAAAATGCAGCTTGACCGGCGCGGAGAAGTCCCGCAGCAGGGAAGGAACCGGCTTGACCGGCACCCGATCGAACACGAAGGTCTGCTGTGCTTCCAGCACGTCGAGCACGTTGCCGATCGGCTTGCCCTGATATTGCAGCGCGATGGCGGCGCCGTTCTCGTCATACAACTCGATGTCGAGGGGAATATGCAGCGGCAGTTTTTGCGGCTGATCCTGAGTCGGCGGAGTGTGCTGACTCACATGGAGGCGATAGATACCGCTTTCGGCATCGTACTCATCGGTCACAGTGAGCTCGGGGGTGCCGGACTGGCTGTACCAACGGCGGAAACGACCGAGATCCACCCCGGAGGCATCCTCCATCGCCTGCACGAAGTCGTCACAGGTGACGGCCTGACCGTCAAAGCGCTCGAAATAGAGGCGCATGCCGGCCTGGAAGGCGGTCTCACCCAACAGGGTATGCAGCATGCGGATCACTTCCGAGCCCTTCTCGTAAACGGTCAGGGTGTAGAAGTTGTTCATCTCGATCACCACATCCGGGCGGATCGGATGTGCCATGGGGCCGGCATCTTCGGCAAACTGCGGGCCGCGCACGGTGCGCACGTTGTTGATGCGATTGACCCCGCGTGAGCCCAGATCGGAAGAGAACTCCTGATCCCGGAACACGGTCAGCCCCTCTTTGAGGCTGAGCTGGAACCAGTCGCGGCAGGTGACGCGGTTGCCGGTCCAGTTGTGGAAGTATTCGTGGCCGATCACCCGCTCGATGCCGTGGTAGTCGCCGTCAGTGGCGGTAGCCGGATTGGCCAGCACGAACTTGGAGTTGAAGATGTTGAGCCCCTTGTTCTCCATGGCGCCCATGTTGAAGAAGTCCACCGCCACGATCATATAGATGTCTAGGTCGTACTCGAGGCCGAAGCGCTGCTCATCCCAGCGCATGGAGTTGATGAGGCTCTCCATGGCGAAACCGGCGCGATCCAGGTTGCCCTTGTCGACGAAGATCTCGAGGGCCACCTTGCGGCCGCTCTTGGTGACGTAATGGCTGCGCTCCACGTCGAAGTCCCCGGCCACCAGCGCAAACAGGTAGCTGGGCTTGGGGAAGGGATCCTGCCACTGCACGAAGTGACGGCCGCCATCCAGCTCGCCGCTGTCAACCTTGTTGCCGTTGGAGAGCAGGAAAGGGAACTGGGATTTATCGGCTGTGATGCGGGTGCTGTAACGGGCCAGGATGTCGGGCCTGTCCAGGTAATAGGTAATGCGGCGAAAACCCTCGGCTTCACACTGGGTGCAATAGGCATCGCCGGACTTGTAGAGCCCCTCCAGCGCCGTGTTGGCGGCGGGATCCAGCAGGGTGACAACGGTCAGCACGCACTCGGCCGGCAGGTTGAACAGGGTCAGGCTGCTCTCCCCCAGCTCGTACTGGGCAAAGGGCACGCCATCCACGCTGACGCTGTGCAGGGAGAGCCCTTCTCCATCCAGCACCAGCGGTTCATTGTGCTCGCCATTGCGCCGCAGACGGGAGATGGCGGTAACCTGGGTCAGCGGCTCCTGCAGTTGAAAGTCGAGATCGATGCTGTCGATCCAGTAGAGCGGAGCCTGATAATCCTGGCGATATTTGGCCGTCATGGCCTGGGAGTGATCGGTCATTATTGTTTGCTTCCACGCTTGTAATTGACGTGTCAGAGGCTGTCACAACCGGTTGGCAGGGTCAAATAGTTTGCATTCAGCCAAAAGAAAGGGCGACCTGAGTCGCCCTTGTATGCATGTTGTTCGTCAACCAATGTCAGCCCTGTTTGCTGAGTCTGGCCAGATCCGCCGTGATGTTGGCAGCCTCGACCAGATACTCATCGGGGGCTTCAAAATCGGCCGGCAACTCGTCCAGGCTCTTCACCGCCGGCTTGCCAAGGCGAGCCAGACGCTCGTTGGTGCGCGCCAGCGCCTTCTCGTCCTGTTTGGCCTGATCAGCCAGACGCTCCGCCTCGTTGAGGGAGACCGACTTCTTGTCCTTCTCCTCCTTGTAGTCGGCGATGTCCTGCATCACATAGGCAAACTCCGGATCCTTGTTGATCCGTGCCTCGTGGGCCGATTGCAGCTTGGGCAACAGGCTGGCGAAATTGCCGAGCTTGTCGTACTTGGCCGAGGCTATCTTGTCCCAGGGCAGCGCGTTGAACTCACGGCTCTCACCCGTCTCTTCCGGGGCGACCGCAGTGGGGAAGCCGATGTCAGGTGCAACCCCCTTGTTCTGGGTGCTGCCACCGTTGATCCGGTAGAACTTGGCGATGGTGTACTGCACGTGACCCAGCGGCTGCTCGTAGAAGTCATAGACCTTGGCGAGGCTGCGATGCTGTTGCACTGTGCCCTTGCCGAACGAGTTCTCACCCAGGATCAGGGCGCGACCATAGTCCTGCATGGCGGCGGCAAAGATCTCGGAGGCCGAGGCGCTGTAGCGGTCGATCATCACCGACATGGGGCCGCCGTAGTAGACGTTGCCATCGTCATCGCCATTGACCGTGATACGGCCCATGTGATCACGAATTTGCACCACGGGACCGCTGGCGAAGAACAGACCGCTCAGGGCAGAGGCTTCGGTCAGCGCACCGCCGCCGTTACCGCGCAGATCGACGATCAGGCCTTCGATCTTCTGCTTGTTGAGGCTGGAGAGCTCCTTGATCACGTCGTCGTGCAGATTGACGTAGAAACTCGGGATCTCGAGCACCCCTATCTTCTTGCCTTCGGCGTTGATCACCTTGGACTTGGCGGCCCTGTCTTCCAGGCGCACCTTGTCGCGGGTCAGCTCGATCTGCTCGGTCTTGGCGGTGGCGCCCTTGCCGCGCTGGATCTCCAGCTTCACCTTGCTGCCCTTTGGCCCCTTGATGAGTTCGACCACGTCATCGAGACGCCAGCCGATCACATCGACAATCTTGCCGTCGTCCTGCCCTACCCCGGTGATCTTGTCATCGGGCTTGAGGTGATTGGACTTGGCGGCCGGGCCACCCGGCACCAGGGAACGAATAACGGTGAAGTCATCTTCCGCCTGCAACACGGCACCTATGCCTTCCAGCGAGAGGTTCATCTCGGTGTTGAAGCGATCGGCGCTGCGCGGGGAGAGATAACTGGTGTGCGGTTCGATGGCGCGGGCGAAGGAATTCATGAAGAGCTGGAACACGTCCTCGCTCTCGGTCTGGGACATCCGCTTGATGGCGTTGTTGTAACGCTTGCCAAGCAGCTCCTTGATCTCGGGCCACTCCTTGCCGCTGAGCTTGAGGCTCAGGGCATCGAACTTGACCCGCTGACGCCACAACTCGTTGAGTTCTGCTTCGTCTTTGGGCCAAGCCGCCCCTTCCCGATCAAAGATGTAATTGTCGGGCTGGGTAAAATCGAAAGGAGTATCGAGCAGTTTGAGGGCGTATTCGAACCGCTCATAACGCCGCTGCTGACTCAGATTGAACATCTCGTAGGCGGGAGCCAGCCGTCCTCTTTCGAGGTCGGTGTCAAAGCCGTTACGGTACTTTTCAAAGCGGCTGATATCAGAGGCCAAAAACAGGTTTCTGCTGTAGTCCAGATTCTCCAGATACTTGTCGTAAATCACGGAGGAAAAGGCATCGTCCAGCTTGAACTGCTTGTAATGCGAGCGGGTAAACAGATTGGCAATTCGCTTGCTAGCCGTAGCATGTTGGCTCTCTTGAGCCAACACAGGCAAATCACTTTCCTTGAGCACCGGCTCGATGGCCTGTGCAAGCCCGGCAAGCGCCAGGCTACAGGCAACGAGGGAAAAACGAATTACGCCATGCTTCAACATTTGTCTCCTTAGAGAACCAGATGCTCAAATTTGACCCGCAGCATCATGCCGGTCTGCAGTTGGACCTGAACGTCATCCTTGGTCACTTCCTTGATGGTCGCCGGTACAGGAGACTTGCCCAGCACGACCCGGACGCCTTGATCCACTTTCAGATTGGCAGCATCGACCTTCACCAAGGGCGCATCGGCAACGGGTGCCTTGGGTGCGGCTTTGGGCTTGTCAGATTTGGCGGTAGCGTCAGCCTTGCGCGGGGCAGGACGACGGGGCTGCTTGGCCTTCTCTTCTTTAGTATTGGTACGACGGCTGGCAAAGACGCGCTCTTTGCTCTCTTTCAGGGCTTGCTTGGCGTGCTCGATGTGCTCTTCGGTGAGCAGCTCGCCCGGGTTACCGTCCAGATCGACACGGGCCTGGCCGGCTTTGAGGCCATGCAGGTAACGCCAGCTGGAGGTGTATTGACGCAGTGCAGAGCGCAGCATGGTCTTGGAGACTCTGGCGTCGTCAGCAAGACGCTCGGCCAAATCCTGGAAGATGCCAATCTTGAGCGGCTTGGCCTCTCCTTCAGCGATGAAGCAGGCCGGGAATTTCTCGACCAGGTAGGCAACGATCTCTTTACTGTTCTTCAGCTTCTCAGTGTTTTCCATGTATAACCTTGGCTTTCATATAAACGCGCGGGCACGCCCGAGCACAACAAAGGCCCCATTATAGAGAGCTTGGGGCCTTTTGCGAACCATCAAGCAATGACTTAGAGCATGCTTTCCAAAATTTGCACCGTTTCTTCCAGCCCAATCCGGTCTTCTGCGTCAAAACGGTTAAAGATTGGACTATCGATATCCAGTACGCCAATGATCTCGCCACCACGGCGCACCGGGATCACGATTTCCGAATTGCTGGCGCCATCGCAGGCGATGTGACCTTCGAATTGGTGGACATCGTCAATGAGCTGGGTCTTGCCCTGTGCCACTGCCGTGCCACAGACCCCGCGGCCGACCGGAATGCGCACGCAGGCCGGCTTGCCCTGGAACGGACCGAGCACCAGGGTATCCCCCTGCAACAGGTAGAAACCCACCCAGTTGATGTCGGCAAGCTCCAGCGCCAACAAGGCGGAGAGGTTGGCCAGGTTGGCGATGAGATCCGGTTCCCCTTCCAGCAAGGCCTGTGCCTGCTGGTTGAGACCGCGATAAAATGCTTGTTTTTCAATCATGATTAAATGAACTTCACTCCCTGATAATCTGTGCAAGGTAACGCCCTGCCTGAAAATTTCAAATCTATTTTCACCTTATCCCCCATCCTTTTGTTCATATAGGCAGGGATTCAACGACTGACGGAGAGCGCCAACTGCTGGCGCTGGCCATTGCTCCACTCGATATTGAGCAGCCAGACCATCACAGCCGAGGTGCAGGAACCCACCAGAGTTGAGCCCTGCCAGCCGTGCTCTGCCGGCTCGAAACTGACCGGTATGGTGCCCATGAACATGTCCCGCCCCTCCAGCCAGGCTTTCACCGGTTTGAAGGCGGGATCCCCCCCCTGAAGCAGTATCACGAAGTCATGTTCGGCCCGCACCGGCAAGGAGGCGACGCTGACGGTCATCGGCTTCTCCCCCAGCAGCAGGCTGCAGGAGGTGCGGGACAGATCACAAATCTGATCTTTTTCTGCGCCCACCGCCGCCGCCTGGCCCCCGTCAAACCAGGTTCGATAGGCAACCAATCCGAGCAAAATGGCCAGGACGATCGCCAAGTGGACAATTTTGCGTGAAGTGAGTCTCTCTTTCATGAAAAAACAACCTTGTAAGATGCCTTGAAAATGACATTTTCGTGATCTCGCGCAAGGTAAATAATTGAGCAGGCGAGACCCAACGGAGCCAAATATATCACTGTTTATACTGTTATTTTACCTGTCAGTTCAGTATCATTCCCATTGAATTTTCATTTAGCTACTTTTTGCTTTTCCTTTTATTAACAGTTGTTAACAAGGGGTAAGGCAGTAGCCAATGATGTCGGTCCATGTCACTGGACAAAAAATCAAACAACAGCAGCATCGGAAGCGGAATACAACGATGAGCCATACAACTAACCATCCTGAGTACAACTACACCGTTGTTCGCCAGTTCACAGTCATGACGATTGTCTGGGGAATTGTCGGCATGTCGGTTGGCGTACTGATCGCAGCCCAGTTGATCTGGCCTGCCCTCAACTTTGATACTCCCTGGCTGACTTACAGTCGCCTTCGCCCTCTGCACACCAATGCGGTCATCTTCGCATTTGGCTGTAGCGCCCTGATGGCGACCTCCTTCTATGTGGTGCAACGCACCTGTCAAACCCGACTGTTTGGTGGCAAGCTTGCCTCCTTCGTGTTCTGGGGCTGGCAGGCGATCATCCTGTCTGCCGCCATTTCGCTGCCGCTGGGATACACCACCTCCAAGGAGTACGCAGAGCTGGAATGGCCGATCGATATCGCCATCACCATCGTCTGGGTCGCCTACGCCGTGGTCTTCTTCGGCACCCTGGTCAAACGCACCACCTCCCACATCTATGTGGCGAACTGGTTCTTCGGTGCCTTCATCATCACGGTGGCCGTGCTGCACATCGTCAACAACATGGAAGTGCCGCTCTCCGGCATGAAGTCCTACTCCATGTATTCCGGTGCCATGGATGCCATGGTGCAGTGGTGGTATGGCCACAACGCGGTAGGCTTCCTGCTGACCGCCGGCTTCCTCGGCATGATGTACTACTTCGTGCCCAAGCAGGCGGGTCGTCCGGTTTACTCCTACCGCCTCTCCATCGTCCACTTCTGGGCGCTGATCTCCCTCTATATCTGGGCCGGTCCGCACCACCTGCACTATACAGCGCTGCCTGACTGGGCCCAGTCGCTGGGCATGGTGATGTCCCTGATCCTGTTCGTCCCCTCCTGGGGCGGCATGATCAACGGCATCATGACCCTCTCCGGCGCCTGGCACAAACTGCGTTATGACCCCATCTTGCGCTTCCTGATCGTGTCCCTGTCGTTCTACGGCATGTCCACCTTCGAAGGCCCCATGATGGCGATCAAGACGGTCAACGCCCTCTCCCACTACACCGACTGGACCATAGGTCACGTCCACTCAGGCGCACTGGGCTGGGTTGCCATGGTATCCATCGGCGCCGTGTATCACCTGATCCCGAACCTGTTCGACCAGGGCCGCATGTACAGCATCCGCCTGATCAACGTGCACTTCTGGCTGGCTACCGTGGGCACAGTGCTCTACATAGTCGCCATGTGGATTTCCGGCGTGATGCAGGGTCTGATGTGGCGTGCGGTCAACGACGACGGCACCCTGACCTACAGCTTCGTGGAAGCGCTGCAGGCCTCTTATCCCTTCTACTTCGTGCGCTTCCTGGGTGGCTGCTTCTTTGTCACCGGCATGTTGCTGATGGCCTACAACGCCTATCGCACCATCACTGCGCCCAAGGGTTCCCTGGAACCTGTCGCACAGCCAGCATGATTGAAGAGGTCAAAGCATGAGCAACAATAACCGTCACGAGATCTTTGAAAAGAGCGTACCCATGCTGGTGGTCGGCATCATATTTGCCATCAGTCTGGGGGGCCTGGTCGAAATCACCCCGCTGTTCTTCCAAAAGCAAACTACCGAGCCGGTAGAGGGCCTCAAGCCCTACACCGCCCTGCAGATGGAAGGGCGCGACATCTTCATCCGCGAAGGCTGCACCGTCTGTCACAGCCAGATGATCCGTCCGTTCCGCGCCGAAACCGAGCGCTATGGCCACTATTCGGTCGCCGGTGAGAGCGTGTGGGAGCACCCCTTCCTGTGGGGCTCCAAGCGTACCGGTCCGGATCTGGCCCGTGTGGGCGGTCGCTATTCAGACGACTGGCACCGCGCTCACCTGATCAATCCGCGCGATGTGGTGCCCGAGTCCAACATGCCGGCCTTCCCCTGGCTCGACACCAATGTCCTGACCGGTGAACTGACCGGCAAGAAACTGGCGCTGTTCCGGGATCACTTCGGCGTGCCTTACAGCGACGCTGACATCCAGGGTGCAGGTGAAGCCGTCAAGGGCAAAACCGAACTGGATGCGCTGGTAGCCTATCTGCAATCACTGGGTCATGCCCTGAAATAAAGGAGTCAGGATATGGATTACGGCACATTTCGCGGCCTTTATACCCTGCTGTTGATGGCCATCATGATCGGCATCATCGTCTGGGCATACAGCAAGCGCCGCAAGGCCTCTTTCGACGAGGCTGCCAACCTGGTTTTTGCCGACGACGAGCAACCCGGTGCTGATAACAAGAACGCAGGAGCGAAACAATAATGAGCACTTTGTTTAGCATTTTTGTGACCGTCATCAGCCTGGGGACCATACTCGGCTGCTTCTTGCTGCTGGTGTGGTGCCTGCGCGACAAGATGGGCGTGGAAGAGGGCAAGTCCATGGGACACGCCTTCGACGGTATCGAAGAGATCAACAACCCGCTGCCGAAGTGGTGGACCTACATGTTCCTCTTCTTCATCGTCACCGGTCTGGTCTATCTGCTGGCCTTCCCGGGGCTGGGCAACTGGAAGGGTCTGCTGGGCTGGCAGAGCTCCAACCAGGACGTCCGCTCGCTGGCCGAGTCCAAGGCTGCGGTGGCCTCCGCCAAGGCCGAAGGCCGGGCGGTGGAGTACGACCGCGAACTGGTCAAGGCTGACGAGATCTACGGCGCCAAGTTCCGCGAGCTGGCCTATCAGGCCGATGGCAAGACCTATCGCGCCATCGAAGAGATCGCCGCCGATCCGGAAGCACGCAAGGTGGGTCAGCGTCTGTTCCTGCAGAACTGCTCCCAGTGTCACGGTTCCGATGCCCGCGGCGGTCGCGGTTTCCCGAACCTGACCGACAGCGAATGGCAATGGGGCGGTCAGCCTGATCAGATCAAGACCACCATCATGGGCGGTCGTCAGGGTGTGATGGCGGCCTGGGGCGAGATCCTGGGTCAGGATGGGGTGAAAGAAGTCGCCTCCTACGTGCTGAGCCTGTCCGGTCGCAAGGTCGATCTGGTCGAGGCCAAGAAGGGCGAAGCGCGCTTCACCATCTGCGCCGCCTGTCATGGCCCGGATGCCAAGGGCGGTATCGCCTTCGGGGCACCTGACCTGACCAACAACACCTGGCTGTATGGCGGTTCCCGTCAGGTGGTCGAGCAGACCATCACCCACGGTCGTCACGGCGTCATGCCGGCCTGGAAGGATATTCTGGGTGAAGACAAGGTGCACCTGCTCGCCTCCTACGTTTATAGTTTGTCCCACAACAACAAGTAAAATAAGCAGTAACATGTGATAAGCACGTGATTACTCAGCAAAAAGCCTCGACTCTTCGAGGCTTTTTGTTATCTTGTGTTGGCTGAAAAGCCTCCATTCTGTTAATCATTCGTTTCGGTAGCACTCATTATGTCCCAACCCTGGTATCGCCAATTTTGGCCCTGGTTCATCATCGCCCTCCCGGCCGCCGCCGTGATCGCCAGCATCGGCACGGCCATCATCGCCAGCAAGGATGGCGTCAATCTGGTCGCCGAGGACTATTACAAACAAGGCAAAGAGATCAATCAGGACTTGAGCAAGTTCGATCGATCCGAGGCCCTCAACATTCGCATAGCGCTGGAAGTGAATGGCAAGGAGCTGACCCTCAAGCCCCTGTCGGGAGATATCCCCCCCGGTCAGGCCCTCTACCTCTCCCTGTTCCACCCGACCCTGGCCGGCATGGACAGCGAACACATGGTGACGGCCGACGCCAGCGGCATCTATCGTCTGCTGCTCGACAAACCATTGAACGGGAAATGGCATATCCGGGTCGATGCCTTCAATCACGAATGGCGTCTGCAAGAGACAGTCCAACTCCCGACCAAGGCGCCCGTCGAACTCGATCCCAAAGGACGTTAAGCCATGACAGGCGGTTTTCACCCTGGCGAGCAGCTTCTCGCCAGCACGCCCCATGCCCCGCTCGTTTACTTTACCTCCCGGGGCAAGACGCCATGAAGGCTTGTTTCCATTGTGGTGAGCCGGTTCCCGCTGGCAGTCGTTATGCGCTCGAGATCAAGGGCATAGTGCAACCCATGTGCTGCCCCGGCTGTCAGGCCGTGGCAGAAACCATCATGGAGTGCGGTCTCTCCAGCTATTACGAGCACCGCACAGCGCCCGGCATCAAGGGGGAACTGGTCCCGGAAGAGCTGGCCGCCCTCACCCACTACGATCTGGCCGAGGTGCAGCAGGATTTTGTCACCGACAGCGGCACGGGCAGCCACAGGCAGCGCGAGATCCTGCTCAGCGTGGAAGGGCTGACCTGCGCCGCCTGCGCCTGGCTCATCGAGCGTCATCTGACCGGCCTTGCCGGCCTGCACTACATCAACGTCAATACCACCACTCACCGCGCCCGCATCAAGTGGGATCCGGACCGGCTTGCCTTGAGCGACATCCTCAAGGGGTTCGCCAAAATAGGCTATCGAGCCTACCCGTTCCAGACCCACAACCAGGAAGCTATCTACGCCAAAGAAGTGCGCAGCTACATGTTCCGGCTGGCACTGGCGGGCCTGGGGTCAATGCAGGTGATGATGTGCGCCGTGGCGCTCTACATGGATCTCTTCATCAGCGTCGAGGATGAGTTCATGGTCTACTTCAAGTGGATAAGCCTGCTGCTCTCGACCCCCATCATGATCTACTCGGCCCAGCCGTTTTACGTGGGCGCCTGGCGCAGCCTGAAACAGGGCCATCTCTCCATGGACGTGTCGGTATCGCTGGCACTGATCGGCGCCTTCGTCGCCTCCATGTGGGCCACCGTCTTCAATACCGGTGAGGTCTATTACGACTCCATCACCATGTTCGTCTTCTTCCTGCTGCTGGGGCGTTTTCTGGAGTTGCGGGCCAGACGCAAGGCGTCAGAGTCCAGCTCCAATCTGGCGCGGCTGGTGCCCATCATGGCCACACGCATCGATGACGATGGCGAGCATGAGGTGGCAGCCAAGATGCTGCAGGTGGGAGACAGGATACGAGTACTGGCCGGTGCCACCCTGCCGGCCGATGGCCTCATCGTCGAGGGGCAGGCCAGCCTCAACGAATCCATGCTGACCGGTGAGCAGTTGCCGCTGCTCAAGCAGCTGGGTGACAGCGTCTATGCCGGGACCATCAACACGGATGCACCGCTCCAGATCCGGGTCAGCCACCGCATCGAGGAGTCGCGCATCGCCCAGATCATGCGGCTGCAGGATCACGCGCTGGACGACAAGCCGGCCATCGCCCAGATGGCGGACGTGCTCTCCCGCCACTTCATCCTGGTGCTGCTGATCATTGCCGCGGCTGTGTGGACCTTCTGGCACTTCCATCAGCCGGAGCAGGCCTTCTGGGTCACCCTGGCCGTGCTGGTTGCCACCTGCCCCTGCGCCCTGTCGCTGGCCACACCGACCGCGCTCACCTCGGCCACCGCCCGCCTGACCCGATCCGGCATTCTGCTGCGCCGTGGCCATGTGCTGGACGTGCTGACCAAGGCCAACCGGATCGTGATGGACAAGACAGGCACCCTGACCACGGGCAACATCAGCCTGATCAGCACCACGGCGCTGGCCGAGCTGAGCGAGACCCAGTGCCTCGCCATCGCCCGCGCGCTGGAAGCCTACTCGGAGCATCCCATCGCCCGTGCCTTTCGCAGCAAGGCGGCAGACGATGCCCTGTTGCTGGCAGCAAGCGAGGTGACCCCCGTCATAGGTCACGGCATTCAGGGCACGATCGCAGGCCGGCATTACCGTATCGGCAGCGCCCGCTGGCTGGCACTGCCCGCCGGGCAGACTGCCAGCCAGGGCCTTGCCATCTATCTGGCCGATGAGTCCAGGCTGCTGGCCCGCTTCATCCTGGCAGATACCTTGCGCCCGGATGCCAGGGCGCTGATCCAGGCCTTCAAGGCCGCCGGTCTCAAGACCACCATACTCACGGGTGACAGCTCGGCCCAGGCCGACGAGGTGGCTCGCGAGATCGGAGTGGACGAACTGGTGAAAGGGGTAACGCCGGATGGCAAGCTGGCCTATCTCAAGGAGCATGAGGCCCGCGGCGATATCAGCATCATGGTAGGGGATGGCATCAACGATGCCCCCGTGCTGGCCGGTGCCCATGCCTCCTTCGCCATGGCGGGCGGCACGGATCTGGCCAAAAACAGCGCCGATGCCATATTGCTGGCCGACGATCTCTCCCGTCTGCTGGAGGCGCGCACCCTGGCCATTCGTACCCGCAAGATCATCCAGGAGAACTTCGCCTGGTCCATCGGCTACAACCTGCTGGTGCTGCCGCTGGCGGCCAGCGGCTGGTTGCCACCCTATGTGGCGGCAGCGGGCATGTCTCTGAGTTCCCTCATAGTCGTCACCAACTCCATGCGGCTGAACCGCTGAGCCATGGCCGCATATACGCGCACGATAAAGGGAGCCCGCGTTTGCCGGGCTCCCCGCACCACAGAATCGCCGGGCCCCTGGTCACCAACGGGTGTACCATGACTACTCTCATTGCAAGGCTTGCACCATGAACATCATCTTCGTCCTGATCCCCATCGCCATCCTGTTTGTCATCATCGCCGGCGCCGTCTTCTTCTGGGCCATTCGCTCCGAGCAGTTTGAAGATCTCGACCGCCAGGGCTCCAATATCCTGTTCGATGAAGACAAACCCGCCCAGAAACCCAGCGAGCATACCTCCGATGACCGCCAGCCTTGATCTGGTCGGGGCCCTGTTGGTGGGGCTCGCGGGCTCAGGCCACTGCATCGGCATGTGTGGCGGCGTCTCGGCCGCCCTCTCCATGGCCATTCCTCCCGAGAAGCAGCACTTCTGGGGCCGGCTCGGTTATCTGCTCAACTACAACCTGGGCCGGATCCTCAGCTACGTGGTAGCCGGTGCTCTGGTCGGGGGCCTGCTGGCCACCACCAGCGAGCTGGGCGCCGGCAAGCACGCCATCGCCGGCTTGCGGCTGCTGGCGGCGCTCTTGATGATAGCGCTCGGTCTCTATCTTGCCGGCTGGTGGCAGGGCATATTGCTGCTCGAACGCATCGGTGCCCGACTCTGGCCTCGCATCAAGCCGCTGGCAGGCAAGTTTCTCCCCTTCACCTCGGCCTGGCAGGCCCTTCCCTTTGGTATGGTGTGGGGCTGGCTGCCCTGCGGTCTGGTTTACTCCATGCTGACCTGGAGTGCGGCGGCGGGTTCCGCAGGAGGCGGTGCGCTCATTATGCTCAGTTTCGGCATAGGGACCCTGCCGACACTGTTTGCACTGGGAGGACTGGCAGACCGCCTGCGTTACTGGCTGACCCTGCGCAGTTTGCGCCAGGGCGGGGCTGTCTTGCTCATCGCGTATGGGCTTCATACTCTCTGGATCGGGATAGCGTCCTTTTGAAACCCTATCCAAAACGGATGAGTTGATGGTAAACTTGTTTGATATAAATCAATTATTCGTATGAGCCTATGATCCCGGAAAAGAAACCTGGCAGACGTATTCAGAGCGGTGGCTGTGCAATTCATTGCCAGGATTGCAGCATCAGCCAGCTCTGCATTCCCTTCACCCTGAACGACAGCGAACTCGATCAGCTCGACAGCATCATCGAGCGAAAGAAGCCGATCCAGAAGGGTGAGGAGCTGTTCAAAGCCGGCGATGAGCTGAAATCGCTCTACGCGATCCGTTCCGGGACCATCAAGTCATACACCATCACGGAACAAGGGGATGAGCAGATCACCGCCTTCCACCTCGCCGGTGATCTGGTTGGTTTCGATGCCATTCACAAGCAGGCTCACCCCTCCTTCGCCCAGGCGCTGGAAACGGCCATGGTGTGCGAGATCCCGTTTGACGTGCTCGACGATCTCTCCGGCAAGATGCCCAAGCTGCGCCAGCAGATCATGCGACTGATGAGCAACGAAATCATGGGCGATCAGGAGATGATACTGCTGCTCTCCAAGAAGAATGCCGAAGAGCGCCTCGCCGCCTTCCTGCACAATCTGTCGGTGCGTTTCTCCGAACGCGGCTTCTCCGCCAAGGAGTTCCGCCTCTCCATGACCCGCGGTGACATCGGCAACTACCTCGGCCTCACCGTCGAGACCATCAGCCGCCTGCTTGGCCGCTTCCAGAAGTCCGAGCTCATCAGCGTCAAGGGCAAGTACATCACAGTGTTGGATCACGTGGCCCTCGGCGTCATGGCTGGCGCGACCCGTCCTCCCTGCGGCTAATCCTCCTCTGTTGCCGGATCGGTTTACACTGAAATTTGATCCGGCACACGTCTCCCCACCTCCTCCTGAGCTAAGCTGTAATGGCTAAAGGTCTGCCATCATTGGTATTTTTGCCAAGGAGGAGGAGAACATGGTCAAGTACCGAAAGATCCTGGTCGTTATCAACCCGGAAGAAGAGCGGCAAATTGCCCTCGAACGTGCGGTCAAGGTGGCTGAGCTGGATGAAGGCGCTCAACTGACCCTGTTGCTCACCATTTACGACTTCTCGTACGAGATGACCGCCATGCTGTCGGTGGACGAACGGGAAGAGATGCGCCACGGCGTGATCGCCCAGCGCCGTGAATGGCTCGACGATATTCTGAAACCCTACCGAGCCAAGGGGCTGGACTGCGAGATCAAGGTGGTCTGGCACAATCGGCCCTTCGAATGCGTCATTCAGGAAGTGCTGGAAAACCGCCACGATCTGGTGGTCAAGGCGACTCACCATCACTCGTTTCTGCAAACCTTCATCTTTACCCCGACCGACTGGCACCTGCTGCGCAAGTGTCCCTGCCCCGTCCTGCTGGTCAAGGAGGGTCATTGGCAACGAGGCGGCAACATCATAGCCGCCATCAATTGTTCCAGCGACGACCAGGATCAGAAGCTGCTGAACGAGCGGATCACGGAGGAAGGGATTGCCATCGCCGAGCTGCTCGGCTCCAACCTCTACCTGGTCAACACCTATCCCGGCACCCCGGTCAACGTGGCCATCGAGCTGCCGGAGTTTGATCCCAACGCCTACAACGATGCCATTCGCAAACACCATGAGAGCCTGCTGCTGAGCCATGCCGACAAATTTGGCATCAGTCATCTGTGGACCCGGGTGGCGGAAGGCCTGCCGGAAGAGGTGTTGCCCGATCTGGCCGAAGATCTGCAAGCCACCCTGATGATCATGGGCTGCGTCGGTCGCACCGGCCTCTCCGCCGCCCTGCTCGGCAATACCGCCGAACACGTGGTGGACAGACTCGCCTGCGATATGCTGATCCTCAAACCCGCCGATTACAGCTGCCCGGTAGACAGCCGACGCAACCAATCATAAGACGGCTTTCATCCTGGCATCTTGCCCTCCCCCGGGACATGGCTATAATAACGCGCTTATTTGTGTCCCGGGTTTTACGAGCATGCTAGAAGAGCTGAACGCCAAAGATAAATACAGTTTCAACAAACTGCAGAAGCGCCTGCGGCGCAACGTAGGTCAGGCCATCGCCGACTTCAACATGATTGAAGAGGGCGACAAGATCATGGTGTGCCTGTCCGGTGGCAAGGACAGCTTCGCCATGCTCGACATCCTGATGAGCCTCAAGGCAAGCGCCCCCATCCATTTCGATCTGGTGGCCGTCAACCTGGATCAGAAGCAACCCGGTTTCCCCGAGCACGTGCTGCCGGAATACCTGGCCACTCTGGGCGTCGACTTCAAGATCGTCGAGGAAGACACCTACTCCATCGTCAAGGACAAGGTGCCGGAAGGCAAGACTACCTGCGCCCTCTGCTCCCGTCTGCGCCGTGGCATTCTCTATCGCACCGCCCAGGAGCTGGGCTGCACCAAGATTGCCCTCGGCCATCACAGGGACGACATTCTCGAGACCCTGTTCCTCAACATGTTCTACGGTGGCAAGCTCAAATCCATGCCGCCCAAGCTGGTGAGCGACGATGGCAAGAACGTGGTGATCCGCCCGCTGGCCTACTGCAAGGAGAAGGATCTCGTGCGTTACGCCGAGGTCAAGGCCTTCCCCATCATCCCGTGCAACCTGTGCGGTTCGCAGGAGAACCTGCAGCGTCAGGCCATCAAGCAGATGATGCAGGATTGGGATCGCCGCTTCCCGGGTCGTATCGAGACCATGTTCACCGCCATTCAGGACGTGATCCCGAGCCATTTGCTCGATCACAAGCTGTTTGACTTCAAGAGCATCAACCGCGACTCCGGCATCATAGATGGCGGTGACAAGGCATTTGATCCGCCTGAACTGCCCAAGGCGCCGCTGCTGGACATCGACGAGATGGACATGCTGGATGTGATTGAAGTGCGCTAAGCACGATAGACACAGGCCCACAGCAACAAAAAAGGAGCGCCTGGCGCTCCTTTTTTTATCTCACTGGCAAGCGGATGGCTCACTCCTTGTGCAGCCAGGGGGTCAGTCGCAGTATCTCCCCCTGCAGTTGCAGCTTGCCCGCGGCGAAATCCGCCAGCTGGGTGTTGCTCAGCAGCAGTTGCCCCCCCTGCCAGGAGAGCGGTTGCTGGCGGGCACCATCGACCAGATAGGCGGTGCCCGTCGGTTGTACCAGGGTCACCCGCACACCCGCCATCTCGGGCAGGAAATACTTGCCGACCATGCCGGCCAGCTTGCTCAGCAGGGCCTGCATATCCTGCTGACGCCCGGCTACCTCGGCCACCTTGAGATCCCACTGGCTGCCTGACACCGGCTGCACATCGGCCATCACCTGCACCGACAGATCGCAGGCCCTGTGCGCTTCGGTCAAGCCCACCACCACGGTCGCCTTGTCCAGATTGAGATCATCGTCGTAGGGCAGCCGCAGCTCGCTGTCTACCGTCACCTCGGCGGCCACGTCCCGATCCAGGGTTGAGACCCGGGCCGAGGTGAGCAGGCAGCGCTGGCCATTTTGCGGATCGGTCAGGTAAAACCCCAGCCTGGCGTGACCAAACTCCCCCTTGGCGAAGGTCTTCATCTGGCTGTAGAAGGTACTGTACTGCAGATCCAGTGAAGGTTGCGCCAACCCCAGGGTAGGCAACAGCAGCAAGCCTGCCGCCACGCCATGTCGAGTCCTCTTCATATGCCGTCCTTTTGCATCGCGCACTCGTCATACGCTGAAATATGCCTGCGCCATCGTCTGGCCTCAGACTCGCTATGCGGTGAAATGTGCCTGTGCCATCACCTGACATCACCTGACATCACCTGACATCACCTGACATCACGCTAGCTATGCGCTGAAATGCGCCTGCGTCAAGCGTCTGGCTGCAAGCTTGTTATGCGTTGAAATGATTTGGGCCTTCGCTCACTTCCGTCACTTCGACCGCGACCCCGCACAGATCCCGATAGAGGATCCCCTTGCAGTTGAAGTAGAGAGGGGCCACCCAGACAAGGCCCAATCCCATGGGGATCAGCGCCAGGAAAAACAGCGCCAGCATGACGCCGTGCAGCAGCACTATGCTGGGCCAGCCGCGGGCAAACAGCTTGAGCGATACCAGAATGGCTTGCACCGGCGACAGTCCGCGCTCCAGTACCAGCGGCACCGAGAACACCAGTCCCATGCCGATCAACGCAGACGGGATGAAGGCCAGCACCACCGGCAAGCCCACCAGTTCAAACAGGGGGCCGAACAGGCTGGTGAGCATGCTGCCCAGCAGACTCAGGCTGCCCAGACGCAGGAAGTGGCGAAAGAAATCGAATACCTGGCTCGGGCGGGCACGCACACCGACCGACTGCTGCAATCCCAGCATGTCGAGGGACGAGGTCATGGGCGACATCATGATGGTGATAAGCAGGCTCAGCACCAGGGCTATGTCCATTCCCCCCTCCTGATTGAGGTAGGGTGCCAGCAGGGTATTGCTCAGCAATATCCAGATGGCCGTGACACCGACGATGGCCAGCAACAGGCCGAAACCAGTGCGCCGCGTCTGTTGCCAACTCTCCTGCAATACCCCCTTGAGGTCGAGACTATATCCCTGACTCAGGGATTGTTCGAGGGAACCACCGATCCGCATTTTATTACTCAATTGACTATCCAACATCAGAGAAACCACTATTCAGGGAGCACATTATAGCGATTTGACCCGGCATGCGTAGCCGTTTTTCCCCTTATCTGCTGACCAAAAAGTCTTTGATTTCATAAGGGCCCGCCATCGCAGTCGGCGCCGCTTCCGTCCGGAACAGATTATCCACGCCAGGATCTTGCCGCCCATCCGCATCTGCCGTCGGGCGTCCCCGCGGGGCGGATCTCCCTGCCTTGGCCCGCCGCGGCTATGCGCGTAGGATGCCAGAAGGCGTCACCCGTTTCTGCTCGCCGCCACCTCCCCCATCCGGATTGTCCGGCGGCGACCGCTTCACAAGGAGAATTGCATGTCTGATTTGACCCTGTATCTCGCCCCCGGCACCTGTGCCATGGCAGTGCACATAGCCCTGACCGAGGCCAAGGCCCACCATAACATCAAGGTGCTCGACCTGACGGCCGGGGAGCAGCGCTCCGCCGCCTACCTCGCCATCAATCCCAAAGGCCGGGTGCCGGCTCTTGTCACCGAGCGCGGCGTGCTGACCGAAACCCCGGCCTTGCTGCTCTATGTGGCGCAGCGCTTCCCTAACGCCCGGCTTGCACCGCTGGACGATCCCTTCCTGCTGGCCCGCATGCAGGAGGTGAACAGCTTCCTCGCCTCCACGGTGCACGTCTCCCATGCCCACGGTCGCCGTGGCAGTCGCTGGGCCGATGACGAGCAGGCCATCGCCGCCATGAAGGCCAAGATGCCCCAGAACATGCGCGATGGCTTTGCCGAGATTGAACGTCACTATCTGGTCGGCCCCTGGATGCTGGGAGAGTGTTTCAGCCTGGCCGACATCTATCTGTTCGTAGTGGCCAGCTGGCTCGAGAGCGATGGCGTGGCCATCGGCGAGTTCCCCAGGGTAGCGGCCCACTATCAACAGATGCTGGCACGCCCCGGCGTGCAGCAAGCCCTCGCCCTCTAGCCCGGTATCTGCGGGTGCCAGTGCTCTGTCTGGCACCCTTTTCCCTCTCTCCATCCCCCGCATTGAGATCGTTTTCACATTTCTGCCATCTCACTGTGGATCGCGCGGGCCTTAGGGCCTATCTTTCCCACATGACGCAACCGGTTGCGTAACCGGTTGCCTAGATGAACATCAGATATGCGGACGCGAGTCTGCCGAGGTGCTGTATGAAACGAGGCAAGCTGCTCAATGCTCCCCTGAGTGCCCTGGTGGCACGGATGGGTCACACCGACGAGATCACCGTCTGCGACGCGGGCCTGCCCATTGCGGCGGGGCCGGAGCGCATCGATCTGGCGCTGATGGCGGGCACCCCCAGCCTTACAACCGTGCTGACCGCCCTGCTCACCGATCTGGTGGTGGAGAAGGTGATCATGGCGAGCGAGATAAAACTGATCAGCCCCGCCGCCCATCAGGCGCTGGTCGATCAGCTGGAGGCGCACGCCGCTGCCCAAGGCAAGCCCATCACCATCGAATACTGCCTGCACGAGGCGTTCAAGACCCGCTCCCGCCAGAGCAAGGCGATCGTGCGCAGCGGCGAGGTCACCCCCTACGCCAACATTATTCTCTGCGCCGGTGTGGCGTTTTAAGCCTCTTCAAGGAAGCTGCAAATGAGCACAACCTCCTCCTCGCCCATTTCGCCCATTCTGGAGCTCACCGGGATCGTCAAGACCTTCCCCGGTGTACGCGCCCTCGATGAGGCTGGCCTCAAGGTCTATCCGGGTCAGGTGATGGCCCTGCTCGGCGAAAATGGCGCCGGCAAGTCCACCCTGATGAAGGTGCTGACCGGCATCTATCAGGCCGATGCGGGCAGCGTCAGTTATCGCGGCCAGCCGGTCCACTTCAAGGGCCCGCGCGACTCCCAGGATCAGGGGATCAGCATCATCCACCAGGAGCTGAACCTGCTGCCTGAGTTGTCGATTGCCGCCAATATCTTCCTCGGCCGCGAACCGCGTACCCGTTTTGGCAGCATAGACCACCGCCAGCTGCGCGAGCGCGCCAGCGGCCTGCTGGCCCGTCTCGGCGTCAAACACGGGCCGGATACAAGGCTCGGGGATCTCTCCATTGGCGAACAGCAGATGGTGGAGATCGCCAAGGCACTGTCGTTCGATGCCAGCGTCATCATCATGGATGAACCCACGGATGCACTGACCGACACCGAAACCGAACAGCTGTTTGTGGTGATCCGTGAGCTGCGTCAGCAGGGCTGCGGCATCGTCTACATCTCCCACCGTCTCAAGGAGATCTTCCAGATCTGCGACCGGGTTACCGTGCTGCGCGATGGCAAGTGGATCGGCGAGAAGGCGGTGAACGAGCTCGATGAAGACAGGATCATCGAAATGATGGTGGGTCGGCGGCTGGAAGAGCAGTATCCCCGTCTGCAACGAGAGCTCGGCCCCGTCAGCCTGCAAGTGAAAGATCTGGCCGGCCCCGGCGTGCGCGGGGTGAGCTTCTCCCTGCGTCAGGGGGAAATTCTGGGTTTCAGCGGCCTGATGGGTTCCGGCCGTACCGAGCTGATGAAGCTTATCTACGGCGCCAGCCCCATCAGCGCAGGTGCGGTCGAAGTCGATGGCAAGGTCATGGTGCCGCGCAGCCCCGCCGATGGGCTGGCATCCGGTATCGCCTACATCTCAGAGGATCGCAAGGGCGATGGCCTAGTGCTGGAGCTGTCGGTGCGCGAAAACATGAGTCTGTGCGCCCTCGGCGAGTTCATCCGCCACGGCAAGATTGACGGCAAGGCCGAACGTCAGGCGGTGAGCGACTATGTGCGGCTGTTCAACATCAAGACCCCGAGTCAGGATCAGCTGATAAAACTGCTCTCCGGCGGCAACCAACAGAAGGTCGCCATCGCCAAGGGACTGCTAACACGGCCCAAGGTGTTGATCCTGGATGAGCCGACCCGCGGCGTCGACGTGGGGGCCAAGAAGGAGATCTACCAGCTCATCAACCAGTTCAAGAAGGAGGGGATGAGCATCATCCTGGTCTCCTCCGAGATGCCGGAAGTGCTCGGCATGAGCGATCGCATCATGGTGATGCACGAAGGGCGCATCAGCGCAGAATTCATGTCCGCAGACGCCAATCAGGAGAAACTGATGGCGGCGGCAGTCGGTAAACAGTGGCAATCAGAGCAAGAGGCCTCCCAATGACAACCCAAACCCTTCCCCGCCGCGGCATCATGAGCAAGGCCTGGTGGATCGAGAACAAATCCCTGGTCGCCCTCCTGGTGCTGATCGGCGTGGTCTCGGCCTTAAGCCCCAACTTCTTCACCGCCGACAACCTGCTCAACATACTGCGCCAGACCTCGGTCAACGCCATAATTGCGGTCGGCATGACGCTGGTCATCCTCACCGCCGGCATCGATCTCTCGGTCGGCTCCGTGCTGGCCCTGTGCGGCGCCCTGGCGGCAACCATGGTGGCCATGGAGCTGCCCATCTGGCTGGTGGTGCCCCTCACCCTGGGAGCCGGTGCCCTGCTCGGCGGCGTCAGCGGTCTCATCATCGCCAAGGGCAAGGTACAGGCCTTCATCGCCACCCTGGTGACCATGACGGCCCTGCGCGGCGTGACCATGGTCTATACCGAGGGACGTCCCATCTCCACCGGTTTCAGTGACGGCGCCGATCACTTCGCCTGGCTGGGTACCGGCTACCTGCTCGGCCTGCCTGTGCCCATCTGGCTGATGGCCATCGTCTTCCTGCTGGCCTGGTTCATGCTCAACCACACCCGCCTCGGCCGTTACATCTACGCCCTGGGCGGCAACGAGTCGGCCACCCGCCTCTCCGGCATCAATGTGGCCAGGGTGAAGCTGGCGGTGTATGGTCTGTGCGGCATGCTGTCGGCACTGGCCGGGCTCATCGTCACCTCCCGCCTCTCCTCGGCCCAGCCGACCGCCGGCATGGGGTACGAGCTGGATGCCATCGCCGCCGTGGTGCTGGGGGGTACCAGTCTGATGGGGGGCAAGGGCCGCATCATGGGAACCCTGATCGGGGCTCTCATCATCGGCTTCCTCAACAATGCCCTCAACCTGCTCGACGTCTCGTCCTATTACCAGATGATCGCCAAGGCCAGCGTGATCTTGCTCGCCGTGATGATCGATAACAAAAGCAAGTAAGCACACACAAGGAATGAAATGATGAAAAAGCTCAATACCCTGCTCGCTGCCGCCATCATGTCCGTGCTGGGCACCGCCCAGGCCGCCGATCACACTCTGGCCATGGTGGTCTCCACCCTCAACAACCCCTTCTTCGTCACCATGAAAGAGGGGGCCGAAGCCAAGGCCAAGGAGCTTGGCTACGAGCTGGTGGTGCTGGACTCCCAGAATGACCCGGCCAAGGAGCTCTCCAACATGGAAGATCTCACCGTACGCAAGGTCAATGCCATCCTGATCAACCCGACCGATTCCGAGGCAGTGGGCAACGCCATCCGCCTGGCCAACAAGGCCAACATCCCAGTGCTGACCCTGGACCGCGGCGCGGCCCAGGGTGACGTCAAGGCCCACATCGCCTCCGACAACGTGGCCGGCGGCAAGCTGGCCGGTGATTTCATCACCCAGAAACTGGGGGCAGGTGCCAAGGTCATTCAGCTGGAAGGGATCGCCGGTACCTCGGCTGCCCGCGACCGTGGCGAAGGTTTCGCCCTGGCCGTGGCCGCCAACAAGCTGGAAGTGCTGGCCTCCCAGCCCGCCGACTTTGACCGCACCAAGGGTCTGAACGTCATGGAGAACCTGCTGGCCGCCCACCCGACCGTGCAGGCCGTGTTCGCCCAGAACGACGAGATGGCGCTGGGTGCCATCCGCGCCGTGCAAGCCGCCGGCAAAGAGGTGATGATCGTCGGTTTCGACGGCACTGACGATGGCAAGGCCGCCGTGGCCAAGGGTAAACTGGCCGCCACCGTGGCCCAGCAGCCGGCGCTGATCGGTGCCATCGGCGTGGAAACCGCCGACAAGGTGCTCAAGGGCCAGCCGGTGGAAAAATCCATTCCGGTCCCGCTGCAAGTGGTCAGCAAGTAAGCTGACGGGGGGAGGTTCGCCTCCCCCTTTACCTCCTGTCTTCGATTAATCGTGCCGCTTGGCTTGGGCCCACTCAAGCCAAGATGTTCCAAATCAAGGGTGATAAGAATGAATCGTCTCGTTGTTCTGGGCAGTGTCAATGCAGACCATGTGCTGCGCGTTCCCCACTTTCCTCGCCCCGGTGAAACCCTGACCGGCCACAGCTATCAAGTCGTCCCCGGTGGCAAAGGCGCCAATCAGGCGGTTGCCGCCGCGCGCCTCGGCGCCCCCGTCGCCTTTATCGCCCGCATCGGCGATGACGCCATCGGCCAGCAGATGCGCCAGGGCTTTGCCCAGGACGGCATAGACGTCAGCGCGGTGGAGCTCGACGAGCAGCTTCCCACCGGCATCGCCATCATCTATGTGAGCGACGAGGGGGAGAACAGCATAGGCATCTCCGCCGAAGCCAATGGCGCCCTCTCCCCTGCCATGGTCAAGCGCCATGAAACCCTGATTACCGATGCCCACACCCTGCTGTTGCAGCTGGAAGTGCCGCTGGAGAGCGTGTTTGAAGCCGCCAGACTGGCTCGTGCCCACGGCACCCGGGTGGTGCTCAATCCGGCGCCCGCCCAGCCGCTCTCTAGCGAACTGCTGGCGCTGGTGGATCTCATCACCCCCAACCAGACCGAAGCCGAGCTGCTGACCGGCGTCAAGGTGACCGACGAGGCCAGCGCGGCTCAGGCGGCGGCCCGCTTCCACCAGATGGGGATCAGCGATGTGATGATCACCCTGGGCTCCCAAGGGGTCTATTGCAGCAACGCCCGGCAGCAGCAACTGATCCCGGGCTTTCGGGTCGAGGCAGTGGACACCACGGCCGCAGGCGACACCTTCAACGGTGCCCTGCTGGCCGCCGAGCTGGCCGGCGCCGATTTCAAGGCCGCGGTGCGCTTTGCCCACGGTGCGGCCGCGCTCTCTGTCACCAAGTTCGGCGCCCAGAGCTCGATCCCGAGCAAGCAGGAGGTCGAGACCTTCCTGCTAGCCCAGACTGCGCAGGGGCACTGATGGCCAATATCAAGGAGGTGGCGGCGCGGGCCCAGGTCTCTACCACCACAGTTTCCCACGTCATCAACGAGACCCGCTTCGTGGCCGAGGAGACCCGGGAGCGGGTCTTCGCCGCCATGCGCGATCTCAACTATGCCCCCAGCCTGGTGGCCCGCAGCCTCAAGGTGAAGGAGACCAACAGCATCGGCATGCTGGTCACCACCTCCAGCAACCCCTTCTTCGCCGAGGTGGTGCGCGGGGTGGAGCGCTACTGCTTCGAGCAGGGCTACAACCTGATGCTGGGCAACACAGAGGGGCAGGCCGAAACCGCCCTCTCCTACCTCAAGATGATGCTGCGCAAGCGGGTCGACGGCCTGCTTATCATGTGCAGCGAGGGGCAGCAGGAGGTGTTCAACCAGCTCGACTGGCTCAAGAGCCTGCCGGTGGTGGTGATGGACTGGGGCATGGAGAGCAAGGACGTGGATCTCATCGCCGACAACTCCCATCGCGGCGGCTACCTGGCCACTCGCCACCTGCTGGCGCTAGGTCACACCGACATAGGCTGCATCACGGGTCCCCACAGCCGCGCCCCCGCCAATCAGCGCCAGTCCGGCTTCGAACAGGCGATGCAGGAAGCGGGGCTGCCCATCAATCCGGCCTGGATCCAGGAGGGCGACTTTGACTGCGCCAGTGGTTTCAGTGCCATGCAGCGGCTGCTGGCCCAACCCAAACGGCCGAGCGCCCTCTTCATCTTCAACGACATGATGGCCATGGGGGCCATCAGTGCCGCCCATCAGGCGGGCTTGAACATACCGCAGGATCTCTCCATCGTCGGCTATGACAATGTGGCGCTGGCGCAATACCTGTCACCGCCGCTCACCACCATCAATCAGCCCAAGGAGGAGCTGGGTCGCCTCGCCGTCACCCGGCTGCTGGCGCGGATCAACGGTGTGGCGGTGGATAATCACCTGATCACTGTCGATCCTGACTTGGTGATCAGACAATCCTGCGCCCCCTTCCCCGCTCCCTGATTTTCTAAACACATCATGCAAAAAGGGCGACCCCTGGGTCGCCCTTTTTATTGCTGCCAGTCAGGCCTGCTGCCGCTCAGCCTGCGCAATCGGGGCCAGGCGTATCACGCCCAGTCGCTGCGCCAGCGGCGCCAGCAGACCGGCGTGCGCCGACGCCACCGGCAGCCAATAACGCAGTGGCCAGCCCGCCGCCAGCAAGTCCGGCGTACTGCTGCCAATGTCTCGGAGCGCCAGGGTACAGGCGCACTGGTTCAGCTTGGCCAGCAGGGCGGCATCCTGCTGCAGGCTTGGCAGCAGCAGTATGGGTTCGACATGGGCCAACGCGGGCAGATAGGCCAGCACATGGGCCAGCTGAGCCTGATGCGTGAGCGCGATCAGCAGTGGCTGCGGCTCACCGCCGGCAGGCTGATCATGCTCTTGCAGCAGCCGCGCGATCACGGGCCCCAGTATGCCGCCCTCCTGCAACCAGCCCATCTCGCAGGGCGTCAGCGTCTCCTGCCAGCGCAATGACAAACCTGTCACCGCAGCGCCGCTCTCGCTGCCGAACCGATGGGTATCGACCACCAGAGGGGAAGGCGCCACGTTTGCCAGCCAGTCCCGCAACTGGTGCAGCTGACGCTGGGTCAGTTGCAACTGCAGCTGCATCCCGGGCTCGAACCAGGCGAGATCCCCATCGGCATCGCGCTTGGCCTGATTGAGAGCCAAAATGGCCTGATCCAGCAGCCGTTTGGGATCCGGTTCCTCCTGCACCTGGGCAACCCCCAACCGGCACGCCAGTTCGAAACTGCTCTCCCGGGTCACAAACTCGAAATGAAGCAGGCTCATCAACGCCTGGATCTGCGCCGCCATGCTCTCCCGCCCGGCGGTCAGGATCACCGCAAACTCATCCCCACCCAACCGGTAGGCATGACCACCATGGGCTTGCTGCAGTTTGTCCGCCACCGTTTGCAGCAATCTGTCTCCCACCTGATAGCCGAGCAGATCGTTGACCTGTTTGAAGCGTTTCAGATCGAGCACCACCAGCGCCAGGGCATGGGAAGAGTCCAGCGAGCGTGCCAACTGTTCCTGCAAGGCGCGGCGATTGCCGAGCCGGGTCAGGGGATCGAGCAGGGAGAGACGCCGGTTCTGCAAGTTGGCACGAATGAGGGCAAACACCAGCACACCACCGGTCACCAGCAGGATCAGTTGCCAGATCTGCAGCCAGAACAGGCTGCTGCGGATCTGGTTGACCGAAGCTTCCCGCTCCTGGCCGGAGAGGATCTGATCGCCAATCTGCTCAATCTGGTGGGTCTGCTCGGCAATCTGGCTCTGCAGTTGTTCGAGCTCGGCCCCTTCTCGCAGTTGCCCGGCCTGTATCTGGGGTTCGAGCCGCTTTATCTGTTCGAACAGCCCGGCCAACGCCTTGCCCAGCCCGTGACGCTCACGCGCCTCGGCGGTTTCACTGCTGATAAGGAAGATATCCAGCCGGTTCCACAACAGATCGTAATTGAGGCTCAGGGTCTCCATCTCCAGTTGCCCGGCCCGATAGAGACGCAACTCATAGAGGAAACGCTGGGACTCCAGCATCACCTGGCTGATGTTCCAGTGGATGTTGCGATAGAAGGTATCGACCAGCTGCTCCTGGCGGTGTTGCAGATAGAGCCCGCAACCCGAGGAGAACAGAAACAGCAAGGTGATCGAGACCAGCAGCAGGTTATGGCGCTGACGACCCATCAGTCGATGATCTCGATGCGGGTCACCTGCCAGACCATGCAGTTATGAATGGGGGGAATGTCCAGCTTGGGGTGGCTGGAAAACGGGATCAGCAGCCAGAGCGGCCCCTTGTTGCGCCGGGTCAGCGGCTTGTCATCCTCGTGGCGCACCAGAGTCAGGGGCACACCGTCAAACAGGGCCAGGTCCACCACCTGCTGATAGCCGTTGAGGGCCGAGACGGCAATCTTGCTGGCACTCAGAATTCCCTGCGCCGCGAGTACGGCCGCCAGGGTCGGACCACGATAATGGTGCGAGCCCTGAGTCCAGGGCGTGGTGGTGGTGAACTCGGTTTGTGGCAGGGCGGCCAGCGCCGCGTCATCGAGCATGAGCTGCTTGCCGTTGGGCAGCACCAGCGTCATCAGGGGGGGAGATGCCAATGTGCTGGCGCTGGCCAGCATCAGGAGGAAAAAAGCGATCCATTGCTTCACTGTGGTCATGATGATTTGCGCCAACTGCGTCCCATATTTGGGTTGCCAGTGTGGCGATTTCACCAAGTCATTGCAACTGTGACATGGCACAGTTGCTCAGGATCCGCGCATCTCCATCCAGTTGTGACCGTCTATCTGTTTGGGTTGATGCACACCGCAGCGTTGCAGCAACTCGTCAACGAAGGCGGGCACCAGCAGGGAGGCAGGTCCATAGCGTTTCTCGTCAAACTGGCTGCCCACCTCGCTCGGTTCCAGATTGAGCTCTATGGTATGAGCACCGTTCAACCCGGCCTCATGCACGA
Organism: Aeromonas sp. MR7; assembly: GCF_963899385.1. Classification (NCBI taxonomy): domain Bacteria; kingdom Pseudomonadati; phylum Pseudomonadota; class Gammaproteobacteria; order Aeromonadales; family Aeromonadaceae; genus Aeromonas; species Aeromonas sp. MR7. Next base: position 1,311,085 of record NZ_CAWQXH010000011.1, read on the forward strand.
AACCGGCGGCGGGATAGACGGCACCCGAGGTACCGATGGAGATGAAGAGGTCGCACTGGGCCAGTGCGCCGTAGATGCGATCCAGCCCCAGCGGCATCTCGCCAAACCAGACTACATGCGGGCGCAGTGGCTGGGGAAACTGGCAGCAGGAGCAGAGCTCATCCTGATGCAGATCGCCGCGCCACTCGATCACCTGGCCCGACTCGGGACAGCGGGCCTTGAGCAGCTCCCCGTGCATGTGGATGAGGTTCTTGCTGCCCGCACACTCGTGCAGGTTGTCGATATTCTGGGTCACCAGGGTGACTGTGCCCGGCAGCAGGCGTTCGAGGCGAGCCAGCGCATAGTGGGCCGGGTTGGGGTGGATCTGCGGTTGTTGCAGCTGATGGCGGCGCGAGTTGTAGAAGCCTTGCACCAGGGCGGGATCCCGCGCGTACCCTTCCGGGGTCGCCACATCCTCCACCTTGTGCTCTTCCCACAGACCGTCGCAGGCCCGGAAGGTCTTGATGCCGGATTCGGCAGAGATCCCGGCGCCGGTAAGGATGACGATGTGTTTAGCTGACTGCACCATGATGGATTCCCTCTGTCCGCATACAAGGCTGACCTTAGCACAGGGTGAAAAACAGGCCTATTCGCCCTTGGTCTTATTAGGATACCCCCGTCACAGGGTATCGAGCACGCTCAGATCGAGCCGGACAAACACCAGCTCCCGCCCCGTCACCAGGGTGAGCGGCAGCCCCAGCCCGCGCAGGAGTGCCAGCATGGGGCGATTCTGGGCCAGCACCTCGGCCGTCCACTCCCGAATGCCTTCGGCGCGCGCCAGCAGCGCCAGTGCCAGCAGGATGCGCCGCCCCGCCCCCCTGTGCTGGAAGTGATCCGCTACCAGGCAGGAGAACTCGGCCCGATCCGGGTGCAGCCGCCGCCGGATGGACTGGGCCTGGGCCAGCGGCCGCCCCAGACCATCGGTGAGCAGCAAGCCTATCTGGGACGCTCTGGGGTAATCGAGAAAGAAGGCGAGCTGATCGGCGGTGGGGGGCTGCTTGGCCCGCATGAAACGCAAGTAAATGCTCTGCTCGCTCAACGCCTCATAAGCCGCCTTGATAGATTCGGGATCGGCCCCCGCCAGCTCTTGCAGCCGGCAGGGAACGCCCCCCACTTCCATCATCAGCGGCAAGGATGCCCGCGAGGTGGGATGCAGCCAGCCGGCCAGACTGCGGCGCAAGCGCGCCTCGTCGGGAGGCCAGCAGAGATAGCGAGGCACGGGTTACCAGCGCCCCGTCATGCCGCGATCGCGCCACAACTCGTTATCGAGCAGGTTGAAGGGGTCATCCAGATAGAGGGCGATGCCGAGCTCCCTGGCCCGGTTGATGAAGCGCCCCAGCAGGGAGTCCGGCGTCATGGCCTCCAGCCCGGGCAGCAGACTCTGCCCCAGCAGCAGGTGCTGCAGGGGCATCCGCTCCAGCAGATCGAACGGCATATGCTGATCGCTGTCGAGCAGCAAGGCGAGCCTGGCGCCGGCCAGACTGGCCTGCAACACCAGGGCAAACCGCTCCGCCTGACTGAGCAGATGGTCGCGACGGTGAATGACCAGGGTCAGCTCGCCGGCGTCTCGCCCCTGCCTGCCCAGCCACTCCCGTACCAGCTCCCAGCGTGGTGGCAAACCGGTCACCGCCAGCCAGACGGGCAGCCTGGAGGGGGGATCCGAGATAAGCCCCAGCAGCCCCTTCTCCTCCCCCTGCCAGGTACGAATGGTACGGCGCTGGCCACTGAGCCGCTGTTGCCGCTGGGGCCCCAGATAAAGCACCTTGAGCAAGCGCAGCAGATCGTCGGTCAACAGGGGCTTGGCCAGGGCCGCCACCACGTTGAAACCGGCGTCATGCAGCAGGCGCCGGGCACCGTCTATCAGGGTCTGATCGTGCGCCGACAGCAATATGATGGGCAAGCCGCTTTGCTGGTACTGGGGCTGGCTCATCAACAGGCTGATGGCATCCTGCTCCACCAGACTGAGATCGCTGATGAGCAGTGTGACCTTCCCCTCCGCCAGCGCCTGGATACAGGTATTGCCATCCTGCACCCATTGACAGGAGAGCCCCAATCCCTGGATCTCCTGCTGAATGTGGGCCCCCTGAAACGGATGGTCCTCCAGCAACAAGATCCGCATCCCGGCCAGCCAGTGTTGCCACTGCTGGTAACGGCCATGCACGCCAGCCAGCCAGTCATCCGAGAGCCGATAGATGCCCTCCCCCTGCGCCATCAGTTGCGGCAGATAGTCGGCGCCAGCGTGCGAGGCAGGATCAAACAGGGCAATGGCACCGGCGGCAAACAACCCCTCCCAGTGCCAGCAGGCATCGGGTTTGGTGCGGCGCAGGGTCGCAAATTCGGGCAGGCTGACCGCCTGGGCCGCCCGATAGGCGACCCCATCCAGCGCATAGATGGTCACTGGGTAGAAGAAACGCTCTTGCGTCTCTTCCGGATCCAGCAACGCCAATAACTCTTCATCTGTGATGATCATGTCAGACTCTCTCACCCAATCGCCGGCACACTTCATCCAGAGCGTGCCGCAGCGGGGATATCAGGGGTTGCCGTGGATCCCGTTGCCACTGCTCGATCACCTGGATAAGCGGGGTGGCCCCCACCATTTTGGCGGCCCCCTTCACCTTGTGTAAAGCCGCATCGAGCGCCATCTCATCCCCTTGTGTGATGCAGTGCTCAATGTCGGCCAGATCCTGGCGAGTGGCCTCCAGATAGAGGGTGACAAGCTCAGCGCTCAGCAGCGGCAGCATCTGGTCCAGCCATTCCGGCGCCAGGCTCTCCTCTGGTGCCTTGGGCTGCGAGGTGAGTGTGTCAGCTGAGGTCGGCAGGCTGCGCAGCAAGTTGGCCAGATCCTTAAGCAGCAGGGGCTTGTCCAGATGTCCCCGGCAACCGCAGCTGGCCAGTCGCTGCGCCGCCTGCTCGCTGAGATCGGCGGTGATCACGTAGGCCGGCAGATGCTGCCAGCGCGCCGAATCACGCAACTGCTGACACAGCTGGGCCCCATCCATCACCGGCATCTGCAGATCGGTCAACACCAGATCCACCGTCTCGTGCTGCAAGATGTCGAGCGCCAGCTGGCCATTGGCCGCACTCAGTACCTGGGCACCTAGCTGGGTCAGTTGCATGCTGATCAACACCCGATTCACCTCGTGATCTTCGACCAGCAGCACCCGCATCCCCTGTCCCGGCAGGCTCATCGCCTCCTCGGCAGAGGACACCAGCCTGGGCTGCAACAGGCTGACCACAGCGCCTGGCACCCAGGGCTCGCCCTGCCAGTCCCAGTAACGCAGGCCCTGTTCATCTTCGGCGGCGCGCAGCAGGGGACCGGCGGGATCCTCCCTCAGGCCGAGCTCGCCAAGCCAGGGCATGAGATAGGCACGCTCCGTATCGTTCAACTGGATGTTGACGCTGGTCACTCTCGGTTGCCAGCGCGGCGCCTCGTGCAGCAGCACCAACGGCAAGGTGCAGGTGAAGCGGCTGCCCCCGAGGGGACGCGGCTCGACCCGGATCTCGCCGCCCATCTGCTCCATCAGCTGACGGCTGATGGCCAGCCCCAGTCCTGTGCCCTGAGCCCTGGGCTGGCCCTCCTCTCCTCCCTGTTCGAAGGGCAGGAACAGGCGAGGCAGCAGATCGTTACTGATGCCGGGCCCTTCATCATCCACACCGCACAGCAGGCGGTTATCTTCACGGCGGGCCCACAGCACCACCTCACCGACGGGGCTGAACTTGATGGCGTTGGCGAGCAGGTTATGCAGCACCTGCTGCACCCTGTGGGGATCCAGCTCCACCTGTGCGGGCAGGCGATGATCGATATCCAGCCGCAGTTGCAACCGCTTGGAGCGGGCCTTGGACCAGTGCACCGCCGCCACGTGCTCGCACAAATCCACCAGATCGGTCGGCTGGGGAGAGAGCGCCAGCTGCCGGTTCTCGTTGCGACTGAAATCGAGCACATCGTTGAGCAGGCCGAGCAGCTCGTCCCCCGCCTGTCTGACATGGGAGAGCGCAGAGCGCTGCTCCGCCGACAGTGGGGTGTGATCGAGCCACTCCAGCAGCCCCAGGATGGCATTCATGGGGGTACGGATCTCGTGGCTCACCGCCGCAAGAAAGCGCCCCTTGGCCAGCACGGCCTGCTCGGCCCGCTCATGGGAAGCCTGCAAGGCATGTTCCTGCTCGACTCGGGCGGTCACATCCTGCACCACACCGTAAACGCGCCACCCCCCTTCCGGCTGGCTGCGACCCCGACCATAGAACTGCAGCCACCGCGTCCCCTTGTCCGGGTGGGCATAGCGCAGCGCGTAGGAGAAGGGCTGCCCCGCCTGCAACATGGCCAGCATGGGCAGCCGCATCTCGCGCCTGTCCTGATGCAGCAGCCGGCTGAGCGCGCTGTCGGGATCGCGGCGGATCTGCTGGCTGGCCAGCCCCAGCAGCTCGTAACTGCCGCGGCTGATGAACTCGACCTGCGCTGTACCGCCCTGCTGCAGGATGAACTGAATGACGACCCCGGGCACCGTATTGGTGAGGGCACGCAGGCGACGCTCGGCCTGGCGCAGCAAGCGGGTGCGCTCGCGCAGGGCGCTGATATCGGACAGCGCGATCAGATCCCCGGCCTGTGTCTGCTTGCCCAGTTGCAGCGGGATCTGGGCGTAGGAGAACACCTGATCTCCGAGGGACAAGGTTCCTTCCGCCCCCTGCACCTGGGACGATGGCAGGCTGAGCTCGGCCAGATAACGGGCCTCCAGCCGTTTGGCCTGCTTGTTGCGCTTGATGATCTCCCCCTGATTGTCCCGCAGGAAGACAGGTACCGGCAGCGCCTGGAACAGAGACTCCCTGAACTGGCTCTCCAGCGCCAGTGTCTGCTCCATCTCCTGACGCTGACTCACCTCCCGCGCCAGCTGCTGGCGGGAGCGCCAGATCAGCCAGATGACGCCGGCGCTGATCAGCAGCGCCAGCAATACGGATCCCAGCCAGATACCGTAACTGACGCCTGCCTGCTGGGTCAGCACCAGCTGGCGCCAGCGCTGGTTGAGTTCATCGTTCTGCCTGCCGGTGAGGGTCATCAGACTCTGTTCCATCACCCCCGCCAGTCTTGGGCTGCGGGAACCTATGGCAAAGCCGAGCCCGAAGCGAATCGGCAACTCCTTGATGTCCAGGCCATCGAGCCGGTTGTTGCGCAGCGGATACTGCAGCTGATACAACTCGGCCAGCATGGCATCGGCCTTGCCTGCCTGCACCTGTGCAATGCCCGACTCAAGCGTCTCACTCTTGCGCCACCCATGCTGGCCGAAACGTGCCAGTATGTCGGGGTCATAGAGGCTGGCGGGCACCACCACCTCCCCTTTGAGCGCCTCCAGCCGATCGAACGAGTGGGACTTGCGGCTGACCAGGGCGTAACGACTCACGACCATGATGCGGGTGAAGTCGAACTCTCGGGTCAGGGCCGGGGTCTCCAGCAGGCCTGCCATCATGTCCGCCTCGCCACTGCGCAGCTTGGCCAGTGCCTCCTCCCTGTCCCTGGCGGGCACCACATGGAAGTTCAGTCCGGTCTGCAGGCTCACCCGGCGCAGCACATCGGCACTCCAGCCCTTGAGCTGCCCCTTGCCGTCGATGCCGCTATAGGGCATAAGCGCAGGATCCACCACCAGCTTGATGGTGCGGGAGGTACCGACCAGCCAGCCCTGCTCCTCATCGGTGAAGTGCAGCGGGTTGATGTCCTGCTCTCCCTGTTCCAGATAGCGATCCAGATCCTTGTAGAGGCTGCCGGGGGGCATGTAGCGGATCGCCGTATCGATCAACTCCCTGAGCTCGGGCTTGTCCCGCATCATAATGCGGTAGCTGATCACCAGTTCATCGCTGCGCAGCCGGCGCAGCCGCAACCCCTCATCCGGGTATTCGCGCATCAGGTAGCGCAGTTGCAGGTAATCACCGAGATAGGCTGTCCCCTTGCCGGCCACCAAAGCCGCATACCAGTTGTCGGCATCGGTCAGGACAAGCTGGGTCGCATGGGGGTAGAGCGACTTGAGCGCCTCGCTCGCCTGCCAGACGGGCGCCACCAGAAAGGTGGCGCGTTCCAGCTCGCCGCGATAGAGGATGGCGGATTCGGCCTCCAGCAGGGCGCGGCTCAGGGCCATGCCCGGCAATGCCTGCAGTGAGGGGCCGACATAGGGGATGAGATCGCAGCGCCCTGCCAGCAGCCCCTGCTGCACTGCGGACCAGTTTGGCAATTTTTCGTGCAGCAGTGGCACCGGCAGTTGCTCGGCCAGCCGCTCCAGCTGATCGATCAGCAAGCCCCCCGACTCTTCGAGATAGGGCGGCCGGATCAGGGCCGGATAGCAGATGGTCAGCGGTTTGAGCGCGTCGGCATAAGCCTGGGTAGCCGGTGACAGAGGCAGGGTCATGGCCTGCACCGGCATGGCCAGCAACAGTGTGAGTAAAAGGCGGGTTTTTATCATGCAAAAGTAAAAGCCAGGCGGTTGCCTGGCTTTTTGTCACTCGTTGGGTTCAACATTTTCTACCCTGGCCTTGAGTTTCTGGCCAGGCCGGAAGGTCACCACCCGACGGGCGCTGATAGGAATATCTTCGCCCGTCTTGGGATTACGTCCAGGACGCTGATTCTTCTCACGAAGGTCAAAGTTACCGAAGCCTGAAATCTTGACTTGTTCACCACGCTCAAGCGCCTGTCTGATTTCCTCAAAGAAGGCTTCCACCATATCTTTGGCTTCACGCTTGCTCATCCCCAGCTGGGTGAACAGGTGCTCTGCAATGTCGGCTTTGGTAAGCGCCATAGATCAATCCCTCAAGGATGCATTCAACTCTTCACCAAGGGCCCGCACGACATTGTCTACGGTCTCGGCAATCTCTTTCTCCTCCAGAGTGCGCTGGGTGTCTTGCAATACAAGACTGATGGCCAGGCTCTTCTTGTCCTCTGCCATACCAGCACCCTGGTATACGTCAAACAAGTTTATTCCAACTACCTGATTTCCGCCAACTTTTTTAATTACTGCGAGGACATCGCCGGCCAGAACCGCAACATCGACCACCACGGCAATGTCGCGACGGTTGGCAGGGAAGCGAGAAACCTCGGCTGCAACCGGCACCTTGGCAGGGGTCAGCTTGTCCAGCTCCAGTTCAAACATGACGGCGCGACTCTTGAGACCCAGCTTCTTCTCGAGGCTCGGGTGGATCACGCCGATGTGGCCGATGACCACGCCGTTGCGCAAGATGGCTGCGCTCTGGCCCGGGTGCAGGGCACTGTGCTCGGTACGCTCGAAGCTGAAGGTGGCCCCTTCGGCGGTCAGATCCAATACCGCTTCCAGATCCCCTTTCAAATCAAAGAAGTCGCTACCGCGGTTCTTGATGTCCCAGTGCTCGTCGCTCTGATTGCCGGTGATAATGCCGGCCAGCATGGGCTCCTGACGGATGCCGTTTTCGGCACTCTCGTCCTTTATGAAACGCAGGCCCTGCTCGAACAGACGCACCCGCGCCTGCTGACGGTTCTGGTTGTAGACCACCGCCTGCACCAGACCCGGGAACAGCGACACCCGCATGGCGGACATCTCGACCGAAATAGGGTTCGGCAGCACGATGGCATCGCTCTGCGGATAGAGCAGTTGCTGCGCCTTGGGATCCACGAAGCTGTAGGTGATCGCTTCCTGGAAGCCGCGATCAACCAGCAGGTCGCGTACCCGCTTGAGGGTCACCTGCCCTTCAGCCTGCTCAACCATGGCCAGAGAGGCGGCCGGTTTCAGGTTCGGGATGTTGTTGTAGCCGTAGATGCGGGCCACTTCCTCGATGAGGTCTTCCTCGATGGCGATGTCAAAACGCCAGGAGGGCGCCAGCGCGGTCCAGCCGTCAGCATCCACAGTGACCTGCATGCCGAGGCGGGTCAGGATCTCGACCACCTGGGCATCGCCTACGCTGATGCCGATCACCTTGTCGAGCTTGGTGCGACGCAGTTTGATCGGGGCAGCCTTGGGCAGATGGGCATCGGATTTGACCTCGATGACCGGACCTGCTTCGCCGCCGCAAATATCCAGCAGCAGACGGGTGGCTCTGTCCATCACCTTGGCTTGCAGCTCGGGATCCACCCCGCGCTCGAAGCGGTGGGAAGAGTCGGTGTGCAGACCGTAGGCACGGGCACGACCCGTGATGGAGAGCGGCGCAAAGAAGGCGCACTCCAGCAGGATATCGGTGGTGGACTCGGACACGCCGGTGCGATCGCCACCGAAGATACCGGCCATGCAGGCAGGGCCCTTGGCATCGGCAATGACGAGCGTGTTGTCTTTGAGCTTCACTTCGTTGCCGTCCAGCAGGGTCATGGGCTCATCGGCCTTGGCACGGCGCACCACCAGTTCCCCTTCCAGCTTGGCCAGGTCGAAGGCATGCATCGGCTGACCGTATTCCAGCAGCAGGAAGTTGGTGATGTCGACGATGGCGTCGATGGAGCGGATGCCGCCACGGCGCAGCTTCTCCTGCATCCAGAGCGGGCTCTGCGCTTGCAGGTTCAGCCCCTTGATGACGCGGCCCAGATAACGCGGGCAGTCGGCGCTTGCCTCGACCCGGATCGGGAAGGTCGCGTCTATGGTGGCAGCAGCCGGTGTCCAGCTCGGCTCGACCACGTCGACGCTGTTGAGCACGCCGATCTCGCGGGCAAGACCCGCGATTCCGAGGCAATCGGCCCGGTTCGGGGTCAGATCCACGTCGATCGCCACGTCATTGAGATTGAGGTAGTCGCGAATGTCAGTGCCGATGGGGGCATCGGCCGGCAGCTCTATGATGCCGTCCGCTTCCACTTCGATACCCAGCTCGCTGAAGGAGCAGAGCATGCCGTGAGACGGTTGGCCACGCAGCTTGGCCTTCTTGATGGTGAAATCACCCGGCAGGGTCGCCCCTACTTTGGCCACGCACACTTTCAGGCCCTGGCGGCAGTTCGGCGCGCCACAGACGATGTCCAGCAGCTCGGCCTCGCCCACGTTGACCTTGGTCACTCGCAGCTTGTCGGCGTCCGGATGCTGGGCGCACTCGACCACTTCACCGACCACCACGTTGTTGAACTGGCCAGCCACCGCTTCCACGGCGTCCACTTCCAGGCCGGCCATGGTGATCTGCTCGGCCAGTGCGTTGTCACTCAACTCGGTGCGGACCCACTCCATCACCCAGGATTTACTGAATTTCATGTTCTCTCGCCCTTACTTGAACTGCTTGAGGAAGCGCAGATCGTTTTCGAAGAAGGCACGCAGGTCATTGACCCCGTAACGCAGCATGGTCAGGCGCTCAACGCCCATGCCGAAGGCAAAGCCGGAGTATTTTTCCGGATCGATGCCAACCGAACGCAGCACGTTCGGGTGCACCATGCCGCAGCCCAGCACTTCCAGCCACTTGCCGTTCTTGCCCATGACATCCACTTCGGCGCTCGGCTCGGTGAACGGGAAGTAGGAAGGACGGAAACGTATGGTGAGATCTTCCTCGAAGTAGTTGCGCAGGAAGTCGTGCAGTATCCCTTTCAGCTCGGTAAAGCTGGCATGCTCGTCAACCAGCAGGCCTTCAACCTGATGGAACATAGGCGTGTGGGTCATGTCGTAGTCGTTACGATAGACACGGCCCGGCGCTATGATGCGAATTGGCGGCTGTTGCTGCTGCATGGTGCGGATCTGCACACCCGAGGTGTGAGTACGCAGCATCAGATCGGGATTGAAGTAGAAGGTATCGTGATCGGTACGCGCCGGGTGATGAGCCGGAATATTCAGCGCATCGAAGTTGTGGAAGCCATCTTCAATCTCGGGACCGCGTTCCACTTTGAAACCCATCTCGCCAAACAGCCGCTCGATGCGCTCGACGGTGCGAGTCACGGGGTGCAGACCACCGTTCTCGATACGACGGCCCGGCAGGCTGATGTCGATGGTCTCGGCAGCCAGCTTCTGGTTCAGCTCCTGCTCCACCAGTGCATCACGGCGTGCGTTCAGGGCATCCTGAACCTGCTGCTTGGCCTGGTTGATCACGGCGCCCGCAGCGGGACGCTCTTCGGCGGACAAGGCGCCCAATGTCTTCATCTGCTCGGTAAAAAAGCCTTTTTTACCCAGATATTTGACCCGGATCTCGTCGAGGGTCGCAACGTCATTGACGCCCTCAATCTCGGCCTTGGCCTGGCCGACTACTTCTTCAAGCTGTTGCATGTCTTCCTCGTCACCACTCCCGAAACAGGAGCCTGTTAGGCTAAATAAGGTCAAGAGGGGAATAATACAAAAAAAGCCCCTTGGCTGACCATAGTTATGGCGGGCTTTTCTCCCTAGAAATCATTTTGTTATCAGGCAAGCAGCCTGCCCTGCCCTCTACGTTCATCAAATATGGGTAAAGAATGCTGGTTTGTTGGCATATGAAGACAACATGTTGCAGGGATAAAGAGCAATGGGTGAGCGCAATAACAGGACGTAAAAATGACGAGCAGCAAAAGACGGGCAACAAAAAAGGAGGCCTGAGCCGCCTTGGTATGTATACCAAAAACAATTACTTACGCTTAAATCAATGAATTATGCACTACAGCAAGTGACGCTTAGTCACTCCAGATGACCCTGTTTAGGGCTCTTTGTCATGCGGTGGGCAACGGATTTTCTAGCGGGTTGAAGCGCATGGCATCGCTCAGGTAATCCGGAACAAAATGGGCATAGGTCATAGTCTGTTGGATGTTGCGATGGCCCAAAATTTTTGCAACGCGAGGATGTTACCCCCTGACATCATGAAATGTGATGCAAAAGTGTACCAAAACACGTGCACCACCTACCCTGCTGGCAGATCAGGCGCTACTGACTTGATCACCTCACGCACCAACATATAGTTGAGACCACGAAACAGCGGGCCCCGGTTCACCCGTTTGTTATATATTTGGTCAGTTCGGCAGAGATCTGCACGGTGCGGTTCTTGCCATTCTTGGTGTTGATGTAGATCACCCGGCCGGCCAGCACATCCTCACCGCGCAGATTGGCCGCTTCACTCCAACGCGCCCCCGTGGCCAAGCAGAGTTTGACCACCTTCAGATTATCCCCCGATAGCGCGGCAAGCACTTCTCCGATCTCTTCTTGGGTAAGATAACCCATCGACCGCTCAACCAGCTTGACCTTCTTCATCTCTTTGAGCAGATGTTCATGGTGGTCATGACCGAGAGCAATGAGTACCGAGCCCCGCTCAGCATCTCTTGCTCACGGTTGACCATCTTTGACTGACGGCCAGCATGCAGTCGCTGTACCCGATACTCGGAAAACCAAGCACGGGTCACCTGCCGAGCCAACGGATGGTGCAACGCGGCATCTATATCGCGGGGTTTCTTGCGCACCGCTTCCCCTGCTTTCAGGGTCTGGCAGTGGTAACGCCACCAGAGTTTGATAAGCTCAGAAAGCAGCCAGTTATCTGCCGGGCGATCAACCCACTCTTTATTGTGCTCGGTGGCAATATCCAGCGCTCAAACTGCTGGGCCTCGGACTTAGTCTTGAAGCACTTGCGGATCCGCTTTCCCTCCCTCCCCAGCGGGCGGATATCGATCAGATAACCCTCGGGAGTGGACTTGATGCCCATTGTCCCTCCTGATATATCCATTTTCCTGAACCAACACCGTAGCACGGTTCCCAGCCCCAGCTCATTCACTCTCACCATCCTCCATCAAAATACTGGTATTTTATACCGTACATTATGATAATTAGCAGTGTTTAACTGAAGCGACGATATACATGTAAAGCAGAGAATTATAGGCGTAACAGGGATGGTAAACATTGAGACACTCAATGACAGGAGGAGCCAGCTGTCTGTAGTCTCCTCCTGTCATCTAATCAACACGGGGGCTTGTTCAACCCCTTCATACAGAGCTCAGATACCAGCGCACCTAATAATCTACAAATCCAGCTTTTCAGCTACGTAGCGTCCAATTAGCTCACTACCAAGGATATTAAGATGGTTATCATCTCGATATAAAACATTGTTATTCTTGATCATTCCACATTTTGTTTCCGTACAGAGTGGGCTATATATGTCAATGTATGGCACATGATAATCCTTACTGAGCTTAGTCAATACCGCTCCATACATATCTCTTTGATACTCAACCGAATCCACATATAGATAACAGTAAGAAACAGCCTCTACTGAATTTTTTGCATACGCGCAGATTTGTGCATCTTTATTATATTTCGGAATGTCGCCTAAAATGTAAACTTCCTTTCCTGCATTCAATAACGTTTTGATCGTTCCAGAGAAACCATCATAAAGGCCTTCAACATCCCATTTTAATCGACCCATATAGTTCATTGTAAGAATAACCTTCTGATGCTTTTTATTGCTGATCAGCTCATTGAATATAGTAGCGAACTCTGGATTTTCAATATATGGTTTATCACTCTTGATATAAAAAGCGACATTACTATTAGACTTAACCTCAGCAAGACCAATAAATAAATGCTCAGCGTGACTATCACCAAGAAGCACGACATCAGGCACCCCCTCCTTGGACTGTTTACAACGTAAGAATCCATTCCATGACAATGCCTGCTCAGCTATTACTTTCGGTTCACAGTCGAAATAATTTTCATCAATATATTGATGAAATAATAAATGCCCAATATCTCCACCGAAAGATCTGTCTACTCGATTTGAAAAACCATCCGTCATCCTGCCCCATATGCCAAAGACTATGAAAATGGATAAAAACAAGAAACTTCCAGAAAAGATCACTCTCTTGTTTACTGTATATTTATTACGAAATGGCAGTTCAACAAACTTCCAACTTAGATATGCAAGAGCAAAGGTAACAACAGACAGTGTTGCAAACATGGCCTTACTTGGCTCATTTAAGGTCATGTATCTTGCAAACACAAACAGCGGCTGGTGCCACAGATATGCACTATAGCTGATAGCCCCAATACGCATGAAAAGCTTATTGCCAATTATTTGGCCTAGCATTGTTTTTTGCGTTGCAAAAACAATTATTAACCCAGCACCGATGGTAGGTGCTAATGCATAAACGCCAGGAAATGGCGTTATTTTACTGTAGAAAAATATTGAGTACAGTATAAGCAACAATCCCAAGCCGGTGCCACATTCATTGGCTATGCGATTACGAATTTTGACTCGATATAAAAATAGTGATATCAAAGATCCCAGTAATAGCTCCCAACCTCTTGCGGGTAAAAAATAGAACGCCATTTCAGGATTAGTTATGGATACCCACTGGGCAAAACCTAGGCTTGCAAAAAACAGAATCGATAACACAGTTAACACATACTGCTTTCCTAGTTTCATGAACAAAATGAAAAGCAATGGAAAAATGACATAGAACTGTTCTTCTACAGCCAAGCTCCATGTATGAAGCATTGGTTTCATCTCAGCAACAGTATCAAAATATCCGCTTTGGTACCAAAATAAAAAATTTGACAAAAACAATGAAACTGCCGTTATACTATCGGCGAACTCTTTCATATCACCAGGCAAAAACAAAAACCAAGCCGATATGATACAAATACCCATGACTAGAAATAATGCAGGAAAAATCCGCCTAGCCCTTCGTTCATAAAAATTAACTATCGAAAATCGACCTGTTTTTGATTCTTCAGAAATAATAGTCGTAATTAGAAACCCGCTAATCACAAAGAAAATATCAACACCAACAAAACCACCACCAAAGGTTTCAAAGCCAGCATGGAACAATATTACCGGAAGAACTGCGATAGCTCTAAGGCCATCTATTTCGCGCCTGTATTCCATTTTAGACCAACATAATTTCATGTTAATATAATTCAATCCATTTTTATCCCATGCAAACACACTGGAAATAAAAAAGAATGCTAAAGATCAGCCATACAATACATTTTCCTGAGAACCTAGTCAAAGCTGTTAAGACATCGGTTTAGAAAGAAGAAGTAACGACCCATCTTATTCGATGGCGATCACCCAGCGTTCGAACTGCTGAGCCTCGGACTTGGTCTTGAAGCACTTGCGGATCCGCTTGCCCTCCCTCCCCTGCGGGCGGATATCGACCAGATAACCCTCGGGGATAGCTTTGATGCTCATCGCCTCTCCTTATATAGGCAGGCGGTGACAACAGGTCGGCACCAACCACGTGGCATGATTCCCCCCCTTTCTCAGGTACTCATTGCAAAACCACAAGATACTGTGTTTATATACAGAAACTTGAGATAATTGACAGTATTTAGCTATACATAAGCAAGCTGGGAATGGTGGGAGTGAACGAGGTAGTTATTGTATCTACTTACCAATTAGCTATGAGGAGCTATAACAATCGCCTCCTATCGCTAAGCCATAGCTGACGATCATCTAGACCTAGGCTGTTCTCTTAAAGTGATGAAGATATAATTTCACATCTTCTCAACAGTTTAAGACCTATGCAGTATCCTGTCGTTACCAGTTGACTGTAGTGGTCAACTAAATCCGGACACACAGTTAAGCCGATTCTCGGCCTCTGCTGGCGGTATCCCATCATTGTGTTGATGTGGACGCCGCCAGTTATAGTAATCCATCAGGTAGGAACTGATATCCC